>NZ_FUKU01000071.1 GCF_900163865.1 Sphingobacterium sp. JB170
GAGTTTCTGTATCATCAGCAGTGCCTTTTCGGCTCTGGGACGGTCGTTCTGCAGTGCTTTTTCAAACTCACGGCGCGCATGTGCCCAGCAGGCCAGATGCGTGATGTCCTTTTTCTGTCCATACTGCTGGTATGCGGCATACCCATCCGTCTGGAGGTAACCCTTAAAGTTATCCAGCATGGATTTAGGCACGTGGCCACCACGTGAAGGATTATAGTCAAACAGTACGGTCCTGTCCAATGGGCAGTGGTATACCCAATACCAGCCCTGATGGGCAGCGCCTTTTTTATCGCTATCGAGTACTTTTATGGGTGTCTCGTCAGCCTGCAGGTAACCTTTTGTTCTTGTATCGAAGACCAATTGTTCATAAAGTGGCTCAAGTTTGATCAGTGCCTCCTTTGTCCAGCCTTCGATGGTCGAGGAGGCGACCTGTATGTTCTCCCTGGCGAAGATCTGCTTCTGGCGGTACAGTGGGAGATGGTCCTGGTATTTACCGGTAAGTATCATTGCCAGTAAGCCTCCTCCGGGGGTACCTCTGTTGATGACACGTTCGGGAAGTTCGCCGATCTTAACGCCATCTCCATTTTTAGGCGTGTATTTATAGCGGATATAGCGTTTGATATAGAACTTTGCCGGCTCGCACTCCAATTCTTCGGTGATTTCCTTTCCGATACATACCATATCCGATAGGTCACCTTCGGGATAGATCCTGATCTCTTCTACAGGTAGATGTTTAGGTAACTTAGCACGTCCCTTATGGTTAGGGCGCTTGCGTGTATACTCGATCTTTTGTTTGGTTTCTTCCTGCTGTTGCTCTACTTCTACAGACCCTGCTTCAAACGGGAGTGCGATCTGGTTGGGGTCGCACTCAAAACGCTCACGCTTCTGTCCGAACTGCATGCGTTTGTACATGGCAAGCTGGGATTCCAGATATCCGATCTTTTCGTCTTTTATGGAGGAGTCTTCGGATAGGGCTGTGATCTTTTCGTCACGCTCTTTCAATGTACGGTCACGGCTGGAAATAACCTTCAGAAGGTCTTCTTTCGAGAGGTTTTCCAGCGCTGTTTCCATAGCCTAAAGATACGGTTTTTTCTGCGCTCCTGCAATCAAAAAAGCTGTTTTTGTGGCAATGAATAACGTTTTTTCTGTATGCTTTTTACAACCTGGACGCCCTCGATGAGCAATACCAGATCGCTCCATGACAGCTCACCTTTTTTAAGTGAAGATGTACCAAAAGTCCCCTGCTCCAGCCGTTTGTAATACAGCACAAAGCCCCCGTGTTCCCAGTGCAGAAGTTTGATATGGGTACGGCTTCTGTTCAGAAACACAAATACCTCACCACCGGTCGGCTGGCGATGCATCACTGATATGACCAGGCCGCAAAGACCGTCAAAACTCTTGCGCATGTCGCAGTGTCCGTCGTAAAGATAAAAACGGTGAGAAGACCCCAATGAAAACATATCAGTAAAGACGTATCAACTGGGAAAGTAGACCAAGATCGGTATTTACCTTGATACGCACCCCATTGGGGTAGATAACCTCAACATCGCCTTTTCTGCCGGTATTATCCATTGCTATAAAGCCCCCGCTGGATGTATCGTTTTCTTTACTACGAGAAAACCAGTAATAAAATGTAGCCTCATTGATGCTATTTTCCGCGCAGTAGCGTTTCTTGCTCAGGCCGCTCTGCTGCCAGTCTGCTATCATAGCAAACATCTGAACTCTTTTTTCTTCTTTGCTCATCCAGCAAAGCTACCCACGGCATAGGATTATTCATAGACGTGGACCATAGGGCGGATACGACATATTGGAGTACGATATCTTTGAACTTTTAAACATGTTTTAATATAATTAGACACTAATGTTTAAACCTATCAAATAACATGATAATTTAAAGCGCTACTATAAATTATCATGTTATTTTAAAGTGGCACTTTTAATGAATTTTTCGGTCGGTAATCCATTTTCAAAACCGCGAAAAAAGCTCCTAAATCCAAATTTTTCAAGTAGACGCCTTGAGGCTGCGTTTTCTGGATGTATAATACCAATTATATCTTTTGTGGGGTCGATATACTGTGCAAGATTTAACAAGTCCTGACAAATTTTTGATCCTAATCCCTGTCTCCAATATTCTTTCTTTAGAAGATACCCAATCTCAAAGACCGTCGGATCATCGAGATAATACACCAATTTGCATTCACCTAGAACATCTTTTGTGTTTTGATCTAACACCTGGAAGTAACCAATTGAATGTTGTTGGTTGTTGATCGATAGAATTGAGTTAAATTTTGCCTTAGATTGAATGCCATCCATCCCGAGGCCAGTAATATAGTACATTACTTCGGAACACCGAACTAATTGTTGATAATCGGGTAAATCATCTTTTACATATTTCTTTAATTCAATAACGCGTTCCATACTCACTAAGATACACTTTTTGCAGTCTCAAATAGACACCGTCGATTTCTAGATGAAAATAGGGCGAGAGAATTAATTAAATCACATATATAGTATTCAAGGTCCTAACAATATTTAGGACCCTGAATACTTAATTAATTTTCGTAGAGGTTGTTCGATGAATCGATATCTGCTAACCGTAACGACGGGTCGATTTGTACTTTGACAGGCTTCTTGGTTACTTTAATGTTGTAATTCGGATTTGTCCAAAACCAATCTTCAAGCGTTGTTCTGGTAATGCCTTGGTACATTACTAACTGCTCGGTAGGCTTTTCTCCACGCATTTCGCGAAGCGGAATGTAGAAGAGCTCTTTGCTACCGTCTTCGTATTCCACGAGAAGATCAAGTGGCATAGCGAAATTTGATTTGTTCGTGAGGCGAATTTCGTTTTCGGTAACGCTCTCAATAGCATAATCTATTGTCCGAGTCGTATTGATAAATAGGTTAAAGTACCATTTAAGATTCATGCCTGAAGTTTCTTCTGCCACGCGTTTGAAGTCATTTGGCGTAGGATGCTTGAACTTCCAACGGTCGTAAAAGCTTAGAAATGTTTTTTGAAGATTCTCTTTACCGATAATATAACCAAGCTGCTCGGCAAGAACTTGTCCTTTATTGTAAGCTGCATTTCCGTAGGCATAGTTCGTATCGTAATAGTCTGCAAGTAGGCTTATCGGTTCCTCTTTTCCCGAGAGCGCTAGTTTGTAATACGAGCGGTATGCATTTATCACAGGATTACTCTTGAGGGCTCCCTTTTTTTCGAAGAGACTTTGAAATGCATACTCTTCAATATAGCTGGTGAAGCCTTCGTCGAACCATTCGTCAACAGTTTCGTTAATACCGAATAGTTGTTGGTACCAGGAGTGAGCTGCCTCATGGAAAATTACGCCCACCAAACTCTTAATGTCACGCCCTCCTGTAATAAGTGTGGCCGTTCCATATTCCATCCCACCGTCTCCTCCTTGAATAATACTGTACGTAGGCCATGGGTAGGCACCAAAGTGCTCCCCACAATAATCAAAGAACTCAGTGGACAGCGACAGTGCTGTTTTCCAGTTTTCTTTGACTTGTTTGTTTGTCGGCAAGTAAACCGTATAGATGGTCGTTCCTCCATTCGATGTAGCGGAGTCTACTTCAAATTTAGGATCTGCCGCCCATACGAAATCGTGGATGTTTTCTGCTTTGAAATTCCAAGTTGCTTTGCCATTCTTCGCGGCAATTTTGGCTTTCTTGTCGTAACCTTTAACCTGTAGCGGGTTTTGGAGTCTGCCCGAAGCGCCCACAACATAGTCTTTGTTTAGGTTTATGGTGACATCGAAGTTGCCGAATGGAGCGATAAACTCGCGCGCCACGTATTCATCCAGATGCCACCCAAATTCATCGAATTGTGCCATTTTCGGATACCACTGCGCCATCGATAACGCGACACCCTCTTTCGAGTTGCGCCCACTACGACGAATTTGTTCGGGAATTTGGGCTTCCCATTTCATTTCGATGGTTGCGGTCTTACCCTGGGTGATAGGTTGAGCTAGGGTGACTTCTAGAATAGTTCCATCAACTTTATAGTTTGCGGCTTGACCGTCAACGGTAAGGCTGCCGATCTTTTGATAACCGATCTGATCGGGCTTCAATACAGCAATGCGGCTTTGGTACTTTGGATTTTCTCTAGTGCCGATATTGGTGCTCATGCGCGCATCGGGGTCGATGATGTTTGTCAACCGGTAATCCATCATGCTGCCAGGTTGAAAGGCATTAAAATACAGGTGAAAATAGATCTTAGGAAGATCATGGTTTGAATTGTTGGTGTATTTTAGGGTCATTTCACCAAGGTATTGATAGTTTTTTTCATCTACCTCAACGTTCATTTTATAATCCACGTGTTGTTGCCAATAGCCGGGACGCTGTGCTGAGGCCGCCGTTGCCAATAGCGCTAAAACAGTAAAAAGTATGATTTTTTTCATATTCGAGTTTAGTTATGCATAATAATATTCCACGCCGTGTGTCTTTAAAACGTGCATGAGGGAGTCCAAGTCATCGGAGGCTTGAAAAAGTTTATTTCGCCAGTAGCGCTTAGGTTGCTTTGCATCCTTCACGAAGATCATGATCAGATTTCCGCCGGAGCGAGGCACGTTACGGATATATCTTATCGTACCGAGGTCAATATCTTGGGCTTTGTTTTTGAAACTGATCGACAAGCGATCTTTTTCGATTGTCCACCGGGAGGGGTTGGCGCTCCATTTTATTCCTAAAAATAGAGATAGGGGCACACTGAGAAGGACGACAATAATTTTTAGTACTTCTTGTATGGGCAGTCTAGCTACTAAAAGTGCCGCCATACACACGCCTGTTAATAGCAGGATCATGTATTTCCCTCGATGTAAGGTTGCAATTTCAAAGTTGACTTCGCACATGCTTCAAAATTAACAAAGCCCATTTAAAAAACGACGTTTTTGCAAAGATTCATTTGAAAACTGGTGCCAGCGAGTAAAAAAAAACGCCTCAAAATAGATTGAAGCGTCACGATCATGCACCAAATGATTCTAGAAATTAAAATATTTCGCAGGGTTTACTTTCCTACTATTAACGAGTACTTCGTAGTGCAGATGCGGTCCTGTACTGCGCCCCGTGCTGCCCAGCAATCCAACGATTTCGCCTGCTTCCACATATTCTCCTTTTTTTACGCGTGTGCGTACTAAGTGCGCATAGCGTGTTTCATACCCATTACTATGTTTCATCATCACGACATAGCCGTAATTCCCTTGGTAGCCCGCGAAAGTTACTTCCCCCTTTGCTGTTGATTTTACCGGATCCCCGGTTTTTCCTTTAAGGTCGACGCCCGAGTGCATTTCTCGACCGCGATTGGTAAACGGATTTCTACGGTATCCGAAGGGCGAAGTAATACGACCGGGGTGGGGCGTACCTAGCGGCATTCCTTCAAGTCTGTTTTCTAATTTTATGAGTTGCTCTTTGTAAAATTGAGATAGCTCAATGAGGTAGTCGTCACTTTCTTCTTCGATAGGTCCTCCAACGTTTTCCATCTTGATCGCCTTGAGCCCACGTTTCTTCATTTTTTGATTGATACGTTCTAAGGTGCTGTCGATCGAATTGAAAGATTTTTTCATTTCTTCAGCCGTCGTCTGGCTGTCGAACTCATCTTTTTCGAGTTGACGATTCTGAGCTTTCAGGTCATTAATTTGGCGACCATAAACTGTGGTATAACGTTCTGAGGTATATTGTCTGACCGCGAAAATTGCAGTTAACACGATAGCCGATATCAAAATAATTGATGAAATCATTACTTTTTTCCAATGGGTGACAACGACTGTCGGGACTTGTATTTTTTTTGTAGATGTACCATCCGGTTCGACGAAGAGCACGGATGTTTTTTTCTTTAGCATATCTCCTTAGTAAAAACATTTTATGTTACGGTGCACAAAAGTAACTTATCATGTTGTTTGTAGTCAATATTTTACATTTTTTAACATTTTTAACACCTATGGTTATTGTTAAAAATTGACCAACTTTGTGAATGTCATTTTCTCAAAAACTGATAGATTGGTACCAGGTCAATGGACGTGAATTACCTTGGCGGACAACGTCTGACCCTTATGTTATATGGCTCTCGGAGATCATCCTCCAGCAGACGCGCGTGGAGCAGGGGTTACCCTATTTTTATCGGTTCCTCCAAGAGTTCCCGATTGTAACAAAATTTGCCGCCGCAGACCAAGAATTCATTCTGCGCTTGTGGCAGGGCTTGGGGTATTATTCCAGAGCCCGAAATATGCAAAAGGCGGCCAAAATGGTCGTTGAGGAATATGGAGGAGTATTTCCCGGTGGCTATGATCAAGCGATTCGACTGCCTGGGGTCGGCGAATATACGGCGGCGGCAATAGCTTCATTCTCTTCCAATGAGCCCCGGGCGGTAGTGGATGGAAACGTGTATCGCGTGTTGTCCCGTTATTTCGGGGTTTCCGAGCCCATCAATAGCTCGGCAGGTAAGAAACTGTTTGCGAGCCTCGCCCAACAGATGCTGGATGTGCGGGATCCGGGAACCTACAATCAAGCCATAATGGATTTTGGCGCGCTGCAGTGTAAACCCAAGAATCCCGGCTGTGATCAATGTGTATTTAGGCTGGAATGCGCCGCTTACCAATCCGGACAGACACATGTTCTTCCGGTGAAGATCAAAAGCCGCGTTAGCCGCGATCGTTATTTTCATTATTTTCTGATTGCCGATCAGCACGGGTTGCTCATGGTACAGCGCGGCGATAAAGATGTCTGGGCGAATTTATATGAGTTTCCTTTATATCAGACAGATACAAGCTTGCCGGTTGATGAATTATTCAAAGAGCTTTCGGATTCGAGTTATTTCGGCCAGCCGATAACGTTAGATAAGATCGGTAGGCAGGTGAAGCACGTGCTCAGCCATCAAAATATTTACGCCTGTTTTTATTTGGTGCGTGGATTCTCTTCGATAAAAGATAAAAAGTGTTTAGGGGACTACTATATGTGGGATAAAATAGATAATTTAGCTAAACACAAACTAATATTCTCGTTTCTGGAAGAGAACAAACATCTGATTGATACTAAATTATAGAAATGGCGAGCGTTAATAAAGTTATATTGGTGGGGCATTTGGGTAAAGATCCCGAAGTAAGATATTTGGATGGCAATGTCACGGTGTGTAGTTTCTCCTTAGCGACTTCAGAAAATTATAACAAGGATGGAGCCCGCGTGCAGCATACGGAATGGCATAATATTGTCATGTGGCGAACGTTGGCCGAGATGGCCGTGAAATATCTGAAGAAAGGAAAGCTTATTTACATTGAAGGGCATCTGCGTACGCGTAACTTCGAGGATCGCGATGGTAATCGACGTTTTGTAACGGAGATTGTGGGGGAAAGTTTCAAACTCTTGGGGCGTCCTTCGGATTTCAATCCCCCGGCGAAGGAACCTACAGAAACCCAGAATACCGATGAAGCGGATAAAAACCAGGACGTAGATTTCCTAGAGAACAACGACGATAACGACGGTTTGCCATTTTAAAATTGTTGCTCGAGCACGGAAAAATTCAGTGTGCTCGCGGACGACTTTAATTATTTTGCCGTATCTTTGGCCTTATGTTGCAGGATAAAATTAAGCAGTATACAGGAGAAATTAATGCTTTTCAAGCTACCTCGGCGGCCGATGTGGAGAACTATCGGTTGAAGTTCCTTGTTGCAAAAGGCATCATTAAATCGTTATTCGAAGAATTTAAGACGGTATCGATCGAGGAAAAGAGAACTTTAGGAAAAGAATTGAACGAATTTAAACAGCTTGCTGAAGCCAAATATTCCGAATATCAATCGTTATTCAGTGGTACCTCCCAAGAAGTAAAAAGGGAAGAAGGGGATCTAACTCTTCCGGGGACTGGCTTTCAGATGGGGTCCAGACATCCCTTATCGTTAGTCCGTAAGGAAATTGTCGAGATTTTTAAAAAGCTTGGTTTTATCGTTGCTGAAGGGCCTGAAATAGAAAATGACTGGCATAACTTTTCAGCTCTAAATTTTCCACCGGAGCACCCTGCTCGTGATATGCAGGATACTTTTTTTGTCGAAAAGCAAGAAGGGAACGATATTGCGCTACGTACGCACACCTCTTCGGTACAGGTACGATTAATGGAGATGGGCAAACCACCGTTTCGTGCTATTATGCCCGGCCGCGTGTATAGAAATGAAGCGATTTCTGCACGTGCACACTGTTTCTTTCATCAAGTAGAAGGACTCTATGTGGATGAAAACGTTTCTTTCGCCGACTTAAAACAAACCCTTTTCCATTTTGTGCAAGAGCTATACGGTGAAGGAACCAAAGTGCGTTTCCGCCCGTCGTATTTCCCTTTTACCGAACCATCAGCGGAGATGGATATCTCCTGTACTATATGTAAAGGTGCAGGGTGTCAGCTTTGTAAACATTCCGGATGGGTAGAGATCCTAGGGTGTGGTATGGTTGATCCGAATGTGCTAAATAATTGTGGAATTGACAGTAAGAAGTATTCCGGATTCGCCTTCGGGATGGGCATCGAACGTATTACCAATCTGAAATACGAAATTCGCGATCTTCGTCTTTTCTCGGAGAATGATGTTCGATTTTTGTCGCAATTTGAAACTGAAATCGTTTAAAATCCTGAAGATTGGTACTGTAGCGCATAATCTAGATGATAGTGCTTGTGTTAACCAATCCTCACCAGAAGGGTGTAAGCGAAACAGCTGGTCCTTAATTTATCAATCAAACTAAAGTTGTCAATTCGTTCAAAAGAGCACTGTGGAAAATGATCTTGTCATATTAACAATTAAAAAGTCAGCGCGGGACCTATTCCGGCGCTATGGATATAATAAGACCAGTGTCAATCAGCTTTCAAAGCACGCAAATATTGCTAAGGCGACGTTTTACAAACATTTTTCCAGTAAAGAGCTTATTTTGCATCAAGTGCTCTTGGATTACATTCGGGAAAATGTGCAAGATATCTTAAACAAAAATGTGCGGGAAAAAGATCTGTCCACTTTTCTAGCGAATACGATATTAAGAGTCAGCCGGGTCACGTATACAGTATGTAACGAATTTGTTGGATGGGAATTTATCCGAGAGTCTGCAAATGCGCAGGAGTTCCTCAAGACCCTGTCGGACGACTTAGAGTTTTTGTTGCTAAGTTCCTTTATTCAAAATGATACTATTGCCCAGACCGTTCCCGAAGAGCGGTTAACTTTTTTAATAAAATCGAGTAAGAATATCGTTTTTTCATTTGCATTCACGGCCGTGACCGAAGCAGATGTACGTAAGAACTTTATCTCCTTTCAGAAGGAAATTCTCCCTTACCTTGTACAAGCCACCCTGCTTTAACGAATCGAGATCGTATTCTTTAAAGGTGCCATGGCTCAAGATTAAAGATTCCAATGAACGCTAACTAAAAAAAGCGTATTTTTGCAGCCATTATGGGTAGAAAAATTCCACAGGATAAGCGGTTTATTGCGGATTTAAGAATCCTAGATATTGCCGAAGAGGGCAAAGGTGTTGCCAAACAAGATGATTTAGTGATGTTCATTGAGCATGCGGTGCCGGGTGATTTGGTGGATGTCGAACTTTTGCGTAAGAAGAAAAGTTTTGCGGAAGGGCGTCTCGTAGCAATAAAGGAACCCTCGGAACATCGCGTGGAGCCATTCTGCCCCCATTTTGGAACCTGCGGCGGGTGTAAGTGGCAGCACATGGAGTACAAAGCGCAGTTGCTTTTTAAACAACAATATGTTGAAAATGCGCTTCGCCGCATCGGTAAAGTGGATACCTCCTCCATGGAAAAAATCCTTCCTTCTCAGAAAACCGATTATTACCGTAATAAGCTAGAATTTACTTTTTCGAATAAACGCTGGTTAACTTCGGTTGATCAAGAAGTTGCTCCCGAGCAGATGAATGCTTTAGGGTTTCATGTCCCGGGCCGTTTTGATAAAATTTTGGATATTGATCACTGTTTTTTGCAGCAGGACCCGTCGAATGTTATTCGAAATGCGGTAAGAGACTTCGCTATTGCGCATAAAATTTCTTTCTACGATTTACGTGCGCACGAAGGTGCCTTGCGTAATTTGATAATCCGCACCTCTTCGACCGGAGAAGTGATGCTGATTGTAGTTTTTGCATACCCTAGCCAGGAACAGATAGATGCGCTGATGGGATTTATACACGAAAAGTTCCCGAGCTTAGTTTCCTTACTCTACATTGTCAATGAAAAACGCAATGACACCATTTTTGATCAAGAAATAATTACATTCAAAGGGCGCAACTATATTTACGAAGAGATGGAAGGCCTAAAGTTCAAAGTCGGACCCAAATCTTTCTACCAAACGAATTCCGCGCAGGCCTACGAGCTTTACAAAATAATACGTGAGTTCGCCGAACTCTCGGGCGATGAGCTTGTTTACGATTTATATACGGGGGCGGGCACCATTGCAAACTTTGTCGCAGGCTCAGCGCGTGAGGTGGTAGGCGTGGAATATGTTCCCACAGCGATCGAGGATGCGAAAGTAAACTCGCAAATCAACGGAATTGGAAACACTAAATTTTATGCCGGCGATATGAAAGATGTCTTGACTGCCGATTTTGTGGCGCAGCATGGACGTCCAGATGTCGTTATTACGGATCCGCCACGAGCAGGGATGCATGCAGACGTAGTAAACCGAATTCTGGAAATGGAGGCCGTGAAGGTAGTTTATGTGAGCTGTAATGCTGCTACCCAGGCGCGCGATTTGGAGATACTACAACAAAAGTACGACGTGCTTCGGATAAAGCCTGTCGATATGTTTCCGCATACTCAGCACGTGGAGAACGTGGCACTGCTCAAACTAAAGGCATAGTGTTTGCAGCGGAAATAGTTTAAATGATGTTGGACTTATAATTTTATATTTTGGATATAGAAGACTTAATAGCTGCAAGCGGGACCCAGGGGGGTGATAAGGCTACAACTAGCCCGTTGAATAGCTTAAAAATAGATTTAGATTTTTACGCAGACTCCATCAAAGAGGTTTCTGACGAAATGCGTGCCGAGCAGTATACAGCCTACCCAATCTTTATAGCCCATCAGCATACGGTCAAAATCGGGGAGTTGTTGTTGAACCGAGAAGAACTGCAGACACAGTGGTCTATCAACGTAAGCTCGTTAGAGGAGTTTCTCGAAGCGGGCGTCATCAAGGAAGACCGCAAAGACTATTTTATCAAACATTATAAGAAGTCAGAAGATTTTATGTGTCTCTTCGTGGTTATTCCCGAAGGCGCAAATTTTGTTTTTTATCCATACCCTTCACTTAAAAAGTAGATTTAGTACTTTTTAACATTGTCTCGATCAAACATTTGTTAATTTTAGTCCGAATGTATATTAAAATTAAAAATTTATGCTTGCTGCTGGGTACGGTAGTTTTTTTCGTTCTTGGAATGAGCTCGACCACGGCGCAGTCAAACGGGATCTCTGGATTTGTCGTAGAAAAGGGCGAGAGCACGCGCATCACGGATGTGAATGTGATGAATATGAGAACCAAAAAATCCACGAGAACCAATACCTTCGGGGTTTTTATCATAGATGCCTCTGTGGGGGATAGCTTGTTATTTACAAAAACGGGCTACGGTCCAGTAAAGACGCGGCTTTTTACCGAAGAGGATATTCTGATCGAATTGCAACAAGGTTTAACCATCGAGACCGTCGTTATCAGCCGCCAGACCAAAGAGGCCGAAATGCGTGATATGTTAGACGACTATCGCAAGAAAGGTGTCTACAATGGCGGGAAAAATACATTCGGCACCTATTTAGGTAGCCCAGCTACTGCCCTTTATAATTTATTCGGACGCGACGCAAAGAATGCTAAGCGGTTTGCTAAAGTTATGGACAGGGAACTCGAACAGTCACAAGTGGACCGGGTATTTAATAAAGGTTCTGTGGGTAAAATAACAGGGTTGGAAGGGGATGAATTGCAGTCGTTTATGGATCTGTATCGTCCTTCTCACAGTATGGTGCAGCGATGGGGGCAATATGATTTCTTGGCGTATGTAAAAAACTCTATGGAAAGCTGGGAGCGAAATGGTCGGCCTCGATCTACACGTCTTCCGAAATTAGAAATTCCCCCTCAAGAGAAATAATTATTTCCCTTTTTGTGTCGGTATTGATAATTAAAACACTTTTGGCATTTCCTTTGTTTAATAATATGCGTATTAAATAAAAGTACGAAGTAAATTAGGTTGATTATGAAAATGAATAAAAAAGTAGCTGTTTACGGCTTATCAGTAGCAACGTCCGTGATGTTGTTAGCGAGTTGTTCTACGATACAGAACACGAGTAGCACGACAAAGGGTGCCGTGATCGGTACTGCTGCGGGTGCTGGACTTGGCGCCTTAATCGGTGGTAAAGCGGGTAATACTGCTGTTGGTGCGCTTGCGGGTGCTGCAATTGGGGGGGTAGCAGGTGGGCTTATCGGTAAAAAGATGGACAAGCAAGCAAAGGAAATTGAGAATACTGTTGCCGGTGCAGAAGTAATCAAATCCGACGAAGGTATCATTGTAAAGTTTGATGAGGGTATTTTGTTTGACTTTAATAGTTCAACATTAAAATCAGCAGCAAAAGAAAATATTGCAAACCTAGTAGCGACATTAAATAAAGAGCCAGGAACGGAAATCTTGGTCATTGGCCATACAGATAATGTTGGTACGTTGAATGCAAATCAAAAAGTTTCGGAATCTAGAGCTGCAGCAGTGAAAGCATTTGCAGTATCTGAGGGATTAACAAATGGTCGTATTAAGACCCAAGGTAAGAATTTTTCCGAACCTATTGCATCAAACGATACGGATGCAGGGCGTGCGGAAAATCGCCGCGTAGAGATTGTAGTCGTTGCTGGCGATGATATGGTGAAAGAAGCAGAACAAGAAGCTGCGCAATAGTTACAAATCGGTACATTGTTTTTCGATATAAATAGCAGCTCGCCGAGCTGCTATTTATATTTTTAGTAGGATTTGCACTTTAAACAGTGATGTTAAATTTCAATCTCAATCTGCCAAAGTGTCATCATTCTAAGTTTTTATTCTTAACTTTGTAGTCTTTTAAAATGTGCTATGCTAGAATTGGATCATATTACAAAAACACACGACGAATCGCGTCAAGGGGAAGTATTAGACATGCTTCCAACAGGTAAATCGCAAGGTAGAAAATTGTATATTGAGAGCTACGGGTGTCAGATGAATTTTTCTGACAGTGAGATCGTTGCGTCGATTCTGTTGGATAAGGGGTTTGAGACTACTAAAGATTATAAACAAGCAGACGTAATTTTTATCAATACTTGTTCGATCCGTGAGAACGCCGAGCAGCGTGTGCGCAATCGACTCAAAGAATTTGAATCCGCAAAAGCGAAAAATCCAGGATTGATTGTCGGCGTGCTAGGCTGTATGGCCGAACGTCTGAAAGCCAAGTTCTTGGAGGAAGAAAAATTGGTGGACGTGGTGGTCGGTCCAGATGCGTACCGCGATCTTCCCAATCTAATCGATAAAGCAGACGACGGTACCAAAGCGGTCAATGTGCTGCTTTCTCGCGAAGAGACTTATGCGGATATCAGCCCTGTTCGCTTAAATTCGAATGGGATTTCGGCATTTATCTCTATTATGCGTGGCTGTGACAATATGTGTTCATTCTGCGTCGTTCCGTTTACGCGTGGCCGCGAGCGTAGTCGCGATGCATACTCTATTGTTCAAGAGGCCCGTGATTTATTTAACAAAGGGTACCGCGAGGTAACGCTACTTGGTCAAAATGTCGACTCCTATAAATTTACCCCCGCCCAGCAAGAAGGGCAGGAGCCGAAAGCTACCATCAACTTTGCAGAGCTATTAGCGCGAGTTGCTGATGTCAGTCCAGAGCTGCGTGTGCGCTTTTCCACATCTCATCCTAAAGATATCACCGATGAGGTCCTTTATACGATGGCTAAGTACGAGAACATTTGTAACTATATTCATCTCCCAGTGCAATCTGGCAACTCTAGAGTGCTTGAACTGATGAATAGAACCTATGACCGCCCTTGGTATATAGACCGTGTAGAAGCCATTCGTCGTATTATTCCAGAATGTGGAATATCTACCGACGTGATCACCGGTTTCTGTACTGAAACAGAAGAAGAACACCAAGAAACATTGTCGATGATGGATTACGTGAAGTATGACTTTGCTTATATGTTTGCGTACTCCGAGCGTCCGGGGACTTTAGCCGCAAAACGCTTTGAAGATGATGTTCCCGAGCTCGTGAAAAAGAGACGCTTGACCGAGGTAGTGAATAAACAACAAGAGCATAGTCTTTTCCGTCAGCAGAATTTTGTAGGAAAGGTTCATAAGGTCCTTATCGAGGGTTTCTCGAAACGTTCAGATTTGGACTATTGCGGTCGGAATGACCAAAATACCATGGTTGTTTTTCCTATCGATGCACGTTTCAAGCCGGGTGAGTATGTGCATGTATTGGCTGAGCGTTGTACGTCAGCAACATTGATGGGACGAATTATAGACTAATTTTTAGCATATAAATTCCAAGGAAGTAGCGTGGATAATCAAGATATAAAAAATAGGTTTGGAATAATTGGTAACTCGCCATTACTCAACAGAGCATTGGATGTAGCCAAGCAGGTTGCTCCTACAGATATCTCTGTGCTTATACAAGGAGAAAGTGGATCGGGGAAAGAGGTTTTCTCTCACATCATTCATCAGCTAAGCGCACGTAAACATGGATCGTTCATCGCAGTTAACTGTGGTGCGATTCCCGAAGGAACGATCGACTCGGAGCTTTTCGGGCACGAGAAAGGTTCCTTTACGGGCGCGCATGAGGCTAGAAAAGGCTATTTCGAGGTGGTCGACAGTGGTACAATTTTTTTGGACGAGGTTGGTGAACTTCCAATGGGTACACAAGCACGCTTGCTACGGGTGTTGGAGTCCGGCGAATATATACGCGTTGGATCTTCCAAAGTTCAAAAAGCGAACGTACGTGTGGTGGCCGCTACGAATGTTGATGTTTACGAAGCTGTAAAAAAAGGAAAGTTTCGCGAAGATCTTTACTACCGGCTTAACACTGTTCCCTTGCGCATACCTTCTTTACGTCAGCGCAAAGAAGATATTAATTTATTGTTTAGAAAGTTTATTGTTGATTTTTCGGACAAGTACCGCACACCGGGTATGCAGCTGACACCCGATGCGCAGGAAATGTTGATGAATTATCAATGGCCAGGGAATGTGCGACAGTTAAAAAATATTGCCGAACAGATCGCTGTACTGGAACAGGAGCGTATCGTTACTGGTGCGATCCTCACTAAATATCTTCCGACCGAACACGTGTCCTCCCTTCCGGTCTTTTTTAAAGACAAATCGAAGGAGGATTTCTCGGAACGAGATCTCCTTTACAAAGTGCTTTTTGATATGAAAAAGGATATGGTAGATCTTAAGAAGTTGGTTGTTGAACTCATTCAAAAAGGCGTAAACACCAGTACTTTTGAAAAGAATTCTCCTTATATCAATCAGCTGTATGACGATGTGCAGCATAACAAGCAAGCTTACTTGAATGACGAGGCACCTCACCCAACCTTGACCATACATAATCCTAAGCAGGCGCCAAAAAGCAATAGTGATTATATGTCGTATGAGACCGAGGATGCTGAAGAGGTGGAAGAGTCTCTATCGCTCGTTGAAAAGGAATCCGATCTTATAAAAAAGGCACTCAAGAAGCATAAAGGGAAACGGAAAGCTGCAGCAAAAGAACTTGGTATTTCCGAGAGAACTTTGTACCGAAAAATTAAAGATTTAAACTTAGATTGATAACTTAGCGTCTATGCAAAGAAATGTTACCCTTATATCTATATTAGCAGTTCTCTGTTTAGGGCTGTTTAATCGGTGTGGAGTAAGCTATAGTTTAAGTGGAGGCTCTATTCCGGAAAACATGAAGACGGTAAATGTGCAGTATTTTGAGAATATAGCACCAATGGTTTACGCAACACTGAGTCAAAATTTCACCGAAGGATTAAAGGAAAGAATTCGGAGTCAATCGCGCTTGAGTCAGGTTAATGGCGAGGCCGACGCTACTTTTGAAGGGCTCATAACCGGATACGATATCAGTCCCGTAGCAGTAGAAGCAAATTCAGATAGGGCAGCAATGAACCGTTTAACGATTACTGTAAAGGTCACTTATACCAACCGCCTGGATGAAACCGGTGAAAGTAATTTTGAAGAAAGTTTTACGCAATTTCGGGAATTTGCGGGTACCGTTGCTGCACAAGAGGAAACTTTGAATGGCGAAATTATAAAATTGTTAACCGAAGATGTTTATAATCGTGCATTTGCAAATTGGTAGGTAATATGGGGAATACAGGTTTATCTTTTTCATCTTTATATCGACAGGCATTAGCAAATCCAGTAGAAGTATCCCTGGAAGATTTGGAACGCCTTATTTCCAAATATCCATACTCACAACCACTGTATTTTGCGCGCGAACGTCGTCGGTATATTAGCGATGGTACGACCGGTGAGTTAGCGGCGCACACGAAGTTGCTAGCTAGTAGCCCGAATTGGTTGTTCGAATATTTACACCTACCCCTCGAGCAAGTGCCAATGGTAGATGTGGTCGACGACGACTATGTCGCCTTTGAAGATGTTGAACCAGTGGATTCGGAGCATGCGCCAACGAAGGAGCCTGATCAGACGACGGAAATAGAAGCGGCGGACCAAGAGGATATGCCGGGAACTGAGCCGCTAGAGGCAACAGATCGCGCGGACCACGAAAATCCAATTCCACAATTTAAATTTGAAAATTTAAACTACGACCTTTCGCGCTCGTCTCAAGAGGACGACTTGCACTCCTTAGTGAATGAAGGTATTGGTGGGGGTGACTTCTTTGCCCTGCACAGTAAACCGGTCACCGGCGAGACTGCAGAGGAAGGCGCTTCGCGTGCGGAGAAAGCAGCACAAAAGACAGAAAAGGAGAAGGAAGAGGATATTAGCTTATACAACGACGAGCTTATGCCTTATAGTTTTCGTTGGTGGTTGCATAAAACACGGCTTGAATTTGCCGAAACCTATCAACCATTTGCAAGTCCCAGTTTACCGATAAAAAATAAACCGGCTTTCGATGCTTCGGAGTTAGATCGCGTTATTCTAGACCAGCAGATTAGAGAAAGTATAATTCATTTACAGGATCCCGAGGATAAACTAAGTGATGCTACAAAACAGCGCGCAACGGCGCCGCCAGCCGAGAGCCGCACGACAGAAGTTATAGAGCGTTTTATTCGCGAGGAACCGCAAATACAACCTCCTCCTGCAGAACAACTGAACATGGAGAATAAAGCACGGAAAAGTTCAGAAGAGCAATTTGATTTAGTAACAGAGACATTGGCAGCTATTTATACTGACCAGGCAATGTATGTGAAAGCGATCGAAGTCTACAAAAAATTAATTGTGAGATTTCCAGAAAAAAAATCGTATTTTGCGACCCAAATTAAAGAATTAGAAGAAAAACTATATTAACGAAATAAAACAATGCAAACATTTTTAATTGTCCTGATTGTATTAGTAAGCGCCTTGTTAGGTTTGATTGTATTGGTTCAGAACCCGAAAGGCGGAGGGTTGTCGTCGGGATTTTCGGGTAGCTCCAACTTAATGGGCGTACAACGTACCGGAGATTTTTTAGAGAAAGGAACTTGGGGACTAGCAATTGGCTTGATGGTATTTTGTATAGCCCTGAATATACTCGGTCCTTCTGCTGGAAGCTCTTCAGCTGGCGGCTTAGGAAGCCAAATTGAAGCGCCTGTACAAGCTCCGCCATTGAATCTAAACAATGCGCCCGTGCAAGAACAAACACCTAGTGCAGCAGAGGTACCTGCAGCGACAGATTCAGCACAATAAAACGCCGTTTATAAAGATACCAATAGCTTCACATAACTTTTATGTGGAGCTTTTCTGTTTTAAGTGACAGGTTGGCACAGCAGTGCTATGCACTGTCAATTTTGATGACCCAAAAGTGCAAAAATGGCAAGAAATATCTCCTTTTTTCATTTGGCATAGTTGGTGCTATTACTATGGTAAGTTAAAGTTAGTATAAAATAAAACTAGATAATTATGGCATTAAACATTAAACCTATTGGAGACCGAGTGGTAGTAGAAGCCGCTCCTGCAGAGGAAAAGACAGCATCAGGACTTTACATTCCGGACACAGCCAAAGAAAAACCATCTCAAGGTGTAGTCGTTGCGGTTGGAACGGGAAAACCCGAAGAACCTCTTACCGTTCAAGTAGGTGATAAAATTTTATATGGTAAGTACGCTGGAACAGAAATCACATATGAAGGGAAAGAGTATTTGATTATGCGTGAGACGGACATTTACGCGGTATTATAATAAAAGTTCATAGTAGATTAAAATAGAGAATAATTCAGCCGGGCCCGGACAATATCGTTTCTTAGCTCGTGCTTGACTTCGATCAAAAAAATAATAATAAAAATGGCAAAACAAGTAAGATATAATGTTGAAGCTCGTGACGCACTGAAAAAAGGTGTTGATATACTAGCAAATGCGGTTAAGGTAACTTTAGGCCCTAAAGGTCGTAATGTAATTATCGAGAAAAAATTTGGTTCACCGATGATTACTAAAGATGGTGTTACCGTAGCGAAAGAAATTGATTTAAAAGACGCACTAGAAAACATGGGTGCTCAGATGGTCAAAGAAGTTGCTTCGAAGACTGCTGATCAAGCAGGTGACGGTACAACGACAGCTACAGTTCTAGCGCAAGCTATTATTGCTCCAGGTTTAAAATCTGTTGCCGCGGGTGCTAATCCAATGGATTTGAAACGTGGTATCGACAAAGCGGTTGCTGCGGTTGTACGTAATTTAAAGAGCCAGTCACAAGAAGTTGGCACTGATAACAATAAAATCAAACAAGTTGCTACGATTTCAGCAAATAACGATGACGTAATCGGTGCTTTGATTGCGGAAGCAATGGAAAAAGTAGGTAACGATGGTGTTATCACTGTTGAGGAAGCAAAAGGAACGGAGACGGAAGTTAAAACTGTAGAAGGTATGCAGTTTGACCGTGGTTATTTATCACCTTACTTTGTTACTAATTCAGACAAAATGGAGGTTGATTTAGAGACCCCTTATATCTTGATTTACGACAAGAAGATCAGCAACATGAAAGAATTGCTACCTATCTTGGAAAAACAAGTACAAACTGGTAAACCATTATTGATTATTGCTGAAGACCTTGACGGCGAAGCGTTGGCTACATTAGTAGTTAATAAAATTCGCGGTTCACTGAAAGTGGCGGCTGTTAAAGCGCCTGGATTTGGAGATCGTCGTAAAGCTATGTTAGAGGATATCGCAATCTTAACTGGTGGTACCGTGATTTCTGAAGAAAGAGGATACAAATTAGAGAATGCGGAGCTTTCTGACTTAGGTCAAGCAGAGAAAGTTGTTGTTGACAAAGATAACACAACAATCATCAACGGTTCTGGTGTGGCGGACGATATCCAAGCACGTGTTGCTCAAATTCGTACACAAATCGAGACAACTTCTTCGGAATACGATCGCGAGAAATTGCAAGAGCGTCTTGCTAAACTTGCCGGTGGTGTTGCTGTACTTTACGTTGGTGCAACTACCGAAGTAGAGATGAAAGAAAAGAAAGATCGTGTTGACGATGCTTTACATGCAACGCGCGCAGCCGTTGAAGAAGGAATTGTTGCCGGTGGTGGTGTTGCCTTTATCCGTTCTACATCTGCGTTATCTGATCTAAAAGGAGCGAACGAAGATGAATCAATTGGAATCGATATAATCAGACGCGCAATTGAAGAGCCTCTTCGCCAAATCTGTAACAACGCTGGTATCGAAGGTGCTGTCATCGTACAAAAGGTTAAAGAAGGTACAGAAGACTTTGGTTACAATGCACGTACCGATGTTTACGAGAACTTGATCGGTGCAGGTGTGATTGATCCGACTAAAGTTTCGCGTGTAGCATTAGAAAATGCAGCTTCTATTGCATCGATGTTGTTAACAACAGAATGTGTGTTAGCTGATGAGCCAGAAGAAAATCCTGTAAGTGCCGGTGCCCCTCCAATGGGTGGCGGAATGCCAGGGATGATGTAAGGCTAAATCTTAGATAAAATACGGGCCCCGGAATTATTCGGGGCCTTTATTTTTTTAATTTCTTGAGATGCGTTCGGAACAATTTTTCAGCTAAAATGCTCTTTCCTCGCTTTAAAATGAAAATAGCTTCTGTATTTTCGTGAAATTAATTATTAACTTTAATGATCATAAGAACCTAATATGCAAAAATACTATTATACAGATGGCGCAAAAAGTTTTGGACCATTCTCGATTGACGAACTGAAAACCAAAGGTATAACTGGGGATACCTACGTATGGATGGAAGGGATGGCAAATTGGGCATTAGCGAAAACTATCCCAGAATTGGCTGCTGCGTTAGGGCAGAGCGACCAACCCTATTATACTGCTAATGCAGGAGTGCCTCCGCAGTTTTCTCCAATTCAACAACAGCAGAATACGACTTTCGGTCGCCCTGCCGGAGGGAACCCACCTAAGAATTACCTTGTAGAGACTATTCTAACCACGATCTTCTGTTGTTGGCCACTAGGGATACCATCGATTATATATGCAGCACGAGTCGAGAAGAAATTTTATCGCGGAGACATAGCAGGTTCGGAGATAGATTCGGCCAACGCGAAGAAATGGATGACAATAAATATTATTGCATGCGTAGTGGTGTGGCTCTTCTACGGCGCCCTTCTGGTTTTTGGCGTTTTTGCCACATAGATAGTATGTTTTCTACATGTTAGAAAAAATGTTGTACGGTCGGTATAGGTATTTATGGTACTTAGTGGGTACGGGAATAGCTACAGTTTTGATAGCCATCTACTATAAATACAACCCCGCTGAATATCTGTTCTTTCCTAAATGTCCCGTAAAGGAGCTCTCCGCACTAGATTGTCCCGGATGCGGATCGCAGCGTGCCATCCATAGTTTATTACATGGCGATTTTCGTAGTGCTTTTGAATACAACGCACTGCTACTGCCATTTATGCCGTATTTAGCGCTCGGTTTTGGCTTTCAACTCGTCAAAAATCCGGGTCGGCGTCAGCTATTCTGGCGCAAGGTGCTGTACGGTGAGTGGGCCATTAAGGTTGTAAGCGTTGTTGTAATTCTTTATGTTATTTTTCGAAACCTATAAAAATCGAGGTAAATTAGTTTACCGATGGGAGATACGGTGGGTTCGTTTATGTGCACGGGGTCTTGGTGGCTGGATGTGTACTGAAAGTAAACGCTTCATTAGTTAAGTTACTATGATGTTGTGTTATGATGGTAAGTTGTAGTTTCAATATGTTATTCCACCTAGCCGATTACGGTGATCGGTGGGTTCGCGGGGATTTTCTATGAAAAAAATATTTGTTCGAATGATACAAGTTTTATTAGTTCTTTTAGTGCTGCTAGTTATAGGTACGTTTACTTACCTACAGCACGCTCGTTTTGGTGATCATTCTTCCGGAGCAAGGCTTGAACGTATGCAAAATGCGCCCACATACAAAGATGGTGCTTTTCATAATGTGGAAAATACGCCAATGACACCCGAAGGAGTTACCACACTGGAAATGCTTCAAGGGTTCTTTTTTGATAAGGACAAACGTAATGTCCCAAAGGACACGATACCGGTGAAGCAAACAGATCTTAAAAGTTTGCCGCTCGACAGTAATTTGTATGTGTGGTTCGGGCACTCTTCGTATTACCTCCAGCTCGACGGAAAGCGCATTTTAGTGGATCCCGTATTTAGCAAATATGCAACACCGGTAAGGATTAGTGTGCGCGCTTTTGATTACCAGTACGAATATACAGCAGAGGATATGCCCGAGATTGATATTATGGTTATTACCCACGATCATTGGGACCATCTTGATTATAATACTTTCAAAAAATTACAGCATAAGGTTAAGCATATTGTTACTGGCCTGGGTGTGGGTAGTCACCTGGAGCGGTGGGACTTTCCTGCAGCAGACATCACCGAATTGTATTGGGGAGAAACAGCAAGCGTAAACGGACTTCAATTTACTTCCACCGTTGCCCGTCATTTCTCCGGAAGAACATTTAAGCGCAACTCGACTTTATGGTCATCATTTGTGTTAAAGGGATCGCAGAATATTTTTCT
Organism: Sphingobacterium sp. JB170; assembly: GCF_900163865.1. Classification (GTDB taxonomy): domain Bacteria; phylum Bacteroidota; class Bacteroidia; order Sphingobacteriales; family Sphingobacteriaceae; genus Sphingobacterium. Next base: position 22,178 of record NZ_FUKU01000071.1, read on the forward strand.
TGGAGGCGACAGTGGGTACGGAAAACACTTTAAGGAGATTGGTGACAAGTATGGTCCCTTTGATTTTGCGATACTCGAGAATGGACAGTATAACCTGATGTGGAAATATATTCACATGATGCCCGAAGAGGTTGTTCTTGTAGCGGATGAATTGCAGGCCCGATATACAATACCTGTTCATTCAAGTAAATTTCCGCTTGCTAATCATGCATGGGATGAACCTTTAATTCGTGTGACAAAAGCAGCAAAAGAAAAGGGCGTGCGTATAATTACTCCAATGGTGGGCCAAGTCGTCAGTCTGCAAGATATTCACGTCAATAGGGAGTGGTGGAAGGGAATTCACTAAACGACGGTCACCCGGCCTGTTTGCGTCTATAGAAATAATAAAAGGGGGCTCAATCGTTAGATCAAGCCCCTTTTTAGGAATTTGAATTTTAATATCCTTCGTTTTGTGTTAAGTTCGGATTTACCGGGATTTGTTGACTTGGTATTGGATACACCAGGGTTTTTGGGTCCGGATCTGCCTGCTTTTCTTGCCACGGCTGAAGGAACTGTCCAAACCGAATTAGATCTTGCCTTCTCCAGCCTTCCCAATAGAGCTCTCGGGCACGTTCATCGAGCAAATTCTCAAGCGTTAATGTGTTCAACGCTGGAACTCCTCTTGCAGTACGTATGCTATTCACTAAAGCCAAGGCCTCACTATCTGCTCCATTACCTCCTCTTAAGATTGCCTCGGCCTGCATTAAAATGATGTCTCCGTAGCGGTAAACCACCCAGTCATTGTTTCGTTGTCCGTTGCTAGCATAGTCGAATGCATACTTTAAGGGTCTAATTCCTGCTGTCTCTAATGTTGCCCCCGAGGTGCGTATGGTTACTTCTCTTGTGAACTTCAGTGCGGCGTTAGATGGGTTTCGTGCCATTAGCGGTTTATTGGTTGACCAATTATACTGCTGCCCCTCGAAAAATCCCACATTTTGGCGTTTAAAGCTTAGTTTTCTGTTGGAGGTGGTATCAGCTGGATATTCGTAGTATATCCCCCTTCTTTCGTCCGTGTCGGTGAATTTGTCATAGTAATCCGATAGCGTACACCATCCGTTCCAGCCTCCTGGATTCATGTTGTAATGTGCCACGGTATTCCAAGTTCTATCGACCGCACCCCCACGGATGCCATTTTCGTTGTAGAGCGTGAAGATATTTTCTGTTGATTTTTGATCGTTGTCGGGGGCGAAATTATCGAAGTATTTTCCTTTCGGGGAAATACTATAATTCCCCGAAGCAGTAATCTCCTTCGCTAGCGCAATCACCTGGTTCATATCCGAAGGATCAAACGTAGGAGATTGACGATTGTTAAAGGTACCTCTATTTAAATGCACCTTCATCAGCAGAGCTCTTGCGGCATTTTTGCTTGCAACGTAGGCCGTTTTTGGACTTCCTTCAGGTAACGCGGGAATCGCTTCATTTAACTCGGTAACAATAAAATCCATTGCTTCGTCCGGATTCATCACGATCGGCGGGATTCGAAAATCGTCTAGTGATTCGCCCTCACGTAACGGCGCAGCTCCAAATAGGTCAATAAAGTCAAATGTGGCTACCGCTCGAATAAACCGAGCCTCAGCGGCTTGCTGTTCTGAAGGATTAAATCTTAACACATTCGTCGCGTTGAATATTAGTGTACCTAAACTGACGAAGGTGTTATTCATATAACCATTGTCAGCATTCCATTCATGAAGGTGTATTGAGCGGTGCATCCCGTTGTCATCCCAGTCTCCTCCACGGGTCGGAGCCATTGCCGCATCCGTTGATATTTCCTGTAGTACCCACCGCTGTTCTTGTTGGTAGGGCGTATTGAAAGCTGAATAGGCCGATGTGAGTAGGGCGGCTGGATCAACAATTTCTCCACTACCTTCTTCGAGCTCCCCTCGAAACTCTTCCTCTAGCTTTGTACAAGATGAATTGAAGACCATAGTCCCCAATAATGTTATGTAAATTAAATATATAGATTTCATATCTGTAAGTTCTTATTCGAGTTAAAGTGAAAAATTAACGCCTAGTAAAATGCTTCTTGCAGGAGGGTAGGGTAGATACTCAATTCCTAAGGAAGCAATTCCTCCACTTGATCCGTCCGTATTTACTTCTGGATCAAAACCTGTGTAGTTGGTTATAACAAATAGGTTTTGTCCAGTGAGTGAAATATTGAAATTTTTAAAAGTCGTTCCAATATCCCCCACGCGATAGCCAAGTGTCATGTTTGAAAGTTTCAAATAATCACCTTTTTCAAGGTAACGGGTTGACGGCGCTGCGGAGTTTGATGTCGACTCTTTTACGCTGGTATCAAAAAACGCTGAGCCAATATTCCTCGATGAAAGGTTACTTATACCAAGTGTAGTTGCCGCTGTATTGTTGAATAGGTAATGGCCAAATGCACCGTTCATATTAATACCTAAGCTGTACTTCTTATAGGTGAGATTGGTTGAAATACCGAGCAGCGTACTCGGATTTGGACTATTAACATAAAACTTGTTTGTCGCTGGATCATTCGTTGTGCTAATGCTACCATCTAGACCGAGGTATTGGCTCTGCCCTGTGGCAGGATCTATTCCTTCGTATTTAGCAAGGTACCAGACATTTAGTGGTTGATCGTTGATCATGCGTTGTCCTGTCACCCCGGAGAAACCTTGACCTCGTAGTGCCGCTGTTTCATAATATCCAAGTAGACCCGAGACACTATTTTTCAGGAACGTGGCGTTTGCAGAGAGATCCCAATTCCAATCCTCTTTTCTAAGGATATTTCCTGTTAATGCTATCTCCACACCTTTATTTATAATTTCGCCATCTAGATTCACCCAGATACGGCCTGCAGGTCCTGGAGGAGCAAGCGTTTGTTCAAATAAGGCATCCGTCGTACTTTTTTTAAAAAAGTCAACCGAACCGTAGAGTTTGTTTTTCCAAAGTGAAAAATCAATACCAGCATTTATTGTCGTCGAGGTTTCCCATTTTAGATCGTCATTTTTGATGTTGGTCTGGTTGTATACGCCCGTACCAAATACAAAGCGGTTAAGTGACGCTCCCGAAGGAAATTCTTGATTCCCTGTTCTACCCCAGCCGACGCGCAGTTTAAGCTGTTCGATATTCTCGTTGCCTTTTAAGAAGCTTTCTTCGGCAATGTTCCAGGCGAAAGCCAGGGACGGAAAGATAGCATATTTATTGTTTTTACCAAATTTCGTGGACCCATCTCGACGGACCGTTGCGGTGAGTAAATAGCGATCCATGTAATTGAATGCTCCCCTCACAAATTGAGATTGAAGCTCATTTGTTGGACTGCGGTAGGAGTTGATCTCCCGTGTGTTTATTTCTGTGTATTGCAGATAATCCCAGTAATCAAGGCCCAAATAATCAAAACCACGACCGTAGCTCATATTATTGTTCAAGTCATAGCTGAGAAATTCGTAACCAGCAACTGCATTCACGTTTAGTTTTTCTGTTACTTGCTTGTTGTAGGAAAGTGTGTGGGTCATTTGAAGATTGGTCTCGCCATTATTCGAAATGAAAGCTTCTTCATTTTTCTCGTCACTTGGGTTGATAATACCAGCCCTGTACATTCCGCGACGATTTCCTATTTGACGCATTACACTATAAATAAATTTATATTCCAGTTCATCGGTAATCTTGTAGGAAGGCGCTAGGTTTGCCACTATTGTATTAGTTACGCCATGATCTTTAAATGCATCGATGCTCGCTAGCGGGTTACGTGTGGTGCTGCTAACAAAAGTGAGATCGCCATTTTCATCGCGGAGAGGCCGGGTAGGGTTCCACTGTAATGCCTGTGAAATCAAGTTTCCTTGTGAACCTACCATCGCATTTACCTGCGCATATTGGTTATTCATTTGCGTTGCAAACAAGGAAAAATCCAACCCTAGTTTTTTGCTTTCCAGAAAACGGAAGTTTCCCGTGAAATTTGTCGTATATTTTTTTAGTTTCGAACCTAAAAGTATTCCTTGCTGATCCATATATCCGCCGGATAGCCGATACTTACCTTTCTCGGTTCCACCAGAAATGTCAGCGTAATAATTCTGGGTGATTGCGTTGCGGCTGATGGCTTTAAATGCATCCTCATCGTCGCCGAAATCGACGTCACCAATTTCCTCTGGCGTATAATAATTTACGGCGTTTCGGAATTCGTTAGCATCGAGTATTTGGGGATACTCACGCATTCGTGAAGTTCCTGTGGATGCGCCGACCGAAATTACGGGCTCGCCTATTTGTCCCTTTTTGGTCGTAATAAGAATTACCCCGTTGCCCCCCCTAGAACCGTAGATTGCGGTTGCCGAGGCATCCTTGAGTATATCCATACTCGTGATATCACCGGGATTTAGGTAGGTGAGCGGGTTTCCGCGATCTGAGGAAAAATCACCGCGACCAGCAGGCAACGGAGAATTTCCCGACATTGGGACACCATCTAGTACGAATAGTGGATTGTTTCCTGCTCGGATTGAGGAGTTCCCTCGTATGCGTACGGTCACTGCACCACCAGGCTGTCCCGTGTTATTTATAACCATCACCCCTGGAGTTTTACCTTGTATCAGCTGGTCGGGGCTTGTCATAATGCCTCTGTTAAAGTTTTTTTCACTGATTGTAACCATAGCACCTGTAAGGTCTTTTTTACGAGCTGTACCGTATCCAACGACCACGACTTCGTCAAGGTCTTGCCCTAAATTGGGCTCTAATGTTATGTTTGCTTGCGTTCCTTGTACTGGAAATTCTTGTGTTACATATCCAATAAAGGATATTTCGAGCAACGGGTTCGTTGGAACATCTTTTAGTGAAAATGTTCCGTTATTGTCCGAAGAGGTAGCGTTGTTCGTACCTTTAACTTTGATGGTTGCACCGATGACCGGAGCTCCCGTCTCATCAACGACCTTCCCTTGAACCTCAGTTGTTTGGGCAAAGGATCTTATTGAAATCAATGTAAGTGTCAGTACGAGAATATATCGTACGAGCAGATTAAGCTTCATAAGTTTTAGTTTTAGTAAGATTAGTTATTAGATGACTGTGTTTGTGTAAGTGGTTTCTACATAGACTCTGGTTTTAAGTGTATATTAGTTAATTTAAAAATTTGTGTCGCGAATTAGCAGGCGTTATAAAAACCCTCCGCATACTTACCGAATAAATCGACTCGGCCTTAAGATTTTATTTATAATTATAAACGGTTTCCAAAACATAGATAAATGCGGTTAATCTAAAATAAGAAAAAAGGTGAAATAATTGGATGTTTTTTAAAAACTGGGCGTAGGCTATCAGTCCTTTTCGCTCATGGGACCCAATAGGCGATGTAATAACTTTGGAACTGAATTCCAGAGATACCGCTTAGTAACAATTAAAATGTTAACCGAGTGATTCGATTCTTCCGTATGACCTAAAAAAAATCATTTATTGAAGCCTTTTATGTTTGAAAGTAGAGTCCTAAGGACTTTATTACCCATTTTGTTTTCTCATAATTTAGTAGTTTCTTGAAACGTTTTTCGAACCATAGTGGTGAAATTAAACTTGAAAGAAAAGGTTGACGTGTTTTCTTAATATTGATCCGTTAGAAGTTAGTGTCATTTCTAATGATGTAATAACCTGGGAAACTATGCAAATAATTACAGCTATTCGCGAACCAAAGGGAGATAGGAACTGCCAGAAAAACTGCGGTCGAACATTTAGGGCCTCTACGACGGGGTAACCATTATAGAATTTTAGCTCACGAAAAAATTGGCAGTGTAAAGAGCGCTGTGTCAGCGCTCCTTTTTTACTGCCATTATGCCGTAGACTTTTGGTTGGGCGGTGCGGATTCGCTTTACCTCTACTACCTTTTGTTCTTTTTTTGGATATGATTTTATTCTTTTCTTCTATAATGCAGTTGGATTAATCCTGTCTCGAAAGCTTTTGTATGTACAAGTTCAAGTAATTGCTCAGGTCTTCCTTCTTTGAACAATCTTGTTCCATTTCCTAATAAAACCGGCACGACCGAAATGATATACTCGTCTATTAAGTCGTGATTCATCAGTTCATTGATTACTTCTGCTCCACCGTCACAATATATGTTTTTCCCATTTTCGGATTTAAGACGATCAACCAAATCGGGTAAATTTCCAGTATAAAAAGTCGTTCTGCCTACACTCGGTCTTTCGGTTCTTGTTACGACATAAACATCTCTCTGTCCATTATCGTAATGAGATGTACCAATTTCATTAATGACATAATCATAGGTTCTTCTACCGATAATTAAAGTGTCGATTGTTTCTGTAAATTTTGCATATCCATAATCTTCACCCTCTTTTTCTACGAGTTTCAAGAAACTGAGATCGTCATTGGGTTTTGCAATATAGCCGTCTAAACTTGTTGCAATGAAAAGTGAAATTTTTCGCATATGTTGTAGTTTTTAGATGTTTCTGTAAAATTAGTTTTAGGAAACAATTGATACTTTGTAAAAATGCGACATTTTAAAGTTGCGATGGCGAAAAACCCGTATTTCGTTTGATTTCATTGGCAAGATGCGAATGGTCATAATAGCCACATTCAAAAGCAATATCTAAAAAACTTCGACTTTTACTTGAATTTTTGATTATACCCAAAGCGTTTTGAAAGCGGATAATATTTGAATATTCTTTTGGTGACAATCCGATATACTTTTTAAAACTTCGCTCTAATTGCCTTACTGTTGTGAAATTTCGTTTTGATAGCATGCCAATACTGATTTGTCCGTTCGTGGAGTGGATGTCATTGATTACGGATTGTAATGGATTAGATTTATCTGCTTTCCTGTCGGTATAAAATTGATTGAGATAATTGAAAGGGTTTTTAAAAATTTCATCAATCTTAAATGAATTGGGTTTTTCAAACTCAACCGTTTCGTTAGTCAATACATTTTGTGAGGCATCGTTATAAAAATTAGGAAAGGTTCCAGGTTTGAAACAGACTCCTAACAAATGCGTATCGCAGTCAATATAACTGTCCTTGAATGATGTCATTGCACCAACTACATAGGTTTTTCCGAACTCCATATAAAACGAGCCATTATCAGTCAAACAATTAACTCCCAAATTCATTACTATACCTGCACAGCCATCTGGAAAAACCCGCTCCCATTGTTTGTTGTGTTGGTTTCCTTTCAGTTCCCAATAGAAATGAATAAAGGATTTTAAGTCGTTGTAGGGCTTTATCTTTCGGTATTCCATTGTTTTTAGGGTATGGTTCTACACTAACCGCCAACTCATTCATCGAGTGTTACAAAACTAAACAAAAAACTCAAATGTCGGTCGATTCGATATGCTGAATTCGGTTTACACGAGGTCTGATACGGGTTTCGCTTTACCGACCGGTGGGCACGCAACAAAACAAAAATCCCAAATGAATTATTTAGCCTCTGAACACCAAGTGTAACCCTCACTGCAACTTTGCAAGCCCTGCTTGCTCACCTAACTGATTTAGTCAAAATAAAAATTTAGGCACCCTAGAAGAGAACCGAAAATAGAGCAAATACCTATTGACGAAGCAATGGAACTTCTCTGTAAATGCGGTATTACCGTGGCATAGGAAGATAGCGAACTGATTTTAGGATTTCTATACAACCTCACGATTATAGTTGTCCGTGAACGCTTTTGTTGAATAGTTTTAAAAGAAAAATTCAAAGACCGACTGACCTTATCCGGTTTACCGAAGGGGAAGGTTCAGCCGTAACGCAGGTGATGCCTATCAAATGGTTAGCAAACGTAATAAACTAAACAAAAAACTACTGGCGGAAGAACAATCTTTAGGTCCGTCGGTCCTTTCCCGTCAATAAGAAGATGTTTCCTATATACCTCTCCGTTCCCGAAGTAGAGAATGACCGCGGCGTTTAAGGGGCAGAGCGCCCGTTCTGCTATCGACAAGAGCAAAGTCGATGGACGAAAACACATTGCGTCAAAAGAACTTGAAGTATCAGGCATGCATTGGGTTTTTAACGAAATAGCAAAAGGTGGGTTTTGCCTGTGACCAAGTGCTGCAAAAAATGAGCACCTTATTCCAGCCAAATAAAGGCTGAAATGATTTCCACGTAGCCATATGCAACTCGAAATACTTTGGGAAAATATACATAACCAAATTCAAGGTGAGAAAAGCACATCTTGTACAAGGTCAGCACTAACCGCTAATAACCAAAGACCTTTTTAATATGGCGCAACTGATATTAGACGGAAATAAAAATAGATAAACTACGTGCAAGGTTATCTGTAGCACGCAACAATCTGCTGTCTGAAATTATTGATGATGTATACCGCGAAATCAAAGATGAATGTAGGGAAACGGATCGATCGTTTGAAAGAACAGTTGAGCAAGGACGGTACTGATGCCTAGAAAATTAATCTAGAAACATCTCTGGAAACGGCTTTAAAGTAGATAAAAAACATTCCGAAAATATACGGCGAGGGTGCGATAAACAAAAGGCCAGATATAATCGGTTCGATACTCCCGGAACAATTGGAGTTTAGCGAAAAAATCGCTCGCTCGTTCGAATGTAGTCGTAAGAGATATCTTTCATATAATCAATTGATTACCTCCGAAATAAAAACAGGAGAAGCGATAATAATCATTTCTCCTGTTTAGTAGTTCAAACTGAACAAATCTCGAAACATTTTTTTAGAGATTTGGAACTATTATCATCATTAAATACTGAATAATCTAATCTTTAGTAAACATCCCCCTTTATATATTCTGCAATACAGAGAGGGGCTTTAATGGCAACTCTACTTACCAAAATTGAAAATTCGGCAAGCACAATCAACGGAATGGAAGTGAGTAAACTCCCCTGTATAATGTTTAGGTGCGATGTTGTTTTGATTTCGCTTAATAACGAGCTGACTATCGTAATCGACCAACGCAATCCTCTTGATATCAGAATAATGACGGCCGTACTAAGCCATAATCGGATTTTATTTTCTTGGATTATTTATTCCACTTCAAAAATTGCCGATATAGAAACCGATGAGCCAACAGGCAAAGAATATGCTCCACCTGTATTTCGTGTGTGTTTGCCTTTTTCTCCAAATATTTCAACAGTAAGATTGGAAGCAACATTCATCAAATCTGCATGTTTAGTGTAATCGGCTGTTGTATTGAACGTTCCTACAAGTTGCACACATTTTTTTACCTTGTTCAAATCGCCACCAACCGCATCTTTCAAGATTGCAATGATGTTTAGCATAGTTTGCTTTGTTGCTTCCTGTACCTGTTCTTCGTTTACATCTATGCCTAATTTTCCAGCATTCAAAATTTTGCCGTCTTTTAATGATACCTGATTGATAAATACCAAATTTCCGGAACGTGAAAAGAGTTCATAATTTCCAACAGATTTGGGCAATGTAGGCAACACGATATTCTTTTCGTTCAATACATCATTGATTGACAGTTGTTTTGTTTCCTTTGCTGTTACAGTTTTAGAAAATGTACCTTTCAAAGCGGAAGCGACTTTTGCAAAGTTTTTGCCTTGTAACGCTGCCAAATAACGTTCGCTTTCACTTGGTCTTGCTGTATTTTTCAAAGAAGCAAGACTTGTGGTCCCCAAAACAGAATTTCCCTGGGGAATGTTTTTGTCAATGTTTTCATAACCTCTGATACCGTTTGAAACCAATACCATTCCGTGAACAGCTAAACTATTCCAAAACGACTGTAAAGCCAATTCTTTTCCTGCTCCGCTTCCTGCTGACATAAAAACAGTCGCCGGCATTCCCTCTAATGCGTGGTTTGTCCACAGATCAGTTGTCTTCGACAGAAATTCACTCATTCCTGTACTGATATTGCCAAAATAAACAGGCGAACCAAACGCAATGCCATCATAAGTTGGCAATTCTTCAACCGTGGCAACAGGAATATCCTTTAATTTCGGATTTACAGAAACCTTAGCTTGTTTGACAACAGCCGTTACATGTTGATCGCTTTCAATACCTTTAGCTACTTCTTTTGCCAATTCATACGTTCCGCCATTATCGGAATAGATGAGAACCAAAATTTTGGTTGTTTTTTCCTGTGCCATAATCGTATTTGTTGTAAATGTTAATAATATTCCAGTGAAGAAGGTACATAACTTTTTCATACTTATTTTTTATTTAAAGTTTGATGGCAAAATTAATAATGACGTTTTTATTAACTTTGCCAAAAAGCATATGCAGAACGACAATGTGAAATGTGGCTTAACCGAAAAAAGTAAAGGTTTGTATGCAGATGATATATCAGCGGATGCTTACGTTTGGTATGAGAAAGATTGGCAACATGATGAATATGAGCATACTCATCAACGCTATCAATTAACTTATGTAGAGGACGGTTATCAGTATTTTCACATTGACCAAAAAATATATCTCGTCCCGCAAAACCACGTTATCTGGATACCATCAAATATAGAACACAGCATAACCTCGGAAGCAAAAACCGTCAATTTAATGATTGTATTATTTAAAACGGTTTTTGAACAGGATTTTTATCAGGACGTTCACGTTTTTTCTGCACCAACGGTATTGAAGGAAATGCTGTTGTATGCTTCTAAGTGGAATAAACTGTTAGCCGAAGAGCAGACTATCTTTTTAAGGGCAATTCTATACAGTCTGCCATCCTTTTGTAATGAAAATAAATTTTTACAAATCCCTGTTCCTACCGATGCCCGTTTGATGCCGGTTTGCAATTACATAAACGCAAACTATCAATACAATTTTGATGTTGACAAACTTGCAGATAAAGCAAAAATGTCTGTACGCAGTTTGCAACGCATATTCAAACAAGAAACAGGTATAACGTTGCAGAAATATACGCAGTTAATTCGGCTTTTGAAAAGCATTGAATTGATTGATACAAAGCAATATACATTAAGTCAAATTGCTTTTAGGGTTGGCTACAAAAGTCTCTCGGCTTTTACTTCTTCGTATTACGCTATAATGAAAGCGAAACCGAAAAAATAAAAGTTCTTTTCACGTAGCTATCCGAAATCTGTTTCATGACGGTAAGATATTCATCGCAAAATTCAAGGACCGAGAAGTCCATTTGGTGCAAGGTGAGCATGAACCGCTTATCAGTGTGGAACTTTTCAATAAAGTTCCATTAGTGCTGGATGGCAGCAGAAGCGCAAAGCGACCATACACCCAAACCCTTTCTAATGTTAACCTACCCTTCATAGGGTTTTGGTTTGCCGTGATTGCGGTCCCAACTGACTGGTAGCGCATCTAAAGGCAGAACTAAACCTTGGTAATTATTGCCACTCGTTTATTCATCTGGTTGCCCTCAGAAAGCCGATGTAGCAAATGATGTTTTGTGGTTAGGAGTTCCAGTTTTAAATTAATGGTGGTAAAAAGAGCCTTCTCAAAGCTACTTTTGGACAGCGACAAAAAGTTTATGCAAAACCCGCCTAAACGCAAAATTCTCCGTCGCACGGAACAAGTAGTTTGCAGAAACCATTGATAAGGAGGAATTTCTTGAGATAAAAAAGAATGTACGGTCTACAAAGAACAGTTGAGCAAAGACGGTTTGGATGTTATGAAAGTCAATATAGAAAAGTCTTTGGATAGGGCTTTACAGAGTATTGTAAATATCCCTAAACTGTATATCGAGGACGAAATCTATACAAAGAGAGCCGTAACTGGGTCGATATTCCCTGAAAAACGGAAATTTGACGAAAAAAACTTATCGAATCGCCCGGGTGAATGTAATCGTAAGAAGCATCTTACAGATAATCAATCGATTATACTCGGAAATGAAAACAGGAGAAGCGATAATAATCACTTCTCCTGTTTAGTAGCCCGTAGGGGAATCGAACCCCTGTTTCTAGAATGAAAATCTAACGTCCTAACCCCTAGACGAACGGGCCTTTTTGTGTTTCGGTGTGCAAATATAGGAACCTTTGTTTAAATTTCAAAAAAATAGCAGTAAAAAAAATTTATTTCATTTTTTACTGCTATTTTTAACTCATATTTTCATAAACACCAATAAGATTATGTCATTACGTAACGTCTTTGTTAGATTACTATTTTTCGTTTGCATGCTTGGATCTACCTTATGCGTACGCGCACAGATGGATCCACGTAATGTTACGCTTCATTGGCAGATATCCGATGAATATAATGCGACGGATAATCTCGACTTGATTTTAACAATCAAGAACATGGGTAGCGATGTGTTTGATTTAGGTGATTTTGACCTTTGGTTTACTTCGATCTATCCAATTATTGAACAACAAGATAAGTTGTACACGATAACGGATAACGGAGGGAATTTATTTTGTGTTCGATTTAATGGCGACCTGGTTATTCAGCCGCGCGATTCTATTTCATTGAGATATACGTCACAATTTCCGATTTTTAATACTTCAATAATGCCTAATGGTTTTTATTTTCAGGATCGGGAAGTACCGTCCTTATTTTTTCCGGTTGAATTAGATGGCTCACCGATTGTTGTCACAGCGGATGCCCAAAACACTTTTTGGGCCGAATTATATGATAAGAATGAAACTCGTCAGTCCTCATCTCGACAAAAGCTAGTTCTACCCACTCCAGCTTCATTAGACTTAAAGAAGGGTGAATTGGTCCTCTCGGGGGATGTTTCCTATCAGATAGACGAGGCGTTCGACGAATTTGGAAAGGATATCGAGGAGTTTGCTTCTTTATTCGAGGGATTATCATTCACCCCCTCGAGGGATAGCCCTCAGCTATCCATTATAGCGGCAAGATCGTATCCGCGTGAAGCATACGGCTTGGTAATTGACGAGAATGGTATAAAGATAAAAGCGTCAACCACAACAGGCGTATTTTATGCTTTGCAGACGCTGCGATCTGTCCTCGAAACAGATATGTTAAGCGCGAATGAAGTCGCATTTCCGTTCCTCACAATAGAGGATGCACCGAGGTTTAAATATCGGGGACTAATGATCGATATTGCACGGAACTTTCAATCTAAAAACACAATTATAAAATACTTGGACATCATGTCCAGATATAAATTAAACACCTTCCATTTTCATTTTAGCGACGACGAAGGGTGGAGAATTGCGATGCCGTCATTGCCCGAATTAACGGAAATTGGCGCAAATAGGACGCCGCTATTCGCCGAGCAAAGTGGAATTCAACCCGTGTATGGTTCAGGGGGGTATGCCACGTCGGGAGATTTTCTCTCCCGCGCAGATTTTGTTGAAATTTTAAAATATGCCAAGAATCATCATATAACGATTGTTCCCGAGATTGAGACACCGGGCCATGGGCGCGCTGCTATTAAAGCAATGGAAGTGCGCTACCAGCGCTATTTGGCACAAGGTGACACGGTAGAAGCTAAAAAGTATCTTTTGAATGACTTCGCGGACACCTCCGTTTATACCTCTGCACAATACTGGCATGACAACGTGATGAATCCCGCCCTACCATCGGTATATACATTTTTAGCAACCGTAATCGATGATTTCAAAGCAATGTATAGCGATGCCGGATTAGAACTTAAAAAGATATCGCTTGGTGGCGATGAAGTTCCAACTGGGGTATGGGAAGGTTCGCCGCAGGTTCGCGCGCTGATGGATCGAACAGGGATGACATCGGTGAACGAAGTATGGCCTTATTATGTCCAACAGATTCACAAAATTTGTGCCCAAAGGGGGATTGTGCAGGCAGGATGGGAAGAGATTGGGATGGTTAATAAAGGGGCGGGGATGGATGTTAACGGCGAATTCACTTCTTTGGCTATGCAACTTGATGTCTGGAATAACCTAATAGGTGGCGGGAATGAGGACCTTGCCTATCGTTTAGCAAATGCGGGTTATAATACCGTGTTTATTAGTGCGAGTAATAACTATTTTGACATGGCTTGGAACTCGAACTTTGTCGAGCCAGGGTTGAAATGGGCGACTTATGCTGACATCTACCAATCGTACTTATTTATGCCGGAGAATTTTTTCGCGAATATTGATCTTACGGTAAAAGGTGCCAAGTTTGAGAAAAGTTACTTCAAAGATAAAGTACGTTTGAATGAGAAGGGCCGTGCGCATTTAATTGGTATCAAGGGAGGCTTATGGGCAGAAACTGTGGTCGATGAGAAGCGGTTAGACTATATGGTTTTCCCTCGGTTTTTCTCGCTGGCAGAACGAGCCTGGTCCCCACGTAAAGATTATGAAAATGATGGGCCATTCGATAGGGAAGCTTTTAACAAAGATTACAGTGAACTTATAAATACGATCGGCCAGAAGGAGCTGCCTAAAATTGCATCAAAAGTGAAATTTCGTTTACCCGCAGTGGGTGTTCGCGAGCGAAACGGCGAATTGTACGCAAACACCGAATATCCCGGCTTTGCAATACACTACACCGTAGACGGTTCAATGCCGAGTAGAACAAGCCCTGTTTATAGGGAGGGTATAAGAGTTGAGAAAGGGCATTCCTATTCTTTCGCAACCATTACCGATGACGGTAGGAGTGGTACTGTTTCAACTATTCAGAAATAAACGGCAATACCGCGTCTAATTCTATATCTGAATGGGAAGCGTCATAGAGACACGAGTCTGCTTTTAAAACTAATATTTGGGGAGACTCGTGCTGTATATTCCATCTTGAGGATATGTAGTTCGAGACTTCACGTAAGGCAATAAGGTCGAGATAGTAAACTGGAACGTCAAGTTGGGTCGAGTCAAAATCCATCGCTAAGTTCCTTTTTGCCATGTTGCTGACCGAACATCTGGTGCTGTGTTTAAATACAATAAAAGCACGATCTTGTTGAGCAAGTTGCTCGAGTTGTTCCACCGAGGAAAGGTTTTCCCAATACATATTGTTTTCTTTGATATTATAAGCTAGTGAATTTAGATTCTTCCATTTCTGTGAATGCGGCAACCGTAGTGTAAGTCGCGTTGTTGCCTTGCATAGACATGCTTTTAAACGTCGTTGGTAAAATTAATCCACCACCAATGTCTTTATAGTTGTTTACAAAGTATTCATTTCCCGACTGGTCGATTACCTGCTTAATTTGTCCTGTCTCTGGGTTGTAAAGAATTTCTCCCGAGAGCGTATTGTTATTTAGTTCAAAGGAAAACGCTTGAAGCTTCTCTGAATTCACAATCTTTGATGTCTCTGTGCCCTTCGTAGTATTTGCATTTTCAAGAAGTACGGGAAGAAAGATAAAAGAAGCATCGCGTTGGAACTGCTTGTTGATAAGCGTAAAGAGTGCCGTCGACTCTTCATTCGTTGCCTTAAGCTCTTGTCCACCACGAGAAAGTTTTGTGAGTTTGTGCGACTTAAAATTAAACAGTGCGACGAGCTGATTTCCTTCGGACGATTGGCCCTCGAATCGGACTTGTCCAGACTTTTTGTTGATCAAAAATTTACGTGCGTTCCCAAGGCTATCCATCGATCTGCCGTTCGCTGTAAAAAGAATGTAGTTGGTGCTATCCCATTTGGATTTTCCACCCACGCCTTTCCATAGTGCGTCCGGCGTTTGTGCGTCCGCTCGTACACCCGATAACATAAGTGCGAATACGATAATAATATTAAAAATATTTTTCATGTTGATCTCCCATATAAAATGGTATTCTTTTCTTGTTATTTAAACTAAAGAATAATGTGAAATTTATTGGATGATATCTATGTGTGCGGCCTGATTGCGTGATGTTGCATTGATGGCATTATGTTGTTGTCCAGAAGGATATAAGGAGAGTGCGTATTTTCCATTGTGTAGAAGACCTAGTAACTGATAAATAGCGTTCCATAAGTGTCGTTTTTACAGTAACATTAGTATTTATGACTTAAAAGGGCCATTTGAATTGCGGTAACCGCCGCCTCGGCACCTTTATTCCCGTGTTTACCACCCGAACGGTCGAGTGCTTGGTCCAAGTTGTCTGTAGTTAAGACGCCAAAGATGACCGGTTTATTGTATTTGATGGCAACATTTGCAATTCCGTTGCCTACGGCATTACAAATAAAATCAAAGTGTCTGGTTTCTCCTTGAATAACACATCCTAAACAAATAATAGCATCGAATTTAGATGCGCGCAATGCGATATCAGCTCCTGAAATTAACTCATAGCTTCCGGGTACCTCGATGATATCGATATCCGCTTCGTTGGCGCCATGGGTTTGTAGACCTTCTACCGCCCCATCCAAAAGCGCGCCAGTTACTTGTGCATTCCATTGTGATACGACGATCGCAAACTTTAATCCAACTGCATTACCAACTTCGATGTGCGAGAAGTCGGATAAATTTTTCAAGCTACTTGACATGGGGCAAAGATAAATAAAAAAGGCAGCTTAAAGAAATAAGCTGCCCATCTGATAAAATGAATGGAATGTGTTATAAATGAGCTTGAACACGCGCTAATGCACCTTCGATCATATTTGCTTCTGGGCTCTCTGGGAAGTCAGATTTAATAGTTTGATAGGCTTTCTCAGCAGCTTTAAAGTCTTCTGAAGCTTCATATACTAATCCTAGCTTTTTCAGGAAAAGGGGAGCGGTGTACGAGTTGTCACTTTTCTTAGCCGCATTCTTATAATATGTTGAAGCATTTTTGTAGTCTTTGGATTCCGAATAAGCATCGCCTATCATTCCTGTTACTAACGGATCTAAGATTTTGCTCCCCGTGTCAGAATATTTTTGAAGATATTCTATTGCAGCCTGAAAGTTTCCTTGACGTAGGTAAAGACCGCCGAGGTAGGCATTGGCAATGTTTGCTGACTTTGTATTTGAATATTCATCGGCAATTTCTTTAAATCCAAGGAATGAGCCGTCGCCGTCGATAGCTTTAGCGCGCAATGAATCAATCATTGCATATTCTTCTGCTTTATATATTTGATTCGCAGCTTTTTCCGCGCGAGGAGCCAAGTATAATTTTTGATAACCAAGATATAGTAATATCAACACGACGATACCGCCAACGATGAATGTTATGCTCTTTTGGTTGTCTTGAAAGAAGGAGCCTGACGTCTTTTTAGGTCCAGCTTGATTTACATTAGTTTTTGACATTTGTTATTATCGTATAATAAATATGGAACGCAAAATTACACTTTTAAAAATTTAATACAAGTATTTAAATAAATTCTAAGCTTTCTATCAATTAGTTGAGGTCGTTACGCCCTTGTCGAGCTGTTCATATATCGAATTCTGTGACTTGAATTCCGGAACAATCAGTTTCATTTTGTGGACTACCTCCAAGCTATTGTTGGTTGTTGTAGCGTCGAAAAGTTCGTTTAATTGCTCTTTAACGCTGTTAAAGTTGTTTTCTCGCACTTTTGCAATCATAATCTTTTGATGATGTGTAGGCAGCGTGTTCTCTAAATCATTGAGTAGCTCTTCGTATAATTTTTCTCCTGGACGCAAACCAGTGAATTTGATGTCAATATCTTGATACGGCGTGAATCCCGATAATTTTATCATTTTTTCTGCTAAATCAACGATTTTTACAGATTTGCCCATGTCAAAGACGAATATCTCACCACCATTTCCCATACCACCAGCTTCAATCACCAATTGGCAGGCCTCGGGGATCGTCATGAAGTAACGTGTAATTTCGGGATGCGTTACCGTTAGTGGGCCGCCTTTTTCGATTTGTTCACGGAAGCGTGGGATCACAGATCCGTTTGACCCAAGTACGTTTCCAAACCGCGTGGTAATGAATCGTGTATTAAGCTCCGGCTGTGTGTTAAGAATATGGTTGTTAAGCGATTGCACATACATTTCGGCGATGCGTTTGGTACCTCCCATGACATTTGTCGGGTTGACCGCTTTATCAGTGGAAACAAATACGAACTTTGAAACATCGAACTCGACAGCCAAGTTAGCGATAGTGAAGGTTCCGAGCACATTGGTGCGTACACCTTCAATCGGATGATCCTCCATCATCGGTACATGCTTGTAGGCTGCTGCATGATACACATACTGTGGTTTGAAGGTTTCAAATAAGGTACGCATGCGAGTCTCATTTTTCACATCGGCGATGAAAGATTGATAGGCCTGATTTTTAAACCGGTCCTGCAGGTCTAAATGTAAGTTATGCAGGGGGGATTCCGCCTGATCGCATAGTACGATTAATTGCGGATTGAAAAAACCTAATTGTTTGGCGATTTCGCTACCTATGGAGCCGGCAGCACCCGTTACTAGGATACGTTTGCCTTCAAGCTGGTCCTTGATATTGTCATGTGAGAGCGTGATTGGAGCGCGCTCGAGTAAATCTTCGATTTTCACCTTTTTAATTTGGCTGGGTGAAAGCGTTCCGTTGATAATTTCATGGACAGGAGGGAGTGTCAAGACGTTGACTTTTTTCTCTAAACAGATATCGATAACCTGGTCTTTTTTATCGGGGCTAATATTCACCGAAGCAAATATTAATTCGTCGATTGCAAGTCTGTCGATTAAGCGGGCGAGCGTCTTTGAGTCGTAGATCTTAATACCGTCAATATACTTGCCGATTTTGCTTTCGTTGTCGTCAATGTAAGCGACAATGAATTTATTTGATTTTAAATCATGGTCAAAAGTCCGTTTCACCGCGATGCCCAGGTCGCCTGCGCCGTATACGGCAATGTTTTTCTTTTCTGCAGTTTTGGTTTTGCTATACTGGAAGAAAATTTTTATTAACGTTCGGTAAGTGGTTAACCCCGTGAATGCAAATAAAGTGTATATAATAATTACATTCGTCGGGATAATTGTTGGAATATGTAAAGCAATAAGAGTTAGTTTGATTGCAAAGAGTATGATGATGTTAAACAGCAAAGTGGATAATATTCGGATGGAATCGACCGCGCTTGTGTAACGAACAATGCCGGAATATAGTTTAAATACCAAAAAGGAGAAGGAAGATATTGCCAAACAATATATGATTTCGATCGCGAATTGGCTACGTAAATAGGCGTTTAAATTGAATGAGTAATAAACAGCGTAAGCAAATACGAATGCTATTGCTGCAATTGAAAGGTCGAAAATAAAAATGGTCCATCGAGGAACTATACCGATTTGGTTAGAAATAGAGAGTTTTTGCATTTGCATCTTTTTTCATTGACGTAAATTTAGAAAAAAAAACGGATTAACCCTTCCTAGTGCGAAATATCAATAATAATATCTAAATTGAGACCCGTTATCAATCGGAAGTTGTTGTTATTATGAACGATATCTCGAAAATTGCTCAAAATGCTATTTTTCAACCTAAAGAAGCACTAGCTAGTTTAGGGAAGAACAGTCGAACGCTAAAGATCGGCATACCGAAGGAAATTTCATTCCAAGAAAAAAGAATGCCCTTAACCCCCTTATCGGTCGCGTTATTAGTAGAGTATGGTCATCAGGTAATAATTGAATCTGGCGCAGGTAATGCTTCGAATTTTCTAGATCAGCATTATAGCGAACAAGGTGCCCAAATCAGTCACGACACAGCGGAGGTATTTCAATGTGATATTCTCGTGAAAATTTCAAGTCCTACATTAGCGGAAATCGATATGATGTGCAACAGGCAGGTTCTGCTATCTTCGCACCAGCCATCACTCATGAGCCTGCAGGTGTTGCAGGCATTGATGCGTAAACACATCACCGCGCTCTCCTATGAATACCTTAAAGATGAGGGTGGGCATTTGACGGTCGTGCGAGCGATGAGTGAAATCGTCGGGGCAACTTCGGTGCTAATCGCTGCGGAATATCTGAGTAATATTTTTGACGGTAAAGGCTTAATGCTGGGCGGGGTGACTGGTGTACCCCCTACCGAAATGGTCATTATCGGCGCTGGCACCGTTGGCGAATATGCTGCGCGTACCGCTATAGCGCTAGGGGCACAGGTAAAAGTGTTCGATAGTTCAGTCTATCGCCTCCGCAGGTTGCAAAGCAACGTTGGTAGCCGCGTGTTTACTTCGGTTATACAACCAATTGTGTTAAATAAAGCTGTACGTTCGTGTGACGTTGTTATCGGTGCGGTCCGCGCGGTACATGGACGCTCTCCTTGTATTATTTCTGAAGACACTGTATCCAAGATGAAAGCTAATTCGGTACTTATTGACGTGAGCATCGACCAAGGTGGATGTTTTGAGACCTCCGAAGTAACCACGCACGATAAACCGACATTCCGCAAATATGACGTAATCCATTATGGTGTCCCCAATATTGCTTCACGCGTAGCGCGTACAGCGACCTATGCGCTGACCAATATTCTCACTCCGCTACTCGTTCAAATTGGCGAGAGTGGGGGTATGAACAATATGATTTGGGGTGATAAATGTATCCGTAGTGCGATATACCTCTATCAAGGCATGCTCACGAATAAAGATATCGCGGATAAATTTAACTTACCTTCTAAGGATCTAGATTTAATTATAGTAGCTAATCAATAATAATATGAAATTTTTATATACTTTTTTGTTTGTGGTACTTATCAATTATTACACCCTAGCGCAGGAAAAGGTAGCGCTATATTCGACTGTTCCAAATACTAATGTGGAGTCTCTGCCACCGGAAGATGTGCCGGTGTTATACCTCTACGAAAAGCCGGGGAACGATAAAGCTGTCCTGGTTATTCCTGGCGGCGGTTACGCACACGTGGCTATTGACCACGAAGGACATGCGGTAGCCAAAGAGTTTAATAAACATGGATATAACGCTTATGTGTTATACTACCGTTTGCCAAAAGATGGGACGATGGTTGATCGCAAAATAGGCCCTCTACAAGACGCCGAGCGTGCTATGCAGCTGATTCGTGAAAAACACCCCTACAAAGAAGTTGGCGTTATTGGCTTTTCTGCCGGCGGACATTTAGCAGCAACGCTTTCCAATCACTATGACGATGTGGAAATAAAAAATGAGTCTAAAACATCTTTACGCCCTGATTTTTCCGCGTTAATTTATCCGGTCATATCGATGGACGATGCGATAACACATCAAGGGTCAAAAACCAATTTGTTAGGTCAGCAACCCACGCAAGATGTTGAACTTTATTATAGCTTGGAAAAACAAGTTAATAAACAAACGCCCGTTACATTCTTAGTACATGCCGAAGATGATAAAGCCGTGCCTATTGAGAATTCCTTGCGCTATAAAGCGGCACTAGAAGAAAACGGTATCTCCAATCAGTTCGAAATTTATGAAACAGGAGGTCATGGATTTGGTCTGATTAATAAGACAGATCCTAAGTCGTGGTCGGACAGTTTGTTTAAATGGCTCGATAAGCAAAAGTAAGACTTCGATTCTTCACGGAAACTAGGAATCCTGAAAATTCACGTGTCGGATGATATGTACGGTTGCGCGTTGACCAATATGAACATTCGTGACTGGATATAACAGGGTGTGCAGTGTCAATTGCGGTTTACTTAACACGATTTCTTTGTAAAAACCACGGAATCGAATATCTGTAATCAAAAAATCGCCCGTCTGGCTTAGCGTAAAGGAGATGTCTTCCTGGTGTATCCCAATGTGTTGGACAGACCGAATTCCCAATAGTGAGGCTTGGCTACTGGAGAGGATATTGCTTTTTGCAAGGAGTTGCGCCGTGTAACTATTGTTCGGCTTGTAATATAGCTTCTCTGGGTTTCCTTGTTCGATAATTTTCGCGTTTTTCATCACAATTAGCTCATCGGACATGGCGAGGACCTCGGTCGGATCGTGGGAAACAAGTAGAATTGTTAGTCCGGTTTCTTGTACGATTTGTTTAATGTCTTGTTGCAAAGCATCGCGAAATGCTGCGTCCACCTGGTTAAATGGTTCGTCCATGAGCAGTGTTTCGGGCTCGTTAATCAGCGCTCGAGCAATTGCTACACGTTGCTTCTCTCCTCCACTTAAGTCGGCTACGCGCTGCTGGGCAAGATGTGCAATTTTTAACTTTTGCAAAATTTCTATCGTCTTGGACTCCTTACGAGCGATATTTGTGTTCGGTAGCTGCGAGGCAACGTTATCCCACACCTTCGCATATAAGTTTAGGTCGTCGAACCCTTGCGAAACAAGTTTCATGGCCTCATGACCAGGGATGAGTTTGTCTTTACGGGTTGGCACACGCCACCCTTGGTAACGGACCTCCCCCGCGGAGGGTTCCAGTAAACCGTATATAAGTTTAAGTAGTGTGCTTTTGCCACTCCCGGACTCCCCGATAATCGCTGTTATTTTCCCTTTTTGAATGCTAAAATTCACGCTGTTCACCGCGATTACATCTTGTTTAGATTCAAAAACCAGTGAAAGGTTTTTGCCGAATATATGCGGCGCATCTATTTTTTGGGTATCAGCGGGGTTGTGTTGACAAGAAGAAGAGTTTTGTGCCATATGTTAAAAGCAAAAGTAAGCAATTATTTTTCGGCTAAAAACACGGCTTCAAAAATGCACGTGGATATATCGTAATATGCATGTGGATTGCTTTTTTTTAAATAAAAACGAGCGTTTCTGGTAAAACAAACGCCCGTTTTATTTTCGATGGTATTTTTTCATTAAAGCCAGAGCGTTGCCCCGAACGTGAAGTTGCTTACCCCCTGTTGGTTGGGGCTGTTCTCAAACACGTCATTGAGGTAATATTTGGTGAAAAGGCCAAGGTCGCCAAAACCTATGCGTGCGAATAGACCGTACTGAAAGCTTGCTAGGTTATAGTTATCTTTAAATTTCTGCTTACCTTCTTGTTTGCTTTTTAAGCGTTGGGTACCCTTAAGGAGTATGCCCGACATGGCGCCGACGGCGATTTTAGCGCGGTGGCCATGTTTATTTCTGTTTCCTCGGAATTCAAAGGTAAGGGGGACGCGTAGATAGGTCGAGGTAAAGATATTTTTTTTATATTCTATCTCGGAAGTGACATACTCAAGAGGGGTCGCCTCGGTATTGAAAATGACATTTTGTTTTAATCGCAGGTAGTTCCACTCAAATCCAGTGGAAATATATGTTTTGAATTTGTCATTAAAACGTACGCCAAATTGAGCGATATCAAATCCGAAGTTGGAAGCTTTTTTGTAGTCTAAAAATTCGTTTCCTTCAGATAAGGTAAAGCTGCCATCATCAATAAGACGGGAGAAACCCCAATCAATCCGCGCCAAGGTGAGTCCTCCAAAAAACCGCGGATATTTAATTTCATCTCCGTAGTAATCGTAGTCTTTTTTACCGACGGTTGGGATAATATCGCTATGGATGTGTTCGTCTTTTATTGTGTCCTGGGTCGTTACTGTGTCCTTTTGAGCTACCAGTGGCGTTCCGATACTGAGTAGTAGTATACTACATAACCAAGTTTTAATGTTGCGTTTATTTTTCATGCGGTTTATCTTCTTTTTTTGAATCTAGATTTTACATACGATGTGGAAACGTCAAGCTGAAAAGAGCCTTCTTCATCATGACTAAATCGGATAATTTTATTGTCGTCCAGGTTGATGACGTCGCTGATTTTATTCAGGATAGCCGGGATGATTTTGTGACCCTCTCCTTTGGATTCTGCTAAGAGTATATCTTCCTGTTCCGGACTTTCAATCAATGGTTGGATAGGGGTGATCTCGACTACCCCGTAAGTATTAATCTTCTTTGGGGCATCTGTTGGTTGATTGTCGAAAGCTAATTCGGCAAATGCCAACTCGGCGGCTGCAGGAATGGTAACCTGTTTTTGTTGAATTACAGGCGTCATTGTACGGCTCGTTTTATTTTCACGTGCCGCCGTCTCCAAGGGCAAGGGTTCTATGGCCGGTCGCTGATTTTCGGCCGATCGTTTTTGCGTGATTGGCACAGAACCGGGAGTTTCATATTCGCTTGGATGGGTGTGGGGTATTGCTGATTTTTGCGCCCTTGGCGCTTTGCGTGAGGAATGAACGATCCTCTCGTAAGGGCGCGATGATTGGTTTGCGTAAAACATATAGCCGATGCCGATGAGCAAGACGGCGGCGGCCGCGGCGGTCAGCTTAACCCAGGAGCGTTTAATTAGAGCGGGTACCTTAGGTACGAGTGCAACTTCGATGGCCGCCCATGTTTTTGGACTTGGCGCCGCTTCTTGTTCAGCTGCCGCATCCCGGAAAAATTTGTCAAATTGTTCGTCTTTCATTGTGTTCGTTCTAATTGTACCAGTCGTTCTTTCAGCCATTTCCGTGCACGCGATAATTGTGATTTGGAGTTGGTCTGGGTGATGGTTAACATTTCTGCTATCTCCCGGTGTGAATACCCCTCAATTGCATACAAGTTAAATACCGTGCGATAGCTGAGGGGGAGCATTTTTATAAGTGCAAGTAGATCTTGGTAATCTAGATTATCGGGCGTCTGCAGGGATTCAGCTATTTCTGTATGCTGCTGCTCGAGAGGCTCAGTGAACTTCACTGCATTACGTCTGTAAGCCTCGATTGCCGTATTCACCATAATCCGCCGTATCCATCCTTCTAATGATCCCTGTTCATTAAAAAGGTGTGACTTGTTAAAAACTTTTATAAACCCGAGCTGTAAAATATCTTGCGCTTGATCCTCGTCTTTACTATAACGAAGGCATAATGCAAACATTTTGTTGGAAAAGATTTGGTAGAGTCTGAATTGGGCTTTCCGATCACCCGCGATGCATCCCTTCCAAATGGTCGTTAAATTATTCTTTTCCAAGGTTAGTTCGTATTTATATTAGAAAGACGATCGAAATCCTCTGAAGGTTGCAACCAAAGTGATTTATTTTGCAATTATTTTTCTGCTGGTCGCAGAGAGGACCTCAATGGTTATATTGACGACTTTATCTGGAAGCAAGTTTGGAATTTTTTCAGGCCACTCTACAAAGCAATAGGCCCCAGAATAGAAATATTCTTCGTAACCTAAGTCTAATGCTTCGGTTTCGTGTTTCAAGCGGTAGAAGTCAAAATGATACACCGGGGCATGCGGTGAGAGATATTCATTGACAATGGAAAAAGTAGGACTGGATGTGTCATCGCTTACCTCCAGAGCGCGGCAAAATGCATTCACAAGCGTCGTTTTACCCGCGCCCATCTCTCCATAAAGCAGAAAGATACGTTCATGGGGGAAGGTATTTAAAATTTCAGCCGCCAGTAGTTCTAGTTCGTGAAGGCTATTAACAATGGTTTCCATACACAAAGGTAGCTACTTTGGGCTGTAAACGGCAAATGGAATGATCATTTCCTCTAACGATACCCCGCCATGTTGGAAGGTTCCGTTGTAATAGTTCATAAAGTGATTGTAATTATTAGGGTAAACGAAATAGTAGTCGTCTTTAGAGAATACAAATGAAGAGCTAACACCTAATTTGGGCAGCTGCGCGTCGTGTGGGTTTTTTATTAGAAACACCTCCTTCGCGTTGTAATTTAAGTTTTTGCCTTGTTTGTAGCGCAGATTGGTATTTGTATTTCGGTCTCCAATAATTTTACTTGGTTTTTTTACCCGAATGGTGCCATGGTCAGTAGTAATGATGACACGGACATTTCGCTGCGCCAACCATTTCAGCGTGTCTAAAAGTGGTGAGTGTTCAAACCAAGATAGTGTGAGCGAGCGGTAGGCACTCTCGTCGTTGGCTAATTCTCGAATCATGGCCATATCGGTCCGCGCATGGGAAAGCATATCTACGAAATTGTATACCAATACATTTAGCTCATTACGCATGAGGTTGTTGAGTGAGTCAAGAACGTCCTTTCCTTGTTCTAAGGTTAAGATTTTGTGGTACGAATGTTTTATGTCTCTGCGGTAAACGCGATTTATTTGATCGGTTAGAAATTCGCTCTCATGCATATTCTTGCCCCCTTCATCGTCATCATTCTGCCAAAGTACTGGGAAACGGCGCTCCATTTCGAGTGGGGTTAATCCGCTGAATATCGCGTTTCTTGCATACTGGGTTGCAGTCGGTAGGATGCTGTAGTAGGCATCTTCCTCGTCGAGTCGGTAATAGTCGGTGATGACTTCATTGAGCATTTTCCACTGATCGTACCGTAGGTTATCGATAAGGAAAAAGAAGGTGGGTTTGTCTGGTTCTAGAAGTGGAAATACCTTTTTCTTAAATAATTGGTGCGACTGAATAGGCCCGTCCTGTTTATTCTGAATCCAGTTGATGTAGTTTTTTTCGATAAACTTACTGAATAAGGTGTTGGCGTCTGCTTTTTGCATGGTAAGGATTTCATGCATCCCTGCATCTTCAAGTTTTTGCAAAGAGAGTTCCCAATAGATAAGCTTTTTGTAGGCTTCAACCCATTGCTTGTCATCCAAGTCATCATTAATCGTCATCCCAAGATTCCGAAATTCTTGCTGGTAGGCCATGGATGTCTTTTCGCTAATAAGACGCTTATTTTCTGTAAACTTCTTTATGGTCAGTAATATCTGTTTGGGGTTTACTGGTTTGATAAGGTAATCGTCAATTTTTGAGCCGATTGCGTCCTCCATGAGGTGCTCTTCTTCATTTTTAGTCACTAAGACGTTCGGAATCGTTGGGTTTATTGTTTTTAAAATGGCCAAGGTCTCCAGCCCCGTCTTTCCGGGCATGTTTTCGTCGAGAAAAACTAAATCGAAGGGTTCATTTTGAAAAGCTTCCACAGCATCGTTGCCATTATTGACGGTCTTTACGCGATAGCCGCGCTCTTCCAAGAGTAATATATGGGGACGTAAAAACTCAATTTCATCGTCGGCCCAAAGAATATGTATTTTGTTTACCATGTGTTGTTTGTTTTTATGATGGAGGTCTATTTTATCCCAGCTTATTTGAATAACGGCTGCAGTAAAAAATTGAACTCTGTACTAGAATAGTCAAAAAGGAAGATTTTTACTTTATTTTTAACACTAATTAACTTCATTCTCTGTATCTTTGCCCTTAATTTAGACGTCTAGTGTTTAGCTAATAAATCGTGATTATCAAGCGAATATCCCTGTAAATCAGGTTTCTTCAAATAGATATGAACTAATGTGAGACACTTTCATTTGTAAGAGATAGAAGACAAACGGCAGGTTTGTGTCTAATAACTTTCTGGCGTTTGTTTCAAAAATAACGATAAAATATCATAAAGGTTGGCAAAATTGAATAAGAAGAAGATAATTAATGACCCAGTGTACGGTTTTGTTTCCATTCCGTCCGACTTCATTTTCGATCTTGTTCAACATCCTTTTTTGCAACGCCTACGTTATATCAAGCAGGTGAGCATGACCCACCTGGTTTATCCAGGGGCACTTCATACGCGTTTTCAGCATGTCATCGGATCAGTTCATTTGATGGGCTTAGCGATCGACACTTTGCGGAGCAAAGAGGTGGAGATAAGTTTTCAAGAAGAGGAAGCGTTACTAGCCGCGATATTGCTACACGATATCGGTCACGGCCCGTTTTCACATTCC
Source organism: Sphingobacterium sp. JB170 (assembly GCF_900163865.1). Lineage (GTDB taxonomy): Bacteria > Bacteroidota > Bacteroidia > Sphingobacteriales > Sphingobacteriaceae > Sphingobacterium. Next base: position 49,409 of record NZ_FUKU01000071.1, read on the forward strand.
TTGGAGCATACGCTGGTGGAAGGGGTATCGCATGAAGTGATATCGTCGCTGCTAATGGATAAGCTTAATAAGGAGTTCTCAGGGAAATTAGACCTTGCGCTAACGATTTTTAAAGATCAGTATCAAAGGAAATTTTTTCATCAATTGGTATCCAGTCAGCTGGACATCGATCGGATGGATTACCTTAATCGGGATAGCTTCTTTACCGGAGTTTCCGAAGGGGTCATTTCTTTCGATCGTATTATTACGATGCTTAACGTGCAGGATGGCGAGCTTGTGATCGATGCCAAAGGCATCTATTCGGTGGAGAAATTTTTGATTGCGCGAAGACTCATGTATTGGCAAGTATATCTGCATAAGACGGTCCTGGGGGCCGAGCAGTTGTTAATCAAGATCCTTTACCGCGCAAAGGAACTAAGTGCGCAAGGTGCGTCTTTATTTGCCACGCAGGCGTTACAACATTTCTTGTCTCATAAGATTGACATCGAGACTTTTTTGCAAGATTCGGTGCATTTGGAATGGTTTACCAAGCTTGACGATACAGATATTATGTCTGCATTGAAAGAATGGATGTCTCAAGAAGATAAGATTTTAAGTGCTCTGTGTCGCAAGGTGATGAATCGTGATTTACCACGAACCGTATTGCGCAAGACACCTTTTACGGATCAAGAGGTGCAATTGGTCAAACAGCATGTCAAGGATTATTTTGAGCTCGACGATGATCAGGTAGACTATTTTGTTTACACCCAAGTGATTGCCAATAGCGCGTACGACATAGAACACGATAGCATCAAAATTTTAAATAAGCTGGGTAACGTCCAGGATATTACGGAAGCCTCAGATCTTTCGAATTTAGAAGCACTAGCAAAACCTGTACAGAAGTATGTGATTTCCTATCCCAAGGAAGTTGGGTTCTTATTGTATGAAGGTTAACAATTGATAAGATTTAATTAATAAAAAGTATACATTTGTAAGATGCAATTTACTGCAAATCAAATAGCAACGTTACTCCATGGGTACGTAGAAGGAAATCAGGAAGTGGTTGTTAATCAGCTGGCTAAGATTGAAGAAGGTGAGGACGGTTCCTTAGCTTTTTTATCGAATCCAAAGTATGAGCACTTTCTGTATGAAACCAAAGCGTCTGTGGTGATCGTTAACGAAGACCTTGCGCTTCAAAAACCTGTAGGTGCTACGCTAATACGTGTGAAAGATGCCTATTTAGCATTTTCTGAATTGTTGCGTGTTTACGACAGGCTCCGTAATGAACGGACCGGTACTGAGACACCTTCGTTTGTCCATGAATCTGCGATTCTGGGGCAGGACGTTTATTTGGGCGCATTCGCATATGTAGGTCGCGATGTTAAAATCGGAAACAATGTGAAGATATATCCACAAGTATATATTGGAGATGGCGTTGTGGTAGGTGACAATACAACACTCTTTTCGGGCGTGAAAGTATATTACGATAGCAGGATCGGTAGTAATGTTATTTTGCATAGCGGCGTAGTGATTGGTAGCGATGGTTTTGGCTTTGCTCCTCAGGCAGATGGCACCTACAGCAAAGTTCCGCAAATTGGAAATGTTATCGTTGAAGATGATATTGAGATTGGCGCAAACACTGTGATCGACCGAGCAACGTTAGGCTCAACGATTATTCGAAAAGGAGTTAAATTGGATAACTTGATTCAAATAGCCCATAATGTGGAGATTGGGGCAGACACCGTTGTCGCAGCACAGACCGGCATCTCGGGAAGTACTAAAATAGGTAGCTCGGTGGTGATTGGAGGCCAGGTTGGGGTCGTAGGCCATATTCAGGTCGCCTCCGGGTCACAAATTCAAGCGCAGTCAGGTATTAATCGTACGATCGCATTAGCAGATAAAAAATGGGGAGGATCACCGGCGATGCCCTATAGTAGTAATCTTCGTTCGCAGGTGATATACAGCAAACTACCGGCGCTCGAACGACGCTTAACGGAGTTAGAAGCACGGTTAAAGAAACTAAATGATGATACACGATAATTTGCTAATTTGATGTTAGATATGAATGTGAAACAAAGGACTATACAAACTGAAATCTCGATTTCAGGTATTGGCTTGCATACAGGTCGGACAGTGAATATGGTGATTAAGCCGGCCCCCGAATTTCATTGGTACAAGTTTAAACGCGTAGATTTAGAAGGCGCACCTATTGTAGCTGTGGATGCTGATAACGTAACCGACACTTCGCGCGGTACGACCATCACGCAAAGTGGTGCTTCGGTAAGTACTATTGAGCATTTGATGGCCGCATTAGTGGGCTTGCAAATTGATAACGTATTGATCGAAATTGATGGTCCAGAAGTCCCTATTCTTGATGGTAGCGCGAAAATTTATGTGGAGAAATTACTGGAAGCTGGTTCGGTGGATCAAGCGTCCGATCGGGATTATTACGAGATAAGGGATAATATTGCTTACGTAGAGAAAGATCGTAAAGTGGAGATTATGGCGATGCCATTGGATGGATACCGGTTGACATGTATGATCGACTTTAATTCTCCGGTGCTTGGTAGCCAACATGCCTCCATTAGTAATATTTCAGAATTTGAGGACGAAATTGCGGGCTCACGTACGTTTTGCTTCTTACACGAACTAGAGAGCCTGTTGAATCACAACCTCATCAAAGGAGGGGATCTCTCGAACGCGATTGTGATCGTTGATAAAGAAGTCAGTAAAGAGGAATTAGATAAGCTCTCCGGGTTATTTAACAAGTCCGTTGATGTAGCGACTGAAGGGATCTTGAATAATATTAAATTGCGTTATCAGAATGAGCCTGCCCGTCATAAATTGCTAGATATGATTGGTGACCTTGCTTTAGTAGGTCGTCCACTGAAAGGACATATCATGGCTGCTCGTCCGGGCCATGCAGCCAATGCTGCATTCGCCAAAAAGATCAAGGCGCAGATACGCAAAGATAAAAACAGAAAAAATGTAAAGGTATACGATCCAAATATGGTGCCCGTATACGATACCGTTCAGATCATGAAGATTCTGCCGCATCGTCAACCGATGTTAATGGTAGATAAAATTCTCGAACTCACCGAGAACCATGTTGTGGGACTGAAAAACGTGACCATGAATGAAGATATTTTTATGGGCCACTTTCCGGATGCACCTGTATTCCCTGGCGTGCTACAGATTGAAGCCATGGCGCAGACCGGTGGAATATTGGTTTTGAATACCGTACCCGATCCTGAAAATTGGCTAACATTGTTTCTAAAAATAGAAAATGCTCGTTTTAAAAACCAGGTAACCCCCGGGGATACGATTATTTTCACCTGCGAACTGCTAGAACCGATCCGTCGCGGAATTGCGCGAATGAAAGGAATTGGCATGGTAGGTGATAGAGTAGTGAGTGAAGCCGAATTGATGGCTCAAATTGTAAAAGTAAAAGGTAATTAACATGATACAACCGTTATCATACATACATCCTGAAGCAAAAATCGCACAGAATGTAGTAGTGGAACCCTTCTCTACCATTCATAAAGATGTGGTTATTGGGGAAGGAACTTGGATCGGATCGAATGTCACTATCATGAATGGCGCCCGAATCGGAAAAAATTGTCGAATTTTTCCAGGGGCAGTTATTTCAGGGGAACCGCAAGACTTGAAATTCGAAGGCGAGGTGACCACCGTAGAGATTGGTGACAATACAACCATTCGAGAATGTGTTACAATCAATAGAGGAACGAAGGATCGATACAAGACTGTAATCGGTAAAAATTGCCTTATTCAGGCATATAGCCATATAGCACACGACTGTTTTGTCGGCGACTATTGTATTTTCTCGAATTCCAGTACACTCGCTGGACATATAACCGTAGGCGATTACGTTGTGCTCGCGGGTATGGTTGCTGTACATCAGTTTTGTCAAATTGGTTCTCACGCATTCGTTACCGGTGGTACGCTAGTGCGTAAAGACGTTCCTCCATTTATTAAGGCGGCTCGCGAACCTATTTCTTATGCTGGTATTAATTCTGTTGGATTACGACGTCGTGGTTTTACAGCAGAGCAAATAACAGAAATTCAGGATATCTATCGCGTGTTGTTCGTTCAGAATCGTAACCTCACCAAGGCGCTCGATTTGATAGAAGCTGAATTTGCACCGACAGAGCTTCGCGATGAGATATTAACCTTCGTCCGCAGCTCGAATAGAGGTGTCATAAAGGGGTTTAATCAAGGAAGAAATACTTCACTTTAAAAGAAGGACGTTATTGAATATAACTTTACAAAATCTAGGTAGGCGGTATAATAGAGAGTGGATATTTCGCCACATTGACTATACCTTTTCATTCGGAAAGAAATACGCGATACTCGGACCAAACGGTTCGGGGAAATCCACCTTGTTGAAGGTGATTTCGGGGAGTTTAACGCCGAGTGAAGGAAGTTTAGTTTACCAAAATCAATCCCAAGGGGATATTACAGTTGAGGACATTTACGGGGAGCTGACCATAGCAGCTCCTTATGTGGAACTCATTGAAGAATTCACGCTCAAGGAAATGCTGGAATTCCATTTTAAGTTTAAGTCTTATCTTCAGGGCTATAATTTACACGAGGTCATCGCGCTACTGCAGCTTGAAAAAGCGATCGACAAGGAAATTCGTTTTTTTTCCTCAGGGATGAAACAACGTGTAAAGTTGGTTCTTGCTTGCTGCTCTATGGGCGGTATTGTGCTGCTGGATGAGCCAACAAGTAACCTTGATCTTGCAGGAGAAGCGTGGTATCTTTCTCTTATTGAAAAAACCATTCATGAGAATCGGATCCTCATTGTGGCATCTAATCAGGAAAAAGAATACCCATTTTGCGATGCATTCCTTCATATACTATCCTATAAATAACGCTGCCGACACATTTTAATTACAGGACTATATTTTGTACTTTTGTGTTATTAAACCCAAACGTATTATTATGTCGAAAGCATCTGAAGTGAAATCAGGAAATATACTTCGTTTTAATGGAGAACTAGTTGCGGTAGAAGAATATATCCACCGTACTCCAGGAAACCTCCGCGCATTTTACCAGGCGCGAATGCGTAATGTGCGCACCGGTAAATTGGTAGAATATCGTTTTCGTACCGATGAAGAAGTCGAAATTGCACGAGTAGAGACCAACGACTATCAGTATCTTTACGACGATGCGGACTTTTTTGTAGTGATGGACAACAACACCTTTGAGCAATTTAATATTCCCAAAGCACTGTTTGGTGATACTGCACGCTTCTTGAAAGAGGGTATGAATGTGATCGTTTCATTTGAGAGCGAAGAAGCCATCATGGCGCACGCACCCACCACAGTTGAATTGGAAATTACCTATACGGAACCAGCTGTGAAAGGCGACACATCGACAAGTGCGTTAAAGAATGCGACTGTCGAGACCGGAGTAGAAATAAAAGTTCCTTTGTTTATTAACCAAGGCGATAAAGTAAAAGTGGATACACGTACAGGTGATTACCTCGAGCGTGTCAAATAAGAATTTGGTTTAGGTTGATTATTCGGTCTTGTTTACCCCTACGGGCGACAGGACCGTTTTTTTTAAAGTAAATGGATAAAACGTCTTTACGTATACAATACCGGAAAGCGAGAGCCGAGCTTTCGGCCGCAGAAATAACAACTTATAGCCAGCAAATAGTGGAGCGTTTGTTAAATTTTGATTACTCGACTATCAAATATGTACACACTTTTCTACCGATATTAAGGAACAATGAGCCGAATATGTGGGACTATATACAGGGACTTGAAGAACGTTACTCGCAAATTTCGCTAGCAATTAGTAGGTCCAATCCACACGATTATTCCATGGATCACTTTTTGTATTCGGGGAAGCTGAACCTCATTGAGAACCAGTGGGGAATCGTTCAGCCTGAGGCTGGCGTCCGTATTAAAGAGTCGAGCCTCGATATGGTTATTGTTCCCCTTTTAGTCGCCGATAAAAAAGGGAATCGAGTTGGTTATGGTAAAGGCTTTTATGACCGATTTTTAGCCAAGTGCCGAAAAGACTGTGTAAAGGTTGGAGTGTCATTCTTTGAGCCTGTGTCTGCGATAGCGGATGTTGACCGCTATGATATCCACCTGGACAAATTAGTGACTCCCCAAACTGTTTATTCTTTTAATTAACACGTGAATGGTCCGTTACTTGTATAGTATCCGGAATTTTATCGTGTTATCGATTTGCTTTAACTCTTTGAGCATCTTCTTGTCATAAGCGACATGGACGTCAGTAACTGCATACCCGAGATTTCCTTTGGTCATTAGGAACTGGGAGATGATGTTGATGCCGTTTTCTGCATAGACGTTATTAATCTGTGCCATGATACCCGGAACATTCTCGTGAATATGCAACAACCGATGAGCCTTCGTTAATCGCGGCAAGGTCAGGTTTGGGAAATTTCGACTCATGTCGGTATCACCGTTGTTGATGAAATCGGCCATTCGGCGAGGGATGAACTCCGCATTGCGTTTTTTTAATTTCTTATCATCGAAAATAACAACCCCTTTCTCGGTACAAATTTTTCTGTCGATCGTTTCTTTGCTATCACCGAGCACGCCAATGGTTTTTAACTTATCTGCGCGCGCGAGCTGCTCGTCGTTAAGCTTAACGCCATCGGCCAGTAGCAGCATTCCTACATCTTTGGTGTATTTTTCCTCGAAGGTGTCCTTTATGCGTATGGAAAAGCCGTCACGTTTTAATATGTGTGCAGCAATTTCGGGAACGTCGCCAACCAGTAAACAGAGTATCCTGTTTTTAGGGTATGATATAGCGCGAGGAAGGTCGTTGACATATAGAAATTCATCGAAACTTGGTGTGATATGATCCGCCTTTTCCGTCACACTTTGTCGCGAGATGTTTTCCGTAAAGGCAAAGAATTTTTCGATCAATCCCGACTCCTTCAACTGAAAATCGGAATACCCATCACCTATACCATAGATGCGTCCATCGATTTTTAATTCTTTTAAAAGTTTTACCTTTCCACCCTCGTCAGATAACGGGTTTGTGTCGTCATACCCGATGATGTTTCCCTCCCCATCGAATTTGAAAGTATTGGCATAGATATTTTCCTTTTTAATATGATAGGGAGTGACAACCGGGGTTATGAACTCTTTAAAGCCGCCCGAAACAATCCACGCGGTATCTTGATTTTCTTTAAAAAATTCTTTATTTCTCTCAAATGATCTCGAGACGCTCTTTTTTAAGCGGCTGACTAGTTTATTTAGATGGCTTTTGTTGGCATTCAGTAGTTTCACGCGTCCCGTGAGGGCTTCACGGAAAGATATTTTTCCTTCCATCGCTAAATTCGTGAAGTTCTCTATCTTTTTGTAGATCGCGTCTTTGTCGGGATGGTTTTCCAAGGATATACGTGCCAGCTCATCTAAAGCTTCGACTTGTGTAAAGGTACTATCGAAATCGATGATATAGTAATTTTTCACGTTGGTTTGGTTTGTTATGGGATTATGTATTGAATTCTTTACTCATTTCCTGCAAAGTTACCTCAACAGGTTTGAAAATGTATCCTGTACTATCGGTTACCTTTTTGTTGCTATATGCCAAGCTTGCGGCGGATGCTTCTGCTCCTTCTCGTGTAAGGGCCGCTTTTTTTCGTGTTACAAGCGCAATTAAATGAGCGGCGCGCCAGGCAATACTTAACATAAATGGTTTGGCCGCTATAGTTGGGGCGGGTTTGTTCAGAACATGTGCTACCCGCTCTAAAAGCTCTTTATTGGTGAAATTTTGACTATTTAAAACATATCGCTCCCCAGAAATTGAGGTGTCTTTCATTAAAATGATCATCAGTTTAGCAACATCGGTCACGTCGACGACGCCGACGGTGCCCGGCGGGTAAATTTTCAATCCTTTTTTCACCATGTTAAATATCGTTCCTGCAGATTTTCTGCCGGTGCCTATGCCCATGATGACTGAAGGGTTAACGATCACGGCGTCTAATCCTTCCACGATTCCGCGCCATACGATCATTTCGCTTTCGTATTTTGAGATCGCATAACGTGAATTTTTAGCGCCCTCATCCCACTTACTGTTTTCGCCGATAAGTTCACCGTTTTTACTTTCCCCTAAAGATGCTATTGAACTGACGTGGACAAGCCGCGCACCATGTTCTAAACATAAGTTAACGATGTGGTGTGTGCCTTCAATATTGGTGTGCAACATGGACGCCCAATCGCTTTTTTGGTAGGATATTTTAGCTGCACAGTGATAGACATGGGTAACGCCAGTAAATGCGTCTGCTAAGGCGAAATAATCAGCGATATCTGCATCAATCCATTGCACAAGGGATGAAGCTATTAATGACTCAGGAATCGACGATGTTGGTCTTTTAGTAGCCAAGACCGCTAAACCCTCGTCAATTAAGAATTTGATTAATGTTGATCCCAGAAATCCTGTGCCGCCTGTTACTAATATCACTTGTTAACTTGTTGTTGAAAACTTATTGTTTCCAAAAATAGCTTAATAAATGCATATTTGCGAAATACTCAGTACATTGTTTCTTATTTTATAATATCATTTTCACAATCATATGTCGTTAGTCGATTTTTTTACGCCGGTATCCGTTCAATCTTTTTACCCCGAAGAAGGTTATTATAGCTCCCAATTCGGGAAGTTTATTTCCGTATATGAACAGGAATTCCCGGAGTTAGAAGATGAACAAACCCGTCCGCAGATAGCACTTTTTGGTGTTGAGGAAGAGCGTGGTGCGGTGGATAATGCCGGCACGAAAAAATCACCTGATGCTATACGGAAACATTTTTATAAATTATATCAAGGAGACTATGCTGTTCGGGTGGCCGATTTAGGCAATATTAAAGCCGGAAATACAATTAACGACACCTATTTTGCGGTGAAGACGGTCACCGAGGAGTTGCTGAAAAAGAATATCATTCCTGTTATTATGGGCGGGGGGCATGATATCACTTACGGACAATATTTAGGTTATCAGGGACTTGAGCAGCGTGTGGAGGTTGCTGTTATCGATTCCAAGTTCGACGTCGACCAAGAGGGAATAGAGGATGCAAGGTTAACCTCCAATACATTTTTGAATAAGATAATTTTGCACGAACCGGATTACTTATTTAACTTAAGCAATATCGCCTATCAAACGTATCTTGTCAGTAAAGAGTCTATTAACATGTATGATAAGATCTACTTTAATACGATGCGCATTGGTGCTATTTCCGGCAAATTGGATCAAGCCGAACCACTCATTCGCGCTGCTGATATGGTGAGTTTCGATATTGGTGCAATTCGTGCGTCTGAAGCGCCAGGAAATGTGAATGCATACCCGAATGGGCTCTACGGTGATGAAGCATGTCAGCTTGCTCGGTATGCTGGTATGTCCGATAAGTGCTCTTCGGTTGGGTTCTATGAACTGAACCCTACTTTTGATCCTATGGGACTAACAGCGAGTTTAGTGGCGCAAATGATTTGGTGTTTTGTTGATGGGTTTTACAACCGGAAACATGATGCCCCCGTTGTTCCCAAATCCGATTATATGATTTATCGTACAACGCTTGTTAATGATGATTATGAGCTTGTTTTTGTAAAAAGCAGGAAATCCGACAGGTGGTGGATGCAAGTGCCCTATTTCGGGTCGAAATCTGTAAATGAGCGCTACTATCTGGTTCCCTGTCGATATGAAGATTATCAACAAGCCGTTGATGGAGATATGCCGGACTTGTGGTGGAAGACACATCAGAAGTTGCAGTAGTCAGCGTCGTTTTCCTTGTAGTTGTTTACCCTTCTCCTATAGATTATACAGTATATGGATGTTTTTCTCTTTATTATCATCGCTATTCTTGTTGTGTTACTTATTGTGACCGTGTGGCTCAATGCCAAAAAAGTCAGTCAGCGGCAATATCAGACACTACTCGAACAGCGCAATTCGACCATGCTAAATTTGGCGAAAATAGAAGAGCGGGAGCAGTTATTAGCGCAGACCAATACGCAGCTTGAGGCCGCCTTGGAGAAGGAACGTCAAGAACGCTCTTCAGTTGAACGTACATTGGAAGCGACCAATGCATTCCTTCAGGCACAGCAGGAGAAGTTTTCTGCCCAACAAGATGATATTAATAAGACAAGAGAGAAGTTTCAGCTAGAGTTTCAACAGATAGCCAACACAATTTTAGAAGAGAAGACTCAGAAATTTACTTCTGTTAATCAACTGCAAATGGATCAAATCCTGAACCCATTGAAGGAGCGAATCAAAACTTTTGAGGAAAAAGTGGAACGTACCTACCAGCACGAATCTGCTGAACGGAATGTGCTTAAAGGAGTTGTAGAGCAAATGATGCAGCAAAGTCTGTTAATTAAAAATGAAGCAAACAGCTTGACGCGTGCGCTGCGTGGGGACAGTAAGAAACAGGGAAATTGGGGAGAGGTGATTCTTGAACGGGTCTTGGAGAGATCCGGATTAGTGAAAAATCAAGAGTACCAATTACAATCCGTTTTTAAAGATGATGAAAGTCGGAAAATTCCAGACGCCATTATTATGCTACCAGAAGATAAGCACCTGATCGTCGATTCTAAAGTTTCGCTCACAGCGTATGAGCGCTGGGTTGATTCCGAGGTGCTAGAAGAACAGCAGCAGTATTTGAAAAAGCACGTACAGTCGATTGAGAATCATGTACGCGAGCTTTCGAGCAAAAACTATCAAGATTTGTACGATGTGCATTCGCCGGATTTTGTTTTATTATTCATGCCTATTGAGTCCGCCCTGAGTGTTGCTGTGAAAGAGAAAGCGGATCTATTTTCAGACGCATGGGATCGAAGGGTCGTTATTGTTAGCCCTTCAACGCTATTAGCAACGCTACGGACCATCGCTAGTATATGGGTGCAAGAGCGTCAAAATAGAAATGTGTTAGAAATAGCTAAAGAAGCCGGGGCGTTATATGATAAATTTGTAGGCTTTCTCGCGGATATGCAGCAGATTGATACTCACCTTCAAAAAGCTGCTGAGAAGCACAATGATGCGATGAAAAAACTCAGCACAGGATCAGGGAATGTAATCCGGAAAGTTGAAAATTTAAAAACTTTAGGAGCTAAAGCAAACAAGCAAATTGACAACCGATTTCTGGATTAACGACGTAGATATTTTCGCGAGAGCCACAATTTGATGGATAATATTTCTATCTCATAGGTTTTACAGCCCTTTCTAATTTTAAAAAGTTTTCGACTTATCGATGCTTTTTGTCGGAGCGGAGCTAGTTAACTCGACCCCTGAGGAAAAATACTTAAACAATAATCCAACAAGAAAAACTACATGGTGCTTACCGCACGTTTTAGCTCGACCTCTTCAAGTATAAATCCTCTGGCTCTTAGCTGTTCAAGAATGCCGCATTTTCGTTTCAAATGAAAATATCCGACAGCAATAAAAATATTTTTCTCTCTCAACAAATCGGGAATAGTCTCCATCCACTTATTATTTCGTTGAAAAAGTAGTACATCACTTTCACATTCTTTTTCAAACTCATATTCTATATCAAATACTCGATACCTATTAGCGCGATCACAAGCATCCAAATCTGGTTTGTCACTTGTCATTTGCCTAATCCAATAACGGATATGTTTCTTTTCTTTTTTCCAGTCTGTATCTTTATATTCTTTCTGAATTAATGTTAACTGTAAACTATCTGTTTCCAGCCCATAAGTCTCTACATTATTTTCTTCCGCCATATGTATTAGATAATTGTCGAGATGATCAAATGTATCCGTTGGTTTGGTCGTTTTACATATAGTCCTTTGAAATTGCTGTTGAAGCTTCCATCGAATCTCTATAGGTTTTAGTTTATGTAAATCTACACGCCAATTTCTGGTAATTTCCTTAAGTTTCTCTAACTCTTTTTTCTTTAACTTCTTTTCAATTTCGAGCGATGATTGTCGCCGTTCAATCATTTGTCTTGTATCGTCCACTTTATCGATCGATTCAAAAACCGCAAGTTCAGAGTTCAATAGAGCCTTTTTAATTTCTGGGATTGAATCAACGAAAGAATTTCCAAATTGATGAAACGTTCCAAGAATGTACGATTCCGTATTATTTGTCGTGTCAGATACCTTCCATAAAATAGTTTCTTGGGCGAATGCGGATTGTTGAACCAAAAAGAATATTATTAAATATAGTCTGTATTTCATTATGTCCAGTTTGTTTGATAGCGAGCCAATTATTCGATTAAAATATAGTAACGGAAAAATATAAACTTAAATCCGAAATGCCTCCCGAACTGTTTAGAATCGGTGGGCTTTCTACAAGTATTACTCTCAATGGTCCTGTGTCGTGGATTTGGTACACATTTAGCTAATTGAATTCAATAATTCCTTAATCCCATTTTTAGCAATTCGGCTATCTGCTCCAAGGCATCCAAACTAAGTTACACCTCATTGCTAGTCCAAGGGCAAATAGTGGTTTCGTTTCTTTGTCCAGTTGTTCAGCAACCTGCGTATTGTTTTTGCCCTGTTCTATGACTGCAACTTTTAATTTATTTTAAAAGGCATACATGGGCTCAGCATTTGTAAATACAATCCTAAAAGTTTCGGCCTTTAGGGCTGAGATATAAGGGGTATTTTAATTTTGGTCGATTTAATTTTTTATATCTAAAATATGACCGGCACGCTTATGATTACAATTTTTAGTCAATGATATTTGTTACCTAGAGTTAAATTTAGGAATTTTTTTTCTCAGCATATTGTAAATGCTCCTTTTAATATACCTAAAGATCTAACGTTTTTCGTGCGCAGCGGCAGTGATCGTGTTTTTAATAACAAAGGAGTCCATTTGGACTCCTTTGTTATTAAAAACCAGCGGCAGTATCGTCGCCGCGAGGATCGGCTCCAGCTTGCCGTTTGCCGTTAGGTAATATAATTATATTTTCCATCCGGCCGATTGATCCGCGTTTATGTATAGTGTATCCATCTTCTATTAAGCTTTTTCGAATATCGTCTGAGAGTGCCCCCGTTTCCACGTCAATGCGATCGGGTTGCCATTGGTGATGAAAACGCGGAGCGCTAACGGACTCCTGTGCGGACATACCGAATTCAAGTGTATTTAGAATACCTTGGAAGACCGATGTAATGATTGTTGACCCGCCCGGAGTTCCAATTACCATTTTGAGTTTTCCGTCCTCTTCGATTATAGTTGGCGTCATTGCGCTGAGCATTCTTTTTCCGGGTTGTATGGAATTAGCTTTTCCTCCTAAAAGGCCGTAAATGTTGGGTGATCCCGGTTTTGCGGAAAAGTCATCCATCTCATTGTTTAAGAGGAATCCGGCACCATCAACCCATACACCTGACCCATAAGATCCATTTAAGGTTGTTGTTAATGATACGGCGTTGCCATCTTTGTCGACAATACTGAAATGCGTAGTTTCCTCAGATTCATAACCGGGGAATTTTGCCGCGCTGACCGCTGAACTTGGGGTTGCTTTTTCTAGGCTTACCTTCGACATGCGCTCCTGGTTAAGCTTCTTGTTGGTTAAATACTCTATTGGGACATCATAAAAATCTGGATCACCAAGATGTGTAGCCCGGTCAGCGTAAATACGGCGTTCTGCTTCCACCATCGCACGTATCGTGCTGTCCGACTGGAAGCCCCATTGGGACAAAGGGTATTGTTCTACGGATTGCAGTAGCGCTAAGAGGGCGGCACCGCCGCTTGAAGAAGGGGGCATGGAGATGATTGTGTAGTTTTTGTAATCACCGACAATCGGTTTACGCCATATGGCTTGGTAGTTTTCGAGATCATCATGCGAAATCAGTCCTTTTCCTCGTTTCATTTCTGCGACAATATCATCGGCAACCGATCCTTTGTAGAAGCCGTCTCGGCCATTCTTAGCAATTAAACCTAACGTATTAGCGAGATGTGTTTGCGTAAACAAATCGCCTTCTTTCCATGGTTGATCGCGGATGATTGCTGCTCCAGGCGTGCTAAATTGCTTGAATCTTTTTTGATAGTTGTTGAATTCTTTTGCTTGGAGTGCAGTGATCTTAAAACCGGTATTTGCTAGTTCGATCGCCGGAGCAAGAAGCTCTTGCCAGCTGAGCGACCCATACTTTTTATGCGCCTCTTGCATTCCGGCAACTGTTCCGGGAACGCCGGTAGCCAGGTGTCCATCTAAACTTAATCTAGTAATAGCATTGCCCGCAGAATCCAGGTACATGTCGCGATGGGCAAGTGCTGGTGCCTTTTCGCGGAAATCTAATGCCGCTTTCTCTCCATCTTTACCGCGATAAATCAAAAAACCTCCACCACCGATATTTCCTGCATTGGGGTAGACGACGGCAAGAGCAAATTTAACGGCGATGGCCGCATCAATAGCATTACCACCCTTTTTTAAAATATCTACCCCTACACTCGAGGCCAGCGGATGCGCCGTTATGACGGCAGCATTATCATACTCCTTGGATGCTTCTGTCTTCTGCACGCGCTGCGTTTGGCAGGAAACGAGCAGAAAAAATACAATTATAATGGATGAGAACCTTTTCATGTGGGTAAATATAAGTTAAATGTTAGTTTTTTCCATTTTGTTAGCCTAAATTTAAGGAATATCAAATATTGGATGGTCGGTGCAGAAATAGCATCGTCAAACCACTTGCGAACATTAAACTTTTTCATAAATGCCTAAGCGGATATTCATAATTTTCAGCCTATTGATTTCAACCTTAACAGCCGCGCTCGCGCAGGAGCGTATACGTGTGCTGTCCTATAACATTCATCACGGTAATCCACCAGGAAAACCGGGGGAAATCGATCTGGAAGCGGTTGCTAAACTCATTTTGGAAACTAACGCGGACATTATTGGTATTCAAGAAGTTGATGTGAAATTGTCTAGATCAAATATGATCGATCAAGCTAAAGCATTGGCTGAATTAACAGGGATGGACTATTTTTTCTCCAAAGGTATTGACATGGAAAATGGTCAATATGGAACCTTAATCCTTTCAAAACATAAGATTGTTGGTCGGCGGCGTTACGACCTACCTATGCCGGTTGCTAGTGAGCAGCGGTCATTAGCGATAGTAGATGTCCAACTTTCCTCAGGGAAAATTATTTCATTTGCGAATACGCATCTGGATCTAAAAAATGAAAATAAACTTGCTCAAGTCGATCATATTCTGGAATTGGCCGATTGGTATAAGCGTCCGCTAATATTGGTAGGTGATTTGAATGCGACGCCCGATAGTGCCCCAATTAAAAAACTTGAAGGATCCTTTGTTCGCAATACATCCAGTAATGGACCCACACATCCAAATGTAGAGCCCAAAAACGAGATCGACTATATTATGGTTGCCGGTCATACTAAATTTACGTGGAAGGATTATAAGCGTCATTCAGAATCGAACCTTTCAGACCATTTGGCTGTAAATGCCGATCTTATTGTCCAGTTTGATTGATAAGAGTAACGTGCGCGTTATATTGCGTCGTATATTCATGAAAAAAGGCAATAACGAGTAATGCTCGCTATTGCCTTTTAATAAAATTACTGTAAATTAATTTAACGGGTTTTGTACTACAACACCCAACGTCCGATCTATCTCACCTTGCGGAATTAGGAATTGCCATCGAGAATCACCAGCTGGAACTTCCATGACTAAAGCAAGGGTCGTGTTATGGTTAGCACCTAATCGAGAGAGAGGGAGGTTGAGGCGTTTTAAATCGTAAAAACGGAAACCTTCTCCCCATAGTTCCAATCGACGTTGTATTAAAATTTCGTCAATTAGACTTTCCCCTCTCAAGTTTGTTTCATATTCAGAGTCTCGAGTTGTAATTAGCTCATTTAAAATTTCTCTCGCTTGTAGGTCTTGACCTAATCTTGCTTTGGACTCTGCTTCGATTAGGTACATTTCTGCTACACGCATAAAACCGAGATCTCCTGCACTATTCGAGGCATCAGCGAGCACGAATTTTTGTGTCATGTAAGGATAGCGAGCCCCACCCGAGGCGATCTTGAAATCGGGATCTTTTCCTGTCGGGTCCCACAAAGTAGCGCGGATGTCTGTCTCGGAAAGATGGCTATATAACAATGAATTTATCGCTTTAGGATTTCCTCTGGTGTTCGTGGAGCTAAAGTTGCCTAAGTAAGCAAAAAAGCCATAAAAATAAGTCGTCTGATCTGCCCGGTGCTGAATTCCCCATATCCACTCTGGATTCTCAATATTTGAAAAACCGGCCGCATATTGTACTTTGTCCATCAAAGAAAATCCTGTACGGGCTTCTTTGGCCAATTGGTCCGCGAGTTCATAGTTTTGCTGTGTTAGAGCAACTCGAGCTTTTATTCCTTTTGCAACATTAATATTTAAATGAGACTTGTGCGGCCGTTCGGTACTCGATGATAAAAGACGAATTGCCTCGTCAATATCTTGATTTATTTGTGTATAGGTTTCTTCAACTGTTGATCGTGGTACGGCAATCTCGCTAGGTTCGACTATTAAAGAAATTCCTAGTCCCGAATTGTTTCCTCCTTTTTCATATCGTTTCCCATACAATTGTACCATTTGATAGTATGCCCACGCACGGTAAGCATATGCCTGTCCCTTTATGAAGTTTCTTTCTTCGTCGGTACCGACAGCATTATCAATATTAGCAATAATTAAATTTGCATTACCTATTACAGCATAATACATACCGTAGTTATCCCTTACTATGTTTGCAGATGCACTTACATGGCTTTGCCATTTATATTCTGAGTTGAACCACCCGTTACCCGCGGCCGTCATCACCAAATCTTCACCTAAGACTTCCATCCAGATCATATTTCCACTTTGACCACCATTGGCTTGGTTTCCGTACCATTGACTGTATAATAGTTTGTGAATTCCATCTACCGCGGCCATAGCATTAGATGTTGTTGCAAAGACCGTCTCTGGAGAAATGATTGACGTTGGTGTAAGTTCTAGCTTTTTATTACAACCAGTTATTCCACTGCTTATTAATGCAGCTCCCAATAGGTAGGTGGATATTTTTTTATTTATAATTTTCATTTTGAATCGCTTTTAATTTATAAACCGAAATTAATACCAAAGTTAATTACACGCGCCGGAGAGTAAGACGACGTGCCTTGAACCCCCGTGATGCTAGAGAATGTATTCATTCCTTTTCTCGCTGTAACAAAAAACACATTTTCTGCACTAGCAAAAATACGCGCACGCTTGATACCTGTGCTCCCTAAGAAAGTCGAAGGTAGGGTGTAGCTCATGTTTATTGAGCTAAGTCCGAAATAATCTGCTCGTGTAAGAAATCTACTTGATGTGGCTCCGTGTTGACTAGTACGACTTAAATCCATACGAGGGACGTCAGTAATATCGCCAGGTTGTTGCCACGCATTTAATAGATCTTTGTGAAGATTGCTGCCGTTAGTGCTTCCAGAGGACATGAATGAAGCGTATTGGCTGTCGTACGCCCAACCGCCGACACTGTAAGTCATCACAAAACCTAAATTAAAACCTTTATACGAAAATTGGTTCACAATGCTACCATAGACTGTGGGAAGAGCAGATTTGCCAATCCAACCTTGTTTTGCATAGTTTTGATTATACGTTAATGTGTCGGTACCAATTATTTTGAAATTATCTGCATAATTGTCTGCATTAGGATCAATGGTTACGCCCTCGTCGATACCACGATAAAGTGCCATTCCGTTTTCCGGATCTACTCCGTAAAAATCGCGCGTATAATAATCATACATGGAGTGCCCGACAGCTCTTTTATACGGACTAGATACGATTTCTGGGCTCTCTTCCGGCATTTTCGTTATTTTGTTTTTTATGGTACTAGCATTTAAAGTCAAATTCCAATTGAAGTTTTCCTTACGGATTATATTACCCGTTATTGAGAATTCAAAGCCTGAATTCCGCATATTACCCACATTTTTATAAATAGAATAGGATCCATCAGTCGTCCCTCCATTGTGATAAGGCTGATTTACTTCATATAGTAAATCTGATCCTAACTTGGTGTAATATTCAAAAGTACCTGTGATACGATTGTTTAAAAAACCAAAATCGACGCCCACATCAAATGGTTTTTGAACTTCCCATTTTAGGTCCGCACTCCCTATATTAGATAAAACAGCTCCTGAATAAGATCCATTATTCGAAATTGAATATCCCTGTTGATACGGATAGTATACGGCATCCCCATCGCTATCTAAAAAGGCATTATTCCCAAGTGCGCCATATGAAGCTCTTAATTTGAATAGGTCGACCCAAGCTAAATCTTTTACGAAATCTTCTTGGTCCAGCCTCCATGCGCCGCCGACAGACCAGAACATACCCCATCGATTGTGTGCAGGTATTTTGGAATCACCATCGTAGCGTAATGAACCGCTAAAGTAATATTTCTTTTGGTAGTCATAGTTTGCACGAACGAAGTAACTTTCTAAGGTTTTTTCAAATAAACTCTCGCCTAAGCCCGTAATGTCAGTAAAGTTTGAGAAAACATAGAAATTTTCAAATCCTTCACCTTGTCTCCGCCCCCAGATGCCCGAGTATTTGTAATAGTTGTATTCGTGCCCTGCTGTTGCTTCGATGCTATGATCACCTATTACTTTGTTTGCCTGTAGCAACTGGTTAAACAAATAATTGTAGGTACGATAAGCGTTGCGATACATTCTACCTGCTGGTGCACCGTCGCCGACAATTGTATTTTCATACTCTGTCGATGTTGTATTATATATGTCGGCGCTTAGGTTAGTCGTGAACGTCAGCCACGGTAATAATTTAACATCGAAAAATGTTCTAGCGGTAATTAAATCACCGCTACTTTTGTCTATGTTCCATAGGTTCTCAGCAATCGAGTGGCGTCCGCTATTAAAAGGTCGAGAAATGCCATACTGTGCAGAAAGATTTCCGTAGTCGAAAACTCTATCTCCTAGTTCATCCAAAATAAATTCTCCTGTTGTTTGATCATGGACATATACCGGATAAATCGGTGCAATTGACCGTGAGAAGTAAAATGGGTTTACTATTCCGGTTCCTGTGTTGGCTGAGTTGCCAGAGTAATGAGATCCTGTCATATTTAGGCCGCCTCGTAACCAGCTGTTAATTTCGGTATTGGCATTTAACCTAGCTCTGTATGTCTGCCTGTCTGAACGCAGCGCCCAGCCTTCTTCATCAAGGAAATTGAATGAGGTGTAAATGTCTGAGTTCTTAAATCCGGTATTATAGGTGATTCCGTATTCGTTCCGCCGACCTGTTTTTGAGCTCTGTTCCAACCAATCTAAATCGTCTCCGTATTTTAAAGTGGCGTTTGGATTTAAACGGCCATCAAGGCCTATTAACTCACTGTTCGGAGTATTGAAAGCGTTATAGTTTCCCGTAAATTCGATCAAATCATCAAAAGTCTGGTCATCATAAATTTGTTTGCCATCTGCATTGCGCCCGTATACTCCAGAAGCCAGTTGCGCAGCTACATCGGAAGGAACTCCATTATTATAATGGTATGAGTTTTTCATTGCTTGCCACATCAACTGATAGTACTCACCGGCATTTACAGTATTGTACCCAGGCAATACGTTCGTGTTAGTCCCTAGTTGTACTTTGACATCGAGACCTGCTTTACCTTCACTTCCTCGTTTGGTAGTTATCATGACAACCCCGTTTGCCCCTCGTGATCCAAACATTGTGGTCGTTGCAGCATCTTTTAGTACCGAAATATTTTCGATGTCATCGGGATTTATATTGGCCATTCCTCCATTGAACTCAATACCATCGACGACGATTAAAGGGCTGTTGCTCGAAGAGTACGAACCTATCCCACGAATACGAATTGTTGGGCTTGAGCCGGGTGTCCCACTCGGGGTACCTGTTTGCACCCCCGGTCCTGATCCCTGTAATGCCGATAAAGGGTTGGACAAAGGTCGTTTATCAAGGTCTTTAGATGATAATGTAACAGCAGAACCTGAAAAGTCCTCTTTTTTTACTGTTCCATAGGCGACAACGATGACCTCGTCTAATGAAGTCTCGGAGTTTACTAATGAGACGTCGATGGTTGTTTGGGAGCCTGAATTGATGTTTTGCTCCAGAAATCCAACCGCGGAAAAAACCAAAACATTTCCATTTTGACTAAGAACAATCGAATAATCTCCATTTTTGTCGGTTTGAGTGGCGAAACCATCTCCTTGAATTTTAATAGTCACTCCAGAGATTGGGCGACCATCGTCTTGGGCCGTTACGCGCCCTTTTACGACTCGATTTTGTGCAAATGATCCCCCAATAAAGAGGATACAAAGCAAAAGAGTACAGAGTAGCTTTTGTTTCATAAAAGTTGTTAGTTAAGTGAATTGTAATCTACAATCTACCCCTGGTGGGTTTAATTGTGATGTTAGTAAGTAGTTAATAATTCGGCGTACGAAATTTTTGTATTTTATACCCTGATAATTGCCCTAAATATATAAAACAAATTTAAAGAATTTAAATTGTGGGTTGGTTTTGAACAAAGTGGAGGTTCGATAGGCGCGCTTTCTGGATATTTTAAATCTCCTTTTGGATTCGTGCCTTAGACTGGCTGCGTAGTACTCTAAAGCGCTATTCCGTTAGTAGAACCACGTGAAAGCATACCGAAACTTATTCTGTAAATCGTCTCCTTTTAATAAAAAACCGCTTACTTTATTGAAAAATATGTTAATTATTTGATAAAATACGTTAACAATAATTTGTGTAACTGAGCGTTGTGAGAATTTGAGTGTATTTTTTTTAAAAAGATTCTCCAATAGGGGTAAAGAAGGGGAAGGTTTCCCCTTAAAGCGTTCACAAGGAAGACATTTTCACTAGTTAGTGCTATTCGGAAGTTTCGCTATACTACTTTAATTTTTCGTTGTTCTTATGACGATCGGAATCACGAATAGATTTCTTTTCTAAGTTTTTTTCAAGAGCCTCCGTTAAATCTATCCCAGTTTGATTTGCTAAGCACATTAAAACAAATAGCACATCAGCCATTTCATCAGCGAGATCGACCTCTTCATCAGATTTTTTAAACGATTGTTCGCCGTATTTTCGTGCCATAATTCGCGCTACTTCACCAACTTCTTCCATGAGGATTGCGGTATTGGTTAATTCATTGAAGTAACGGATCCCCGTCGTGTTGATCCATTTATCGATAAGCCTCTGGGCTTGTTTAATAGTCATGTTGGTAATTTTAAAAGTTGTCTTTGTCATTAGTATCCATGATGATTGTCACAGGCCCATCGTTCTCTAAATCGATCTTCATATCGGCTCCAAAACGGCCAAGCTGAATAGCTTTTTTAAGCAAATTGTTGAGTGTGGTCGCCATCATTTGATATTGTGTTTTAGCGAATTCGGGGTTTGCAGCGCGAATGAAGGAGGGGCGATTTCCTTTTTTCGTGTGGGCGAAAAGGGTGAACTGTGAGATAAGTAGTATTTCGCCATTCCTATCGAGAATCGACTTATTCATCAGTCCCTGCTCATCAGAGAATATTCGCATATTCACGATTTTATTCGCGAGCCAGCTAATGTCCGTATGATCGTCTCGGTCTTCAATCCCTAGAAATATCACAAGGCCATGCTTGATCGTTCCCGTGGCTATTCCCTCTACGGTACATGAAGCATGATTGACACGCTGGATTACTGCTCTCATGCCGCAAAATAGCAGATTTATCTTTGATTAAAAAACCTTGGGAGTTTAAATTACAGCTTGGCTGAAGAATTACCATTGCCCAACAAGGTGGTCGACTCGTTGGGCAACGGCGCTTTTGTATCCGCTTTTAAAACTGGATATTCAATCCTAATAGGAAATTTGTTCCCGCTTGCGGGTAATATGCATTAGCGTATAGGCGCTCGTTCGTGGGTGTAATGCCACCATACGTATATCCGTTCGATTCGTATTTTTCATCCAGAATGTTATTGATCGCAAGGTTTGCATCAATATTCTTGAAGCCCCACATGGAAAAACTATACCTAAGGCGCAAGTTATTAACGAAAAACGGATCGACGCTACGGGCGGTCTGGGCGGTGTTATCCAGATATTGCCGGGAAACGTACTTGCTCAACAAGCTAATATGGAACGGTGTATATGGATTGTACGAAAATTCATTGGATAATACCACAGATGGAGAGAATGATATCGTTGTAGAAGGATATTCTTTAACTACCTGCGGGTCGCCCGTTTCATTCCAATTTTCATCCATTACGGTGAGATATTCCTGATAGTTTTTGATTTTATTATCGCTAAGTCCCGCCGTTGCTTTCCACAAAAATTTAGGTTTAATTTGCCATGCGCCGTCAAATTCGAAACCCAATCGGTAACTCTCAGGGGCATTTTCGCGAATCGATCCGCCGACATCATTAATTTGACCAGTTAATATGAGTTGATCTTTATAAAACATGCCGTATAGGTTTGCACCTATTTGTATGGCGTCAGTTTGCCAACGATATCCCGCTTCGATGTCATGCATTTTCTCGGCCTTAGGACGTGCGTTTGCCACGGATTCTACATAGTCGTCGCGGACCGGCTCTTTGTTCGCAAAAGCATAAGAAAGATAGAGGTTGGAACGCGGCGAAAGAATAAATGTAGTTCCTACTTTAGGGTTGAAAAAATGATGTTTTATATTCACGTCCGTGAGTTCTCGATTGCGGTTGTACCCCTGAAAAGTGTAATCGACGAATCGATACTGTAAATCTGCGAACAGACGTAGCTTCCCAAAATTGCCGTTCCATTTACCATAAATGTTTGCGTCATTTTTTTCGGCGTCATTAAAATAATATTTGTCGTTAATTTTGCTGTCTGAGGCATATTGCGCCCAGATTATTTCACCATAGTGATCACCGCGATATTGATTGATAGCGCCACCGATTATGAGATTGTGTTGCGCATTGAACGTATGGTTCATGGAAAACACGGTCCCGTAGAAATGATTATCCAACCAACGTCTTCTGATCAAATCGGTTGTCGAGATTATTGTTCCATCTATATCGATTGGTTGGAGTCCATATGCCTCGAAGTTCTGCTCGGTTTTGTATTCTTCGTAATACCCGGCTCCTTTGGTGTAATGAAGTGCTGCATTGAATGTGGTATTTTCCGAAGCAAAATAACTGTAATGAAGATGGTGATGTGTTTGGGTGTAATTGTCGGTTTGATTTTCATATTCAAAACCGTTGTACCGGCGGTTTGTTTCGAGCATTTCTTCAGGAACACCGTCCCAAGCTTGGTAAGTTTTTTCCTTACCAGAAAAGATTGTTGCTTTCAATTGATGTTTTGCTCCGTAGTAGCCCGCGTCGACGTAGAATGATTTTAGGTCTGAACTTGCCCGATCGATATAGCCATCAGAGCTGATTCTCGAAAGCCGCGCATTGAGGGCGAATTTATTATTGATAAGTCCGGATCCCACCTTGACGGTGTTTTTCCACGTGTTGTAGGAGCCAAATGTATTGTTCAGTTCGGCATTTGGTAAGGAGTCGAGTTCATCAGACTGTATATTTAATGAAGCGCCGAATGCACCGGCACCATTGGTGGATGTCCCAATACCTCGCTGGATCTGTATGCTTTGTGTGCTTGAGGCAAAATCAGGAAGGTTCACAAAAAACGACCCCATACTCTCTGCATCATTTAGTGGAATGCCATTGAGTGTCACATTGATCCGCTGATTGTTAGAACCGCGCACTGTAATATTCGTGTATCCAATACCAGCTCCGGCATCCGAGCCCACGACGACCGATGGCGTTTGGTCGAGCAGGTAGGGCAGATCTTGTCCAAGGTTGTTTTTTTGTATCTCTTCCTTTGAAATATTTTTATAGGTGCTGGCTGCGTTCTCACCCACACGGGTCGCAAGTACATATACTTCGCCGGTGTGCCGGTTTTCTAATTGAAGCTCGATATCAATTGCTGATAGATTAGCGAGCGTTACTCGCTTGTGGTAGGGCGCGTACCCCAGAAAACGTACGCTGATAAGGCTTGCGATTGTGTCGATTTTATCAAAAATTGCTTTACCATTTGCATTAGTTGCTTTGGTTTGATTTTGTAATTCGACCGTGGCTCCTTGTAATGGTTTTCCATCGTAAGAATGAACGTTTACTTCGAATCGTTGTTGTGCCGAGGCGACGATGTTGATGAGCGCTAAACTAAGCGTCAGGATCCAATACTTAAACATAATTTGAAAAATACATGTGTTAAACTCGCTGGTATTAAGGGGTTCATACCAACTTTTGTGATTTAACTAACCTTCCCTACGCCAGCATTATCTGGATCAGGTGCGTCTCACGTTGTTGTGAAACTGGGTATATTCTCAGCCTTAATTCGTGTTAAAAAAACAAGGCACCCCTAATGATGAGGCAAAGCTAAGGAATTAAACTGGATTGACAAAAACTGGTTGGTTCTCGCATTGATTAAATTTATTAATATGTTATGTGTGGCGGTAGAGCTGTGGTTAAAAAAACAATATAGCCGGGATATTAACCTGGTTATTCGTTCGATATATTATCGTGGCTTAGTTTTTGATATCGTACGCTGTAATTCAGAAAAAATAAGTTTAGTATAACAAAATGAGGTATATATCCGCTAATATTGTCGTTCCCGTTACGGATAATTTTATAAAACGAGGTGTGGTGGCTATTGATGAATCAGGCGTAGTTGTCGGATTATATAAAGACGATGATTTAGCCGTGCAGAACGTCGAAATAGAATTTTACGAAGGTGTATTGATTCCCGGTTTTGTGAATGCACATTGCCATATCGAGTTGTCGCATATGTTAGGTAAAACAGTGCGCGGAGAGGGGCTGCCGAAGTTTTTAGCACAGGTGATGAAGTTCAGGGAAACTTCGCAAGACACGATTTTATCTGAAATTGAACTTGCCGATCAAAAAATGTTTTCCAATGGAATTCAGGCTGTAGGTGACCATGTTAATACCAGGTTATCGGCGGATGTTAAATCACGTAGTCCCATATATTATCATACTTTTGTCGAGGTGATGGCTATGCGTAAAGAGGACATTCAGACCCGCATCGACCTAGCACGAGATAATGAATTTTACTTTGATTCGGATCATACGTCAATAACACCTCATGCTCCTTATTCGTGCTCTAAAGATCTTTTTAAAGCCTTTCGCAATGCGATCCAGGAGGATAATATACTGAGTATTCATAACCAAGAAAGCGAAGAGGAGAATAAACTTTTCCGTTATCGGACTGGTGAGTTTTTAGATTTTTACGATGAAATGGGGTTTGACGCGTCCGCGTTTAAGGCCCAGGCTCGTAATTCTATCCAATCGTATCTGCCACATCTGCCCAAAAGCAATAAGGTTATTTTGGTCCATGACACTTATACATCGCTCAAAGATCTAGACTTTATTAACCGGCAAGGGCAAGATGTTTTTTATTGCATATGTCCGAAAGCGAACTTATATATCGAAGGTAAATTACCCAAGTTACTTAACTTTATTCCGGATCAAGCGCGCATGCTTGTGGGAACCGATAGCCTTGCTTCTAATGATAGCCTAGATGTTCTTAGTGAGCTTAAAGTACTTTTGGCGAATTTCGATCATCTTGATTTCTTGCAAGTTCTGCGCTGGGCAACTATCAACGGGGCGGAGGCATTAGGTTTTGCAGATACGATCGGGTCGATCGAAGTGGGTAAAAAACCCGGCCTAGTTCTCTTGGAGGGCATGAATAATCTCCGGCTCACTGAACGCGTTAGCTTGCGGCGAATCGTCTAATTTGTTCAATTATTCTTTATACATTTGTTTGTGATGAAGCATTATGTTATAACGGTAACGGGGAAGGTACAAGGCGTTTATTTTCGAGATACTTGCAAAGCAGTGGCCGATCAGCTCGGTGTAAAAGGGTTCGTGCGCAATAATACCGATGGAAGTGTTTATATTGAAGCCGAAGGCGATGACTTTGCGTTAGGATCTTTTTTAGAGTTTTGTCACGAAGGGACCGACCGGGCAGAAGTAACATCTGTTGACCACACCGAGAGTGTCCTTCAGCATTTTCAAAACTTCGCCGTCCTAAGAAAGAAAAAATAATAGAGCAACCGTGTCTGTAGTTAAGCGATTTCTGAATGATACTGCCATTTATGGGTTATCAACGATAGTCTCACGGCTATTGAATTTTATCCTCACCCCACTTTTCATAAGAAAGTTCGACACGACAATATATGGCATTTTTACAAATCTATATTCCTGGGCCGCGTTAATAAATGCCTTTTTGGCTTTTGGGATGGAGACGACCTATTTCAGGTACCTCCAAAAAGTAGACGCCAAGGACAAACCAAAAGTATTTAACCACACTTTTCTGATCACAATTTTTACTAGTGGCGTACTCCTTGTGACCCTGCTGGTTTTTCTTGATCCGATTGCCGATTGGTTTGGTCTCCAAGGGATACAGTCCGTGTCGGATTATCGCGTTTATATATTGTGCGTAGGGCTTACGCTAGCCGTGGATGCATTGGCTGTGGTGCCGTTTGCCAAACTACGCTCACAGAATAGACCGATTCGTTATGCGGCATTAAAGACCGTTAATATTTTACTGTTCGTGGGCTTTAATTTATTGTTCTTGGTGATCGTGCCTTGGTTTTTTACACATTTCCCCGAATACCAATCCTCATTCGCTTGGTTTAGACCCAACTGGCTGGGGTATGTTTTTCTATCTAATTTGGTCGCCAGTTTTATTACCCTACTGCTGCTTATTCCCGAGATGCGCTCCTTTACGCTTCAAATTGATAAAGTTCTAATGCAGAAAATGTTTAATTACAGCTTTCCTGTTTTTGTGGCCAATGTGTCGTTTATAGTCAACGAACATCTCGATAAAATATTAATGCCCTCGCTTTTACCCGAAGGGATCGGCGAACGTGATTTGGGGATTTATGGTGCGATCGCGAAAATTGCTGTGTTCTTGAGTATTTTTGTGCAAGCGTTCCGCTTAGGTGCAGAGCCATTCTTCTTTTCCTATGCGAAAAATGGGAATGCACGGGTTGTATATGCGATGATTATGGAGTATTTTGTTATTGCAATGATGCTGGTGATGGTAGGCCTGTCTATGAATATTGAATGGTTAAAATATTTTATAAAAGGGGCGGATGCTGTTGAATCGCAGAAATATTGGTCAGGTTTAAACTATATTCCCATCATTTTATTTAATTACGTGCTTCTGGGGATATACATGAACCTTTCTATTTGGTATAAGCTGACCGATCAAACCAAGTATGGGCTTTATATTTCCGGTATTGGGGCGGTGATAACGATTGTCTTATGTTGCCTATTTATTCCGTCGATGAGCTACGTTGGGGCTATATTGGTTACCAGTATCGCGTATCTCGTGATGGTCGGTCTTTCATATTTCTGGGGACAGCGCTATTATGCCATACCTTACAAGGTCAGCAAGATTGCAACACACATGTTATTAGGTAGTAGCATTATTGCGTTCAATTATATCGTGTTCGATCGAAATTTCTGGTCTGGGAATTTATTAATGCTGGGGTACATTGGATTTATCACGTTTCAAGAGTGGAAATTTCTGCGCAGGATATTGACTGCTCGAAGGAAATAGCTGCCGGGTTTAATAGGCAAAGACTTCCTCGGCGAATTTGTCTTGAATTTCATGCAACACGTCCATAATTTCTTCATAGCGCTGTAAGCTCACCAGCTGCGTTCTGTACTCTTTGAAGTTTGGTATACCTTTAAAGTAATTCGCGTAATGACGGCGCATCTCGAATATCCCAGTTTTGTCGCCTTTCCACTCAATTGATTTGCTTAGATGCGTTTTACAGACCTCTACACGCTCGGCGATTGATGGTCCAGCAAGCCGCTCTCCCGTGTTAAAGAAATGTTTGATTTCCCGAAAAATCCACGGATAGCCAATTGAAGCTCGTCCAATCATTATGCCATCCACCTCATATTCTCGTCTCCAAGCAACCGCCTTTTCTATTGAATCTACATCGCCGTTTCCAAAAATTGGAATCTGAATGCGAGGGTTGCGTTTGATATCACGGATTAGTGTCCAATCTGCGTGTCCTTTATACATCTGGGCGCGCGTTCGGCCATGTATCGATAGCGCCTTGATTCCTATATCTTGCAGCCGTTCCGCAACTTCGTAGACATTTTTCGTGCTGTCATCCCACCCTAAACGCGTCTTTACCGTTACTGGCAGACTAGTGGCATCGACGACTGCTTTGGTCATGGCGACCATTTTGTCGATATCTTGTAGCAAACTTGCCCCAGCACCGCGGCATGCAACGTTTTTTACCGGACAACCGTAGTTGATATCGATTAAATCGGGCTGCGCAGCCGTGCAAATCTCTGCCGATTGACGCATGCTTTCGATATCTGATCCGAAAATTTGGATCCCTATAGGGCGTTCATATGTGAATATATCAAGCTTTTGTCTGGACTTGGCTGCATCACGGATCAGGCCCTCCGAGGATATAAATTCGGTATACATCATGTCGACACCATTTTGTTTACATACGAAACGAAATGGGGGATCGCTAACATCTTCCATTGGAGCTAGCAATAAAGGAAAGTCTCCTAAGTCTATGTTCTCGCCAATTTTTACTGCCATCTTCTGATTTTTTTTACAAAGATACGAAAATTCGAAATGGTAATATATTTACATGAAACGGTGCTAATATCGTTTCGTAATATAAATTTATTGCTGCCGAATTACCCGAGCACCGGGCTAACGACGATGTAGCAATGAATTGCTCGACAAAGGATGCCCGGTTAAATACTTTGGTAAGGTTCTTGTTACCAAAGTAGGCATTGTTATATTTTATGTATTGCTAACAAGAATCTTTAAAAATGAAAAAAACTATTTTTTCTCTACTATTATTTGCAGTTTGTGGTTTGAAATCGGCACAAGCACAGTTTTCTAGACCTGTAAGCGTTGGCGTTGGAGCCGGAACAACAATTAACCTGACAGACTTAGCAAACGTAGAAGCTAATTTTGCTGGACATATAGACGTTGATGGATTAATAACACCTTATACTTCCGTGGGTATCCACGCAGAAAAAGGAAGACTTAGCGGAAATGGGTATGACAGTGATTTTAAGAATGACTATCTGGCTTTTAATTTGAATGCTAAGGTAAGGGTTGGTCAGTTTATGGATACGGGCGACAATCATAGCTACCACAATCTCAAAGCAAGTATGTTTACTAAAATTGTTTCCAATATATACGTTGGAGCGGGTGCCGGGATGATGAAAAATTCAATTACGAATTCAATCTCACCAATCTACGCCCCATCTGTTGAGGAATTCGCCGATGATTTGGATGGCTTTCATTTTGTCGTCCCGATTAATGTTGGGGTTGATATTCCTTTTGGGCGCACACTGTATGGGCCGCAATGGGCAATCAATGTCAATTATCAACACACCATTACTACGAATGACAACCTAGACGGTGTTATTAATAGTAAAAACGATCATTACGGGTATGTTTCTTTAGGAGTTAAATATGCATTATTTAACAGAAATTAAGAACAAACAGTCCAGATTCATAATTAAAACTCAAAAATTTACGCGAAAGATGAAAGGAATATTTCGAAATCGACTAGGTGTAGCAGCCTGTGTGGCATTATTAGTTAGTGTTGCAGGGTGTAATACGTCAAGTAATATGTATAATGCGCCCAAAGTGTCTGCTTTCAAAGATGGAAAATTGCCAGCGCCTCCAGGTATGGTTTATGTACCGTCTGGCACGATTTTATTTAAAGGGTCCCTAGACAGTGGTAATGTGGGGAAAAACATAAGTTTGAGTGCTTTTTTTATTGATGAAACAGAAGTAACCAATAAACAATATCGTGCATTTGTAAACTGGGTAGCAGACTCCGTAGCGGTTACCGATTATCTAAACGATGACCAGTATTTTCTTGATGTCGCCAGCGAAAATGGTGAAGGCAGACGGATTGATTGGAAAAAGGTTAAGAAAATTTCACCTATTTGGAGAAGTTCTGACCCGTCGATTGCCGAAAGGATTGCACCAATGTTGGACATGAAGGGAACGAGTCGTTCTTTGAATGGCGATGCGGTAAAATATCGTTATGCGTACTTAAAAAGCAAAGGAAATCGAAAGAAGGAATTTGTTACCGATACCGTTTCGGTAATTCCTGCAGAGGACATTTGGTCGAAGGACTTTCCCAATGCACAACTGACATCGTTAGATGCCAATTATTTCACGCACCAGTCGTTTGATTATTACCCCGTGATAGGTGTCTCTTGGCTGCAAGCTAGGGCATATGCAGACTGGCGCGGGAAAGAGATGATGGCCAACGTGATGAAAAATTCTTATTTGAGCGGATACCAACTAACATTCAGTCTTCCGACCGAAGCGCAGTGGCAATACGCTGCTGAAGGGAAATTGGATCCTAGAGATACCGTAGCCAGTACACGCTACACGGTTGAAGGTGAAGAAGGAAAAGAAAAACTTGCTGTTAACTATAAACAAGGAGAGGGGACCTATTCGCGAGATGGTGCAACTTTTACGCTGCCGGTAAAATCCTATACCCCTAATAAGTTTGGTTTATACAATATGGCAGGTAACGTGTCCGAGTGGACACTTGACGCGTATAGCCCGTCTGCTGTAGCCTTTGTAAACGATTTAAACCCCGTGCTCCTTTATGATGCTGATCATGATGATGCCGATGCGCTAAAACGCAAAGTGGTTCGTGGTGGATCGTGGAAGGATAATGGCGAGCAGCTGAATAGTGAAACTAGAAATTATTCGGTGGATTACGAACCACATTCCTATATAGGATTCCGGTGTGTAATGTCTGCGTTTGAGTTACCGACGACCCAGAGTAAAACCCGTAAATATTAGGAACTGATTTGTTAAAGAATTAAAGATATTAAAAATGAAAAATTGGATGATGGTAATGGGAATGACGTTTGGAACTCTTCCAATCATGGCCCAAAGTATTGATACAATACCAGCTGCCACAGCGATAGAACAAGACGTATATCAAACGAATTCGGATACCTCAGGAATTTCTCAGCAGATAACTCAGATTAACGCCGACAGCGTGCCTGGGGAAATGTTAATAGACACAATTCCTACTACGGATGGTTTTTACCAGGTTAATAACCTAGAGGATGCTGTTCCATTTGCCTATCCTGAGGTTAATTTGAAAAACATCCGCTTTTACAAGCGCGTTTGGCGGGATATTGACTTAAAGGACCAACGGAATTATATTTATGCAGTGCCTGGTAACTCCTTGATGGAGGTGATTATGAAAGCGATCGGAGAAGGTAAATTAACACCTTATAGTCCAGAAGATGATTCATTCAAAAGTAAACTTTCGGCAAGTGAAGGTATGGCTAGATTTGCAGACTCTGTTTTGATACCTATATTCGATGACGAAGGTAATCAGATTGATTCGCGGATGGCATTGAATGAATTCAATCCTGAAAAGGTTACTAAATTTAGAATCAAGGAAGATATCTTCTTCGATAAACAGCGCGGGCGCTTGGAAACTCGCATCATTGGAGTAGCACCATTAATGGATATCACTACGTCGGCGGAACTGGCACAATCGGTGGGATCTACTCCGGCGTTTTGGCTTTATTTCCCGCAGTTACGCTATGCATTAGTAAAAGTGGATATATCTGATCCTGACCGTGGTCTGTATGACATGACAATGGATGATTTATTTGTTCAACGTAAATTTGCAAGCAAGATTGTTCGGGAATCCTCACCAGGCATGTTGCAACAAGCACAATACGCAGGAGGGGATAGCCTTCAAACAGATAATTCTGCTTCACTTGCAGACAAACTAGATACCTATAAAAAGAAGCTTTGGAAAACGCCTAAAGGTGTCAATGCTGAAAACTTAGAAGGTTATGAACGTGATCAGAAGATTGAGCAAGAGGAGCAGCAGCGTCGAGAGCAGCTTGAACAACAGCATCAAGAAAGCCAGGCCCGTCAACAGCAGCAGTCTGAGGAGCAATTTGAAGAACTTCTCCAACAAACAGAACCGGTAGAAGAAGGTACCGAAGGTATTATTGAGGAAGAAGGAACAAGCGGAGAAGAACCGAGCGGATATTCCCAGGAGCAGTTGTAAAGCTTTTCGGTTCATTTCGATCGAAGAGAACGTTTCGGTCATAAAAATGCCCCCACATGTTTAGCGACATTTTGGGGGCATTTTTGTGCGGTAACGGCGGATGGTGCCACCTTATTAGCGTACGGTGAATCGGTATATAGCACATTAGATATCTTTTTTGCCGTTTACGATTGGATACTTTTTTAGATACAGCATTTGGTATTAGAATAACCGGTAAGTCGTTAGCTGCGGTCCGCATAATAGGCTGAAAATAGGCTCCTGCGTGTTTGAGGTAATAGGTCGAAATATAATGGAGAGATCGTTCTCGTACTTTCAGGATAGAAGGCCGCATGTGGCGTTGCAGCATATTGCGAAAAAAAGGGGGCTACGTCAAGTAGCCCCCTTAGCTTATCGAAAAGTCGTATTGTTTAGTTCGCTGACAACGCAACGGCATTTAACTGTCTCGAAGTTCCGTCTGGACCAACAGCGATGATGTTATCGAAAATTACGCGTGTTCCAGGGGTGATTTTACTAAGTGCGGTTCTCATTGATGCACTCAAATTGTTTCCCGAAGTGGATAGTACAATCGCGTCAGCTCGCGGTTTCGCAATTATCATCGAAAATTTGGTAACCCGAAAGGTGGCGTCGAAGTCGAAGTTGTCTAATTTTGCGAAAAGTGCCTTCTGCGCTTTAAGTGCTACCGTTGCCATCGAGCCGCCGGTTTTTCCCGCAAACTGTGCCACAGGATCCGGAATTCGCTTCACCCGAAATTCGGTGGTACTTAACGTTTGGGTCTTACCCGGGGCAACCTCCGCTGAAACGGATATTTTTGCGGTACCTGGCGAAGTTACTTTTACATTGTATTTACCATTCGACCCGCTGATACTACCGCCAGACATGCTGACTTTAATACCACTTGTAGGTGTTCCGGGGGCCGAAACCGATACAGGGTTATTCACCCCGATATAAAGTACATTCATTTTATCGGGTGAAACAACTGCCGATGGTCGTGCAACTTGATAAGTCTGTTGTGGCGTGCGGTATTCTTTGATTGTACCGTCTGTTTGTTTTACGTTAACGATGCCGGTCCATGTGAACTGGCCCTCTTTGTTTGTAGGGACGCTATAAACCCCTTTACCATCAACGACGTTTAGATTTGCTCCATTTACGCTGATTGCAGTTTCTGATTTCGAGTCATAAGCTGTCAAAAATACTTCAGCTGTATAGGGCTGACCCTGTACTAAGTATGAAGTAGGAGCAACGGCTACTGCAGCAAACTTATCTAAGTTTACCACTGCTTGATCCATTTTACCTAAAATTAGTTTCACCATATCAGATTCCGCATTTTGCGCATCAGTCTGGATCTTGGTAAGGATTGTCATTGCCGCTGTTAAGG
This sequence comes from Sphingobacterium sp. JB170, assembly GCF_900163865.1. GTDB lineage: Bacteria > Bacteroidota > Bacteroidia > Sphingobacteriales > Sphingobacteriaceae > Sphingobacterium. The sequence goes on from NZ_FUKU01000071.1 coordinate 82,817, forward strand.
GGGTGCCGCCACCGAAATTAATTTCTTCCCAACGGCGTTTGCCGTTTACCGGCTTGCTGGGATCGTTTGCCTCTAGAGAAAATGTTACTGATTTTTGTTCTTCGGGAGTCAAGAGTGCAAGAAGCTTCGCGCGTGTCTCACTAATTTTATTCTTCAGCTCTTCTCCTTTTTTTCCATTCATCATCACATTTTGAACGATGTCCTCATTCTCCCGGCGGACTAGGTCGCCCGTTTTTTCATCATAACCTCCACCTTGTTTTACAAACTCGTCTTTGATTGATCCGATATATTGATCGAGATCCTGAACTATTTTTTGGGCATTTTTTGCCTTGTCATAGATCGGTTTTGCGCGATCCGGTTCGTCTTTTAGTTTCGTGCTTTCAAAAGCAGCGAATAATTGTTGAACGGAATTGTTTACGTTGGATTTTGATGTTTCTAAACTGTTGTTGATATTTTTGAAGGCATCCAATATTGAATCGGGTACATTTAATGCGAGCATAGCAAGCAAAACGAGGTACAATATACCGATCATTCGCTGCCTTGGTGTCTCTCTTCCTAATGCCATAGTTTTTCTTTAAATTTTGTATTGGATGAATTACACTCTTGGCTGGTTCATTGCATTCAGCATATTGCCATATACGGCATTTAATGCATTAAGATTTTTCGCCAATTTATTAACTTCGTCTTTAAATGCTTTGGAATCATCTAAGGATTCATTGAAGTTTTTCATGGTGAAGCTTAGGTTTTCATAGAAATGGTTCATCGACTGAAGGTGCGTGGCCGACTCACGTAACTCGCGCTCGTACATATTGTTCAGTTGACCCAGGTTGCTTGTCAGCTGCTGTACCTGTTGGTGGTACCCAGCAGTGTCGGTATTTGTATTGGACATTTCGACGAGGTTTGCCGACGCTTTTTCGAAAGCTATACCTAAGTTATCAAATTTTGATGATGCAGCACGCAGTTTCTGCGTGAAATCATCTGTTGCCAACGAAATATCACTTATTTTGTTTATCGCTGAAACCTTATCACCGAAATCTTGAAGGCCGCGTCCCAACTTTTCGATAGCCAAGGTATCAATATTTGCATCATTAAACATCTTGTCCAATGCTGCCGTTGCCGACGGTCCACTAGGTACATTTGCCATCTGTACAGAGCGATTAGGTAATTCTCCTCCGTAATTGTCATCTAATTCAGGATAAACTTTTGCCCAGTTCGGTTCTTGTGGTGGTGGGGTAAAGCCCATTAAGAAGAATAACACCGCTTCTACAACCAGACCAAGACCGATCATGTAGTTTGCTGTAGAGCCTCCAATATGTAGGATCTTAAAAAGTACACCAATAATTACGATACTTGCTCCCCATGAAATGGCGACATGAAGCCATCTTGAATTGTCTTTCTTTTTACTCATAATCTCAATTTTGATAGACCCTAGAATAGGGCTTTTAAAAAAGTTTTTTAGTTGAATTACACCGTTTTTAATTAACGCGTACTCTCAATACAAAAATCGCTCCGAATTATTTGAGGGTATTTGATAAATGGAATAATATGATTTTCGTAGCGCAAATAGAATATCATTTTGAGGGAGTTTATCAGCTTTAGCAAAGTAAACATATATTCTGTTTCGCGCTAATTATAACGATATACTAACTATACCCGAAGAACCGGGAAATTATGTTGTTTGATTGTTCTTGAAGCTGCAGAAGTCAAAATGATCGTTAACCATACCAACCGCCTGCATGTAGGCATAACATATTGTGGTGCCAAAAAATTTAAGGCCTCGCTTTTTCAGATCTTTTGAGATTGCGTCCGATTCATCGCTGCGGGTTTTTGCATCCGTTGCTTTTTTTAACTTATTCGTAATTGGAATTGTATGGGGTAAAAATGAATACAAATAGTTGTAAAACGAACCAAATTCCTTTTGGATGTCGATAAATATCTTCGCATTGCTTATCGCGGCAGTTATTTTACCGCGATGTCTAATAATATTGGAATCATTGACAAGACTATTTATTTTTTCCTCGTCGTAAAGCGCAACTTTTTTATAGTCAAAATTTGCGAAAGCAGCCCGGTAGCCCTCTCTTCGCTTTAGTATGGTAATCCAACTTAAGCCTGCTTGCGCAGACTCTAAGACTAAAAATTCAAAAAGCTTGTACTCGTCGGTAACTTGTTGTCCCCATTCCTTGTCATGGTATTCCATATACAATTCGTCGTTTCCACACCACGGACAGCGTACAATTTTAGTGTCTGACATGTTTTCTTTTTTTGCTTGACAATATTATTATAACTTTACGCCAAAGTAATCATTATTATTTGGATGTATTTGTGGATACGAATCTTATTAATCGGCCTATTGTGCAGTATACTTTCTCATGCACAAAGTCAGGAATCTTTACCTCCAAATCGCGTATCGAATGATAGTGTGCAGGTGAGGCCTGTCGATTCATTTAATTATGTGTTTCCCAGTCCGGATCGTGATAACAAACTCTTAAGGCACTTTCTCGATAAAATACAACAAAACAGTATAGACCCAATAAAAGTTATTAATAGCCTTCAGGAATCTAACGGTGAGGTGCAATTATTTCAGGGTAAATTTAAGCACACACGCCCGGCATGGGTACTTGTTTTCGTGTTTTTTCTTTTCGTTGCCATCGGGGTAGTACGTTTGCTTTTTCCCGCAGATTTTGCAATGATTGTAATGGCTTTTTATAATGAGCGGACCTTGCAACACGTAAGTAAGGAGGATAACATGTTAACTTCCTGGCCCTATATATTTTTGTATTTGATATTTAGTTTAGCCCTCGGTTTATTTATACTTTTAATAGAATCTTCTTTTTCACACCTAGAAGTACTTAATGGGGAAAACTACTTACGGACTACGCTTTTAGTAGCAGTATTGTTTGTTTTCAAGATTTTGTTGATTCGTTTTATATCGCTGGTTTTTCAGCTCGAACGTTTGGTCAGAGAATACGTTGCGGTTTTATATCTAGTGTATTTTAATAGTATGCTGGTTCTAATGCCGCTGTTGTTGGTTGTAACTTTTGTACCGGCTAGTTACTTTAAATTTGTGTTAATTTTGTTTAGTGTTATTGCGTCTATCTTGTTTATATATAGGTTTTTAAGAACAGCATTTCGTTTGTTTGGTAATCTGCGGTTTTCAGTTTTTTATTTAATTCTGTATCTTTGCACACTTGAAGTAGCGCCGATCTTGATATTGGTTAAAACATTGAGCACTTAAAAAAACGACGAATATGCAAGTAGATGTAGCAAGAGCCAAGAAGGTAAAAAGCATTTTAGTTACCTTACCAAAACCAGAAAATGATAAGTCACCTTACTTTACTTTGGCCGAGAAGTACAATCTTAAACTAGATTTCAGAGGATTCATTCACGTCGAGGGCGTTGCTGCGAAAGACGTACGAAAGGATAAAATTAATTTCGCGGAATATACAGCAATCATTTTTACAAGTAAGAATGCTGTTGATCATTTTTTTAGAGTATGCGAGGAAATGCGTCATGAGGTGTCCGCAGATATGAAATATTTCTGCATATCGGAAACTATCGCTCTTTATCTGCAAAAATATATACAGTATAGAAAGCGTAAAATATTTTTCGGTAAACAATCCGCTAGAGATCTAGAAGAAGTGCTTAAAAAACATACAAACGAAAAATTTCTATTTCCTTGCTCTGATGTTGCGAATGAGGAAACCCAGAGATGGCTTCAAGATAATGGATATGACTTCACGCCGGCGGTATTGTTTAGGACGGTGATTAGTGATATTACAGATTTAGAGGATGTTTTTTATGATGTCATCGTATTTTTCAGCCCCTCTAGCGTACAATCATTATATGAAAATTTTCCTGATTATACACAAAAACACACCCGTATTGCTGCATTTGGTGCAACAACACAGCAAGAGTTATTGCGGCATGATCTCGTGCTCGATATTCCAGCCCCAACGCCTGAAGCGCCAAGTATGACCATGGCGGTCGAACAATATATAAAACAGGTGAATAAATAATCAACAATAACGGGGAATTTAAATAGTTTTCCCGTTTTTGCTTTCCTTAACCCCGCATATGAGCGGGATCTAAGTCAAATAGTTCTCACCGACCTCATTCTGGAATTTTAGAAAGCGCCTCGTCTCTTATGTTGCTTAATTACCGAGATCAGTCCAAGCTGCTATTAGAAATATTTTTCCGGTGTGTGTTTTGGCATCAATTTGGAATAGATGTAATAATTCTGATCGCTTATAGTAGAATTTCTGTTATATTGCACAAGCGACCAAAGTAAACTCAAAATAGTTTTTTTGTATCGAGTGAGTTGTATTTTTTTTTTAAGTTTGTATATAGTTGTAAAAGCGTAAAAACTTGTGAAGCTAAAACCAATAGATAGTATAACAGGAGTTTCTCCTAAAGAATTTATTCAAGAATATCTCCGGAATGGCCGGCCGGTAGTAATTAAAGATTTCATTAGTAAGGACAGCCCATGCTGGAAAAAATGGAGTTACGATTATTTTAAGGAAATTGCCGGTAATGAGCAGGTGGATATTTATGGACGAGAAGAGGATTCGCAGAATCATGCTGCAAGTCCTCCGGTCGGACGAATGAGCTTTGCCGAGTATTTGGATAAAATTAAATCTGAACCGACGGAGCTACGTTTGTTTCTTTTTAATTTGTTGAAGATTCGCCCTGAGCTAAAAAATGATGTTATTTATAATGATGTGACTGGTGGCAAAGTATTGCAGTGGCTGCCCTATATGTTTTTTGGCGGTGAGGGGTCTGCAACTCGCAATCACTTTGATATCGATATGTCACACGTATTTATATCGCAGTTTCAAGGAGCAAAGCGGATTTGGTTGTTTCCGAATGATCAGTCAGATTTGATGTATAAATTGCCGTATAATTTTCATAGTATAACTAATTTGAAAACCAGCGACCCAGAGGAGTATCCTGCGTTGAAGTTATTGGAAGGTTTTGAGGCTGTTATCCGTCCGGGAGACACATTGTACATGCCTGCAGGTTGGTGGCACTATATCCAGTATGAGACCGAAGGTTATTCGATTTCTGTTCGCGCATTAGCAAATTCATTTAGTGAAAAAGTTAAAGGAGCGCGAAATTTATTTGTTACGCGTTACTTTGACGATACGATGCGTAAGATTTTTAAAAATGGCTGGCTAGACTATAAAGTTGATGTCGCCAAGAAGCGTGCGAACCGGGCACTTAAAAGACGACTTAGAAAATAAACGAAAAATGGAGCATTGTGCTCCATTTTTCGTTTAGCGCATTTCGCGAATAAACTCTTGGATCGCTCGGACGGGGTTCTCGGTCTTCATAAAATTTTCTCCAATAAGGAACCCTTGAAAGCCGGCAGTACTTAGTGCTTTAATTGTTTTTGGGTCCGAAATCCCACTCTCGGAAACCTTAATAACATGCTCGGGTATTTTGTTTACCAAATCATACGAGTGGTTGAGGTCTACAGAAAAGTCCTTTAAATTACGATTATTGACCCCTACGGCATCAACATTTGCCTCGATATTATCGACAAGTTCTTGTTCATTGTGTACTTCTAGAAGCACGTTCAGGCCTAGTGATTTTGCAAATGAAGCGAAACTTTTGATTTCATGTACGGTAAGGCAAGCCGCAATTAAAAGAATAATATCTGCGCCATATGCTTTTGCTTCCGCTATTTGATAGGTGTCGACAATAAACTCTTTGCGTAGCAAGGGGATGTTTAGTGCCTGGCGAGCCGCAGCGAGGTCTTCTAAGTTTCCTTGAAAAAAATCATGATCTGTAAGTACCGAAACCGCAGAAGCTCCTGCTTCTTGATAGCCTTGAACTACGGTTTTCACATCTGCTTGCCCGTTTATGAGTCCTTTTGATGGGGAGGCACGTTTAAATTCCGCAATAACACCTGTTCTTTGTGGATTTAAAATAGATTCCTTCAGGTTGTAGCATGTCCTTAAATATAGCGGGGAGCTGGCGAGCTGCTCGATACTGACGTTCGCTTTAGCTCGCGCTACCTCGAGGTGTTTCTTTTCTATTATTTTATCTAGTATTGTCATAGTGTTTGTCCTGGTCTATGCTTTAATTATTTGATCTGTAACCAATTTTCAATTAAAATTTTTCCGTTTGGTGTGAGTACGGATTCTGGATGAAATTGCATTCCTCGGACGTTATAACTTTTATGCGTTATGGCCATGATTATTCCTGCTGAATCAACGGCCGTAATGCGTAAGTCCTCGGGTAATGTCTCTTTATTCACGGCCCAAGAGTGGTAGCGCCCAATTTTTGCGTCTATGGGGAAACTTTTAAACAAGGGTTCTTCATCGTCTGTAATTATGATGTCTGTTGCCACTCCATGCAGTGGTTTGGGCATATTGTATAGTGTGCCGCCGAAAACCTCGGCAATGGCTTGCTGACCTAAGCAAATTCCTAATATGCTTTTTGTGGCTGCGTATGTACGTATGATGTCCATCAATAGTCCGGCCTCTTCTGGGATACCCGGCCCAGGGGAGAGGAGTATTTTATCATATTCTTCGACTTCCTCCAGTTTGAACTTGTCATTCCTTAATACCGTGTATTTTTGATTCAGTTCTTGTAGCAGGTGAACTAAGTTGTATGTGAATGAATCGTAATTGTCAATTACTAAAATTTTTTCGTTGCCCATGGCCTTAATTATTCGTGTGTTTATTATTATAATACGGAAACCGCCGTTTTTACCTCACCTGATAGGATCATGACCTCTTGCTTGTGATCAGTGAGACTTACTGCATCTATTAAATTCAAAGAATCCTATCATTAGATAGTTTGCGCAATTTCAAGAGCCCGTCGCAATGCTGCTATTTTATTATTTACTTCTTGTAACTCTTTTTCTGGTTCCGAGTCCAGTACAATTCCGGCTCCGGCCTGGTAATGTAAAATGTTTTGCTTGCTTAGGAAGGATCGTATCATTATTGCGTGGTTAAAATCGCCATTGAAACCCATGAATCCTATTGCTCCGGAGTAAAATGAACGCTGTAGACCTTCGTAACGGTCAATTAGTGTTAAAGCCATATGCTTTGGTGCGCCCGATAGTGTGCCTGCAGGATAGGTGTCACCTACCACATCAAAAGGGTTTGTGTTTTTATTTAAGATTCCTGAAACCTTAGAAACTAGATGGATTATGTGCGAATAATACTGTGCTTGTTTGTACGATTTAATTTCCACGTTCGTACAATGACGACTTAAGTCATTACGTGCTAAATCGACTAACATGACATGTTCTGCAGATTCTTTTGGGTCATTCTTAAGGGCCTCGGCCACTTTCTCATCTTCAGCAAGGTCTCCTGTCCGTTTGAATGTTCCAGCGATGGGGTAAATGGTTGCAACATCTTCTTTTATTGTAAGCTGTGCCTCAGGGGAAGACCCGAATAGTTTGAAATCACCGTAATCGAAATAGAATAAGTAAGGAGAAGGGTTTATGGAACGTAACGCACGGTAGACATTGAATTCATCCCCCGAAAATGCGGTTTTAAAAGCTCTTGACGGTACAATCTGAAAGACATCACCGCGTTGAATATGTTCTTTCATCTTGCTTACGAGGGCTTTAAATGATTCATCGCTCATGCTTGATGATTCTTCTCCGCTTACGGCAAATTTATATTCTGGAAAATCCTTGTTTTGTATCAGGTATTCCATACGATCGAGATCGGATTCTTGGCCATCAAAAAGGTTTTCAAAAATAGACAATTGATTTCGAAAGTGGTCGATCGCTATTACATATCGGTATACATGATATTGCATTAGCGGAATATCCCGTTCGGAGTCGGTTGGGGTTACGAGTTTTATATCTTCAAAATGCTCAATCGACTCAAACGTGAAGTAGCCAAATAATCCGGAGGAGTTGACCGTTACATCAGGTAAAGCCTCTTGCGAAAAGCTGTTTCGGAAGGCTGAAACTTCTTGTCGAAGATTGATTGTCGCTGCATCTTTATAGATCACCCGGGAATCTGGGAGTGCAATGCGCAGTTGTTCCTTTGTTAACGAGATTCCTGCAATTGGCTCGCAACAAATATAACTTATGTTGTTGTCACGATTTTGATATTCGGAGCTTTCGAGTAACAAGCTGTTCGGGAAAGTATCTCTTAAACGAAGATAGATGCTCACAGGTGTTGTTGTGTCGGCAAGAATCTTCCTGTAATTTGTCTGAAGTTTATATTGCATATCTATTAATTTCAATGTTTAAAAACCTTTAATAAGTTTATTTAAAAAACCAGTATAAACGAAAGGCCCGGCGATAAAACGTCGGGCCTGCATTCACAAGGGTTTTGGTTGATTATGAATATTTTATAATACACAAAACTAGTTCCCGACGCTATTTGCTTCGAGCCACCACCAGCTTGTATGTAAGTTTGTTATTGTCATTTGTACACTACAAAATTATAATTATTTTTTGTTTATCAAATTGTTTTTGAGAAAAAAACAAAAAATAAGCAAAAGTGTTAGTCATTTAACAAATCTGGGCGCCTCTCTTGCGTGCGTTTTAGTTGCTGATCATCCCGCCAAGCATTTATCTTGGCTTCGTGTCCGCTTAGAAGTATTGGAGGAACAACGTGGCCCCGCCAAATAGCCGGTCTTGTATATATAGGCGCGTCTAGTAGACCATCTTGAAACGAGTCGGAAAGCGCTGAAGTCTCATCTGAAAGGACCCCCGGAAGTAACCGAGCAATAGCGTCAACCAAAATTGCTGCAGGAAGTTCTCCGCCGGAAAGTACATAATCCCCGATGGAAAGCTCTTTTGTAACAAACACGTCCCGAATTCGTTGATCGATTCCTTTATAATGCCCACAAAGAATAATGATGTTTTGGCTTGAGGAAAGTTCGTTGGCGATCTCTTGGTTTAAAGTTACACCGTCAGGGGTCATGTAGATAACCTCATCATACTGCCGCTCGTTCTGAAGTTTTTCGATGCAGCTGGCAAAAGGCTCGATCTGCATTACCATCCCAGATCCTCCGCCGTAAGGATAGTCGTCAACGGATTTATGCTTATTTGTCGAGTAGTCTCTAAGGTTATGCACGTGAACTTCTACTAACTCCTTTTTTTGAGCTCGCTGCAGAATAGAGTGTCCAAAAGGACTTTCTAATAATTGGGGTAATACCGTGATGATGTCGAAACGCATGAGGCAAAGATAGGAACTTGATCGATAAGTTAACATATTGTTGTTTGTAGCGAGGTCGAATAATTTTTTTACTGAAATGTTTAATTTTCCGATGATCGGCTAGATCGGCCCAAAGTTGAATTGTCGTATATCGACGCTTTCCCCTCAAATAATATTCTGTAAATAACCTTTTTAAAATATTAATTATCTTGATATTTAACTTTTGTTAATACAATGATGGTTTTTTGCTGAAATTTCAATTGGAACCAATATTATCTTGTAAAACTTGCAATAACAACTTTATCCCACTACCTTTGCATTCCTTATTCCAACAAGGAATAAAATACTACTACAAGTTATATTTTCTACTTTATCAAAAGTATGTTTGGTATTATCAGTATAATGATGCAGACGAACACGAATATTGTTATGATTAAAAATCGAAGATTGTGTCGTATCTGTCTTTGTACTTGAAGATAATTGAAATAATTAATCGAATTGAATGAATTTGACAATAGAATTTTATGTTATTGTGAACTGTAATCAACAAATTACAAACGGTAATATTTGCCCTGTAGGTATCAAGAAACAGAAAGGTTATTGGACATTATGAACATATAAGTAAAAAAAATGGATATTTATTTGGAGATAATGTGAAAAAATGTTAAAATTGCCTAAGCAATTATATGTGCGCATAGTAAAAGTACATTTTATAGGCTCAGCGAAAACATTAACTATATTAAATAAATTACCAAGAGCAACATGTTGCTCATTATTAATCTTAAATAGGCGTTTTTTATTAAATGTAACGGTTTAATAATTTTCGAAAAACCGTAGCGAAGTTTTAAATCTGATTTGCTGTAGTTATATTCAAATAAATTTTTCTACAGAATTCAAGGAAAAATCGACTCCAACATGTTGATATTGAAACGCCATTTTGTTAGCTTTTAACTAAACAATAATACAAATGAAACAAAAATTACTCAGTATTCTTTTTCTGCTGACGTGCCTAGTGGGGCATTCGTTTGCACAAAATCGGCAGGTGAGTGGTAAAGTTGTATCGCAAAGTGATGGAACACCGATATCGGGAGTTTCTGTTGCATTGGTTGGTACGTCAAACGGTACTCAAACTGACGTTTCTGGAAATTACTCTATCAATGTAAGCGGTAATGACGGTCAGCTCTCGTTCTCCTACATTGGTTACCAATCTCAGCGTATCGCGATCGGTAGTCAATCCGTAATCAACGTACAGCTCGTAATGGATGACGCAACGCTAGAAGAGGTTGTGGTCACAGCCATGGGGATTACCCGTGAGAAAAGAGCATTAGCAACTGCGACACAAGTGGTAAAAGGAGACGATCTAACTCAAGCTGCAAACAGTAATTTAGCAACTGCTATTCAGGGTAAAGTGTCTGGTGTTGAGGTTACTCCGTCGTCAGGCATGCCGGGTGCATCTGCAAAGATTACAATTCGCGGGGCACGCTCATTTACCGGAGATAATACGCCGCTTTATGTCGTTGACGGTATGCCTATTGCTTCTACTGCAGATGTATCAACAGGGAACTCAGTTTCCGGAGCTGATTATTCTTCGAGGGGGTTGGACATCAATCCTGATGATATTGAAAGTATTAATATCTTAAAAGGACAGGCAGCGTCGGCTCTATATGGAATGCGAGCCTCCAATGGTGCTATAATTATTACAACGAAGAGCGGAAAAAGTGCAGGAATCGGTGCCGCTAAGATCTCTTACAATTCAAATGTTTCCTTTGATAAGGTTTCCGTTTTACCGGATTTTCAAGAGAAATATTCGCAAGGTAGCGGAGGCGTATATAGCCCAACTGCATCTACTAGTTGGGGATCTGTGATAGACGAATTACACAAGGATCCAAATTATGGTGGCGAAACAGATAATAAATATACACAAGAGTATGGCCAACAGGAAGGAAAATATTATGTTAGCCAACGTGCTGCAGCCGGGTTGGATCCATGGGTAGTCCCTCAGGCATATAACAATGCGAAAGATTTTTTTGACGTTGGTAAGACCTTTAACAACTCTCTAAATGTGATGCAGGGTTTTGATAAAGGAAGTTACTCAATGACATTAGGTGCAACTAATGCCGAGGGGATCGTGCCGTCGACAGGACTAGATAGATATAACGCTAAGCTCTCGACACAGTTGAATCTCAACGATAAATGGTCGACAGGATTTAGCGGTAATTACGTTAACTCGAAGGTGTCAAAACAAACTGGAGCGAATAACGGTTTAATTGCAACTATCTACGGTGCACCCGCATCTTATGATCTAAGAGGTATACCTAATCACGTAGAAGGAAATCCATACTCTCAAAACAATTACAGAGGAGGGGGGTTTGACCAGCCGTATTGGGCTACTGAGAATAATAGTTTCACGGAAGCAACGCAGAGATTCTTCGGGAATGGTTTTGGACAGTATTCAACTCAACTAGCAGACAACCAAAAATTGATCTTAAAATACCAATTAGGGGTCGATTCATATACTTCAAATTATACCGATCTTTGGGGATATGGTAAAGCCGGTATAACGAGAGGACAGGTTGAAAACTATCATTTTTCAGTAACTGAACTAAATTCGTTAGTTACGGCCTCTTATAATTGGGAGATAAATGAAGATTTAATTTTCGACGCGTTATTGGGTAACGAGGTCGTTGACAGACACAGTAGACAGGATTATGCCTATGGCGGAAACTTTAACTTTGCAGGGTGGAACCATATGAGTAATGCTACGTCATATTCTGCGTCTCAAACTAATCGTCATACTCGGACATTTGGTCTGTTCGGTAATTTGAACTTGGCATATAAAAATATGTTGTATTTAAATCTTACAGGGCGTAACGATGTAGTTTCAAATATGCCTCGAGATAATCGTTCGTTTTTCTACCCATCTATTTCAGGATCTTTTGTGTTTACTGAACTGGATGCGGTTAAAAATGAAGTGTTGACATTTGGTAAATTACGCGCTTCATATGCGGAGGTTGGCCAGGCCGGCAATTACTATGATTCGTTTTATACGACACCAACTTATGGGGGAGGTTTCTCATCGGGTACTCCAATCATTTATCCGATTGGTTCCGTAGTTGCATTTACGCCAAGTTCAACATTGTATGACCCGGCGTTGAAGCCGCAAAACACTCAATCGTATGAAATTGGTACAGATTTGACATTTTTGAATGGGCTTTTTGATTTGAGTTACACTTTTTCTCGTCAAAATGTTAAAGATCAAATCTTCTCCGTGCCATTAGGAGGTTCCAGTGGATACAGCAGTTTACTCACAAACGGAGGTAAAGTACATACTAACGCTCATGAATTGACATTGAACGTTGCACCTTACCGCGAAGGAGATTTTCATTGGGACTTCGCGTTCAACTTTACGAAAATTGATAATTACGTGGACGAATTGGCCGAGGGAGTACAGAGTATTTTCCTAGGTGGATTCGTTGAACCTCAAATTCGTGCAGGTATCGGCGAGAAATTTCCTGTTATTTATGGTAACTCTTACTTGAGAAACGATGCAGGTCAAATTGTTGTTGATGCAGACGGACTACCTCAAGTAGGGCCTCAGGAAGTTATCGGCAAAGTTTCTCCAGACTTTTTGCTAGGGTTTAATACACGTTTAGAATACAAGAAGATTAGAGTTGCTGCTGTTTTAGATTGGAAAAATGGTGGGCAAATCTACCATGGTACTGGTGGTATCCTCGATTTTTATGGTGTTACTCAAAAATCAGCCGACTACAGAGGTGGAGATAAATTCTTATTTGAAGAGGATGCAGTGAAAGAAACGGCAGAAGGTGTGTATGAGAAAAATGACATTTTGATTGACCCGTCGGATGCTTTCGAGTATTTTAATAGAAAAAATAATATTTCAGAGAGTTCTGTGTTCGGTAATTCATTTGTAAAGTTGCGAGAAGTTTCACTAGGCTATCCTGTCTATACAAATTCGAAATTAAGTATTGATGTAAATGCTTTTGCCCGTAATATAATTCTTTGGTCGGAATTAAAAGGTTATGATCCTGAAGCATCTCAAGGTAATACAAATATGTCAGGCGCCTTCGAACGTTTTTCATTACCGGGAGCGTCTAGCTATGGTTTTGGACTAAACATTAAATTTTAATAAAATGAGATTCAAAAATAATTTATATAAACTTTTAGCATTAGGTCTGCTTGTCACACCTATTGCATTTTCATCTTGTTCAGAAGATAGAATGGATGAAATCAATGTGAACCCTGATAATCCGACCGATGTTGAAGCTAAGTTTTTGTTAGCTGATGTTATCACTGGTACTGCTGTTACCAGCGTTGGGGGGGATCTTAATACTTACCTTTCGACGTATGTAGAACATGAAGTTGGGACTCATAACCAACTTTGGAATGCGGAACATCGTGATGGCGAACCACAGAACGCGACTACTTTTAATAACAGCTGGGTGGGTATCTACCAAGTGATTAGAAATGCGCGCATTGTCGTACAGAAAACGTCGGAGGGAGGTCCGCAAGAGGGGAATTATTCGACTCTAGGCGTCGGACAGATTCTGTTAGCCTATAATTTAGCGCTATTGACAGATATGTACGGAGATGTTCCCTATTCGGAAGCGTTTAATCCATTTGAAAACAAAACGCCGAACTTAGATAAACAGTCGGCACTTTATACTGAAGTATTTGCGCTCCTAGATGCAGCAATTGCTAACATACCCAAAGGAGATACCCACGCTACTGGCGGCTACGGAAGTCATGACTTTTTATTTAAGGGTTCAAATGCAAAATGGCTTAAGTTTGCTTACGGGTTGAAGGCTAGGTATACAATGCACTTATTAAACACCTCTGCGAATAAAACACAGACTTTAGAGGATGTTATCGAATTTGCCGACAAGTCATTCGCGAATGCGTCGGAAGAAGCTGCCTTTAACGTTTACGACGAACAAAATTTGAATCCGTTATTCGATTTCCAATGGTCCCGAGATGGCTTAGCTGCGAGTAAAAGTATCGCTGATAAAATGATCGAACGGAATGACCCACGTCGTAGTCGCAATTTTACTGATCCAGATTGGAATCAAGTAGCAGATTTATCGACTGGTAATGATTCATACAGCTTATTGGCGCCTAACGGCGAAAACGAACAAGTTCAATATACTTATTTAACTTCGACGTTCGTGTTTTCTCAAACAGCTTCAACTCAGCTGTTAAGTTTTCATGAGGTGCAGTTTTTAAAAGCTGAGGCGATGCAAAGGTTAGGTAGATCGACATCTTCTATTGAACCGGTGTTAAAATTAGCCATCGAAGCTGCTATTGTTAATGCGGAGAAATCAATTGCTGCGGCGTTCGCAGCACCTACATTAGCTCAGTATGGTGGGGTTACCGAAAAGAGCGACGCAATAACTGCAGAAAAGATTGATGCATATTTTCAGCAAGAAGTTAAGCCGTTGTTTCTGGCTAGTCCGTTAAAGGAGATAGCTGTTCAAAAATATCTTGGTGCTTTTGGTGCATCTGGAGAGTCTACCGAAACGTTTAATGACATCCGTAGATGGAAAGCCTTAGGCGAGAATCTAATAGAGTTAGAAAATCCAAATAAGTTTCCTTTGAGATTACCATATGGTAGCTCTGAGACAACAACTAATCCTAATATTGAATCTGCATACGGCAACGGAGATTACGTCTATTCTGAAAATGTCTGGTGGGCCGGTGGAACACGATAGATGACTCTGTGACTTTTTGCACTCAAAAAGGTGGACAAAGTAAATATAATTATTCAAGTGATGAGCTCGGTGTTTTACCGGGCTCATTTCTTTTAAATCGCGTGTTAGAAAATCAGAAAATTCTTTCCATAAATCCCAACGTTAGAAATGTGCTTTATGGTCCTGGTAAATCGTATTGATAACCTACGAATTTTCGATTATTCGTAGCCAATGTATACGAGGATTGTTGAATCAGATACCATTATTTTAAAGAGTTCTGTCGTCCGCGGTATTATTTCGGTCGGTACGAGCGATGTGATATAGATTTAGGCGAGACCTTCGGTCAAGATGTCTTTGTAAACTTTTTTTCAAAATCGAATGTCCTTTTCTCTTCAAATGTTAGATTTGAGGTCCTATCGCTAGGGGTTGATAGAATTTGGCGCTAATTATTGAAAGCGAAAGTGCTATTTTAAATTTTGGGGTAAGGCGTGTTTTCAAGCGATAGCTAAATCAGAAATAACGCAATATTTTGTTTAAACTGAGCACCTAACACCCGTTCATAAAACGATTTGGTCGCCCAGCGGATAAGCTGTGTTTTTTACATGTCCTTCTTTCCCAAACATAACGACAGAGACCCGAGCGAGAATTTAGATACAATAAAATCGAGAAACGTTGGATACCTAATTCTTTGGGAATTACTCTTATTCTTTACTTGTTGCTTTTGCCTATCTCGTTTCTTGTGGGTTTAAAAATTTAATAGATTGTCGATTTGTTCTTCCAAAGTTATCTGTATTAGTGTAATGTAGGCATTGACGCAAGGTACAGCTAAGGGAACTCCCATCTATTTTTTTACGATTCGTTTTAGTTTATTGCGTGGGCTCTTTTTAATACAATCCGAATCTTATTTATTGTTACTAACGATACTAAGTTCCTGCGCAACACGTCCTGCGATTTCTCTATATGCCAATGCGACGGGCTCATCAGCGTCTAATAATATAGGGAAACCGTTATCTCCTGCATCCGCGACAGCCTTTACCAACGGCACTTCACCTAAAAATGGAACGTTATTACTTTCAGATAATCTTTTCCCGCCGTCTTTACCAAAGATATAGTATTTGTTGTTTGGTAATTCGGCTGGCGTGAAATACGACATGTTTTCTATGATACCTAAGATCGGGACATTGATTCCTTCCATTTTGTACATCGCCATCCCTTTGATTGCGTCAGCTAAAGCAACTTGTTGTGGCGTTGTGACGATGACCGCTCCAGCGATCGGATAGGATTGCGAAACAGTAATATGGATGTCGCCTGTTCCGGGAGGCATATCAACAATAAGGTAGTCCAGATCGCCCCAGTTCGCATCTCCGAAGAGTTGTTTAATGGCAGACGTAGCCATTGGGCCACGCCATGGTATTGGTTGATTGGGATCTGTAAAGAAGCCGATCGAGAGTAGCTTCAGCCCAAATTTCTCTATTGGTAAAATTTTGGTTTTACCATCCGGCGTTTGCATCGACTCGGGACGCGTTCCTTCTAAACCAAACATAATTGGTAGTGAAGGGCCATAAATATCTGCATCGAGCAGCCCAGTTTTTGCACCCGTTTCGGCTAATGCGAGCGCTAAATTTGACGCTATAGTAGATTTACCGACGCCACCTTTACCCGAAGAGACAAGGATTATATTTTTGATGCCCTCAAGCTGTGCAGAATCACTGGCTATTACGCGTGAAGTCATGTTGATTTCAACTTCTACTTCTTTGCTCACAAATAATGTTATCGCATTACGGCAGGCATGTTCAATATGTCCTTTCAAAGGACAAGCGGGAGTCGTTAATATAACGTCGAACTTAATTTTTCCTGGTAATATTTCTATATTTTGGATCATGTTCAGGGTTACCAAATCTTTCTTAAGATCTGGTTCTTCGACATGTCCCAATGCGTGTAATATTTGCTCCTTCGTAATCATGCTAAAAATTGTGATATCACAAATGTAAACAATGGTTTAAAAGAATATGTCATATTGATGTTGATAAAGACTGCAAAAACGAAAGAAAGGTCCACGAGACGTCAATGTCGAAATGGCGAGCCGACGCAACGCGTGGGTAGCGACTCGATTTGTGGTTCAGATTTTCGCTCAGGCAATAGGGGGGACAAACACGCGATGGAAATTATAACCGTCTATTTGAAAAAATTATTCTATTTTTAAACCAAAGTTTAGTTAATGAACATAATTGAAAAACTACCTTCACTAACACTGAAGCAACGTAAGATAGCTATCTGGACCGCTGGTGGGATCCTTGCAGTCATGCTTGTTGGGTTAATTGTTACGCTTTCTGTGCGAGTGAAGATGCTGGATTCCGCTGTACAAAAAGTAAAATCTACTTTACAAGACCAGTATGATATCGATTTTCAAACAAGTGAATATGGCTTTAGTGGGTTGACGACGGTGGCGTTTAAAGACATACTTTTGCTTCCCAGTGATCGAGATACGCTGGCCAGAATAGAAAAAATGTCAGTTTCGGTGCGACTTTGGCCTTTGCTTTTTGGAGATGTAAAACTAGGGCGGCTGGAGCTCGTGAATTCCAAGGTAACTTTCGTGAAAAAAGATAGCCTGAGCAATTATGATTTCCTTTTTAGTAAGGAAAAGGATGTGGCAAAATCGACGAATGAAGAAGGTCCCACAAATTATGCAGCACTGATTGACGGAGTTATAAAACAGGTGTTTTTTAAGATTCCTCGTGATATGGAGCTTACTAATTTTGAAGCTTCCTATCAGGATGATAGCGTGTTCCAAAAAATTCGGTTACCGGTGGCCAGTGTCGATGGTGGAGATTTTCAAGTCGAATTGTATTTGAACAACCATGATGCACAATGGAACTTTGCGGGGTTTGTCAACCCCGATAAACAGCAGTTACAGGTAGAAATCTCTTCGGAAAAGAAAAATGTTGAATTACCGTTGTTACGCAGGAAGCTCGGTCTAGGGATCAGTTTCGATAAAATAATGTTTGACCTCAAAAGTGTAAATAGAGTTTCTGCCGATTCGTTGACACTTGCAGGGAGTTGGAGTTTTGATAACTTATCCATCAATCACCATCGCCTTTCTCAAGAAAATATTGTATTGCCTGAGGCCACTGCGGAAGGGATGATTAATATCGGAAGTAACGCCCTTGAAGTAGATCCAAAAAGTACCATTCGGGTGAAGGAGTTCGTTTTTCAACCTTACATAAAGTATATTCCCAAGCCCGATAAGGAAATAGAATTATCGATACATACGGGGCAATTTAAAGCACAGGATTTTTTCGATGCTATTCCGGCTGGACTGTTTGAATCTGTGGAAGGTATCAAAGTGCAAGGTGAAATTGACTATGACTTAGATTTTAACGTCAATTTAAAACATCCGGATTCACTGTTATTTAGCTCTAAAGTCGATGACCAAGGATTAAAGATTGTTAAATGGGGGAAAGCCGATATAAGTATATTGAACACGCCGTTTACCTATCGCGCCTATGAGGATACCGTTTTGATGCGCGAGATTATTCTTGGACCAGATAATCCGAACTTTACACCGCTGGCGTCCATCGCGCCGATTCTTCGTAAAACCGTGCTTAATACTGAAGATCCGTATTTTTACGAACACAATGGATTTGAGGAGGAAGCATTTAAATTATCGATAATAACGAATATCAATGAGAAAGCGTTCAAACGTGGTGCCAGTACGGTATCTATGCAGTTTGTAAAAAACGTATTTTTGAACCGTAACAAAACAATGATGCGTAAGTTCGAGGAGATTCTTTTAGTTTGGTTGATGGAGTCTTCGAATCAAGTGTCAAAAGATCGGTTGTTTGAAATTTATTTGAATGTGATTGAATGGGGGAAAGATGTGTACGGGATTAAAGAAGCGTCCGCATACTATTTTGGTAAGCTTCCTTCTGAACTAAACTTGGGGGAAAGTTTATACCTATCGAGTATCGTTCCAAGGCCCAAAACTGGCCTAGCATCCTTTGATTATACTGGGCATTTGAAACCGTGGGTACAACGGCATTTTAATACCTATGGAAGTATTATGAATCGGCGCGGCCAATTGACCGATGAGTCGGTCCCCGGTAATTATGGTTTCTACCAGGTCGTACTGGAGCCTAACCTCAGACCTGCAAGACCCAAAGGTGTCGTGGATACTGGTTTTGTTGAACGCGACCCGCAGCATGAGGCGATGATGCGAGAAATGGAACGAGATGAAATAAGGCGTAGAAATCTTCTTGAGCGGCTTTTTGGCAAAGACAGTGTAAGTAACGAAGCACAATAATGACAAATATCACAATAGATAAACTAGAGTTTGAGCCTTTTATCGACTACAGTCAAATTAAGAAGCGTATTCGATTGATGGGGATCGATATGAGTGTGAAATACGCTGATAAAAACCCCGTATTTATAGGCGTGCTTAACGGATGTTTTATGTTTATGGCGGACTTGATGAAGCAAATTCCTATCCCATGTGAACTCTCGTTCGTAAAACTCGCATCGTACTATGGAACCCAACAAGAGCAGATAAAGGAGCTATTAGGCGTGGGGATGGACCTCACTGGTCGAGACGTAATTGTTGTCGAAGATATTATTGATTCAGGGAATTCATTACGCTATACAATAGATGCGTTAGAGCGGCTTCATGTAAATAGTATCGCCGTTTGTACGCTGCTCATGAAACCACTTTGTCTCAAGCATAATTTCGATAATATCATGTACGTTGGCTTTGAGATCGAGAACGAGTTTGTTGTGGGGTACGGACTCGATTATAATGGACAATGTAGGAACTTGCCCGACATTTATAAAAACGTAGGTGAATAAATGATCATTGAATAGTTTTACCTACGCCAGACAGAAAACCTCCTTCGTCTTATCTCGGAATTTGCTCGGTTAGTAAGGGTGTTTGGTAATTCGAATAGATTTGCTCGTTTGTAAGCATCGTTATACCAATTTGCCGTCTGATCCCATAATTCTATTTTCCGATTTGGACAAGGTTGACCGCTCCCAGCTAGTCGAATGTATGTTGCATTTCCTTGTAAACTTCTCCACACGTGAACAGCGATATGTTCCCCCTATACCTTTATGTTACGTTAGGGTTAAATATGTGTCGGGGTTACCTAGATAGTGATTCTTTATTAATAGATTATTCGTTTGAAGAGAACTAATCGAATGCCGATTCATTTGAGATAAATCAAGCAAGCACCAATATGGTGGAATACAAGCCAGGTATTCTTGGTAATGCTCTAGTTTTTTCAACCGAGCAGAGTACATTTGAACCTGTTATACCAGCGATTGGCGGCAATTATACGGTGAGCTTTTGAATCAAGCCTGATGCGAATTCGTCTGAGGAACTATTCAAATCACAAGGGACGGTAATAACCGCAACAGCCAGTCAGATCGCTTACAAGCGTGATGGTTCCCGTTATCAGGGAGGAGGGTTATTCCCTGTCGCATAATGGTCCTTTGTCACCATTACGGCAAACGAACAAGGTATGCAGTTCTATCGCGAGGTCAGTTGTTTAAAGACATCAGTCCCGAGGAAATAACACTCTCATATAATGATCGAGGGGGCAAAGAGATTAAATATACGAAAGTGAAAACTTTGCAGTTTCCTTTACAGTGGATATCTCTGGGAGCAGGTCAGCTTGAAAGCTTTAAAGTGTATAGTACAAAGATGAGCGCGCAACAAGTCGCCCGCGCCTATCAAAGCCAAAAACAACCCTAAGCGGGAGTGGCGTAGAACATGATAACGACTAAAAGATCGTCTCAAATCTACCTGAAGACGGTCTTTTCGATTAATGTCTGTTCTAGCTCGTGCGCTGTTGGCGCTGCGCGCTAAAATATAGATCACATTCCTTGTAGGCGCTAGATAATACCGAACAACATAAAATGCCCGGCGCCGTTAAGTCCCCTAAAAAATTAATCATCGTCTCGCTCAGCAAGCGCATTGCGGTAAAATAGGGTGTATGGATCTGATGGATATATCTTACTTTGCGCATTATGCTTGAACGGGATGGAAGGGTCGAAAAGTTCTTCCAGTGTTTCACGTAGGAAAGAGAGAAAACGTTCCTTGGTAATTGCTAACGCTTCTTTCTCGAGGGCCTCGTTTTTAGAATGGAACAACGTACCCTCCTCTCGCATTTTACGTGAAACATAAAGGTGTGGTTCTAAATCGTGTTTTCCAGTGCTAGTCTCGAGTACATTGGCATAGAATAACGTTTGTACCAGAGCTTTATTTGAGGTGTTCGGTGCGAAAACTTTGTCCAGGTTATCAAAAAAGACGCTGTCTCCACCAGTTTTATAATCGACAATACGTGTTTTTTGATCGCCTGAATGCGTGATGACAATATCGACGCGGTCGATGATCCCAAGAAGGTTTACTGTTGCTGGTTTACCAAGCACGTGAATGGGGAACTCAATCGTGTAATTGCTTTCCAATTCTACAATCTTAAATTTTTTATAATTATCGATGTCATACTGGATAAACATATTCACATATTCGGAGGCTATTTTGTGCATAATACGTTGTAAACTGCTCATCACTGCGCCGTCCCCTTCATTTTGATAGATTTCGTTTATTTCATGAATCACTAGCTCATCGGTCTTGTGCAGGCAAGAAGACAAGCTTTGCGTGTCAATAAACCCGTCAAGATCTTTGAAGGGCGATAGAATTTTTTCCATCACATTGTGGATGACAGTCCCCAACTTGTTCATCTCGAACTCTTGGCTAATTGTTGGAGGTTCCTTTATTTTAGCTACATATTTAAAAAAGAACTGCAAAGGGGAATGCAAATAGGTGGTAAGTGCCGAAGCCGAAATTCTCTCACCCTGCTGCAAGAATGATTGTTGTAATTGCTGCCAGATAGCTCCTTGTTTGGGAATGGTTAATTCCTCATTCTTTTGTGGGAACTGTATGGGTTGCTGCTGATGGTGGGTAACAAATTGAAAATTACTTTCAAACTCAAGTTGCTTGACAAAGCGGCTCTCTTCGCCTGTACTATTCTCGTCGATAAGACTGTTATAGAATATATGAATATCCGTACTAAACTGAAAATGGCGGTAGAACAGATAGGCCGAAAGGGCGTCTTGGTTTTCTATGATCGGCAGGCCATAGGCCTGCCGCAGGCTCGTCGGCAGGAAGGATGGTGTATTACTAGTTTTAGGTAACACCCCTTCGTTCGTACCCAGGATAAATACATGGTCAAAATTTAAACATCTACTTTCTAATAGCCCCATAATCTGCACGCCATCTAAGGGGTCTCCTTCGATAGCGGCACTAACCGGTGCAATTGCTTTACGGATAAGCCCTATTTGAAACGGGATTGACGTTGTCCTCACGCGGTCCAACCCTAATTGGAGTTGGTTGAGTACTTTTTTGGTTTCCACTAGGAGGTTACTGTCGATTTGACTCGCATGATCTTTCAGTGCCATCGCATCGAGCAGATAATTTATCAGCAAGATCATCTCCGATATAAGTTCGCTGGACTCTTGCAAGGGGCGGAAGAACCGGGGCACTGCACTACGCTCTATTTGGATTTCAATTAACGGAATCTCAAATTGCTGTTTTTCAGCGATGCTTTGTAGTTGCGTCATGCGTTCGGTAGACGGTATCTGCGTCATGGGATGGTTCAAAAACCTTTCGAGCTGCTGGAAGGTGATTTTCTTTCGCCGTAAATGTGATATGTCTGCTTGTATTTCAAGCCATAGGTCTAGAAGACCGTAGATTGGTGACTGGTTCAACGGGTAACCGGTCGTGATATTAACTTTAAGGTCCGGGAGACTCTGAAGTAGGGGTACTAACAAGCTTTCGTCAGCAAGGAGGATCGCGGTGGTCTTCGCTGGTGTTGTTTCGCCAATGGTTTCCTGTACTCCGCTGCTCTGTATCGGTATTTTCGATTCGATTCCGACTAACTTTTCATACAAAAGTTTTGTTTGACTGTTTTTTCCTGAGGCAGCGTATAGATGAACCGGTACGTTGCGGTTTGCGATCACGTTTGCTGGATCACCGAGCGCATTAATTAGCTCATGCTGATTAATATTCTGTCTTATAAAACGTCCTGCCTCCTGCTGATTGTCGTATAGATAGTAAGCGTCCGCATCAAAATAAAATAATGCACGATTTTCCTGCTGCCAGCGTTGAAAAAGTTGCGTCTCTGCCTTATTCAATGCATTAAAGCCCACAAACAAGATCTTGTTGTACTTGTCGACGAAGGCTGGCTTAGCCGCCTTGTTTTCTGCTAAATCACGATATAGTGCGGGAAAGGTGAATTGTTTTTGCTCAGCTATCTTTGCTTTAAAAGTACGATATAACGCGGGTAATCGTCTCCATAGACGTAGAAACCTTTCTTGAACTGCATTATGTCCTTCAGCGCTGAAAGACTGCCAGAATTGGCGTATGAATCCTTTCTGTTCATGCGTGAGGTGTTCGAAAGCGATGTCTATTTTAGTACTGTCGTATAATTCGGCATAGATTTCTTCAATCCGTACTAGTTCATAGTCGAGTTGTCCGAAATCCGCGAGAATAATTTCCGCAATGGGGTAGAATTCTTCGAACGTTTCCCCTTCAAGCCCTTCTGCGCTAAGCATCTGGTTATGTAGGTCGTAAAGGTAGAAGAATTGCGTCAGTGGGGAGGCTTCTAGTGCGTTGGTTGACTGTTTAAAAAAATCTTGTATTGTATAAAACTGTGGTGACCATAAGGCCTGTTGATAAATATCGGCTAAATGTTTTTTTAAATAGGTGATCGGTCTTTTATTATTAAAGATGATAGCTACCTGGGACAGGTCGTTTCCGAAACGCGTTTTGATGTCTTCGGCGACAAGCTTCAAAAAAGGTGTGTTCATGTACTGCTTTATTAATTATTTAACTTCAACTAGCTGATTGATCTTGGCGTAATATAAATAGCCTTTGATATTCATGTAGCCTAACTTTTCTAACGCTGCCTTATATTTGTCAATCTGATGTTGATGATCGCTGTAATCGCCCTTGGTAAACTTGAAGTCTAGAACGATCGTTTCGTGCGCGTTGGAAAACACTTTGTCGGGTCGTATCGTTTTACCATCTTCAAGAATGATGTCTGCCTCGTGCCATATTTTATAGTTCCCGTTGAGCCACTTACTAATTTCGGGTTGTTCCCATATCTGCTCGATTTCCCGCTGCAGGAAAGGTCGGTCGGCGGGATTTAACACACCAAGTTCAATATATTCGTCTATCAGTTGGGCAACTTGATCGAGACTTGTGATCTGTGCCATAATCTCATGGGCGAAAATGCCGTGTTGGGCGGCTTGATCAAGCATGAGGATACTATTGACATTCCCGCGAACTACTTTTTCAAATTCCTGCTGCAGGATTGCCGATTGTGGGTATTGTGACAAGAAAATTGTTTCATGACGTACGAGCCTCTTGTTATCAGTCGCCGCTTGCTGCTCAGTTTTTGTGTTTTCATTTTTGTCCTGCAAATCACGCTGTGTGGGGTGATCAATTAAGAGAATGTTATCATCCAGATCGAAGGGCGATTCAGGAGCCGTGAGTACATGACGAAGGATATCGCTAATGTACTGCGTTGGGGAACCAGACTTTTGCGTGTTAGCAAAAGAAGGGGCTAGGATAAAGAGGTGTTTCTTTGCGCGTGTCGCTGCGACATAAAACGTGTTTAGTGCATCCATATAATTAAAAAGCATCTCTTCATAGTATTGCCGGTAGAACGTCGATTTGCCAATACTCGAGGTATATTTAATTGGAATTTTTCCAAGCACCGCAAATGGCGTGTTTTGGGTGTTGATCCAGAAGTCGCCGTTAGCCATACCGTCGAGGTCCCAGGAACAGAAGGGGATCATCACAACATCATAAGCCAGACCTTTTGATTTATGTATCGTAATCACTTCAACGGCATCGACCTTTCCGTTGGCGGGTAGGCTGGCGCGCTCCCCATCTTCCTCCCAGTACTCTATAAACTGCGTAATTCCCCGATCACCGCTGGCGGCAAATCCGCTAATGATATCCTTAAAGGCGAGAAGGTAGGGCAGGTGTGGGGAGCCCTCGACACCGAGCTCATATATTTCGATAAGCTTCTCGACCAGATATACCAAAGGGAGTTGTTGTAACAGCGCCCATTGGTTGATAAGCTCTTCGGGTAATATTGCCCTTAGGTCGGTAATGTCGTTACTCGCGAAATTTAACCACTGTTCATGATCAAAGGCTTTTTTATTTTTGAAAAGCTGGTAGAGGTAAGCCATCTTCGCACTAAATAGGATATGCGTGGGTGTATTGTATACAAGCGCCTTTAGCGTTTCGACAAGAAGCGCGATGCCGTCATTACTTGCTAAAGTAAGCGCATCGCCAGAGATAACTTCGAAATCTAGTTTTTCGCCGTGATTCAAGTTATATTCGTTCTTGTGGGCCATCAGCTTTTCGATTACTGCTCGTGCTTCGCGATTGCTTCGTACGAGAATTCCAATTTGCTTCGGATTATATCGCCCCGAAAGTATCCAGCCGGTAATCTTTTCACTCAGTATGTCCAAAGACTCTTCCTGAACTTTATTTCGTCGATGGGCATTCGACGTGACAGGGACAAAACGAATTTCAACGGACCCTTTTTCTTTTTTTATTTTATGCGGTGGGACTTGTTGTTTACTATCCTGGTAAGCTTTTATTAACAACTGTGAATTTCCGGACGTATCCCACCAGTTTACTCCTGGTCCGTCCAGGCCCTCACGAACTTTGTCCGCAAGCACATTTTGTAACAGGCGCGGTAGATGTTCAAAGATGTAGTTGTTTAGTTCGATAATTTCTGGCGCACTACGGTAGTTTGTCTCGAGTGTTCCATTTTCAATAAATTGGCCGCGATCGGTCGGTTGAAGGTGAAACACTTCACCTATTTGTTCTTCAATTTGCTGCAATAAGATCCGCCAATCGCCATTTCGCCAACGGTAGATGCTTTGTTTGACATCGCCGACAATAAGATGTTCATTTATTTTTTGTTTAGCATTTCCAAGGGCATTGATTAGCAGTGGGCTATAGTTTTTCCATTGAATGCGCGAGGTGTCTTGAAATTCATCGAATAAGAAATAGTTATAACGGTTACCTATCTTTTCCCAAATAAAAGTAGGGTCGCTGTTTTTGTCAAGACCGATTTTATTTAATAACAACTGCGAGTCGGAAATCAACTGTGCTCCATTTTCCTGGCGCCAAACGCGAAGTAATCCACTCATCTCTTTAAGGAGTCGTAAATAGTAGAGATTACTTTGTACGGCACGGTAAGAAATATAGTCTGGGTATAGACGGTATAGGTCACTTATTTTCTCAATAATTGGCGTGAGTGCGACTTTTAAATCGTTTCGTTCCGCTGCGTCACCTCGGCTGTAAGCAGCCTGGTCGTCGAGAATGTTTGTGAAGCGTTGAATTAGTTTTTCTACCTCTAAAAGTGAAAGCTTATTTAAGTTGCCACTGACCTTGCTTGCGATGACAATTTTATTTTTCGATTTCCCTGTCATTTCCTGCTGATCCAAGTTGTATTCTTTGCAGGTCTGCTGGAAAAGTTTTATTAATTCGGCAAGCGCCGAGAGAAAACTGTTCGTTTTTTCCTGGGTTTGCTCATTAAGCAGCATAAATACCTGATGTGCATCCGCTGTTGTCAGGTGCATATCAAACTCTTGAAAATTTTCGGTGAATATCAGTCCAGCCAAACTGATGAGCTGCTGTCGGTAGTTCCAGTTCTCATTGTTCGCTATTTTTTGTTCTGCATACGCGATAATCCAATTTAGCAGTTCAGGTTTCTCGTCCAGTAGTTGATTTAGCCGTATCGTGAGATCCTGTTTCACCTTGTTGATGTTCATCTCGATCTTATAAGCTGCATCGAGCTTCAATTCATAGGTGAAACTTCGGATGACTTTCTGCGAGAATCCGTCGATGGTACTTATGGTAAATCGGCTATAGTCGTGAATGATCTTTCGATAGATGCGGTGTGCATTTTGCTGCAATGAAGGCGCATCCCAGCCCGGGTTGTTCTGCAATAAGAGCACTCGAAAGTCATTGGTGCTCGGGGAGTCGTCCCCTGTAGCGAGTCCTTTTAAACTGTTCAGTACGCGTTCTTTCATCTCGGCTGTCGCTTTGTTGGTGAATGTGACAGCAAGAATTTCGCGATAGCTATTTTCATTATACAACAGTAAGGTGATATAATGAAGCGTCAGGCTGAACGTTTTCCCCGAACCTGCAGACGCCTTTAGTATTTTTAGTGGAGCAATCGTATCCATGTGCGAAATGAATTAAAAATATTGATTCTTTGTTAAGAAACTCGTGAATATTTTTTCTTGGAGAGCAGTTTTCCTAGTGGTTAATCATGGAGGTGCTAGAGCTCGTTAATTTCCCTCCGTATGGAACTCCTGTTCGCTTTGATTAATGGATGCTAGGTTAAGTGCGTATCAAAAATGACGCTCACGTAGTTTCTCAAATATACGGAATTATCAAAACAAAATTCAGAAGCTGGAACCGTGGAGCAAAACATCGCGGGCAGAAACGCGCGTTTCAAAATATATAAATTGATCACAGACCACTTAGAATAGCCGCTAAGACAACATAGATACGAAAAGCTGCTTCTTGAGAAGGTCTCTAGAGCGTTGGTCCATATATCTTTGCATCGTCCACTGTCGTTATTTTATTGGTTCTTACAATTTTTTATTTGTATCTTTGCGTCCCCTCTTGCACGAAGTACGGGGGATATGTTGAATACATAATACAAATAAAACATGGCAACTAAAATCAGATTGCAAAGACAAGGTAAAAAAGGAAAACCTTTTTACCATGTAGTAGTAGCAGATGCACGTGCTCCACGTGATGGAAAATTCATTGAGCGTTTAGGTTCTTACAACCCAAACACGAACCCAGCGACAATCGTTTTGGATTTTGAGAAAGCATTGGACTGGATGATCAAAGGTGCACAGCCTACTGACACAGCGCGTACTATCCTTTCGGATAAAGGTGTACTTTACAAAAAACACTTATTAGGCGGTGTGAAAAAAGGTGCTTTCGACGAAGCAAGAGCTGAAGAGTTATTCGCTGGATGGACGGAATCGAAAAGTGCTAAAGTGGAAGGTGCAAAAACTGGTTTAGCGCAGTCTAAGGAAGAAGCAAAAAAATCTGCTCTTGCTGCTGAAGCTAAAAAGAAAGAAGAAAGAGCTGCTGCAATTGCCGCTAAAAATGCGCCGGTTGCAGAAGAAGTTCCAACTGAAGACGAAGCTCCAGAAGCAACTGACACTGACGCTGCTGCATCAGAAGAAACTGAAGGATAATTACTATTCATACAGATTCAAGAAAGCCGAACCTATTAGCGTTTCGGCTTTTTTAATTTTTAATGAACGATGAAATTAGAAGAAGCTTTTTATATCGGTTATATCACTCGCACGCGTGGGCTAAAGGGTGAAATGCAACTGTTTTTTGAATTTGAAGATTATTTAGATCTCCAATTGGATGTACTTTTCTTAGAAATGAACAAGAAACTAGTGCCTTATTTTATAGATGCCGTAAAACTACATAACAATAGTACAGCCTATATATCTTTTGAAGATGTGGACCATATCGATAAAGCACAACCACTGCTTAAAAAGAAAGTCTATCTTCCGCTGGAGAAAATGCCGGTACGTGACCCCGATGATTTTCGGTATTCAGATTTAATTGGATATATAGTGGTCGATCAGACCGAAGGTGAACTCGGAGAGATTACCAACGTGCAGGAGCTGCCACAACAGTTTATAGCAACAGTAAATGTTGATGGCAAAGAACTTATGTTTCCACTTTCGGATGACCTTATAATAGGTGTCGATGCCGACGAGCACGTGATCGAAGTAAAACTTCCGGACGGATTAGTCGCATTATACCGCGAAGGATAATGTTCAATAAATACGCGCGATAATATTTCCAATCCAATAACTCCAAGGAATACCTAGGTATTTGTTTTTTAATTTTGACATGTTGCTTCTATTACCGATATTAGCAACCGCTTATAGAGAAAGGTAGAGGGAGTAGACCCTGTGAAACCTTAGCAACCTGACGCGCGTCAAGGTGCTACATTCTACTCACACTAAGGTGAGAATGATAAGTGAAGGAACAACAGCTATTGTGCGTTTTCTCTAAGCCTAAAATATCCAGTAAAAATGAAGATAGTAGATCACATTAAAGATGCGAACGGCAAGACATTGTTTTCGTTTGAATTATTGCCACCAGCAAAAGGCCAAGGAATTCAAAGTATTTTTCAAACAATGGACGCATTAATGGAATTCAAGCCCCCGTTCATTGATGTAACCTACCATCGGGAAGATTATATGTATAAGCAGCATGACAGCGGTCTTTTGGAGCGCATAGCCTATAGAAAGCGACCGGGGACTGTAGCCATTTGTGCTGCAATTATGAATAAATATAAAGTTGATGCGGTTCCACATCTAATATGTGGCGGATTCACAAAAGAAGAAACTGAGAACGCGCTGATTGATTTAAATTTTCTCGGAATTGATAATGTCTTGGTTCTTCGCGGCGATGCCCGTAAAGGAGATAGCGACTTTATTCCCTCAACTGGAGGGCATGCCTATGCGACAGATCTGCTGCGGCAGGTGCACGAAATGAATCAGGGGAAATATTTGCATGAAGAGAATGTTATTTCTGAAAAAACAGACTTTTGTATCGGTGTGGCGGGTTACCCAGAGAAACATTTTGAATCGCCAAACTTCAATACAGATTTCAAGTGGTTGAAAAAGAAGGTCGACATGGGAGCAGAATTTATCGTTACCCAGATGTTCTTCAATGTAGAGAAGTATAAAGAGTTCGTCACCAAGTGCCGAGATAACGGAATTCACGTGCCAATTATTCCAGGCTTGAAGCCACTGACGACAAAGAAGCAATTGATTAGTTTGCCGAAAATATTCCACTTAGATATCCCCGAATCACTGAGCGAGGCAGTAGACGAATGTAAAACGAATGCTGACGTACGAAAAGTAGGCGAAGATTGGCTTGTGGAGCAGTGTAAAGAATTGATCAAGTTTGGCGCACCAGTATTGCATTTCTATACGATGAGTAATCCTGGGCCAACGAAGAAAATTGTTGAACGCTTAGCATAAAGTGGACGATCTAATACATAAAGCCGGCTCTAATACTATTTTAGAGCCGGCTTTATTACGATATTAATTTCGAGTAATTAACCTTTATTGACTGTTTTTGCCCAAGAGTCTCTCAGCGTAACGGTCCGATTGAAAATTAATTTGTCGCTACTTGATTTACTATCTAAGCAGAAATAACCGAGCCTAATAAATTGATAGCCCGTCTCTGGCTGTGCGCTCGCTAAATCAGGTTCAATATACGCTGTTTCAATTGTTTTTAAACTTTCTGGGTTGATTGATGACTTGAAATCTTCTGCTGCTGCCGGGTTCTCGTCATTAAACAATCGGTCATAAAGCTTAATTGTAGCTTCTTTAGCATGTGCACAGGACACCCAATGTATTGTCCCTTTCACCTTGATGCCGGATGTGTCTTCGCCGGATTTCGAATCGGGGAAATATTCACAGTGGATCTCCGTGACTTTGCCCGTAGCGTCTTTTATAAAATCGTGGCACTTAACGATGTAAGCATGTTTCAATCGTACGGCGAGCCCAGGCCCCAAACGGAAGAATTTTTTTGGAGCTTCTTCCATAAAATCATCGCGCTCGATCCACAGCTCCCTGCTAAATGGAATAGTACGGGTGCCTCCACCGTTTTCCTCTTCCGGATTATTCTCGCCTTCAAGCTGTTCAACTTGTCCTTCTGGATAGTTGGTGATTATTAATTTAACCGGATCAAGTACTGCCATGCGGCGTAAAGCAGTTTTATTCAGGTCCTCGCGGATGCAGAATTCCAACAAGCTCACGTCGATCATGTTTTCACGCTTTTGAACACCAATTTTGTCGCAAAATGTGCGGATCGAAGATGGCGTGTAACCACGACGCCGGAGGCCAGAAATTGTTGGCATGCGCGGATCATTCCAACTTTCAACAAATCCTTCGTTTACAAGTTGTAAGAGTTTACGTTTACTCATGACCGTGTAAGTCATGTTCAGGCGGGCAAACTCATATTGTTTGGATGGGAATATTTCTAGTTTCTCAATACACCAATCGTATAACGGGCGGTGTGGAATAAATTCAAGCGTGCAAATAGAATGTGTAATATTCTCGATGGAATCGGATTGTCCATGCGCAAAATCATACATGGGATAGATGCACCACTTATCAGCAGTACGGTGATGGTGAGCATGTTTGATCCGGTATAATAGAGGATCCCTAAGGTGCATATTCGGATTTGCTAGATCAATCTTTGCGCGGAGTACTTTCTCGCCATCTTTATATTTACCCGCACGCATCTCTCTGAAAAGCGTAAGGTTTTCCTCGACACTGCGGCTACGATGAGGTGTCGGTGTACCGGGCGTTGTTGGCGTTCCTTTGGCCGCGGCGATCTCCTCAGCTGTGCTGTCATCAACATATGCGAGTTCTTTGCTGATAAGATCCTCCGCAAAGTTATATAGGGTGTCGAAATAATCCGAAGTGTAGCATTCTTCAGCCCATTTGAAACCAAGCCACTGTATATCTTGCTTGATGCTATCAACGTACTCGGTGTCTTCTGTCGCGGGGTTGGTATCATCAAAACGAAGGTTGGTCTTTCCGTTAAACCGCTCGCCTAAACCGAAATTTAGACAAATAGATTTTGCATGACCAATATGGAGATAACCATTAGGTTCCGGAGGGAAACGTGTGAGCACCCGGCCATCATGTTTCCCTGCAAGAAGATCTTCTTCGATGATCTCTTCGATAAAATTCAGTGGTTTTTCTTCATTTAACATCTTACAAAGGTAATTATTTATGGGTGATATATAACCAGCGCGTGCTAAAATTAATAATGTATGTGCGCTGTCAACGAATTTACATAAAGGAGGGCTTTAGTGAAAGATGCGAGGGTAATTTTATGTTTGCAGATAAACCGCGAGAACGTTATCAAAACACTATTTTTGCTGTTGGTTAGGCAATCGTAATTACGGATAAAAAACAAAATCTCCAACAATTTGTTGGAGATTTGTCCTAAAGTTTGACGCTTATCGAGAACGTCTATCAATTGTAATTCCTATTTAAAAGCAAACACTTTACCTAAAGATTCGTTATTGGTAAATGTGTTATTTAAGTCAATTAATTTACCAGATCCAATATCGATAACCATACCATGAACTGCTAGTGGTTGGCCGGATTTCCAAGTGTTTTGTACGATAGAGGTGGTACACAGATTGAATACTTGTTCTTTTACATTTAACTCAACCAACCGGCTGTTTTTTTCTTCCTGGTTTTCAATAGCGTCTATTTCATCCGCATACAACCGGTAGACGTCTTTGATATGGCATAACCAGTTGTCAATAATCCCGAATTGGTTACGGCTTAATGCAGCAGCAACGCCACCGCAACCGTAATGTCCCGCAACGACGATATGTTTTACTTTTAATACAGATACCGCATAATCGAGAACCGATAGCATACTCATGTCAGAATGCACACACATGTTTGCAATATTACGGTGAACGAAAACCTCTCCGGGCTTTGTGCCGGTTAGCTCATTGGCAGGTACGCGGCTATCTGCACACCCGATCCATAGAATTTCAGGGCTCTGGCCCTTCGCCAACTGTTGGAAACGGCCCGTTTTGTCCTCTTTGACAAATTTCACCCAGCTTTTGTTGCCCTCAATGATCTGTTGGAGGCCTAATTCTAGTTCTTTATTTTCCATTTCTTGTATATGTAAGAAGACCCGTTAATTAAAATTGGGTCAATTTAGTTTATTATTTTTCTGTTGTCAACTTATTTTTGTAACTAATTGAATCCAGTTGTATATCAATACCCTTGCTAATGGCGTTCAATTCAAAATCTTTTAATACCTCGATAACGTCTTTATCAATGAATTTACTTTGTCGCCCATTAATGTGGATCGCGCTTGCATTTTTGGGGATACTGTATAATTTTTGTTGGATGGGAACTTTATTGAGGAATGAAACTTCTTCTGCTAAAGTCATAATATACGTGTTCTCTCCCTGATTGTCTTGAATCTCTAGTTTAAAAGCATTTTGCATATTTGCGCGTATGATATAGAAAATGGCTACAACAATACCGACGCCCACGCCCATTAATAGATCCGTAAAGACAATTGCGAGCACGGTAATGACGAAAGGGATGAATTGATCTAAGCCCTTACGCAGCATTTTTTTAAATAGCGCCGGGTTGGCTAGTTTATATCCCGTGTGAAGAAGAATGGCCGCTAGACTCGCTAAAGGAATCAAATTTATAACCTGTGGAATTGCGATCAAGGCCAGCAGTAACCAGACGGCATGTAGCATGGCTGATTGGCGCGTTCGTCCTCCTGCCTGTAAATTCGCTGAGGAGCGGACGATTACCGAAGTAAGCGGGAGGCCGCCAAGGAATCCACTGGTCATGTTTCCAACACCCTGCGCAAGAAGCTCGCGATTGGTTGGCGTATTTCGTTTCAAGGGGTCTAACTTATCGATAGCTTCAATGCTGAGCAACGTTTCTAAACTAGCAATTATGGCGATCGTAAAAGCTATAATCCATACTTCACGATTAAGAATTTGCGTAAAATCGGGGAAAATGAATAATTCTGTGAACCCCTGAAAAGAGCTTACTATTGGGATTGATACGTAGTGATTTGGTAAAAGTTGCGTGCCTGTTCCGCTGAGCAGCGCACTAATGGCGATACCAATGGCCACAACCATCAGAGGGGCAGGTATTTTGTTAAGGCCTTTTATTTTTGGCCAATAGATCAATATAGCCAGCGAGAGCAGGCAAATTACGGCGACACCCCAATTGATGCTCTCCATAATCGTG
Organism: Sphingobacterium sp. JB170; assembly: GCF_900163865.1. Lineage (GTDB taxonomy): Bacteria > Bacteroidota > Bacteroidia > Sphingobacteriales > Sphingobacteriaceae > Sphingobacterium. The sequence goes on from NZ_FUKU01000071.1 coordinate 116,559, forward strand.
TTGCTAAACGCGGCAATCCCCCCGCCATTATCAAATTCAAAAGCGTTGTTTTCAGTCATACCGAAAGCCAGCGGAATCTGTTTTAAGATGATGGTTATACCGATTGCAGCAAGCATCCCAAGGATAACCGCTGAGGGGAAGTAGTTGCCGATCATTCCCGCTTTGATTATACCCAGAATTAACTGAATAACACCCGCTATCACGACGGCAAGCAAAAATGTTTCGTAAGCACCGAGCTTTTCAATGGCCCCAAGAACGATGACTGTCAAGCCCGCTGCGGGGCCACTTACGCTTAGTGGTGATTTACTGATTGAAGAGACAACAAGTCCTCCGACAATTCCGGTTATAATTCCGGCAAATAATGGCGCTCCAGAGGCCATAGCAATTCCCAGACAAAGTGGTAGTGCAACAAGAAACACTACAACACTAGCCGGGAAGTCATATTTTAAGTCCCTTTTCGAAAGTTTCAGAAAAGCGGACATACGAGTTCCTAACATAATAATGTTTAACTAATTTGTTCTCTAATAGAAATGAATAAGTACATATATAAATACCCTTGTCACATGCGAGAGCATGCCCATAGACTTATATACGTTCTGGCTGAGAATTAGCCGTTAGGAGGCGGTGTGGGGACTGTTGGATGAAAGGCCGCAATGAGACGTTCATTTTTTAGATAATGCCGCTGTTCTCCAAGATTTTCAATAGCCGGACCGAAAGCGAAAAATTCTGTGTTATTTGCGCCGAAAAATTTAGTTCCGCCTTCATGTAGATCTTCCGAGGGGTAATTACCTTTGGCGGTGTTTTCTATCTCCAGTTGTAATACTACCTGCAGAATGGTACCTTGGTCGAGGATATTGACAAACATAGGTGTTGCTGAAATCACCATCTTTATAAAAAAGACGGCGAAGCATATTTTTGCACCTAATATTTGTGTAATCTTCACGAATTCGCGTTTTAATTTTGTTGCATTCAAAAATACACATTTTTCTTTGGTTTTTTTGAAAGAAAAGTGTGAATTAATGTTATTTTTTTATTAATTGTTTTCGAATAGCTATATTTATTTACATAAATAATATTTTTTTTGATAAATGACCTATGAGTATTAAAACGGAAGATTTTGTTCATAAAATAAAGGCATCCTACAGCCCAAAGAGTGCTTCTATTTATTTCGGCGCAGGTATTTTAGAGGGACAAATTGTCACCGACGCGAAGGTTAATCTTGCACTGAAGATGATGAATCGACATGGGCTGATAGCAGGGGCAACTGGAACAGGTAAAACAAGGACACTGCAGCTCATGTCAGAACAACTGTCCGAGGCCGGTGTTCCTGTGTTTATGCTCGATGTAAAGGGGGATCTTTCGGGACTAGCGCAACCGGGGGGCACTAATGATGCCCTGGTCGAAAGGGGGAATGCGGTAGGGATTCCTTTCCAACCGGCTAGTTTTCCTTTAGAGTTTTTCTCTTTAAGCGGTAAGCTTGGGGTCGATATGCGCATAACCGTCGAGGATTTCGGTCCCATTCTCTTGTCTCGTATTCTTGACCTTAACGAAACGCAAACAGGCGTACTTGCAGCAGTTTTCAAATATGCTGAGGATCAACAATGGGCATTAGTTGATTTAAATGATTTGAAAAAGTTGCTTTCATACTTGGCCGATGGGCCTGGAGCGGAGCAGATAAAGGCCGATTACGGGAAAATAAGCACCGCGACCTCAGGAACAATACTTCGAAAAATTGTCTCCGTGGAGCAGCAGGGCGTCGGACATATTTTTGGCGAGAAGGAGTTCGAAATCGACGACCTATTTTCAAAAGTGGACGGTAAAGGGGTGATTTCCTTATTAAATATTTCCGATATCCAGGATCAACCGCTTCTGTTCTCGACGTTTCTGTTAAGTTTACTAGCCCAGCTGTTTAAACATTTGCCGGAAGTGGGTGACCTGGATCAACCCAAACTCGTGTTCTTTTTTGATGAAGCGCACTTACTTTTTGATGGCGCATCGAAAGCTTTTTTGTCACAAGTCGAACAGATTGTGCGCCTTATCCGTTCGAAAGGGGTAGGGGTATTCTTTTGTTCACAAGCAGCAACTGATATTCCGGAATCCGTTTTGGGCCAGCTTGGAAATCGGATACAACATGCTTTGCGCGCATTCACTCCAAATGATGCCGACAACCTTCGAAAAACCGTAAAAACATATCCTCATACTGAGTTTTATGAAATCGATAAGATTTTGACATCGTTAGGAACCGGTCAAGCGTTAATTACGGTATTAAATGATAAGGGAATTCCAACGGAAGTGGTAGCCACCCACTTGGTTCCCGCACGAGCGGTGATGGGGCCTTGTGAAGCATCACTGTATAATGATATTATCCAAAAGTCCGTGTATTTCGAGAAGTATAAACAGCGTATAGAACGGGAAAGCGCTGCAGAGATTGTGGAAGCGAAGATGATGGAGTTCGAGAATAAAGTAGCAGAAGAGCAAAGTAAGAAGCGAGAGGTTAAAGCACAAACTTCCAGCCGTGCGAGCCGGCGACAAACTCCGCTGGAAGCTGCTCAAAATCAAGCTTCACGGACGCTCGCACGTGAAGGAGTAAAGCTTCTGGGTAAAGTAGCAAACGGTATCATTAATATGCTATTTAAGAAAAAGTGATTTGCCTTGTCGTTTAATGTTTGAAGTGGCTCTCGTAAATTCCGGGTGTCTTTAATGAAAGTTCGATTTTTTAATAAGGGCGCCTTATGTTTGGTTATTTTCATGCGCCTAGATTTCCGTGCAGTACGATCTTCAACGCTACTTTCACGTTCGATATAATTTAAACGCAATAATTTTAATAGCCAATCGATATGAAAAATAAGTTTTTACTGCTATTTTTTTTCGTTGTTATTGGACAACAGGCTTTTGCTCAAAAGGAAGAGAAACCACAAATTCTTGTATTCGGGTCGGGAATAATTGGTTATAGCGCTGCCGTACAAGGCGCGCTTTCCAATGTGCCTACATTATGGGTGGTTGAGGGAAGCGACCTCATACCCGAGTTTACGCGCTCAGCTCGTGGTATGGAGAACCTACTTAATGTGGATGGGGGGATTTGGATGAAGTTGTTGATGAGGATGGGCGCTGTAAAAGACGCAAGTGACTCGTTGGCTCGCCACATTAAACGAGAAATAAACCCTAGATTATTTGAAAATGCGCTTGAAAAAATTATTTCCGAGCAAGCTAATTTGAAAATCGTTTTCGCAAATGACATTATCGCAATAGATAAAAAAAGAAAGCACTGGAGCATTACACTTGAAGACGGCCATAAATATACGGTTGATTGCGTTATTGATGCCTCGGTCAATCAGAAACTGGGGAGGTTTTCCGCAGCAGACACTCAAGCCAATAGAGGCCCGAGCATGCTTAAACTCGACGAGATGTCCTCTGCGGAAATACGGACATTACTCGTCACTGGCGAGATCGATAGGAAGCTATTTGGCGTTCAATTCTCCAATTTAATTCGAGGTGAAAATGATGGTTTTTTTAAATTATCAGCCTTTGTGAAGGGGCTGGATACGTCTGCAGGTACAGCGCCTTTTAGGTCTGCTTTCGGTCAGGCACTGGGCGCAACGGCAGCCTATTTGTCTTATTTTGCAACAGCGTCTGCTGCGATTGACGTGAGAAAGCTACAAACTGAGCTGATGAGTGATGGCGCGCGTATTTTGCCGTTCTCAGATCTCGCGATTGACGACCCAAATTTTGACGCGATTCAACGCGTTGGGTTAGCAGCAATTTTTAATTTCAAATCCCCTCGGGCGGGGTTTATCTTAGATAAAGATCGCTACATCAGTTACGCCGAGCTTGAACCCGTGTTTAATCGCCTGTATTCCCGCAGTCAGTTATGGCCGGTCGAAGACAAGACTCGTGATCTTACGTTATCTACCGCGTTATCGTTAATTAAGTTCGTGGCCTTACGTGGAGATGAAATCGAAAAGGAGGTAAAACGCGATTGGTCCACGTTGTTACATTTTGCAGGTTCCTACCAGGAGGACAAGCCCATTGGACGCTATGAATTTATGGTGCTTTTGGACCGTTATGCAAGTCCCTTTAGTAAAAAGGTAGATCGTCAAGGTTACTTTATTTTTTAATACAGGTGTCGGATTGTGAATGCTGAGGATAGCGAGGTTATTTTGTGAACCATAATTTTTTCACTCGGTCCGAATTCTCGAGAATACGGATAGCGTAGTTTACCGACAATTGGAGACCAAAGACGAACAGTTAGCGTGTGCATAAAAAAGAGATCACAACTATAAAAATTGTGATCTCCGTTAAACTGTATGAATGTTAAAGTTATTTTACTTCTTCGAATTCCACATCTTGTACATCATCTCCACCTTGCTTACCGTCTTGCGAGTCAGTAGGGTTTCCTTGATCTTGTGGAGCTCCTTCTTGAGATGCAGCATACATCTCTTCAGAGGCAGCATTCCATGCTTCTTGTAATTCTGTTGAAGCGGTATCAATATCTTCAAAGTTTTTAGCAGCATATGCAACTTTTAGTTTTTCCAAACCAGCTTCAATAGGTGCTTTTTTGTCCGCGGAAATTTTATCGCCGTATTCTTTCAATTGTTTTTCAGTGGAGAATACTAACGCGTCCGCTGCATTGATTTTGTCAGCTTCGTCTTTTACTTTCTTATCAGCGTCTGCATTTGCTTCCGCTTCTTGTTTCATTTTTTGAATTTCTTCGTCCGATAAACCTGATGAAGCTTCGATGCGAATATTTTGCTCTTTACCCGTGGCTTTATCTTTGGCAGATACCTTGATAATTCCATTTGCATCAATATCGAATGTAACTTCAACTTGAGGAACACCGCGCGGTGCCGCTGGAATTCCGTCTAAATGGAAACGTCCAATTGTGCGGTTTTGCGAAGCCATCGGGCGCTCGCCTTGAAGAATGTGAATTTCTACCGACGGTTGGTTGTCTGACGCTGTAGAGAATACCTCCGATTTTTTACTTGGGATTGTCGTATTCGCTTCAATTAATTTAGTCATCACGCCACCCATTGTTTCGATACCTAATGATAATGGGGTAACATCTAATAATAACACATCTTTTACCTCACCTGTCAAGACGCCACCTTGGATAGCAGCTCCTAATGCAACAACCTCATCTGGGTTAACCCCTTTGGAAGGTTCCTTACCGAAGAAATTTTTCACTGCTTCAACAATTGCAGGAATACGAGTTGAGCCTCCGACAAGGATGATTTCGTCGATATCTGAAGTTGAATAACCTGCATTTTTCAGTGCAGATTTACAAGGATCAATAGTACGTTTGATTAGATCAGCAACCAAAGATTCAAATTTCGCGCGGGATAGTGTGCGTACTAAGTGTTTTGGGCCCGTGGCATCAGCCGTAATATATGGTAGGTTAATTTCTGTTGAAGTTGTGCTTGAAAGTTCGATTTTTGCCTTTTCAGCGGCTTCTTTTAAACGCTGCAATGCCATAGCATCTTTCTTCAAGTCAAAACCATTGTATTCACCTGCAAATTCATCAGCTAACCAGTTGATCACTGCGTTATCGAAGTCATCACCACCTAAGTGCGTGTCGCCGTCGGTAGATTTTACTTCGAATACTCCATCACCGAGTTCTAATACGGAAACGTCATGTGTACCACCACCACAGTCAAAAACAACAATTTTCATGTCCTTGTGTGCTTTGTCTAGTCCGTAGGCTAGGGCAGCAGCAGTTGGCTCATTGATGATACGTTTAACGGTCAATCCTGCGATTTCACCAGCTTCTTTTGTCGCTTGGCGTTGTGCATCATTGAAATATGCAGGTACGGTAATAACCGCTTCGCTAACTTCTTGTCCTAGAAAGTCTTCAGCTGTTTTCTTCATTTTTTGAAGAATCATTGCGGAAATCTCTTGCGGAGTATATTTACGGTCATCGATTTCTACACGAGGTGTATTGTTGTCACCTTTTACAATGTTGTAAGGAACTTTATTCTTTTCCTTTGTAGATTCATCAAACGATAAACCCATGAAACGCTTAATAGAATAAACAGTTTTGTGTGGGTTTGTAATAGCTTGACGTTTTGCCGGATCACCAACTTTACGCTCGCCACCTTCCACAAACCCAACGATTGACGGAGTGGTACGTTTACCTTCGTTGTTAGCAATTACTACGGGCTCGTTACCCTCCATCACAGCAACACATGAGTTCGTAGTCCCTAAGTCGATTCCTATAATTTTTGACATATCTCGATTAAAATTATTAATTTACAAAATTTATTAACACTACATCTTTATCAACTGCTGTGCCAACGTTGGAATCGGCATAAAAAACGGATTTCTGTCTTTTCTCGGTCAAAATTCGCTGACAAACTGTCATTTTTGCTGCCGCAATTAGCCGAAGCCTGACGAGACATTTTTTTTTACCCGGAATAAATTACTAAATTCGTGTTGGCAAGAACACATAAATTTATGACCTTTCAGGAATATTTAGATCATTTTGAACAAATTTTGGAGTCTCCGCAGGACTTCGACCCCTACGGGGATAAAGAATATTTCAATTACACCAAACTCAACTGGTCACGGACAAACCGCTGGTTGAAAAGATTTGAACCCAACGATCAAATAAAAAGTCTTATCGCTTCGATTACCGAGCCACAGCATTGGATTGTAATTACGGAACCTTGGTGCGGCGATGCGGCACACTCGGTAGCGCAGCTCTATCAAATCGTGAAGAATAATCCGAATATAGATTTTGAAATTCAGTTGCGCGATGATGAACCACATCTGATCGAAGACTATTTAACTAACGGAGGAAAATCAATTCCAAAACTTATCATTCGTAATGACGTGGGGCATGATAAAGTGATTTGGGGACCACGCCCGCAGAAGTTGCAAGCGATCTTTGATCAGATGAAACACGCGGACAAGTCGTTCGAAGAAGTGAAAGAGGCGTTGCAACATTGGTATAATGAAGATAAAGGGGAGGAGCTGCAACGCGAACTCTTGCATGAAATGTTATAAGCATGAACATTGAAAGCATCCGTGAATATTGCATCAGTAAAAACAGGGTAACCGAAGAACTCCCTTTTGGCCCCGATACATTGGTGTTTAAACTGCAAGGGAAAATATTTTTGCTTGTAGGCTTGTCACAAGTAGACGAGCTTTGTTTTAATGTAAAGTGTGAGCCATCGTACGCGGTGGAGCTCCGTGAAGATTATCCCAACACGGTGTTTGCAGGTTACCATATGAATAAAAAACACTGGAACACGGTGTATTGTAATCGTAGACTTGATGACGAGCGAATTTGCACATTGATTGATGATAGCTATTCGCTAATATTTCAAAGCTTACCCCGCGCCACGCGCGAAGAGATTCTTCGGTCATAAGAAGCAAAAAGGAGTTCTTTCGAACTCCTTTTTGCTTAAGTATTTTAATTTTTGTAACTAGTGTACCTCTGATACACGAATGGTATTCGTTCTACCTTTTTCGTGTAATGGTGTCGAAGAGGTATTGATCACGATCTGTCCGGATGCAACAAGGTTTTTTTCTTGTAGTAGGCGGTTCACATCTTGAACGGAGCCATCTGTACTTTCGAATTTTTCGTAGATAAACACGCGTACCCCCCACACTAGGCTTAATAGATTTAATAACTTCTTGTTACCGGTAAAGACATAAATGTTCGTATTTGGTCGATAGCTTGAGATTTCAAATGCGGTGTATCCCGAGGAGGTCATTACAGCAATTGCCGAAGCAGCTGTGTCTTTTGCCAGATGAATCGAGGAAGTACAAATTGCATCTGGAATTCGTGTTATTTTCGGATGAACACCATCTTTACGGCTATAGTAAGGATAAGAGGTTTGTTCCACGTGCGTAATGATTTTTGCCATCGTTTCGATTACAATCTCGGGAAATTCACCTACCGAAGTCTCACCACTTAGCATTACCGCATCTGCACCATCCAATACCGAGTTTGCGACATCGTTCACTTCTGCACGCGTAGGACGCGGTGTTGTAATCATACTCTCTAACATTTGCGTAGCAATGATAACGGGTTTTGATAAGTCGCGGCATTTTTGTACGATCATTTTTTGAAGTACGGGAACTTCTTCCATAGGCATCTCCACCCCTAAGTCGCCACGAGCAACCATGATTGCATCTGTTGCTTCAATGATTGCGTCGATGTTATCAATCGCTTCAGGTTTCTCTATTTTGGCGATAACCAGCGCGTGCGATCCTTTTTCTTTAATGATTTTTTTACACTGTATAATTTCTTCCGCTGTACGAACAAATGACATAGCTATCCAATCGGCATCATGCTCTAACGCAAAATTTAAGTTGTCAAGATCTTCTTCCGTTAAGGAAGGAATTGAAACTTTCGTATTCGGTAGGTTAACACCTTTTCTGGACGTTAATATTCCGCCATGAACAACTTCACACTTAACCGTGTCTTTATGGTTTGTCTCTAGAACACGAAGTTGAAGTTTACCGTCGTCTAATAATATAATCTCGTTATCTTGAACGTCATTTGGGAAATTTTCGTAACTGATATAGATTCTTTTTTCGTCGCCGATTAATTCGCTCGTTGTGATCTCAATTTGTGAACCGTTTACTAAAAAAGCACCTCCTTCTTTCATTTTTCCAATACGGATTTTTGGTCCTTGCAAATCTGCGAGGATACCTACGTTGAAAGGATTTTCTCTATTTATTTCCCGAATTGTGTTTATCACTTTTAGATGATCGTCTTGGCTTCCGTGAGAGAAGTTCAAACGACAAACATCCACACCCTTAGCGATCATATTGAGTAATATAGTCTTGTCCGCAGAAGCAGGACCAAGGGTTGCAACGATTTTCGTCTTTTTTTGAATCTTATTCATTTACAGTGTTTTATTTTGTGTTTTTCTTGTGTTGTTCGCTATTGTTTCAAAACAAATGCTACTGCAAAAATAGCAATATGTTCTTTAACTTAGTTTTATCTCTGTGTAAAATTTACACTTTGTTAGAGCTAAGTTACTAAAAAATAAGATTTTCTTTTGATTTTAATGACGTAGGATCTAATTCTTTTGTAAGAATAACCTCCTTGACATCCTTAATTTGGTCCATTAGTTTTTGTAAATCGTCTTTGTCAATATAATGCTTAATAAGCATAAAATAATCAAAATTTGGTAGCTCGGGTATTAAATAGCCGCCGTCAACACTACGATTGTTTAGGAGGTAATATTCGTATTCGAAGTGGGTATCACAGTAACGATAAATGGAGAAATAGTTCTTATCCACTGTTTTTTGCTTCCGCTTTTCAAATACAATATGATAGTCCATCTCCTCCTGGTCTTTTACTTTTACATACCCTTTGTGGTCAAGATAATCTTCTTTACCTCGAACAAAAGCGAGTCCTGTTTGTTTAAAAATGAAATGGCACAATCGGTAGTCCCGCAACGATGAACTAATACCAACTAACACAAAGTCTAGTTCCAGGTCGAAGTCGAGATCTAGGATTAAATGTTTTTTAGTAACGCTCACAGTTTTAGAAATTAAATTCGAAAATAGCAAAAATTCGGGTAATTGACAGATTTTTATCTTTAATTTCAACTAGAGTTGAAAGTTCTTGCTAGATAAAAATAAAATCGTTAATATTGGGTATTTGCATGATGGCCACGGTTTTTTTCGGACGAAGCCAGGGTGAAAACGTTCTTATTTCAAATCTTTAAACTGAAAAGGTTTGATAATTGGGGAAATTTATTTTTCTTTGCACAGATTTATTAAACAATTAAACTATAAAATCATGTCAGATATCGCATCAAGAGTAAAAGCAATTATCGTTGAGAAGTTAGGTGTAGACGAAAACGAGGTGACACCAGAGGCTTCATTCACGAATGATTTAGGTGCAGACTCGCTTGATACAGTTGAGTTGATCATGGAATTCGAAAAAGAATTTAACGTAGCTATTCCAGATGATCAAGCTGAAAACATCAGTACAGTAGGTCAAGCTATCTCTTATTTAGAAAAGAACGTTAATAACTAATTTATTAGGCCAAACATATTTAATGGAGCTTAAAAGAGTAGTTGTAACAGGGTTAGGCGCTCTTACACCGTTGGGTAATACCGTTTCCAGTTATTGGGAAGGATTAATTAACGGTGTGAGTGGCGCTGCTCCTATTACGCATTTCGATGCATCAAAATTTAAGACCCAATTCGCTTGTGAAGTGAAGGGATTTGATCCACATGATTTTATGGATCGTAAGGAGGCTCGCAAAGTCGATCCTTTTGTTCAGTACGCGATCGCTTCAACCGATGAAGCCGTGAAAGATGCTGGACTGGAATTTGAAAAGCTTGATACCAATCGCATCGGAGTGATTTGGGGTTCGGGCATTGGCGGTTTAAAAACATTTTTAGACGAGGTCGTCAATTACGCGAAGGGCGATGGTACGCCGCGTTTTAATCCATTTTTTATTCCGAAGATGCTCGTTGATATCGCGCCTGGACACATTTCGATGCGTCATGGACTACGCGGCCCTAATTTTTCGGCCGTTTCTGCTTGTGCTTCCTCGACCAATGCAATGATCGATGCTTTCAATTATATCCGTATGGGTGTAGCTGATTGTATTATCACTGGTGGTTCTGAAGCTACAATTAATGAAGCCGGTATCGGAGGGTTCAATGCGATGCACGCTCTGTCGACACGGAATGATGACCCTACAACCGCATCTCGACCTTTTGATAAAGATCGGGACGGATTTGTTTCCGGAGAAGGCTCTGGGGCTATCATTTTAGAAAGCTTAGAACATGCCTTAGCACGAGGTGCTAAGATATATGCTGAGGTAGCGGGTGGTGGAATGAGTGCGGATGCGTTTCATGTGACGGCTTCACATCCGGAAGGATTGGGAGCTAAATTAGCAATGAGCAAGGCGATAGGTGATGCCAATATGACATATGCCGACGTCGATTACATCAATGTACACGGTACCTCGACCCCAGTCGGCGATATCAGTGAGAGTCGTGCGATCAGAGATTTATTTGGTGAGGATGCGTACAACTTGAATATAAGTTCTACAAAATCTATGACCGGTCATCTACTTGGAGCTGCCGGCGCTATCGAAGCTATTGCTTCAATTTTATCGGTAAAGAATGATATCGTTCCTCCGACAATCAACCATTTTACGGATGATCAGGAGATTGATAACAAACTTAATTTTACATTTAACACAGCGCAAAAGCGAGTGGTCAATGCAGCCTTAAGCAATACATTTGGTTTTGGTGGGCACAACGCGTCGGTTGTTGTTAAAAAGTATCGTTCTTAAATGTCTATTTTAAGAAGATAATTTAGTTACAATGAAATAAATAGGTAGCTTCGATGAGAAGCTGCCTATTCCTTATTTATATATTTGGAATGCCTTTCTCAAGGATATATTATTTGTACTTTTCTCCGCATAAGGCTTACGTGCGTAAGCTTAAGAATATACTCGGATTTGTGCCCGGTAATCTTAACTTATATAAGTTGGCTTTTCGGCATAAGTCGGTAGCGAAAAATATTAAAGATGGGGCAAAAAATAGTAACGAGCGTTTAGAGTTTCTCGGCGACGCTGTTTTGGGTTCTGTTGTGGCTGAGTTGCTATTTAAGTTATACCCCTATCGCGACGAGGGGTTCTTGACCGAACTGCGTTCAAAAATTGTTAGCCGTGCCAACCTAAATCAACTCTCGCGAAAGTTGGGTTTTAATGAATTTATCGAATACGATGCACGGATGATCAGTTATCCCAACAAGCAAAGCTCGCTGCTCGGTGATGCCTTTGAGGCTGTGGTGGGAGCAGTATACGTCGATCGGGGGTATCGGTTTACAAAAGAGTTCTTATTGACGCGTATTATCAAACCACATGTGGATATACATATGCTGGAGGTTACTGAAACCAATTTTAAGAGCCGGCTGATAGAATGGTGTCAGCATTACGGTAAAGAAGTTCAGTTTGTGCACATCGATAATGCTCCCGATGAGTCTGCCAAACTTTTTACGGTTGAAGTACGCGTGGCAGGCGAGGTTTGTGGGCTTGGTCGGGATTTTAATAAGAAAAGTGCCGAGAAGCTGGCGGCCGAAGAGGCCTGTGGGTTTCTTAAAGTTTTTGATACCGAAGATATCGCTCGTTAAAGCAATCTTATGTTTCTGTTTTCATCAGGATGTCTTACCTTTGCGGTATGGCAAATATTAAACCCTCATTAGCTAAAGGTACGCGTGATTTTTCACCGTTGGAGATGGAAAAACGCAACCATATATTTAATACCTTACGTACTATTTTTGCTAAATTTGGTTATAGCGAAATTCAAACGCCAACTTTTGAGAATTTAAACACCCTGACCGGAAAGTACGGCGAGGAGGGCGATAAGTTAATTTTTAAAATCCTTAATTCAGGAGACTATCTTTTGAAATCTCCATCGGATTTACTAGAACAGAAGCACTCTAATAAACTCGTGCCCTATATTTCGGAAAAAGCCTTACGCTACGATTTGACTGTGCCTTTTGCACGGTACGTGGTAATGCATCAACACGAAATCGCACTCCCTTTTAAACGCTTCCAAATTCAACCCGTATGGCGGGCAGATCGTCCTCAACGCGGGCGATATCGCGAGTTTTACCAGTGTGATGTTGACGTGGTAGGCTCTTCTTCCTTACTCAATGAAGCGGAATTCATACTTATTTATAACGAAGCGTTGTTGGCGCTCGGTTTAACGGATTTTACCATAAAGATAAATAACCGGAAAATTCTTTCCGGAATTGCTGAGGTGATTGGTAAACCCGGGCTTATCGTCGATATGACCGTGGCGATCGATAAATTGGATAAGATAGGCTTGGATGGGGTTAATAAGGAACTTTTGACACGAGGTTTTAACGAACAAGATGTCGCGCTTTTGCAGCCTATTATTTTACTTCAGGGAAATAATAAGGATAAATTAGCGGCCATCAAAGAAATGTTATCAGGATCTCCGACCGGTTTACGGGGCGTAAAGGAAATTGAAGACGTGTTTAGTTTATTAGATTCTTTTGGCAAAGCTGATTTGTTGGAAGGCGTGGTGGAGGTAGATATAACACTTGCACGCGGTTTAAACTATTATACCGGTTGTATTTTTGAAGTAAAAACTAATGAAGTGGCAATGGGTAGCATCGGCGGCGGGGGTCGCTACGATGACTTGACAGGAATGTTCGGACTAAAGGATCTTACTGGTGTGGGCGTTTCCTTCGGAGCGGACCGGATCTACGACGTATTGGACGAGCTTGGGCTATTTCCTGTTGCTGGCGAAGGTACGACAAGCGTACTGATCGTGAATTTTGATGACTCGTACGTTAAACACACACTTCCACTTTTGGCAGCATTACGTGAGCAAGGTATTGCTGCAGAATTATATCCAGCCGCAGCAAAACTGAAAAAGCAAATGAGCTATGCGGACGGTAAAGGCGTTCCGTATGTCGTGCTCGTAGGGGAGGAGGAAATCTCATCTGGCATTTATTCGGTAAAGGACATGGCTAGCGGAGAGCAGCGTAGTCTTACGTTCGCAGATTTAATTAATTTGATTAAAAAATAGAGAAGCGATCCGTTGTTGCTGGTAACGTGATAAAAATGAAATTATATATTATTCTGACAAAAAGCTGAATTCGTGCCGAAATTATATCCAAAATATCGTTATAATTGATTAGATTTGTGCTCGGATAAGTTAAGAAATTCAATTCATTAAAATGAGTTCAACACCTATAACAAAAGAAACATATTTAGAGTGGTATAAATCTATATTGCTCATGCGTAAGTTCGAGGAAAAGTCTGGACAATTATATGGACAGCAAAAAATCCGTGGATTTTGTCATTTGTACATCGGTCAAGAGGCTGTAATGGCCGGAACCATGTCTGTTATTAAGCCTGAAGATTCTATCATTACCGCGTACAGAGACCACGCTCATGCATTAGCAAAAGGGGTGTCTGCAAATGCGTGCATGGCAGAAATGTTTGGGAAATCGACGGGCTGCTCGAAAGGAAAAGGTGGATCAATGCACTTCTTCTCGAAAGAGCACAAGATGATGGGTGGCCATGGTATCGTCGGTGGACAAATACCTTTGGGTGCTGGTATCGCGTTTGCTGAAAAGTACTTGGGTACAAACAACGTTAATATTTGCTATATGGGTGACGGAGCTGTGCGTCAAGGGGCATTTAATGAAACCTTGAACATGGCGATGACTTGGCAGCTTCCTGTTGTTTTCGTTTGTGAAAACAACGGTTATGCGATGGGTACTTCAGTAGAACGTACAACAAATATGCTCGATATCTACAAGATGGGACACGGCTTCGATATGCCGAGTTCTGCTGTTGATGGAATGGATGTTGTTGCCGTGCACAATGCAATGGATGAGGCTGTTCAACGTGCACGTTCAGGAGAGGGACCTACCTTTTTGGAAATTCGTACATACCGCTACAAAGGACACTCGATGTCCGACCCAGCGAAATACCGAACCAAAGACGAATTGCAAGAGTATAAAGGAAGAGATCCATTATTGTCTACCAAAGCGGCAATCGTGGAAAATAATTACGCTGACGAAGCGTGGTTTGCCGAGGCAGATGCAGAAGTCAAAAAGATTGTGGAAGATGCAGTTAAATTTGCTGAAGAATCGCCTTATCCGGATGCTTCTGAAATTTATAAGGATATATATGTCCAAGAGGACTATCCTTTCATAATGGATTAATAACGATTAGCTTACTTTAACTCAAAGATATAATCTACTATACAAATGGCTGAAGTAGTAAGAATGCCGAAAATGAGCGACACCATGACCGAAGGTGTAATAGCTAAATGGCACAAAAAAGTCGGTGACAAGGTAAACTCTGGCGATCTTATCGCTGAAGTCGAGACGGATAAAGCAACCATGGACTTCGAGTCCTACCAAGAAGGTGTATTGCTATATATCGGTCCTAAAGAAGGTGAAGCTGTTGCAATTGACGCGGTTATAGCGGTTCTAGGTGAAGAGGGCGAAGACTATAAAGCGCTCTTAGAAGAAGGCGATTCGGAACCCGAAAAGCCTGCAGATGAGAAAACAGAAGATTCTGCCGAGCAAACGGAAGATGCTCCAGCGGGTGAAGCTGTTACACCTGAAGAACTTGATTGTACGGTTATCACGATGCCTTTGCTTAGTGATACGATGACCGAAGGGGTTATTGCTCAATGGAACTTTAAAGTTGGCGATACAATCAAATCGGATGACGCGATTGCCGATGTAGAGACGGATAAGGCGACAATGGAGGTAACTGCATACGCTGACGGCACGTTGTTATATATAGGGTTGGAAGCGGGTCAAGCGGCTAAAGTAAACGACATTATTGCAATTGTAGGGCCTGCTGGTACAGATGTTACCCCACTTATAAATCAAAAGACAAACACCAGCGCTGCAGATAAACCGAAGGCCGATGCACCGAAAGATGATGCGCCGAAAGCCGAAGCTACAGCTGATATCTCGTCTAACAAATCGACGGATTCCTCGAGTGACGATTCTCGTGTGAAAGCTTCACCTTTAGCTCGTAAAATTGCGAAGGAGAAAGGTATCGATTTGAATGATGTTCAAGGTTCAGCAGATGGTGGGCGTATTATTAAGAAAGACGTAGAAAGTTTTGTGCCTAAAGCTAAAGCGGAATCTTCGCCAGTGGCAGATGCTAGTGCGCCGACGGAAAGCAAATCAATTTCAATTCCGCAATATATAGGGGAAGAGAAATATACCGAGCAAAAAGTTTCGCAAATGCGTAAAACAATTGCTCGTCGCTTAGGTGAGTCGTTGTATACGGCACCACATTTCTATTTGACTATTTCTATTGATATGGATAGTGCAATCGCTGCGCGTGGTCAGATCAATACTGTAGCACCCGTAAAAGTTTCTTTCAACGACCTTGTGATTAAAGCCGTAGCCGTTGCCCTGAAAAAGCACCCAGCAGTGAACTCATCATGGAAGGGTGATATGATTCGTTTTAACGAACATGTCAACGTTGGTGTAGCAATGGCTGTGGAGGATGGCTTACTAGTGCCAGTTGTGCGGTTTGCTGATGGGAAATCACTTTCTCATATCTCTGCAGAAGTTAAAGAATACGGACAGAAAGCGAAAGCGAAGAAATTGCAGCCCGCTGATTGGGAAGGTTCTACCTTCACCGTTTCCAATTTAGGTATGTTTGGTATTGACGAATTCACATCGATCATTAATTCTCCTGATGGAGCGATCTTATCGGTTGGTGCTATTCAACAGGTGCCGGTTGTAAAAGACGGTGCTGTTGTTCCTGGTAATGTTATGAAATTAACACTAGGATGTGACCATCGTGTGGTCGATGGAGCAACTGGGGCTGCATTTTTACAAACATTAAAAGGTTTGTTGGAAGCGCCTATTCGTTTGCTTGCATAATCCTCGTAAAAATATAATATAGACAAGGAAGCCCTTTGGAGAAAATCTAAAGGGCTTTTTTAGTTTATTGTTTGTCAATCGATGAACCTATTGACTCCCAGTTAGGTCGTACATTAACAATGAGTTAACATTTTCGATACTTTACCTTGCACGCACTCCTTAGAAATGTATCCAATATGTTAACTGTGTTTAAGTTGATTTTTCGTGTAATTAATATTATTTTGCCACAATCAACAAGAGTTTTATAGAATATTTGATTCCATATAGTGAGAGTACCTTATCATTTGACAATTATAGTTTTATTTTTAACAGTTTTAGGCTGCTCCTCGCCTGAAGCTAAACAAAAACGGATAGAGAAAGATCGAGCAGAGAAAGATAGTGTTTCTTTAGTTTATGATTCGACCAAGGCAAATAAGGAAATTGATGCTTTTATGCAGAAGCTTCATAAGAAGTCAGCCTTTAATGGTAATGTGCTTATCGCTAAGAAGGGAAAAATTATATACCAAAATACATTTGGTTGGGCGGATTACCTTCATAAAGATAGTTTGAAGATCACCTCGAAATTTGAACTAGCTTCGGTTTCAAAACCGCTCACATCGCTTGGGGTTCTCAAACTAATAGAAGATGGTAAATTGCAATACACACAAACCGTAAACGATTTCTTTCCTGATTTTCCATACCCAGGAGTTACTATCGATATGTTATTGAGCCATCGTAGTGGGTTGCCGAACTATGTTTATTTTTCAGAGGACAAGTGGCCCGATCGTAGTAAAGCAATGTCCAATATGGATGCTATGAATCTGCTGATCGAATTTAAGCCTGCGCGTTATGGTTCGCCCGGTGGCCGTTATCATTATAACAACTCTAATTTCATGGTTTTGGCATCGATAATTGAGAAGATTACAGGAAGCGATTTTGGCGTTTATATGAAGGAGACTATATTTGACCCGGCGGGGATGAAAAATACAGCGGTTCTTTCAAAGGCCGTCTATGAAACCATTCCAACAGATGTCGTGGGGCATGATAAAGTTTGGAGACGTTCTGTTGTACAGAACTACCTCGATGGGCCGGTAGGGGATAAGGGTATTTATAGTACTGTTCAGGATCTTTTCTTGTTAGATGCAGCGTTGAAGGATGAACGTATCGTGAAAAAATCCACGCTCGATTCGGCTTATGTGCCGCGTACAGATTCTAAAAACAGTACATTTGGGTACGGTTACGGGTGGCGAACCTTTTCCCCTAAAGATGCGCAGGTGGTGTATCACACGGGTTGGTGGCATGGTTTTCGAAATTTATATGTTCGGGATTTAACACACGATGTAACGATCGTATTATTATCCAATATGGCGAACGGGAGTTTGCTTAGACTGGACGAATTATACGAAATACTTGAAATACCAGTTTTACGAAAAAGTGCTTATAATGCCAATGGCGATTTTGTTGTCAATTAATTTTGATTAAAATTTATGAAAAAAACATTGATTCTTGGAGCAAGTACCAACCCAGCTCGGTACGCTTATTTGGTGGCAAATAAGTTGGTGCGCAAGGGATATCCTATTGTTAATGTGGGACGGAAAATTGGTAAGGTCGCCGGTGTAGAGATCGAACCTATGGGGACGCCACATCAGGATATTGATACGATCACCTTGTATGTTGGGCCGCAAAATCAGGCGCCCTATTTCGATTATATTCTCAATACACATCCCAAGCGCGTCATTTTTAATCCTGGGACTGAAAACCCCGAGTTATTAGCGAAGTTGGAAGAAAATGGCATTGAGGGGGTTGAAGCCTGTACATTGGTCATGCTAAATACTGGGCAATATTAGGGAAGTGTAGGCCGAATATATTTTGTTCGCCAGCCCGATTTATTAGCGTGAAACGCTTTGGAATGTCCGGGGTGTTTTGGTCGTATACCTGCGCTGTTTTTTGCACGTAAAAGGACGTTTTTCAGCGTGTCTTGTTTGTGTTGTTGCTAATAGATGTTGAAAATGTTTTCCTGTCTTTTTTTTGCGCCCGCAAATAAAGTCGATTTTCTGAATTTTAGATAAAAAATAATCGACTAACTGTTTGATACTTACAAAATTCTTCATACCTTTGCAATCCCTTATTGGGGAAATTGTGTCTTGAACGAAGCCCTACTGCTTCGATGGACTTTTAATTAATTTATTTATAACATGTCAGGAATTATTGGTAAAAAAGTAGGAATGACCAGCCTGTTCGATGCGGAAGGGAAGAATATTCCTTGTACAGTAATTGAGGCTGGGCCGTGCGTGGTAACGCAGATACGTACGGTAGAGAAGGATGGCTACGGAGCTGTTCAACTTGGCTATGACGATGCCAAGGAAAAGAACACTTCATCTCCTTTAAAAGGACACTTTGCAAAAGCAGGAGTGACTCCTAAGCGTAAGCTAGTTGAGTTCAAAACCTTCGAGGATGAGAAGCAACTAGGTGACACCGTGGATGTAACTATCTTCGAAGAGGGCGAGTACGTTGATGTAGTCGGAACTTCTAAAGGTAAGGGATTTCAAGGTGTAATGAAGCGTCACGGATTTGGTGGTGTAGGTGGTGCGACTCACGGTCAGCACAACAGATTACGCGCGCCGGGTTCATTAGGTGCTTCATCTTGGCCTTCACGTGTATTCAAAGGAATGCGCATGGCTGGTCGTACGGGTGGTGAGAAAGTAAAGATTCAAAACTTACAAGTTTTGAAAGTTTATTTAGATCAAAACCTTATTGTTGTTAGTGGTTCCATTCCGGGAGCTAAAGGTTCATATGTAATCGTAGACAAATAGAGATGGAAGTTAATGTATTAAATTTATCAGGTAAAGAAACAGGTGCCAAGGTGCAACTGCCTGAATCAGTATTTGGTGTAGAGCCTAACGACCATGCGATCTATTTGGATGTGAAACAATATCTAGCGAACCAACGCCAAGGAACTCACAAATCCAAACAACGTAATGAAATCGCGGGATCTACTCGTAAATTACACAAGCAAAAAGGGACAGGTGGTGCTCGTGCGGGTTCTATCAAATCTCCATTGTTCAATGGTGGTGGTCGTGTATTCGGTCCTCAACCACGTGACTACAGCTTCAAATTGAATAAGAAATTAAAGCAAGTAGCACGTAAATCAGCGTTAAGTTATAAAGCAAAAGAAAACAATATCGTGGTTATCGATACGGTAGATTTTGACTCGATCAAGACCAAAAACTACATTGCTTTAGTTGACGCATTAAATGTTGCTGATGAGAAAACTTTATTGGTTTTACCAGCATACAATAACAATGTTTATTTATCAAGCAGAAACTTGAAGAAAGCAAAAGTAATCGCAGCTTCAGATTTAAACACATATGATGTGTTGAACGCAACGAAACTTTTGTTGACTGCAGATTCTGTTAAAACTTTGGAGGAGGCATTCGCTAAGTAATATGGAAATTATCAAAAAACCTATTTTAACTGAGAAAGCTTCAATCTTAACGGAAAAATTGAACCGTTACGCTTTCAAGGTAGATCACAGAGCTAATAAAATCCAAATCAAACTAGCTGTTGAGGAAATGTTTGGTGTTACTGTAGTTGCTGTTAATACAGCGGTTGTTGCAGGTAAAACTAAAAGCCGTCACACTAAAGCTGGGTTTGTTTCTGGAAGAAGCCCTAAGTATAAAAAAGCCATCATCACGGTGAAAGATGGCGAAACAATTGACTTTTACACTACACTATAATAAGAAATGGCAGTTAAAAGATTCAAACCGGTCACCCCTGGTACTCGTTTTAGAGTTGATGCTGATTATTCAGACGTTACAACTAACGTTCCTGAGAAATCCTTAGTAACAAGCATCAAAAAGTCAGGCGGTCGTAATAATACCGGTAAAATGACTATGCGTTATCTCGGTGGGGGACATAAAAAATCATACCGATTAATAGATTTCAAACGCGATAAAAAAGATATCCCCGCAAAAGTAGCTACAATTGAGTACGATCCTAACCGTACTGCACGTATTGCTTTATTGCACTACGCTGATGGTGAAAAACGTTACATCATTGCTCCGGCAGGATTAACAGTAGGTCAAACTGTGATCGCAGGTGATCACGTAGCTCCAGAAGTTGGTAATACTTTACCACTAGCAAACATTCCTTTAGGTTCGATCATTCATAACATTGAATTGAACCCAGGCCAAGGAGGTTCAATTGCACGTTCCGCTGGAACATATGCGCAATTGTCTGCACGTGATGGTAAATATGCTATTATCAAATTGCCTTCAAGTGAGACCCGTATGATCTTATTAACTTGTGTTGCAACAATCGGTTCGGTATCGAACTCGCAAAGAGCAAATCAAGTAATGGGTAAAGCAGGTCGCAACCGTTGGGCTGGTCGTCGTCCACGCGTTCGTGGTGTAGCTATGAACCCAGTCGATCACCCTATGGGTGGTGGTGAAGGTCGTACTTCAGGAGGACAGCCTCGTTCACGCACAGGTTTATTAGCTAAAGGCTACAAAACGCGTTACAAGAAGAAAACATCGAATCGTTACATCATTGAGAGAAGGAAAAAATAATGGCTCGTTCAATAAAAAAAGGTCCTTATATCGATCACAACTTAGAGAGAAAAGTTCTTTCTATGAATGAAACAAACAAAAAATCAGTTATCAAAACATGGTCTCGTAGATCTATGATTTCACCTGATTTTGTTGGTCATACCTTCGCGGTGCACAATGGGAATAAATTTATCCCTGTTTATGTAACAGAAAATATGGTTGGTCACAAGCTTGGTGAATTTGCGCCTACGCGTACTTTCAAAGGCCACGCAGAAAAGAAAAAATAATTAGGTAATGGAAGCAACAAAGAAACTTAAAAAGTCTGTCCTTATCAGACAGCGTAAAGAGCAGGAAAAAGCTCAAGTAGGAGGAGCTTCTACGGCCAAGTTATTGAACTGCCCTACATCGCCTCGTAAGATGCGCCTTGTAGTGGATCTTATCCGTGGCGAGAAAGTGGAAAATGCTCTTTACATCCTTAAACACACAGGGAAAGAAGCAGCTATCCGTGTTGAAAAATTGTTATTATCAGCAATTAAAAACTGGGAAGCTAAGAATGAAGGTGCTTCATTAGAAGACAGCTCTTTATATGTAAAAGAGGTTTCTGTTGGTGGCGGTCGTCAATTGAAAAGATTACGTCCGGCTCCGCAAGGCCGTGGTTATAGAATTCGTAAACGTTCTAACCATGTAACTTTGGTAGTAGATACTTTAAACAACGTAACAGTTAATTTATAATTAGAATGGGACAAAAAGCAAATCCAATAGGTAGCAGATTAGGTATCATCAAAGGATGGGATTCTAATTGGTTCGGAGGCAACAACTATTCTGATAAGTTAGTTGAAGACGAAAAAATAAGAAAATACCTTTCTGTTCGTATTGCAAAAGGTGGTGTAGCGAAAGTTGTTATTGAAAGAACTTTAAAACGCATCACGGTAACGATTCACACCGCGCGTCCGGGTATCGTAATCGGTAAAGGTGGTCAAGAAGTTGACAAGATTAAAGAAGAATTGAAGAAACTGACTAAAAAGGATGTTCAAATCAATATTTTCGAAATCAAACGACCTGAGCTCGATGCGAAGTTGGTAGCGGAAGGAATCGCGAAACAATTAGAAGCACGTATTTCATTCCGTCGCGCAATGAAGACCTCTATTGCGTCTACAATGCGTATGGGTGCTGAAGGTATTAAGGTTATGTGTTCTGGCCGTCTTGGTGGTGCTGAGATGGCGCGTACTGAGCAGTATAAAGAAGGAAGAACTCCTTTGCATACTTTACGTGCAGACATTGACTATGCATTAGCAGAAGCTTTGACTACTTACGGTAAAATTGGTGTGAAAGTGTGGATATGTAAAGGTGAAGTTTACGGCAAACGTGATCTATCTCCGAACATTGGTCAAACTTCAAACACTAAATCTCGTGGTGGAAGCGAGGCCGGAGATCGTCGTGGGGACCGTGACAACCGCAAAGGTGGTCGTGGTGGAAACCGTGGTGGAAACCGTGGCGGTGGAGCTAGAAAAGGTTAATTAATTTTTAAGATTGAAATTTATCTGTTTTAAACAGATTTTAATAATACGAACATGTTACAGCCAAAAAGAACGAAGTTCAGAAAGATGCAAAAAGGCCGCATGAAAGGTAACGCTTCTCGTGGAGTGGAGTTAGCTTTCGGTTCTTTCGGTATCAAGTCAATGGAGCCAGCATGGATCACTAGTCGTCAAATCGAGGCGGCACGTATTGCCGTAACTCGTTTTATGAAACGTGAAGGTCAAGTGTGGATCCGTGTTTTCCCTGACAAACCTGTTACCAAAAAACCTGCAGAGGTGCGTATGGGTAAAGGTAAGGGTGCTCCTGAATACTGGGTTGCAGTAGTACGCCCAGGCCGTATGTTATTTGAAGCAGAAGGTGTACCTTTGGAAGTTGCCAAAGAAGCACTACGTTTAGCTGCTCAAAAATTACCGGTACAAACGAAGTTTGTTATACGTAGAGATTACGTAGAAGCATAAAACCGTTGGTAATGTCAATAGTTGAGCCTTGTGGCCGTTACCTACAAGGCTCTGTATAACTTATTTGATAACCCAATACAACACTGAAATAAAATGAAATATTCAGAAATCATCGAATTATCACAAGAGGATTTAACAGCCCGTCTTAAGGAAGAGAAGGCTGCTCTTAACAAATTGAAATTTGCACACGCTGTTTCTGCTATTGAAAACCCTAACGTAATCAAAGCAGCACGCAAATCTATCGCTCGTTTGACTACAGAAGTTACCAAGCGTAGAAATGCTCAAAAATCGGAAACAGCCTCTGAGGCATAAACGCAAAGTCGAAATGGAAAGAAAATTAAGAAAAACAAGAATCGGCTTGGTAGTTAGCAACAAGATGGACAAGTCTATCGTAGTTACGGTTGAACGTAAAGTGAAACACCCGATCTATGGTAAGTTCGTCAAAAAAACTACTAAATTTAAAGCTCATGACGAAACTAATACCTGCGGTATCGGCGATACGGTATTAATTATGGAGACTCGTCCGCTGAGTAAGACAAAGAACTGGAGATTGGTAGAAATTTTAGAAAGGGCTAAATAAGATGTTACAACAGGAATCAAGACTAAATGTAGCCGACAACTCAGGAGCTAAAGAAGTTTTAGTAATCCGCGTGTTAGGCGGTACGCGTAAGCGTTATGCATCTATCGGTGATAAGATCGTTGTTACCGTAAAAAGCGCTTTACCTTCAGGGAATGTAAAAAAAGGTACTGTATCAAAAGCAGTCGTTGTTCGCACGAAGAAAGAGATTCGTCGTAAAGATGGTTCTTATATTCGTTTTGATGACAATGCTGCAGTATTATTAAATAATAACGATGAACCACGTGGAACACGTATTTTTGGGCCAGTGGCTCGTGAGTTACGTGAGAAGCAGTTCATGAAAATCGTATCACTAGCACCGGAGGTTTTATAATTATGGCACAGAAAACAATTACAACTCACAAGATCAAAATAAAAAAAGGTGATTTAGTGAAAGTTATCGCTGGAAACTCGAAAGGTGTTCAAGGAAAAGTATTGCAAGTTTTAGTTGACGCTAATAGAGCAGTCGTTGAAGGCGCTAACATCGTTAAAAAACACACTAAACCAAGTGCAGCTAATCCTAATGGTGGTATCATCGAGAAAGAAGCTGCGATCAACATCTCTAATTTAGCTTTAATCGATGCTAAGACGGGTGATACTACTCGAATTGGTCGTAAAGTTAATGCAGATGGCAAAATAGTTCGTTACGCAAAAAAATCAGGGGAGGAAATTAAATAATGACTTACGTACCAAGATTGAAGGCGAGATATACGGAGGAGATCCGTACAGCGCTTAAAGATAAATTCCAGTATAAAAGCATTATGCAAGTTCCTAAACTGGAGAAAATTGTAGTATCTCAAGGGGTAGGTGCAGCAACGGCTGATAAGAAATTAATTGATAATGCAGTTTCTGAATTAACATTAATTACAGGTCAGCAAGCAGTACCAACGAAATCGAAAAAAGATATCTCTAATTTTAAATTACGTAAAGGAATGCCTATTGGTGCTCGTGTAACTTTACGTGATAACATGATGTATGAATTCTTAGATCGTTTGATTTCCGTTTCTTTGCCGCGTATTCGTGACTTCCGAGGTATTAACGACAAAAGTTTTGACGGTAGAGGTAACTACAACTTAGGTGTTACTGAACAAATTATCTTCCCGGAGATTAATATTGACAAAATCAATAAAATCCAAGGTATGGATATTACTTTTGTAACTACTGCTGGAAACGATGTTGAGGCTTTAGAGTTATTAAAGCAATTCGGTTTACCATTCAAAAATCAAAACCCAAACAACAATGGCTAAAGAAGGAATAAAAGCACGTGAAGTTAAGCGTCAAAAATTAGTCGCTAAATTTGCAGACAAACGTGCAGCGTTAAAAGCAGCAGGTGATTATGCTGCTTTAGATAAATTACCTAAAAATGCTTCTCCAGTACGTTTACACAACCGTTGTAAATTGACTGGTCGTCCTAAAGGATATATGCGTCAATTTGGTATCTCTCGTGTAACTTTTCGTGAGATGGCATTAGATGGCAAAATCCCGGGAGTGACAAAAGCTTCTTGGTAATCGAGAAAAAAATATTACTTTTGCCCGGATAAACCCCACAAGGGTTTATCGGGTTTTTTAGTATATGAATCACTTTTAACAGACAGTAGGTCCAGAACTTAGGTTAGTTTGGGAAACCATTGTCCTAATTTTTATTAATAATGAATACAGATCCAATAGCGGATTACCTTACACGAGTAAGGAATGCCATTAAGGCCAACCACAGGGTTGTTGAAATTCCTGCATCGAACCTTAAAAAAGAGATCACGAGAGTTCTTTTTGACAAAGGTTATATTGCTAATTACAAATTTGAAGAAAATGGTCCTCAGGGGAACATAAAGATTGCTTTGAAATACAATGCAGTTAGCAAAATTCCGGCTATTCGCACTTTGACGCGTGTGAGTAAACCTGGTTTAAGAAAGTATGCAAATATTGACAACATGCCTCGTGTTTTAAATGGTTTAGGTATTGCTATCTTGTCAACTTCTAAAGGAGTTATGACAGATAAAGAAGCTAAACTACAGAACGTAGGTGGTGAGGTTTTATGTTACGTTTATTAATCTAGGTAAAAAACACAGAAGAAATGTCAAGAATTGGAAAAGCCCCTATCGCTATTCCTTCGGGAGTAACGATTGCCGTATCAGATAAAAATCTGGTTACAGTGAAAGGACCAAAGGGCGAGTTAACACAACAAGTAGATCGCGATATCACTGTTAAACAAGAAGACGGTAATATCGTAGTATCACGTTCTACGGAACAAAAGAAACATAAAGCTTTACATGGTTTGTACCGCTCGTTAATCAATAACATGGTTGTTGGTGTAACAGAGGGTTATAAGACTACTCAGGAGCTGGTCGGTGTGGGTTACCGTGCTACAAACACAGGTAATACATTAGAACTTACTTTAGGATTCTCTCACCCGATTGTTTTTGTTTTGCCAAAGGAAATTAAAGTAACAACAACTTCTGAAAAAGGTAAAAGCCCAACGATTATATTGGAGTCAGCTGACAAGCAATTAGTCGGTCAGGTAGCTGCAAAAATCCGTGGCTTCCGTAAACCAGAGCCGTACAAAGGTAAAGGTGTTAAGTTTGCGGGTGAAGTATTGAGAAGAAAAGCAGGTAAATCAGCTAAAAAATAATAGCCATGGCAGGAAATAAAACAAATCGCAGAGAGCGAATCAAAAAAGGAATAAGAAAGAACCTGACTGGATCCGTTGAACGTCCACGGTTATCGGTTTTTAGAAGCAATAAAGGAATTTACGCACAACTTATTGATGATACAACAGGTAAGACTATTGTTTCAGCATCTTCAATTTCGAAAGATTTTGCGGGTTCAGGAAACAAAGTTGAACAATCAAAAGCTGTAGGTAAATTGGTTGCTGAAAAAGCAGTAGCAGCAGGCATTAACAAAGTAGTTTTTGACCGTAATGGGTACTTATACCATGGCCGTGTGAAATCATTGGCTGAAGGTGCTCGCGAGGGCGGTTTAGACTTTTAATCAAGAAAAACATGGCAACAAGCAATATAAAAAGAGTAAAATCAAGCGAAATCGAACTTAAAGATCGCTTAGTAAGCATCCAACGAGTAGCGAAAGTAACTAAAGGTGGTCGTACTTTTAGTTTTTCGGCGATCGTTATCGTTGGTGATGAAAACGGGATTGTAGGTTACGGTTTAGGTAAAGCTAAAGAAGTTACCGAAGCAATTACTAAAGGAATTGATGATGCGAAAAAGAACTTGATTAAAGTTCCTATCATCAATGGTACTGTTCCTCATGAACAACACGGGAAATTCTCCGGTGGTCGTGTTTTAGTTAAACCGGCAGTTGGTGGTACAGGAGTACTTGCAGGTGGTGCAATGCGTGCGGTATTAGAAAGTGCAGGTATTAAGGATGTATTAGCGAAATCACTCGGCTCGTCGAACCCACATAACGTGGTAAAAGCGACTATTGATGCGTTAGTAAAGCTTCGTGACGCCTATACTGTTGCGCAAAACCGCGGAGTCGATTTAAATAAAGTATTTAACGGTTAATTATCATGGCAAAAATTAAAATCACCCAGATAAAGAGCGTTATCGACAGAAGCGAGCGCCAAAAGAAAACTATTGAGGCATTAGGGTTGAAACGTATTAATCACTCAATAGAAGTTGAAGCTACACCTGCCATTATTGGTATGGTAAGAAAAGTGAATCACTTGGTAGCAATCGAGACTATTTAATATTACAATGGAAAGGGTCGTGAGACACTTTCCATTCCCTTTATTATTTATATTTTTAATCGTTACGACCTGTTTAGTGAGAGCGAAGGCGTAACACAATCTTAAAACAAAATGAATTTAAGTAGTTTAAGACCAGCAAAAGGTTCGGTAAAAAACAAGAAACGTATCGGTAGAGGTCAGGGGTCTGGTCGCGGTGGTACTTCCACTCGTGGTCACAAAGGTGCTGGTTCTCGTTCAGGGCATTCTACAAAGATCGGTTTTGAAGGTGGTCAAATGCCTTTACAACGCCGTGTGCCTAAGTTTGGATTCAAAAATATTAACCGTGTGGAGTATGTCGGTGTAAACTTAGATGTACTTTCTGGCTTAATTGAGAAAAACAATCTTACCGCTGTAGATTTTGATACCCTGAAAACTCATGGTTTAGTTTCTAAGAACGATGTAGTTAAGATTCTAGGTCGTGGCGAGTTTTCTGCAAAAGTAGAAGTGAAAGCGCATGCTTTTTCTGCGTCTGCACAAAAGGCTATCGAAGCTGCAGGTGGGTCTATCGTAAAACTTTAAAATTACATGAAGAAACTAATCACAACCTTAACCAATATATGGAAAATTGAAGAGCTACGTAATCGTATTATTACGACTTTACTGCTTCTTCTAATATACCGTATCGGATGTCACGTGGTTTTACCAGGTGTTAATCCAGATGCGTTAGCGGCAGGCAAAAGTACCGAAGGAAATAGCATCGTTGATCTAATTAACATGTTTGCCGGAGGTTCTTTCTCTCGTTCAGCAATTTTTGCTTTAGGAGTTATGCCTTACATTTCTGCATCGATCGTTGTTCAGTTATTGGGGATAGCGGTTCCTGCATTTCAGAAAATGCAAAAAGAAGGCGAATCTGGTCGTAAGAAAATGACCCAGATCACGCGTTATTTGACATTGGCAATTACGTTAGTTCAAGCGGTGGCTTATGTGAAAACACAAGTTCCTGCGGAAGCAAAAACTATCGCTGAGCCTCTGTTTACAGTTCTTTCTGCAATTGTATTGACAGCAGGTACCTTGTTTGTGATGTGGCTTGGTGAAAAAATTACGGATAAAGGTATTGGTAACGGTATTTCGCTTATTATCATGGTAGGTATCATTGCGCAGTTGCCTGCAGGGCTTGTTGCGGAATGGGGATCTCGCATGAGCCCAAGTGGTGGTGGTCCGATTCCATTATTGTTGGAATTTGTTGCTTTATTCTTTGTTGTTATTTTCAGTATTCTTGTCGTACAAGGTATCCGTAAGGTTCCTGTACAATATGCAAAGAAAATTGTGGGCAACAAACAGGTTGGTGGTGTACGACAGTATATCCCCTTAAAAGTGAATGCAGCGGGTGTAATGCCGATCATCTTTGCGCAGGCAATAATGTTCTTGCCAATGGCGTTATCTCAGTTTTTTCCAAATTTACAGTCTGAGTTTTTAGCTTCTTTAAGTAATTATACATCGTTGGCATATAATGTCACATTCGGTGTTCTTATTATTGCCTTTACATTTTTCTACACCGCTATCATGGTGAATCCGCAACAGATGTCGGAGGATATGAAAAAGAACGGTGGATTTATTCCGGGAATTAAACCGGGTTATGATACCAATCTTTTCATTGATAATGTGATTTCACGGATCACTTTCCCAGGAGCTATCTTTATTGCGATTATCGCAATTTTACCTGCTATTGCAAGTATGGCTGGCGTAAACAATCAATTTGCGCATTTCTATGGCGGAACTTCATTATTGATTTTAGTTGGTGTAGTGCTTGACACACTTCAACAAATTGAAAGTCACTTATTGATGCGTCACTATGACGGATTGATGAAGACTGGGCGTGTTAAAGGACGTTCAACAGCGTCTGTAGAAGGTGTTGATCAATCAGTGATTTAATATTAATGTCCAAAGTTTATTATAAAACAGAAGAGCAAATCGAGCAAATACGAGAGTCAGCAGATGTACTCTCGTTGTTGCTCGGTGAGATTGCAAAAGCTATTAAGCCTGGTATTACCACACTTTCGCTCGATAAATTAGCTTATGATTTTATTCATGACCACGGCGGTACGCCAGCGTTTTTGAATTATCATGGTTTCCCATTTTCTTTATGTATTTCTGTAAATGATCAGATCGTCCACGGTTTTCCAAGTGATTACGTTATAAAGGAAGGCGATCTCGTATCGGTTGATGGGGGCGTTGATTTAAAAGGATTTATAAGTGATTCAGCGTACACCTTTGGTGTTGGTGAGATTAGTACCGAAGCGCAACAACTTTTGGATGTCACTAAAGAATCTCTTTTTAAAGGGGTGGAGCAAGCTGTTGCTGGCAAACGAGTAGGTGATATTGCATCTGCCGTTCAGGAACATGTGAGTCCCTTTAATTATGGAATAGTGAGGGAGTTGGTCGGTCATGGTGTTGGTTTATATCTACATGAGAAGCCGGAAGTTCCCAACTATGGGAAACGTGGATCAGGACCTAAACTAGAAGAAGGATTAGTTATTTGTATTGAACCGATGATTAACGCCGGTAAAGCTGGAGTCAAGTTTTGGGACGATGGTTGGACCGTCAGTACGGTTGACGGAAAGTTGTCTGCGCATTTCGAGCAAATGGTGGCAATTCGTAAAGGAAAACCAGATGTACTTTTGACCTTCGAACACGTAGAGAAAGTTTTGAGTAAAAAGTAATTGGATTTCAATGATTTTTATTTATCTTTGCACTCCTGTTTATACAGGCTAAAGACGTAATTTAAGTTAAAATATATGGCTAAACAAGCCTCGATAGAACAAGACGGTATAATTCGGGAAGCGCTTTCAAACGCTATGTTCCGAGTAGAATTAGAGAATGGACACGAGATCATCGCGCACATCTCTGGTAAAATGCGTATGCATTATATTAAGATTCTTCCTGGGGATAAAGTTAAGTTGGAAATGTCTCCCTATGATTTAACAAAGGGTAGGATTACGTATCGTTATAAGTAGGCGAGCCATACTCTTTATTTTAATTAGCTTTTAAAAATATTACTACAATGAAAGTAAGAGCATCAATAAAAAAACGCAGCACGGATTGTAAGATCATCCGTCGCAAAGGAAAGGTTTTTGTTATCAACAAAAAGAACCCTAAGTTTAAACAACGTCAGGGCTAGTATTTAATTCACACAATCGCTAAAGTATTATATGGCAAGGATATCAGGTATAGATTTACCTAAAAACAAAAGAGGCGTAATAGGCCTTACCTATATTTTCGGTGTTGGGCGTTCTACCGCTGCTTATATCTTGGAAAAAGCAGGAATCAGCGAAGACGTTAAAGTATCAGAATGGAACGATGAACAACTAGCTGCTATTCGTACCATTATCAACGACGAAGTAAAAGTAGAAGGCGCTTTACGCTCAGAAGTTCAATTGAACATTAAGCGTTTAATGGACATTGGATGTTACCGTGGTTTACGTCACCGTAAACATTTACCAGTTCGTGGACAACGTACGAAAAACAATTCACGTACACGTAAGGGTAAACGTAAGACAGTTGCAAACAAGAAAAAAGCTACTAAATAATAATTAAGAAATGGCTAAAAGTAAAAAGGTTACTAAAAAGCGTATTGTTGTTATTGAGCCTGTAGGTCAAGCTCATATCAACGCTACCTTTAACAACATCATCGTTACTTTAACGAACAATCAAGGGCAGACTATCTCTTGGTCTTCAGCAGGTAAAATGGGTTTTAGAGGTTCGAAAAAGAACACCCCATACGCGGCTTCTCAAGCAGCGAATGACTGTGGTAAAGTGGCTCATGATTTAGGATTACGTAAAGTTGAGGTTTTTGTAAAAGGACCAGGATCAGGACGTGAATCTGCAATCCGTACATTACAAACAGTTGGGATTGATGTAACGACAATAAAGGATATTACTCCACTTCCGCACAACGGTTGTCGTCCTCCGAAACGCAGAAGAGTTTAATAACAGAATTGTTTTAAGATAAGATTCATCAGCTATAGGTTGATAGATACTTCAAACAGAAAGAAAAAATGGCAAGATATACAGGACCTAAGTCCAAAATAGCTCGTAAATTCAGGGAACCAATTTTTGGCCCAGATAAAGCACTAGAGAAAAAGAATTATCCTCCTGGACAACATGGTCCTTCAAGAAGAAGAGGAAAACAATCTGAATTCGCGATTCAGTTGTTAGAAAAACAAAAAGCAAAATACACGTATGGTGTATTAGAACGTCAATTTCGTATTTTATTCGGAAAGGCATCTGCTAAACAAGGTGTTACTGGTGAGAACTTCTTGAGATTATTAGAAGCTCGTTTAGATAACGTTGTATACCGTTTAGGCATTGCTACAACACGCGCTGCTGCTCGTCAGTTAGTATCACACAAACATATTACTGTTAACGGTAATGTCGTTAACATTCCATCATATAGCCTACGTCCTGGTGACGTAGTTGAAGTACGCGAGCGTTCTAAGTCTCTTGAAGCAATTAGTGCTTCAGTAGAAGGTAGAAGAATCAACAAATTTGGTTGGTTAGAATGGGACGCTAACGAGTTGCGTGGAACGTTTGTTACTTTCCCTGAAAGATCAGATATTCCCGAAAACATTAAAGAGAATTTAATTGTAGAGTTGTACTCTAAATAATAATTAATAGAAGTAAGTATGGTTCTAATCGACCGTACTTACTTTTGTTATATTTTATGTTATTAATAAAAACTTTTAAAAAGAAATAAATGGCAATTTTAGCATTTCAAAGACCGGATAAAGTTATCATGCAAAAATCGACTGATTTTGATGGTACATTCGAATTTCGTCCATTAGAGCCAGGTTTTGGTGTAACTATTGGTAATGCTTTGCGCCGTATTTTATTGTCCTCACTGGAAGGATATGCAATTACGTCGATAAGGTTTTCAGGCGTTTCGCACGAATTCTCCACTATCAAAGGTGTTGTTGAAGATGTTACAGAGATCATTCTTAACTTGAAACAAGTACGTTTCAAGAAAACCGGAGATCAAGGTGATAATGAAAAGATCTTTGTTGTGATCAACGGTCAAGGACAATTCAAAGCAGGTGATATTACTAAGTTCTCTAATAACTTTACTGTGTTGAACCCCGATTTTGTTATTTGTAATATGGATACCTCCGTTACAATTGAGGTTGAATTGGCAGTAGCTAAAGGACGTGGTTATGTTAATGCTGAAGAAAATAAAGTTACTGATGGCCCCGTAGGTTTTATTGCAGTTGATTCAATCTATACGCCGATTAAGAATGTAAAATATAGTATCGAAAATTATCGTGTGGAACAAAAGACTGACTACGAGAAATTGTTGTTAGATATTTCTACAGATGGTTCTATTCACCCTGAAGAAGCACTAAAAGAAGCTGCGAAGATTTTGATACAACATTTCATGTTGTTCTCTGATGAAAATATGTTGCTCGAATCGCAGACAAAAGAAGAAACTAAAGTTGTTGATGAAGAAATTTTACACATGCGTAAGATTTTGAAAACGGAATTAGTTGATCTTGATCTTTCTGTTCGTGCATTGAACTGTTTAAAAGCTGCCGATATCCGTACTTTAGCAGAATTAGTCACATACGATGTAGCTGACATGTTGAAGTTCCGTAACTTCGGGAAGAAGTCGTTGAGCGAGATTCAAGAGCTTGTTAAATCGAAAGGTTTATCATTCGGTATGAATTTGTCTAAATATAAGTTAGACGAAGAATAAAATAGTAAAATTTTAATATATAGCGACCTGTTGCATAATTCCCCGCACAAGAAAATAAACTAATTGCGGACGGTATGCACAAAAACTAAGAACAAAAATGAGACACGGAAAAAAATTTAACCACTTAGGCCGCACTGACAGTCACCGTAAGGCGATGTTAGCTAATATGGCGACTTCATTAATCAAACACAAACGCGTTACGACAACGTTAGCAAAAGCAAAAGCGTTACGTACGTATGTTGAACCTTTGATTACGAAATCAAAAGACGATACAACGCACTCACGTCGTACAGTTTTCGCTTATCTTAAAGATAAAGATGCTGTTTCGATTTTATTTCGTGAAATATCTGAAAAAGTAGCAACTCGTCCGGGTGGTTATACTCGTATCATTAAGCTGGAAAATCGGTTAGGTGATAATGCAGAGATGGCGTTTATCGAGCTAGTAGATTACAACGAAATCTACGGTAAAAAAGCTGAAGTTGAGAAGAAATCAACACGACGTCGCGGTGGCTCGAAAAAGAAAGCTACTGAGACTGTTGCGGCTGAGGCTACAGAAGTGGTGAAAGAAGAGGTAGATGCTCCTGCAGCTGAAGAAACACCAGCTACAGATGCACCTGCAACGGAAGATAAGAAAGAAGATTAATTTTTCTGCTCGCTTAAGAATTATAAACCTCGGCATACTTGCCGAGGTTTTTTTGTGAATTTTCTTCTTGTATATTCCGTATTTAGTTAGTTAATTGAGACATGTCTTGGTTATATTTGTACACAGGGTTTCCCACTAAACTATATTTATTTTAATGGACTTATTTAATGTTTATCCTATAAATCCCATCAATATTGTTAAGGCTCAAGGCTCAACCGTTTGGGATAATGATGGTAATGAGTATCTTGATCTTTATGGCGGTCATGCTGTTATTTCGATAGGTCATACACACCCCCACTATGTGGAGCGGTTAACTGAACAGTTAAACAATATTGGGTTTTATTCGAATTCGATCGAGATTCCTATTCAACATGAGTTTGCGAAGAAATTGGGCGAAGTAACGGGCAAAAGCGCCTATTCTCTGTTTTTATGTAACTCCGGTGCGGAAGCAAATGAAAACGCATTCAAGTTAGCGTCTTTTTACAATAACCGGAAGAAGATTATAGCCTTCACGAAGGCATTTCATGGTCGTACGTCGCTTGCTGTAAGTGCGACCGATAACCCAGGAATCATCGCACCAGTTAATGAAACGAATAATGTGGTGTTTCTTCCCTTCAATGATGAGCAAGCGTTAACAAACGCCTTTAATGAGTTTGGTTCGGAGATTTCATCAGTAATTATCGAGGGCATTCAGGGTGTCGGTGGTATTCGTGAAGCGTCTGTTTCTTTTTTGAAATTAATCCGCTCGTTGTGCGATTCCTCCGGGGCCGTGTTTATTGCCGATTCGGTCCAGTGTGGTTACGGAAGAACAGGAGATTTTTATTCGCATGATTACGCGGGCGTATCGGCCGATATTTATACGATGGCCAAGGGCATGGGAAATGGGTTTCCGGTTGCAGGGATCTCGATTGCACCTAGGTTTGTAGCGACATACGGGATGTTAGGGACAACCTTTGGCGGAAATCACCTTGCTTGCGCCGCTGGTATTGCTGTGCTTGATGTAATCCAGCAAGATAATTTGTTGGATAATGCGCGCACCGTGGGAGCGTATCTGATTTCCGAGTTGCGTAAGTTTGATAAAGTCATAGAAGTGCGTGGTAGGGGATTGATGATTGGTATTGAGCTGCCCGAAGAGCTAACATCTGTTAAGAAAGACCTATTGTTTAAAGACCGGATCTTTACGGGGGAAGCAAAACCAAGTGTGATTCGTATTTTGCCAGCACTGAATATTACCAAGTCAATAGCAGATAGATTTTTAACAGCTTTCGATGGAAGATTGAAGGCTTAACTCGTTTATAAAATGAAGAAATTTTTTTCCGTTTCGGATGTCGACGATTTGACCAGTATTGTTGATGAAGCACTTGCTTTGAAGTCCTCACCCTATGCGCTACAAGCATTAGGTAAAAATAGAACGCTCGGACTCGTGTTTTTGAATCCGAGCCTTCGCACGCGTTTAAGTACACAAAAGGCGGCGCTAAATCTAGGAATGAATGTTATGGTGCTCAATATGGATAAAGAAGGTTGGGCGCTGGAGACCCGGGATGGGGTTATTATGGATGGTACCACGGTTGAACATATTCGTGAAGCTGCGGCCGTGATGGGGGAATATTGTGATATTCTGGGACTGCGCTCTTTTCCAAGTTTGAAGGACAAGCAAGCTGATTATACAGAAGATCTTTTTAATAAATTCGTCAGATTTTGTGGCGTACCTGTTGTTTCGCTTGAGAGCGCAACCCGACATCCACTTCAAAGTTTAACCGATCTTATCACCATCTCCGAACATAAAAATGTTGAAAAGCCTAAGGTTGTACTAGCATGGGCGCCACATGTAAAGGCGCTTCCTCAAGCGGTACCTAATTCGTTTGCGGAGTGGATGTCGAAGGCACAGGAGCAAGGTCTTGTTGACTTTACAATTGCGCACCCTCAGGGTTATGAACTCAGCGAGGAATTTACGAATGGCGCAAACATTACGCATGATTTGGATGGGGCGTTAACTGGTGCTGATTTTGTGTACGTGAAAAATTGGTCTTCTTTTCATGAGTATGGGAAGGTCTATCCGGTGAGTACTAATTGGATGCTCGATAACGAGAAGCTCGGTTTGACAAATAATGCTAAAGTGATGCACTGCTTACCTGTACGTCGTGATTTAGAACTCTCCTCGGAGATACTCGATGGCCCGAATTCCTTAGTCATCAAAGAGGCGAGCAACCGGGTGTGGGCTGCGCAAACTGTATTAAAGCGTATGTTACAGAAATTGGATACATTAAAATAGAAATTCACGAATGAGTAGTGTATTGCATATAATTAAAATTGGTGGAAACGTTATTGACAGTCCCAATAACCTAGATGATTTTTTGGAAAAATTTTCGGCATTACAAGGAAAAAAGATACTCGTGCATGGTGGCGGAAAGATTGCTACGCGTATCGCTTCACGCCTCGGTATTGAAGCACAAATGGTTGAAGGACGACGGGTAACCGATGAGAAAATGCTTGAGGTCGTTACGATGGTGTATGCAGGTCTAACCAATAAGACTGTGGTCGCCAAGCTTCAAATGTTCGGGTGTGACGCGATTGGTTTGAGTGGGGCGGATGCAAATACAATCAAAGCAATTCGGCGACCTGCACGGGAAGTTGATTACGGTTTTGTGGGTGATATTCTTGCCGATTCTGTAAATGTGTTAAGCATAAAGAGGATTTTAGAATCCGGATTGACACCCGTATTTTCTGCTATCACACATAATGGTCTTGGGCAATTGCTTAACACAAATGCCGATACCATCGCTTCCTCTCTAGCCATAGCGTTATCCAAAACCTTCGAAACGAGATTGATATATTGTTTCGAAAAAAATGGTGTGCTGCGAGATGTGGAGGACGATAATTCTGTAATCCGCTCGATCAAACTTGGGGAGTTCGAAGATTTAAAAGGTGCGGGCGTGATATATGAAGGTATGATACCAAAATTGGAAAATGCGTTTTACGCTATTGGTAAAGGTGTTAAAAATGTATATATTGGTAAAGCCGTAAACCTACATAAGTACCAGCAGGGAGAATTTGGCACTTGTTTATTATCAACGTAGAATAGACTCATGAGTAAAATAGCAATAATCGGCAGCGGAAATATTGGTTTATCGCTTGGTAAAGGTTTAGTTAAGTCGGAACAATACGCCGCGCAGGAAATCATCCTGACACGGCGTAATCTTGCTTTGCTTCAGCATGAAGCGAGACTCGGATTTCAAGTTGGTGATAATAATTCGCAAGCCGTTTTGGCATCGGATATTGTTGTTTTAGCGGTGCTCCCCCAGCAACTAAAGCGTGTTTTGGACGAAATCAAAGGGTCTTTGAATGACCAGCAGATAATAGTATCTGTCGTGTCGGGAGTTACTTGTGAAGATATTCGAAATGTAATCGGAGAAGAAATGCAGGTTGTTCGGGCGATGCCGAACACAGCGATCGTCATCGGGCAGTCGATGACCTGTATTGCTACGGACCTAGCGTCAACGGAAGCGGTTTCGAGTGTCGTAAAGCTTTTTGAATCGGTAGGATCAGTAGTTGTTATTCAAGAGGATTTGATGACATCCGCGACGGCACTTTGCGCGTGCGGAATCGCTTTTTTTCTACGGGCAATACGCGCAGCGTCTCAAGGCGGGGTAGAAATCGGATTTCATGCGCATGATGCACTTAAGATGGCGGTACAAACAGCAAAAGGAGCGGCAGATTTACTTTTGCAAACGTCCAGTCATCCTGAGCATGAAATTGATAAAGTAACCTCCCCAAAAGGATGCACCATTGCAGGCTTGAATGAAATGGAACATCACGGCTTTAGCTCTGCGTTCATAAAAGGGATTAAGCTATCCGCTAAAAAGGCTGGAGGGTTGTATGATGAATGATAAACTCGCGGATTTAATTGACGCGGGAACCTCGTTATTACAAGAACTTATTCGAATCCCCTCGTTCAGCCGAGAAGAAAATGGCACCGCAGATTTGTTGTGCCATTTTCTTCAGCAGCGTGGCGTCGAAGTTCATCGTTATGGAAATAACGTTTGGGCATACAATAAATATAAAGATGACCTTAAGCCTTGTGTTCTGCTAAATTCGCATCACGATACGGTAAAGCCGAATGCAGGGTACACGAAGGATCCTTTTGAGCCTATTCTAGAAGACGGTAAATTATTTGGGCTTGGTAGTAATGATGCCGGAGGCTGTTTGGTTGCCCTGATTTCTGCGTTCTTATATTTTTATGACCAGGAGGATTTAGCCTACAATATTTGTTTTTTAGCATCTGCCGAAGAAGAGGTTTCTGGGAAAAATGGAATAGAAGAGGCCTATAAGCACATTGGAGAGATGTCTTTTGCCATTGTAGGCGAACCTACGTTGTTGGATTTGGCGGTGGCGGAAAAGGGATTGATGGTACTTGACTGTACGGTTAGGGGCGTGTCTGGTCATGCTGCGCGCGACGAGGGTGAAAACGCGATCTACAAAGCCATGGAGGCAATTGAATGGTTTAAGACGTTTGAGTTTCCAAAAGAATCAACCCATTTGGGACCAGTCAAAATGTCGGTGACGCTAGTTCAAGCAGGTACGCAACATAATGTTGTTCCTGACGTGTGTACTTTTGTCGTTGATGTAAGAACAACGGATGTGTATAGCAATTTAGAGGTTTTAGAAATGGTAAAAGCGCACGTTGAGGTTCACGTCGATGTCGCTCCGCGCTCTACCAGACTGAATCCGTCGTCTATTGATTTATTGCATCCTATCGTTCTGTCGGGGTTGGCTTTGGGCGCGCGTACCTATGGGAGTCCCACAATGAGCGATCAGGCACTGTTGCCAATTCCTTCCATTAAAGTAGGGCCGGGTGACTCTTCGAGATCACATACCGCGGATGAGTTCATCTATCTGAAGGAAATAGACAAAGGCGTTCGGTTTTATGTTGAATTGCTCAAAAAAATAATATAGAAACTAAAAAAGGACGCTCGAGCGTCCTTTTTTAGTTTCTATAGAGTAATTTGCCGTTTTATACTCTCTTCAAGCGAAATTATCGTCTCGGTGCGCTGAATCCCAGTCAAGGCTTGGATATCTTCGTTTAACACTTTACGTAAATGTGCCGTATCGCGACAGACTATCTTCGCAAACATACTGTATTGTCCCGTGCAATAGTGTAATTCTACCACTTCGTTGATTTTTTGAAGCTGCTTAACCGCATCAATGTATTGAGAGCCCTTCTCTAAATAGATTCCCAAGAACGCTGTAATATCGAAACCTACCTTTTGTGGGTTAATAATAAGCTCCGAACCTTTGATTATACCTAGTTCTTCCATTTTTTTCATGCGAACGTGGATGGTTCCGCCTGAAACTATGAGTTTTTTGGCTATTTCGGTGTATGGAATTGATGCGTTTTCCATTAATGTAGATAAAATCTGAATATCTAGATTGTCTAAGTCGTAATTTGAGTATTTTTTATCCATAAATTTTGTATTTATTAGTTTTTTTTGAGTGTTTGTTTGTAAAATATGTAAAAATGTATAAAAATGTTGTAAAAAAACTGATAATTTGTATATTTGTAGTAGCAAAAAGAGAAAAACGTTTGTTTTTTTTTGCTACTACAAATATGTACTCCCTCAAATAACATAGGTTTATAATTGGTTAGCGTAGAAGTTCCTCTCCCCGGGGAGCTTCTTCCTTTTATACGCATTTTTACAACAAATCATTTTTGTATGTTAATTTTAATTATTTTGTAAAAATACTAAGTATTTTTCGGATAATATTGTGTTTTTTGTAATATCTTGTGTGATTTTTGAAATTGTTGTATTTCGGTTGGTTATTCTGTGCTTTTTTTGCTGCGCAGTTTTTTTGATTCCGTATATTTACGGAAATGGATTTAAAAGAAATAGACGACGTTCGGATTTCGCGTAAAAAGCCGATTTACCCGGTAGCGGCGGGATTAACAAAATACTTACGTATTTATCAACGTGACGCTAAATTACCGATATGTTATTCGGATCTTTTAAATTTTTCCGAAACGGTTCCCGTAATGGATAAGGACGGCAATGATACCTATTGGGAAACACCACTTTATCCACCACATCTTCAGGATAATCTTTACGAAGGGCTCAAGGTAGTCTATGCCGTGCTGAAAGCTTCAGGGAATATACGTGTAGTTGAGCATAAGGTTATTGATCGTATTGAATATTGTGCTTTCGGGAATACTAAGCCCTTCCGTGTGCGTATTATTAATAGGCTTAATGACGTATATGATTATTTTTATATTAAACGGGCAGATGCCTCTCGGATTTACGGTTTAGAGCTCGAGGAAATATTATCGCCCAATCAAGTCAATTATCTGGTTGATCGATCAACCTTGGTCGAGGAACATATCGTCGGTATTCCAGGCGATGTCTTTGTAAAAAATGGTCTTCTAACACCGGAATATAATCACACGCGTGTGGCCAAAGAATTTGTGAAATTTAATGAGCGCTGTATCATCTCATTACTTGGTGACATGAGGGCCTATAATTTTGTTATGCAAATTACACCTGACTTCGATGATTTTCAGTTTCGTATTCGTGCAATTGATTTCGATC
This sequence comes from Sphingobacterium sp. JB170, assembly GCF_900163865.1. GTDB lineage: Bacteria > Bacteroidota > Bacteroidia > Sphingobacteriales > Sphingobacteriaceae > Sphingobacterium. The sequence continues at coordinate 156,728 of NZ_FUKU01000071.1, forward strand.
AACAATTTTATGAGGGGAATCCCCGTGTGTATATGCCACAATATTTTAAGGAGAATTTTCCACTAGTAAAACTTGCGATGGATCATCTCAATGAAAAAACGGTGCGCCAGTATCAACAAGAAGAACGATCATCTATTGTGCACCGAGTGCGGAGCGAGCGGCACCGGATCAGAGACCTTCGAGATGCGTCCAAGTTACAGGTACTTTCGACCCCGGAGAATATTAAACAACTTCGTGAAGGGTACGGTTCATTTTTTAATGATCAGGCTTATTTAAAATGCGAATCGATGACCGATATTGTGGAGTTGAACGTAAAAAATGTTATTCGCCAAGTGAAACTCTAGCGAATTCTCTTTTCATTGTCCTTGGCGAACGCTTCCCACCCCGAGTACGATTTTGAGGATGTAGTGGCCGTGTTTTGCTGAAACGCGTGACAAACTGCAACAGCAAGTCCGTCGGTTGCATCAAGAAACTCAGGGCTCTCTTTGAAACCTAAAATTGTCTTCAACATCGCGGCGACCTGTTCTTTGCTCGCTGAACCGTTTCCTGTTACCGATTGTTTTATTTTTTTTGGCGAATACTCGAAAATCGGGATATCGTAGTTTAGCGCCGCTGCCATAGCAACACCCTGTGCCCGCCCTAATTTCAGCATAACTTGTATGTTTTTTCCATAAAAGGGCGCTTCTAATGCAACAAAATCTGGATTGTACTCTTGTACGAGTGCGGAAGTTTTTTTGAAAATACGCTGCAATTTAAGACCGTGATCGGTGAGATGCCCCATTTTAACAACGCCTAAAGTTATCAATGAGAGTTTTTGGCCAACTTGCTTGATAATCCCGTAGCCCATAATTACCGTTCCCGGGTCGATACCTAAAATTATTCGTTCTTTCGCCTTTTCTCGTTCCATGGTACAATATTACGATTTTAATTGTACTTGTCTCTGGATTATGCTATTGAAGAAATGCTTGCTTGCGTGCAAAAGATAATCTCGAAATGCAGGCTTATTTTATCGAATGTAATCCGATATAATTTTGCTCGAGTTCGTAGATTAACCGTCGGGATTAGTTTAGGTTTCGTGAAAAATTAGTAACATTGTGTTTTTATCTTCAAGATTGACAAAGCGACAAAAAAAATACTTAAATCTCGGAATTAAACTCACTATCGTGGGTTTGGCAACTTGGTTTATTTTTCAAAAAGTCAATGACCAAGAAAACCTCTTGGAGTTCCAAAATCTCATGACGGGTGTGGAGCCGGCAGTCCTCCATATTACGCTTATTTGCGTGGTCGTGATGATGTTTTTTAATTGGGCGCTAGAGGTCGTGAAATGGAAGTTCCTAAGTAGACGGATCGAGCAAATAAGTTGGGGAAAAGCCGTCAAGTCAGTTTTTTGCGGTTTGACGTGGGCGATTTTTACACCTAATCGAATTGGTGAATACGGCGGGCGTGTGCTAATACTTAAAACTGAAAATCGTGCTGCAGGAGCTGTTGCAATGGGAGTAGGCTTATTCGCTCAGCTTGTGCTCACGAGCGTCTTTGGTGCATTAAGTATTGCATGGTTTGTTGCAACATATCTGCCAACGCCTAGTTCTGTGAAATTTGGTATATGGCTTTTAGGAGTGATCTATGCAGTTGCGTTTGTCGTTCTCTATTTCAACGTACACTGGTTGGATTATTTAGTAGGGAAGTTTAAGTTTTTAAAAAAAATAAAACCATCATTTGCCATTTTAGAGGAGTTCAGTCCGCGTGAACTCCTGTACGTCCTGGCACTTTCGTTAGCCAGATTTATAATATTTACCTCACAATATGTACTTCTTATGGTGATCTTTATTCCTGATCTTCCGTTTGTTTCGTTAGTATTGATGATATTTATCTTATTTTTTGTACAGTCTGCGCTTCCTTCCTTGGATCTATTTGATTTCAGTGTGCGTAGTTTTGTAGCCAGTAATTTATACAGCTATATTACAACCCAGGAAATTGCTGTAATGGCAATTGTATCATTTATTTGGTTTATCAATTTAATATTGCCAGCAGTGGTTGGTTCTGTATTCGTTTTTAATGTGAATTATGTCGGTAATAACAGGTCTTAGTCTATTTCTGATAGCGACGCTTGCCGTCTATATTGTCTTAATGTTGTATATGCGGCGTGGGTGGTCTTTAATAAAACCTTATCGCGGTTCATCGGATCCGATTAGTACCAAAGTATCCATATTGATTGCTGCGCGTAACGAGCAGAACAATATCGGCCGAACAATCGAGGCTATATTGAAACAAGAATTTCCTAAGAAGCTTTTGGAGATTATCGTGGTCGATGACCATTCTACGGACAATACTGCGTCGATCGTGCAATCCTATGCGGACCAGGGCGTACGTCTGCTGCAATTGAATGAAGGAGATAAACTAAATTCGTATAAAAAATTAGCGATTAAGCGCGCGATAGATATCGCAACAGGTGCGGTGATTGTTACCACCGACGCAGATTGTAGGATGGGTACTAAGTGGCTGAAGACAGTAATAAGTTGTTTCGAACGTACCCAGGCGTATATGGTCTCTTCACCAGTTATTTATTCGGAAGAAAAGAGTTATTTTGAACGGCTCCAAACCTTAGAATTCCTTTATTTGATAGGACTCGGCGCGGCTGGGATTGGAAATGGTAGCCCCACAACCTGTAACGGAGCCAATCTAGCTTACCGCAGAGATGTGTTTTATGAAATGGGTGGTTTTACTGGAATCGATAACTTGGCCTCGGGAGACGATGAGCTCTTATTACACAAAGTGGCAGAACAATATGCCGATCGTATTTTTTTCTGTAAGTCTCTGGATGCTGCAATTTATACTGATGCGAAAACGACGCTTGGATCGTTTATTAATCAGCGCCGCAGATGGGCATCAAAAAGTACGAAGTATAAAGATAAACGCGTTGTTGTATTGGGAGTGAGCTTTTGGGCATTTAATTTAGCAATGATAGTTGGATTGACCCAGTTCTTGATTAACCTACCTGAAATTCATACACTATTCTTAGTTGCCCTAGGTATGAAAATCGTGGCCGAACTTGCATTTATCTACCCAATTGCTGGTTTTGCCGGTCGTAAGGAATTAATGTATCAGGTGCCGATACTCACTTTGGTGCACGCGTTCTATCTCGTTTATATCGGTTTAGCAGGTAATATGGGGAAGTACGACTGGAAAGGGAGGAAAGTTAACTAGAGGGAAGCTCGTGTTCGACTTTTTCTTTAATGATAACGTGGGCTTTATTTACAATTTCTTCTATGTTTAATCCTTCGGTGTCGATTGGATCGAGTATTTCCCAACTCATCGATGTGAAGGGGCGGAGGGGAAACGCCCCATGTTTTACCATTTGATAGGAGTTTTTTATTGCAATAGGAACCACTAAAGCAGTGGGGTTTTTCTTCACTAAAGTGGCAATTCCGCCAATCGAAAAAGGCTTCATCTTTCCAGTCTTAGTGCGTGTGCCTTCGGGGAAAATGAACGCGGACCAATTGTTGTTCTTCATGTTTTCGGCCAACTTTAGTATTTCTGCGATTGATTGTTTAGGGTCAGACCGGTCAATGTTTGCGGCCCCACCGTTCCGAAGGTTAAATGATATACTTGGTATTCTAGCTTCGGCTAGTTCAATTTTTGAGATAAACTTTCCGTGAAACCGTCGTAGAAAATATATTAACGGTGGAATGTCGTACGTACTTTGATGGTTTGCAACAAATATAATGGGACGGTCTAAAGGGAGATTCGTGTTATCGATAAACTTCGTCCGATTAAAAAGAATATAATTGCATGCAACGAGTAGACCGTTTAGTATGTCGACGCTCCATTTGTGTGCATTATACCCGCCGAATTTAAGACATAACCATTGAACTGGGTGAAATATGATTAAAGTCAGTGTGAAGCATAAGTAAAAAATAGGCGTAAGTACAAATCCCAATAGTTTTCTCATAGTTTGAAATTTCGAAAAAATATATTTATCAAAATTATGCTTTTTTTCGTTTTCGGCAACACTAAAACGGTGTAATCAAAGATTAATTCATTTATCTGATCAATTTCGATATTGCACTAATACGGGTACAATTCACCAAATTCATATTCGTTATTGTTAACTAGGTACGAGTTTTGTATATATTGTGACGCCTAGGTGCAGGCAGATTTGAAGTGATGACCCGAAATATTTGATAGTGTATGCGATTAGTGTTTTTAATAATATTAGTAGTGCAGTTTTATGGCTGTATGGGCCAAGATATGGAGGGAAACTGGCGTGGTTTTCTAGACGTGCAAAGTGTGAAGTTGCCCGTGGAATTTAGGCTTGAGAAAGATTTAAATGAGGTTTGGACAGCAAGCGTAGTTGGTCCTGCAGAAGCCGCCAGCGCATTGCAGTTCTCGAGCGTTAAAATAAAAGGAGATTCGATCTTTTTGGCCAGTAGCCAGAATATGATTTTCTTTGAGGGCACTCAGGTAAGTTCAACGAAAATCGACGGCGTTTTCAAGCGTGGAGATAAAAGTATTCCATTGGTTCTGCATTCTAATGTGAAGGAAGTAAGGCGTCGACCGCAAACCCCCAGTGCACCTTATCCCTATGATACGGTGAAGGTGAACTTCTATAACGAGTTCGACCAAGTGAAACTGGCAGGCACTTTAACCCTGCCACGCGAACAGGCACAATTAATGCCCGCTGTTGTAATGGTTACCGGTAGCGGTCCACAAGATCGGGATGAAACCGTGGATGGGCATAAGCCGTTTAAAGTTATCGCGGACTATCTTACAAGACGGGGGATCGCAGTTCTTTGTTTTGATGATCGCGGCGTGGGAAAGTCAAAAGGAGATTACCCCAATAGTACGATCGGTGATTTTAGTAAAGATGTCATAGGTGCCCTGGATTATTTGCGGGAGCAAAAGAATGTCGATCCGAATAATATAGGGATTATAGGACATAGTGAAGGCGGGTTAATTGCCATGTTAGTTGCAGGTCAGCGTTCCGCAGAAGTGAATTTTATAGGTTTATTAGCGCCACCAGCGATCGCGATCGACTCCTTGATGGTGTTGCAAGCATATGAAGTGGGTCGCTCCGTAGGGCTTTCCCAAGAGGAGCTCCAGCATGCACGCCTGATAAATCGGAAAAACTTTGCGATTGTTAAAAGTGATCTCTCTGATCAGGACGCTTATTTGCAAATTATGAATAACGTTTCGTCCGTTTTCCCAAACCCAACGCAAGACCAGAAAAATGAATTCAGAATGCTCGTTACGCCACCTTATCGTTATTTTATGCGGATCGATCCTGTACCGTTCATTCGGCAGATCAATGTTCCTGTTTTTGCCGCGTATGGTACCAAAGATGTACAAGTGCCCTACGCCGTGAACCTAGAGAGCCTGACTAAAAATCTACCAAGTGGATTGGAACCTACGTTAAAGGTTTATGAGGGACTTAACCATTTTTTTCAACGTGCAAAAACAGGAAGTATAAGTGAGTACGCTCAATTAGAGGAAACCTTTAGTGATGAGGTAATGGAAGATTTAGTTGAGTGGCTCCACAGCATGTAATGCCACGCAAGAGATAGATCGTAGATTTATACGCTGTTCTTGGACGCTGTTCCTAGGGAGTTGTATTCGCTACAGGGAGTACTTTACCATTGTAGAATTTATGGCCATTTTGTGCAAACTCTGCGATATATCGTCCCATTTCAAAAGCGAGCGTACCGGCCTGCATCGAAGGGAATGCCGCTTCGAACATTTCCGTTTGCGCGGAGCCTAGGGCTAAGCAATTTACGCTAATTTCCTGCTCTTTAAATTCTTCAGCAAGGCATTCGGTAAGAACCGCAATCGCTGCCTTGCTGGCTGAGTAGGCGGCTAATCCGGGAAATTTGACAGATCCTTGATAACCTCCCATACTTCCGATATTTACAATATGGCTTCCTTTTTTCATCAAGGGCACCACATGTTTTATCATTTGGACATGGCCAAACAAGTTTGTTTGAATGACTTGCGTAAAATCCTCGATTGTCGTTTCTAGAAAAGGTTTGTTCACCAGCATGCCTGCGTTATTAATTAGAATGTCGACCGTATCAAATTTTGATTTGATAAACGGTATAAGGCTGCGTTGGTATTCGTCGTACACGATATCAAACTGTGCGGGAAAAAGCTGACCGCCATCGGGGTTTAACGATGTCGCTATTTCATGCAATTTACGCAGCTTGTCAGCGGAACGCGCCAGCGCGATGACTTTGTTGTCCTTGTTTGCCGTTAGGTCCAACACAGCTTCAAATCCGACGCCGCTGCTTGCTCCAGTAATTATAATATTTGCCATAAGTTTATTCTTCTTTTTCGAGTTCCTGTTCTACTTCGGTAGCAGAAGGCATTCTGTCGGTTCCTAACCGACTCGGACGTATAATGTAATAAATACCGGAGGTCGCAATTAATAAGGATATCACGTAAAACACCAAGCTAATTAACACCGCTAAATGACTGTCTAATTGAAAATACTCTGCGCCAAAAGTCATTAACGACTCCCGTAGGCCAACACCGCCTAAAATGGACGGTACGATCGCTACAAGTGAAGATAGTAGAAAAATTAATAAGTAGGGAGAGAATTTCCCTTGGAAGTTCATTGCGTATAAAATAGCTACCGCACTCAAGACTTGAAACCCCTGCACAGCGAGTGCTTTAATATGCGTTTCGATAAATCGCTTAAAAAAGTTCCTGAAAAATAAATGCATAACATACAGGTAAGTTGCACTCCCTAAGACTAGGCACGCGATGGTAACTGTATTCGGGATTTCGAGTCTAGGCATAAACATAACCAGTACCCCCGTTATTATTCCTAACGCCCATAGTCCGCTAAGGCGATCAAAAAAAACAGCACTTAATATTTTTCTACCTCGAATATTATGGTTTTTTTTCAGGAAATAGATTTTGTATCCGTCACCGCCGATCCCTCCAGGGAGGAAGAAGTTGTAAAGCAATCCAAGTTGATATAATCGCATGTTATAGCGTTCACTTACATTTAAGCCTATTGCTTGTAAAAAGGTGTTCAACCTGGAAGATGCAATAATTTGGGATATTGCATAGCTCAATAATCCGAGCAGAAAATAACCGGGACTGCAATTCTCAAATGCTTCTTTTAAGTCGTTAAATGATATTTTTGTGGAGACCCAATACAAGGCTATCAAGGTAATAATGACCTTAAAGATATTATTAGAAACTGTCCATATTCTTTTTTTGTACATGTAGACTATTTTTAATTAAACATGCCCAGAACACGGGTGTAAAATACGATGAGGTACAAGCAGGTGAATATTCCCGCCAGCGCCATTAGCCAATTCAGTTCGATGCGCTCATATTTGTTCTTTAAAACGGCGACTAATAGGGCAATAAAACTTAACAAAAGTAATATTGGTGATATAATGGACCATACCGAGGGGAAACTTACTTTGGATTCCAGTGTATCTGCATCGGTGAAATATACGACAATCGGTGCGGCAATTATAATTACAGTCAACCTAAGTACAGCTTTAGCTACTATTTTGCTTATGGTATGATTTTTGGACTGACTCATCAAGGGTTTTTTATATATTTGCGAATATACTCAAAATTAGAAAACTAAATTTTACATTATGCGAAAACATATCTTATCAGCATTCACTTTGATTGTATGTATGCTGTTGTTGGCTTCTTGTGGAGCACAGAAGAAGTCTAGTAATGGATCAACATCTACGCAGAGTTCCGGCTCCGTTGGTCAGAATGATCCTTCCGCAGGGCAGTGGCGTAGTGGTTTAAAAGGTAAATGGATCTTGAATTCAGTCGATCGTGAAGATATTCCCTCCGCATACACCATTAAGAATATTTTTGACGAAGCGCCAGTGGACTGTTTTGTAGGTTCTACATGGACACTTCCTGGTGGGAATCACAGAGGTTCGATTACGTTCAATGCATCGGGTACATTGTGCGCTGACGGCGCTGTGCGAGCAATAGTTTGGTCGGTATATGATAATAAAAATGATAATGTACAACCCGAGTTTCAATTTAAGAAAATATACGCTGGGGAAACACCGAAGAATGTCACGACAGGCTACAGACTTGATCTTTCTTACACCGATGGGGAATCATTGGTGATGAGAATGCCAATTCCGTTGGATGAAGGCAGTGGTAATCTTGTTTTTAACTTTAGTAGAGTGGAAGACTAGACATCGTTAATATATCGCTCATAAATTGAGTGTACTTTGAAAGCCTGAGGATCATTTCTCAGGCTTTTATATTTTTTGATTTTATTGAACATAAAATTGCTTCTAATCGCCTAAGTATCTTTCTGATTTTAAATTTTCGAACACTACGAAAAAAACGAGGATGATTTCTGCCATTATTCCCGAGCGCATGTTAATAAATTGATAAAAAGTTTTAATAATTGTTATTTTTGTCATATGTCGAAAAGTATGGATAGTCCTAAAATAGCATTTATTACAGGTATAACTGGGCAAGATGGCGCCTATCTCGCGGAATTTCTTTTGAAAAAGGGATATATTGTTCATGGATTAAAACGCCGTTCTTCTATGTTTAATACGGATAGAATCGATCATCTCTACCAGGATCCACATGTGAGTAAACGTAATTTTATTCTGCATTATGGTGACTTGACCGATTCCTCTAATTTGATTAGAATTGTTCAGGAGGTACAACCCGACGAGATATACAATTTAGCCGCGCAATCTCATGTTAAAGTAAGTTTTGATACACCCGAATACACCGCCAACGCAGATGCAATTGGAACACTTCGCATATTAGATGCGGTACGCTTATTAAATTTGGTAAACAAGACACGTATCTACCAAGCTTCCACATCGGAACTGTATGGGCTGGTACAAGAGGTTCCTCAAAATGAGCGTACGCCATTTTACCCACGTAGTCCTTATGCTGTTGCGAAAATGTACGGCTATTGGATCACCGTAAATTACCGTGAGGCTTACAACATGTACGCGTGTAACGGTATACTTTTTAATCATGAGAGTCCCGTACGTGGGGAGACATTTGTAACACGTAAGATTACACGGGGCGTTGCAAAAATTGCGCTTGGCCTTCAAGATAAACTCTATCTTGGTAACCTTTCGGCGGAACGTGATTGGGGCCATGCAAAAGATTATGTGGAGGCGATGTGGTTGATGCTTCAGCAAGATAAACCGGAGGATTATGTTATCGCAACTGGAGTAACCACGTCCGTGCGTGAGTTTGTTCGAATGGCATTTGCTGAAGTTGGCGTGGAAATCGAGTTTAGTGGTAAAAATGAGAATGAAAAAGGGGTAATTATCGACTGCGATATGGAAAAATTGGCCGAACTGAATATTCCTGCTGAAAATATTAAACTTGGTCAAAACGTAGTTAAGGTGGATCCAGCTTATTTTCGTCCGACGGAGGTGGATTTGCTTATTGGCGACCCTCGCAAAGCCAATACCCAATTAGGCTGGACACCTAAATATGACTTGTCAAGTCTTGTGGAGGAGATGGTCGCAAGTGACTTGCAACTGATGCGTAAGGAAGAATATATAAGAAAGGGAGGCTTTGAGGTTATGAATTATTTCGAATAAAAAATCAATCCCTGATAATGTGTTCGTTGGAATAGTTTTTGCTGAGTAACACATTGTTAATATTTAAGTTGCTTTAAAGTAACGGAGAAGAAGATAATAATGCAAGAAATACAAGATTTAGAAGATATAGAAAACGATGCCTCCTTTGATTCGTCTGTAAAGAATATTGAGGAGCCTGCGAAGAAAAATAACTCGAAAATATATTTTTTCATCATTGCAATAGCAGCCTTACTCGCGACGAATGTTTATTTTTATGTTAAATTCAAGTCTTCGGGAGAAAAGCTGTATACGATGGCGATTCAGAAGCAGGACTTACAAATAGAAATCGATCGTATTGAAGCTGAATTAGACAATCTGGTGTCCCTAAAAGGCGATAATCCTGACGATGTTTTAGAAGAGTCCGAAAGTCGGGCGCGTGGAATTATTAAAGGCCTACGTGCTAAACTCGAAAATCAAACGATAACCGAAGACGATATTTTGTCGGCGAGGAAAGAGGTCGCAGCATTGAAAGGAGACGTTTCGAATCTTCGCATCAGCCTCAATGAATTAAAGGTGAAGAATGAACTGCTGAAGCGCGAAAATAGTGTGCTGGCAAACCAAATAACCTATGTTGATCAGCAAGTAAATACGCTTTCGCAGGAAAACACGGTATTGAAAGATCAGGTAGTCGCGGCTTCGGCATTAAAAGTATCCAATATTCAAGTTAACGGTGTCTCAATTTCTAAAAATGGAAATATCGACGTGGAAGCAAAAGCACGTCGAGTCGGCGAACTTCAGATCTTATTTTCCATAGCTGACAATACATTGGCCAAGGCGGGAACCAAAGAGGTTTTTGTACGCATTATCGATCCTGTAGGGAATTTATTTGGCGATGCTGACGACATTTTTTATGTGCATGGTGAGAAATTACAATACACATTTAAAGATCTAATAAAATTCACTAATAAAGGGGAGGAATATCAGTTTATGTGGCCATTGGATAAATTTCAGAAAGGAGCATACACTGTTTTACTTTATAATGAGAATGCGATTATGGGACGGGCGGGACTTGTCCTAAAATAATCGTGTAATAATATATACAAAGAAATTTTTACACATTTTCAGTGCAAAAGAGGGTCCCATAAGGACCCTCTTTTGCATGGCGTATATTATTAGTGGAAACCCGTATGGCTCCCTTTTGGCTTTTAGGGCATTGGGAGTACGCCATTAAATTTGTCGACCGTATACTGCTGTGTAACAGAAGTATTCTCCTCCCCCTTAACGCGCGCAAGTGCTAGCGCCAATAATCGAGTTCTATTCTTCCAGTTTGGGTAACGTGATAAAAAACGTTGTTCCTACGTTAGCTTTGGTAATAAATCTTATTCGACCACCAATCCCGGTTACGGTTTGCTTTACAAAAGCGAGCCCAAGTCCCGTTCCCGAACTTTTGGTGGTGAAATTAGGTTTGAAAATATTGGGAATTACCTCGTCGGGGATTCCGTAGCCGTTGTCATCAATCCGAATAATGATCCATTTGTCATCTTTGTAATGAAGATTAACGTCAATACGTACTCTTTTTCGTCCGATACTAGCTTCGATAGCATTCTTGAACAGGTTATTGAACGATCGCAGTACTTGATCTCTATCACCAAGAATGAAGACTTCGTGGTCATTCGTATTATTTGTCAACAGGATACTCGTATGGGTGGAACTATTGAATAAATTCATCGCTTTTATGATTTCCTCGATCAAGTTTATTTTAGTCAAATTCGTTTCCGGGAGTTTAGCAAATGCAGAGAACTCCGTTGCAATCGTTGATAGGCTATCGATCTGTTCGATGATAGATTCAGAGATTCTTTGTAGCCTTTCGGTAAATCGCGGATCTCCCGCGTTATAGGTGCGTACGAGTTGTTGAATGCCAAGCTTCATCGGTGTAAGCGGGTTTTTTATTTCGTGTGCAACCTGCTTGGCCATATCGCGCCACGCCTTCTCTCGCTCAGCATCGCGAAGTTGTTTAGCACTTTCTTCAAGCTTAACAAGCATATAGTTGTATTCTTTGATCAGCATGCCAATTTCATCGTTGCGCCCCCAATAAAGAGGCTCATTGATCTTACTGGAAAGCTGTGTTTCGGCAAGTTTTTGCCGTACAATATCCAATGGTTGTGTGATTTTTCGCGACAAGGCGACGGCGATAAACCCAAAAAGAATAATAATAAACGTATAAATATTTAATATGGTGTTTAGCAACAGATTTTTGCTCGCCATGGCGTCTTTTTCGGCTGTATAGTAAGGAATGTTAATATAGGCCATGGTCTTATAATTTTCATCCTTTAGCGTGGAGTAAACGGAAGCGAATTTAAAGTTCGAAATGCTTTCCTGTTCGTAAGCTTCCGATTTTCGCAATATGGCAAGCTTATTTAACGCCGAAGGGTTAATGTAATTGGAAATTAATTTCAAATCGAAAATCCGCGGCTGCGAGGAATATAAGAGTTTCCCACTGCGGTTGTAGAGATTGAAGTTTGTCATCGTCGAAGGAGCCATATCTTTAAGCATAGCCACCATTCTGGAATCTAACCCGTTTTTGACGCTACCTAGGTGATTTTCAATGCGCTTTGTGATTTCCGAGATCTCACGCATCCGATTGATCGTCGTCGACTCCTCTATTTGACGATTTATGCTGATAAATGCGATTGCCCCGGAAATGAAAATACCCAATAGTACCGATAGAATCACTAATGCCTGAATCCGTGTACTATATTGCGTATTGTTGAACAGTAAACGGAAATGATAGCGTATGCGTCGCCACTTAAAGGATCTATCTGTGATCGTTTTGATCATGTAGTTGGTGACATTGAATACTCCAAAAAACACAAGTAGAACGATAAATATAATGGAACCCAATGCGAGAAACTCCCAAAGTGTCGTCTTTTGCTTGCTAATGACGATGGACGTATAAGGATCTGGTTTGTACCCTAAGTGGACATAGTTGTCATTCTTTTGAATCTCACTGTATTGTTCGATTTTATTTTCTAAAATCAGATCCGTCTCCGGATAACTGTAGGCGCCATATTGCGTAACAAGGCTACCTCCTTTATACAACGCGTAGGAATTGTCACGAATCGTTTCCGATTGCCAGTTTGGATTTTGGTTGTCCGAGAGTATTTCGGGGTAGGGGAGTGAGGTTCTGTAAGATTGGTTTTTAAGATTAAGATATATATGATACCGTTTATCGGGTTCCTGTTCGTAGGGCACGGATATATGCGTGATATATTCATGTGTACCCAGTTCGCTACGTAAGCGATAGAAGTTGGTGGTTAGCGGAATTTTTATCGCACTTTTAATAACATCTTCCCGAAATTCGGCCGCTTTGTTTACTTCGTAGTTTTGTAAAGGTCTACCGTCATTGTTGTAATAGTATGCCTCAAAATCGAATTTGGAGAGGTACCCACTCAGGTATCTCGTTTTTATGTAATCGGTAATATACGCGACATTATTCGAGTTATCGTTTAAGTTAATTATCTTCTCTAAACGAACATCATCAATAATACTCTTTTCGAATTCAATAAAAAGAGAGACTGCATTCATATCATCCTCGGCGAGCAAGTGCGAAATAGCGAGCTTCATGGTCTCGGATTTTTTAATGCGGTTATAGTGATTATATGTTATGACCGAAATACTGGAGATCAATAATATCGTAATTATAAATACTGATAGTTGATAAGGGGTTGAATCTTTATATGTTCTATAGGTTCGAAGGAAAATGAGTATACCTAAGAAGATACAAAAGAATACGTTTAGACCGATGAAAGTCATGACGATTAGCGATATAATTAGACATATTAGCTCGATATTTAACAAAAGGGTGATGTCGTTCAGTAAATTACGTATCATTTCTAAAACACCGTCGATGTATAATATCAGCGTCGCGATATTGAAGCAGAAAAGTATAAGACAAACCCAGCCATAGAAATTTAGATCAAGGATCCGCGTGAAATCTTGCTCATACAACGGAGAGTGCGTAAGCAATGTCCCAAGAAAATAATACATGAGCTGGGCGGTTGCATATATCGAAAAAACACCAATTATTGAGATTGCTATGGGTGCATAACCTTTGAAAATGAAACTTGGGAGCGTTAATTTTTGTTGGATTATTTTGATAAAACAAATTAACCAAAATATGGATGCAGTAGTTGTTAAATAGGACCATGTATTTGGCAGAAATTCGTTATATGCATAATATTTAGGATCAAAGAGTTCCAAACTCGAGTGTATAGATAACCAATTGGATTTTAGATCAAGGTAGTGAACCATGATTAAAGCTGCCAGCAGCAGCAGTACAGCAAGCCAAGGATACTCATTTTTAACAAGGTGTAAGCAGACGCTGTTAATGAGAACCAAAAAGCAAATCATGGCTGCCACCCAACAGATGAACTGCAGGGTGATGTATATATTGTCCTTCTTGCCTTCGATGAGTTTTACCGAGAATAGATAACTTTTGTCTTTACTGTATATATTCCGAATATTTTTGTCGTCATTGTATTGGGCAATCTCAATATTGTTGACATTTATGTCAGGGAGAAAACTGTTTTTAAGGAGCCTGTTGGTACTTTGGAAATTATCTCGGATAGGAACAAGGGCAAGCACGGATATCCCGTGATTCAACTCTTTTTTACGAACAAGGAAAGATCGATTCTCTGATTGCAGGTACGATGTTTCCCGACGTAGTCCTACATCAGTAACCGGTACATATATGTTGGTTGACCAGTGGATAACTTGGTTGTCACGATAAATATAGAAGTATATGTTTTCTTGGGCGAGTTCATTGCTTATCGTGGATACTTGGATAGGGAAGTTGTCAACATTCTGGAAAGTCTTACTCACGAGTGTGTCATTTAGCACATCTTGAATGCGATCTTCAAACTCATGAATCTTTGAAGTGAGTTTACGCTCGTCTAACGAAAGTATGTCTTCACTAGTGATCGTAAGATGGATCGTTATCGCAGTACCCACCAAGGACAAAGTTAGAATTAAGAGTAGGATCCGAATCTTGGTAAGCATTTAAGTCGCGTTTCGTGAATTGTAAATATAAAAAAAAGTCCCTGCTATTTAATAATAACAAGGACGCTAAATTTATTGAAGTAAATGTACGACTAATGTACGTGTACATCTTCTTCACGGAAGAATTTCGCTGTGAAATATTCACGGTTCATTCTTGCGATATTCGATAATTTAATCCCTTTCGGACATTCCGCTTCACATGCACCCGTATTGGTACAGTTACCAAACCCTTCGGTATCCATTTGATCGACCATTGCCTGAGCACGTTCGTATCTCTCGGTTTGACCTTGTGGTAATAAGGCGAATTGTGAAATTTTAGCAGACACAAACAACATAGCAGATGCATTTTTACACGCAGCCACACACGCTCCACAACCGATACATGTTGCGGATTCAAAAGCTTCGTCAGCGACACGTTTAGGGATTGCGATCTCATTGGCATCTGGTACCCCGCCCGTATTGACATTCACGTAACCTCCGGCTTGTTGGATTCTGTCAAATGCAGTACGATCTACCGCTAGATCTTTTAATACAGGAAAAGCTGCTGCTCTCCATGGTTCAATAACAATAGTTTGACCATCGTGGAAGGAACGCATGTGCAATTGACATGTTGTGATTCCATATTTAGGTCCGTGGGGGCGCCCATTGATCACTAATGAACACATTCCACAGATACCTTCGCGACAGTCGTGATCGAAGTATACAGGATCTTCACCTTTACGGGTTAGTTCCTCATTCACGACGTCAAGCATTTCTAAGAAAGACATATCATCAGCAATGTCGTTCGCTTGAATAGTCACGAATTGACCTTTTGTTTTGTCATTTTTTTGACGCCAAATCTTAAGCGTTAAATTCATATGTTGTGCCATGATAATATTTTTAAGCACGGGAAGGGAGAGGAGTTGTGACGATTCTCCCTTGTCCGACTATTTATAACTTCTTTGTGTTAATTTGACGTTTTCAAAAATCAAGTCCTCTTTATGAAGAGTTTCTTCCTGATTCTCGCCTTTGAATTCCCAAGCTGATACAAAAGTAAAGTTTTCATCATCTCGTTTTGCTTCGCCTTCTTCGGTTTGTGATTCGAGTCGGAAGTGACCTCCACATGACTCTGCACGACCTAAGGCATCATCGACCATTAGCTCGCCCAGTTCGATAAAATCTGCAACACGTCCAGCTTTTTCTAACGACATATTCAGTTCTTCATTTTCGCCGAGAACTTTGGCGTTCGTCCAAAACTCATTCTTTAACTCTTTAATAAGTCCTTTAGCTGTCGTTAATCCTTCAGCCGTACGCGCCATCCCACAATATTCCCACATGATTTTACCCAGTTCTTTGTGGATATCGTCAACTGTTTTTGTACCGTTAAGAGCCAACAATGTGTTAACTTTTCCTTCGACTTCTTTACGTGTTTGTTCGAATGCCGGGTTTGTCTTATCTATAGCTTCAAAGGATCCTAATTTAGCAAGGTAATCTCCCACAGTATAAGGAATCACAAAGTATCCATCTGATAAACCCTGCATCAATGCAGACGCACCAAGACGGTTAGCGCCGTGGTCTGAGAAGTTACACTCGCCCAGGGCATATAATCCCGGAACGGTGGTCATGAGGTTATAGTCAACCCAAATACCGCCCATTGTGTAGTGAACAGCAGGGTAGATACGCATTGGTTGTTCGTACGGGTTTTCATCCGTAATTTGATAATACATATCGAACAAGTTACCATATTTTGCAGCAACTGTGTCTTTACCAAGACGACCGATAGATTCGGCAAAATCTAAAAATACCGCGACACCTGTTTTTCCGACCCCACGACCGTCATCAACCATCTCTTTTGCATTACGAGATGCAACGTCACGAGGAACAAGGTTACCAAACGACGGGTACTTGCGTTCCAAGAAATAATCTCTATCTGCTTCTTGTATGTCAGAAGGTTTTAACTCTCCTTTACGCAACTTAGCCGATAGTTCTTTAGTTTTAGGAACCCATACACGTCCGTCGTTACGTAAGGACTCAGACATCAAGGTAAGTTTTGATTGATGGTCGCCCGTTACCGGAATACAGGTTGGGTGGATTTGTGTGTAACAAGGGTTAGCAAAGAATGCACCACGTTTGTGTGCTCTCCATGCTGCGGTAACATTACAGCCCATTGCGTTGGTTGATAGGAAGAACACGTTTCCATAACCACCCGTACAAAGCAAGACCGCGTGGCCCTCATGCGATTCGATTTTACCTGTGATTAAATCACGGGTAATGATACCACGAGCGTGTCCATCGATTTTGACTAAGTCTAACATCTCGTGCCGCGTGTACGAGGTTACTTTTCCTTTTTGTATTTGACGGTTTAGCGCGGAGTACGCGCCCAATAATAGTTGTTGTCCAGTTTGACCACGTGCGTAAAAAGTACGGGACACTTGCGCCCCACCGAATGAACGGTTGTCTAAAAGCCCGCCGTATTCGCGAGCGAACGGTACGCCTTGTGCCACACATTGATCGATGATGTTAACAGATACTTCGGCTAAACGGTAAACGTTGGCCTCGCGTGCGCGGTAATCGCCACCTTTAATGGTATCGTAAAATAAGCGGTAAACAGAGTCACCGTCGTTTTGATAACTTTTAGCAGCATTGATTCCTCCTTGGGCTGCAATAGAGTGGGCCCGGCGAGGAGAATCTTGATAACAGAAGGTTTTTACATTATAACCTAATTCGGCTAACGATGCCGCTGCTGAAGCACCGGCTAATCCTGTTCCAACAACGATAATCGTGAATTTACGCTTGTTGGCCGGGTTAACGAGCTTCATGTCAAATTTATGTTTTGACCATTTTTCGGCTAACGGGCCTGCAGGTACTTTTGAATCTAACATATTTAAATACTTTATATTTAACAGATATGTTTATATATCTATAATATTATTTAACGAAATAAAAATATAATGGCATCAGTGCAAATAACACAGGAATAATTACACCAAATACCCATACACCTAAAAATTCAATAATCGGTACATATTTCTTGTGCGATAGGCCCAACGTTTGGAATGCGGACTTGAAACCATGGATAAGGTGAAATGCGAGCGCCGCCATAGCTATTACATATAAAATAACTAAGCCGATATTTTGAAACGCGAAATCTACTTGTTTGTAAAGGTCACGCGCTTTTACAATTTCAACATTGTTTTCTATTGTTGTTTGGAAGTCATTGAAGTCCGCGGCTTGAATTTCTCGCGCAGCCGTTGCCCCAGTAGCAAGATCCGTACGGTACTCGATGTAAGGAACCTGGTCATTGTGATATTTCCACCAGAAGTTTTGTAAATGGGTAACTAAAAATACTAAGATTATTGTTCCGAGAATCCCCATGTTGCGTGAGTTCCATTTACTATTCGATTGACCATCGTACTTTTCGTAGCCGATAGGACGGGCAGCTTTGTTTTTTAAGGACAAGACTAGTGCATAGATAGCATGAATAATAATTGATGCGTAGAGTAGGTAAGAAACTACTTTAATTGGCGTAAAATGCGTCATGAAATACGCATAGTTGTTGAAAGCGTAACCTGCGTCGTCTTTAAATAATTGCATGTTACCAATCAAGTGAACCACCAGGAATGTACATAAAAAAATCCCCGTTAAGCTCATGATTAGCTTTCTTCCTAAGGAAGAACTTAATGCTGGCTTTGAATTACTCATTATCCGTTATGTTTATATTAATTTGGCAAATTTATCCATTTGATAACACAATTCTGACAAATGCTCCGAAAAACAAATAATTTAGAATTGTTCTAATCAGAAAAGGGCTACACCTAATAAAATTAAGGTAGCCCAGCATATTTTAATTGATTGCGTTGTTGGTTTAACGTGGTATTCTATAAGATAGCAAAACCTAATCCAATTGTCCACATACGTATCTTTTGGTTATAATCTGGGGATTCATTTAAATCACTTAATCCGTGTTCGTAGCGTAGGTCTATCGTAAGCTTGCTGATGTCCGCTCCGATACCACCGATAACTCCTGTCGAGGTTTTCTTATACTTGTCCCAATCTACCGCGGATGATAAACTCACCTTGCCATCTTGCGCAAAAGAAAACACAGGACCGGCTTGGATTCTAAAACCGACTGGACCTATACCTATTTTAGTCCCTAATAACACGGGAACATCGAAACTTTTAAATGTAGCATCGCCATTCTCAGTTTCCGTTTTAAAACCGATCTTTTTGTTGGCATAATAGGCCTCCGGTTGAACATGGAAACCGGCAACACCAACGCGTCCCCATAATCCAAGTTGATAGCCCGTTTTGGTGTCAGAGTTGAATACTTTCCCTTCCGAAGTTAAGCTTGAGAACCCTAATGCGCCTTTTACACCAAACTTAATGCTCGGAAATAGTTGTGCCTGCGCAGCGCTAATCGCAACAACCAGACAAATTAAAGTAAGTAGAGATTTTTTCATGTGAAAAATATTTGTTTATTTTATTAAATTACAATATTAACGTATTTATTTCAATTATCGATATATGAGCACACTTAAAATATCAGCAAAGGATTGGGAAACTCTCAAAATAAAGCTAAGCAGAAAGTACAATCATCTTACTGACCAAGATTTGTTGTATACAGCTGGGCAAGAAGAAGATCTAGTTGATAGACTAGCGCGGCGACTGCGGCGAAATAGGGAATACGTGTTGTTCACCATTTCCAAAGAATTGTCTGATTTAGAATCTAACAGCTTGTAAGAGGTGGGGAGAGAGATTTCGTGGGAAGACTTCCATACGGTGGATTTGCGAGTGGGAACAATAATTCAAGTTGATGATTTTCCGCAAGCACACAAACCGGCATATCAATTGCGGATTGATTTTGGGGATGAAGTAGGTGTGTTAAAATCAAGTGCACAAATTACTTATCATTATAAAAAGGATGAACTTATGGGTAAACAGGTAGTTGGTGTTGTCAATTTTTCAAGAAAACAAATAGCAAGTTTTATGTCCGAGTGCTTGATTACTGGCTTTGCAGATGATGAGGGCCATATTGTACTAACAGCCGTTGAGCGTCAGCTGCCGAATGGATCAAAATTAATTTAGTATGCGGATTTATCAATTTGACGAGGAAGAGATTCCGGTAACCGACGAAATATTCATGGCCGAGGCGTTAAAGCAAGCTCATATTGCCCTCGAGGAAGACGAGGTGCCAATAGGGGCAGTAATCGTAAGTCAAGGTAAGATTATTGGTAAAGGTTATAACCTAACCGAACGATTAAATGATGTCACTGCGCATGCTGAGATGCAGGCATTTACAGCTGCCTCGAGTTTTATGGGGGGGAAATACTTAAAAGACTGTACCTTATACGTAACCGTGGAGCCATGCGTGATGTGTGCGGGAGCTTCGTACTGGACGCAAATTTCGAAAGTAGTCTATGGTACGCTGGACGAGAAAAGGGGGGCGTCCAGACATGGTAATTTATATCATCCCAAAACGCTCGTGATAGGAGGGGTCATGGAGAGTTTGTGCAGTGAGCTTATAAAATCATTTTTTCGTAATAAAAGATAAATAATTACGAATATTCTCCGCTGGTTAAAACAGAAGGTGCATTGAATTTGTTATATTCGTAATATTAACAATTCTTAGTATCAAAAAAATTATATTATGGCATTTGAATTAGAAGCATTACCATACGCAGCGGATGCGTTGGAACCACACATCGACAAAGATACAATGGAGATTCACCATGATCGTCATCACCAAGCATACGTAGATAACTTAAACAAAGCTATTGCTGGGACAGATGCAGAGGGTTTGTCTCTGGAGGAAATAAATAAGAATATTTCAAAGTACGCTGCCGGTGTACGTAATAATGGTGGAGGGCACTTTAATCATAAATTATTCTGGTCTGTTTTAGGCCCGAATGCAGGTGGAGAGCCAACGGGCGAGTTAGCAGAGGCGATCAATGCGACGTTCGGTTCTTTTAGTGAGCTTAAAACGCAATTGCAAAATGCGGGAGCTACACGTTTTGGATCAGGATGGTCTTGGCTAATCGTTAAAGCCGACGGTCAATTAGCAGTGACATCTACGCCAAACCAAGACAACCCATTAATGGATGTAGCCGAAGTCCAGGGAACACCAATTTTGGGTATTGACGTTTGGGAACATGCGTATTACTTGAAATACCAGAACAAACGCCCAGCTTATCTTGAAGCAGTCTTTAATGTTGTTAACTGGGGTGCAGTTGCTGAACGTTTCCAAGCAGCGAAATAGTTTTAACAAATCGAATTATAGCGGGCGGTAATTGTAGGATTATCGCCCGCTTTGTTTAATGGACATGAGAATGAGTGAGAAAATAATTACGTTAACCTTTTGTGGGTTATTCAGTCTCCTGGTTCTTACCGCATGTGCTCAGGAGCGAACACAACCTAAGAAGCCCGTAACTCCCGAATACGTAAAAGCTTCTTCCAATGGAATGGCAACCTTTGGTGCGGGATGTTTTTGGTGTGTAGAGCCACAATTCAACTTACTTGAAGGTGTAGATACCGTGCTCTCGGGGTATTCTGGAGGGGCGACCGAAAACCCAACCTATCAACAGGTTTCTACCGGTCGCACGGGATACGCTGAAGTCGTTAACGTGCAGTACGATACGGCAAAGATTAGCTATGATGAGTTACTCGAAGCTTTCTTTTTGACACATGATCCCACGCAGATAGATAGACAAGGGAATGATGTGGGCACGCAATATCGCTCGGTAATATTTGCACATTCGCCGGAACAGCGAGAAAAATGCCGTTATTACATCTCGAAACTTGAAAGGGCACATGTGTATGATATGCCGATTGCAACATCCGTGAAAATGTTTGAGCGCTTTTATCCAGCAGAAGATTTTCATCAACAATATTATCAAAACAATAAGGATGCCCCTTATTGTTCCTTTGTTATTCAACCGAAGATGGATAAATTTAAGAAGATTTTTAGAGATAAAATTAAGGCTTCTGCCCTCAAAAATTAGGGGGCTCTCCACAAGGGTATTAAAAAAGGTTATCACTGTGCGTAATAACCTTGTAATATCAGGAGGAAAGTCAGCTTGTTGTTACTCAGCTAGGGCTGCTTTCTCGTCGAGCGCTGTCCCATCTACTTTTGCTCTGATTTTTTCTTCTAACTCATCGCTTAGATCAGGATTGTCTAATAATAACGATTTCACAGCATCACGACCTTGGCCGAGCTTGGTGTCGCCGTAACTGAACCATGAGCCTGCTTTTTTTACGATTCCATATTCTACACCCAGATCGATTATTTCTCCCACTTTTGATATTCCCTGGCCGAACATAATATCGAACTCTGCGATTCGGAATGGAGGAGCAACCTTATTTTTAACGATTTTTACTTTTACGCGGTTACCCGATACTTCATCCGAATCTTTAATCTGCGAGGTACGGCGAATGTCTAAACGTACCGAGGCATAAAATTTCAGGGCATTACCACCTGTAGTCGTTTCGGGATTACCAAACATTACGCCGATCTTTTCGCGTAATTGGTTGATGAAAATACAGCAGCAGTTTGTCTTAGAAATTGTACCGGTGAGTTTTCGTAGAGCTTGCGACATTAAGCGCGCTTGAAGACCCATTTTAGAATCTCCCATTTCTCCTTCGATCTCGCCTTTTGGTACTAAAGCAGCAACCGAGTCAATAACGATTACATCAATTGCGCCTGAACGAATTAAATTGTCCGCGATTTCCAAACCTTGCTCTCCATTGTCAGGTTGAGAGATTAATAAGTTCTCGACGTCAACGCCCAGCTTTTGTGCATAATATTTGTCAAAAGCATGCTCGGCATCGATGATGGCAGCGATACCACCTTTTTTTTGTGCTTCGGCGACAATATGTGTAGCTAAAGTAGTTTTACCCGATGATTCGGGACCATATATTTCTATAACACGTCCTTTTGGTACACCACCAATTCCTAAGGCGATGTCTAGCCCTAGGGAACCTGTCGATATTGATTCAATAGGCTCAACCGCAGTATCGCCTAACTTCATTATAGCACCTTTACCATATGATTTTTCAAGTTTATCTAAAGTTAGCTGTAAGGCTTTTAGTTTATCAGAATTGCTCATCGTTTTAGTATTTGTTAATCAAAAATAGGGTAATTATTTCTTATGTGCAAATTTATTTTGCTAATTATGTTAGATTATTTCGTTTGTTTATGTTGGTATGTAGTCTCAAAATATTTGCAAAAATAGGTGATCGGACATTCTTTGCACTTGGGTGTTCGCGCAACGCATATATAACGGCCATGAAGAATAAGCCAATGATGTGCAACGGCAAGTGTCTCTGTTGGTAGATATTTCACTAACTGTTTTTCCACCGCGAGGGGCGTCGAAGCTTTACTGGTTAGTCCAAGCCTATTGCTGACCCGAAAAACATGGGTATCTACAGCCATTGCCGGATTGTTAAAGACAACCGAAGAAATAACATTGGCAGTCTTTCTGCCTACGCCAGGAAGTTTAATTAAATCCTCTATTTTTTCCGGAACGACACTTTCAAAATCGCTTACCAGTTTTTTTGCCATGCCAACAAGGTGTTTCGCTTTATTGTTAGGGTAGCTAACTGACCGGATATAGGTAAAAACCTCATCCGACGTACTCGCAGCGAGTGACTCGGGTTCGGGGAAGCGTTCAAATAATGCAGGAGTCACCTGGTTTATGCGTTTGTCAGTACATTGCGCCGATAGTATGACGGCAACCAATAACTCGTATGGCGAGGAGTAGTTTAACTCTGTTTTGGCGTCTGGACTATGCGTGGAAAAGTAAGCAACGAATTCGCGATATCTCTCTTTCTTTAACATGTACCAAAGATATTCAAAATCGGTATTAAAAAACAAAGTCTCTATTTTTTGTTTAGAGACTTTGACTAGTTACTTTATTAAGCTTTTTGAGAAATTTAAGATATTCTCAATGACCCTCGGATTCGGTTCTTTTAGTAGTTTACTGAAACTATTCTTTAGCCTTTCATCGAATATTTCATCTGTTTTGCTAACCATTGTGTCCTGAGCTTTACTTAATTCGGTATCTTGTTCTTTTGTAGTAAAGTGTTCAACCATACGCCTTTTGTTTTATGTGATTACTTATAAAACGCACGATCAAATTTTATATTATATTAAATTTAACATTTTTTCACTTTTTTATTCCAATATAGCGTTCAGCCTCTTCAATCGCAGCTCTCGCATTAATAATCCCTCCAGATACACTTATTTCATCGAGATAGACCTTCTTTGTCGTTCCTCCGCTCTTAATCTTTACTTTCTCATCGATTTTTGTAACTGACTTCATGATGATGTCTTTTACTTCTTTTGCTGTGAGTTCGGGATAGTACGAACGGATTAGGGCCGCCAGTCCCGCTACCACGGGCGAGGCCATACTCGTTCCGTCTTGTTCTTTGTAGTTTGATTCGGGCATAGTGGAGTTTATTTTTACGCCCGGCGCAAATACGTCGACTGATTTATAACCGTAATTGGAAAAACTAGCCAATAGCTCATCATTCAATCCCGAGGAGGTAGCACCGACGGTAATCCAATTATCCACTTCACCGGTAATTGCGCCTAAGCTGTCCGTGAGGTATTTCATTGGGTAATTTTGGGTCACATCGTTGTTTTCTGAATCATTACCCGCCGCGTGCACTAATAGGACATCTTTTTCTTGCGCGTATTTAATCGCTTCGTCGACCACTTGTTTATTGTATGCGTAGCCTTTTCCGAAGCTCATGTTTATAACTTTTGCACCATTATCAACTGCATATCGAATACCATTGGCTACATCTTTGTCGCGCTCATCGCCATCAGGAACTAAGCGTACGCCCATGAGCCGAACATTGTTCGCAATACCGTTAACGCCGAGCCCGTTCTCTCGCTTAGCGCCGATGATTCCCGCGACATGGGTGCCGTGTTCGGCATCTGGACCTTTGATGTCGGGGTTTCCATAATGACGCTCTGATGCGTCGTCGTAATTATCACCCACAATAGAGCGTGAATCGTATTCTTTGTTAAGATGGTACATTGTTTGCGCGTTGAAGTATTTTACACCTTCCTCAAGGTCTCTATAGAAATCAGCGAAGTTTGTACCGTCGAGTCCACGTTTTAACATCCGTACGGCCATCTTTTCCCTGTCGGATTCAGGTTTCATGGCCGTGATATCCGATACGGTAATATCCTTAGGGTCTTTATCCAGCTTAGTTACGATTTTATCTGTTTCTTCTTTTAAAGTACCATAGTTCAAGTTCCCAAAGTTTGCTTCGTCAAGCTTCGTGGTGTAATCAGAAACCATTCGTTGGTAGGTAACAAATTCACGGCGTTCGGCCTCTGTTAAGGAAGTTGATGGTAGAACTGACATGTATTTCGGTTCCAATCGTCGGATCTGCCGAGTCACCTCGAGATTATCGTACTGAACATTTTCGCCCGTTGAATTTCCGAGAAAATTCCAGCCATGTATGTCATCGATGTAGCCGTTGTGGTCGTCATCCTTACCGTTATCGGGAATCTCCTTGGGATTGACCCACATGACATCTTTTAAATCTTCGTGGTTATAATCAACTCCACCGTCAAGTACACCAACGACGACCAAGCTAGATTTTTTGTCCTTTAGCAGGTCATAGGCTTTTTCAGTACTAATGCCGCGAACACCATCCTCTGCGTAATCAAGGTTATACCAATTTTGTGGGTTCTTTGTTTGCTCCTGGGCATGCCCCAAGAATGGAAGTATACTAATACCTAATAAGGTGTAATGTTTCAATTTGCTTATCATATGTGTCTGTTTCGTCTTAAACAAATATAATGGAACTAGCAGGCACTTCTTGTTAAAAAAGTTTAAAATCAGTTTTTTTTGATAAATTTAGAATCAAATCTGACCGAAATGTTTAAAAAATGGATCTATATAGTTATTATTGGAGCTATGTTAGCAACTTCCTGTGTAAATAAAAATGGTAGCACGCCCGTAAAATGGGCTGATGCCACCGCGCCAATCGCTGCAACCAAAGCGTATACAAGAATTATACATTCAGACACGGTAATGGATGAATATTATTGGTTGAACGACTATTTCAAACAAGGACCAGACTCTACATCGGTGGTCGCCTACTTAGAACAGGAGAACCAATATACTGCGACAATGATGGAAGATACTGAAGTATTACAAGAATCTTTGTTTCTGGAGATGAAGGGCCGCATAAAAGAAAAGGATGAATCTGTTCCATATTTAAAAAATGGCTATTACTACTATCGCAGGACCGAAGAAGGTCAGCAATATTATAAACTCTGTCGTAAGAAGGGGAATCTTCAATCGACAGAAGAGGTGTTGCTTGATGTAGACAAGATGGCCGAGGGGTATTCTTATTTTGCCGTTGGTGGCTTCTCGGTAAGTCCTGATAACAAGCTTCTAGCTTATGGGGTAGATACGGTATCTAGAAGGGAATATACGATTCATGTCAAGAACCTGGAAACTGGTGAGGTTTTCGTAGACAAAATTGAACGAACTTCCGGTGGATCTACGTGGGCTAATGATAATAAAACATTGTTTTATACCTCCAAGAATCCTGTGACCTTATTGAGTGAAAAAATTATGCGACACACATTGCATGAGGAAAGTCAGCACGACGTAGTGGTATACCTAGAGCAAGATAACACAAATTATATAGGCGTTGGGAAATCAAAAAACGGTGCATATATCTTCATTTATACCGGTGGTACATTATCTTCGGAAGTGCTGATACTTGACGCCAGTACACCTGAGCAGCCATTTCGGTCGTTTCAGCCACGTATAAAAGATGTGTTATATAGTGTGATACCCCTGGCAGATCGTTTTTTAATTCTTACAAATGACGAAGCGAAAAACTTTAAGGTGATGGAATGTCCCCTTAATAAGACGGGTAAAGAAAATTGGAAGGAGTTTATTCCGCACCGCGAAGATGTTCTAATATCTGACGTAGAGGAATTTAAAAAATTTCTGGTTATCTCGGAGCGAAAAAATGGCCTGACACAGATGGCTGTTCGATCCCTGGAGGACAGTAGTCAACATTATTTGGATTTCGGTGAGCCTGCATATACCGTATATCCGAGTACAAATGTCGAATACGATACCGATATTTTACGCTACGGCTATACTTCGCTGGTCACACCGTCCTCAACATTTGATTATAGTATGAGTAGCATGACAAAGGAGCTCATGAAGCAGCAAGAAGTGATTGGTGGATATAATTCCGAGCTATACGTAACCGAACGCCAGTTTGCCAGCGCGATTGACGGGTCAAAGATACCGATCTCTATTGTTTATAAAAGAGAGTTTGAAAAGAACTCACAAGCCCCCTTACTCCTTTATGCTTACGGATCGTACGGTTCCTCTATGGACCCTTCATTCAGCTCCTCACGGCTTAGTTTATTAGATCGGGGATTCGTTTACGCCATTGCACATATTCGAGGTGGCGAGGAGATGGGACGTCAATGGTATGACGATGGTAAAATGTTGAAAAAGAAGAATACATTTACGGACTTTATCGACTGCGGTAAATACCTCGTTGATGAGAATTATACGTCTGCCGAACATTTGTATGCACAGGGAGGCAGCGCCGGAGGGTTGTTAATTGGAGCGGTCGCCAACATGGCGCCCGAATTATGGAACGGGATGATTGCTGAAGTACCTTTCGTCGACGTCGTCACAACGATGCTCGATGAGACTATTCCACTGACGACCAATGAATATGATGAGTGGGGTAATCCGAATGAAAAAGAGGCGTACGACTATATGAAATCATACTCTCCGTATGAAAATATTGAGAAAAAAGAATACCCAAATTTGCTGGTGACAACAGGCCTGCATGATAGTCAGGTCCAGTATTTTGAACCTGCAAAGTGGGTTGCAAAACTACGAGCGAACAAGTCAGGATCGAATGTCGTACTCTTAAAAACTGACATGGATTACGGTCATGGGGGGGCTTCCGGTCGTTTCGATTATCTTAAAGAGGTTGCATTAAATTATGCATTTCTTCTTAAGTTAGAGGGGGTTACGAAATAGAAACAATAATTTGGAAATTAAATAGATGCAAGCCGCGATACTTATGGCGTGCTTGTATCTATTTTTTTAATGAATCTTGTAAATGGTTCTCTTGTTCGATTTCGCGTGAGTCGATTTGATGCTGCTCATAATTCTGAATTGCAACCCTGCTTGCCTTTTGCGAGACAATTACGCCTATAATTGCGATTACAGTAACCACTACTAATCCCCAAACATATTTCTTTTTGTCTTGTTTAACAAGCCAATACATGATGAAAATATAAGGAATTGCAAAGAATATGTAGAAAATAATACTTGGACCTACCATTTTTCCGTTGATTTTTAATAACAGTGCAAAATTACTCATTTTAAGACATAAAAAAAATTAGCACTGCATTCAGGTGTTTGATGCTCAGGAATGTCCCCTATGGCAATAGAAAAGCGTTTCTCGAGCGGTGGTATTTGAGCAATTTTAAAGGCCATGTACGATGTGGGATTTTTAAACTTTCTAGGATTTTTAATGTCTTTTTAGTATATTGACGCTTAGAACGATAGGATGATAAAATTTTAACAAAAAAACTACAACAGTATTGCATAAAAGAAAAAAATATTTTTTTACTTTTGTCCTGTCTAAAAAATGAAAATAGATGAAATACATGAATAAATACGCGAATATTCCAACACAGCTTTTTAGAAAGTACGTGGGGGAATATTTGTGGGCGCTGCGTTCGTTTATTCGTCCTATTTTACGATTCCGACGACCTATACTGCCTCGAGCTTGATTCGGAGGCAGGCGACTTCCAAAATTGATTGCCATCCAGCTCGATGGGGTTTCAATCGTTAATTAAATATTTTTTCGCCGCACATACGTGCAAATTAAATAGGTCGACATCTTAGATGACACTTTCAGATTTTTTAATTGTTCCCGCTACTTCTAAGGATGTAGTACATGCAAAGGCTATTTGCAATGAAATGTTTGAGTCTGCAAAAGCTCGAGGGACGGGTATTGCTCGCCGTAAGCCGGAATATGTGTCCGGAAAAATTGAGGAGGGTAAGGCTGTTATTGCATTACATAAAGACGGGCGTTGGGCAGGTTTCTGTTACATCGAGACGTGGGGACATGGCGATTACGTAGCAAACTCAGGTTTGATCGTCAGCCCCGAATTCAGAAAAGTAGGCTTAGCAAAGGCGATCAAAAAACGTATTTTTGAACTCTCCCGTGAGAAATATCCCAATGCCAAAATTTTCGGACTAACAACAGGTCTCGCCGTAATGAAAATCAACTCAGATTTGGGCTATGAACCGGTAACCTATTCGGAACTAACCCAAGATGAAGAATTTTGGAAAGGCTGTAAGTCTTGCGTAAACTTTGACATCTTGGTGAGTAAAGAACGCAAAAACTGTATGTGTACGGCGATGTTATGGGATCCCGTCGAAAAAGAGCGGAGTTTGAAAGAAAAGATCCAGCGTCGTGCAGAAGCAAAAGAGCGGTTGGATAGAATAGTCAAAAAGCAATCCCTGTTAAAACGCATCGAAGCCAAATTATGGAAATCAACCAAGAAGTTGGTAGCGACAATATTTCCGGTGGGCACGGGCATTGTTAAAGGAGTATAATTTATAGATATGAAAGCTCGTCAGTAGCTAAAATAAAATTTGAGAAATGAAAAAAGTAGTATTAGCGTTTAGTGGAGGGTTGGATACTTCATTCTGTTGTATTTATCTTACAAAAGACCTAGGTTTAGAAGTGCATTCTGTTGTTGTAAATACCGGAGGTTTTTCAGAGGAAGAATTGATTCAGATTGAGAAGCGTGCGTATGCCCTGGGGGTGAAATCACACAGAGCGATCGATTCAACTGAAGATTACTATCGTGATACGCTTAAATATTTAATCTTTGGTAACGTTCTAAAAAATGGCACATATCCCTTATCGGTCTCTGCCGAGCGGGTTTGTCAAGCCACGGCTATTGCGAACTATGCAAATAAAATAGGCGCCGAATCGGTTGCCCATGGTTCTACTGGAGCCGGGAATGATCAGGTACGTTTCGATATGATTTTCAATACAATTATACCGGGCGTGGAGATTATCACCCCCATACGGGATCTTAAACTGTCTAGAGAGCAAGAAATTGAGTACCTTGCTAAACATGGAGTGGAGATCAATCCCGAAAAAGCTAAATATTCAATAAACAAAGGGCTGTGGGGAACGTCTGTAGGCGGAGCGGAGACACTTACTTCCAATCAATATTTGCCCGAAGGTGCATGGCCAACACAAGTAACTAATACCACCCCGCAGACGATAACAATTGATTTTGTTAAAGGCGAACCTATTGCGTTAAATGAGCGTCAGATTGGATCGGTAAAAGTTATTCAGGAATTGCAAGAGCTTGCTCAACCTTATGGCATCGGTCGAGATATTCATGTCGGCGATACCATTATTGGAATTAAAGGCCGCGTCGGATTTGAGGCAGCGGGTCCATTGATCTTAATAAAGGCACATCATACCTTAGAGAAACATACACTGACGAAATGGCAATTAGCCTGGAAAGATCAAATAGCCGCATTTTATGGGAACTACATGCATGAGGGTCAAATGCATGATCCGGTTATGCGTGACATTGAAGCTTTCTTAACGTCGGCTCAACAATCGGTATCCGGCCGTGTCATTGTGGAACTGCACCCATATCGTTTTGTCATCATTGGCATCGAATCCGATTACGACTTGATGTCTAATAAATTTGGAAGCTATGGTGAAATGAATGAAGGATATACGGGAGACGATGTAAAAGGTTTTGCAAAAATATTCGGCAATCAGACAAATATTTGGCATAAAGTAAATGAGAGCGTTAAGGGCCAATAGTGCAGTAGGAATACGTTGGATGGAGGAAAGCCTTGCTGTTCATTCGCATATACGGCTTGCTCTAAAGTAATTTAAAATGAGTAGAATAAAAGTAGGAATTGTAGGATCGGCAGGCTATACAGGTGGTGAGTTATTACGGTTATTGATTTTTCACCCGCAAGTGGATATTGTCTTTGCAAATTCCGTTTCTAACGCCGGTAAGAAAGTTTATGAAGTGCATACTGACCTGTTCGGTGATACGGAATTAGAGTTTTCGACCGAATTTCATTCGCATATCGATGTGCTATTTTTATGCGTTGGTCATGGCGATGCTCGGAAATTTCTGGAAGCGAATACTGTGAGTGAACAAGTGAAAATAATTGATTTGTCGCAAGACTATCGTTTAACAGCCAACAAGGATTATCAACACGATAAATTCGTTTATGGTTTGCCTGAACTCAACCGAGACGAAATTCGTGGAGCGCAATATATTGCCAATCCAGGTTGTTTTGCAACGACGATCCAACTGGGGCTGCTACCACTCGCTGCCGAAGGATTGTTAGGTGATGCAATCCATATTAATGCTACAACAGGATCTACAGGAGCTGGCCAAAAGCCAGGGCTTACTACGCATTTTTCGTGGCGTAATAATAATCTCTCAGCATACAAATCATTTGAACATCAGCATCTTCAAGAAATATCCGAATCGTTGAATCAATTACAGCCTGGTTTCCTTCCTCAAAGTGAGGAGCCGTTAATGGTACGTGCAGGGCAGAAACTTCATTTTATACCGCAAAGAGGTGCTTTTGCTCGTGGTATATTTGCCGCAAGCTACATTGACTCTACATTGTCGCAACGACAGGCGGTGGATCTATATAAGCAATTTTATGAGAACCATCCATTTACTTGGGTGAGCGATTCGAACGTTGATCTTAAGCAGGTAGTAAACACTAACAAGAGTATTATGTCCCTCGAGAAACATGGTGATAAGCTTCTGATCGTAAATGTCACAGACAACCTACTAAAAGGAGCATCTGGACAGGCTGTTCAGAATATGAATTTATTATTCGGAATGGACGAACGTATGGGGCTAAATTTGAAAAGTGTTGGCTTTTAGGGCAAAGAATAAAAAACACTATTATTTAAAAAGGGTTGAAGCTATTAAAACTTCAACCCTTTTCTTTGAACCTTTTGCGACGATTTATTCAGCAGAAAGGTTTATTTTTCTCTCGATAGATACATTATCGCCGGTAACAGCGTTACCATCTGCGTCTACAAGTGTCAATTTGAAATTATTTTCACCCATCGGTAAGTTTAACACTTCATATGGCACCCATTGGTCTAAAGTGAATTCTTGTCCGTTGATCTCCGCTTTAACATTATACGAATCCGCACCTAAGCTACCGTTCACAACGAAAAAGTCCAAAAGCAAAGCTTTTGTATCATCGCCAACATAATCGCCTTTTGGACGACTGTAGAACAATGCAGGTTGGTCAGGAGTTGGTATATCTTCAATCTTGGCATCAGCAGTTACTTTAAATTTTACCAATTTCGACGCGTCCGTTGTTTTGATCGACTCGTGGAATGAGCGTGATAAAAAAGACATTAAATAATGTTCGGAATTTAACGGTACCGTTACTGAATGTTCTGGCTTATATAACGCTGCATATGGCGTATTGTCTAATATAAAATGGATATGCTGCCCATCGTGTGAATTAGCCATTGTGTGTTCGTGCTCAGTTTGCGCTGTAAGCTCGAAGTTGGTTACATCATATTTTACTGTGACTTTCGCCGAATCAGTTCCTACTTTTTCTGCGGTAATTGACGATATTTTTAATGTTGCACCTGGGAACTCTTTTGCATGTGACAGCGGGTTCACCGCGATCGCACCTGTTGTTTCCGTCTGTGCCGTTGAGTCTTGTGTTTCTGCTTCCGAGTTGTTCGATGTAGGATTACAAGAAACAATTGTTGCTGATAATGTTAGTAAGGCTATAGAAGCTCTTAGTGTAGTCATTTTCATGTCGTGTTTATTTGATTATATAATGTTATTCATCAGATATTCTAACAAATATAAACATAAAATTGTTTTACCTATTGAAATACAATATCTAATGCTACTTTTATCGCCGAAATCGTAGTGGCTAGGTCTTGCTCGGTGTGTGCACTCGAGATAAAACCCACTTCATATCCCGAAGGTCCAAAATAGACACCTTGGTTCAATAATGCACGGTGCATGATCTTATATTTTGTCATTGAGTTGGCATCAATTTGATCGGCACGTGTGATACGCGTTCGGTCGGTGAAAGCAAACCAAAAAATAGAGCCTATCGTAAAGATTTGTACTTTATATTTTTTTTCTTGGATAAAAGAGCGAATTTGTTCAACAAAGTTAAGTGTCGTGTCTTCTTGATTTTTATAGAATTGTTCCTGTAAAAGAATATTTAATGCGGCAATGCCGGCGGCCATTGCTATCGGATTTCCTGATAGTGTTCCGGCTTGATATACGGGGCCCTGTGGAGAGATGCTTTCCATAATCTCGTTCGATGCTCCGTAAGCTCCTACTGGCATGCCCCCGCCAATAATTTTACCATAGGTAATAATATCGGGTTGAATTCCGTAATAATGTGCGGCACCTTGGAAGCCTAAGCGGAAACCGGTGATCACTTCATCAAAAATTAACATACTACTGTTGTCTGATGTTATTTGCCGTAAAAACTTGATGTATTCCGGATCTTGCAAAAGTAGACCGTTGTTAGCAGGAACCCCTTCGATGATAACGGCCGCAATTTGATCTTTAAAATCGGCAAAGACCTTTTCTAAAGCAGCTTTATCGTCTAATGCAATGACAATGGTTTCTTCGGCGAACGCTTTGGGTACGCCTGCAGAAGACGTTTCTCCAAACGTAACTAGTCCGGATCCGGCTTTTACGAGTAGTGCATCGGAATGCCCGTGGTAGCAACCATCAAATTTGACTATTTTATCTCTTTTAGTATAACCGCGAGCAAGTCGGATGGCCGACATGACCGCTTCGGTACCGGAACTTACAAAACGGATTTTTTCAATATAACTATTGTTTTTTAAAATGAGCGCTGCTAATTCATTCTCTAAACGTGTGGGTGCGCCAAAGCTTAATCCTTTGTCAAGTTGACTGGCTACAGATTCACGAATTTGTGGGTTGTTGTGTCCGAGAATTAATGGTCCCCAAGAACAACAAAAGTCGATGAATTCATTACCATCGGCATCCCAAATATGAGCTCTATCACCTCTTTCAATAAATAGGGGTGAACCATAAACCGATTTGAATGCGCGCACAGGTGAGTTAACTCCCCCAGGAAAAAACTTCTGTGCATTTTCGAAAAGTTCCGTTGACTTTTCACGTGAAATATCTTCAAGTTTTATAGCCATAATCGTATTAATTATTTGTGAAGTTATAAAATTGTTCAGCATTATTATAACGTAAGCGTCTTCAGGTTTTCTGATTGACGCATCGTACGTTGATATCTAAAAAAATAAGGGCCAGAAAGCCGGCCCTTATTGCGATTTTTTTCCGTTACTTTAGCCAACCTTTTTCTAACACTTCCTTAGCATGATAAGTGAGGATGGAGGTCGCTCCGGCCCGGCGGAAACTAAGAAGCGTCTCCATAATTGACCGTTCAGCATCCAACCAACCATTGCCGATCGCAGCCTTCAGCATAGCATACTCGCCCGAGACATTGTATGCAGCGATAGGAAGGTCGAAGTTATCGTGTAAGAGTTTAATAATATCTAGATAAGGTAAACCTGGTTTCACCATTAAAAAGTCGGCTCCCTCTTCCATATCCAATTGTGCTTCAATTAGCGCTTCGCGCGAATTTGCGGGGTTCATTTGATACGTTTGCTTATCACCAGCCTTGGGCGCGGAATTTAACGCATCGCGGAATGGCCCGTAGAAAGCAGATGCATATTTTGCGGTGTACGACATCAACGACACATCCTTAAAACCATTATCGTCTAATACTTTCCGGATGTAACCGATACGACCGTCCATCATATCCGATGGCGCGATAATGTCGGCACCCGCCCGAGCGTGTTCCAGGGACATTTTACCTAAAACCTCTAGCGTTTCGTCATTTAGAATTTTCCCATTCTCTACAATACCATCGTGCCCATCAGAACTATATGGATCCATGGCGACATCTGTGACGATACAGGCCTCCGGGAAGTTATCTTTAACTGCTTTGATAGCGCGCAGGTAAAGGTTGTCCGGCTGGTAGCTAACCGATGCGTATTTATCTTTTAATAAATCGTCTATATTTGGGAAAAGATCAAAACTTTTTAGTCCTAAATTTAAACAACTTTCCACCTCGCGAAGAAGATTGTCGATAGAATATCGGAATACACCTGGCATCGAGGACACCTCCGACTTTTGTTGTTGTCCCTCCACTATAAATAATGGTAAAATCAAATTAGCAGCCGAGAGATGATTTTCTTGAATCATGTCTCTTATGATTGCGGACTTTCTATTTCTCCTTGGACGCTGTAACATAGCTATATGTACCCGTTGGGTGAAATTAAATAATTTGTATTTTAACGTTATTGATGTTTCTGTTA
>NZ_FUKU01000067.1 GCF_900163865.1 Sphingobacterium sp. JB170
ATAGCGATGAAGACGGGCTTTCTGTACCCAAAAAATTATTTAGGACGCTACTGATTTCATATTCAAAAAACTTAACGATATACGCCAAACGGGGATGACATCAGTATGTGGAACCACCCGACCGATAAGCAATAGTATCAATTAGGAATTTATAAAAAAATATTTGCAGACAATGTTTTAATATCGTAATATTGCAATATATAAAAAATACAATGGGACTTACTAGATCAGAAATATTCAACGAGGAACAAAATAGGCTAGCTTCCCGATTTAAGGTTTTGGGTCATCCTGCAAGAATTGCAATACTGCAGCATATCATTGATCAAAAAACCTGTATCTGCAACGACTTGGTCGAGGAGTTGGGCCTCGCGCAGGCAACTATCTCTCAGCACCTAAAAGAACTAAAGCAGATCGGAATCATACAGGGGACGATCGAAGGTAAATCTGTTTGCTACTGTGTGGAGGAAACCATATGGAAAGAAATTCAAACAGAGTTTAATGCATTTTTCGATCAGAAAGTGAAAGTTAGCAGCTGCTGTCCGTAGTATTTCGTTTAGTATCTAATATCGTTATATCGCAATTTACAATTAAATAAAATTACATCTAAAATAGAGTCACTATGAAACTATCAAAAATCAAAGAAATCCTACAATCATTGGACAATGTTGAGTTTCAGTTAGAGGATGGAACATTAGTTCCTGAACACTTCCACGTCACCGAAGTCGGCCAAATTACCAAGACTTTTATTGATTGTGGTGGCGTAACCCGGCAAGAGCAAGTCGTAAATTTCCAATTATGGAATGCCGATGATTATGAGCACCGTCTAAAACCTAGCAAACTGCTCCATATCATCAACCTATCCGAAGAGAAATTAGGTATCCAAGATGTGGAGATCGAAGTAGAATACCAAAGTAGTACAATAGGTAAATATGATTTGGAATTTAATGGAAAACGTTTTGTTCTTCAAAATAAACAAACCGCATGTCTGGCAAATGATGCCTGTGGTATTCCACCGGAAAAGCAAAAAGTAGAATTAGATGTATTAATAAATAACAGCTGTACACCTGGCTCAGGATGTTGCTAGTACTTAAAATCCATCGAAATGTATCCAAATCTAGCGGCAACGATTAACGAAATAATCGAGACCTCTATTATCAGCGAAGAACGCAAATCTATATTACAACCACTGATTGATAGTATTCAAAATAAAGTTGACAGCAAACAAGCGGTAAATATCAATTTCATCTGTACGCACAACTCTCGACGAAGCCATTTATCACAAGTTTGGGCACAAGCGGCGGCGGCATATTTTAATATTCCAAACGTTTTTTGTTATTCGGGCGGCACGGAGGAAACCGCAATATTCCCAACCGTATTGGAAGCGTTGGCGCGTCAAGGTTTTGCCATTTTCAAAATTACCGATTCAGATAACGCTGTATATGGTATAAAGTACAATGACAATGTCCCACCGGTAATTGGTTTTTCTAAAAAATATGATCACCGGTTCAATCCGGTATCAACTTTTCTCGCTGTTATGACCTGCTCGCAAGCAGACAGGGGTTGTCCTTTTATTGCAGGTGCTGAAAAGCGAATACCAATCACATTTGAAGACCCTAAGGTCGCAGACGGAACTCCGGAACAATCGCAGGTATATATGCAAAGAAGTCTGCAGATAGCAGCGGAAATGTTCTATGTTTTTTCATTGATTAACCGTTAGCTGATGCAACCAAAACTAAAATTTCTAGACCGGTACCTTACCTTATGGATATTTATGGCCATGGCGATCGGAATCGCATTGGGATATTTATTTCCTGGAATTTCCAATATTAACGAAGATTTATCGGTTGGCACGACAAGCATTCCTTTAGCAATAGGACTTATATTAATGATGTACCCGCCGCTGGCCAAAGTAGATTATTCGTTACTACCAATCGCATTGAAAAATAAAAAAGTAATCGGTATATCCCTATTTCTCAACTGGGTGGTAGGAACGGTCCTAATGTTTGGATTAGCAGTGCTTTTTTTAAGAGATCAGCCAGATTATATGTCAGGCTTGATATTAATTGGTTTAGCGAGATGCATTGCCATGGTGATTGTGTGGAACGATTTGGCAAAAGGCAATAGAGAATACGCTGCTTTATTGGTTGCGTTGAACAGCATCTTTCAAATCTTAAGCTATAGCTTCCTCGTTTGGTTATTTATTAACATACTGCCCAGTAAATTGGGGCTAGCCAATTTCAATGTAAGTGTATCGATGAAAGACGTGACACAAAGCGTCTTAATATACTTGGGTATCCCGTTTTTTTCTGGTTTTATGACGCGCTACACACTTGTCAAATCAAGAGGTAGCGAATGGTATAACCGGAAATTTATCCCCAAAATATCACCAATTACGCTATATGCATTACTGTTTACGATTGTTGTAATGTTCAGCTTGAAGGGTGATAAAATATTGGAACTGCCAATGGATGTGATTAAAGTGGCTGTGCCGCTTGTCATCTATTTTGTGTTAATGTTTTTCGTAAGTTTTTTTATCAACAAGTCCTTAAATATTTCTTACGACAAGAATGCATCAATTGCATTTACCGCCACGGGTAATAATTTCGAGCTGGCAATAGCGGTATCTATAGCAGTATTTGGTATTCATTCACCCCAGGCATTTGTCGGTGTTATAGGACCGCTGGTGGAAGTGCCTGTATTAATACTGTTGGTTAAAGCGAGTTTATGGCTTAAGAAGAAATATTACACGTAATAGCAAGAAATCAACGAGCGCTTTATCTTTCAGAGATAAGGGGTACCAATTTGATGAATGACGCTCCCCTCTTCTACGCAATGTAGCGTATCCAAGAGAAGTACGCTCGGGCTTATTACATTTATTGGAACGCAGAAAATCGGAAAAAAGCCCCAACGATTAGATTCTAAGAATTATTCATCACGTTAAATTAAGCTAAAAACTGAAAGACAGCGGGTTATTGAGCGTAAATAATCACTAAAGGAATGATTTAATATGATCGTTATATCCATAAATTGCTAAGATATCACCAGTTTCTAGTTTCGTATCAGGTCTAGGAATGCCATGTAACACGGTAGTCACTACACTTTTTCCAAACGAGGTTTGTTTCTCCGTATTCTTTAAAATAGTCAGTACTAGCAACTCATACTTCTCTCGAAATCCGATTTCCTGAATTGTCTTACCAACATATTTTTGCGGGACCACCACTTCTACAATCGAATAGTTACTGTTTAATTCGAAAGAATCAACTAGTCCTGTCATACAGAGCCGTTTGGCCCATCGCTCTGCGGATTCTTCTTCCGGGTGTGCTATTTCGGACACACCCAGAGCACCAAGCACCTTTTCATGTAGACGATTGACAGCCCTACTGATCAAACGTTTTACATTCGCTTCTTTACACAAAGCAGTAACCATGATATTTGCACCCTCGTTCTCGCCTATTGCAACAATAAATACATCTGTGTTTTTTAAAGGCAAAGATGCAAACGCAGTTTCGTTAGTTGCATCAAGGCAAATGGTGTGTGTGATCTTTTCTTTTAAATCTGTAACCTTTTCTAATTGCCAATCCACACCAATCACTTCGTTACCTTGCATGGTAAGTTTTTCTGCCAATGATGCGCCAAAGTTTCCTAAGCCTATAATTGTAAATTTCATAAATAATTAATTTATTGTAAGCTCCTCAGGAGCATACTTATAATGCGTGTAACGTACCTTTTTTACAAGCGCAATCAGAACCGACAGCATCGTTACCCTTCCGATGAACATCAATAGAATTAATATAATCTTGCTCTGCGGTACAAAGTCACCTGTCACCCCGAGTGATAGACCAACGGTACTATAAGCTGAAAAACATTCGAAAGCGACATCGACCAAAGGTCGGCTCGGCTCGAAAAAAGTTATGGCAAAGACGCCTAACCCGATAACAAGCAATGAAAGAAACATAGTAGCAAAAGCACGTTGAATTGAAATCGTCGCAATTTCGCGACGAAAAATCTCCGTTCTGTCTTTTCCTTTTGCTAAACTAATAACATTTAATACAGCAACAGCCAATGTACTCGTTTTTATCCCCCCACCAGTAGAATTTGGTGATGCACCTATCCACATCAGTAGCATTATGAACAATATGCTGGAAAAATGTAACTGAGCAAAGTCGATACTGTTGAATCCCGCCGTTCGGGGGGTGGTTGCTGTCGAAAAGGCAATGATCAATTTACCCAGACCTTCATGTTGATCAAATACATGATCATACTCGTTGATGTAGAGAACCATGGTCGCGATTACGGAAATAATAACAGTTGTAATAAGATTGATTTTGCTATTAATAGTAATCACCCAAGGACGATGGTAATTTCCTTTTAAAGTCCATTTTTTAAATAGTCTGTTCAATAAGTGTTTCAAATATTTCAGTACGTTAATAGCGATCGGAAATCCTAAACCGCCAAAAATGTAGACGCATGCAATTGTAAACTGGAAACCATAATTATATAAAACCAATTCATTCATGAGCCCATTAGGCAGTACGGAAAATCCCGCATTACAAAAAGAAGAAACCGAGTGAAACAACGATAAAAAAATTCGCTGACTAACAGCTAATTCAGAGGGCGTTTCCGCAAGGCTCCAGTATATCGCGATGGCTCCAACGATTTCTATACCGAAAGTTATCAAAACTGTGCGTTTTAAGAGAACAAAGACCTCTCCTAAACGATTTGTATTTGAAAAATCCCGAATAGCTAATTGATTCTCGTAACTACTTCCGCCCTTAAGAAAATAAGTAAACAATCCCGCAAAGGACAAGATCCCTATCCCCCCCGCCTGTATCAGCAACATGATAAAGAGCTGTCCCCAAAATGTGAAATGTGTTGCCGTATCCACAACCGCTAAGCCCGTTACACAAACTGCGCTGGTGGCTGTAAATAAAGCATCTATCCAAGTCAGAGGTTCATTTACAGCGACGGGAAGACGGAGCAAAAGAGTGCCTAATGCGATGAGTCCCAAAAAACTAGAAATAAACAACTGCGCAGGATTAAAAAAACTTCGCTTGATCACTTTTCAATTATTTGCGGTAAAACTAATAAAATAACTTGGTTTGCGTAAAAATACAAATATTATCAGGGAAATAATCTTCAGCACACCCTTCAAATAAAATATAGACGTTTACAATTAAACACACATCGTAATATAATCAGAATCTATGCAATAATTCCACCTGTCTCCAATAGATTTATCTACTTTAGCAAATAGACAATGCAAGTACTAAAACGCAAATTTTGATAGATAAAATTTATAATATAATTTGGAGCGATGCGCTTGTTTACTTTTGCCTATTGACGGGGATATACTTCACGATTCGCTTTCGATTACCTCAAGTAACGCAGGTTCCAGAAATGTTACGCTTGCTTTTTAAGGGCAAAAGTTCGACTCGTGGAATATCATCCTTTCAGGCTTTTTCTTTGGCAATATCAGGGCGAGTTGGTACCGGAAATATTGCGGGCGTCGCAACAGCGATAGGAATGGGGGGACCCGGCGCGGTATTCTGGATGTGGGTTATTGCATTTTTAGGAAGTGCTTCTGCTATTGTCGAGGCCACGTTAGGACAGATGTACAAAGAAATCAACGATGGAGAATACCGTGGTGGACCAGCATTTTATATTTTAAAAGGCTTGAATTCAAAATCATTTGCTTGGACGTTTGCCATCGTCACAATTGTGAGTACAGGATTTCTACTTCCTAGTGTGCAGAGTAATAGTATAAGTGCGGTAGTGGAGTCTGCATTCAATATATCCCCGGTAGTTACAGGAATATTCCTTGCAATATTTTTAGCAATAATCATTGTAGGCGGTGTAAAGCGAATAAGTAAAGTAGCCGAATATGTTGTTCCATTTATGGCAGGTGCGTACATTTTAATGGCTTTAGTAATTATCGGACTAAATTTCACACAGATTCCTGACGTATTATCCCTAATTATTAAATCGGCCTTAAATATGGAGGCCAGCTTTGGAGCGGTTGCTGGAACCGCTATCGCGTGGGGTGTGAAACGGGGCATCTATAGTAACGAAGCTGGACAGGGAACGGCTCCTCATGCAGCGGCAGCGGCGGAAGTGTCTCATCCGATCAAGCAAGGCCTTGTTCAAGGCTTTTCCGTTTATGTGGATACGCTGTTCGTTTGTACTGCAACGGCACTTATGATATTATTTACGGGACAATATAACGTGCGTAACCCGGATGGTGGATTTATTGTTCACAATCTACCATCCGTTGAAATTGGCCCTGCCTACACACAACAGGCGATATCTCATCATTTCCCCGTTATTGGAGGGGCATTCATAGCTGTAGCACTGACGTTTTTTGCGTTTACAACGATTATGGCCTACTACTATATTGCTGAGACAAACATCAGTTTTCTAATTAGAAAAGCCAATAAAACATGGGCCATTTGGATACTTCGTGTTTTGATTTTGAGCTCGGTATATTTGGGATGCGTCAGTACAGCGAAGTCCGCCTGGACACTGGGGGACATCGGAGTCGGTTTGATGGCCTGGCTAAATTTAATTGCTATAATCCTACTACATCGCAAAGTTGTCATTCTTTTTCAAGACTACAATGCGCAGAAAACGCAAAAAAAAGACCCTATTTTTAACAACAATATATTCAAGTTTCCGAATATGGAGACCTGGCTAGAAAACAATAAACAACAGAAAGATGAATAAGTTGATTAATTTAACGGTCTTCAGGGACTTCTTCAAATCGAGTAACGCAGGAGGAATTATCCTATTTATATGTGTGATTCTGTCACTGATCTTAGCAAACACACCCGCAGGCGTTGGTCTGCAAAACCTCTTAGATCGGCGAATAGGATATGAATCAGAACATATACACCTGAATTACAGCATCTTGTTATGGATAAATGACGGTCTTATGGCAATCTTCTTCCTTTTGGTGGGGCTAGAGATCAAGCGTGAAATCGTAGAAGGAGAACTGTCATCTCCAAGAAAGGCATCACTCCCGATTTTATGCGCTATTGGTGGGGCTATCGTTCCCGCGTTAATTTACGTAAGTCTGAATGCTGGCACCGAAACAGCCAGTGGCTGGGGCATCCCTATGGCAACCGATATCGCGTTTGCCCTTGCCGTTATTGGTCTTCTAGGAAAACGCATACCGCCCAGCTTAAAAATATTTTTGGCCGCCCTTGCAATTGTTGACGATCTGATTGCCATCATGGTTATCGCATTCTTTTATTCTTCGGGAATCGAGACAAGCTACCTATTATATGCCGCCGCGGGATTATCGGTTCTTATTATCATGAATCGATTAAACGTACTGAATCCATATCTTTATCTTATTCCAGGCGTATTTATCTGGTATTTTGTTCACCACTCCGGTATTCATGCGACAATTGCAGGTGTGTTAGTGGCAATGACAATTCCAACAAATGACACCGACGTAGAATCACCACTCGAACGACTCGAGCACGCACTTGTTAGACCTGTCAATTTTCTTATTATTCCGCTATTTGCATTTGCAAATACAAATATCACTTTGGCCAGTGAAATGATTGACGGACTGACGGCTCCTTTGGGGCTGGGTATTGGGCTGGGGCTACTATTAGGTAAACCGATTGGTATTTTTCTTATGGCATATCTTTGTACGAAGCTAAATGTTACCACCTTACCAGTAGGCGGTACTTACAAACAGATCATTGGTGTTGGATTACTTGCTGGTATCGGATTTACGATGTCGATCTTTATCTCGATCTTATCTTTTGAGGATGCATTGCATGTTAATGAAGCAAAGCTATCCATCTTGATCACCTCGATACTCGCCGGTATTGCTGGATATCTTTTTCTATACAACTCTCGTGTCGAACAAGCAAATAAGCTATAGGCCTTATTTTTCATCTATAGCTGGCGCAGTAATAGATTTTCTATATAAGTGATACTACCGGTTATTAACGCGGAAGCTGGAATCCGTGTAAAGAAGGTCGGTGACCCGGCAGTTGTACGCGTTGCAAGGAAATTACTCTGATGGGATTTCAAGCGAGTATGCTTGGTTACCGGATATTCCCTGGGACTTCAAATATCCCCTTTTAATAAAATGCATGATAAATTCCGCCGGTAATATTCACTTTTGTGTCAAGCCCCGTAAAGTGGGAAAAAGCAGGTAAAAATCAAATGATCGTCACCAACCAAAAACGCGGGAAAGTGATGCCATTTATTCACCGAGAGCTTCACCCTCACACCTGGGTGCACGTGTCCAGAAATCTGAGGGGTCCCCGCAAACACTTTCGGTTGATGGTCTGGCAAGGCGACTCCCGCTTTGCTATAGGCGCGATTAAGCTTATCTATCGAATTATGAACATGAATTTGCGCGAGACCATCAACGGCCTTCATGATCCGTTGCGCCTTACCTAAAGAATAGCCAACAAATACCGAGGTCCGCTTATTGGACTTGTTGAGCGTAACCCATTCTGCAAGTGC
Source organism: Sphingobacterium sp. JB170 (assembly GCF_900163865.1). Lineage (GTDB taxonomy): Bacteria > Bacteroidota > Bacteroidia > Sphingobacteriales > Sphingobacteriaceae > Sphingobacterium. The sequence continues at coordinate 8,488 of NZ_FUKU01000067.1, forward strand.
ACGGTTCTGGCGCGTGACAGTGTCCCACTGGTAGATAGGTAAGCCGAACGTACTTTCGCTCACAAACTCATGGCACCTCACCAACTCAAAAGGTGTACTAAGTCCGTCCTCTTGCAGCTTATAGTCGCCGGAAACCACAACAACTTTTCCTTTATATTCCATCCTGATTTGAGCAGATCCGATAATGTGCCCGGCAGGGTGAAACGAAACGTGGACATTGTTAATAGTCATGCTTTCTCCATATTCGACACCCTGAATACGGATATCCGCACCAATTCGAGATTGCAAGATCGGCACCGTATAGTGATGACATAAATATTTCGTCATCCCCGCGCGCGCATGGTCAGCATGTCCGTGTGTGATTAAAGCGAGTTCAACTGGCCTCCAAGGATCGATATAAAATCTCCCAACAGAGCAATAGATTCCTTCGGGCCGAAATTCAATAAGCTGCATATTGTTTATAACGATGTGCAGACTCGTTTTGTTTTGATACCGCAAAGCTATTACACTAAGAATGCTGTAAATATTGGGTTTATCTCTCCGTCCAGAATGATGCGTAAAAAAAAGAACGATCAATTGATGTCATCGCATGATCGTTCTAAATATTCTTTCCCAGAGGAAGCGTTTTTAAAGTAACTTTAACACTTTAAAAATTCTACCACCGTTATTGTGTTACTCAATAGCCTGGATTTTGCTCTAATATGCCGTATGCTAAATCTATCTGCTTTTGAGGCACAGGCATCAAGTACAACTTGTCATCCCAGATACGTTCCTGGGCAAGCGCATTTTTGACGTTATAGATACTACCCATCACCGTTGGCGCTATTTCCCAGCGGCGAATATCGAGGTAACGAACACCTTCTAAAGCAAGCTCCACTTTACGTTCTTGGCGAATCGCTTCACGTAGGGACTCTTTGGAAGCATACGTCGTTCGATTTAACGCTGGCATCCCTGCACGAGCACGAACCTGATCGACTGCGTCGTAAACAGACGCATCGGGACCCGACGCTTCGTTTTGCGCTTCAGCATAGCTTAATAAGATCTCCGCATAACGAAATATGATAATGTTACTGTGGTTATCGAGCTGCTCTTTATTTGCTACCGGGTCGACCATCTTGCGGAAGTTATAACCCGTTTTTGACATATTGCTAGCACCATCAATCCATTTAAAGGTGTAATTTCCGGCGGTCGTTAACGCGCTCCAGGGTGCTGTTTCAAATAAAATGGAAGCATAGAATCTTGGATCCCTGTTTTTAAACTCTTCCACGAAAGCTGTCTTGTCTTTGTTGTAACGCTCTGCGCGTACCGCAGGTGCAACTACATCGACTATTTCACCTGTTTTGAAGCTTTGATAGCTATCCACAAGACTCTGCGTCGGGGCGATAGAACTCCATCCTCCAATACTTCCTTCCATCAGGTAGGTATTGAGGTAGTTCGCCTGTACTTGTTCGATAAATTGTCTATCCAAAATCACCTCGTTATTTCCTTCATTTACTTGGTGAAAAAGACCTTCATAACTGCGCAAACCTAAGCGAAATTTTTGTTCTTCAGCAGCATTTTCGAACGTTACAAATTTCGTGTAATCGTCCTTTTTGTCTAACGCCGATTCGCTGTTCACTTTAAAGAGCGCGTATCCGAGTGCTATAACTTCTTTAGCTGTGGCAGCAGCTTCCGTGTACCGAGCTTCGCTCAATAAAACGCGTGTTTTCAACGTTAGCGCCGCACCTTTGGTAATCCGTCCCCGCTCTTCTGTCTTGCCTCCAGAATAACTCTCCGGTAATAAAGCAGCTGCAGCATCGAGCTCACGGATGACAAAATCAATCACCTCCGCTTTAGGCGTTCTGGGAACATTAAGCTGCTCCTCGGTAAAGTCAAGGACAGAAGTCACCAACGGAATATCCCCAAAAAGGTTGGTCATTTTGAAATAAGAAAACGCTCTTATAAAACGAACTTCCGCTTTATAGCGTTCTTTTAATTCCTGATTCATCTCCGCCTTATCTACATTCTCCAGAAAGTAATTGGCTTTGCGTTGGTCTTCATATTCCCATCCCGCATTCAACGATGAGTTAACCACTCCCGAGGAGATCGTTGTCGCCGAACTCTCCCACCCATACTGTCCATGGGCAATGTCCGTTGCTGCATCATCGTACATGATACCTTCACCCGGAAGTGTTGCGTAAATAGCGTTAACGGCTAAATAAACATCATTATCCGTTTTCCAAAAGGTTTCTTCGGAAACAGAGTTCAAAGGTGTACGCTCCAAAAATTCCTCACTACAGGAGGAAAACGATAAACTAGCAAGCAAACCAAAATATATTATTCTTTTCATTGTAATCAATTAAAATATTAAAAACTAGCGTTTAGACCAATCGAGAATGTCTTCACTCCCGGATAGCTCGCCCTACCCGAACCAGTTTCCGGATCGTAGTCTGAGAGACGCTTGTCAGCCATAATTGTGAAAGGATTGTTGGACGAGGCAAACACACGTAGGTTGGAGAATTTCGCTTTTTTTATCAGCTCTTTATCGAACGTATAACCAAGCGTGATCCCGCGGATACGAAAATAGTTGCCGCTAAACAGCCAAAAATCTGAAGTGACGTAGTTTTGAACTGCATCCGAAGTGGTAGTAATACGCGGGAACGGAGCGTCCGCCACGTTATTCTGTTCTGTCCACCCATCTAACCAAGTCGATTTAATGTTTCCGCCGTTGAAAAATGGCTGCACCGCCTCTTGCTGAAAGTAAGTTTTAACGCCCGCCACCCCGTAGGTAAGCACGTTAATATCAAATCCTTTGTATGAGGCGCTGAAATTAAATCCATAGTTAAGCCATGGTACATCGTTTCCTAGAATTGTCCTGTCTTCTGCGGTCAATACGCCGTCACCATTAACATCAACATACTTGATATCGCCTACTTTCGAGTTTCCAGCAATCGAGGTTTGGCTGGGATGGTTATCGATTTCTTCTTGAGAGGTGAATAATCCGTCAGATTTATAACCGTAGTAGTCACCTACCGATTCTCCAACACGGTTGATATATAACCCGTCGATGATCTCGTCCCTTCCCGTACCAAGGCTATTTATCGTGTTATTAATTTTAGATATATTTCCTGAAATCGAATACTTGAACTCTTCACCAACCTGACCATTATAAGTCGCAGTCACTTCGATACCTTTATTTGTGGTCTCTCCTTGGTTGAAGTAAGCTGCTTTTTCCCATCCCGAAGTAGCGAGGAATGTAGGTTGTAACAATATCCCTCTCGTATTTTTCACGAAGTAATCGGCGGTTAAGGCAACTTTACCTTCAAATAATGCCGCGTCGATACCCAGGTTTGTTTGGTAAACTTTTTCCCATAGTGCTGCTTTATTTACCGCTGCAGTTTGCTGCGCACCATCTACAGGTTCGCCCGCAAAGCTATATAGAGAGCTGATGCTAATAAGGTCGTAATAGTTACCGATGGCGACGGCATCTTGGTTACCTAAAACACCCCATGACCCTCTTACCTTCAACGCGTCAACCCAGCGTACCTCGTCCATAAACGATTCCTTGTCAATTGCCCATCCAGCAGAAACTGAAGGGAACTGTGCGCGGCGATTCTCGGGCGAGAAGCGAGACGAATAATCAATACGGTAGTTAGCCTCAAACAAGTATTTCTCCATGTAGTTGTAATTGAAGCGTCCAAAGAAAGAGCGGATAGACCATTCATCTTGGATAGTTCGATTGGCCAGCCCGGTGTCGTCGCTGCTCATATCAGACTGCGAGGACGAACCGTTAATAATTGTCTCTAAATCGTTGTTGACAAAGTTTTTACGACCTAGGAATGCCTCCCGATATACATTCGACTCTTGCGACACCCCGGCACTTACTTTCCCGTAGTGGGCACCGAAGTTTCGTTCGTAATTCGCTACTGCCTGCAAAAGAAGCTCTTGGCGTTTTCCCCAATACTCTTCCATCTCGTTAATAGGAACGGCGGTACCTGGAAGAGAAGCCCCGGTTAAAAAATCAGGGATGAAGTCTTGCCTTTTGGTGAAGTCCCAACTATTTGTATTGGTGTATTTAAGGGACATTAACCCGTCTAAAGAAAAACCTTCAAATGGTGTGAATGAAGCATTTCCAGCTAACTGCAAATAGTTATCTCTATTCCAGCCTTCACCACCTTCAGTAATAGCGCGCATTTGATTGGTAGCGGCGATAGTGGAATTGGCAGTACCATTGGATATTGATCCCCACTGCCCGTCGGATTGGCGCAGTACGGTCATTGGCAAAGCGCGTCCCATTTCTACCCAACTAATACCAAGTCCTTCGCGGTCGTAATCTTGTTTCAAAAACGATACGTTTGTCCCCACTTTCAATAGCCCATCAATCACGTCGGTGTTGGTGTTAAACTTGATGTTAATACGATCTTGCTTTCGACCAGGAACGAGTGAATTTTGATCGAAGTAGTTTAAACCTAAGTAGTAGTTGGTAATTTTACCCGGCGCATTGATGCTTAAACTCGCCTCGCGCTGCGGCGCACCCTGATCTAAGATTTCCTTATACCAGTCGGTATTCGGATAGCGGTCAGGATCGGCACCTGTGCGGTACATATCGATGATATCACCGGTGAAGTGTGTTTGCTTACCAGCATTCGCCATCGCGCGGTTGTAGAGCTCAATATATTCGAGCGAGTTTGCGAATTCAGGCACAAAGGTAGAATGCTGCCAGCCATAGCTCGCCGAGAAGCCGATTACTGCGCGATCACCACCACCTCTTTTGGTGGTTACCAAAATCACACCGTTGGCAGCACGCGAGCCATAAAGCGAGGCTGATGCCGCATCCTTTAGCACAGACATGCTGCTGATATCATTCGGGCTAATGGCAGTAAATTCTGCGGAAGTTGCCGGGGTACCATCGATGATATACATTGGTCCAGGAGCTCCCAGGTTCGAGCGGCCACGAACGGTAATCGTTGCATTGTTGCCCTTGGCGACTTCAGCTGGTCTACTCAGGACCGTAATACCTGGAGAAATACCTTGTAATGCATTTTGAAGGGATGAAACAGGGCGCTCCGCCAATTCTTTCGGAGAGATCGACGCAACGGATCCGGTTAAATTAACCTTCTTCTGCGTACCGAAAGCCACTACAACAACTTCTTCTAAACTTTCTTGGTCAGCCTCGAGATCAATATCTATTACGCTTCCCTGGATGATAGACTCTGTTTTAAGGTAACCGATCGCGCTAACCAGAAGCGTTTGCCCTTGGCTCGCTTGCAAAATAAACTTCCCGTTTGCATCGGTCGAAGTGGCAATCGATGGGTTTTCTTTAATCGATACTGTTGCACCAATTACTGGTCCATCGACAGATTTCACGACGCCCGTAATGGATTCCTGGTTTTGGGTAAATAGAACGCGTGTTTCCATTTTTGCAGCTGCAGCAAATCCGAAGGAAGGTATAGTAATTCCCAGCAGAAGAGCCGAAGCGAATGGATAGGTTCTATTTACTAAATAATTTTTAGTAAATCTTTTTTTCATGAATATAGTTATCTGTAAATTCTAAATATTACAACAGATGAAAGATATACATTAAACCAATATCCCGGTAACAATAGCTAAACACAATCGATTGCTTTATCACCTAATCACAAAATATATTGCACAATGACGCATCCTGAATTTCGCAACAAATAAGTTAAATCAATTAATAATTGGTATTTAGGCTAAATCGTCCATTTTAAATATCGCAAACTATTGCATCGACACATTTCCAATCACTTTTAATATGTCTGACTTAACGATTTTTAACAGTTTTTAGCTAACTACTAGATAGTCAGCAAATAGAAAGCAAATTTATTCTAATTTTAAATCTTTAATACGAGAAAATTTAAGTGTTTTTTAGAATTTTAAATCGACATAGCACATGCCTGGCAAGACTTTGTTAATTCAAAATATGCTAAAAAAGGGACTTGAAATTTAACTTTCAGCCCCTCCCATCGTTTCTCGTACTGATCTCGTGCCAGGATCGCAATAACGCTACATACCACTGCCCACCGGCATAGCTAACTTCTTTGATTGTCTATTCAATTTTTTTTTCTGCCCCACCAGATCATGAATCCAGTAAGCGGAAGGCTCGCACAAATAGCACTGATAATAAAAGCCAGTATCTTACCCCACATTCCACCGATAGCGCCTACATGAATATCATAGTTCGCATCTAGCACCTTCACCGCTAAGCTCTTATTCTGGTAATTCACCGTATTGATGATTTCCGCAGTGTTTGGATCAAACATCACACGGTGGCTAATATGGTAGGAATAATCAAGCTGCTTGACATACACTTCATACGGATGTTCTGGATGTTCGTATTCCATATGCTCATAAGGAAATACGATTGAGTATTGCGCCGCCGTGGGGTAGCGGGCGGCTACTTTCGCACTCATCTTATCAAGCATCGAGAATTCAAAATTCTCAGTATCCAGTTCCCGGTTATATTCGCTATAAAAAGGATACGTCTCCCCGGATTTCGCAAATGTCGTAAACACGAGCCCTTGTATAAAAAGGAAGCTATAAAAGGCTCCCGTGATTGCTAATATCAAGGCAAATGGTATGACATAGAAGCCCAGTATATTATGAAGATCATAATTTTTACGCTTCCACCCTTTAACTTTCTTCCATCGAAACCAGAATCGCTGTTTGATGGATCTGCTTTTTTTAGGCCACCATAGGTAAAGTCCGGACAGCAGCATAAAAATAAAAATCAACGTCGGAACGCCTGTTATCCACTTTCCCCAAGTAGAGTTGAAGAGCAAGCTAAAGTGAATATATTTAACGATATGGAAAAATGTGTGTTCTTCATTAATAAACCGAAGTACTTCGCCCGAATAGGGGTCGACGTAAACCGACTTATAGCTAACGAACTCATCGAAATAGTTCCAGGCATCCGGGTCCATTTCCAAATATATAAACACATAGGATTTACGTTTATCAAGCGGGATGTCAACCCAGAAGACCTCGTACGGCTCCTTTGTAAAGGCCTTAACGTTCGCCTCAAGCTGCGCGAGTGGTAGCACCTGTTTGTTAGCAATATTCGTTTGGTGGTAAATAATGTCGCGCCGCAACCAACTGGTAATATCCTGCTGAAAGGCAAATAAGCAACCTGTCAGCGCTACAATAAATACGATTGTGCCCACGGCAAGGCCCAATATCAAATGGAGCTTACCCACAGCCTTTGTCAGCAGGTTTTTTGTCTTCATCCTTTAAAATTTATACGTGACACTCGCCGCGAAAGAACGTAGTTTCTGCGGGACTGCATTCCCCCATCCGACCCAGTATTTCTGATCGGTGATGTTATCAACTTTAATTCCAAATCGGTATTTCGCTCTATAGTCGTAAAAAACATTTGCATTTAATAAAAAATATTCGGGCAGTTCAATGGTCCCCATACTGACGGAGTTGACCACATCGTAAGCGCTCGCGTAATTACCGCCTACACCCAAGCCTAGTCCCTGCGCTTTGCCGTGCAGCATGCTATAGCTGGCATAGAAATTCGCCAGGTAGGGAGATGTAGCCGTGCCCGGACGGCGTCCTTGCACGTCAGCATCGGCTTTGGTATATTTCGAATTATTATAAGCAAAGCCCGCAAGTACGTTCAATCCGTTAATGGGCGTCCCTTGCACCTCAAGCTCAATTCCCTCACTAAGACGCGTTCCATCTTGCACCTGTTCACCGATTACGCTTGTTGGAACAGCACGTAATACATTATCAACCACGACGTGGTAATACGAGACAGTTCCGTTTAAACGCTTGCCGAGCAGTTCCACTTTCGATCCAACCTCCCATTGGTTGGCGAACTCGGGATCTGCGGTTTTTGTCACCTCGCCTTCCGCTAAATACATTCCTTTATTCGTGAAGCTATTTTGGTAACTACCAAACACCGACCAGATCGATTTTATAGGCTGATAAACAACACCGAATTTTGGCGACACAGTCACTTGATCGTATTTTCCCGATTCGATCGCACCCACTAGGCCGCCAATATTATTAAAGTAATCAAAGCGCACGCCGGCCATCAAGTTAAAGTTATCCGTCAAGTCTAATACGTCGGCGACATACGCGCTGTAGGTTTCCATCGTGCCGTCCAGCGGATAGGTGAAGTCCACATCACCTGCGGCATATTTGGTCCACATATTCGTACCGTTAAATGCTGTTATATCGACCACAGCATCAGTCACATTGATCATATCAAAGCTACTTCCGTAGAAATATTGCTTATCCCGCACACGCAGGTAGTCTAAACCAAGGACCATCCGGTTGCGCATCGATCCAATCTTAAAATCAGCATTGAAATTCTGCTGGATCTGAAAGTAGTTTTTCTTACTATCGCGAGTCGACTGGTCTGCACGTTGAACGTAATCCGTACCGGCAGCACTTTCAACGCCCGTTGCCACCGAATTGGGCACAAAGTAATAATAGGCACCGAAACCGTCCGAATAATTTTGTGAAAAAGAAATATTAGTACTGGACTTTATAAAAGGAGATATTTCGTAGTCTAGTATGCCAAATAAGTTTAAATTGCGATAGTCTTGATCAAGCCCATCGCCCTGAAGCGATAAATTATAGTCGATCGAAAAATCTTTGATAGAACGCACGCCATACTGCGTATCAGGATAGCTAAAACCTAGCATCTGCCCCATGTTACTACTTTTGCCTTGCGTATATTCCGCCTCCAGGGTAATATGGGTACGCGTGTTTGGGCTGTATGTAAAAGTCGGACTTACAAAGAAATAGGAGGTTTTAAGGTTACTGTTCTGAAAGGAAGATTCGGTATTATAAGCAGCATTTAGTCGAAAGAGCGCGGTCTTTTCGTCGTTTAGCACCCGATTCACATCGACCTGCGCGCGCAGCATATTGTTGGATCCCCCCGCAAGACTCGCCGAGCCAAAGTTATGATCTTCCGCTTTTTTGGTGATCCGGTTAATCATCCCACCGTAGCCCGCTAGCACGTTACCAAACAAAGTTCCTGAAGGTCCCTTGAGGACCTCGAGCCGCTCTAAATTCGCTGCATCGACCGTCCCGGATATTCCACCAGCCAGACCATTGCGTAAGGTGTTGGTAGACACAAATCCGCGCAAGCTTACGTAAGCCCCGCCATCACCCGAGCGGCTGGTCGCGTTCCATATATTTTGAAGCCCCGTAATATTACGAGAACCTTCATCAACGTTGAAAATTAACTGTTGATCGAGTAGATTGCCATCGATAACTGAGTAAACCTGTGCGTTCTCTAAATTGCGTAGTGGAATTTTAGCCACGTTGTAAGTTGGTTTTTCCAGCACCATAGGCGATTTATACCCCGTTACACTCACTTCATCCATTTCTACGGCCGCTGACTTCACCGTAATTAAGCCAACATATTGGTTCTGATTTTGTACCCGCACGGTTTTGGCGTACACCTGATTGCCTAAATAGTGAATGCGAAGCATATAACTACCCTTTTCAGGCACGCTAAGCTGGAATTCACCATTTTCGTTCGCCTGCGTGCTCCGCTCCGCAGGTTCCATACTGATAGTAGCATTAGTTAGTGGTTCTAAAAATTCCGTTTGAACTTTTCCTGTCACTTGAAGTTGCGCTTGAGTCATATTGAAAAATGACAGAAGAAGCGCTGTTAGTAGATATCTTTTCATTGTTCGATTTGATGCTTTTGGGAAGTAAATGTAGAATTTATTTAGATTAATTAAAAATAAAAAAAACAAATTTATCACCAATAAAAAACCATCAACAAACCTGATTAACACGCACACCAACAGTGACTTACGTATATAATATAACCGTCAAAAGGACATTAATTGCGGATACGACAACAGAATAACGTGGCAAAAAAAGTAGTAGATGTAGAAAACAATTGTTATAACAGCAAAATATTCGCTAGCGGGATGCCATCTTAAAACTAGACATTTCCGCCCGACAAGCAAGTCATCCACACGGGAAAATCGAGGCGATAGATGCTGCATATTGCCTGTAGAATTCACCGATATATTTACGTTTTGTCTAGCGCGGAAATGGTTTTATTGACGCGGTCGGGTTGTCGCCTCAGGAAGCACTAAAGGGAAACTTGATAGAAGATTGTCCCCAGCCCACGGAGTTCATTTAATTCAACTTTTTGATCAAAGATTCCATATACCGATGAACCCGAGCCGGACATCGATGCATATAGTGCGCCACGCTCATATAAAGCCAATTTTATCTGGCGAATAATTGGATACTGAGCAAACAAGCCCTGCTCAAAATCATTTTTTACATAAAATTTCCAGTCCTGAATAGGAAACTTAATCAGGTCAATCAGCGCCTGCTCAGGGACCGCTGGGCTCACCCCGGCATAGGCTTGCTGAGTAGAAACGTGGATATCCGGCTTAATTAGCACAATAAATTTATCATTTAAATCTAAATCGATGGGCGTTAGTTCTGTCCCTGTGCCGATCCCATACATTGCTGTATTGCGGATAAAAAAAGGACAGTCCGCCCCTAGCTCTGCTCCGTGCGCCTCCAGCTCGCCGCTTGTTATCCCTAAATCGAACTGATCGTTTAACATCATCAGCACGCGCGCTGCATCCGAAGATCCACCCCCCAGGCCCGCACCAAATGGTATTTGCTTATGCAGATGAATATTCACTTGGGGAATCGGGTAATTCGCCGCTAGCAGGCGGTAAGCCCTTAAGCAAAGGTTCGATTCATCGCCCGGCAGATCCATCCCGGTAATTGTGAGGGTAGTGTGCTCCTGCGCTGGAGTGATCTCCAAGATATCATAGAGCGCAAATGGAAAGAAAACGGTCTGCAGCTCATGGTAGCCGTCGGGCCGCTTCGCGGTGACATTTAACCCAATATTGATTTTAGCGTTAGCGAATGAAATCATATTACAATAATAACTAATCTCTACAGACTTTACGCCCTTGAACGCTATTTTTTGTTCCCTTTGCAGGTTTTTTTAAACCCCATACGCATTCCCTATCCACCCTCCCTTTTCAGCTTTGACACCCCTCATCAGGCCTACCTAGCAATGCGCACTGATTTGCTAAAAACCTGTCCGCCGCGTTATTTTGCTTGAGATGCTTCCTTCACTCGCCCGAACAAGAATCGTCGATATATGCGAAAAAAACCGGCTATTTTCCCTATTTTTACCTACTTTCAGAAAAACTGACTTTTTCGAAATAATAGTATTTTGTAGTAAATGAGTGAAGAAACAAATTTTCCAGAAGAAAATCAGGACCTTAACGAGCAAGGTCAGGACAACGAACCTAATTCGATAACGATCCCCTTATCCGGACTGTACGAAAACTGGTTTCTCGATTACGCATCTTATGTTATACTAGACCGGGCTGTACCCCATATTAATGACGGATTCAAACCCGTCCAACGCCGTATCCTTCACTCCTTAAAGGAGATGGATGATGGACGATTTAACAAGGCAGCCAACGTGATTGGTAACACCATGAAGTACCATCCGCACGGGGATGCCTCAATTGGAGATGCCATGGTGCAGCTGGGACAAAAAGATCTTTTAATCGATTGTCAGGGTAACTGGGGTGATCCCATTACAGGTGATTCTGCCGCAGCACCGCGTTATATTGAAGGGCGTCTTTCCAAATTTGCCTTAGAGGTTGTTTTCAATCCCGACACCACCGATTGGCAGCAGAGTTACGACGGGCGTAACAAGGAGCCGATCACCCTACCTGTAAAATTCCCTTTACTACTCGCTCAGGGAGCTGAAGGTATCGCGGTGGGTCTAGCGACCAAGATCATGCCCCACAACTTTATCGAGCTGATCGATGGGTCCATACAGGTGTTAAAAGATGAACGCCCCAACCTACTGCCGGACTTCCCCACAGGTGGGCTGGCGGATATGTCCAACTACAACGAAGGCCGCCGCGGTGGTAAAATACGCGTGCGCGCGAAGATCGAAGAGCGCGACAAAAAGACGCTTGCCATCACTGAAATTCCTTTTGGAACAACAACGGGTGGGCTGATCGACAGCGTGGTCACTGCGAACGACAAAGGAAAGATCAAAATCAAAAAAATTGAGGACAATACAGCCAAAGACGTAGAAATCATCGTCCACCTGGCTCCGGGAATTTCTCCCGACGTCACAATAGATGCCCTGTACGCCTTTACCGCGTGTGAAAGCTCGATTTCACCAAACACCTGCGTGATCATCGATAATAAGCCGCATTTCATGAGTGTGAATGATATGCTTATCACAAACACCAAACAAACAAAGGCCCTAATCAAAAGAGAGCTCGAAATAAAGCTCCACGAATTGCAGGAGAAAATATTCTTTTCTACGCTGCTTAAGATATTTATCCAAGAAGGTATGTATAAGAACTCAAGTTATGAAAACTCGGGTGATTTCGATACCGTAGTGCAAGTTTTAAACGAGCTATTCATGCCTTTCTTCCCACAGTTCTATCGGGAGATTATGCCTGAAGACTACAAACGTCTAATCGACAAACCAATGAGCAGCATCACGCGCTTCGATGTTTCCAAATCGGATGAGCAAATGCGCGCGCTCGAAGGCGATATCAAAACGGTGCGTAAACACCTGCGCAACCTGACTGACTACACAATAGAATGGTTTGAGCACTTGCGTCAGAAATACGGTAAAGGCCGTGGTAGAAAGACAGAAATAAGAGTGTTCGATAAGGTGGAAGCCTCCCAAGTAGCACTTGCAAATGCGAAACTCTACGTGAACCGAGATGACGGTTTCATCGGAACGGGTATTCGGAAGGATGAATTTGTTTCAGAATGTTCGGATATCGATGACATTATTGTCTTCCGCGCCGATGGCAAATATGCGGTCACCAAGGTGCAAGAAAAAGTGTTTGTAGGGAAAGAAATTATCCACGTCGCGGTATTCAAAAAAGGAGACGATCGTACGATCTATAACGCCATCTATAAGGACGGAGTAAGCGGAACAAATTATATCAAACGTTTTGCAGTGACCTCCGTCACCCGCGATAAAGAATACGATATCGGTAAGGGCAGTAAAGGATCGAAATTACTCTACTTTACGGCCAACCCCAATGGGGAGGCTGAAGTGGTAAACATCCAACTAAAACCGCACACAAAGCTGCGAAAACTGAATTTCGATCAGGACTTTGCCGAAATCGCGATTAAGGGGCGTGCCTCACAGGGAAATATTGTATCCAAATATCCGTTAAAGAAAATTATATTTAAAAATGCGGGAGCCTCTACGCTGGCCGGACGTAAGATCTGGTTCGACGATGTGCTGCGCCGGCTGAATGCAGATGAGCGCGGCCGATATCTAGGTGAGTTCGATGGTGAGGACAAAATACTCCTAACTTACCCCGATGGCACCTATGAGTTTTCATCATTTGATCTGAATAACCACTTCGACGCCAACGTCCATCGGATGGAGAAATATAGCGCCCAACACGTTTACACTGCGATCCATCAAGATGGTAAATCGGGAACCTACTATGTGAAGCGCTTCAAATTTGATGACCAGCCTATTGGAAAACGTCTGCCATTCATAAACGAGGCACCGGGATCCAAGCTTATTGTGTTAACAAATGCACCGGAGCCGCTTGCCCGCATCGATCTTTTAAAAGGGAAGTCCCAGACACCCGAGACACTCGATCAGTCGTTGAACGAACTGATCGATATCAAAGGAATGAAAGCCCAGGGAAACAGACTTTCCTTCCATACGGTAAAAAAAGTAAAACTCCTATCAAGCGAGTTGGATCTCGCTGCCCTGCAGCAGGCTGATTCCGCTGCTACCGAAGATGCCAGTGAGAAAAATGCAGATGCGGAAGCCCCTGCGGGGACTTCCGATCCAGTACCTGCGCCGCGGGAAATACCAACAGACGCACCGCACAGCGACACCCCTCAGGAGCCAGATGAAAAAGGAGAGAACAAACAGGAAGGAAAAAGTGACCAAGTGGATTTACAGGAAAAGCAGTCCAGTAAATCATCGGAAGCAAACGATGACGTGAGTCTGGAGATTACCAATCCAGATGATATTAATTTAGACGATAACGGTCAAACATCGCTTTTCTAAATTAAAATATATAGTTCGAAAGCAGCTCATTGTGCAGCAATATAATAGCTTGCGCAACGAGCTGCTTTTTATTTTTTACAATGCGGATCCTACGTCCTTTTCTGCTTCCGATCAGCGTCGATGTTACAGTATCCCCTTATCTAGTCTCGGAGTGAAAAGGCTATCGGAATAGGTCCAAATACTAGCCGATCCCTCCTTGATAACGTTCTACTTTTGGTAAACCTTTTCGTCGTGGGTGTTTTATTCGGCCCAGGTTCCCCAATTATTGGATACATTTTTAAAATGCGGTTCAAAGTAGTCCATCGACCGCGCAAATTTACCCTCTGCGATATTACCCATTTCAAACACTAACCAAATCATCAAAAGTTCGTGAGACCCAACCAGCCATTACGACTGGTATTCCTTTAAAAATTTCTGCAGTTTTGGTGCTATCACCGCCGCGCAGTACGGATTTCCTGGATTCTGATTAAAATAATCATGATGGTAATTCTCAGCCTCGAAGAAAGTGACAGCGGGTTCTACGGCTGTTACAATAGGATCGGCAAACACCCCCTGCTCTTGTAAGCTACTGATGAATTTATCGGTCATCTCTTTTTGCTGCTCATCATGGTAGAAAACCACCGAGCGGTACTGCGTGCCCACATCGTTCCCTTGTCTATTCAATGTAGTGGGATTATGGGTTCTAAAAAAGATCTTGAGTAACGCATCGAAATCGACTTTGGTTTCATCAAAATCAATCTGGACAACTTCTACATGGTCCGTATTTCCCTCGCATACCTGTTCATAGGTCGGGTTTTCAAGTTTTCCACCCATATAACCCGGCAATACGGTATGTACGCCTTCTATGTTTTGAAATATCACTTCGGTACACCAAAAACATCCACCTCCAAACGTTGCTTTCATACTATCTATTTTATTTAGTGTGTTAACTAACAAACATTTAATCCCTTAATAATAATGTTCACCTTGGACAATTCTTTCTTGATCACGCTCCTCGCAAACAGCGAATGTGAATCCCTCTTGCAACGCAAAAGAGCCATACTCACCATTTTTATTTAACGCTAAAAAGCCAACCTGAATATCTTTAGCGATATCCGGTTTCTTTTTTACAATACGTTCGACGGCCTCGCGGCAAGCCTCCCGAGGTGAGTACCCTTGCCGCATCAACTCCACGACCAGAAAACTTCCGACCGTACGAATCACCTCCTCACCAACACCTGTGGAAGTCGCCCCTCCGATTTCGTTATCCACGTATAACCCCGCACCAATAATCGGGCTATCGCCCACCCGCCCGTGCATTTTAAAAGCCATACCACTTGTCGTGCAGGCGCCCGAGAGGTTTCCTGCCTGATCAAGTGCGAGCATGCCGATAGTATCGTGGTTGTATTTATTTCCCGGCAAGCGTTCCTTGTTAAACGACGCATTTTCAATATTCATAACCGGAGCATACTTCTTCTCCTTAAGCCACTCCTTCCAGGCTTTCTCGGACTCCGCTGTAAGTAAATTATCACGTTCAAAGCCGTTCTCTAACGCAAACTGCAGTGCGCCCTCACCAACGAGCATCACGTGTGGCGTCTTTTCCATCACTAAGCGCGCGACTTGTATCGGGTGCGCAATATGCTCCATTGCCGCAACAGCGCCACAGTTGCCTTCGCTGTCCATAATGCAGGCATCGAGCGTGACGTGTCCATCACGGTCAGGGTACCCGCCCTTGCCTACTGTTGTATTGGAAAGATCTGCTTCGGGGACCATAACCCCGCGTTCTACCGCATCGAGCGAGTTCCCCCCTTTTCCTAGGATTTCCCAAGCAGCACGGTTCGCCGCAACACCAAAATCCCAAGTGGATATCACTATCGGCCGCAATGGTGCAACTCTTTTCGTTTTCGCGGATAATTGACCGATCGCCCCAACGCTGGCTGCCCCAATTATGGACTGTTTTATAAATCGCCTTCTTGTACTCATTGAAAAATCCCCATTTTGAATAAACAATGATACGAAATTTGCGGTACAAGTGCGCTTTAGCTGGTAAATCACCCGTGGTATTCAATAAAATTATTACATTCAAATAATTTTATGCTACATGCACCACTTAAAAATACCGAAAGCACACCCGAACTGCTGATTACTACAATAGTATCGTTAAAACCAATAAAAAAACGCAAAATTAATAGTCTTTTCTTGCAATTTGCGTTATATTCGCATAATAACTAATATGAACATGGCATCAATGTACTGGAAATCAGCATGCATAGCATTGCTATCGTGTGCTAGTCTTGAGTCAACCGCGCAAGTTGATTCGACACTTTATAAAAAACTAATTACGCTCATCGAATCCACGCGTGAGCAGATGGCCCCGGACAAGCGGCTTGCGGTTATTGAATTTTCCAAAACGGAAGTTCCCACAAATAGCTATATCCTTCAAACCAGTGACGCTATTATTAAAGACACGTTAACCCATAGACTGGCACACCTTGGTGCGGATATACAGGTCGTTGCATTTCCAACTAGCACCGTTGCCGAACGTCCCTACGGCATTGTTAATTTATCGGTTGCCAACTTACGCACGAAACCGGCACATTCGGCAGAGATGGCCACGCAAATACTTCTAGGGGCTAGAGTCGACATTCTGGATAAAGATGGCGGCGATTTTCGCGTGCGCACGCCCGAAGGCTATATCGCATGGGTCCCAACTTCGTCCCTTGTCGCGGTTTCTGCGAAAGAACTAGCAGACTGGGAAAAAGGGGACAAACTGATTTTCACCAATGGCTTCGGGGAATCCTACAGCGAGCCAAACACTAAAAGTCAGCGCGTCTCGGATTTAGTTTATGGTGACGTGCTTACGCTAATCAACCAGCAAGGCCACTACTATAAAGTATCTTACCCAGATAAACGTATTGCTTATATTCCAAAAGATCAAGCTGTAGTTTTTGGAGATTGGATAGCCTCCAGAGACCCAAGCAGTGAAAACATTATTTCCAGTGCAAAGTCGATGCTTGGGCTTCCCTACCTTTGGGGCGGCACATCGGTTAAGGGAGTGGATTGCAGTGGTCTAACGAAGACATCATTCTTTATGAACGGTTATATTATTCCGCGTGATGCGTCGCAACAAGTATTACATGGTGAGAAAATAGACATCCTAAATGAGCAAGGGGAATTTGATGCTACAAAAGCATTGAAAAACTTAAAACCTGCCGATCTTCTGTTTTTCGCCGGTGGAAAAAATAAATACCCGAACGCCCGTGTTACACATGTAGCGATATATATTGGTGAGGGGATATTTATCCAGTCAGCGGGCACCGTTCGCATCAACAGCATGCTTCCTGAAGCAGAGAATTACGACGACATTCAAGCAAAAACAATTGTCGCTGCACGCCGATACTTAGGATCAGAGGATCCAGCGATACAAAAAATATCAGAGAACAAATATTACTCTAAAAATTAACACCCATGCAACATACTGATTGGCAAACTATCACGATGGGTAAATTTACCCTACGGATCCGGCCCTACACCTTAACGATGCGTCATGTATTCACTGTGGCTTCCTTCAGCCGAACTACAACGCCGGTGGTTCTCACAGAGCTTACCTACGAAGGTATAACGGGCTACGGTGAGGCGAGCATGCCTCCTTACCTAGGCGAGTCGCAGCAGAGCGTAATAAGCTTTCTGCAAAAGGTCGACCTCTCGCCTTTCACTTCGCCTTTTCAGACCCAAGAGATCCTAACATACGTAGATGGTATCGCGACCAAGAACACCGCAGCGAAAGCTGCAATCGATATTGCCCTGCATGATCTACTCGGAAAACTAATGGGCCAGCCTTTTTATAAAATTTGGGGACTCAATCCCGCCGATATACCCGCGACGTCTTTCACCATCGGTATTGACACCCAGGACATGATACGTAAAAAAGTTACCGAGGCTGCCGAATTCAAAATCCTGAAAGTAAAACTCGGACTGGACTCCGACAAAATGATAATCGATACCATCCGATCGGTGACTGACGTTCCTTTGTGTGCGGACATCAATCAAGGATGGACCGATAAGGAACGGGCCTTGGAGATGGCGCACTGGCTGGCAGAACGTGGTGTTGTATTTCTAGAACAGCCCATGCCTAAAGAACAGCTCGAGGACAACGCCTGGCTAACAGAGCGTTCGCCCATACCAACCATTGCCGATGAAGGGTGTCAGCGTTATACAGACATCGCAGCCCTACAGGGCGTATACTCCGGGATCAATATTAAGCTCATGAAATGCACGGGTATGCGTGAAGCCAAAAAGATGGCTGAGCTGGCCCGCGCACTCAAAATGAAAGTAATGCTCGGCTGCATGACAGAAACCTCTTGTGCCATCAGTGCCGCTGCACAGCTTGCGCCACTAGTCGACTGGGCGGATCTAGACGGTGCACTTTTGATCGCCAACGATATCTTTCAAGGTATGGAAGTTAAAGATGGCTATTGCTATCTTCCCGACCAAGCGGGCATCGGCCTCGTAAAATCAACAACATCATAGAGCAACCCGACGGTTGCTTTTTTTTTACATTGTTCGCTCGAGTCGCCATGGAGCCGAATTAAATTCTCTAAATTAAATTAATTTATTAACAAAACTTTAATCAAAAGAAAATAACAAGTATATTAGGATACAAAAATCTAAACGATGAATAGACCTCTACTAACCACCATGTGTCTGATCGCCTGTAGTGCATTTCAGGTCGTCAACGCACAGCAAACTTCCATCGCCGGTAAAATTACTGACGCCGATGGCTTCCCCATCACTGGGGTTTCAATCGCTATAAAAGGAACCAATTTAGGGACCTCGACGAATGAAAGCGGCCTTTTTTCCATCAATGCAAACCCTAATGCGACACTGGTGATTACGGCTATCGGATTCCAGAAGCAAGAAGTCGCACTGACTGGCAGAAAGACCATTAACCTAAGCCTTATTAGCAATGAAACATCCTTGGATGAAGTCATGGTTGTCGCCTACGGAACAGCAAAGAAAAGCACCTATACAGGGTCAGCCGCAACGGTCAGCGCCGAACAAATCGAAAAACAGCCAGTGACCTCTTTTGAAAAAGCGCTAGCCGGCCAGGTTGCTGGTCTTCAAGTAAGCACAACATCCGGACAAGCCGGTGCGACTCCGTCGATTCGTATTCGCGGAATTGGATCAATGAGCGCTTCAAATGAACCACTATATGTAATTGATGGTGTTCCAGTTATATCAGGGGAAACATCTCAGCTCGAAGATCACATCTACAACAGCAATAACGTGATGAGTACGCTCAACCCCAGTGATATAGAGAGCATGACGGTGCTAAAAGATGCAGCAGCGTCTTCGCTTTATGGTTCACGCGCGGCAAATGGCGTGGTGATTATCACGACAAAACGAGGTAAATCGGGCGCGCCAAAAATCGATTTCAAGTCCAGTCTTGGTCTTAGTCCTTCCTGGGCAACGGACAACTACGAGACAGCTGACCCGCAAGACCAGATCAACACCCTATATAGCCTGCTATTCGATTCACGGATTGCAGGTGGCTTAAGCGACCAAGCAGCGAACACCTGGGTGCTAAACCGCTTCAACAATAACTTTGGCAAGCACGGCTATGAATTCTCGACAGACGGCACATCGATGTGGGAAAATGTGCACATCAGCGGAAAAACCGATGGCATAGAGAATCGGGAGGGTAAATATTTCGACTGGGATAATGCCTTATTTAGGACTGGCGTATTCAACTCCAACGATATCGCAGTAAGCGGTGCAACAGAGAAGACCAACTACTACACATCGTTAAATTACACGACCGACAAAAGTAGGGCCATCGAAAACAACTATAACCGGGTATCGGGCCGCGTCAACCTAACGCAGAAAATAGGTAAAATGCTGGAGTTTGGCAGTAACATCAACTTCGGACGGACAAAACTAATAGGTTTAAACGACACGCGTAACACCAGTACAAATTATCTGTATCAAACGCGGAATTTATTATGGCCCCTCTATTGGCCGACAGATTACAAGACGGGAGAGGATTGGATTGATCGCTACGGTAGCTTAGCACAAAATCAACTATATTACAACAATGAATGGGAAAACTGGTCAAAGACTTCCCGCCTATCAGCTATAGAATCACTTAATCTAAAGCTAACAAATGACCTGAATATAAAAACAGTATTTTCTTACGATGACACGGAAACAAAGGATCATATCTACTACAGCGCCAAGCATTATACCGGCGCGACCGATAATGGTACTGTTTCGGAGATGTCAACCAACTACCGTAAATTGGTATCCTCTACTACTGCGAATTACAACAAGAGCTACGGCGTACATAATCTCGGTTTACTAGCAGGGTTTGAAGCGGAAAAGAACGACATTGAATATATCCGTGCTACGGGGAAAGATTTACCAAATTCAGGACTTCCAACTGTAGCGACAGCTGGGTCTCTTGATGCCACCGCATACAGCTGGGGAAACACGATGATGTCCGTCCTCTCGCGTGCGGAATACAATTATGACGAACGCTATTTTGCATCTGCTTCTTACCGCCGTGACGGATCCTCAAAACTGAGTCCTGATGAACGCTGGGGAGACTTCTGGTCCGTTGCAGGCGCATGGACGCTTTCGAATGAGAGCTTCCTTAAAGATGTACCCGAAATTAACAATCTACGTTTACGTGCATCCTACGGTGTAAACGGAACACTACCGATTGACAACTTCTCCTGGCGACCACTAGTCAGTTACGGGTCAAAATACATGGCAAGCCCGGGCGGTGGCATAAGTAACTCGGCTAATCCGGACCTCTCATGGGAGCGTAACTTCACCACCAATATCGCCGTAGAATTTGGCTTATTTAATAACAGGTTATTTGGTACCGTAGAATACTTTAACCGCGATTCTAAAGATCTATTGCAAAATGTGCCACAATCCATGATCACCGGTTTTTCTAGCAGCATGAAAAATGTTGGACAGATTAATAATAAAGGGGTCGAAATTGAACTAGGTTCCGAAATTGTCAAGAATGAAGACTGGAAATGGACGCTTTCTGTAAACGCTAGTCACATAAATTCGAAAGTGATCAGCCTTAACGGTGGAGAAGACATCATCTGGAATGATCCAACAGGGGGAGACGCTCGAGCGCGTTACATTTACAGGGAAGGACAATCGACATTAGCTTTCTATGGGTTGGAATGGGCCGGAACCGACCAAACAAATGGTAAAAACATGTGGTTTTTAAATGATCCAGAAGCTGGTGAAGGCGATTTTCAAATCGACGGTAGAGCAGCGAGCTATGACTATACAGCGGCGCAGCGTACCATCATAGGAAACGGTACACCTAAAGTATATGGCGGGATAAACTCCAGTGTGGATTACAAAGATTTCAGTCTGGGCTTAAACTTCATATATCGTTTAGGTGGAGACATATATGACTCTGCAGACAAAGATGTTGCAGATGACGGATATTACTGGGAACGTATACACTCCCAATATTTTATAGACGAAACCTGGAGCCCACAGAATCCCAACGGCACACTACCGATGGTATCCGGACGGGATTTAGAAGATGTTAATCAAGTTAGTTCGCGGCATCTTTACAGCGGCACGTACCTACGCTTGAAAAACGTCTCGCTGACCTATAACATACCTTCACACTTAACCGATCGAATTAAGATGAGTAACGCCCGCGTTTTCTTCAACGGTAGCAATCTCTTGACATTCTCGAAGTTCAAACATGCTGATCCGGAAGTGAACCAATTTAGCACACGTGGGTGGGAAACCCCAATAGCTAAAACCTATACTTTTGGTGTAGAATTCTCCTTTTAACTTTTTGAAAAAAAGCCATGAAAAAATCATTTATAATAACATGCTTAGCCGCGGCATTAATCTCTACCTCCTGTAGCGATTTTCTAAACGTTGAGCCAACAGACTCTACCGATGCACCCACTGCGATTGCCACATCTAAAGATGCACAGGTTGTCATCAACGGATTGATGAGCAAGTTAACATCTTCCGATTACTACGGAAGAACATTCCCTTTATACGCCGATGCCAAAGGTGGCGATATTACGATCGGTTCACAGGGCCGTGGATATGACGCATTATATGTTTTTAACCATAGCGAGTCTTCGAATGCCTATTCGGGTTTTTGGTCGCAAGGGTACCATTGTATACTTCAGGTAAATAACCTACTAGGAGCCATTGAGACAATGCAATCCCAAGGGAGCGCGGAAGATTTCGACGATAAAATCGGTCAAGCACTCACCCTCCGCGCGTTGGTATACTTTGATCTCGTCCGTTTGTATGGTGAGCCTTATAACGAAGATAAGACTGCGCTCGGGGTTCCTAATATCACGGAAGTCCTTCCCAACGAAGCTAAAGAGCTTCGCAATACGGTCGAAGAAAACTACGCACAGATTATTAGTGACCTTACCGCAGCAGAGGACCTTCTTAGCGATGACAAAAGCAACGGTTTTGTCAACTACTATGGCAATCTCGCGCTGCAGTCACGTGTATACCTGTATATGGAAGACTACGACAAAGCGTTAACGGCCGCGCAAAAAGTTATGGACTCGGAAAAGTACACCTTGTATTCAAACGATGAATGGGCGGCTTCCTGGACGAAAGAATTTGGAACGGAATCGATATTGGAATTCGGAATTTATCCGAACGAAGAAGACCTAGGAAATACTTCATTAGGGGCTATGTACCGTAAAAAAGGACACGGAAGCACCAGCATACTAGGTTATTTTATAGCCAGTACGGATTTCCTAACTAAACTATCCGAAGACATGACCGACGTACGCTGGGCAGTGATGGAAGAAGATGAATTTAGTGAGACCTCTGAACATCCGGCCGAACGATTGGGATCGTCCTACAAATACAGCGGGAGCACGAGTCTTGCCGGGGATAAAAACGCCTCGAACAGTACCGCGGTGAACATCAAAGTCATTCGCCTCTCCGAGGTATATTTGAATGCGGCAGAAGCGGCTTTCTTGAAACCCGCACCGGACAAAAAAGCAGCCGTAACTTACCTTAACGCGATCCGCAAACGCTCCCCAGGCTTGGTGCCAGCAACGGCAGCCACGCTTACATTCGACATGATTAAGTCAGAGCGCGGCAAAGAGTTGTTTACCGAAGGACATCGCTTTTTCGATAAAATACGCTGGAATGATAACATCACATTCGACGACGCATTAGGTTCGATTCCTACCATACACCGCGAGAAAACAATCGATAGAACATTCTATAAAACGATTCTACCGATCTCGATCGATGAAATAAATGCGAACCCAGAAATTGAAGCGCAGCAAAACCCAGGCTATTAAGCGCCGCAATCCGCGATGACGTTGCGGCTGAATCGCTACCATTAGCTCATTAACAAATTAGCAGAACGGTATGTAATCAGGCATCAGGGTCTGTCCCGCTACGGGACAGACCCTTTTTACTTCCCGCTATCGCTACTAGGATAAAGAAGCAAACTCTGGAGATCTCTTAGTTCAAGATAAACCTATCGGTGCCCTTTTAACGTTATGATATCGAATGCTATTTACGTAAAATTTCAAACTGAATAGGTTTAAATATAAAATTATTAGATTGCTCGGCCGAGCAGGCCGTTAGCCCCACAATTAAATCCATTTTTGCTTCAAACAAAACATAATCACCAGCCTTACTTTGAGGTGGATCTACCGAAAGTTCACCGTCTAAACCAAATTGAACATTCATAAATATATTAAAAGCCGTAGGAATATCGTCGGGTTGAATCCCATATTCGGCCAGATTGGTATAGAGATTTTCAAAACAGCTCGGATGATATTCCGGATTGTCGTAAAGTATCTGAAAAGTCTCCGGACTGCAGGGAGCCAAAAGAAAATCATTACGTCCATTGGTGTCTTCTAAGATATCCACCATTTTGCGACTTCTATTGCTCCACAAATGATGCCCTTTGGTAATCAATATCGTATTTTCGAAATCCATCGTTTTTCCAGCTGAAATTTTCTCTCTACTGTCCTGCGCATTAAAAAGCACCATATCGCTAACTTGTTCTCCTACGGGATCTATCACGCGTAATATCTCGCCTTTTTTTAATTTAAATGCTTTACCCGTTTGCTTTTCTATAGTTTGAATCATTTGTGTATTTTATGGTCTATCGAATATTTTAGGTTCATATAATTACCGTCGGAACGGACACTTCCAACTTTGGCCTACCTGACGACCACTATATTGAGGGGCTTCCAAACCTTCCCCGTGATCTTTTAACATGGGATTGATATCTCCGTCATACGTTGCTTCTCGCTCGCGGATAGCGCGTTTCATTTTTTCGTATAGGTTATTTTCACGAAGCTTTTCAAACTGACTATGTAGATTAAAGGCCATACCACAGTAGCCAAATCGTCGGGCCTTTCGACTAGCATTCGGGTGAATGCCCACGACAAAAAAGGCGGTGCCATGAAAACTAAAACTAAAATCATCCTCCTGAGGATTGCTGCTAACAGCAGGATCCCACGGTTGGCTACCTTTTTCGAAATCATGAAGGCTTTGTAACTGTTCCCATAATTTTTTTTCGAAGGCAAGTTCCGATTGCACGACATCTGTAAATACCGCAATCATCGTCATATACTGACTATCTGCTGCGATTGTTTCCTTTATATACTTTTTGAGATCCCTCGCGAGTGACACGGTGCTTTCGGGATTTCCCATTTCTTCGTAAATACCAAATCGGTAATGGTTGGTGTGTATTGCGGACTTAGCACCTAAACATGGGTAATCGGTAGCGTCTACCTTTTGAATAAAATCTTGATAAATTTTTTGTATTCTCTTACTTGACTCGACTTCGATATCTTGCGGCATATAATAGGTCTCTCTCTTCTTTATTTCCATGTTGCATCATTTACTTTGTAAGCTATACACCCCGGCACGTAATTGGCTGATTGCTTTTCCTTACGAACAATCAACCATCGGATTAGTTTTAATTTTGTCTTATCAACAGATGAATACTTCAGTACACTGTTTGCAAAAATGGATCAAAAAACAGCGCATAACAATATATTAAATAACACGACTGTATTTATTTTCTCATAGCCACTAGCACCTTTTACAAACAATTTTAGTGGTTGAATAAAGGAACGCACTACGGCTGGACAAGCCATTCATCACGATCGCTCCGACCTTGCCTGCCTCTGCCTCGAGCGGCAAGCAAAGTAGCGTAAAGTTAGGTGACTCCAATCATACCGCAAAAACACCGGTATGATTCCGAGATTACCCGAGCTCATCTACCATTGATCTACAGCTAGGCACTCCAAGACAATAAGTACCATATATTGTTATTTATCGTCCCTCTTGTGGGTAGCAACCTCTCAATGCTATCTGTCAAGATCGTCACCTACATACTGCCCGAACGCAAAAGGGGCTTACACGATGAAATGTAAGCCCCATTACCCTTATTAGCGTCCCTTTAACTACCAGTAAAACGCATACAGCGCGACGGTGATTAGAATTACAAGCAACGCGCCTGCAATAAATCCGGTGTGTGGTTTAAACATTTTCGTATCCACTTCAAGACCATTAGGAACAACTCCGCGCGCAATATCGATCTTACTGATGATAAACATCCCGATGATACATATAATGAACACAAAACCCATGCGGTCTAAAAATGGAATCTCGTAATATCCCGAAGCAGTGCTTAATACCGAGAAGCCCGATGAGCTTAAGAACGATAGATCCACATACGCCGGCATAAACTTAAATATAACCGATAATAGAAAGCCTCCTATTGTAGCAAACAAAGCAGCGTTCGACGTCGTTTTCTTCCAAAAGAATCCTAGGATGAACATTGCAAAAATTCCCGGAGAAACAAACCCAGTGTATTCCTGAATATACTGGAAACCACCCTTTTTATCGATTCCTAAGTGCGGCGCAATAAGTACTGCTAATACCATTGCTACAATGATCGTGATTTTACCTACGTTTACCAAGTTACGTTCACTCGCATTTCTATTGAAAACCTTCTGGTACACATCCAGCGAAAAAATCGTTGCAATACTATTGGCCTTCCCGGCAAGTGAAGCAACAACCGCTGCTGTAAGTGCCGCAAAAGACAAACCTTTAAGACCAACAGGTAACAGGTTCAGTAGAACTGGATATGCGCGGTCAGGGTTTAACTCCCCCCCTTGCAACATCTCGTTCTGGAAAAAACCATCTTTCCACAACACATACGCCGCAATACCTGGTAACACCACAATAATCGGCATCAAAAGTTTCAAAACAGCCGCAAAAAGAAGTCCGTTTCGCGCAGTTTTCAAATCTGCCCCCAATGCACGCTGGGTGATATACTGGTTACAACCCCAATAATTAAGGTTTACAATCCACATCCCCCCCACAAGCACTGTAAGACCTGGAAGGTCAAGGTAGTTCTCATTTTCTGGTTTAAGTATCATATGGAAATGTTCCGATGCCTTATTGACCATCGTTGAATATCCGCTGATAATTCCATCGCCTCCATAATGTTGCGAGACTAAATCTAATGCTAAATAGGTCGTTGCTAAACCACCTAAGATCAAAAAGAACACTTGTATAACGTCCGTGTAACCGATCACCTTCATTCCGCCAAGTGTAATAATCACGGCGAAGACAGCGATCGCATACATACAGAATTCCAAACTAAATCCTGAAATACTACTCACCGCAAGAGCACCGAGGTAAAGGATCGAGGTCAAGTTCACCACCACATAGAGCATCAACCAAAACACCGCCATAATCATCGCCACGGTACCATTGTACCGTTTGTGCAAAAATTGTGGCATAGTGAAGATCTTATTCTTTAAGTAGACCGGTATAAAGAAGACAGCTACAATGATTAACGTTATAGCCGCCATCCATTCGTAGGTCGCAATAGCGAGCCCCATCTTAAAACCCGAGCCGCTCATACCGATAAACTGTTCGGCCGAAATATTCGAAGCAATAAGTGATGCCCCAATCGCCCACCAAGTGAGTGAACCTTCAGCCAAGAAGTAATCTTTGGAATCTCCCCCCACTACTTTAGATCTTTTTCGGTTATAGACCCAAATACCGTAACCAGCGACGATTACGAAGTAAACAAGAAACACCAGGTAATCTTGCGTTGATAATATGTTATTCATTATACACGGTTTATTGTTATGATGGAAACGAAGGTAATAAAAGTATTAAAAAATTTATATAAACCGGTTAATTAAATTCTCTAAATACTCTTGTTTACCACTCGTGCGTGCTGGCTCTCCATGTTGTGCCGCGTAATTGCGTAGATCTTCTAAGCTTAGCTTACCTTGTTCGTAATCTGCGCCGATTCCACTATCGAAACTTGCGTAGCGCTCCTGACGAATTTTCTTGTAATCGGATTTCTGAAGGATGTTGTCTGCAATCACTAGTGCACGTGCGAAATTATCCATCCCACCGATATGTGCATAAAATAAGTCTAAAGGATCCGTAGAGTTACGTCTAATTTTCGCATCGAAGTTCACTCCGCCCCCCTGAAAGCCACCACCTTCAAGAATAATTAATAACGATTCTGTAAGTTCATTTAGATCCGTTGGAAACTGATCCGTATCCCATCCATTTTGGTTATCACCACGGTTCGCGTCGATCGACCCCAATAGACCCGCATCGACAGCTACCTGCAGCTCGTGCTGGAACGTATGCCCAGCAAGCGTCGCATGATTGACCTCCAGGTTTAACTTGAAGTCAGCTAATAAGTCGTACTTTTGCAAAAATCCGATAACCGTCGCCGCGTCGTAATCATACTGGTGTTTTGTCGGTTCACAAGGTTTTGGTTCAATGAAGAAAGTTCCTTTGAACCCATTTTTACGTGCATAATCTTTCGCTGTGTGTAAAAAACGGGCCAAATGCTCCTGCTCACGTTTCATATTGGTATTCAATAGCGACATGTACCCTTCACGGCCACCCCAAAACACATAATTTTCGCCTCCTAAAGCAATCGTTGCATCGAGAGCGGCCTTCACTTGCGCGCCGCCATGTGCGAGCACATGGAAATCAGGGTTTGTCGAAGCGCCGTTCATATAACGGTGGTGGGAAAATAGGTTTGCCGTCCCCCATAACAGTTTAATACCACTTGCCTGTTGCTTTTGCTTCGCGTATTCGACGATTTGAGCTAAGTGATCTTCATTTTCCTTAACGTCTTCTGTATAATCGACAAGGTCTACATCGTGAAAGCAGTAGTACGGGAATTGCACTTTGGTCATAAATTCAAAGGCAGCGTCCATTTTATCTTTCGCGCGATCAATTATCGTATCCTTGTTGTCCCACGGAAAGAACTGTGTCGGCCCGCCAAAAGGGTCCGAACCATTCGCATTGAATGAATGCCAGTACGCGCAGGCAAACTTAAAATGCTCTGCCATGGTTTTGCCGGCTACCACGCGCGAGGCGTCGTACCAACGAAACGCGAGCGGGTTGTCCGATTCGACGCCTTCGTAAGCGATCTGCCCAACATTTTTGAAATACTCCTGATTTCCTACTAAAATTTCCATATTATTTATTTTTTAATTTATTCTCTAATGATTCTTTCCACTGGCCATATAATTCCTCGTACAAAGCCATATTCGACGGTTCTACTTGACCATTTTGCTTCATGCCTGCAAAAGCCTCCTGTCGGTTCGTAAATGCAGAAGCACCTAAACCTGCTCCTAAGGCAGCACCCACACTACCATCATTATCATATAGTTGAACCGGAACATTAGTAACACCTGCAAAAGACTGCTGAAATACCTCACTCAAAAAAAGATTAGCATAGCCCGCCTTAATCACGGCCGGATTAATACCGTTCTCGCGCATAATATCAAGACCATAACGAAACGAAAAAGCGATACCTTCCTGTGCGGCACGCCATAAATGCGCTTGAGTGTGATGTACAAAATCTATATTCTCAATATGCGCTCCTACGGTACGGTTGCACAGCATCCGCTCGGCACCATTGCCGAATGGCAATATGCGCAGCCCCCGTGAGCCAATGGGTATTTCTGCAGCTGCTGCATTGATTTGGGGATAGCTTAAACCCGGAGCCGTTACGCCCTTCATCCAACTATTTTGAATTCCTGTTCCGTTAATGCACAATAGTACACCCAAGTTAGGTTTATTATGCTTGTGATTTATGTGGGCAAAGGTGTTTACGCGCGAGAGCTTGTCATACACCAGCTGGTCACTCACGGCATATATCACTCCCGAAGTACCGGCCGTGGAAGCTACTTCCCCTGGCTCAAGGACATTAAGGGAAAGCGCGTTATTGGGCTGATCTCCCGCCTTATAGGCGACAATCGCTTTGCTAGATAAGCCTAGCTCCGCGGCTACTTCGGCCCTAACCGATCCATAATTGGAGAATACCGGGTGGTTTTCAGGCACCAATGCTTCATCAATGTCGTAATAGCTTAACAGCTCCCTAGATAGTGCATTCTTCTCAAAGTTCCAGAATACGCCCTCCGAGAGTGAACTAATATTACTATTAATTTCTCCCGTTAAACACATACTCAGATAATCACCCGGTAGCATAAATTTATCGATCCTTTGATACACCTGCGGTTCATTTCGCTTAACCCACGCGAGCTTCGAGGCTGTAAAGTTACCTGGAGAATTCAGGTGCGACTGCAGAAACCCATTTGGAGCAAGAGCCTCAAAAGCTTCATTTCCTAGCTCAACAGCCCTGCTATCACACCATATAATTGAATTCCGTAAAACTTGCTGATCTTTATCAACGATCACGAGCCCATGCATCTGATAGGCAATACCGATCGCCCCGATATCTTTGGAATTATAAAGGCCCGTACTATTCACTTTTTTTATCGCTTGCTTGGTGTAATCCCACCAACTTTGCGGGTCTTGTTCCGCCCATCCGCTGTGATCAGACAAGATCGGAGCTTCTGATTCCGGGTAATTTGCTGAGGCAATTGTACTGCCCGTACTCCCGTCGACCACTGATACTTTTATAGAGGATGTCCCCAAATCTATTCCCAATAATAACATAGTTTTTTCATTAATATTAATGCAACCGCTTGCATAAAATTATTTATAATGTTTTATATTTACAACATTATTTTTTTAAAAACGTAAATCATTGGCAAAGAGAACCACCATATACGATATCGCGAAAGAGCTAAACATTACCGTTTCCACGGTTTCTAGAGCCTTAAACAACATTTCGACGATAAGCGAGTCGACGAAAAAATCGGTAATTGAAACTGCAAAAAAATTAAACTACCGTCCCAATAAAGTGGCTTCATCGCTCACTTCGGGTAAAACTTACATCATCGGTGTCCTAATACCCAGCGCGCAAATCCATTATTTTGCAAGCGTGATCCATACACTAGAGAAATATCTTAAGTCGTACGGGTATAGTATTTTGCTCTACCAAACTAACGAATCACTCGAGTCCGAGCAAAACGGTATATTGACGTTTCTCGAGGCGCAGGTTGATGGTATTATTGCATCGATGTCGTTAGAAACTCAGGACCTCTCCCATTTTAGAAAGGTGATAGATGAAGGAAAACCTCTGATTATATTCGATCGTACGCATGATGATTTGCAATGTCCGACGGTCAAGATCGATGATAAAAAGGCAGGTTATCAGGCAACAAAACATCTGATTGATCAAGGGTATAAAAAAATAGCGTACCTGACTACGATAAATCAGATAAAGATCTTCCGGGAACGTTTTGAAGGTTATAAACTTGCCCTTGAGCAGGCTGGCCTCCCGTTTGTACCCGAGCATGCCATCTTTGGTGAGCTCAACGTAGAGGGAGGCTATAGCGGCACAACACAGCTGCTAGCTTTAAAAAATGTGCCCGATGCGATAATCGGCGGCGACGATTACGTAGCGCTAGGAATCATCAAAGCGTTACACGAGAATGGAATCACACCGCCCAAAATTGGTGTAATCGGATTTGCAAATCAGAACTTCTCC
This sequence comes from Sphingobacterium sp. JB170, assembly GCF_900163865.1. Classification (GTDB taxonomy): domain Bacteria; phylum Bacteroidota; class Bacteroidia; order Sphingobacteriales; family Sphingobacteriaceae; genus Sphingobacterium. Next base: position 39,465 of record NZ_FUKU01000067.1, read on the forward strand.
GAGCACATTATCCCGAGTCTATCGACGATCGATCAACAGGCACCAAAAATTGGTAAAGAATGTGCAAAAATGTTTTTAAAGATCATTGAGCGTAGCCCTTTCTCGGACCCACAGATTGAACCGGTTGTCGTTGAGTCGATTCTCCTCGCAAGAGCCTCGACAGATAGACAGAAATAGTGTTTCACTTGTATTCGATTTTGCAAGATATCAATAACTGAGTGCGTCGAACCGTATGTAAACAATAAAGCCACGACCGGGGTGACGTGGCTTCTATATTTGATTACAAATTTACTTTTAATCAGCGTTTTGTATTCTTAAATCTTTTCTATAATCTTGTCAGCAAACTCGCTCGTTTTAAGGAGGGTTGCGCTCTCCATCAAGTTATAGAAATCTACCGTAACCGTTTTATCTTTGATCGTCTGCGAGAGTGCTGAAACAATCGCGTCCGCGGCCTCCTGCCAACCCATGTATTCCAACATCAACACCCCGCTTAGGATGACCGACGAAGGATTCATTGTATCCGTATCTGCAAAACGTGGCGCCGTACCATGGGTTGCCTCAAATACCGCATATCCCGTTTTATAATTAATGTTAGCTCCTGGAGCAATACCAATCCCGCCGACCATTGCAGCCAACGCATCAGATATATAATCTCCATTCAAGTTTAACGTTGCTACCACCGAAAACTCACGTGGCGCCAGAAGAATCTGCTGCAGGAAGTTATCGGCAATCATATCTTTAATGATGATCTTTCCATCACGCTCTGCTTGCTGCTGCTCATGATTTGCTGCATCTTGGCCTTTTTGTGCCTTGGTCCGCTCCCACTGTCCCCAAGTATATGTCTTATCTCCAAATTCAGTCTCCGCGAGATCAAACCCCCATTGCTTAAAGGCTCCCTCGGTAAATTTCATGATATTCCCCTTATGCACCAGGGTAACGGAACTTTTTTTATGTTCAATTGCATACTCGATGGCTGATCGAATCAGTCTTTTGGAGCCGTTTTCGGATACTAGTTTGATGCCTATACCCAAATCATCCGTAAAGGGATAATCAACATTCAAGGTGCCACCTAGAAAATTTTGCAACTGCTTGCTTTCGCTAGATCCTGCAGCAAACTCAATCCCGGCATAAATATCTTCCGTATTCTCCCGAAAGACAACCATGTCAACATATTCCGGGTGCTTAACTGGAGATGGAACACCCTGATACCATTTTGTAGGACGCATACATACATATAAATCGAGTTCCTTGCGTATGGCGACATTTAATGAGCGGATACCACCACCAATCGGCGTGGTAAGGGGCCCTTTAATGCCAACCAGGTATTCTTTAAATGCCGCGATGGTTTCAGGGGGCAACCAGTCTCCCGTTTGATTAAATGCCTTTTCGCCTGCAAAAACTTCCTTCCATTGAATTTTACGCGTACCGTCGTAGGCCTTGTTAACTGCGGAATCAAATACACGCACGGCGGCATGCCAGATATCCGGCCCGATCCCATCCCCAATGATAAAAGGTATTGTTGGCTGATTTGGGACTTGCACGCGCCCTTCTTTAGAAATTGTTATTTTATTATCCATATCAATCCTCCGATTACTACTCTTTATTAAACATGTTTCCTATCTCACGGCTGATCTTCCGAAATATCGGTGCTGTTTTCACATCTTCGTATGCATCAATATGTATACTTGCCCTGCGCGCGGGATAAATTAAAATCAAATTTTGCTTTTTATAGTAACGACCTACTCGTTTGGCTAGACCATCCAACGAATCACGATACGAAACATCTCCATATCGAGCAGATATAAAGACCAATAGATCCTCGTCCGTGCTAAATTTGGTTAATCCAAAAATATTATTCCAGTCGTGGTATTCCAAGAAGCTTGCGGATGTATTGGATTTCATCTCTTCCATGAGCTCCATGACAGCATACTCGGTACGTTTAGTACAAACAAATTTCAACGGTAACGATAGTTCAAGAGCGAGCTTCAAGATTTTTTCCATCCAGAATTCAAACCCCACCTCGGATTCCGAAAATGGCGGAGAGAACACGATAATAGACCTATGGGTTAACAATGGAATATCAAGGCGGCACATGAATAATGTCGTGTCTGTTCTATTCAGAATACTTTCCGCTTTCTCGCCTACGATTTTTTCAATAAAGGAAGTCGCACTAGGCCACCCCAAGATAATACCATCGGCGAACAAATTTTTAGAGGTGTGACCAATTCCGTTGGCAATATTATAATCAATTGTCGTGATCAAATCCAACTCGGTTTCCGAGCCTGATGCGTATTTTGCCATTTTATCCAGATTCTTACGCGCAAGATTAATATTCTTTGCTGCCTGTTGGTTATTTTCAACCACACTTAGAATGTGCAAAGGATATGGGGATTTCTTTGATTTAACGAGAGTAGCGAAATCGATAATCGGTTCCATGTTATTTAAGTTGGCAATCGGAATCAAGATTTTCTCCTCATGCGCTTGTACATGCCCAGCATCGCTATTATCTTGATGCCCTTCCAATACTACTTTTTTCGACGCTTTCTCCGTGAGCAGTGATGCGAACAGACATGAAATCAATATAAGCGCAACAGCTCCATTTAGCATACTCTCATCAACAATCCCTATATCGTGCCCCACTAGAATTACAGCTAAGGTTGCTGCAGCATGCGCATTACTCAACCCATGCATTAAGTTCCGTTCATTATTCGTGTATTTAAATACCAGCTGGGTAACAAAGGCAGCAAGAAATTTACCCAAAATAGATACGGCAGCCAGCGCAACAACGATAATCAGTGCCCAAGTACCGCTGAAAAGCACCCCTAAATTTACGATCATACCTACCGAAATTAAAAAGAAAGGTATAAATAAGGCGTTACCGATAAACTCGATACGGTTCATTAGAGCCGACGATGGTGGTATCAACTTGTTCAACGCTAAACCAGCGATGAAAGCCCCGATGATATGCTCAAGCCCCGCCAATTCAGCTAAAAATGCAGCAACAAACACAACTGTAAGCACAAAAATGTAATGCGAAGTCTGCTCTCCTTGAACCTTAGCAAAGAACCATTTGGCAACCCTGGGTATAACACCAAACATAATTGCAATAAATACCGCTAAAGAAATCCCTAAGGTTAACCAAAAATCCATTCCTATTTGTCCCTGCGACAAGCCTTTAATTACGGCAAGTACCACCAATACGGCTGTATCGGTAAGAATGGTACCTCCTATAGTCACAGCGACAACTTCATTTTTGGAAATACCGTAGCTTGTCACGATCGGGTACGCTACGAGCGTATGGGTAGCAAACATGCTTGCTATCAGCACACTGGGCAGCAAGTCATAACCTAACAAGAAATAACTCACAGGAAACCCAATACATATAGGGAATGCGAAGGTTAAAAAACCAAAAAGTAGACTCTTATTTTTTGTTTTCTGAAACTCGTTCATATCGAGCTCGAGGCCTGCGATAAACATAATATACAGAAGGCCGATCGTCGAAAACAGATCTATGCCATCCACGCCGGTCATGTCACCCGTGTGGCCGTCCATTTTTGCTAACCAATTAAGCCCATGTGGACCAATCAGCACGCCAAGTAAAATAAAACCAATGATTCCAGGAATTTTTATAGGCCGTAAAATTATCGGAGAAATCAAGATAATAAATAACACGACGATAAAAACCAGAACTGGGTTAGTTAACGGGGAGGTAAAAGCCTCTGAAGCATGTTCTAAGAATTTATCCATAGAATTCATAAAGCAATTTTGTTGTAAAGTGCAACGAAAAGTAAGAAAAACTTAAGCTATTTCCTAATTAAATAAATGTTACTGCTTGTATACCACTGATAATAAGATCAAACCACAGATTTAAAATTCACGTCTTTAGGAGGTAGCTACCTTTGGTGGTTACCCTTGTTCCGCCAAAACTGGTATAGACCTTTAATTCGATAAGAAACTATAGAGGCACTATCATTCAGCTTGAGAAGTACTACTATTTTATGAGGGGAGTTATAATACAAAGGCTTGCACAATACCCCAAATCGAGGTTAGTATCACAAGTGTACTCACCATGATCATAAGGATTTTTGCGTTAATTCTTGATGCGAAATATGCGCCAAAAGGTGCTGCTAAAACCCCTCCTATTACAAGCCCCAACACGATATCCAAGTGCTGAACGCCAAGAACAAATATAAAGACGGCTGTTGCAAAATAGGTCACGAAGAACTCAGCAGTATTCACTGTACCAATTGTATGTCTCGGGCTATTCCCCTGACTCAATAAATTGGACGTCACAATAGGTCCCCATCCTCCACCACCAATGGCATCCATAAACCCGCCAAAGAAAGCCAAAGTAGAAGCGTATTTCGTTTTTGGCTTCGCCTCAGATTTCTTCTTAAATGCTTTGGTAAAGATATAAATCCCCAAAAAAAGCAAATAGATGGAGATATAAGGTTTGATTAAATCCCCGTCAAGTAGGTCTGAAAGTAAATAAGCACCAAGTACAGCGCCAATCACCCCGGTGATGACAATCTTAAAAAACAATTGTTTGTCAATGTTTTTAAAACGAATATGCGAAAGACCTGAAACCCCAGTTGTAAAAATTTCAGAAGTGTGCACACTCGCGGAGGCTAATTTTGCTGGTACCCCCAGGCTCAAAAGAAAACTTGTACAACTTACCCCGTAGGCCATCCCAAGCGCACCATCTATCATTTGTGCAATGAAGCCAGCAACGATGTATAAAAGAAACATCGAATCAAAATGAATATTATTATTAGCAATACCTGTCACCAAATAGTAACCCATAAACGCCGTTACAAGCAATTTCATAACCAGAATAGTAACCGCCAGATATGAAAACCCAATATCCCATGCTTTCTTCTTTGGTAAGTTTATTGCTTTTGTTTTTGACTCCATATAAATGCTTCTGCCTTCAGTTTAAGCTTGATATTTAATTAATAGGATCAAAAATAGTAAATGTTTTATTTAAAAACTACTAATTCTATAGAGTTAATCCTAATATTTACAAAAAAGCAAATGCCGACCAGTGGTTGCAGAGAAATCGTCTGCTCCATTACGCTAAGTTAAAAGCAAGTATTATAATGCTTTACAATAAATTAAAACGCGAAACCGTTAATAGTTTTGAGTTCATATTTAAAAACAAATTATTTTAACAAATTGTAATATTTACTGATATTGGCTACGGGAATTAAACATAATGACCTCAATTGATGAAATACTCACAAATTATAATACAAATCATTGTAGGTTATTACCTCTCCCCTTATCCAATAAGAACATCTAATGCCTTCCATGTAGACTCTACCTCTCCGAATTATCAACATCTTAATCTAAGATATCAATCACGCCTAAAAAAAACTACAAATAGAGCCTTTCACGTCGAAAACTCATACGTTCACGTCGTATATTGATACTTTCACGTTTTTTTGAACCCGTATTTTTTATGTGCCGATCACGCCGGCGAGAAAAATGCGCATTTACGAACACCAGTCTTCAAAGTAAAAATAGTAGTCTTATAGCAAAACAAGAAGAACTACTGCACAGTCTGGATAGTCTTCGCCGCCATCTGTTCGGCATTGTACCTTATTCATGCCATTTCTAGTAATGTCAGGTCGGATACATTTCTTAAATTAGCATCTGAATAATAGTTTAGTAAAAGAAATAGAATATCGGTTAAATAAGCACAGTTATGAAAAAGCAAATTTCCCCCTTTAAGATCAATATACCTGACGAACGATTGGCCATCATTATGGCAAAGGTCATTGCTTACGATTGGAGCCAGCTTCCTGATGCGGGAGGTTGGACATCCGGCGTCGGGATTACCGATCTCAGGCGGCTGGTTGACTACTGGCAAACAAGCTTTGACTGGCGTAAGGTCGAACGGCGTCTCAATGAACTTCCCCATTTTACAACAGCTATCCAGGGGCAGCATATCCATTTCATCCATTTAAAGGGCAACGGCTCCAAACCGCCTTTGCTTCTTTTGCATGGCTGGCCAGGGTCGTTCCTTGAATTCGAAGCCATCATCCGTCCGCTTGCAGCGGATGGGCATGATGTGATTGTTCCTTCACTTCCCGGCTTCGCTTTTTCCAATCCTATTACTGGTATAATTGGCCCCCGCCAGGCGGCAGAACTCATGCAGGGTCTGATGGCCCAGCTTTTCGGCGAAACGCGTTACATTGTTCAGGGTGGCGACTGGGGAGCACATATTGCGAGCTGGATGGCTTATACGAAACCGCAGGCCTTGCTGGGCTTTCACCTCAATATGGTTAGTATCTATGCCGAGGATGCTGTCCCGACATCTCCCGAAGAAAAGGACCTTTTCTCTCGCCGTGCCCTTATCCTGGACTGGGAAACTGGATACAATCATGAGCAGGAGACTCGTCCGCAAACACTGGGCGTAGCAATGGCTGATAGCCCTGTTGGCGCCGCCGGATGGATCCTGGAAAAGTTCGGGCAGTGGGCGGACCTGCCCAAACTGGCGGACGGAAGCCCGGATATATGGAGCAAGTTCACGGAAGAACAACTGCTGACCAACATCATGCTCTATATAGCCCCGTCTGCAGTCGTCACCGCCACCTGGATATACCAGGGAAAGCGACTGGAAGGTTCAAGTCATTTTCCCGCCGGAACCCACATCAGCGTGCCGGTTGGCGTAGCTGCATTTCCCGATCCTGTATTCCTGCCCACGCCGCGCTCATTCGCCAAAAAAACTTACAACATTATACACTGGACTGAAATGCCTGCAGGAGGGCATTTTGCCGCGCTGGAGCAACCCGAGCTGATGCTGACAGATTTCCGGAAATTCATTTTTACGGCATCAGGAGGGCAAGAATGAAGTCGGAAATTTCGGCTTCCCAGGCCCGTCGCTTTGCACTCACCGCTCAAGGTTTCAATGCCTTGTCCCGCGACAAGAATGTAATTTCGACGCATATTAGAAATGTGATTGACCAACTCGGACTGCTGCAAATAGACAGCGTGAACGTTCTTGTCCGTGCACAATACGTTCCAGTTTTTTCACGCCTCGGCTTTTATGACCGTAGTGCTCTTGACGCGCTTATCGCCGGTCGGCCCCGACGCTATTTTGAATATTGGGGACATGAAGCATCAATACTGCCCGTTGACTGTCATCCGCTGCTCCGTTGGCGTATGGCCGATGCGTACCAAGGAAAGGGGATTTGGCGCCAGCTGGAAGTTTATGCCGGTGAGAAGCGTGGCGAGGCTGACGCATTACTTGAACGCATACGGGCCGAGGGACCTTTAGCCGCTTCAGATGTGGCGGGCAGCAGAGCCCAAAAGGGGATGTGGGTATGGAGCGGGGCCAAACATGCGTTGGAATGGCTGTTCTGGGCCGGGCGGATTACGGCTACTCACCGTCGTGGTAGTTTTGAGCGGGTGTATGATCTTCCTGAGCGTGTGCTGCCGCAGGCTATTCTACAGTTGCCCACGCCTGACCAAACTGATGCCAAACGGGCGCTTCTTGCCCGTTCCGCGCGGGCACTGGGCATTGCCACGGCAGATGAACTGCGCGATTACTACCGTATCCCGGTAAAGGAGGCACGACTGCCGTTTGAACAGTTGGTGGAGGAAGGCACCGTGATCCCCGTGCTCGTGCGTGGCTGGAAGCAGCAGGCCTATTTGCATAAGGATGCACGTGCGGGCCGCCGCGTTGGGGGTGCTGCTTTATTATCACCTTTTGATCCGCTGATCTGGCACCGCGCACGAACGGAAAGATTGTTCGACTTCCGCTATCGGCTCGAAATCTATACACCCGCGCATAAGCGCGAGCATGGATATTATGTGCTGCCATTTTTATTGGACGGCGCCCTGGTCGCTCGTGTTGACCTGAAGGCTGACCGCCAAAACAGCACCCTGATTGTTCGGCGATTGCACATGGAACCTAATGCACCACCACATACAATAGAGATGCTAATGAACGAACTGCGAATGATGGCATTATGGCTTGACCTGACGGACATTGTTGTTCCGGAAATCTCTTCGGCTTCACGTATACAAACGAACTAGCCGTTAAATTCAGGCGATTCAATTGGGATATTTTAAATTTCTGAATGAAAAGCGTTTACGCTTCGCTTTATATCAGCATATCACCAGCTTTTGGCTCCATGATCGATAGCGAATATACCGACGAAAAAAAATATTGATATGTGGTTTTTATGTCAAAAACGATATGGTTCCAATATTTTTTCATAAATAGATAGTTCGATATCTAACTATTTATTTTACCTTTGTACCCGAAATGAAACAAAGAAAAGAAATTAGAGAAGCGAAAGAATTCGTAACCGCCATGAATAATCTGAGAACAGGCATGCGGAATTATATTCGAAAAAAGCTTAGAGAGTCTAATTTAGATTTGACCTATGAGATGCTTCAAGTTCTTGGCGTTTTATGGTCTAGAGGAGATCTTAATCAACAAGATATCGCCGATACCGTTGCAAAAAATAAAGCTAGTTTAACCTCCATTCTAGATAATCTAGCTAAGCGTGACCTAATCATCCGCACGGAAGATCCTGCCGACCGTCGCAGTAAAATCATATCCCTGACAAAAACGGGCCAGGTATATGAAGATGAGTTAGACGCACTAATGAATGGCTTATACATAACTTTAAAAGCCAAGCTTCCCGAAAAGGATCTTGTCTATGCCACTTCGGTGATAACGAAGATGTCCGAAAATTTGTAAAAAGCATTTAATTTTTTTTCGCCTTATTAGTTTGATATTAAACAGTCAGTATTATTACTTTAATGAAACACACAATTCTTCTATTGTTAATTGGTTTATATTTACCTTTTTTTTCCACCGCACAACACGTTTATACGTTAGAGCAAATTTTTGAGCTCACCTTAAAAAACAATCAATCCTTAAAAATCAGTAACTCCGCAGTAGAAGTTGCCAAGCAACGTGTCGAGGTAGCCAAGCTGCAGCGATTACCAAATCTTGACGCGTCATTAACTGCCGGCTACATGGGAGATGCTTTAGTAATTGACAAAGATTTCTCCAGCTCCACGCGGATCCCGGTCCCGCATTTCACCAATACATTTGCGCTAGAAGCAAGTCAAGTCATTTTTAAAGGGAATGCGGTCAACAATTCGATTGCTAACACATCGTTGCAAGAGCAGGTCTCTTTATTAAATATGCAAGAAAATACACTGGGAATTAACTTGCTGGTAGCGGGTAATTATCTAGATCTGTACGCCTATTATAATCAACGAAATGTTTACGAGCAAAATATTGCGCTCGCGGAGATGCGACTCGCACAAATCGAGAAGTTCTATCACCAGGGCATGGTAACACGAAATGATGTTATACGTAGCGAACTGCAAATAGCAGATTTAAATCTCGCATTAGAAAGTGTGAAAAACCAGATCAACGTCGTCAATAAGCAACTTGCAATGGCGACTGGTTTGCCCGACAGCGTATCGATCTTGCCCGACACGACGATATTAAATCGAAATCTTTCAATTTCATCACTCGAAGCATCCCAACAGACGGCATTAAAAACGCATCCGGCTATCCAGTCAGCAGATATTCGTACCCAGATTGCTGAAAAAAATTTAGCAATCACCAAGGCTGATCGCCTCCCTACACTGTCTGCTTTTGCGGGTAACAACATGCAACGTCCAATTACGACAAGTAGCCCTGCAGTCGATAAGTACAGCAACGGATGGCAGGCAGGGTTTAGTCTCTCCTACAATATCGCTTCGCTTTATGATGCAGCAAAAAACATTCATTTAAGCAAGCTCCAAGTAGATGAAGCCAACGAACAAGCAATCTTAGCGCGGCAAAATAAAGAGGTAGCGGTGAATGCCGTTTACATCGCGCATCAAGAAGCTTTAACCCGCGCTCAAACGTTGCAGCAAAACGTACGCCTGGCGAACGAGAATTACCGAATTATCGAAAAAAAATATATGAACCAGCTTGCCCTTTTAGTGGACATGCTCGATGCATCAAACGCCAAACTTGGGGCCGAATTACAACAAACAAATGCCGCAATCAATGTTTTGTACACTTATTATCAGTTGCAAGCAGAAATCGGGGCACAGTAAAACAGGACACCATTATATTTTAGAAAATTTACACACGATATTATATGTCTAACGGTCAATTACAAAAGCGCAAAGCAGGAAAGAACAATCGCCGAATTACCATCACAAATTTCTTGATTTTCTTAGTCGTCGCCTTAGCTTTATTATGGATTCTGAAAAGCTATCTACACATCGGCGATAAAGGATACGTGAACGATGCGCAGGTAGAGGCTTTTATCAACCCCATAAATAGCCGGGTATCTTCATACATTACAGAAATTCGATATACCGAACATCAACGCGTAAAAAAAGGAGACACGTTGGTAATACTAGACGACAGGGAAATTCAAACCCAATTAGGGCAGGCCGAAGCAGCTTATATGAACGCTCTGGCGAGTAAAAAAGTTAGTTCTTCGTCAATTAGCACCCTGAAGAATAACGTCGAGGTCGCTAACGCAAATATTGCCGGCGCAAATGCTCGCCTATGGAACGCAGAGCAAAACTATAAACGTTATGAAAGCCTCCTGGCCGACGAGGCGGTAACTCGGCAGCAGTTCGAGCAGATCAAAACCGAATACGATGCACAAAAAGCGGCCTATGAATCGTTAATCAGTCAGCGTGGAACCTCCTATCTGACGGTAAATGAGGCAATCAGCAAAGTGGAGGTCAACGACGCAGAAATCAAACGTACCTCGTCGGCGCTTGAAATGGCGCGCCTCACGTTATCGTATACCGTCATTACGGCGCCTTATGATGGCGTGATGGGTAGGCGCATCATTAATGAGGGCCAGCTTCTTCAGAGCGGGCAACAAGTAGCAACCATTGTCACCGAAAACAGTAAATGGATTACGGCTAATTACCGAGAAAAACAATTATCGCAAATAAGCATCGGAAAAAAAGTAGATATCAAAGTGGATGCGCTAGATGGCAAAGGATACGAGGGCGTCGTCACGGCGATCTCCGAAGCCACAGGTGCAAAATACTCGGCCGTACCGCTCGATAATTCAACGGGAAACTTTGTGAAGGTACAACAACGGATACCCGTGCGCATCGAATTCACCTCGACAAACAGCAAAACGAGTCTCGATAGTTTACGTGCCGGGATGAACGTCGAATTAAGATTTAAATAACATGTACACGAAAGAGCTTTTTCATTCTTGGGTGCCTAAAGTATTACAAAAAATCTTCCTGTTTGTACTGGCCATACCTCTACTTGTCGGCTCTAGCATATATACGGCGAATATGGGAGATATGTATTCTGGGCTTGGAACATACGCCGAAACATTAACCTTCGCCAACTATAGCTCGACAATAGGCATGATGGTGGGGCTGGGTGTGATATTAAAAATAAAGCCGCGCTTTAAGTCCAAAAACATCATAGTTTTCGCCTTTATCAGCTTAGGACTATTGACCCTTGCGATAGGTTCTACCCAGCGTATAGATATCATTGTCGTGTGTAGCGTGATAATGGGTTTCATAAAAGTGTTCGGAATGATCGAGCTGGTGGTGCCGATTATGTTTATCGTGTCCCCAAAAGGCGACAGAGGTGAATTCTATGTGGTATTTTATCCGCTAATACTCGGAGCAAGCCAGCTCGTGGGTTTTCTTACTGCGAATTTAGCCTACAACCTAAACTGGAATGCGGTTTATTTAATGAGCGCGATAATATTATTCGGATGCGCGTTACTATGTATCGCGTTAATGCATAATAAATGGACAGCGAAAAGGATGCCTATCAAGGGCCTCGATTGGTTCAGTATTGTGTCGTTTACCGCAGCCTGTTTACTGTTAAACTACATTTTGGTCTTCGCCAAACAGCAGGGCTGGTTTTATGCATCGATGAATTTAAGGTTAGCATTGGCCGCGTTTATTATATGTGCGGCACTATTTATCTATCGGCAAAGGACTGCAGCGATACCGTTTTTCTCGCTCGCCATTTTCACTAAGCGCCGTGTTTTGACGGCTATCGTTTTATTTTCTTTGATGGGCATGTTTACAGCAACGTCTTCGCTGCAGTCTGCCCTTACTTCAATCTTACAATATGATGCCCGCACGAATGCAACGATAAACCTCGCCATGATACCTGGCATTATACTAGGAGGCTTTATTTGCGCTATGTGGTTTAAGCGTGAGGGCTCAACACGGTCCCTATTATTTATTGCTTTCAGCTGCTTTTTGTTGAATACGATTTGCTTGTACTTTTTAATTTCGCCGGTTGTAGATATCCGGTATTTCATATTGCCAACCTTCGCTAAAGGTTTGGGCATGGCACTGGTGTATATTAGCGGTGGATTCTACTTTGCGAGTTCGCTCAAACCAACAGAACTAATGGGGGCCTATCCTGTTGTTATCGGGATACGTTCGTTTATCGGCACTGCTTTTTTTAGCGCCGTGTTTTCGTGGGGACTTTATCAATTCCAGTCCGATAGCATGATGGAGCTGGCCAACGGAATGGATACGATGGATGCATGGGTACAAGCGCGCGGCGGAGGAATGCAGCTCTACGCCAGTGTGCGGACACAGTCCACACTTATCGCAGTTAAAGAACTTTTTGGATATACAGCGCTAGCGGGTATACTTGTACTTGTGTATATTTTACTACACCCTTTTCACCATTTGCACCGTCGTCAATTAATTATACGGCGCAAACGTCTTAAAGGCGAATCGATAGACGGTCTGCGTGCCGAGAGTTTTGATGGCAAAGATATTACAGCTACGGCGGCTTCGGTATCCACGTAATGCCCCCTATACTTTCCTAGCGTTGGATGTTAAATTCTATATGCTCGCCGGGAAACTCTCGCGCCGGGGGGATTCTATTTAAACTGAATGGTTTTAATAGGTGAAATACTTGTAATGAGCATGGCAGGAATAAACAAGGTCAATATACCGATAACCGCCACACCCAAGTTTAAATAAAGCACTTCCAGCCAGGAGATGGCCATTGGCACATATTCTATATAATACGTCGAGGGGTCCAAAGCAAACAGGTGTGTACTGGTTTGAAAAAAGTACAGCGCTAAAGCGAGCGCGTTACCAATTAATAGTCCAATCCCTATCAGGTACGCCGAGTTATACAGAAAGACCGTTCGGATACCATTACTGTGATACCCGAGCGCTTTGAGTATCCCGATCATGGAGGAACGCTCCAAAATCGTGATCAATAGTGCGGAGATCATATTAATCACCGCGACCACCACCATCAAAGCGAAGATGATGTTATCGTTCATATCCAACATATTCAGCCAGTTGAAGATATCAGGCATTTGTTCGACGATGTTCGTTGCATTAAGCTCCGGGGGTAACACGGCATTGATCGCACTGGTGGCAACCGCCAAGGAATCAAAAGAATGCAAACGGATTTGATAAGCACCAACCTCACCCGGATTTAAGTTATTTAACCGCCGTATCAAATCCAATGATCCAATAACATAGGTTTGATCTAATTCCTCGGCATGACTGCTGTATATACCTTTGATCGTAAAAGGCCGTTTCCGTATAGGCTCCTGAATAAAATACATAATGAATTTATCCCCTACCCGAAGCCCTAGTCGGTTCGCAAAATATTCAGAAATCAACAACTGCGTATTCGGTTGGTCTGCGAAATCAAGGGTATCCCCTTCGGTGATACTGCGCATCAAGAACTCCTGGTTGTAGCTGCTATCCACGCCCTTCATAAGCACGCCTTCAACCTCCCCATCTACATTCATGATGCCCGCTTTGGTGGCAAAAGGTGTAATATGATCTATATGTCCCGCGCTTGCGATCTCCGAAAGTTGCTCGCTGGATAGGGAAATCGGCGAATTCTCATAAGAGGCATTCAAATCGTTCTGTGTAACAATCACATCCCCAAAAAATCCGCGCTGCTTTTCGATGATTTCCGATTTAAAGCCGTTGAGTATCGCAACCGAAAGGATAATCGCAGATATGGCAAGCGCTAATGCACCGATTGTCACACGTACAATTAGTTTCGAGAAAGTACGGTGCCCCTTGGACATAATCCGTCTGGCTATAAAATATGGGAAATTCAAGCTGAAAATTAATTTGTAACTTCGCAAAGTTAATAATTTTTGTCAGTTAGCGACAGCTTGTACCGATTACATCAGAAAAAATTAAACAATACCTATGCGCATAGTATTTATGGGGACGCCGGATTTCGCCGTAGCGTCCTTAGAAGCATTAATAAATGCAGGAGAAACAATTGTAGCCGTAATAACAACTCCCGATAAGCCTGCTGGGCGCGGACAAAAGATGCATGAATCTGCGGTCAAGCGCTTTGCACTTTCCAAAAACTTACCCGTATTACAACCGGTAAAGCTAAAAGACCCTACATTTTTAGAACAGCTGAAATCCTATCAAGCAGATCTGCAAGTCGTTGTTGCTTTCCGTATGCTACCGCAGGTCGTCTGGAATATGCCCAAGCACGGCACAATTAACGTTCATGCATCCTTGTTACCGCAATACCGTGGTGCCGCGCCGATAAATCATGCCATTATGGCCGGTGAAGAATTTTCCGGTGTAACCACCTTCATCCTGCAACAAGAGATTGATACCGGCAATATTTTATTTTCCGAAAAAGTAGCTATCGGCCCACAGGATGATGCAGGCGTGCTTCACGATGCGCTCATGGACGCTGGAGCACGCGTCTTGATTAAAACGGTCGATGCGTTAAAAACAGGTGACTACCAGGCTATCGCACAGGACGAAATTCCCGAGCAGAGGCTCAAACCGGCGCCAAAAATATTTAAGGAAGATTGTGAAATCGACTGGAAACAACCGACTATCGACGTATATAACCAGATACGCGGTCTCAGCCCCTATCCAGCAGCATTCACGAACCTTGCGGGAAAAGTATTAAAAATATACAAAGCTGAAAAAGGGGAACCGATCGGCGAAGCGCCGGGAGAATTTCAGAGCGATGGTAAAACTTATCTTCGTTTTGCAACAAAAGACGGCTCTCTGCATATTCTTAGTCTTCAGCTCGAGGGAAAGAAAAAGATGGGTGTGGAGGAATTTCTACGCGGATATCGGTTTACCGAATAAGCGAGCATCAATTATCTTCCTCCACATATTCGATAATGTCTCCCGGTTGACAGTTGAGCGCTCGACATAACGCATCTAGTGTACTCAACCGAATTGCTTTGGACTTTTCGTTTTTAATGATGGACAGATTAGACAGCGTAATGCCAACTTTCTGACTTAGCTCATTCAACGAGACCTTATTTTTGGACATGATGTCATCTAATCGGATTCGAATAGGCATAATCTAACAGTTGTTAATTTTATAAGTTTCGACTTCTACCTAATTGTAACAACTATAAAATACAAATGTTTTACGGTTTGTCAAAACAAATAAAAAAAGATTAAACCAATTCATACTAAACAAGTTACAACACACATTTCTTATGCATTGGTCAAAACAATTCATTTACCTGTTGGTTTAACTACAAAAGGAAACGGAATTGGAATAATTTTTGCTAGTGAGAAAGCACAAAACTGATTTTCTTAACTATCTCATAATGAGTGATTAATTTACACTCATATGAAGATATTTTGGCGAAAATTTACTATGTTTGCAAACATTTCAAAGAGAAAGGTATTTATACAATAAATGAGACAGCTCAAAATCACACAATCCATTACCAATCGTGAGTCCCAGTCACTAGACAAGTACTTACACGAAATTGGTAAAGTAGACTTAATTACCGCGGAAGAAGAAGTTATCTTAGCCCAACGTATACGCGAAGGTGACCAAGTCGCTTTGGAAAAATTAACAAAAACCAACTTACGTTTCGTTGTATCAGTAGCAAAACAATATCAGAATCAAGGTCTTACACTAGGTGACCTGATTAACGAAGGCAATTTAGGCTTAATTAAAGCTGCTAAACGTTTTGACGAAACAAAAGGGTTTAAATTTATTTCCTATGCTGTATGGTGGATTCGTCAATCTATCTTGCAAGCAATCGCTGAGCAGTCGCGTATCGTACGTTTACCGTTGAACCAGGTAGGTTCACTAAGTAAGATCAGCAAAGCCTTCTCTAAACTAGAGCAGACCTACGAACGCGAACCATCCCCGGAAGAACTGGCGGACATCCTGGAAACGACCGTCGACAAAGTGTCTGATACGTTAAGTAACTCCGGTCGCCACGTGTCCATGGACGCTCCATTCGTACAAGGGGAAGAGAATACGCTTCTTGATGTATTAGAAAACGCGGATCCAGAGACCGATAGCATCCTGATTGATGAGTCGCTTTCCGAAGAGATCAAACGCTCACTCGCGACTTTGACAGATAGAGAACGTGAAATCATTGTCCTATTTTTTGGTTTGGGAACGAATCACCAACTTTCACTTGAAGAAATTGGAGAGAAGTTTAGCTTAACCAGAGAGCGCGTGCGCCAGATTAAGGATAAAGCACTTCAACGTCTTCGTCATACTTCACGCAGCAAAATATTAAAATCATACTTGGGTTAACTCCTCAAAAAAACATGCAGATGCGCAACTTAACCGTTGCGCATTTTTTTTAACCTATATTCTCAGAAACCCCACTTTTACCCGATTATTTTAAATTTGTTATACGTTAACTCAGGCTAGCCAGCAAATTTTGGTTAATATTGACCAACCAAACAACGAACATGACAAAACAAAAAATCGGCCTCTTGTTTTTGGGATTAAGTATAATATCGCTTTCTTATGCCCAAAAAAAGCCGCTCACTCACGATGTGTATGACGACTGGAAATCCGTAAACGACGCGCAAATAAGCAAATCCAGCAAGTACGTACTCTACACCGTATCTCCGCAGCAAGGAGATGCACTATCGCGGTTAACAACGCCCGATCAAACGAATATTTTGCAGATTCCGCGCGGGTTTAACCTTTCCTTGACCGACGACGAACAGTATCTGGTCAGCCTCATTAAAGCTCCATTTGCGCAAACCAGACAGGCGAAAATAAAAAAGAAGAAAGCCACAGAGATGCCTAAGGACTCCCTTCTGATATTTCATATTGCTCAAAATACAACAAGCAAATTTCCTAACGTCAAATCCTTTAAATTACCCCGTCACGCCTCCACCCACTTAGCATTTCTATCGGAATGCCCTGCGGCGGTAAAAGACTCTGTCGCCCTAAGCGCTAACGAAAAAAAATCAGATAAAACGGAGGCTGTGTTGTCGGTTTTAAACCTCGCTACCGGCGACACCACGAACATCGCTAAAGTCGACGCCTATCAATGGTCTGAAGACGGCAAGCAGCTTGTGTACAGCATTAAATCCACTGGCAAAGATTCCCTGAACGAGTCCGGTCTTTTTATCCTAAACGTTCCCGCGCTCACAAAAAAGAAAATCAGTAGCGGGAAAGGAAACTATAAGAGCTTCACGTTTGACGATGCATTCAGCCAATTGACATTTTTGGCTGACAAGACGCCCGAAAAATCCTTGCTCAAAGAATTCAATCTCTATTATTACACCGCTAATCAAGATACGGCAGTCGTACTCGCAAACCGACATAGTACCGGCATGCCACAAAACTGGTTCGTATCGGGCCATGGTGAGCTCAAATTTTCAAAATCGGGCACAAGGCTCTACTTCGGACTTGCACCGATCCCAAAAGTAAAGGATACAACACTGGTAGAATTTGAACACGCCAAGCTAGACGTATGGCACTGGAAAGACGAATACCTGCAGCCCATGCAGCTGGCAAACTTAAAACGTGATCAAACAACATCCTACACAGCAGTACTTAATTTAAAAACCAATCGCACGATACTTCCACTTTCGGATCAAAGGTATAACCGCATTTCCTTAACCCCAAATGCCGATGAAACATGGGCCTTAGCCACCTCGGACAAACCATATCGCATTGAGTCACAATGGATTGGCCGCGCGAAATCCGATATCTACGTCGTCTCGACAGTAAACGGTCAACATAAAAAGATTGCGCAAGCGAATGCGGGTTCGGCTTATCTCTCTCCTAACGGCGAGTACGTGGTGTATTTTAATGGCGAGGACAGCAACTGGTATAGCTACCATATTGCGTCCGAAGCTACAAACCTGTTAAACGACGGCGTGCCGGTAAGCTTTGTCGATGAAAAGAATGATGTTCCCTCTTACGCTCGCCCTTACGGCATTGCCGCCTGGTCTGAAGACGGAAAAAACATCTACGTGAACGACCGATATGACATCTGGAAATTCAGCCTTGATGGTCGTAAGAAGTCTATTCTTACCCAGTCCCATGGACGGCAGCAGCAAATCGTTTATCGTCTGCAAGAGCTTTATAAGAATGACGACCCTCGTATCACTCAAACGCTCATCAGCGAGCGTGAGCCTATTTTCCTAAATGGCTTTAACGAAGAAACGAAATACCAAGGACTGTACCGTCTGAATGGCCGCCGCATCAAAGAGCTTTGGTCTACACCACACAGTTACAGCATGGTTTCGGCGGACAAGAACCTAAAGAAAGTCATCTTCACGCGCGAAGACTATCAACACGCTCCAGATCTTTATGTTTCACAAAACTTCAAAGACCAAACACGGCTAACACATATTAATGCCCAGCAAGAGGACTATAACTGGGGAACTGCCGAACTTATTTCCTGGACAACACCCAACGGATTCCCGTCCCAGGGTATACTCTACAAGCCTGAAGATTTCGATCCAAACAAAAAATATCCGATAATCGCATATTTCTACGAAACGCTCTCAGATGGGCTGTATAAGTATCAGGCTCCTGCGCCAACCCCTTCTCGACTAAACATCCCTTATTTCGTTAGTAATGGCTACCTCGTATTTGCACCAGACATCCACTACCAAACAGGGTACCCAGGAAAAGCAGCCGAAGAGTTTGTCAATTCGGGCATGCACTATTTGGCACGCAACAACAGTTGGGTAGACTCCACTAAGATGGGAATCCAAGGGCAAAGTTGGGGCGGATACCAAGTGGCCCACCTTATCACACGCACAGATATGTATACCGCGGCATGGGCGGGCGCACCGGTTGTCAACATGACATCGGCATATGGAGGGATTCGCTGGGGATCTGGTATGTCCCGCCAATTTCAGTATGAACGTACGCAGAGCCGTATCGGAAAACCACTCTGGGACGCCAAGGAGCTCTACCTGGAAAACTCCCCACTCTTTTACATGGATAAAGTAAATACCCCCGTGGCGATCATGCACAACGACAACGATGGCGCCGTGCCTTGGTACCAAGGTATCGAATTCTTCACCGCCCTGCGCAGGTTAAGTAAACCGGTGTGGCTTCTAAACTACAATGGCGATAACCACAACTTGATGCTAAGGCAAAACAGAAAAGATATACAGATCCGTGAAGCTCAGTTTTTTGACCACTTCCTCAAAGGAGAGCCAGCAGCAGACTGGATATCACGCGGTGTTAAAGCGATCGACAAAGGGATCGATTGGGGATTAAACATTTCGCAGCCCGAATAAAGAACGATCCTCGTTAAGTGATATATACTAATAAAACAATGCCCCTTGCGCTAACTTCACTTACGTTAGAACAAGGGGCATTTTTATGCGTACGCTAGGAACCACTACTTCGCTTGGTCGGGAAGCAAAATAAATTCAAAGCGACGGCTATCTTGGAGATACTTGGCAGCTACCCCTTTAACCGATTCTATAGTTACCTTATCGAGCTCCTGCAAATAGCGTGTGATGTATGTTGGATCCTTCTGGTTCATATAAGCACTCGATATCTGCCCTAACCAAAAGCCATTTTCCTTCAACGAGAGTTCCAACTGCCGTCTCTCCTCAATCTTGAATTTCTCAATATCGGTTGCGAGCGGACCGTTCTTTTGCACCTTACTGATCTCGTCCAAGGTCGAGGCAATAAGACTTTCATATTTATCTACGCCTGTTCCAAATTGGACGCTAAAGCTGAAACGACCTTTAGGAAACTTACTCATCGAGGCGCGTGCTCCCGTACCATAAACACCACTCTCATCCTCGCGTAAACGCTCGATAAGTTTAATAGAAAGCACGCTCTCGAGTGCCTTCATATTTAAGTTTTCCTGTTCGTTATAGTTAAAATCACCGTAATAAGTAATCACGACTGAAGCCTTATCCTCCTTACCTTTATGGACAATTTTCTCAAACCCTTCTCCAGGTTCATAAATGCCTAAATCCTTCGCTTGCTCGCTACGACTTAAATTGGGTAGCGAAGCGATATACTGCTCCAAATACGGTTTTATCTCGTCAATATTGAACGAACCGACAATGGTGAAAACAAAATCGGAAGCATCGGCAAAACGCTCTTTATAAATTGCAAGAGCCCGCGCCTGGTCTACCTTATCATAATCGGCCACGTCGAAAGACTTGCGCCGTATGTTACCACCGTAAAGAGCATCGGTTACCTCCTTGCTAAACACAAAACTCGGGTCGTCCTCTCTATTGGCGCGCATCGATTTATTTTTGGACATCGTGCTTTGAAAAATATCATCCTCAATTCTAGGAGCCGTAAAATAAGCGTGGATCATTTCGAAGGCAGTTTTCAATCCCGATTTATCCGTATAGCCACTCAATCCTTCGTTACGCTCACCTAAATAAGGACTGATATTCACATTCTTCCCCGATAGATATTTCTGCAGCTCGATGGTCGAAAGTTGTCCCACACCACTGCTGTTGACAAGCGTTCCTGCTTGTGCGGCGGAATAATAATCTGCATCAGGATAAAGAGAGGTTCCCCCCGCGCTGAAAGCATTAATCAATATTTGATCGTTTTTAAAACTCGTCGGCTTGAGAATTACCTTCGCCCCATTGCTAAGGGTGAGCTCAGTTGCCTCAATGGCCTCGATAGCTTTACTTGAGCTGATACTGCCCGTTTGTGGTTCGGCTTCTAATAGCGGCAGCTCGGACACTTTATCGTCGTAAGGAGTGATTTCCTCCGATTCGACCTCCTTAAACCAGCCGTTTACTGCCTGTTCATCAGGTAAAGAGTCTTTTTCATTATCAGGTGCCATGATCACAATATCACGGTTGGTATCCCGGTAATACTCTTTACCAATCGCTTCCACCTCTTTTAGAGTTAATGTCGGTAATAGTTGTTTATAAAGCCTATACGTATCTTCATCACTTAATGCCGCCGCCTCATTTAAAAAATGCCCAAGATATCTATCTACATAGCTACTCGATTTTTTCTTGTCGCGCTCAATGTACGATGTTTCTACGCCCTTGTCAATTGTCGCAATAGCGCGCGCAAACTCGGTATCGGCAAACCCGTGACGCTCCACACGTTCAAGCTCCTGCACCAAGGCCTTAAACCCCGTTTCAAAAGCCTTAGGCTTAGCTACGAAGAAGGCATCAAATGTCTCGAGGCTACCAATAAACTCGCCAATTGAGACGCCTGCCTGAACATATGGCGAAGTAGCAGATTGGCCGAGCTCGCTGAGACGCGCATTAACCATCGAGTTGTATACCACTTTGAGAAGACTCGTGCGTAGGTCGCCGACCGTTTTCACCTTCTTCTCGGGGTGCTTGACCGTAATCTGTCCTATGGTGTAAGTCATCTCCGGATCTGTTATCGCGATAAACTGATTTTTATCCAACAGAGGTACTTTATATTCCTCACGATTGGGTGAGTTCGCAGGTGCATTTAAATCGGCAAACAAGCGCTTCACCTCCGCCTCCATAGCCACTACGTCAATATCGCCAACAATTATAATCGACTGCAAATCCGGACGGTACCAATCGGTATGAAAATCGCGTAAAGCGTCGTACGGAAAATTAGTGATGCTCTCTTTGGTCCCAATCGGTAAGCGTTTTGCATATCGCGAATTATTAAGCATCACCGGAAGAAATTGATCACGCATACGCTGCATAGCCCCACGACCGCCGCGCATTTCCTCTAGCACAATGCCGCGCTCTTTATCAATCTCCTGTTCACTTAACAGCGCATCTTGCGCCCAATCGCGCATCACCTGCAAACCGTTCGTGAGCAACTCCGGGTCGTCAGAGGGGATCGGTAACTGATACACCGTTTGATCGAAACCTGTATACGCGTTCAAGTCGCTTCCAAATCGCACTCCTGCCTTTTGCAGGTAATCAACAAGCTCGTTTTTTGGAAAATGTTTCAATCCATTGAAGTTCATGTGCTCCATAAAATGGGCTAAGCCGAGCTGTTCCTCGGTCTCGAGGACCGATCCAACCTTCGTCGCTAGATACATAGTCACGCGGTCTTTAGGTTCGACGTTCTTTCGGATATAATACTGGAAACCATTATCTAATTCCCCCCTTTTAACCTCTTGATCAAAAGGAAGCTGCGTGTCCCAAGCGGATGTATCGGTTTGTAAAAATAGCGACGAATTAACATCCATACCCATCGTGCTGGCATGACTGATCTGCATCAACGCTGGAAGCAGAAAAGCCAATGTTAGAGGTTTTATGACTTTCATTATTAGGTGTAATTTAAAATCTGCGATAAACCTACAAAAATTTCATTACAGACTGAAAAACACCACGTATTTTAACTTATTTTAAGTAGCACGCAAACAAACAGAAATTCGGTATCTTTACAGCAATGAACTGGGAGAACGCCAAACGAGACTTTAAACGCTACCTTCAACTTGAACGTAACCTATCGCCCAATTCTATTCATGCCTATTTAAATGATGTGCATAAGCTCGAGGTATACTGCGGTTACAAGGACATCGCAATCTCACAAATAAACACCCGCATTTTGCAGCTATTCCTGATATATATGAGTGAATTTGGCATTTCAGCACATACCCAGGCGCGCCTACTATCGGGACTTAAAACATTTTTCGGTTTCCTGCAAATCGAATACGATCGCAAAGATAACCCTGCCGAGCTCATCGAGTCTCCACGATTATCGCGTAAAATTCCCGGTGTGCTCAGCCTAATTGAGATCGAAGCTCTCATCGACGCAATTGACCTTTCTACGAACGAAGGTATGCGCAACAAAGCGATCATTGAGATGCTCTACGGATCTGGCCTGCGAGTGTCGGAACTGGTAGGATTAAAAATATCAAACCTCTTTCTAGATGTAGAATTCATTAAAGTGGAAGGTAAAGGTAGTAAAGAGCGCCTCGTGCCCATCGGGCAGCAAGCCATGAAGTTTTTAAACATTTATCTCGAGCAGATACGGCCCCATATTCAGGTACAACATGGACATGAAGATTTCGTCTTTTTAAATCGCCGAGGCAAACAGCTCACGCGCGTGATGATTTTCATCATCATTAAAGATCTAGCAAGAAAATCTGGCCTGCAAAAAAGCATTAGCCCACATACTTTTCGGCATTCGTTTGCCTCTCACCTAATTGAAGGTGGAGCAGATCTGCGGGCTGTACAAGATATGCTCGGCCATGAAAGCATTACCACGACCGAAATTTACACACATGTCGATAAAGAATATTTACAATCTATTATCACTCAATTCCACCCGCGTTCTTAACGAAAACACTCCAAATAAACAACAACCATAAACCACTACAACACAAGTAACTACAACTTAAAATCCACTTGTTTAACATTAATTAATGACCTATCATAAATGCTTAGGCATAACTTTTGCATCTGCTTGAATAAATTACTATCGTATGATACAAAGAAAAATATTAGTCATGGGACTTTTCGTGTCGGGTTTACTACTTGCAAGCTGTGGAGGAAAGAAGAAATTTGCCGCTTTGCAGACCCAACATCAAGAACTGGCCTCTAAATACCAAGAAAGTCAGATGGAGCTGACAGAGGCACGTGCAACGATAACAAGCTTGGAACAGCAGCTTGAGCAAGAACGTAAAAACAACGAGTCACTTAAAGAGGCTCTCACGCGCTTGCAAGGAACGCTCGATGCAAGTATTAATTCAAGTGCGCAAGGGAATGTTAACATTTCCAAATTAGTAGACGAGATTAATGCATCGAACAAATACATCCAACATCTGGTGAACACCAAAGCAAAAAGTGATTCGCTTAATATGGTGCTAACAAACAACTTGACACGCTCGCTTAGCCGAGAAGAATTACAAGATGTGGACGTACAGGTATTAAAAGGTGTCGTTTATATTTCACTCTCGGACAATATGCTTTATAAGTCTGGTAGCTACGAGATTTCGGATCGTGCTGGGGAAACCTTAAGCAAAATCGCGAAAATCATTCAAGACTACAGAGACTATGACGTGTTGATCGAAGGTAATACCGATACTGATCCTATTACGCAGAAAAATATCCGTAACAACTGGGACTTAAGTACTCTACGTGCTTCATCAGTTGTACAGGCTTTACAAATGCAGTATGGCATCGATCCGCAACGTTTAACCGCGGGTGGACGTGGCGAATTCAATCCAATTGCCGAAAACAGCACGCCTGAGGGGAAAGCGCGCAACAGACGTACGCAGATTATCATTACACCGAAACTAGATCAGTTTATGGATCTTATTGATAAAGCGCCGGAGTCTTCAGAAGAAGCAGATAGTGGAATGACAGAAGGTACAACGCAACCGCTCGAAACAAATACAAGTTTCTAAGCTAACACGTACCGTTAAACTTAATAAGGGGCTGTCTCGCAAAAGGTAGCCCCTTATTTTATGCATTTAAAACTCCAATAATAAATGAAGAAAACTCCTGTTCGAATTATGTTATTACTACATCACCATATAATACATTCTTGTAGTTTGCCGATTTGGCTTTGTCGGATACAGCATCTGCACTATCCAACTTTATTTTCAAGGAAAAAACATATTTTTTATCCGCAAAAATCGCTTACTTCGGACGTATCAAATGAAAGACGTAAAATGCCAATAGAATAAAAATAAACAAACTAACCAAAATTAACGTCCCCTCATAATTTGGAGAAATAGTTCAGAATTGCTAAATTAAATGTTTGTGCTTCTAAAGCCATCTACTTCACTGATACCGAGTTTCGCCAGCGGTCATTGATAGGAACCTTCCGCGTGCGAGAACAAATAGATTTAATAACAAAGAAAATAATTAGAAAATGGAATTTTCACCATTCAATAAAATTGTTAAACTTTTTCTTCAAGGTATGGACATGGAAGAAAATGCAAAACCAAAACAAGCACTCCAGCTATTTTTGCAAGGATGGAACGCGGCGACAAACGACTTTAAAAAATATCTTACCGAAACAGCTTAGATCACCTATACGCTAGCACGCGCCGGTGCTTCGGAAGAAAGGAAAGTGCTATATTTAAAGACGGCTATTCGTAGGAAGTTAGTTAACTCTCTGCCTGCTTATCGCCGATAACGATTACACGAAAACACAAATAAATAACCGAAATGAAACTTTCATCAAAAGCAGAAAACATACTTAGTCAGATAACTGACAAGACGACCAAACTTGGTGAATTGCGAACAATTGCTAAGATCATCAAAAAAGACCACCTGTTGGCGTTAGAGCTTTGGTCATCCAATCAATTTTTTGCACGACAATTGGCAATCTTGATTTTGGACAAAAAACTCCTAACCGAAGAAGTGATTGATAATTTAATCAGTGACATTAACCTACACAAAGGTAATGAGAAACTTCAACTCACTGATTGGCTAATGGCAAATCAACTCACCAAAGACAAAAAGACAATTGGTTTAATGGACAGTTGGGATAACAGTCAATCTCCACTAAAAAGACGAATTTACTGGTATTATCAAGCTCGTTTGCGGTGGACCGGACAAACACCAGACAAAAGTGAAATACTGCTTTCTAAAATTGAAAATAGAATTGAAAAAGAAGAACCAGAAGTACAATGGGCAATGAATTTCACGGCAGGTTGGATTGGAGTTTATGAGAAAAAGCATCGAAATCGTTGTATCGCACTCGGAGAAAAAACCGGTTTGTACAAAGACAAAATGGTATCAAAAGGGTGTACACCAGAATATTTACCCGAATTCATCGCGATCGAAACAAATAAACGAAATTTATAAATTTGAGAACAAAACGATTGACAAGATCGGCTGCTTGTAACAACATGTATTTTAAATATCAAAAATTATGTTGACAGAAATCTATTCAAAACTTCCAATGCGTGACAAAGTCCTAACCAAAGCCATTTATCTGAACAAACTAGATTTCATAGAATTTGGAGATTATGGTGATGATTTTATAGTCCGGAAAGACAACGTATAAATTCATTTATTTGAATTTAAAGGACTTAACCAAAAAAAAACTATGGACAAGTTTATATCAGAACTGACGACATAGACGAACTTTATAAATCATTTCTGGAAAATGAAGCACGTATTCATCCAAATGGGCATTTAGAAATCAAGGCTTGGGGACAAAAGGAATTTGTATTACTTGATCCCGATAACAATTTGCTATCATTTGAGCAGAATATTTTAGAAATTGGGCGGTAATCCATCACCGAGATAGCCTCCCGTAAACTCGGGTTATCAACACTGGAAGGATTATATTCTATCTATCGTAAGCTACCCAATGACATCATATAACAATACCTGATGTCAGAACGCTCGCTGAACACACGTCGATAGTCCACCCACTTTTAGGTCTTCAACCAACGAACAATTTCTCTTTTTTCCCTAAACTCAGACGAACAAAGCTACGGCGAGACCATGTACGGATTAGTATGTACTGTTTAGTAGCATGTATTCGGTCGGTGATTTCGTACGATCACCGATTGACCTTGGTTGTAATTCGACCATTGACATTTACAAATCCAGCGACAAGCTAATTTTTCGCGCGCTTTGTATGCAATGCATTCAAGAACAAATAGCCCGAAACACCTGCTATTAGAGATCCTACTAGAATCGCTAATTTCGCTTCCTCAATATGCAATGCATCGCTAAAAGATAACAACGAAACAAAAATCGACATCGTGAAGCCAATACCACCCAGCATTCCCACACCAATGATATGATTCCAGTTCGCAAGTTCCGGTAATTTAGCAAGTCCTGACTTGACGCAGATATAACAAGTAGCTAGGATACCGAGGGTCTTACCAACAACAAGCCCAACAATGATACCCAGCCCCATATTAGAGGTGAGGCCACCAATCATCTCACTTTGAAACGTGATATTGGTGTTCACCAGTGCAAAGATTGGTACGATAATGAAGTTCACTGGTCTAGCTAAAAGATGTTCCAGCTTTTCCAGTGGCGACTCTGTCGCATCTGGCGTCGTAGGAAGTGTCATCGCTACAAGCACCCCTGCAATGGTCGCGTGAATACCCGAATGATGGATAAAATACCATATAAATAAACCGGGAAGTAGATACATCCACAATGATTTTACCCCAAAACGGTTGAATAGCAATAGTAACGCAAAAATTGCTCCCGCATAAAGAAGATAGGTTGTATGCAAATCGGTCGAATAAAAGAAGGCGATAACAAGGATCGCTAACAAATCATCGACAATTGCTAAAGCAGCGAGAAATATCTTCAGACTAGTCGGAACCCTATTTCCGAGCATACTAATTACCGCAAGGGCAAACGCGATATCAGTAGCCATTGGAATACCCCACCCATGCTGGGTCTCCAAACCAAAATTAAAACCAACGTAAATGATGGCGGGCACGACCGCACCACCCACGGCTGCGAGAATCGGCAGCGCCGCTTGACGGGGCGAGGAAAGCTCTCCTTCCACAAGTTCACGCTTAATTTCCAGACCTACTAGAAGGAAAAAGATTGCCATTAACCCGTCATTAACCCAAAGGGCTACGGAGTATTTCAAATGGATGGATTCGTTTTCAAATCCAACAACGGTTTCCAATAGATTATTAAACGGTACTGCAAGTGGCGTGTTCGCTATTATCAGCGAAATAAGAAGACATGAAAATAGAATAATACCGCCACCAGTAGATGAATTAAGAAACTCTTTAAAAGTTTTCAGATTGATCAATTGAGCCATGCTGCGAAGATATTGAAAAATGT
The DNA here is from genome assembly GCF_900163865.1 of Sphingobacterium sp. JB170. Lineage (GTDB taxonomy): Bacteria > Bacteroidota > Bacteroidia > Sphingobacteriales > Sphingobacteriaceae > Sphingobacterium. The sequence continues at coordinate 67,386 of NZ_FUKU01000067.1, forward strand.
TTATTTAGAAGGCACGAAATTGGTATAGATGTAAATAATATGAAGCCACAACGGCAAAGGATACAATGCTAAAAGAGGTTTCAGCAGTGCTGAAACCTCTTTTTAGTGTCCCCGGCGGGGGTCGAACCCACATCTTCAGAACCGGAATCTGAAATTCTATCCATTGAACTACGGAGACCTCGGCTGCAAAAATAACACTTTTTACCTTACTTCACGTGCTTATTACAAAATAATATTCGCGCGTGCCGAAGGATAAAACTGGGCGCTATTTTAACCTACTGAAAACAACTACTTAATGCCCGTGACCATCTTCTGTAAGGTGTATTTCGAATTTAAGATCAAGGTCATTGTCGCCTGTAAACTTCGTATAATCTTCATTGTTCCAGTCCTGCGCACGGATACCTTCTTTGACTCCCGGGTTCAAATGGCGCATCACATAACGCAAAGCAAACGTATCGGCATGTTCAAGCACTGTTAAGTACCCTGTCACGCCCACATTTACCGTGTTTCCGTTTGCATCAACGTCGGCATATTTGTAATCTAGCGTCCCTGTTGGGGCACCCAAAATAAACGCCTGATGCTGGTCAGCACGGGAGACAAACGTTTGCTCCGTCGGGCGTCCGGCGAAATCGGTCGCAAGTAAATGTACACGATAGCTTTCGCCGACCTCCAGATGGTAATGTTCACCTACTGGTGGCAGAAGCGTTGCGCCATCGAATACAATCTTGATTTCTTCGGCACCCTCGACATCTTCGTAATTTACCTGCCCGTCTTGATCAATAGCTTGCACCGGAGTAAATACGAGCGTCGCACCACCGACCTCTTCCTGGTCAACTTCAGCAATGGGATCATCTTTCGAGCACGAAAAATTAGTTAATATTATACTACAAGTAAATAAACCTAAAATAAACTTTTTCATATTGTTATACGTTTTTAAAATTGAAAAGAAAATTTGATATTAATGTTGCGTCCCATTTGGTGAGCAAAGTAGCGAAACCTGTCCATGTAATCTTTATAACTCGTATTTAATAAATTATTAACCGACGCTACCACGATTAAAGACCGGTGCTGCCGGGTAATAAATTGCTTGCTCGCGATTACATCGAATAAATGGTAACCTGCTGGCGGCGCTGCATAATCGGTTTCTGGCTGGTATCTCGTTTGCCGCCTAACTGCACGATGCGATAGCTTCAGGTACGAACCCACCTGTTGCTCCGTAGCGTATTGCCAACGGAGGCCATGACTTAGCCGATCAGCAGGAATATATGGTAAATAGCTGTCCAGTTCCGTGTTTTTTGCGCGAACCATTGAAGCTGATAATTCATAGCGAAATACCTCGCTTAAGTCATAGCTTGCCATAAAATCAGCCCCGTAAAAGAATGCGTCATGCTGCTGGTAGGAGAATAATGGAAAAGTACCCCGTATAGTCTGACGGACAGAGTCAGGATCGGGCTGCGCGTAGATATAGCCGCTTAGAAACTGTCCATAGACTTCTAGACTCGCTCGTAAACGATCGGACTGCCACAACAACGTGTTTAACCACTTTATCCCTTTCTCACTTTTAAGATCCTTATCACCCACTTCATATGTGGCGCTCCCGTGATGTAGCCCATCGCTGTAAAGCTCGTTCACCGACGGCGCCCGCCAGGCCAGCCCCAGATTACTTTTCCAATTGACTTTATCACTTAAATGATAAAGTATCCCTATAGATCCCGAAACATTATGAAATGTGCGTGAATCAGTTAATAAATATTGCGTAAGGTCTCCCTCCTGTAGGTTATCCCGCTGATAACGGTACCCCGCAATGTCTAAATACTTATAATCATAACGCGCCCCCACTTCTGCATGTAGCCGGCCGATATGAAACTGGTGGATTCCGAAAAGACCGAAGGAGTAACTATCGTAATTGGGGATAATTGGCGTGGTACCTGTTCCTGGCGTGTTGTTATTAACCTGCATCATCCCCTGCACGCCGAGTGTACTTTTGTCGTTTTGAACAGAAAAATCTAGACTGTGCGTGGTCAACACCATATCGGCCATCGGCAGATCATCCGACTCTACGCGGCGCATATCGTATTCCCGTCGATGATTGCGCTGCAGGCCATACTGCGCTGAAAACGATCTTCCTTTTGTTAGCCGGCGCTTCCAGCTGAATTTAGCCAAATCATGACCTACACGTTGACTAGGTGCATTGATACCATATTGGAAGTCGTACGATTCAAAAGGGCGCCCGTTGGCGATACGCGCCTGAATATCTTCTATCGTGCTGACATGTGCTCCTTGAAAAATACCCATTTCGGTGCCGAAATGGCTATAGTACAATTCTAAATCATCCCTTTCTCGCTTATACTGTAGCATACCCGCGTAGTTAAACTCCTGAACGCCGGTATTGCCTAAATAATAGTCTGCCGTTTTATAATTACCGAGTTTCTTACCACTAGCCTCCACGCGCCAGGCGAGTCCAGAGAACGCACTTACCAACCCCTCAAGTCGACCGTGCGTCGCGCCCCCACGACCGTTGGTTTGTCCTGTGAGGTCGACCCGACCACTAAGAGCCCTCTCGGTATTAATGTCTTCGGGAGAAACAACAACAACGCCACCGAGTGCGTCCGCACCATAACGAACGCCTTGTGCACCTTTAATAACCTGAAAACGGTCGGCAAGAAAAGGATCGATCTCTGGCGCGTGTTCCGCGCCCCATTGCTGACCTTCTTGGCGAATGCCATTGTTTAGAATAAGAATCCTGTTGCTGTGCATTCCGTTTATAACCGGTTTTACGATATGAGCCCCATTACTCAGCGTAGATACACCTACTATTCGACTCAAAGACTGGGCAAAGTTCTCGCCCTTACTTTCCTGTTTTTGCTGAACGGACAAACGATGGGTATTGACCGATAATGATCCCGATTTTTCGCCCATAATCTCTACATCTTTAATATGTATGGGATCATCTTGTAGAGTAACACGTAATGTGGTGTCTCCAAAGACACGGTAAGTCAAGGTGACCGAAGTATAGCCTATATATCGGAACTCCAGTGCTAGATCGCCAGTACAAACCTGGGATATCCTAAAAGCACCACGCCGATCGGAGACGATTTGTTCCCCAGCTTGTGGTGTTATAATAACCCCTTGGAGTGGATTTCCATCAGAGGAGTAAACATGTCCTTTAATCTGTAAAGTACATCCCTGTTGTCCTTTCGAGGTCATTCCATAAAAAAGAAATACCGAAAGAAACAGTATACGCCATTTTCGCATCTATACTCTGTAATAAAATAATTGTATTGTGTGTTGAATCTACGCTAATAATATCGTCGCGAAAGGAGGCGCTCGACCGTTGCGTATCCAAAGAAGGGGCCGAATAGATTGGACAACTACTGCTGTTTCACCAAGAGAATAAACAGCGTGTTCACCGGCGTGTGGCAGATAGCTGCTAAAGCAGAACTCATCGGTTAATTGATGAGCGACAAACCAGCATAATGCACATACTTCATGGTGATCGGTCGAATCTGCAGGATGCTGCGTGCATTTCTCGTCTTTCAGGTGTTGCAAATCATGCGTATATTGCAATGCGCTAGTTAGCGTCAAGCTAACTAAACTTATCATTACAAATATATACCGCAAAACCTGTCCCACCATAAAGAACCCCAAAGATAGGGTAAATGCAATATTATTGCAAATAAAAAAGACCTGCGCCGGGGAGACTCAAGTCTTAGTTTTGTTAAAATAGCTTAACACCCAACAGTATAGACCGTAATTAATTTATACTCTTGTAGAAAAACACTACAACCATTACTATAGTTGAGCCGTGCTAAGCTTTTTCGACAGTTGACTTTTTCGCCAACCAAGGTTCAAAGAAACGGCACAATGGTCAGAAAGGGCCTGCCCCTGTCCGTTTTGAAACTGCCGATTTTCAACTTTATACGAGCGTGGAGTAAATTCTATTTCTGAACTACCGCGAAAGAATATCTTATCAATACTCTCACAGGTATCTGTTAATGTCAACTTTTCGCTAGGCGTGAAATCTTCGATGACCGCCGGAGTCACGCCTTGCTTCTGCAGCACGACCCATGCATCCTGCAAACCCAATGGCTCATAGAATAACGGTAGTTCGTCCCAGTGGGCAGCATAATGGGCATTAAAATCCCCCATCACTATAACCGCCTGCTTATCGGAGTACTTCTGGATATAGCGCCCCAACTGCAGAAGATTATTGTTTCGCGCCTGCGCAGCTTGTTCATTGTCTGCGGCCGTTGCATGGATGTTGTATACGTCAACAAAGATATCCTGTGCGATTTCTAAGCGCGTATACAAAAATCCCTTGGCCGCAAAACAGTCCGCACCGTGGCAATCGGTCCAAGGCACGCGATCTGCCTTTAACACCGGGTATTTAGATAATACATTTAATCCATCGCCAAACGGAATACCAGTTTTCTCCCTTGTTCGATAGCGATGCATATTCCCTCCATTATAAAGCTCCCGGTGGTAATAAAAATCTTCCTGCACGTTTACAATATCGTATGCATTGATGCGCGTTGAGATTGCCTTCATGCTTGCCACGCGGCGACTTGGCGCGGAAGAAATTATTTCTGGAAGTCCTGCAACGTTATAAGTTAACAACGATAGCTCACCGGATGTTGCCGCTACCAGATCATAGCCGAATGTACCCTGGAAAACTGGAGTAATACTGGCCGAGTGACTCCATTTTATAGAATGCGCAAATAAGGCTACTATCCCCAGAACGGCTAATGGACCGGTCAATTTCTTCGGTTGCTTCCAGATAACTTGTGCGTGCATCAGCTTTAAATTCTTGTTACTCAAAGCTAACGCCTTAATATTACCCCTATATCAATTGTAAATTAATCTTTAGTGACGGATATATAAAATAAACATCCTACAACCTATCATACTTAACGAAACGTTAATAACCTGATTACTTGCACACAACATATTTTTTCTACTTTAGCAGAAGTAACATAAACGACAGTGTATGATAAAAGTCGCTTTTTTCGCGGAAATACTAATTGAAGACTTTGATGGCGCTTCAAGAACAATGTTTCAGATTATTAACAGAATCAACCCCGCTCATTTTAGTTATTTATTTATACATGGAAAAGGCCCCACACGCTTAAATGAACATAAAGCGGTGTGCATACCGACCTTGAATTCCGTACTTAGCAAAGAATATAGCATTAGTGTTCCCGCATTCGGCAAGGAGCAACTTAATAAGACGCTTAATAACTTTCAACCGGACGTCATTCATATCTCGACTCCTTCGTTACTCGGCTTTTTCGCATTGCGGTATGCCCAAAAGCATAACATTCCCGTAATTTCAATTTACCATACGAATTTCATATCGTACGTGCCTTACTACTTCCGAAAGTTCTCTGCACTAATAAATCCAATCCAGCGCTGGATGCGTGGAACGCTGACGAAATTCTACAATGCGTGCGACCAAGTGTATGTTCCTTCGCAAAGTATGATCCTGCAGCTAAAAAGCTTTGGGGTGGAAGACACGAAAATCAATCTTTGGCAACGTGGAATAGATCTGAACGTCTTCAACCCCAAAAAGCGAGACAAAAGCCGTATCCAACAGCGTACCGGTAACAATAAACCAAATGTACTATTTACGAGCCGTCTTGTTTGGGAAAAAAATTTAGAGACCCTAATAGCCATATATACGCGGTTGCAAAAGCAAGATATCGACCATAATTTCATCATCGCCGGTGATGGTCCTGCAAGAATCGAAATGGAGCGGCTCATGCCTGATGCTATTTTCTTGGGAAGACTCGATCATCAGGAACTAGCGACCGTATATGCCTCATCCGATGTTTTCGTATTTACATCCACCTCGGAGACGTATGGAAATGTCGTGGTTGAAGCGATGGCCTCGGGCCTACCGTGCGTAATAGCGGATGCTGGTGGAAGCGCAGACCTTATCAACCATAGGCACACCGGATATAAATGTAGCGCAAATAACGCGGAAGATTACGCAATACATATCAAACTGCTTTTAGCCGACCCCGAGTTGCACCACGTTATTCGAAGTGCTTCACTTCAGCAAGCACAGTCCTTGGACTGGCAAAAGCTCACAGAAAAGTATTTCCAAGATATCCAGCGTTTAGCGCAGCAAACGAGCAGAGATTTAATCTGGGCCGCATGCTAAACCGCCCGCTATCGCGCTGGTTAAAGTTGGTAATAATCCTGGGAATTCTCATTCCGATTTTAATATTTGTAGGATATACAGATTTCCAGCTCGTACGGATCGAACTCTCGAAAATCGGGTTTAACTTTTTTATTTTACTAGTTAGCACCTTTATCGCCTACGTACTGGGTACTTTAGGCTGGTGGGTTTGCCTTGGCAATGAACGGCATGCGATCAAAATTCGACAACTTTTCGCTATCCGACAAGTCGGCGAGACAGTAGGTCTATATAACCCGGCGAGTGTCGTTGGTGGCGACCTACTTAAAGCGAAGTTGCTATCCTCCCACGGCGTAACCAGACGAAAAGCAACCGAATCGGTCGCCGTTTCCCGTCTGAGCGCGATGATCTCCCAAGTCGTGCTCTTAATTATTTCCGCAATATGGTTATTAATACGCCAAGGCGAAAAAATAGCGACCGTCACAACCATTGCTTTAGTCATTCTGATCACCCTTCTACTTGCAGTCAGCCTCATTACAATTCGATTGCTCAATAAAAAAACGACTAGTGAAAAGCTGCAGAATCCAAATAATACAACCCTATTTCAAAATTTGCAAACACGCATTCGTAAACTACTCGGACAGTGTCAACAATTCTATCAACATCAGAACCGCGCGTTTTGGATGTCATTCGGACTCTATTTTCTTCACTGGATAGCGGGCAGCATGGAATTTTACCTCATTATGCATTTCACCGGATATGATATCACACTCATGCATGGCGTTCTTATGGATATGGGGGTAGTCATAATTAAAAGCATTGCGGGCTTCATTCCTGGTCAGATAGGAATTGAGGAACTCGCAAACCAACTTGTACTTCTGGCAGTCGGAATCGGTACAGGATCTCTGTGGATCACTGTTTCGGTTCTCCGCAGAGCACGGCAGTTATGCTGGCTCGCCCTGAGCGCACTTTTGTACCTGACGATACCAAAAAAAATAAAAACAAACGTTTCAATAAATGGAAATTCTATTTGTTAGCCATAAATACCCTCCAGCAATTGGGGGGATGGAAAACCAAAGTTATGCGCTTATCACCGGAATGGCCCAACATGCGAAGGTTCATAAGATCATTTATACTGCCAATGAAAGCCACTTCCAATTTTTCAGAAAGCTTAACAACAGGATCTTACAAATGGTCAATTTACACCCCGACATCGAAATCATTCATTTTAACGACGGTCTGATCGCAAGTGTTAGCCTGCTTCATAGCGGATACACGCATATCAAACGGGTAGTTACAGTTCACGGGCTCGACGTTGTTTTTCCGTTATGGATATACCAGCGTTTAGTTGTACCTCAGTTCAATAGCTTTGATCATATCATTGCGGTGAGCCAGGCAACCGCGCGGGCACTTAGAGAAAGAAAAATCCATCCTGAAAAGATATCAGTCATTAATAACGGTATCGATCACGGATTAAACGGTGAAACCACCGACGATCAGTGGACAAACTTCAAGAGCAAATACAGCGTTCCAAATGAAACAAAAGTTTTGCTAATGCTGGGCCGGGCAGTGAAACGAAAAGGCTTTTCCTGGTTTATATCCCAGGTGTTACCGTTATTATCGCCGAACATCTTTGTCGTCATAGCCGGCCCCTTTGCACAAAAACCAACAAAAACAGATCGTCAACTTCGCCTTCTACCTCGCTGGCTCGCTAACCTTTATATGTTATTTATGGGCTATCCCTCGGATCAGCAGGATCTGCGTACCCTACTTAGATCCCCGGGAATACGCCAACGAGCTGTACACTTAGGGAAACTACCAATCGAGGACCTAAAGATACTTTTAAGTTCAGCCAGCATATTCCTCATGCCGAACATTCCTGTAACAGGCGACATGGAAGGTTTCGGCTTGGTTTGCCTTGAAGCGAGCATCGCTGGATCAACCGTTCTCGCTTCGGATATTGAAGGAATAGCGGATGCAATTATCGATAAAAAAAATGGTCATCTAGTTCCTTCAGCCGATCCGGGCGCGTGGAAACGAAAGATCGAAGATATACTACAAGACGAGAATACGGGCTTTCACGACCGAACCCGATTCCGCAAATATACAATCGAGAATTACAGCTGGCTGAAGATGACAGCACAATATGCCTCGGTATTTGAAACACTTCTTGTTAAAAACAAATTTCCTTCGCGCAATGAGAATATCCTTGAAGCTGACCACCCATAAATAATTTCAGTTAAACATCGCTTAATGGTCGTTCTAGCGGCAGCACAGGGTGGTTCTTCGATCACCGTCCGTATTAACGGGAGTAATCTCCTTGCAAATCCTATCGTCGATTTCCAATTCCATCCGATAGTGAATCACAAGATGCTAAAATATATGTTTGTACTGCAATCAGTTATTCTATATGCTCCAAAAAAAGAGTTTTTTATTTTGCATAGTTGCACTAAATAGCTACTTTTGTAGCACAAAATGACGCGCCAATAGCTCAGCTGGATAGAGCAACGGTTTTCTAAACCGTAGGTCTCAGGTTCGAACCCTGATTGGCGTACTGAGAACCCCTTTTTTAAACAAAAAGGGGTTTTTTATGTTTAGCACAGACCATTTTAAATGTTACATTTTAAGGGGAGACTTGGTGTAATGATTTGTATAGTTAGAACATCATCCAAGTTTGCTTCACAACCGACGTTTAGACTTTTAAATATTAAATAATAAAACTTCTCAAAATCCAAGTCTTTTATTCAAAAAGCGTAGTCAGGTTGTCACCGATAAACTCCTAATCAGCCACCCTAAGCGATCAGTACAATAGGAGCTGGCGATTCACTAACATCAGATTTTCTCTTACGCAAAAGACAGAAAACAAGAATTACAACCTATTGCATTGGCAGACACACTCGAACAATAAAGCACGGGGCCATCTATAGTTGCCCGCTCGATAAATTATTCTTCGCACCCCCGGCAAGTACTCAAAAATATAAAAAAGCGAAGGGTTCACTACTCTTATATTCAAGACACTAACGAACAACAACAATCTCATTCCGAAGAAATGTAAAATAAAATTTTGAAGAAATAAGAAAATTCGTACTTTTGTCGCGGAGAGTTGGCAGAGTGGTCGAATGCGGCGGTCTTGAAAACCGTTAACTGTCACAGGTTCGGGGGTTCGAATCCCTCACTCTCCGCTGAGAGGATCTTCATCAAGAAGACCCTCTTTTTTTCGTATATAAACAATCCTTTTTCTTTCATTTTCAGATGGTTAGGCGACAATAAACCGAACATGGTAGGTGTTCGATAGATGCCGTTTTCATAGTACAGATTGCTGTCGAACACCCTGTTCACAAATTCCCTTTTTTGCAGGGTGTTCGACTTGGAATAAACATGACGCAAATCCGTTAAAAGGTTCAGATTATCTTCCAAGATGCTGAACGCCTTGCTTTGGTCGTTACTCAACCTTTCGATTGCCCCTGTGAGGTTCAGTATTTCGTTATTGTATATCGAATACCAACGGTCATAGGTATCTTTATTGATTTCGTTCTTTATCCATTTCTCCTCGACAGAAAACAGTTTTTCCTCGACTTGCTGCAATTGGGTTTTCTTTTCGATTACCTTTTTACGGTTGCCCTCCATTTCCAAATCGAGGGAGCTTTTGGTCACTGTCCTGATGTTCCTTAGCCTTACACTCGGCAGGCCCATCAGCTCACAGGCTTCCAAAAATTGATTGTGGGCTTTTATTGCACTGATATTATTGTGTTTGGAATGCCTGCACTTGTAGTAATAGAAATACTTGCCCGATTTGCCCCTTGACGGTGCACACGATAAGGGGTTTCCGCAATGGCACTTCAATACGCCACGCAATGGGATTTCGTCATCGGTGACCGTCCTTGTTTTTTCGGGGCGTTTCATTTTCTCCTGTACCATCATCCACGTAGTCTTGTCAATGATAGGTTCGTGGATGCCGTCAAACAATCCACCTGCGTAGTCCTTGTAGGTTTCCACTTTCAGCAAGCCTGCATAGGTCGGGTTTTTAAGCACCCGTTCGATAGCCATATTACCCTTTGTCGGAAAGCCTAACCGCCCCGTTCCTTTATCAGATAAAGCGGTGTATTTCTCAAATAAGCATCGTAGATGAACCGTACTATCTTGGCTTCGGTTTCCTCTACAACCAATCGTCGGTCTTTTCGTTCGTCTTCTTTTCTATACCCAAAAGGTGCGTTCTTGTAAACATATCTTCCCTCTTTAGCTTTTGCGGTATAGATACCGCCCTTGACCTTGATACTCCTGTTGATGTTATCCTCTTCGGCAAGCAACAACTGCAATCCTGAACGGAAGAAACTCCCGGGCGTTTCATAATCAAAGGTAATGCCCTCGGTCACGCTTACCACCTGTATGCTGTATTTCTGTTGCAGGAGCTTGACCATGCTCATCGCTTCCCCTGCATCACGGCTGAAACGGTCGAGTTGGTCTACTAAAAGGTAATCTACCGTCCTGTGGTGCTTGGTTATGAACTCCCCCAGCTTGATGAAGTCGGGTCGGTCGAATGTCCGTGCGCTCTTGCCCCTATCAACAAAGGTATCCACCAGTTCGACATCATTGAATTTAAGCCATTGGTCGGTATAGAGTTCTTGTCTTTCGATTGAACCGTTACTCTGTCCGAGTTGACTGAACCGCAGGTATCTTATCGCTCTTTTCATAGTATTCCCTTAACGTTGCTGACACAATAATCTCAATGATTAAATTCACAAATTTCTCCTCTTTTTCACGCTCCCTTTGCACGTTAATTTCCAAAATGGTCTTATCGATTTCGGGAGTTTCCTTGTTTCTATCACTGTTTTCCATCGCTATACTCCTTTGCGTTAATAAAAAAATGAAGCTGATTATCTGCTTCATTTTTAAAACTACCCTGAAAAGAGAGTCGACCTTCCAATGTTGTAGTCAAAGGGTTGCATTTGGCGTTCAGATGCTAAATACTCAGTTTGGGATTATTATGTTTTGGGCGCGTCCCTTTGCATTTTTGCCAACGCTTAACAGCCAACGCAAAAAATGTAAGCGGGTCGGGCTATCCGCTACAAGTCTTCGCTCCGTTGCACTTCATTGTGGGCTTTCCGCTTCTATCCCTCACGCAAACCGAAACGCAAAAACAATACAGTTGAAAAATTTTCTCAAAACCTGTCACATTATTACCTTTGAAATTGTCTAACTCTAAAATCAACAAATGAACGATTTAAACACATTGAACAAAAAACTATTTCCTTATGCTTACAACATTTTGGGAAATATTGACGATTGCCAAGACGTAATTCAAGACGTTTTAATAAAATTCAATGCAAAAGAGGTCAGTTCAATTTCTAATCCAAATGCGTATCTGATTAAATCGGTCATCAACCAAGCCATAAACCTAAAAAAGAAAAACAACAGAGAAAGGCAACATAAAATTGTGTTACCCGAACCCATCGTTACCAATCAAGGCGAAAGCAAAATTGAATTAGACGAAATACTTAACTATTCAATGTTCGTTTTACTCGATACTTTGAATACCAAAGAAAGAGCCGTTTTTTTACTCAAAGAAGCGTTTGATTACGAACACGATGAAATCGCTGAAATATTAGAAACTTCGGTAGAAAATTCTCGACAAATCCTCACAAGAGCCAAAAAGAAACTGAAATTGCGGAAACCCGAAATCGCAACTTCATCTGCAAAAGACCGAAAATATTTAGAAAAATATGTGTCCGCAATCCGTAAAGGCGATGTAAAAACGTTGGAGCAAATGCTATCTGATGAAGTGCAGGTTTTGGCAGATGCAGGAAATAAATTACAGGTCATTGCTGAACTGACTTCGGGAATTGACGACACCATTAACCTGATGACCTACGTTTATGAAAATCATCAAAAAGACCTTGAAATCAAAATCGAAGAAATCAATCATCAATCTGCATTATTGTTTTATAGAGGTACAACCTTGATAAACTGTCAGATATTTGAGCTAAACCCATACGGAAAAATCACAAGTATTTTTTCTGTCGTTGACCCCGAGAAATTGATGAAAATTTAAAAACTTCTCTACTTTCTGTCACGTTCCGAAATTTGAAATTGTCTTACAAGAAATAATTAAATTTTATAGACAATGAAAGAATTTGTATTGATTTTCAGATTAAAAGACATTTCCGATTTCAGACCAACACCTGAACAAATGCAGGAACGTATGAATTGGTTAACAGGAATTGCGTCACAAAGCAAATTGGTGGACAAAGGCAACACGCTTTTGCCATTTGCAGGAAGTGCAAAAATCGTAAAGTCCAACAAGGAAGTAACTGACGGAGTTTACACCGAAAACAAAGAATTTGTTAGCGGTTATGTTGTAGTAAAATCCGAGACCATTGATGAAGCGGTCGAAATCGCAAAAGCTAATCCGATTTTTGACCAAGTAGGCGGAAATATTGAAATAAGGGAAGTTTTGAAAAGAGATTAGCATTTAACAAAACAACAAATCAAGCCCCGAAAAAAAACGGGGCTTTTTAACATTTATTGACCACGAAAGCCGTACCGTTTGGAATGGTTCGGCTGTAGTAGATAGAAACTTGTCGGCAAATATGTTTAACGATTGGTCGAACAACGGAAATAAACCTGAATTGAAGATACAGGACAGCCCAGTTTCCAATACCAACATAATAGACAACCAACCAAAAGACCTTTTCGAGTTTATCTCGCAGGAACATTCTCACAATTTCGATATGGGATTGTTTAGCCTGCTACCCGAAGCGCAGGGAGAAGATTATGAGGAAGAACAGTTTGCTAACCGAATGAAGAAGAAAAAGAAGACGCGAAGAAGGTTATAAGAACACTTGTTTTTGTAATTTTACATAAATCCTAATTAGATATCATAAAACCGTTGTTTTAAGGCGATTGACATTGAAAAATACCGAGACCACATTTAAAGAATTCACAAAGACATATATCAGGAATTTTCCTAATAAGTTTCGGTATTTAGAAACGCCTATGCAAATCTATAACGTAGATGATTTATTTACTAAAAACATTGTTACACCGACACCGCTATTAAAAGCCAATTTCAATTTTATTGTATTTCCTACAAACGGAAATTTTGAACAGCAGGTTGGAAATGAAATAAAGAAAGTGTCGGCAAATCAGGCTTTGTTAGTAATGCAAGGCGAAGTAACATCACTATTGCGACAATCTAAAAATGTCAAAGGCTATTATATCACTTTTGATGATAAGATTTTGCAACAATTCAAAGACCAGAGTTACTTTATCAAACTGTTTACCGTTACACCTATCATTCAGCTAAACAGCAACGACAGTAAATTTTTAGAGCAGGTTTGTAAACTGATTATTCAGGAATTAGAAACACCGAAACCTGATGAACAAATTGTACTGTATCTTTTTCAATCGTTATTGCTGAAGCTCTTAAAATCATCGGAACTGAAAAAAGGATCGTCAAGGCAGTTTGATATAGCTATCTCTTTTAGGGAATTGGTGTACAAGCACTATTCAGAGCATTACAGTATAAACGATTATGCCGAACTACTTCATATTTCTTCCAACTATTTAAACCGCTGTGTTCAGAATGTTTGGAACAAATCAGCCAAACAGTTTACACAGCAGTTTATTATTCTCCAATCCCAAAATTATTTACAGGATTTTTCCGAGCCTATATCGGGTATTGCTTATCATTTGAATTTTAGCGATCCCTCTTATTTCGGCAGGTTATTTAAAAAACTGATTGGTATTTCGCCACAGGAATACAGAATGAGGTTAAGCGATATAAAAGATAATTGAGGTAAAGAAATGGAAAACGAACAAGAGCAAATAAAGGGATTTTTAAAAAGTTCGGGTATGCTGAACGAAGAAGATATTAATTACTTTTTGGAAAATGGTAAAAGGGAACAGATTTCAAAAGGCGACTATTTAATTCGGGAGGGGCAAATATGTAAAAAACTATATTTTCTTCATAACGGTGCTATCAACATTTTCATTTTAAAAGACGGAAACGAACACGTAAAAGATTTTTCGCTCAACAACAAGTTCATTACATCTTATACGAGTTTCCAAACTGAAAAACCATCTTTGATATATCTACGAGCAGAGCAAGACTGCAAACTAACATCGTGGAACAAATCCTTTTTAAATTCATTGACGAGGAATAGCATTCATTGGGCTGAATTTGCCAGGAATATGGCTGACTATCTGCTTATGCGAAAGGAAAAAAGAGAAATCAGTTTGCTGTTGGATAGTGCCGAAACTCGTTACCTCAATTTTCTAAAAGAATACCCACAGGCATTCCAAGCATTTCCGCAATATCTTATTGCAAGTTATTTAGGAATAAGACCACAATCGTTAAGCCGAATACGGAAAGTTTTAGGTACGAAATAGCCTTTATTAACCTATGTGAATGGAATAGCCCTTTTCCGTCCAGACCTTTGCAGGATAAATAGTTAAAAATCAATGCAAAGGATTATACATATTACAGCGAGGTTTAGCTTTAGTTTTGTTCTGATATTTTTTGGTCTAAATCAGTTTTTTCATTTTATGCCCAATCCGAATTATCCGACTGAAGCACAGAACTTGATTGATGCGTTTCAGCATTCGGGGTATATATTTTATACAGTGGGAACAACACAGATTGTGTTGGGGATTACGTTGCTTATCAACAAATATATCCCTTTGGGATTGCTACTTTTCGCACCAATATTGGTTAACGTTTTATTATTCCATTTATGCGTTGATATTGCAGGATTGTCAAAGGTTCTGCCGACTTTATTGTTATACACATACTTTATTTTTAGACATAAATCCCTTTTCATTTCAATTTTTAAATGCCTATCTCTATGAAAGATTTCAGCAAAAGATTTCAGTATACGTTTACCGTTATTTCGATTTTTACAATCATTATCACTTCCGTAATGGACTTGAATGAAACGCATATGACCAATCAACTATGGACACCACACGCAAGGTTTCATTGGGCTTGCCAATACTTCGCATCCATCGTTGTAAGTGTAGTTTCGCTTTATTGTCTTTATGGAAAATACAAGGATAAAGGAAGTGTGTTTTCAAAATTATTTATCGGGTTAAGTCCATTGTACTTTTGGGGAATGTTCATCCCTGCATTATTGATGCCCGATACAAGCACAGCACCAGATGGCATAATATTGCCACCAAACTTTCCTAAAATATTTACCATTATACACCCGAATTTTATTATCGCTTGTATCCTTAGTGTTATTTCGATTATAATAACGTCAAAAGAACTTAACAGACATATAAAACCAATGCACGATGTGTCCGAGTAATGGAACTGTCAATCCTTATCTGTTCGCACCAAAACAGTCAATTTTGCAGTATTAATTTTAACAAAAGGTAAGATGAAAAATACATCGGTTTACATTTCGGCAATCACATTATTAGGACTTTTTGCAGGAGGCAACATTATTATTTGGTTTATAGTCCTTCCATTTTGGCAGTCGTTACCAGCAAATGAGCTTATGCAATGGTTCAACAATTATGGTCCACGAGTAGGCATCACAATGTTACCGATGCAGATTATACCCCTTAGTCTTTCGATTTGGGTTTACAATTTAGCACTAGAAAGAAATGAAGAAAGCAAAGGCTTGTGGCTTTGGGTAAATGTTTCTAACATTATTATTCTGATTATGTTTCTGACGTATTATCTACCGGTCAATCTACAATTTGTCAATCAGACAATGAACCCAGACAATGTTCCGTCTGAATTGATGCGGTGGGAAATAATACATATCGCAAGAACTATCCTCGCTGTTTTGAGTACGGCTCTGGCAATCATTGCATACTTCAAATTGGTAAGAAACTTTATATACATCAATATAAAGCAGCCATACACTATAACTTAATTTCTCTTTACACAATATGAACATCTTTCTATTTGGAGCAACAGGCGGAACAGGAAAAGAAATCCTGATAAAATTGTTAGAGCGGAAACATCAGGTATTTGTTTTAGCCCGAAATCCCGAAGTGTTGAACATTACAAACGACAATCTAAAAATAATCAAAGGCAGTATTTATAATCCCGAAACGTACCAAAACGAGTTAAGCCAATGCGATCTTGTTATTTCTGCATTGGGTACAGGAACATCAAGAAAGCCGACAGAGATTTACTCAAAAGGCGGACAGCAGATTATTACAGAAATGCAGAAAGCTAACGTAAAAAGGCTAATCACATTGACAGCAGGGGCATTTGACCATACAGATCCTGCAACCCAAAGTTTCATTGTAAAATATATCGTTCAGCCATTGTTTAAAAACATCTATTCCGATATGCAAAAATGGGAAACCATTTTAGAAAACAGCACGGGCATTGATTGGACGATTGTTCGCCCAAGTCGATTAATGAACGGAAAAGAAAAAGGTAAATATCGGGTACAGCTCGACCATTGCCCGAAAGGAGGCAGAAAAATCAACCGAAGTGATTTAGCACACTTTATTGTTAAACAAGTCAATTCCAACCAATACGTTCATAAAAAAGTTGCAATTGCTTATTAGTTATGAAAATCGTTGAAATCTTTAAGACAAACGTTCAGAATGATAAAGATGCTGATAAAATAATAACGTTTCTTTTAGCACTGTATCCTGTTTATAAAATCAATTTTGACCTCGAAGATGAAGAAAACATCCTTAGAGTTGAAGCCAATAAGCTTTACATTGAAGCAAACAAGATAATCAATTATATGATTCGGTTAGGTTACAATTGTGAGCGAATAGAATAACTTTCAGAGTAACCTGATGGTACAATTTTACAACGAAATACTGAACAAATTGGAAATTGAAACTGATATCTTTTACAGTGCTTGTCTTTGGGGTTCAGAGATTGCAATGGTCAGCATAGTATATTAGAAAAGAATAATAAATGAACTATCTGAAATGGCATCTTCATTAAGTTGCCCACGTAAATAATACCAAAATAAAAGCTTCCGAATTGTTTAGCAGCATAAGTGAATTAATGAAACCTTCTTTGGAGTAAAAAAATGTTGACCTTGTTTTTAAATTGAAAGACCCGAATTGGGTATTTGAAATAGACTCCTTCCTTATTGAGCAAGTTATCAACCTTATTTTGAATGTTATCGAAATGGTTTCTAATCCGCAGATTGTTGTTTCGGCAACAATAAGCCATAAAGGAACGACCCAGATTCGGGTTACGGACAACGACGGAGGAATTCCAGCTGAGATAGTGGACAGAATTTTTATACCGTTTTTTAGCACCAAAAAACCGGAACTGGTATTGGTCTGAGTCTTTGTAAACAGATTATGCTATTACACGATGGTAAAATACAGCTGCGTAGTTCTGAAATAACGGGACAGAAGTGAGTTTTGTCTTTTAAAATTTATCAGTTTTAAAAAAACTTTTGGTGTAGCTTTTCTAATCTTCAGATCAGTGGTGAAGATATATTTCATCAAGATTCCAAAGTTTTGGATAAAAACACGTAATCGAAAACCTATGTGGTATTAGATCGTTGGGTACTTTCTTTCGAATTCCGAATCGTTGATCTTATGGAGAACAACGGTTAATAAATCTTCCGGATCCACTCCCTGGTGTTTACAGCTACCAAATAACAGAAATAGTATGGCTGCATCCTTCACGTACCGCTATTTATTAATTAATATCTTAATTACCTAACACTACTCTTAAGTTGCTTATATCGATTTTTCGTAGCAGTTGAAAACTCCTTTTCTAAAACAGACAGTTCCTACGAGGTTATAACCTTTTTTTAGATAAACTGCATTAGCTGTTTCATTTAATGAGAAAGCGTCAAAGCGAATGGATTGATATTTATGTTCATGTGCATATTGCTCTGCATACCGAATCATCTTACTCGAAATTCCGCTTCCTTGAGCGGTTGGTTTTACATACAAACGATGAATGACAAGAAAGGGAATATTTGTATGCCAATTTAAGTCATTATATTCCTCATCACATTTTTCATTGAGAGCCATATACGCTAGCACCACTCCATGCTCTTCATAAATATATGCTTGTCCTTCATCAATATCTTGGTTCAGAACTATGTTGTTGGGATATTCCTGATCCCACTGATCGATCCCTTCCCTCAACATATGACTTTTTACATTCTCCAGTACTTCTGACGCCTGCATAATATCTTTTCGGATCGCTTTTCTTATCATACAATTACATATACTTAAATTTTTTCAAAGGCCTAGTCATCCCTAACGATCATTGAATATTTTTGTCATCTAGTATAAAAACAGGGCCGGTCCGTTCAGACAAAACTCGTGAAATTTTGTCAGTATTCATACGGTAAAAGTAAATACAGACGCGTCCAAATCAAGACACAACTTGGGCGGGCGGATACAAAACAAAAAATCCTGCAAAACTGCAAGGCCCGTGTAAAATTGGTTTGCGATGTAACCTCACTTTATTTTGTGGCGGATCCTCTCAAAATTTCTCTATATCCCTCATTTTCGACCCTCATTTTTGACAGCTAATATGTCAACGCCAATTCGAGACATCGTGCATAGGGAATTGACTCGGAAAAAAATTAGGATAAAATTATTCGCAATTTTCAAGATAGACAATTGAAAACCCTCATCCGAATTTTGCTCTTTGTGGAGGGACCTAATGGGGCGTGGTCGTATAATGCATTTCAACCGGCCTGGCCGAAAAAGTACATCGCTATAATCATCACAACAATGATCAAAATCCATAAAAGAATAAATTTCACGTTTGGAATTGGTTTCGACTTCAATAGCTTAACACCTAGCGGAAAGAGCGCTACACAAAGGCCACCGGTAGCAATTATGGATACAAAAGACGCTCCTTTAAGTACACCAAGCATCAACGCCGACATAAGCCCCAAACCGATTGATCCGATTATCGATAATGCACGGGATCGATATGCACCTATAGCCAGGATTACCCAACCGAACATAATAGCAGCCGATAACGTGGAAACGATGTGAAAAGCGCCATAAGCGTCGCCTACGGCTTTAGTTGCTAGTTCTACGTTCTGTACTCGCGTCAATTGAAAAGCCAAGTGATTAACACCATAATGAAACGTTCGCGCAAATAAGCCCAATATAACGAATGTCCCGCCTAATCGCGCAAGGCCGGGTTCCTTTTCTCCAATCAAATTAGATAACGCAGTAATTGCCGGCCAAAGCAAAATATTGCCGGCCAAAAACAGACTGTATGAAGCCACTAAGCGCGTCGGGTGATCTACAAATGCCTGCAATTGTTGTGGGTAGAAAAAATCGAATTCAATGCGTAGTACTTCCGATAGCACAAGCAAAGCTGGCGCGACGAGCATCGAAATCCCGCTTATCCAACGGCCTGGAAACCAAAAGTTGGCCGGTTCCTTAGATTCACTTTGTAATGACACCATTAATTTTGAAAGTTTGTATTTCAGATGTGAGCTAATTAAAGATAGGACAATAAATTTAAATATCTCTGGTTATGGGACATAAAAAACGATCAAATCTAAAATTATACCGTGTTTACGATCGATACTTTCATACCTTTGCAATATGAAAACAAATTCATTCAGCAAAAAAGGTAAGCCAAAAGCCCCTTTCTTAAAACATGTCCGTGCGCATGCAGTAACCATTGCCCAACTCATGTCGCTTGAGTATGGGATTCGCCATATCCAAGAATCATTAATCGATTACCCGCACGTCATTGACGATGAGATCGAACTCTTAAAAAAAGCGCTAAAGTAAGCTCCCCCGACTTACTGTAAAGTTCCTACCTAGAAGGCGGACGCACATTTTAGACCAATTAAAACGAGTCAGCAGTACACCGTACAAAAAAACAGAGGAACCTTTTGTATATTTGGGTGTTCGATATGTCAAAATTAATCCGTGCGCTCATAATGTTTAGTCTGGTCCTAGCGGGCGCAGTAATCTCGCGGGGCCAAGATATCCCCCGAGTGGGCACACCATTCGTTCAGCAATATGATAAGTCGAGCTATCACGCCGGAAACCAAAACTGGGGAATGTCCGTGAACCGCGACGGGTTCGTGTATGTAGCAAACACGGAAGGGCTTCTTGTTTTCGATGGACAGCGGTGGAAACTGCACCCTATGAAAAACAACGTGACACTTCGAAGCGTCAATATTGATCAATCAGGGCGCATACTTGTAGGAGGTGCCGGCGAGTTCGGTTATTGGACCGTCCACCCCTATGGCAAGATGGAATACACGAGCCTAGCACCACTAGTTAAAGACCAACGAAACTTAAAGAACGACGAGATTTGGCGTATCGTAATTGACGATGACAAAGTCTATTTTCATACTTTTTCAAAAAGCTACCTGTACCACGACGATAAAATCACGACCATCACTGCTGACGGCGAGCCTTTCTTATTTAGCTTCAAGGTCAACGGGAAGCATTATTTCGAACAAATTCCCTCGGGGTTACACGAACTCAAAAATGGAAAGTTAGTACAGTTGCCAGAAGCTAACAAATTACATGGAATGAATATTTTATGTATGGTTCCATTCGCACAAAACGAGATACTCATCGGCACCGCTAAAAATGGCCTTTTTCGAATGCAACCGGACGGAAAGATCAGTCACTGGCGTACGCCAGCGGATGACTTCCTCAAAAAGTATCAGCTAAACAACGGTGTAAAGCTTTATGGCGAGCAGTACGCCTTTGGGACAATCCAAAATGGCGTAGTCATCCTGAATGATCAAGGAGAAATCATCCAACATATAAACAAAAACAATGGGCTACAGAACAATACGGTTCTCAGTCTCACGCTCGACAAACAGAACAACCTTTGGGCTGGATTAGACAACGGAATAGACCGTATTGCTATCAATAGTCCACTCTATTATTATACCGATATTACCGGAAGCTTAGGCACCGTTTATACTTCTAAGATATACAATGATAAAATTTACCTCGGGACAAACCAAGGGTTATATAGGAGTGATTGGTATGGAGATACCAAATATAATGCGTTAAAATTTTCGTTGGTACCCAATTCGGAAGGCCAAGTATGGACCCTGGAAAATATTGATGGAAAACTCGTCTGCGGGCATAACAACGGGACCTACCTGCTCCAGGAGGGAAAATTAGTCCGAATATCCACCGTTACCGGCGTATGGAAATTCCAACCAATCAAGGGCAGCAGTTATTGGCTACAGGCCAATTACACCGGCGTGGGACTCGTGTCTACCCACCCCACTATTACCCTCAGCAAACAATTTGGGGAACATAAAACACCAATCCGCTACATTAAACAGGCAGGCAACGATCAATTCTGGTTAAGTAATCACCAAAATGTGTTTAACTTTAAACTAGACACCCTTACTCAATCGGGCTCCGCATTCACCAACATCAATACAGGGCTACCTGCCAATACAAAGCTCTACGGAATTTACAACTTAGAAAACAACATTGTGTTTGCCTCGGACTCGGGATTTTATCTCTTCGACAATATCTTACGTTCCTTTAAACCCTACCAAGAGCTAAACAACCAGCTCGCCACCTTTGCTAGTGCCAACAAGATTATCCCTATCAAGAAACACGCTTACTGGTTTATCAAAAAATCGCACATCGCCAAAATAGAAATTTCAGTAAACGGCCAGTTGGAGATTGATTCCTCGTCCTGGAATACACTAAAAGGTAAGCTCATGAACGACTACGAGCATATTCTAAACGTGGACGATAAGTTATCACTGATCGCCCTTGATAACGGATTCGCGCTGTATTCTCACCAAAGAACAAAATCTGAAAGCATTCCTCCGCCTATTATCACTAATATCTGGAACACGACGACGGAAGTCTCGCCGGTTTATGATAATTTTGATTTTCCGAAAAATCAAAACAATATACGCATCGCATTTTCTAGCTCCTGGTACTCATCCACTCCCCTGCGTTACCAATATCTGCTAGAAGGTACTAATCAGGGCTGGTCTGTATGGGAGGAAGCGTCATTCAGGGAATTTACAAACCTATCCTACGGAGATTACACCTTTAACGTGCGGGCGATAAGTCCCGATGGTACGCAGTCCGAGATAACAAGCCTGTCCTTTTCGATTCAAGCACCATGGTATTTCAAGTGGCCGATGGTCGCTTTCTATATATTTGTCGTTATCCTGCTACTATATTTCGCCAACAGACACTACGAGCACCGATTGCATACACAGCAGCAGAAATTAAAAGCTAAATTACTCACCGAGCAGCAGGAGCACCTTGCCAAGGAGGTCGCAGCCAATGAGAAGAAACTTATATCCTTAAAAAATGTCCAGCTCGAACAGGAGCTAATCAATAAAAACAGAGAGCTAGCGAACTCGGCATTAAATATTGTTTATAAAAACGAAATGCTTAACACCTTACACCAAGAGCTCAGAACATTGAATGATTCATCGGGTAATAAGCTGAGTTCAGACCAGTTACGCAGAGTAAATAAACTCATTGAAGAGGCGCATAATGACGATCGCGATTGGGATATTTTTGAAAAGAGTTTTAACGAAGCACACGAAAACTTCTTTAAAAAGCTAAAAGCAGAATACCCTGCGCTCGTGCCGAACGATCTCAAACTTTGCGCTTACCTGCGCTTAAATATGTCGAGTAAAGAAATAGCATCGTTACTCAACATCAGTATACGTGGAGTCGAGATTCGTCGTTACCGATTGCGAAAAAAACTTAACCTCCAAACCAGTAAGAATCTTTCCGAATTCCTGCTTGAATTTTAATATTCACTCGGCCCAGGGTTCGCCCTCATCGTTCATCTAGCCTATGGAACGCCAGCCGCTTTCGGACCTAATTTTGGCAGATTTGCATAGAAATGCCCCATTAAGAATGCGATAAACACCTACAAAATAATGTCTTTTTAAACTATTTTAATGCCGTTTACTACTACATTACTACTACACATAACCCTTTTTTAACATGTGTAAAAACAACACTATCTATGCATTTATATAATCAAAAAAAAATACATAAATAATTATTAATAAGAACATTACAATAAAAATAAACCAGAGTTGAGCAAGTATTTTTAGCTTGTAGTAGTAATGTATATCTATTTAATTTGTCCCGCCAACCATTACATCACATCTTTGTTATAGTAGTTACTCACTTACTAATAGGAGAACTACAGATTCATTAACAACGAAAAAACCAATACTATAATGAGGAAGTTACTAACGCTGACCATTGCTTATCTATTAAGTCTATCATGGCTTTATGGTCAAAGTAAAAACGTATCGGGTACTGTAAAAGATAGCCAAAATTTGATGGCGATCCCGGGAGTATCCGTGTCCATTAGTGGGCAAACAGCAGGAACGCAAACGGACGAGGCAGGCCGTTTCAGCCTGGAGGCCACTCCTACTGACACTTTAATTTTCACCTTTATTGGCTACAATACGCAATCTGTCCATGTAGGGGACCAAACCGAATTAGCTGTTTTTCTGGATAACCAGAATACCGCGCTCGAAGAGGTTGTCGTGGTAGGTTATGGGGTTCAGAAAAAAGTAGACCTTACGGGCGCCATTGGTAGTGTCAAGGCTGACGAGATAGCCAAGCAGCCGGCCATGTCGGCTATGCAATCCATACAAGGTAAAGTCGCCGGGGTGAACATCACCGCATCCGAAGCACCCGGATCAACACCACAAGTCGTTATCCGTGGATTAGGTACCGCTCTTGGTGGACGCGATCCGTTGTATATTGTCGATGGGTTTCCAATGGACAATATCAACAGCATTAATCCGGCAGACATCGAGTCAATCGACGTACTGAAAGACGCTTCTTCAGCTTCTATATACGGGATACGTGCTTCCAACGGGGTTATCATGGTAACCACAAAAAAAGGTAAAGCTGGTACGGTGAAGATTGGCTACGAAGGTTATGTCGGCATAAAAAATATGTTGAACCGTGTGGAAATGGCCGACGCTTCACAATACGTGAACTACTACAATGAAAATATCGCAGGCATTGGGAACGGAACATCGCTTGCTACCGGTCAACGGTACAACACCGATTGGTTCGATGAGATACTAGAAACCGGTGTAGTATACAACAATTCGGTAAATATATCAGGCGGTTCGGAGATTGTCGATTATTTCCTCAGTGCCAACAATTTTACCGAAAACGGTATTATCGATGGATCAAAGCACCAGCGTAACACAATACGCAACAACAACGTCTTTAAATTTTTAGACAACAAACTGAAATTCACCCAAAACTTGAATCTAAGTTTTAACAAGTCCACGCCAAAGCCTTACAGCGCGTTTAACGATGCATACCGCCAAACACCACTCAGCCCCGTACTTTTTGACAATGGACGCTATGGTACGTCGATTTATAACAGCACAACAGGCATGGCTGGCTACGAAACCGCAGCGGGAGAATCGACCGGTAATCTAAATTCAGCTGGTAACCCTGTCTACGAGATACTTCGCCAAAACCAACTTCAAAATTCTACCCGTATACAAGGCGGCATCGAGGGTGAGTATCAAATTCTTGACTTCTTAAAGATCAATTCCAGAATTGGTGCAACCAAGGTGTTTGAAAATGACCGTACGTACTCGGACGTTAAAGACGCCTGGTTACAAAGTAATCCCCTTCGGACCAATGCAGAATTTGAACAATTAAAAGCCGACAACCCTACTTCGCTTTCGTATGTCAACAACTCGCTTTCTTACGAGAAAAGAGAAGACTATCGCTGGTTGTGGGAAACATACTTGTCATTTGACAAAGAGTTCAACGGCCACCACATTAATGCGATTGCCGGTTTCTCGCGCGAGAAATTCGACATCAAGAATAGGATCAGCGGCCTGGGGTATGATGTATTGCCGCAGGAGCAATACTGGAATATCAATAATGCCTCGCTAGACTACGATAAAGTACTTGAACAGACCTACTCCACGCCAATCGCGCTAGCCTCCTACTTTGGACGCTTACAGTATAACTACAACAGTAAATATTACGCCACTGCAACATTTCGTCGTGATGGTTCTAGTGTTTTTAAAAGCACCGGGAAATATTTCGACAACTTCCCTTCAGTCGGCCTAGGATGGACAATTTCAAACGAAGACTTCATGCAAGACAATACGGTGCTGAACTTTCTGAAGCTTCGCGCGAACTGGGGTGTGCTGGGTAATCAGGGGATACCATTAAACGTATCGCAGGTATTATCCTCCGAGGGTAGTGAAAACTACAACTACGTATTTGGTCCCGGACAAAACTTAGCTCTGGGTGCCGCCTTTGGTAGCCCTGCGCTCAACGTCTTTTGGGAAAAAACCTATGAAACAGGCGTAGGATTGGATTTCGAAATGTTAGATCGAAAGCTATCGGGATCGATTGATTACTACAACAAGACAAATTCAAATGTAATCATGAAGGTGCAGCCGCTATTAAATTCACCTTTTGCGAACGATTTTTATGATCACGGTGGTAAAGTAAAAAACAACGGTTTTGAGCTCATTTTAAACTGGAGGAACTCTATTTCAGAAGACTTCAACTACAATATTGGCGTAAATTACGCCTACAACCACAACGAGCTGACTGAGGTTAAAGCCGCATACGATGGCTCCATAGGTGGTAGCTTAGCAAATGGCGAGGTTACAAAACGTATCGAATCTGGTCAACCATTATACGGCTGGTGGTTATGGGAAACTGATGGCGTATGGCAAAATACGAGCGAGATCGCCGAAAATGCCGCATACGGATCGCCACGTCCTGGTCACCTTCGATACAAAGATCAAAATGATGATGGCGTGATTGATGACCGCGATAAAGTGTTCTTAGGTTCCTTTATGCCTACTTCGACGTATGGTATTAACCTGGGAATTACATACAAAGCAGTAGATTTCTCTCTTGCTGGTTTCGGCGTTGCGGGCAATAAAATATATAACGGATTAAAAGGAACGCGCGTCAATGGTGGTGAGAATATCACGCAAGACACGTTCAACGAACGCTGGACGGGCGAAGGTAGTTCTAACACAGATCCCGGCGCGGACAGAGATGCCTATGCGTCAAGCTACTATTTAGAGCCGGGGGATTATTTCCGTATCAATAACATCACCTTAGGTTATACGTTCAAAAAATTATATAACGAAACATCAAACTTAAGGGTATATTTTACCGCGCAAAATCCATTCATGTTTACCAACTATTCGGGGTTCTCTCCAGAGATACCAAGTGATGGCGATCCGCAGTTGACCTCTGGTATTGAGCTTTCTGCTTATCCGACGACTAGAAACTTTTTGTTTGGTATTAACGTTCAGTTCTAATCTATTAACGCGCAAAATCATGAAAATAAGAATATTAAATATAACACTTTTAACGGCTGCCGGACTATTATTTAACGGCTGTGCGGAAGATTTTTTGGATGTTCCCTCACAAGAGGTCGTAGAGGCCGACGATAGCGGCGAGAATTATACGCCCGAAACATTTGTAAATGGCATTTACGGCATGTTTACCGATTGGAATTATGCCTTCTCCTATCTAGGTATCACAGAAATCATTTCTGATAACGCCGATAAAGGATCAGCCGCTACCGATTCAGGCGGAGACAAAGATATTTTAGATAATTTAACATACACAGCGACGGCAGGCTCCTTTAGCTCATTGTGGGAGCATTGGTACAAATCTATAGGCAGGGCGTCACAAGCAATCACCTATATTGAAGAGTACGGGCTTACCGACCTGACGCTCCAAAAACGGTTGATCGCCGAGGCCCGGTTCCTGCGTGCATTGAACTACTTCTTCCTGGTTCGTGGATGGGGGGATATTCCAATACAGGATGAAGACCTCACGCTTCGAGTTCCACAAGATCAGGTGTACGGTTACATCGAGACAGACCTGCAATTTGCGATCGACAACTTGCCATTGAAATCCGCATATGCAGACAAAGATCTCGGCAGGGCAACCAAAGGAGCAGCTCAAGCTTTAAAAGCAAAAGTACATCTATACCAGGGGGAATGGCAGCAGGCGTACGATCTAGCGCAAGAAGTGTTGAGCTCGGGCGAATACAACCTGGAGAGCGATTATGCGAAAATATGGCGTCTAGCTGGAGAGAACGGTCCGGAATCCATTTTCGAATTTCAAGCGCGCGGCGTGTCCATCGCTCACGGGATCCATCAATATTCGCAAACTCAAGGTCCACGCGGTGGCGCGGCGAACCTCGGATGGGGATTTAACACGCCCTCGGAGAACCTGCTGAAAGCTTTTGAAGATGAAAATGACGATATCCGTAAGGATGCCACAATAATCTTCCGCGGTGAAACGATGTACGACGGCCGCGAAATTGGCTCGAGTGAAAATGCAATGTACAACGAGAAAGCCTACTCCTCAGCCAATGGAGGAGCAACCGACACGGATAAAAACCTACGTTATTTACGTCTTGGGGAGCTCTATCTCATCAAAGCCGAAGCCGCGAACGAATTGGGCAATACCGCCGAAGCGCAAACGGCACTCAACACGATACGCAGCCGGGTAAAACTGCCCAATACGAAGGCATCTTCACAAGACCAGCTGCGTCAGGCAATCTGGAAGGAACGTCGGCTAGAACTAGCCTTTGAGCACGATCGCTGGTTTGATTTAATACGTACCAAACAGGCCGAGGCAGCGATGAGCGCTGCCGGAAAAACGTTTCAAGACAAACAATATTTATTTCCAATTCCAAATGCGCAGCTCATTCAAACGCCCGAGCTCGGACAAAATAACGGTTGGTAAAAAAAGTCAAATTTGGGGAAGAGCAGTTACTCTTTCCCTATTTTAAAGTTCTTATGCACGCTCGAGCTATCTTTTCGAGTTCTCCCTTGCGTGAAATTAACGGAGACAGTCTCCTTTTATATTAATTAAATGACAAATTTACAAACAATAACGACTACAATTTTAATAAGCACATGTTGCTTTATCAGCTGCCAGAACAATAATCAAAAGAACGCCGCGGACACCAACACGGCACGAGGCAGCAGCACATTGACCGAGGATTCCTTATTAAATACGATTCAGCAGCAAACCTTCAAATACTTCTGGGACGGAGCTGAACCGA
This sequence comes from Sphingobacterium sp. JB170, assembly GCF_900163865.1. GTDB lineage: Bacteria > Bacteroidota > Bacteroidia > Sphingobacteriales > Sphingobacteriaceae > Sphingobacterium. The sequence continues at coordinate 95,540 of NZ_FUKU01000067.1, forward strand.
CCTCAGGGCTCGCCCGCGAGCGTATACATATCGACGGCGAATACCCCGAGAATGATCAAAATGTCGTCACCATCGGTGGGAGTGGCTTTGGGATAATGGGGATCGTAGTCGCCATCGAACGAGGATACATATCTCGGGAACAGGGCGTACAGCGACTGGACCAAATCATCGATTACCTAGGTAAAATACCTCGTTTTAATGGCGTGTGGTCGCACTGGTACCATGGAGACAAGGGGACAGTGAAAGCCTTCAGTGAACAAGACAATGGCGGAGACATTGTGGAGACAGCGTTCTTAGCACAAGCTTTAATCGTTGTGCGCGAATACCTAAAAGGTGGTAATGAACAAGAAATAAGGGTCGCCGAAAAGACAAATGAATTGTGGCATGGGATCGACTGGAATTTTTACACCAACGGACAAAACGTCCTTTTTTGGCACTGGAGCCCTTCCCATAGCTTTGGGATGAACCACCCCGTGCGAGGATTCGACGAATGTTTAATTTCCTACGTTTTAGCCGCATCCTCGCCTACTCACCCTATTGATACCGCTGTATATAACCAGGGATGGGCGCGTAACGGCGCTATTAAATCCGACGCCTTGAAGTTTGACATCCCCACGGTAGTTAAACACAACGCTGCCTCAGGCGAAGTAGGTCCCTTATTTTGGGCACACTACTCTTTTCTAGGATTAAATCCTACGGGCCTCAAAGGTCCATATGTGGATTACGGCCAAGCGGTGATCAATCACAGTAAGATCAATATTGCATATGCCGAGCAAAACCCTCATCAATTTAAAGGCTACGGTGCAAATAAAGGATGGGGACTTACCGCCTCATACACCATCGACGGATACAGTGCGCACCATCCGGAGAACGACAAGTCGGTAATCAGCCCCACCGCCGGATTATCCTCCATGCCTTACACGCCAAAGGAAAGTATCAGCCTTGCCCGTTATTTATACTCCAGCTTAGGCGATAAATTATGGGGTAAATACGGTTTCTACGACGCCTATAGCGAAACAAAGGAATGGTTTCCGCAGCGTTACCTAGCGATCGATCAGGGGCCCATCGTCGTGATGATTGAAAATTACCGGACAGGTTTGATATGGAAACTATTCATGCAAGCACCTGAAATCCAACAGGGTCTTAAGAAGCTAGGCTTTGAGAGCCCAAATATAAAATAATTGGTGGTTAGTGAATCGGCTCAATTCATCATTTAGAATTGGGCCTTTTTTTTAAAAAAAATAGTTACTATGAAAACTTTTAAAATATTCGTTTGCGCCTGTCTACTGGGAAGCGTCAATTTCACCTCGGCGCAAAACGATAAAAAGATGAATCAGTACATCGATGCGCTCTTAGCAAAGATGTCACTAGAGGAAAAAATTGGGCAGTTAAATCTGGTTACCGCAGGCGAGGTAACCACCGGCACAGCCGTCTCAACAGACGTCGAGTCGAAAATAATGTCAGGGAGCATTGGCGGAATTTTTAGCATGACCTCTCCCCAGCGCATACGGCAAGCCCAGGAACTAGCGGTTAACCATTCCCGGCTTAAAATACCGATTATCTTCGGCATGGATGTGATCCACGGTTACAAAACAATATTCCCTATTCCACTTGGGCTGGCAGCAAGCTGGAACATGCCCCTTATCCGGCAAACCGCACGCGTAGCCGCTATCGAAGCGACCGCCGACGGATTGAATTGGACGTTCTCGCCTATGGTTGATATCTCTCGCGATGCACGCTGGGGCCGTATTTCCGAAGGTAGCGGTGAGGACACATACCTCAGCGCCCGAATTGCAAAGGAGATGGTTATAGGTTACCAGGGAGACGACTTGCGTAAGAATAACACACTACTTGCGTGTGTGAAGCACTTCGCACTTTATGGTGCGGCCGAAGCGGGGCGCGATTACAATACGACCGATATGAGTTTGCACCGCATGTACAATGAATATCTCCCACCCTACAAAGCAGCCATCGATGCGGGCGCTTTGTCGGTGATGACTTCCTTTAACGATATCAATGGTGTACCCGCGAGCGCAAACCACTGGTTGCTCACCGATCTGTTAAGAGCGGATTGGAAGTTTGACGGTCTGGTGGTCACGGATTATACTGCTGTAAATGAACTCGTCGACCACGGCCTGGGCGACTTACAGCAAGTATCTGCTCGCTCGCTCAAAGCAGGCGTTGACATGGATATGGTAGGCGAAGGTTTTCTGACCACCCTTAAAAAATCCCTTGCGCAGGGAACCGTGCGAACGCAAGATATCGACCGGGCCTGCCGCAATGTACTAATCACGAAATACAAGCTTGGCCTATTTGACGACCCTTTCCGCTATTGTGACCCTGCGCGTCAAAAAAAAGAAACATTAACTGACGAACATTTATCCTTGGCACGGAAAGCAGCAGGTGAGTCATTTGTGCTTTTAAAAAATCAAGCGCAAACCCTTCCCTTAAAAAAACAAGGGACCGTCGCGGTCATCGGGCCCCTAGCCAATACCGGCGCCAATATGCCGGGAACTTGGAGCGTGAGTGCGGACCTTGAAAACACAGCTTCGCTCGTTGAGGGCATGAGGGCGGCATTAGACAGCAAAGTAAAAATTGTAACACATTTGGGAGCCAATCTGACGGACGATAGCGCCTTGCAGGAAAGGGCTACCATGTTTGGACGAACTATTCCGCGTGACGAGCGTGCGCCGGAAGTGATCATTGATGAAGCGCTCCAAACTAGCCAACAAGCGGACGTTATTGTGGCCGCACTTGGCGAGAGCTCCGAGATGAGTGGCGAGAGTTCCAGCCGCACGGACCTGAATATCCCCACCTCGCAGCGCAGGCTGCTTGAAGCATTAATTAAAACAGGAAAACCAGTTGTGCTGGTGCTTTTTACCGGAAGACCACTTACACTTACTTGGGAGAACGAGCACCTGCCCGCCATATTAAATGTATGGTTTGGCGGTACCCAGACCGGTAACGCGGTAGCGGACGTACTATTTGGAGACATTAACCCATCGGGCAAACTACCAGTCACTTTTCCGCAAAATATCGGACAGCTACCCCTCTATTACAGCCAAAAGAATACGGGCAGACCCCTTAAACAAGGTGCATGGTTTCAAAAATTTCGTTCTAATTACTTGGACGTGAGTAATGATCCGCTCTACCCCTTTGGTTATGGTCTTAGTTACACGACATTTAGTTATTCCGATATCCACCTCAGTAATACCAAAATTAACTCCGGTGAATCACTCACCGCTTCGGTACAAGTAACCAATACGGGAAAATACGATGGACAAGAGGTTGTACAACTCTATATTCGTGACCTCGTTGCCTCACAAACACGCCCGATCAAAGAGCTAAAAGGATTCAAGAAAATTGCGCTTAATAAAGGGGAATCCAAAACCGTCGAATTCACAATTTCGCCTGAGGATTTAAAATTCTATAATCAACAGCTGGAATTCTCTTCGGAACCCGGCGTATTTAAAGTATTCATCGGTACGGACTCCCAAGACCTCCAAGAGACTGAATTTGAATTAACTATTTAAAAATAGCCCGTGGGGCAATGCCGTTCCACGGGATTTAAATTCTCACCACCTCCCGTTCTCCTAAAAACGCAAAATTTTAAGGGTTTTTCATTTGTTAACATACATCAATGTCCCGCACACAATTCCTCGCTACCTTTGTTATATCAAAAAATAAAACTAAAAAAAAAGATATGGCAACTTGGAATTTAGACAAAGCGCACAGCGAAATTGAGTTTAAAGTGAAACACATGATGGTTTCAAATGTAAAGGGACAATTCAAAGATTTCGACGTTATATTAGCGAGTGATAGCGATGATATTACGCAAGGGAAAGTTAACGTAGATATCAAATCTGGATCGATCGACACCAAAAGTGAACAACGCGATCAACATTTGAAAAGTGAAGATTTCTTCAACGTTAGTGCATACCCTGCAATCAAATTTACATCTACAGAAATTAAAAAGATCGACGATGAGAGCTACGAAATAACCGGTGACTTAACGATTAAAGAGGTTAGCAAACCCGTTACATTCAAAGCGGAATTCGGCGGCATTGCAAAAGATCCGTGGGGAAACCAAAAAACAGGTTACACCGTTACAGGCAAAATTAACCGTCAAGAATTTGATTTAACCTGGAATACGGCGCTAGAAACTGGCGGGGTAATGGTCAGTAACGACGTTAAAATTCAAGCAGAAATACAATTTGTTTTAGCATAATTTCAATTTCTTCAAAAAACAAAAAAGCGGTAGACCCTAGAACTTGATTTACCGCTCACGCGGGGTCGCATAAGATCAAGCAAGTTTTCAAGGGAGTCCAGCGAAAGACTCCCCTTTCTATTGGGACAACGCTCGTGATCGAATAAAAATAGAAGACGCCAGGCAAGACCCGATATGTCAAAAATATACCCGGCTAAAATTTTAACATATTTTTAAGGATTTTAATAGCATTTATTACCGTAAATCAATGTATTTTAGAAAAAAACAACGTAAATTGGATTATTAAAATAACGTACAAACAAGAGATATGGCAAGCTGGAATTTAGACAAAGCACATAGCGAGATAGAATTTAAAGTAAAACATTTGATGATTTCAAATGTGAAGGGTCAGTTTCAAGAATTCGATGTCAAAATTAATAATGGGTCGGACGACCTTTCACAGGCCCAGATCGATGTAGAGATCTTAACAAGTTCCATTACCACGAAAAATGAACCGCGTGATGAACACTTAAAAAGTAACGAGTTTTTCAACAGTGCGACCTATCCACTGGTCAAGTTCAGCACGACGCAAATTGAAAAATTAAATGATAAGGACTATAATTTAATGGGTGACCTTACCATAAAAGAAGTGACGCAACCGACCGTACTTGCTGCTGAATTTGGCGGGATTGCGAAAGATCCCGCGGGTAATAAAAAGGCTGGCTACACGGTCACCGGGAAGATCAACCGCCAAGATTTCGGACTCACTTGGAATGAAGCGCTGGAAACCGGTGGTGTTATGGTTAGCGAAGATGTCAAGTTTCACGCTGACATTCAGTTCGTCCTCAAATAATGCGCCATCAAGCATAAATCACGACAGGTCAAAACATAAGACATTCGCTATTCAGAAATGCCGGTTGCATGAAACATGCATCCGGCATTTTTTATTTCAAATCGGTGCCCCTCACCTAGGTCATAGCGACTTCCATCAACAGAAATTCAGTCTCACTTTTTGCTTTAATTTCAACGGATCTCGCTCCCGTCACCCCTACAGCATCACGCGCATGGAGTGTCTTGGAGTCAACTTCGATTTCCCCACTCAGATTAAAAACATAAAGGCCCGTTCCCGTACCTTTAAACGTGTAGGTTTTCTCGATCCCGGGGTTAAACTTGGACAAGCTAAACCAAACGTCTTGATGAAGCCATAGACCATCAACCTTTGGCCCAGGTGAAATCACCTCCTGAAACGTATTTATCCGGTCGTTTGGATCTAAGGTTAGCTGATCATAGCGAGGTTTTACATCTCGAACTGCCGGGATTACCCATATCTGAAGGAAGCTAACTTCTTGATCTTGATTTGCATTATATTCACTGTGCGTGACACCTGTTCCGGCACTCATCACCTGAATATCTCCCTGACGGATTGTCCCTTTATTGCCCATGCTGTCTTGGTGCTGCAAATCTCCTGAGAGGGGAATACTAATAATTTCCATATTATTATGGGGGTGGGCCCCAAATCCCTGCCCCGCCGCCACGCGGTCATCATTGAGTACACGCAGTACGCCAAAGTTCATCCGCTGGGGATCCATATACTGCGCGAAGCTGAATGTGTGTTTGGAATGTAACCACCCGTGATTCGCATTGCCACGCGAGTCTGCCTTGTGAAAAACATAATTTGCCATGATGTATCCTTTCTTTTATTATACAACAAAGTTCGGATTTATCAGCCCGCCATACATTGACCTAAGTCAAGAACGATCTATATCAAATGGTCCGTGTATCCCAATTCCCTTAACCCGTGTTCGAGGGCATGGCGCTCTGTGTCACATAGCGGGCGCAGAGTTTCAAGGATATTCTTCATCTCCCCAAGCTGCGCTAAGGTTCGAATACCTAGGGCAATCGAACTGACCGCGCTTCCGCTTAAAGCGTAACTCAATAAGACTTGCATTTTCGGAATATTTAATTCTGCAGCCAGTTTATCCACACTCCGATTAGCGTGACCAACCTCGCCCGCAGTAAGCTGTAAATAACTAACGACTGGCTTATCGATGAGTATCCCCTGGGTGAGCGCACCACGGGATATAACTGAGATATTATGCCTTTCCAGCAACGGAAAGACCGACTCAGGTCTTCTATCTAGTAAACTGTATTGCATCATCACGCTCACAATGTTCGATTTACGAACATACTGCTCTATCACATTGGGACGGATCGAAGATATACCATAATAACGAATGTGTCCTGCCTTCACGAGTTGCTCGAACGCTTCGATAATCTCGTCGATAGGATCGTCAATCGTACCGCCATGTAACTGGTACAAGTCAATTCGATCTGTCCTCAGGCGTGAAAGTGAGCTCTCTACATTCTTAATGATATGCGCCTTGGACGCTTTCCAATCCCAAGAGTTCCCATCCGATCGCCACTGGTTCCCTACCTTTGTGGCGAGCACGACCTGATCGCGATAAGGTGCCAGTGCCTGGCCAAGCAGGTCCTCGTTCATACCACGCTCGTAAAGGTCAGCCGTATCAAAAAAGTTTATACCCGCATGAACGGCCTGTTGAAGAACCTCAATATTCGTTTTTGTCGGTCCACCCTTCAACGACATTCCGCCGATGGCGATAGGTGAAATCCTTAAATCTGAATTACCTAAATTAGTTGACTGCATTTTCTTTAATCCCTATTAATTCTATTTCAAACACCAAAGGACTGTGTGGAGGGATATCTCCTCCCGCTCCTCTTTCACCGTAGCCTAAAGATGAAGGTATGTAAAACCTATATTTGGACCCCACGGACATAAGTGGGATTCCTAGTTGCCAGCCGCGGATCACCCGGTCCAAGCCCAACTCCATCGGCTCTCCCCGGTCGTAAGAGTTATCAAAAACTTTACCGTCAACGAGCGAACCTTTATAGTGTACAGTGACTTCGTCGGTTTCCATCGGCTTAGTGCCGGTCCCCTCCCGGAGTACTTCATAGTATAAGCCGTCGACAGCGGACTTAAGATTGGGTTTGCCTTGGATACTCGCAAAAAAATCCGATTCCACTTCCTTCATTTCTTCGGCCCGCTGCTCTGCTGCCTTATTGAACGCATTTTTTATAATCCGAATACGCTCTTCTTCATTGAAAAGCTCACTATTACCAGCTAATGCATCGGATACTCCGCGTTGAAACTTTACATCATCAATTTCCATCCCACCTTTTAAAAGAGATGCACCTACATCTAAACCTAAAGCGTAAGAAACTGAATCCAGATTACTCGTTAGCTCTTGAGCTTGGCTATTGTTAACATGCCAAAACAGTAACGTTAGGCCTGCGTATCCTATAATTTTACTTTTTATCATTTGTGTTTTTCAACTATACTTGTTACTATTTCTTTCGTGATATCCGGGTAATCAACCACGACTCTACTTTTACTATTGAGCCAGGATTCGATGTCGTAATCGAACTTCTTTTTTAAGCTGTGAATGACCGGTACCCCCATCTGCTCAAGTGCAGCGGCATTTAAGTGCTGCTCGTACTGATTTTTCATGGGAATCACCAAAAGCTTTTTCTCCAGGAATAACGCCTCGGCCGGTGTCTCAAAGCCAGCACCACATAGTACACCTGCCGAGCTTGCCATGCTGCGCACAAATGTCTCACTTTGAATGGGGTTGATCGTAACATTTTTCACGACAAACTTTTGCTTGTTATGCTTGGAATAAACGTCCCACTGCACATCTGGAAATTTCGATAAATTTTTCAATAGATGTGCATCGTCGTAGGAAGGTAAGTATACGGTGTAATGCCCTTTATCGGTAGGCTCTAACTCACGAATAGACTGCCGGATGACAGGTGTAAATACATTATTGTTAAACGCCTTAAAGTGAAAACCGTACGAAATGCTTGATGGTGCATAGTTTTTCATAATAAAACGGCCTAGCATATCAGTTTCCTCAGGTTTCGGACTCGCCGGATCCAGTGCACCAATTTGATGACTGAGGCCAATACAGGGAACGTCTCTAGTCTGGCATGCCCAGGCAGAAATAGGTTCGAAATCGTTGATAATCAAATCGTAAAACTCGACCGGTAGAGAATTTATTTCCTGAACAAACTTACGCACTGTCGAGCTCATAAATGTACGCCACAGGTCCACACCACCGGATTTACCGAAAATAAAGCTCAAACCATGTAGCCTGTATTTAACAGGAAAAGGGAGTTCGATATCGGCCTGTATTCCACTGACCAAAACATCAACTTCTGCAATTTGTTTTAAAATTGGAATGATATCTAACGCGCGACATAAATGTCCATTGCCTGTTCCTTGTACGGCATACAATATCCTCATGATTCACCAAAAATTATGCGGCCAAATTACTAATTTTCCTGCGAATTGGCGGCACAGATATGTCACTTCTTTACTCCCCATTACAATGCCAAGACGTTATTAAAAACAACATCTGCCGATAATAAAACAGTCTGGAGCGAAAAGGTCGAGGCGAGCACTGTGTTTATTCATCATAAATTTCTAGTTTTGCCAATCTAAAATCTACTCATGCAATTTAAAACGATAAGTTTATTGGTGCTATTTCCTTTGCTTTCTCAAGCACAGGACACAACCAATATACGGGAGGTAATCGTTAACCAAAATAGGTTACAAATTCCATTTCACCAAGACAACCGTAATATTGAAATAATTACTGCCGAGCAGATTAGCCGTCTGCCGGTAAAAAATATTAATGAAGTATTAGGGCTTTTAAACGGTGTCGATCTACGTCAGCGCGGTCCCCTAGGTGCGCAAGCAGACATCAGTATCGATGGCGGAAGCTTTGATCAGACTCTCGTGCTTATAAATGGCGCAAAAGTTTCCGATCCCCAAACCGGGCACCTCAGCCTAAACCTGCCCGTGCCGCTCGATGCCATTGAGCGCATCGAAGTGTTACGCGGAGCTGCAGCACGTATTTATGGCGCAAATGCATTAACGGGAGCCGTGAACATCATCACTCGCCGGGTGGACGGCACCTCGGTTCAAGCTAACGTATACACCGGATCTTCCTTCAAAGAGCGCGAAGAAGAAGGGAAAAGCGGCATATACCATCACATTGGTTCACAAATCGGGATGAGCTGGCAAGGAGAACGGCAACAACACCAGGTATTTTACAATAAAGAAAAAACCAATGGACAGCGCTATAACACCGCCGCGGAAATCGATAAAATATTCTACCAAGGACAGACTACACTAAATCCGGCCAACCAAATTGAGTGGATGGGAGCCTATATTTATAATGACTTTGGTGCAAACGGGTTTTATGCCTCACCCGGAGATAAAAATTCCAGAGAGATTGTCGAAACCATATTTACCAGTATCAGCTCTAACCACCAGCTTAACGACCGCTTATACATCAGCCCGCGAATAAGCAACCGTTACAATGAAGACGATTACCGCTACAATGACGCGGATATCAGCACCGGACGCTCCATCCATTTTAACAACAGCTTCGCTACAGAGCTAAATGCCCGTTATACGACAGACTTTGGTGACTTCGGACTAGGGCTAGAGTCGCGCTTTGAAAAAATAACTAGTTCGAATATGGGTCGATACGATCGGGATAATTACGGTGCCTACACGGAATTCACGACCGATAAAATCGCGAACTTAACCGTAAACCTAGGCGCCTATTTAAACTACAACAGTCAATTTGGATGGCAACTCTATCCGGGATTCGACCTGGGGTATAATGTAAATAATCAGTGGAAAATTATTGTCAACGCCGGATCAAGCCAGCGCATACCGACCTTCACAGATCTTTATCTTCAGCAAACTGGAAACATCGGTAATCCTATGTTGATGAGCGAGAATGCGTGGCAAATTGAGGGAGCCCTCAAATTCGAGAATGAGCATATTACTGCACATGCGGGCTATTTCTATCGCGATATAGACGACTTCATTGACTGGCTGCGCACCAGTGAGCAGGAACCCTTCCAGCCCTTTAATATGGGACAAAACAAAGTAAACGGTATCAATACCAATTTCAGCTATACGCTAAGGGCGCCCGAGGTATACTACAGCGCGACACTAGGTTATAGCTATCTGGATCCCGCGCTAAAAACAGACGATGGCTTCATATCTAAATACGCACTGGAAAATTTAAAGCACCAAGCCAAGCTTTTGCTAACGGCAAACAGCGCAAGCTGGAACATTGCCCTGGCTAACCGCTTCAACCAGCGCATCTCCCATAATTCCTATTTTTTGAACGACATCCGTTTAGGCTATAATTTCCCCGCGCTCACTGCATATGCTGATGTACAAAATCTATTTGATGTGACCTACGTTGAGTCGGGCGCAATTCCGATGCCTGGCCGTTGGTATTCGGTCGGAGTAAAGTACCGCTGGCACCAGCAAAAATCACATTAATGGGACGTATGTAACAAAAGCGCGCGTGACCTAGCAGTGCATCCCATTTATATTAAATATTTTTGTAGGGCGCTAATACCCCCAGTCCTCATCCGATTACCCTTGCCCATAATTTAGATTTTTTTTACCGAGAGAAGTGGGTAGTTTACCTATTTTCTTTGTTCATTCACCTAATAGCACTGACAACAATCGACTCATTATCTTTCCTTTGCAATACACTAAACAATGAGCAATGGGATGGTTTACTTCATTTAAACGAAAAAATGACACCAAGCTGGTTTTGACGGAACAGGCGCCGCAAGCAGTGCCTCAGGTCGATCAGTCGCAACTTAATGGGTCCTCGGTACACGATAACCAAGGGGTATTTTTAATATACGATTTCTTGCAACAGAACTTCGAAGAGCGCGGGTTTAACGATGCGCTGATCAGTGCAGACGAAGGCTATAAGAATGATAATATAAGACTCATAAAGTACGATCTAGAGATACTCATCCAGCAAGTCAAAACATACCATCAATCACTGATGAAAGACATGCAATTTCACATCCAGTCACGCACCCGGGCCGGACTTATCGATTTGGTCGACGAACTCAAAATAAAACAAACCGACCTGCAGGCACACATCGAAAAAGTGCATGAGATCGAAGAGGCGCTAAAGACGGATTATGGCTTGTGCGAACGTGCTATTCTTGCCTATAAACGAGGATTTATGAAAGGTATGGCATCGATTACTCAAACGAATCTACTCACAAAAAAGTTCTAAAAAATGAAAGATTGGTGGTTAAAATTCGGATGTTTCCTAACAGGATTTAACTATACCCTTGTTAAAAATTCCAGTGAGCAGTCATCCAAAAATGTACGTAAATACACCTCGGTGATGCTCCTGATCATCTTAGTATGGTTTTTTATCGGCTTTAGCTTCGCTACCCGATATCTGCATCTGCAACTACTGGGTGGGTTACTTGGGGGATTGATCATGAGTTTTGTCATCATCCAAATCGAGCGTATTATAATACTTTCAACAAAAGTAAGCTCCTGGTCGACCCTATTTAGGGTAATATTGGCTATTGTTATGTCCGTGCTCGGCGCGTTTATCATGGACCAGATCACTTTCAAAGATGATATCGAGCTACGCAAAACGCAGGTGATGGATGAACGTGTCAAAGTCGCTGTCAAACAATCCGAGGACGACTTGCAAAAGCAGATCGACGAACTCGACGGGCACATTCTGTCAACCACAGACAAATACGAACAGGTCAGTAAAGAGCTGCAAAAGAATCCCGTAATTGTGACCAGCTACACCAATCGGAGTGTGACCACAGATAACCAAGGTAAACCGATAAACAGCACACGTTCAACGAATAAATCAGTCATGGAGAACCCCAAGAAGTTAGAAATGGAGCAACTTCATAAACAAATCGAAACTCTCCAAACAAAAAAATTTGAACTCTCCGCATCAATCACCACCATAAAGGAACGCAAAGAGCGGGAACTAAAAACGAAAACAGGATTCTTAGATGAACTTAACCTGCTGCACGATGTCGTAACGTCATCCACTATTGGAATATTCGTATATTTACTATTCCTATTGTTTTTCCTCGCAATAGAATTGTTCGTTCTCGTTATGAAGATTACCGACAAAGAGTCCGACTACGACAAACTCGTTCAGCACCAGACGGCAATTCGCATCCAGATGCTCGACAAACTAGGTACTAAATAATTGTTAAGGTTTAATCAATTCACTATAAAAAACAATCTCATGTCAATCAAAGAAACATTTATCGTTAATGGCGAAAATCTACTTAAAAAAGTCAAAGAAATCATCGCCGAGGGAAACGTAACAAAAATCAGTCTTTCCGACAAATCAGGAAAAGAGATCATGAGCTTTCCCGTTACCATTGGTATTGTGGGAGTAGTATTCGCGCCAATATTCGCCGCTGTAGGCGCCATAGCGGCCCTATTAACCGAATGTAAAATCACGGTCGAAAAGAAAAAAGACAACGATCAAGAGCCGAAAAACCCTGAGCCACCGGCAGAAAGCGGCACGACGGTCGAAGTTAAATAGTGCTCTATGCTAAGGCATTGCAAACCAAACGCATTGAATTTTGTTCTTTTATTATAAAAAAATTATAATCGTTATGGCAGGCACAATTGGCGTGATCATTGGATCACTACGGAAAGAATCGTTCAGCAGGAAAATCGCAAACTTTTTAGTCGAGAATCCTCCGGTAGGTCACACGCTTGAAATTATCGAGATCGGAGACCTTAATATGTACAACCAAGATTTCGATGAGCAAGAAGCACCAGATAGCTATGGACCATTCCGCGAGAAAGTGAAGTCCATGAAGGCCATTATTTTTGTGACCCCAGAATATAATCGTTCGGTTCCCGGCGTGCTTAAAAATGCGATTGATGTGGGTTCACGTCCATACGGTGAAAGTGTGTGGGACGGTAAACCAGCATTGGTTGTATCTAATTCGATAAGTGGCCTTAGCGGATTCGGAGCAAATCACCACTTACGGCAGTCACTGGTTTTTCTAAATATGCCTACAATGCCGCAGCCTGAGGTATACCTCCCATCGGTACAGGACTTTTTCGACGGCAACGGCAAGCTTACAAAAAGCGATACCGGAGACTTCTTGAAAGATGTGCTCAAATCGTTTGTCGCTTTTGCGAACCGGTAAAATTAGTTCAGTAAGCGCTTTAAATTCAAGATCGATTAATACGCACGATTGAAAATATTTTCAACGAAAGCTTACTTCCTCTCAAAATTTTTGAGACAAATGGAAGTAAGCTTTTTGTTTGTCAGCAACCAACACCTAAATGGCGAGACCCCTCCTCTATATCAAACTATTTGCAGTCGAAAGTGTTATTATTCTGAACTAAAGAAAGATTTTTATATGGGTAATTTATTTGAGTTCAGAGTAAACAAAACGGACAGCCCTTACTGGGCTTTTGCGATTCATGACAGTCATCAAATTGACGAGCGCCTGATCCCCTATTTACAGCTCAATGAACAAATACGCTTTCGTGAGGAAGATCCCCATACGGGCTGCATGGCTGAGCTACCGATGAACCAATTATTGGTCAGTACTTCTCGCTTCCAGCTGGACATAAACAGGAAAATCGAAGACGCCATTTACCTGCATCCCGATCAAGCATGGGGACTGACAGTATGGAAAGATCTCCCCGAGGAAATGATTCGTGCCCTTCAATCGGTACATACAGATACCTATATGCAGATTGATGCGCTCATCGAGGAAACGATCTGCAAATATGGTTTCTTCATGATATGGGACCTGCATAGCTACAATTCGAAACGGGCCTCGCCGGACGAAGTACTCAATACAGCGGAAAATCCGCAAATAAACTTAGGAACGTTCTATAATCACCCTGAATGGCGTCACGTGATTGACCAGTTTATCCAGAGCGTCTCTACTCAGAAATTTAGGGATATGCCTATCGACATCCGGGAGAACGTAAAGTTTAAAGGAGGCTATTTAGCCCAACATATTCTAGCCAAGTATGGCGATAAGGGGTGTGTATTGTCAATTGAATTCAGAAAGGACTTTATGGATGAATGGACAGGCGTTCCTTATATGCCCTTAATACAATCATACAAACGCCTTTTGCTACACGTACTTACGGATTTCAAAACCGACCCTATATATGCCGCAGGATAAAATATTAAAACAAATCTTAAAGGCGATCGCTGCACGAGAACCAATTCACAAACAGGTCCCCAATAAAGGAAGAATAGTATTCAATAAAATTGTTCCTTATCTCTTTATATACCGAATTCCCCAAACAGGGAAAGATAGGATGCTCTCGGAATTAGCTAAATCAGAACAGGCAAGCATCATATTTGATCCACAGGCAGAAGGAGCTGATTTGATCCGATGGATTCCCGTTATCTCCGAAGCGCTCGCAGATGAATTTGGCACTTGTTTAATTGTCGAGGTATGGACCGCATCGGAAAAGCAAACCGACGATATCACGATTCATCTCTCGCAGAAAAACGCACTCGGTCTTGCCGAATACCTTGTCAAAAATATCCATAATGAAGCTCATGAATTGTTTGTCGATTTGAAGAAGATAAGTAAACTTCCATGTCCGCCGGAACAGGTTCCCGTTGTGGTGCCCGCCGCTGCAAAAGCGAATATCGTGATCCTACTTGGAATTTCCATTCGAAAACGCTACGAGAGTACCGAAGGCAAACACCTCCCACTGCTCGCTCGTAGCTTTCGCGAGTCGTTGGCAAAGAGCCTTTCACGCTTATTCTTTGAATTCGTTCGTGTACACACAAACATCCAGGCAGCACATTTTAAGATGAAAGTTCGTGAGCGGCTTAACGAACAGATTTACGAGATCGACAATGTGTTGCTAAAAGAAAGTATGAAATTCGACTTTTTACTGCTCACAACACCAATCAACACCCATGAAGCTTGGCTGGAGTTCCAAAAAGACGGCTACCGCAAGCCCCCTACTTTCCACTATCGCCCGATACCCGTAGACCCCGATCTAGTAAAACGAAATCTATATAACCTTCGTATCGAGGATATCTACGATCCGACGATTGCTTACTTGTTCCGCGACAAACGGCGTGAACTCGATGATATGATGACCATGCTAGCTTCGCGCAATACACCGGACTTTAAATACGGTAGTCTCATGGTATTTGGGAACGTCAGCGATGACCTCTATGAAACCGCAAAAGCCCTACTGATTGCGATTGATGCAACACCGAACCCCGACCTAATAGAGGACGAATACCTGTTGGCGCCTGAATTCGCACAACTTGCCGAGCAAGAATTCCGCTACTTACAAGAGCAGTGCTCAAAATTCAATAGCTCGGTGCGTATACGCGACGATATTTCAGGGGTGATGGTCAACCATGGTGTACTTAATATCAGCAAGCAATACAAAATAGCGCGCCGCCGCGCGCTCGCCTTGATACAGCACGAGGTGGGTACCCATATTATCACCTATTTCAATGGCAAAGAGCAAAAATTCAGTATCTTCCGTCAAGGTGTTCCGGGTTACGAGCAGCTCCAAGAAGGGCTCGCTGTGTTGGCCGAATTTCTAGTCGGCGGCCTCACAAATGAACGTTTAAGAACTCTCGCTGGCAGAGTACTTGCAGTACGTCACATGCTGATGGGACACAGTTTTACTGACACCTTCAGTATGCTTCATGAAGACTTTAATTTCGGCATAAACGCATCCTATAGCATGTCCATGCGCGTCTACAGAGCCGGTGGGCTCACCAAAGACGTGGTATACTTACAAGGTTTCATTGAACTCATACGCTATATCCAAGATGGAGGAAATCTCAATATTCTTACCATCGGCAAGATAAGGGAAGATTATCTACCGATAATCCAAGACCTAATGCAACGCGGTATTCTACAGCAGCCCGCCCTTATACCACGGTATTTACAGCCGCCATACGTTGACAAGCTAAAAGACGCGCAGCATTTTAGCAGCGTATTTAAAATGATAAATTATTAAAAACGACATATGACTATAGCATTTTTAATCAACCAGACACACAAGGAACTTAGCGAATATACTACGACGCTACTGGCATTGACGGCCCATCGGCGTAGCCATAAGGTGCTCTACATCGGCGTAGCAGACTTCGCCTACCACGACGAGAAAACGGTGGGGGCCCACTGCCGTGTGCTCGAATCTTCCGAACGTGTCTCCGACGAAAAAGATTTGATGCGTATCGTACGTAAGAAGGACAAACAATTCGTCACCTCTGATGAAATTGATCTCCTCTGGATACGTCACGATCCGGTTACCGATATGATTTCTAGGCCCTGGGCATCGTCCACCGCGCTACAGTTCGCGCAGCTGATGAAACGTCAAGGCACATGGGTAATTAACGATCCCGATCAATTGATGCAGGCAACAAACAAAATGTATCTGGAGTATTTCCCAAAAGAAATCCGCCCGAAGACGCTGGTTACACGTAGCTATGAAGATGTACTTAATTTTCTGGGGCAGCAGAATGGCAAGATTATACTGAAACCGCTCACAGGGTCCGGAGGGAAAAATGTTTTTATGGTCAAAAAAGGCGAAAAGCACAATTTAAAACAAACCGTTGAAGTCATTGCGCGAGACGGCTACCTGCTCGCCCAGGAATATCTCCCAGCGGCTGCCAAAGGCGATATCCGTTTTTTTCTTCTTGATGGTGAACCAATCGTCATGGACGGTAAGTATGCCGCTATTTCACGCATGCAACAAAAAGGTGAGATCCGCAGTAATATTCATCAAGGCGGTAGCGCAAAGGTGGCACGCATCACCAAAAAAATTCTTGCCACAATCGATAAAGTTAGCCAGAAATTGAAAGATGACGGCATGTACTTCGTTGGTCTGGATATCGTGGGTGATATCATCATGGAAATAAATGTATTTAGTCCGGGCGCTTTGATTCACGCAGGTCGCGTAAATGACACCGATTTTATTAAATATGTTATTGCACACCTAGAAAAAAAATTCGCCGAGCGACAAAAAGAGGTAAAAAAGGCGTATAAAAAGTAAATGGAGGTAAACCCTGAAACACAAAAACTTGCCCTGTGACATCGAATCGTTCAATAATTTTATTTAAGGAAATAAGTTCTTAGATTCGAATTAGAAATTCACATCGTCAATTTACTTATTCAATCATGAAAACTCTAAAATTTATCATTTGCCTGCTATTTGGATTAATGTTGGTTTTCGCCGGAGTGACAAAATTTATCCCTAACATGCCCAGCCCTGAACAAACGGCCGAACAGCTTAAAATACAAGAAGCATTCTTAACACTCAAGTGGATTACGCCTCTGGTAGGTTTATTTGAGATCATCGGCGGCGTCTTGTTCATCATCCCGCGCACACGTGCCCTGGGGGCGTTAGTATGCTTACCGATCGTAGTGGGAATCTGCGTGCATACCGTAACTTTCACACCGGGTGGTATAGCTTTCGTGCTTCCATTATTACTGATCAATCTTTGGGTTATCTGGGACAACAGCAAAAAATACATGGTTTTATTGCAAAACAGTAGTACGCCATCCGGATCCTAACATGCCGGTGGCCGGAAATATTTATATATAGCCCCGAACAAGTAGCTTAATCCACCTATTATTAATATTTACAATGCACAAGACGATAATTATTGACGGCGAAAAGATACACGATATACCATCCTTTTACACGCATATAAACGACATCTTTATGCAAGACGTGGACTGGAAATTAGGACATAGCCTGGATGCGTTCAGCGATTTGCTCTATGGTGGATTCGGACTTATTGAAAGCACGGAGCCAATCGATCTGGTTTGGTTAAACTTCGAAAAAAATCGAACGGATCTAGGACGCGAATTAACGTTGAACCACTACCGGCAGAAGCTTTTAAAACCTAACATTTTTAACATGGAAATCATAGACGCCCAAATTGATGAATTGGAACAAGGTCGTGGCAAGACCTATTTCGATATCCTTCTGGAAATTATCGGCGAGCATGAAAACATCACGCTTATTCCCCGCTGAGAAACTGAAATTGACCGTTGATAAAATCCGTTTTTGTCCCGACATTTTGAGCCAGCCTATCCGATCGGCACATCGTCGTATTTGATATTTATGGGGCGCGGATAGCTTAAGCGTAACAACCTGATCGATTCCAAGTAACAAATAAAAACTGTATTTTTAAATGATCTTTAAATTTATCGATTATGCACAACATCAAAAAAGAGGACATCAATGACGAGGTATTTGTCATTTATAATGACTACGCCCACAATCGCATCTCTCGACGAACATTCATGCAAAAACTCTCACTCTACGCAGTAGGAGGTTTAACGGTTACTTCTTTAATGGGCTTTTTAAGTCCGGATTACGAAAATACGCTGCAAGTAGCGAAGAACGACCCCGCAATTAAGAGTAGCTACATCACCTATCCTTCTACCAAAGGTGGCGGCCAAATTAAGGGATTACTGGCATTCCCTACCGACAACTCAGATAAAAAAGGAGCTATCGTGGTGGTTCATGAGAACCGAGGACTAAACCCGTACATCGAAGACGTCGCGCGGCGGGCGGCGAAAGCAGGCTTCCTCGTTCTAGCACCCGATGCGCTCACGCCACTGGGCGGGTATCCCGGTAACGACGATCAGGGACGCCAGATGCAGGCAAAACGCGAAGGCGACTCCATGCTTGAGGATTTTATCGCGGCCGCTGAATATTTAAAAGTCCATGAACAATCAAACGGTAAAGTAGGCGTCGTTGGGTTTTGTTTCGGTGGATGGATTTCCAATATGATGGCTGCACGTATTACAGAACTCCAGGCCGCCGTACCTTTTTACGGCCGACAGGCACCCCTGGAAGAAGTACCCAATATCCAAGCCCCTTTATTGCTGCAATTTGCTGAAGAGGACGAGGGCGTAAATAAAGGCTGGCCAGCCTACGAAGAAGCGCTCAAAGCAAACAACAAAAAGTATACAGCACACACTTATCCGGGTACGCATCATGGTTTTCACAACGACAGTACGCCGCGTTTTGATTCCGATGCAGCGAAATTAGCATGGAGCCGAACGATCGAATTCTTCACGGAACATTTAGTATAACGAAAGCGGCCGAAATTCTTCGGCCGCTTTTCTTTAAATTATGTTATAGTAGCATATACCACTGTTAGTCGCTTATTCGCCTTTAGGAATATGTTTCCCGAAGAAGCTAAGTACTTTTTGTTTTGCATACCCCTTACCGTCTTCCAGAGAACCGCTATCATGTACCTCCAAGACCTCGCCTTTTTGATTCATAACAATAAAAAAAGGATACCCTAATTTCGATCCCTCAGGGGCATACTTTTTAAAAACTTCTTCATTCTTATTCTCTTTCGAGAAGTTTAAATGATAATAAAGGAAATTATCTTCCAAAAGCGTGGCAACATCTGGATCACCTTGTATATAGTTATTGAACCGTAAACACCAGATACACCAGTTTCCTCCGGCTTGCATGATAATGTTTTTCCCTTGCACCCCAGCCTTTTGTATAAGGTTGTCAATATCCGCCTGCGCATCAGCTTCTGGATGATATGGCTTGCTCAGCGAATCGCGCTCAACTACGGCCGCTACACGCTGCGCGTTAACGGGTAAATACAGCCCAAGCCCTACGATACATAAACATATTATAATTATCTTTCTCATTTCGATATAACCATTAAAATCAATCAAAGGTACCAATTGCCTGCAGGATTTCACGTAAACTAGCCGATTGTTTTACTGATACTTTTTTTGTTCTCTCGAGTTCGCTCAAGTTCTTTCACAAAATCTCTACCCCAGTAATGCACGTCGAAATTCTTCACCTGATCGTACAGGCGCATAATACGTGAAGATCGCTCATCGGAAGGCATTAGCAACGCACGCAGTAGGCTTTCCTTCATACTCTTCAAATCGTACGGATTTGTCAAAATCGCATAGGGAAGCTCCACCGACGCCCCCGCAAATTCCGAAAGTACCAGTGCGCCATCGCCACCGATTTGTCCCTGGACAGCTACATATTCCTTGGCAACTAAATTCAAACCGTCACGTAGCGGCGTGATCCAAGCAATATCGCTCGTAGCGTACAAGCTAACCACTTCTTCAAATGGTAGTGCTCGATAAAAGAACTGGATAGGTGCCCAGTCCATTGTCGAAAACCGCCCATTTATCTCTCCTACTGCACGGTTCACCTCGTCCCGAATTTCATCGTAAATGTGCATCCCTTGCGAGGGCGGTGTACAAATGTTTATGAGCTCGACTTTCCCATGATATTCTGGATATTCTTCCAAAAACTCGCCAAAAGCCTGTATCTTTTCTAATGGTCCCTTTACATAGTCTAACCGCTCCACCGAAAGTATGCGACTGACACCCGTCTCCGACTTACGGAACAAGTTATCTTCTATTTTTTCGCGAATCTCCGGAGCCTTTAAAATACGCTGTATCTTCTCCATATTCACGCCAACAGGTTGTGCACCTAATCGTATTTGGCGACCATCAATTTCGATAAGCTTCGTCATCTGGTCAACCCCCAATGCACAGCTATAGGTAAGAAACTGTTTGGCCGCATTAATCTTCTTGATAACCTTGAAAGGCGTATGGCTGCGCAGTACATCGATGAAGTTCTCTACATATCGCGGTATATGGAAACTGATAAAATCACAAAGCAGTAAACTGCCGATAATCTCTTTGCGCCAAGGAATAATATTAAACACATCGGCTGCCGGAAAAGAAGTGTGGTGGAAAAAGCCAATCTTCAGGTCAGGACGTAACGGCTTCAAGAAGGCTGGAACCATCCATAAATTATATTCATGGATCCACACAAGTGCATTTTCATCGGCCTCTTTGGCAATCCGCTCGGCAAACATCTTATTAATCTTCAAGTAGTGTCCCCAGTCTTCGTGGTTAAATTTCGCTTTGTCCACAAACGAGAAAATCATCGGCCACAATGCTTCTTTGGAAAATACACGGTAAAATTGATCTATTTCATCTTTGGGAATGCTGATCGTTGCGGCCACCAAATTGGGGTAACGTTCCTCATCAATAAGTTGATTAGGAATCTCCGGACGATCACTTTGCTGTTCTTCTTCCCCAATCCAAATACCGGAGCGCCCCTTCTCGAAAAGCCCAAGCAAGGATGGAATTATCCCGTTAGGACTCTTAGGTGCTACGCGGATAGATTTTCCGTTGACGACTTCCTGTTCGAAGGGTAACCGGTGGTAAACCATTACCAGCTGGTTGGCCCCCACACTGTTTTGCTTCTTTTTACGAGTAGCGACCTTTTTGGCAAACTTTTGAAAACGCTCAAAATGTGCCATAGACTCTAAAATCCCGCCAGCACCTGCTTCAACAGCCTGATAAACGTTATCCATGCCCGCGGTCTGGTCCACCAGCAGCTGCTCCGCTTTACCAACAACTACGCCTTTATATCCTGTTTGATAGAGAGAAAAATCATTAAGCGTGTCACCCGCCACGAGTACACAATCTTCATCAACATGAAGCATTTCCACTAACGAATTTAACGTGCTACCTTTATTCACCCCACGAGGAAGCACATCCAAGTACTTGTCCACCGAGGTAATCACATCACAATCAAAGTTCTCGGCCACTTCCTTGATGGCTTCTAAATTAGCGGAACCGTCGTAATAGAACGAGCAGCGCCGCTGCTGTGGCACCTCTTGGAAGGTAACATCGGCAATTTCGAGCACTTTAGCACGTACCGCGTAGGTCGAGGGCCAACGGCTTTCGATCTCTCCTTGTATAGGTTCCACTGACTCAAGCGTCATTCCGTTTACCACCGTGGCACCGACATCCGCAATAATATAATGCGGCGTAGGAATCAACGGGTCATTTAGCAAAGGAAGTACAGACTCCACTCCGCGTCCCGTTACAAAGACCAACTGTATATCTGTATTTTGTTTGATTAAACGGTACAGCCGTAAGCGATTTTCCATGCTACCTCCTAAAAATGTTCCGTCTAAATCCGTTGCTAAAAGCATCATATTATATTCCTTTCTAATAGTTTAAATTCTGTTGTTACCGCCATGTGATTATACAGTATTCTATACGCTGTATTAACAATAGGCAAGTTTATGTTGAGATCCTTGGCAGTCTTGTAAAGACCTTTTGTCGCCATATAACCTTCCGCAACCATATTCATTGTATTCTGTGTCTGCCCGACACTATACCCTCGTCCAATTAGCTCACCAAATGTGCGATTGCGGCTATGCGCGGAGTAGGCTGTCACAAAAAGATCGCCCAGATAACTCGAACAGGAAATACGCTTTTGCTTCACGTGCAAAGCTTGAAGCAATGTTTCGAGTTCATAAATTGCATTAGAGACCAAAACAGCCATGAAATTATCACCATAGTTTAGACCCTTCGCCATTCCACACACTACGCCCACGACATTCTTAAATATCGCTGCATATTCGGCTCCACTCATATCTTCCTGGGTGTTAACGGTCACATAATGGGATGAAAAATAAGGCGCTAATTTGTTTAATATCTCGACATTGGGCGAACCGATCGTCATGTATGTTTTCTTCGTCATGGCAATCTCCTCGGCATGGCAGGGACCAGCAATAATGGCCTGGCTTTCTTCGTCAATACCGAAATTGCGGGCAACGAATGACGAGGGCAACATATTGTGTTCGCCCACGGTACCCTTGATCGCTGTTACGACAACTTTACCTTGTATTGCCGTTACGTCGAGGTTTTCACATAAACTTCCAAAATGTGCACTGGGTACAGCAAACAGTATAATAGGTGAATTTTTCACACAGAAATCAAGATCGTTTGAGACTTCAAGAAATGCCCTATCCAATTTAACAAATGATAAATAGTCAGGATTATTACCCTCTTGTTTTATAAATTCAACCTGTTCTTGTCGTCTTAAATACCATGAAATTTGGATCTTATTTTCTGTCAATATTTTCACTAAAGCTGTGGCAAAACTACCACCACCTATTACGCTCAAATCTGTCAAATCGTTGTAGTTTTATTTTGATGAAAATGAAGGGGATTCCATCTTCTTAATTTATCTAATACGACACAAATATAAGTAAAAATAAACTAATAAGCAAACTAAATCAGCACTTTACGGCTTAAAAACGACTAAATAGATCGCTTAAGATTTTAAAAGCCATATGGTTTCACCATTATTAGCTCCATGGATACAAACAACAGCTTTTAGTAAAAAAAGAACGTTATTGCTATAAAGAAAAGAATGAATTATTTATTACAATTTTCGCGCTAATTCGCTCCTGATTAATGGCTCTATTTCAACACCGAAATTAATACGATATAGGTAACAGGATTGAGGGACGGTTTCTCCGATACCGGATAGGGATTAAGCGTTTCCAACTTGATACGATGATTTGCAAAAACGGTCGATCGCGAATAACCCATCTTTGCGACCTGGGAAGTGGAAAGGGTATCCAGCGAAGTCTCCCCGTCTTCAGCCGTGAGTTCGATTTCCACCAACCCAACTCCAGCCCATATACAGTGTACGCCTTTCGGACAACGGCTATCTTCAAGAACTCTTTTTACGGCAATACGTACGCCACTAGTCGGTAAAATATGTGCCTGTCCTTCCTTGAGGGAGAGCACCGTGCTGTCCGCGCTATCGTATTGAACCGCATCGATGACACCTGTACCATCACTTATTTTACAGCAGACGAGCAGCATCGTAAAAAAACAAAAAACCAAATATTTGAACATTATAATTGACGTATAAAACTATTAACGCAAAAATCCTGCCCAGATCCTCCCGGGCCGTTTATGCTCGTACAACGATTAAAAAATAACTAGAAATAATTTCGTTTCTTAAAATATATCCCTATCATTGTAACATAATGCTTTAGGGGTGTCTGTAAAAAAACAGGCTGAGATTTACCCTTGGAACCTGATCTAGTTCATACTAGCGTAGGGAAAAGTAAGACGAACTTCAACTTCGGCCGATTCTGGCCTATCGTCAGCATTCCTAAAGTGTTTTAAACAAGTAAAAACTTTAGGATATGTATATCAAACTCAATAGTAAAATTTACGAATTAGAAGCGCCATTTCCCGAAAATTTGGAGCAAATGCTCGTGCGCCTGGTCCCCAATATGAAGCCAACGGGTATAGCCGTAGCGCTAAATAACACCGTGGTGCCTCGCGAACTATGGACTAAAACGCCTGTTGCTACACAATCTGAAATCACACTTATTACCGCTACCCAAGGCGGTTAACCCGCTTTTTAAAACCAATGCTATGAAAAATTCACATTCTAAAATTTCCAATCAACCGTTCCCCAATTCTAGTAAAGTGTATCTGGAAGGAACAATGTTCCCGATTCGTGTTGCTATGCGCGAGATCAAACTCTCGCCGACCCGCTTAGCGCAGGATCAGCTTGTGCAGAACCCACCCGTCACAGTATACGATACCTCCGGCGTACATACCGACCCCAATGTGCCTGTCGACATACGTCAGGGAATCCCTCGATTGCGAGAAAGCTGGATTGAAAACCGTGGAGATACCATTCAGCTTCCCGCGAGTAGTTCGAACTACGGTAAGGAGCGCCTCGACGATAAATCGCTAGACGAGCTGCGCTTTCAACATATAACCAATCCGAAAATTGCGCGCAATAACGGCAACGTCACCCAGCTGCACTACGCAAAAAAGGGTATCATCACGGCGGAGATGGAATATGTCGCGATTCGTGAAAATCAACGTCTGAGCAATCTACGGAATCAAGAACTTTCCGAACTGCATGATCAACATCCGGGCGACAGTTGGGGCGCAAACATCCCAAGCAACGAGATCACGCCCGAGTTTGTACGTGAGCAAATCGAATCAGGCAAAGCGATTATCCCTTGTAATATAAATCACCCTGAATGCGAACCGATGATTATCGGTCGAAATTTTCTCGTAAAAATAAACGGCAATATTGGCAATAGCGCTGTCTCATCGAGCATCGAAGAAGAAGTGGAAAAATCTGTTTGGGCGTGCCGCTGGGGCGCAGACACTATCATGGATCTTTCAACAGGAAAAAATATTCATGAAACACGAGAGTGGATCTTACGTAACTCCCCCGTGCCAATTGGAACGGTACCTATCTATCAAGCGCTGGAAAAAGTTAACGGTATTGCGGAAAACCTTACTTGGGAAATTTTTAAAGATACGTTGATTGAGCAGGCCGAACAAGGTGTATCGTACTTCACTATCCACGCCGGCGTCTTGCTACGTTACATACATCTGACGGCAAAACGTGTAACGGGAATCGTCTCACGCGGTGGCTCGATCATGGCTAAATGGTGCCTTTTTCATCATAAAGAGAACTTCTTATACACACATTTCCAGGAGATCTGTGAAATCATGAAACAGTATGATGTCGCCTTCTCACTTGGGGACGGCCTACGGCCGGGTTCGCTGGCTGATGCAAACGATGCGGCGCAATTCGCAGAACTCGAAACACTCGGCGAACTCACAAAAATTGCCTGGAAGAACCATGTACAGGTGATGGTCGAGGGGCCTGGTCATATCCCTATGCACATGATTAAAGAAAACATGGATAAACAACTTAAAGAATGTGATGAAGCTCCATTTTACACCCTCGGACCCCTAACCACAGATATTGCGCCTGGATACGACCATATTACCTCGGGGATCGGAGCGGCAATGATCGGCTGGTATGGGTGTGCAATGCTGTGTTACGTGACACCAAAAGAGCACCTGGGCCTGCCTAATAAAAAAGATGTTAAGGATGGAGTAATTACCTATAAAATTGCTGCCCACGCGGCGGACTTGGCCAAAGGTCACCCTGGCGCTCAATACCGCGACAACGCTCTTAGCAAAGCGCGATTTGAATTTCGATGGGAAGATCAATTCAATTTATCCTTGGATCCGGATACTGCGAGGGAGTTTCACGATGAAACGCTGCCGGCAGAAGGTGCAAAAATTGCTCATTTCTGTTCGATGTGCGGTCCAAAATTCTGCTCGATGAAAATAACGCAAGAGATTCGAGCAAGCGTTGAATCAGGCATGCAAGAAATGTCAGCCGATTTTATTGAAAATGGAAAAGAAATATACCTCTAAAATGCATATTCTTACCCTGCCTGGATTCGTCCACGCCGAACTAAAGGTACTCCGAGAGATGCTGAGTTGGCCACAGTTAACGGTTCATATCCGAAAACCGGAGCTATCGCCGGGTGAACTCTGCGAATACTTAACACAATTCACGCCAACGGAACGCGAAAAGTTAATCCTTCACGGCGACCCCGAAATTGCTCGTGCGTTTGGGGTATCCAAAATACACTACGGGGCATATTTGCGCAATAAATACGCTCCCGGAGAACCTATAGACACCTCGGTAAGAAGCACCTCGACCCACAGCTGGGCAGAGTTTAATCGATTAAATTCACCAATCGAAATGGCGTTTATCGGGCCGCTGTTCCCCAGCATTTCCAAACCGGGCTATAAGCCCCATAACAACCTTGAGTCTGCAGTCCGGAGCAATTTCCGGGTAAAGGCGATTGCATTAGGTGGACTGACCTGTAGAAATGTATCGCTGCTCGCGCGGTCAAGTTACGATGATTACGCATTTTGTGGTGCTATATGGCAAGCAGACTCGCCGATCGAACAAGCTCAGCGCTGCTACGAGCAAGCATTGAAAATACAAAATAGCGGGTACATGAATTTTTCTAACACAGACTAACAAATGATAGACAAACGATTACAATATATTTCATCGGGAAGCACCGCAAAGGAGCAGTATGCCAACATTCTAGGAGCGCTTGCCCTTGGTATTGAGTGGATACAATTACGTTTTAAAAATGCATGCGTGAGTGATTTGTTAGCGCTTGCGGCAGAAGTCAAGAAGTTAAAAGAACGTTATGACTTTACACTAATCGTTAATGACCACGTTAAGGTCGCTTATGAGCTCGATCTGGATGGCGTGCACCTAGGTTTAAACGATACCCCAGTACGTGCCGCTCGAGCGTTAATTGGCAACCATAAAATAATTGGTGGCACGGCCAATACACTTGAGCAGGTGATGCAACGTGGCCTTGAGAAATGCGATTATATAGGTCTTGGGCCGTTACGCTTCACCAAAACCAAGGAAAATTTAAGTCCCATTATAGGTTTTTCAGGGTACGCAGAAATTCTAGAAAGCATCCAACATGAGCTTCCCCCTATTTTCGCTATCGGTTCCGTTATGACACAAGACATCGCTCCATTACGCCGCCTCGGTGTCTTTGGAATAGCAATGTCAAAAGACATCGAATCACAGTTTCACGAACGGAATTACATCAACACTGTAAATAAATTTCTTTATGCAAAATATGCTTAATATTGCCGATCATACATTTGATTCCAGACTATTTTTGGGAACCGGCAAATTTAACTCAGCCCAAAGCATGTGTCAAGCGATCGATGCTTCGCGAACACAAATGGTCACCGTTGCCTTAAAACGCATTGACTTGGACAGCCACAACGACGATATCCTCGAACATATCCAACGTAAAGCGGTCCGGCTCCTGCCCAACACCGCCGGTGCGCGCAACGCTAAAGAAGCCGTGCTCGCTGCACAGCTTGCCCGTGAGGCACTCCAGACAAATTGGATTAAACTCGAAATACATCCCGACCCCAGGTACCTGCTACCCGACCCGATCGAGACGTTGCTAGCGTGCGAGATATTAGCAAAAGACGGCTTTATCGTGCTTCCCTACATCCATGCTGACCCCGTTTTATGTAAACGTCTAGAAGAGGTCGGAACAAGCGCCGTGATGCCCCTGGGGTCACCAATTGGTAGTAACAGCGGGTTAAAAACACTGGACTTTTTACGTATCATCATCGAACAAAGTACCATACCAGTTATCGTCGACGCCGGAATAGGTAGTCCCTCCGATGCTGCGCTAGCAATGGAAATCGGTGCGGACGCTGTTTTGGTCAATACCGCAATTGCCTCCTCAAGTAACCCAGCGCTAATAGCAGATGCATTCGCGATGGCAACAATTGCCGGACGAAAGGGTTTTGAAGCTGGCTTAGCGCCACGTTACAACAAAGCTGTAGCGAGCAGCCCATTCACCAAGTTTTTACAACAAATAACCCCCTAAATGGAACGTACATTCAACGATATATTAGATAAATACGAGTGGGAGGATGTCAAGGAAAAACTCGCTAAAATAACGAAAGACGACGTCGTCAATGCTTTACGAAAAGACAAACGCAGCCTAACGGATTTTCTAGCGCTCATATCGCCAGTCGCAGCACCCTACATCGAAACCATGGCTGCGATGTCTAGTGAATTAACGGCACAGCGCTTTGGCAAGAACATACAACTTTATGCCCCCCTATACTTGAGCAATGAATGCAACAATATCTGCACCTATTGCGGCTTTAGCGTAGACAACGGTATACGCAGGCGCACACTTTCGCCTCCCGAGATAATGATTGAAGCGCAAACCGTACGATCGATGGGTTTTCAACATATCCTGCTCGTATCGGGAGAGGCAACCCAAAAAGTAGGTGTCGATTATTTCATCAAGGCAGCCCGACAAATCAGCGATGTCTTCCCACAAATATCGATCGAGGTACAACCGTTGGACCAGGACGATTACCACCGATTATCAGAAGTGAACGTTAACGCCGTACTTGTATATCAAGAGACCTACCACCGTCAGGCGTACAAAACGTACCACCCAAAGGGTAAAAAATCTAACTTCGATTACCGTTTACAAACGCCGGATCGTATTGGCAAGGCTGGCATTCATAAAGTTGGATTAGGTGTATTACTAGGGTTAGAAGATTGGCGTATCGACAGCTTTTTCACTGCGCTGCATATTGAATATTTACAACAAACATACTGGCGGACCAAATACGCGGTTTCCTTTCCGCGCTTACGGCCCGCAGCTGGGGCGGCAAAGCCTAATTTTGATATGAGCGAACGGGATCTGGTCCAACTCATTTGCGCCTACCGATTATGGCATCCGGATCTAGAGTTATCTTTATCGACCCGGGAACACGAAGCGTTTCGCGATCATGCGCCGCTCTTTGGCATTACCTCTATGAGTGCTGCTTCAAAAACAAACCCTGGAGGATATTCGGTAGAACCACAATCACTTGAACAGTTTGAGATAAGCGATGAGCGATCCGTCGAAGTTATTATCCAAAAGATACGCGATGCGGGGTACCAACCCGTCTGGAAAGATTGGCAACCTGAATATGCAAATGCCCCCTTACACACATAGATTTATCACATAGCAAAGAATATAGATATACCAAAAACAAAACAGGTAACTACAACACATTCATCCGCTTTCTATCTATAATTAAGGCTTATTTAAATGCATTTATATTGAATATTGTTGTGAATGTTTTTCAATATTTATATATTTAGCCTTCTATTCATAGAATTATGCTTACGAAAATTATCACCGTTGATCAGCAAAACATTGGAACTGTAAAGTTTCACGCTTATATTGTTGTTATGCCAAATGATGAAATAGGTTTTGCAATTTATCTAAATGACTTCAGTGGACCGCTTATATTATTCGTCCAGGAGGAAGCAAATCGAGTAAATTTCAGGGTAGACGACGATCAGTTTTATTGGATCGTAAAAAATAGCAAATTTAAGAAAGCGGACCGCCAACAATTTTACGATGAATTTGAAGTATTCATGCGCAACATGGAATATCGCGCTAAAGTTTACCTATTCCAAGACAATACAATAAACTATATATCCGCCTCGCGCGAGATCATCCGTTATAAAAATGAATATATCGACGGACAGCTAAAAGCATCTTGCGCAAATGAATAATGCAAGAATCATCAAGATATCGACACAAATGAAAATTCTAAGGCCTCAAAAAATTCCGACAGTATTGTCAATCGGGGGATTTGACAACATCGGTGGAGCCGGCATTCAAGCGGACCTTAAAACGACCTCGGAACTGGGTTGCCATGGAATGAATGTCCTCACTGCCCTTCCGATTCAAAACAGCCTCGCCGTACGTTCTATCTATCCGATTTCCTCCTCATTAGTAAAAATGCAGCTAGATACCGTATTAGAAGACATCTATCCGGATGTCATAAAAATTGGCATGCTCCACTCGGTGGCGAATATCAAAGTCGTCGCCGAAGTATTAAAAGACTATTCGGGTGATATTGTAATCGATCCGGTGTTAAAAAGCACGAGTGGCACAAAACTTTACCGCGGCAATTTTAAAGCAGCATTGCGCGACAGATTATTCCCATTAGCGAGCCTAATTACACCAAATATCCCTGAAGTATACGATTTAATCGGGCAGACAGTAAGTGATGCTGAGTCAATGTATGAAGCGGGTATCGAGCTCTTAAGATCAGGTGCCGGTGCCATTTTGATCAAAGGTGGCCATCTAAAGTCAAACACTATGTTTTCTTCGCTCGTTACAGCTGACCGGCAAGCAATGATATATAATAATACAAGAATCGAAACCAAGAATACGCGAGGTACAGGCTGCACCTTAGCTACTGCAATCGCTTGCTATCTTGCAATGGGTAAACCACTTAATTTGGCATTCCCACTGGCCATGGATTATGTTGCGAGCCGTATTCGTGCAAGCGTGACAGCTAACTTAGGAAAAGGAAACGGTTGTTTAGCGCCGAGCGCAAAAAAAAGACATTAGCGGATCATACTGCTAATGTCTTTTTCTAGTGTATATATTAATTAAAAATATTAATCTAATATCACAACTTCAACACGTCGGTTTTGCTGACGTCCTTCGGAAGTTTTGTTGGTGGCTACAGGTTTTGTTTGCCCTAACCCTCTTGTGGCGATACGTGCTTCTGAAATACCTGCATCTTCCAAGAATGTTTTAACCGAATTGGCGCGCTTTTCAGACAACCACAGGTTATAGTTTTCTTCCCCCGTAGCATCGGTATGTCCGTCGACACGCACATTTTTACTTTTATCCTCTTTCATTAACTTAGTGAGTTTACTAAGTTCTATTTTCGCTTCGTCCGTTAAATAAGACGAATTGATTGGAAACAAAAGATCCGAAGATAAGGTGAACTTGATCCCTTCATCCGTACGAGATGCGTCTTCGAACTCACCTTTCACATTTGTCAGACCATCATCTGTGCCGTCTTTTGACACGACAGCCCCCTTGTTTACCACGATAGCCTGTTGTTTACACGATGTTGCTCCTAAAACAGCAACAAATAACAACGTAACTGTACCTAAATGTCTCATGAAATTTGCTTTAGTATGGGTGTAAAGATAACAATTTTCATGGTTATCACACGTTAATAATTCGTCTTTTTACTCCGGTGGAAATAGGTTTTTAAGTAATGCTTTAATTTCGGGAATCTCCTTATATAAATTCCACAATAGTCCCGATCGCGCATTTTCTATACAAAGAATGATCGCCGCCTGATTCGTTGCAAAATACTCATCGGACACATCATTATTTCTCAAATCTAACCATGCGCGAAAACCGTACTCACTAAAAAAATTCTGTCCATAATTTTCATACAACGCCAGCACCGCCTTTTTACCTTCATTTTCTAACAGAAACATCGACGCGGGTGCAATAGCAGGGTTGATACGATAATTACCTACCGAGTCATTCAATTGATAAAAACCCCATATATCAGAATTCGTCGACCCTACTCCTATTTCATTATCCTTTCTTTTTCGAACCAACACATAGTCTCGAATCGAATTTTCCCAATCCATATTGGGATCTTGTAACAGTTTGGGATCGATCACAAAAAATGGCTTATAGAAGTCTATCAAACTTCTACGTTCACTCCCAAAACGAAGATCCTTACCAAACATTGCTGTATCCTGCCGCACTGGTACTCGAACAGCACGACCAGCATCTTTATCTTTGGTAATGAGATCACTATCAAAAACATTAAAAGCAATCCGGAACGATTCTTTAACAATTGCCAAAGAGTCACTCGCACGATTTTCGAATTTATTATACTGCGAGGCGTATCGTTCGTCTTGATATTTAACACCATTTTCGTAAGCCGAAAGGGGTAAGTTATGTTTGGGAGCAGCCATGGCTAAGAAGTAAGCGTTTAAGGACTCGTTCACGCCACCTAATGTCACTTCGCTATTTGTGGAATCAACATTGGAAATTTTCTCAACGAGTACGTCTGAATACCCTTGAGCCACTAGTTTATCCCACTCCACATTCTCCCATAACTCCGTTATTCGGTTTCTTAGATCGGTCTCCGCATCGTCCTCTTTATTAAAATATTGCCGAGCGACTAAAAGTGCTTCAATCATCGATGACGTCGCTAGCACGTCATACCCTGCATCGGCACCCCGATAATCGGGCAATCCGGTTCTGCCTTCAAAATAGGCTGGAAAAATACCGTATCTTTTTTGCGCTTTAGAAAGAAAATACACCATCCTAGAGATCCGTCCTAACGCTACCTGGCGGTTTACCGACTCCTTTTCTACTCCCACAATTAAGCTCAGCACGGCATTGCCACTTTCTTTAAGAGACACCACTGCACGTTCTTTCTTCCGAAACGGAAGGTACATACCGCTATTAATATCAAAATTTTCCACGAAATAATTCACATGAGCCCTCTGAACAAGGTTTAGCAGCTCATCATCTTCGAGAACTTTGGTTGTAACTTCTTTTACTTCGGAAAAGGGAGATTCGATATAATTGTAATCTACCCAAGCTATCTTATAATAATAGGTCTTATTTGTTCGAGGCACATAATCTAAGCAACTTTGCATCGAAATCGGTCGAATAGATACCGGAGTAAAGATTTCGTTATCTTCCGAGCGATAGATCTTAATATATCGAATTGACGGCGTAAGCGGTAATTGCCACTCTAGGGCTACCTGATTATCGAATGCCGTAGCTTTGGATAATATAGCCGGCGAAGACAACTTCACATTAGACACATTTTTGGGTAAAAATTCGACTTGATCTATAAAAAATTGATGTGTTCGATCGCTCGTTTGATTTTGCGACAAGATAACTGCACGCACTTGTTCTTCTGGAACAAGGTTTTTGAATCTTGACACTGGAATTTTGACATTGAGCCATGTGTTATACTCAAAATCTTCCATAAACGACGCTAGTTCCAACGAGTCGGTCTGTGTATCGCGTTGTTTGATTCCGATTCTAGGTAAATCTCCTTTCCGTGTATGTTCGGTTTTAACGAACACCTTCATGACTAAAAACTCGTCGCGATCAACCTTATAATTCAACTTTTGGCGACTGTATTGTAAGTCCACTTCCCAGGTACCCGCAACACTGGATTGATATTGCAACGACAGTGCATTTCCAGGAGTAAAAAAAAGCGTATCTGAAACGAGTAAATGTTTATTTAAATTTTCAACCCAAGATTGTCCCGTATAACTGACCTTACTTTTAGCATACACACCCTGCACTAAACTGTTATCAAAAATAACCTCAGGATAAGTATCAGCGATTACAGTACGAACCGAACCGTAAGCAGCTAAAGCACATACAACAAATTGGTAAATAAATTTCATACTTAAATATTGATTCATGGCAAAGCTAAGCAATTATTGAACCATCCGAATACAATGCCCACAAAATCCTAATTCGTGAGAAAAATATTACGCACATTTTTAGATTGTTACACATCCCATTCTCGAAAAAACAAGAAATTATTTTAAGAATAGGATTTTCTATATATATTTGCAGCACGTCAAGCGAAAGTAGCTCAGCTGGTAGAGCACAACCTTGCCAAGGTTGGGGTCGCGAGTTCGAATCTCGTCTTTCGCTCAGTTGCCTAGGTGGTGGAACTGGTAGACACGCAGGACTTAAAATCCTGTTCCCGTTAAGGGAGTGCGGGTTCGATTCCCGCCCTAGGTACGAACGAAACCGCTTCTATAACTCATAGAAGCGGTTTTTTCGTTAGTGGGATTCAGGTCCCATCAAAAGTTCCACCTAAAATTGGGGCCGGTAAATTCTTTAGAACTTGTGTGAGCACAACCATAATAGAAGATCAATCCAAATTCTTTTTTGGGGGGAATTATATTGCATGGCCTTCCCCCCAACCCAATGGACAGGACTACAAAAGGTTTGAGTTATCAGGGGGTATTGATTATATTAAAGATTTGATTCCCCGCGAAAATATTTCGTCGTAGAAAAACTTCACGATTGTCAGTTGTTTCACCCAATTTCTCCAACAATTGAGGATGCTCGAAAAACTGCGCCCGGACTGATTCATGTGATTCAACTTGAAAATGTAGGTCACTGGGTTCAATACGAAGCAACGACAATAGTCAATAATGAACTAATCAAATTTTTGAATACAATTAAATCATCCAAAGTATTTAACTAGAAATAAAAATGTTGAAAATAATATTTAAGGCCCGAATCGTCATGGATCCAGGCCTTATTAATATTTAAACTATTTTAAATGGGTTTTCATCGCTAATCATAATGAAAACCATTAAAAATCCATGACAATCAGTTTATATCGATATGCTCATTAGCCCATTGTTCTATTCCAACCGTTGGAATATTATTGCGATGATTAAAAGTAACATGCATGGGCCATGTCACACCAGGATGTGTAAATACTAACCGATACCGGTTAAATATATTAGCGGAATCATCCTTCAATTTCTTTTTCAGGAATTGGTGATCCCACAATACGCGTTCGAACTTATGATTAAACAATCTATCCATCTTATCTCCAATTTCTTTAAAGGATGCTGTTTCTCCGGCGACAAACACTACTTGATCGAATATTTCCGGTTGATGGAATAAAACTTCAACAGAAACGGCACCAATATCTTCACAGGATGTTAACGTTAACGAATGCTGCCAATCCCCTAGCGCATGTATTACCTTATTTGGCAAATCTATAACGCCGAAGTCTTCACGAAACAAGAAGCTAGTTATCATTCCTGTCGATATTATTATCCAATGGGTTTTTTGTTGCCCCCGATTATTTTTGATCAGGAGTGTTGTTTCGCTTTCGCCAAAAGGTAAACCACGTTATCAATTTTGATAAACCACGGTTTTGGAAAGCGGGTCCCTGCCTAATTTAAAAGAGTTGCCCGGTGCATCTGGATCAGCATAACCGAAAGAAATCCCAAATAACATTTTAAGCTCGACGGGTACATTCAGGATTTCCCTAATGGTATCAGCGAAAAAACCCAACGCTGTTTGCGGAATTCCCGAAAGTCCATGAGCGGTATTCGCTACTTAGGTTTTTTCCTTTAGAGATTTCAATTGGAATCCTATGGATAAATAAGCAGCATTTAGGAAGACCTGTGTAACTGTATCGGTTTTCCCTATTCCAATTAGTGCTTCCCTTGGTTGATTTCCTTCATAATTTCTCCAAATAATCGAGTAGATTTTAATCGGTCTTCCAAACCATACATGGTTGATACGACGATGAGTTCATTCGCTTCGGTGTCATTAAGAAACTCCCTTATTTGTGTTTTTACGGTTTGTTTACTTCCCACAAAAGAAAATTTTAGCATCTGGTGAACAGAAGGATGGTTAAACATTCCGTGAATTTCTTCCGTCATCTGGGTGGGCGGGAGTAACGGCTCTTTTCCACCAGTAAGAACTCCCACGAACATTCTGATTAATGAAGTGAAAAGTTGTTGGGCTTCTTCGTCAGTATCTGCCACAATAACATTTACGCCAGCAATTGTGTACGGCTTTTTTAAAAACTCTGAGGGTCGAAACTCCTGTTTATAAATTCGTAATGCATTATACAAATGCGTTGAAGCAAAATGGCTGGCAAAAGCATAAGGTAGCCCCTCTTTAGCGGCCAAATGCGCACTGTCTGTACTCGAACCAAGAATATAAATAGGAATTCCCGTACCTTCAGCAATTGGAACACGCACTTTAGCCTTTTTATTTTCTGCTGAAAAATATTGTTGAATTTTGGCTACTTCCCGGGGAAAAGAATGGGCTGCCTGCATAAAATCGGGGCGTATTTCGCGGGCGGTTTCTTGGTCTGTTCCCGGAGCACGTCCTAATCCCAAATCTATTCGCTTAGGATATAAGCGTGCTAATGTACCGAACTGTTCTGCGATGATTAATGGAGCATGATTCGGAAGCATAATTCCGCCAGACCCCACCCTTATTCTTTTCGTGTTTTCTGCAATATATCCAATAAGTACAGCCGTAGCGCTACTCCCAACATTTTCAGAATTATGATGTTCCGCAAACCAAAAGCGCTCGTAATCTTGATTTTCAGCTTCCTTGGCCAATGTCAAAGAGTTGTTTAGTACTTCTTTAAAGGATTGTCCCTGCGAAACCATAGAAAGTTCGAGAATGGAATATGCAATTTTTTCAGAAACCATATTATTGTACTTGTTTAAATTATGTGTAATAACTCTGCCAAAGATCTGAAAAATATACTTTACTTTGTATAGTGCTTTCCCAAAGGAAAGTCAAATTATTAAACATTGATTAAAATGGCAGCAAAAAAAATGCACACCGAATGCATAAACACAGTAAAACCAGTTCGGGATACTTTAGACGTAATCAGTGGAAAATGGAAATTGCCCATCATCATTTCTATAGGTGTAGGCAACGAGAGGTTTACGGATATCCAGGAGAGTATTCCGGGTATTAGTCCTAAAATATTGGCAAAAGAACTAAAAGAACTAGAACAGAATCAACTCATCAAACGAACAGTTGTAGATGATTATCCGATAAAAATATCCTATACCCATGAACCTTACGCAAATACCTTAACGCCTATCATTTATGCCATGAAGGATTGGGGAATTAAACATCGAAGGAAAATTATAGCAAATAAACAAACGGTGGAGAAACAAATCAAAAGTTAAGCAAACGCTCAATTGTAAATAAAATAATGTAGTGCTATTAAAACGGATTTAAAATAAATTAATACAGAAAATTAGAGTTTTACCAATTTCATTTTTACTGACCGCAGCTCGTGATTTGGTGTCAGTGAAATGAAAAAATACTACCAATTTATTGGTTAAACAGTTGATCAAAAAAGTACTGGAGAAAAGAGGTACCCCTCCCTGAAATCCTACAAAAATTTAAAACCTTCGCACCGTAAAAACTTGTAACATTAAGATCTAATTCCCATATTTGAGTAATCATATTTTAACAAAAAAAAATATTTACCTACGTCGAACTTATGAAAAACACACATTCAAGCAAGGCATTCTACAATTAATAAACATTTTTTTTAGAATAATAAAATTCAAATGTGCTGTAAAAAGGGATATCAAGTAGCGCATTCTCTAGTACGCCTACATGAAAGCATATTTCTTGTCCTAGGGACACAATCGGATCGACGCCGAGCTTGATTGTAAAAAGTTCACGCATAATAACAAGGGTTTATCGGTCTACGCAATCGGTATTGAGTCATGAAGGAATCTTCACGTTACCAACAAGCCCAAGTTTACGAATTTGAGGATAAATATGATACCACACGAATGGAAAGTTTACACTAACATCACCCGAGCGTGTAAAGATTGGATAATTTAGCGACTAACCGCGCCAAAAAGACGTTAAGGAAAAACGAAATCTAAAACATACACGAAGGGCGAAACTTAAATATAAGAAAAGATGATAAATTTCTATCTGGTTGTCGCCATATTATTTACCGTGGCAATTATTGGACAATACAGTATAAAAAAGATGGAGCGCGATGAAAATGTCGACATTAAATCGTTAAAATTAGTTCAATTGATAACCATGCTTTGCTTTTTTAGTGGTGGAGTTCTTTGCTTGATCCAGCTATATAGGACATTCGTAGGAGCCTAAGCGATTTTCACCGCGTTTGCCAATTAAAACCCTAAAGTCAACGTTGCATTGCGTTCCGATATGTGCCGGGTATAAGAATCCGTGTGCATATCACCATCGGGGCTTCCAAGACTTGAATACGGCGATAATCTTTGTGCTATATTTTTTATCATTTACCCCGCGAGTATAGAAATGAATCACTTTAAAAGAATAAAATAAGATGAAAAATGATTTAAGATCTTTGTACATTTCGCACACGTGCAAATGGTGATATTAAAATTACAAATCAAAAGTCCACTATATCTATATATTATATATATTTGCGCAGTTTTATAGAGATAAGCCTCTTTAAACGAAGAACAATTTCTAAATACAAACAGATCCTCACCTGCGAATATTTAAAAATTGCGGATGTATTAAACAACTAAATCAATATGTTAAATGAGTAAAGTCTATATCAAAACTCAACTCTTTGCACTGGCTATATTTTGTTTGGCCTTGGTGCAAACCGCGCAAGCCCAAGAGGAAAAAGTCATCACCGGCGCAATTACCGATGCGAACAGTCAATCACCGTTGGTAGGTGCAACTATTCAGGTTGCTGGGCAAAATCTCGTCGCTACTACCGATGAAAACGGGAACTACAGCATCAATGTGCCTTCTGGAGATGCGGAACTAATTTTCACGTATATTGGGTACGGAACCGAACGAGTTCCCGCTTCTAGTGCGACGATCAACATTTCACTTCTACCCGCCAGTAAGGATATGGAAGAGATCGTAGTTGTCGCATACGGTACGAACAAAAGAGCCAATATTACCGGATCCGTATCCACAATCAGCAATAAACAAATAGAAAATCGCCAAGTGTCCAACCTTTCCAAAGCGCTAGAAGGACAGGTTCCGGGATTGCAGTCGGTTTCATCTTCGGGTCAACCGGGAACCGATTCCGAAATTCGTATCCGTGGTATAGGCTCAATCAATGCATCCAGTGCACCGTTGTACGTGGTGGATGGCAATCCCTTTGCTGGAGATATCAATTCCCTAAACCCGAATGACGTCCAGTCAATTTCAGTCTTAAAAGATGCGGCATCGAGTGCTTTATATGGTTCACGCGGTGCAAACGGGGTGATCATCATTACAACCAAAAGCGGCCGCGCAGGAGATCAAACAGCGATAAACTTTAATTTTACGCAAGGGATGTCAAATCGGGCAGTTCGCGATTACGATCAGGTATCAACGGACAATTACTTTGAACTTTACTGGGAAGCTTTACGCAACAAAAACCTTACAAACGGGCAAAGTCCAGAGAACGCGGCCAAGAATGCTAGTGAAAATATTTTAACGGATTTAAACATCAATCCCTACGGTTCTGAGTTCCCATTACCCGTCGGAGTGGATGGGAAAATAGCATCCGGGGCCGTAGCGCTGTGGGATGACGATTGGGCCGATGTACTACAACGCACTGGTAAACGCACGCAAGCGGACTTGAGCTTTAGCGGAGGTGGCGAAAATCACAATTTCTATATTTCGGGCGGCTATTTAAACGATCAAGGTATCGCTATTGAATCTGGCTTTAAACGGTACAACCTAAGGGCTAATATCGATGCCAAGGCACGTCCATGGCTAAATGTAGGGTTAAATGTCGCCGGATCAAGTACGTTGCAAAAATACCCGCTATCCGAAGATAGCGACACCGAGAACATCATCAATTTCACTCGACTAGTACCCTCGTTCTACCCTTATTATGAGCGTAATGCCGACGGAAGTTACACCGTAGATGCTAGCGGCAACAAAATTTACGACTTCGGAACATACCGGCCAAGTGCTGCGATCCCAAATCATAACTTAGCCGCCTCCCTGCCCTTAAATTTAAACGATATACGTAGAGAAAACATGTCCGCTAGAGCATACTTGGAAGCGGTATTCACACCGGAATTGAAGTTACGCTCTACCTACAGCGTCGACTATATTAACAGCAATAGACATGATTATACGAATCCTTTACTAGGATACGGAGTTGAAACGGGAGGCTACGTAAGCAAAACAAACGTACGAACCGTGGGACAGACATGGAACAATATACTAACCTTCGATAAGCAGATTGATGAGCACCATATAAACGTGCTCGCGGGCCAAGAGTATTATGATTTTAATTCGGGCGACTTTAACGGAAGCCGGCAACAATTCGTCCTACCGGGATTCTACGAACCAATTGCAGCATCACAGTTAAACGACTTCACGGGATCTTCCGTAGATTACCGCCTTTTGAGTTTCTTGGGACGAGCGCAATACAACTATGCCAACAAATATTACCTCTCTGGGTCCCTCCGTACGGATGGGTCATCACGATTCGCTAAAGACACCAGATGGGGAACATTCTGGTCGATCGGCGCTTCCTGGAGATTGATAAATGAGGAATTCTTGCAAAATCAAACCACATTAAACCAGCTTACGCTGCGGGCGAGTTACGGCGGACAGGGGAACGATAACCTAGGAACATATTACGCCAATCAGGGTCTTTATACCATCGCAAATAGCTTAGGTGAAGGTGGAACCTATACGCAGCGTCTTGCCACTCCGGGACTGAAGTGGGAAACCAACCTCAACTTGAACGTGGGAGTGGATATCGCCGCGTTTGAAAACCGAGTTGCACTATCGGTAGAGTATTTCAACCGCCAAAGTAAGGATCTCCTGTTTACCATGCCAATGGCTCTGTCTACAGGATACGATGGTTATGATGCGAACATTGGTTCTTTACGAAACACGGGAATCGACGTCGACATCCGAACGATCCCAATTCGCAACGATAACTTCCGTTGGAATCTTGATTTGAATCTATCACATTACAAAAACAAGATTACCGAATTACCGACGGGAAATGACATTCCTCGAGACAATAAGCTACTCCGTGTCGGGGGATCAATTTACGATTTCTATATCCGGGAATGGGCTGGCGTGAACCCTGAAAATGGAAACCCGCAGTGGTACTTGGCCGATGAAAATGGTAATAATTCTGGAAAGAAAACAAGTGTGTATGCCGATGCAGGACAATTTATTGCGGGAAGCTCCCTACCTGATTTGGTGGGAGGTATCAGCAACAGCATAACATACAAGAACATCGACTTTTCAGCGCTATTAAGTTTCAGCCTTGGCGGAAAAGTTCTGGACAGAGACTATACGCAGTTATTACACAATGGTAATAATGTTGGTCGCACCTGGTCTACCGAGATCCTGAACCGTTGGACGCCCGAAAACACAGATACCGACGTACCGCGTTTGACCACGGATAACCTCAACTGGACGTCGGCCTCTTCAAGATTCTTGTACGATGCGAGCTACGCCCGATTAAAAAATGTTAGTATCGGTTACACCCTACCACAAACTGTAGCTTCGCGCATAAAAATTGCTAGCGCGCGGATATTTGTGACTGGCGAGAACCTTCTTACGTTTTATGGGCATCAAGGAATGGATCCCGAGCAAACCGTCGACGGTAGCACCTATTTCAGATACCCAGCGATCCGTACATTCTCGGCAGGCATTCAATTAGGTCTCTAAAAATATCACATATTAATGAATCGAACAATGGAGAAAATACATATATATATATTACTCGCACTGACACTGATCTTTGGATCATGTAGCGATAAATTGGAACTCGATCCCACAGACGCAGTATCGGACACAGAAATTTTCAAAACCACAACCGGTATAGAAACCGTCGTTAATGGGACATGGGGATATCTTAACGATACCTACTTCACATACGCTAATCCTGGTTATAGCACCGTGATGCGCACCAGCGACGCGATGGGAAACGATGTCGCCGTAACGACCAAATATGGGTATCGTGACCCTTATGCTTTTACAGACCTTAACAATAAGACAGCGACTCGTGTTCGTGCAGTCTGGACCTTGCTGTATAAAGTTATTGACAATTCAAACAACGTGATCGCCAAAGTGGATCAAGCGGAAGGGTCGCAACAGCAGAAAGATGTTTTGAAAGGGCAAGCGCTTACGCTCCGCGCCTTTGCCTATCTTAATCTGGCTACCTATTACCAACTCAGTTACTTGAAGGATAAAAATGCATTATCGGTACCAATCTATACGGAACCGAGCACGATCGAAACCCAAGGAAAACCAAAGGCCAGTCTCGAGGAGGTCTACACATTAATTAAGTCTGACCTTAATCAGGCGGACGGGCTCTTAAAAGACTATGTGAGAGACGCTAGTAAAAAATACAAGATTGATCAACATGTCGTAAATGGGCTGCAAGCAAGAACATACCTGAATACAGGCGAATGGGAAGAAGCAGCACAATCGGCAAAACAAGCGCGCGAAGGCTATCAACTGATGGCCGAAACAGATTACCTAGGCGGGTTTAATGATATCCAAAATACCGAATGGATTTG
This sequence comes from Sphingobacterium sp. JB170, assembly GCF_900163865.1. Taxonomy (GTDB): domain Bacteria; phylum Bacteroidota; class Bacteroidia; order Sphingobacteriales; family Sphingobacteriaceae; genus Sphingobacterium. The sequence continues at coordinate 137,776 of NZ_FUKU01000067.1, forward strand.
GGGCCATATCCAAACCACCGAACAAAGCGAGGCCAGCTACACGTTTCATTATCTAGATGTCTCCTCGCCTGGATCATATTATTATAGCTTTATGGCAGACCCATACTTCAAAGATCTGTTCGACACGCAAGATATCCGCAACGAGCTTTTTGAATGGGACGGAGAAGATGGTCGAGAAGGATTCTTACGCTATAAAAAATTCAGATTCAAATCGAACCTGATCGGAGACATCGTGTATATGCGCTCGGCAGAGATGCTTTTGATCGAAGCCGAAGGGTACGCTCGAGCAGGCAACTCGAATAATGCGATCGCCGCATTGAACAGCCTGCGTTCCGCGAGAAAGGCAAAGTTATTTAACGCAGCAGATGGCAAGAATATTATCGATGAGATTCTACTCGAGCGAAGAAAAGAACTTTGGGGAGAAGGATTTGCACTCTCCGATATTCTACGTACGCAATCAAAAGTCGAACGGAAAGAATTCAAAAATGCTGACGGATCGAGTATTCAAGTGACCGTCACCAAACCAGACGGCACGAAAAAGCAAGCGTCAGCACAAGGACACCGGGTCGTTAAATTTCCCGATGGAACCGATTTTATAGAAAACAGCAGGTATTATATCTTCTCAATTCCGCAGTCCGAGGAACAGCAAAATCCAAACCTGTAACGCGAAATAGATTTACCGTGTACTTTAAAAACAATAAAGTTGTAAATGCACTCCGGTGCGACAGCTTTATTGTTTTTTGTAATTTTCTAACACCCTTTGCAGCTATATCCTTAGTGCGAAAACACGTCCAAAAGACCGCGGATATTCCGATTGTTATCCCCAAAAAGTATGACGAGTCCCTCACCTCGAAGCGAAATCGAACAAGAAAAACCGCAAAACCAGCTAGCAAGCAGACATATGAATTTTCTCCACTCATTCGCTTCATTTTTTTTCTGTAAATTGCAGGTAAAATATTAAGTATGGACTACACACTGTTATTAGAAAAGACAAGGCAATACGTTTTCAACTTCCTACGTGAGAACAAAGCGGGCGCCTATTGTTTTCATGATAATGTGCATACAGACGATGTCGTTGCAGCCACCAAGGAGATTGCCACGCATTACGATCTGACTGAGGAAGATCGGTTTGTGACACTATGCGCAGCATACTTTCACGATACCGGGTATTGCTCCCGACAAGGTTCAAAACAACACGAAGCACGTAGCGCGGACCTCGCTGATAAATTCTTGAAAGAGCACCACGTAACAGAAAGCGTTCGTCAGAAGGTTGAAGGCTGCATCATGGCAACTCGCATGCCGCAATCGCCCAAGAATCTTTTGGAAGAAATCGTTTGTGATGCCGATCTATTTCATTTGGGAAGCGATGCTTTTGATCGACGTAATAAACTTATGCATCAAGAAGCAGAGCAGCTGGCGAACTTTAAGATCCCAAAAAGCGTTTGGCGTCCACTCACGATACAACTCTTAACAGGCCATAATTACCATACCGAGTACGCTAAAAGTAAATTGGACAAAGAGAAATCAAAGAACCTCAACAACCTGGAGAAAGAGGAGGAAAAATACCACGCAAAAAAGGATAAAAATGATTCTGTTAAAAAGCGGCCCAACCGCGGGATCGAGACGATGTTCCGCGTATCAACGACTAACAGCCAGCGCCTAAGTGATATGGCTGACAATAAGGCCAATATATTACTGACAGTCAATTCCATTATTCTTTCGGTTTTAGTGGCAGTACTCGTCCAAAAACTAGACAGTAATCAGCACTTGGTATTCCCGACGGTCATGCTATTAGTCGCAGTCGTTTCCACGATGGTGCTCGCAATTCTTTCAACAATACCCAAAGTGAGTGACGGACGATTCAAACCTGAAGATGTCGACAATAAGAGCGTGAATCTCCTTTTTTTTGGGAATTTTCATCAAATGTCCTACAGTACCTACGAGGAAGCTATGAAAAAAGCAATGGGTGATTACGACTTCTTATACAGCATGCTCACGCGCGATGTGTATTCACAAGGCGTCGTGCTTGGTCGTAAATACAGGTTGCTTCGCTACGCTTACGGCGTTTTCATGTTTGGGCTAGTTGTCTCCGTATTTGCATTTATCGTAGCAGTAGCTTTTGTAGTCTAAAAATTTAAAAAATGAAATATTTGCTAATATTCAGTATATGGCTCGCAGCAGCAAGCTGCCAATCACCGGCGCGCAAAGCCGCCGCTTCAGCACCGTCAAACGGTAATTTCCCCTATAGCCTTAAACCCAGTGCTAGCTTTACGATGCCGCCTGAGCTGAAAGAAATATCAGGTATTACTTTTTTACAAACTCGGCCCAATACAATATATGCTATTCAAGATGAAAACGGCATCCTTTTTCAGTATGATTTGGTGGCCAAAAAGATAACAAAGGAAAGCACCTTTGCCGGAAAAGGTGATTACGAAGAGATCGCCGCGACCGACGATTATTTTTATGTACTGAAAAGTAATGGTGTTATACATAGTATTCCCGCGAACGCTAAGGTAGATGCAAAAAATACGTTTGTGAACAAAAAACTAGTACCCAAAGGTGAATATGAATCGTTGGCCTTCAGCCCATCGCTCAACAGTCTTTTTCTATTATGCAAAGACTGTGAAGTAGACAAGAATGAAAAAACAGTCTCTGGATATATTTTGAGCATCGGTGCGGAAGGTAAGCTCGTTCTCGATCGTCCATTCAGCGTATCCATAGAAGCCCTTTCAGCACATGATAAAAATATAAAAAAAACCTTTAATCCCTCAGCTATGGCTTGGCGCCAAAGTAGCAATGAATGGTATATTCTTTCCTCCATAGACCTGGCGATCGTCGTCACCGATGCCAACTTTAACCCTAAAAGCGTCATCCCCCTAGACAGGAAGAATTTTCCGCAGCCCGAGGGAATTGCATTTGATACCCAGGAGAATCTCTATATTAGTAGCGAAGCGGGTAAAGAAAAGCGTGGAATGATTTTTAAATTTAACCATTCACGATGACTTTGCGCCTCCTACTGCTAGTACTTTACATTTATCCGTTCCTGGTATCGGCCCAAGATATTCAACAACGAATAATTTTAATAGGTGATGCTGGGGAGATAAACCAGGACCAAACCATCTTGATTCCTGCTGCAGCAGCGCTCGTACTGCCCGGACGAACAACAACCTACTTCCTCGGTGATAACATCTACCCGGACGGCATGGCTCTGGACAGCAGTGGTCGCGAAGTATCGATCGGTATCTTAAAATCGCAGTACACTCCTTTTTTGGAACGTCAGGTCCCAGTATATTTTATGGCCGGCAATCACGACTGGGATAAATCTGGCCCCCAAGGATTGCTGAAAGTTGAACAACAGGCGGCGTATATAAACAAGCTAAAAGACAAAAATTTACACTTTGTTCCTGCTGCAGGAACCCTAGGGCCTGTTGTAACGCAAAGCAGTGGCAAGCTGCTCACGGTGGTATACGACAGTGAATACTGGCTATACCCACATCATGAGAAATCAAAAGCGGTTATCCAAAGCGAAAAACAGCACTTTTTACATTCTTTAGACAGTATCACTAGTACATATTCTGACAAGATTTTATTACTTTTGAGCCATCATCCCATGCGTTCCTATGGTGAACACGGACTTCATTTTTCGATCACAGACCATATATTTCCCTTACGTAAGTTATGGAAAGGACTATATCTACCTTTGCCGATTGTCGGATCACTATACCCCTTACTCCGGTCCTCTATTTTTAGTTCGGGGGAAGATCTAACGCATCGGCAATATCGCGAACTGATCGACTCGGTCACGACCCTGATGGCCAAGCGTAATAATGTCATATACGCCTCAGGACACGACCATGGGCTGCAGCTTATTCGAGAAGGTAGCTTTACGCAAATAGTAAGTGGATCGGGCGCAAAAACGTCATCTATTGGACATGCGAATGATTTGCACTACAGACACGGAGCACAAGGATTTACGGTGGTTGACGTATATACAGATGGCCGCGCGAAGATCAGCTATTTTATTAACCAGGCAGGTGACGTCAACAAAGATTATGAAGATTGGTTAATAGAAAAACCAACGCCATCCCAAACGAAGAATTAAATTGAATAACACATGTTGTTGCAAAGTATCAAAGTAAAGAGTTTAGAGGAGAACACGTACGGAACAGGAAACCTTGACCTTACCCCCTTGATTTCTTTCCTGCAGAAGATCCTTTTAAAGAATGGCGAGAAACTAAAACGTCTTCCACAATCGGTTCTGGAATTGATCCAAGAGACGGAAGAGGCATTCTCGAGCTTAAATCAAGATAATCTAGCATCCTACAAAGAGGTGTTTGAAATGATTTACTTATTCGAGAATGGATTACGCGTAGAGGAGAAAGGGATTTGGGCACTGGGTTATCCAGTTCCGCAAGAGGTATTCTATGGAACAGAAGACTTCTATGGCCTTTTTGATTATAACACCCAGCTTGTACCCAAAACAAAGAATAAAAACGTTACACCAATTAAACAACTCTTATATAGTGTTATTTTGGAACGTTTTTATGGAGTACCTAATCGTAACAAAATACTAACCTACACGGTGACCAAGGATCAAGTAACTTATTTTTATGAATTATCCATCGACTTTACCTTCGTCGACATCACTCGGGTTAGTGAGCTTCCGATTATCAATCTGGCTTCGCTGCGGGATAAAGAAGAGTATTCGCCCGAAGATCTAGAACCAATTTTCGAAGTATTAGACCCTAAAAAATTTGAATTCACCGGATTTACATTACTGAAATTCCAAGACAAAACACAGGCCTATAATGCAGAAAGGTTGCGCACGCTGACGACAGAACTATCGGATACCGATCCGGAAATATTTTTCGATAAATTGCATAAAGCCCTTTCCGATATTACGCAGAACTCGAAAATAACCTGTTCACTGTTACCATTAGGCAAATTAAACGGTTATCCAATAGCCTCCACAGGGTGTGATATCAACAGTATATTTTTTCGCGAGATTCAAAAAAAGTTAAAGACCGGTGATTTAGATCAAGATATAACGGCTTACTTAGAAAACCCTTTTCCCATCATCTCTGGCGTAGAGACATCGCTTGACACCGAGCATCCGGTATTTCGCAAAATTATTGAACGTAAACGCTTAGCCTCTTATATTTGTATTCCGCTGCGTCACCGCAAGGATTTAGTCGGTTTCTTAGAACTATACAGCATCATTCCAGACCTTTTAGGTAAGAAAAGTCTATTGATGTGGCATGAATATTTACCACTATTGACCCATCTCACCGCAGAAATACTCGCGGTTTTCAAGACGGAACTAGAGCGCGTCATACTCGACAACTTTACGGCGCTAAACCCAGCAGTACAATGGCGCTTTAATGAAGTGGCTGCAAATCACCTTACTCCTGCATGGCTACGACCGCCACGTCTATCGGGAAGGTTAAGTTCGAAAAGGTCTACCCCATCTACGGTGCCATTGACGTGAAGGGTTCCACCGAGCTGCGAAACGACATTTACCGTAACGATAACATCGCCAAAGTAACGCTCTTGGACAAGTTCTTAGAACGCCTATCTTCCCAGAAGAGAAACAAAAAGATAAATCAACTCGCAAAAAAGTCCACAACCATCAGACACTGGTTAGAAGGCCCTGCTTATGAACGCTATCTGTTGGATACATATGTCTTTCTAAACGAAGAATTACATGTCCACCTAGAAGAATTAAAATCCGACAACAACGAACTCACCGATGAAATAGACAACTTCCTAGCCATCGTAAAAAAATTACAGGGCAAACACAGCGATAGATTCGAGTTGTCGCTGCAGCAGCTCAATAGATTGATAAAAGAAGAAGTGCAATTTTTCAATGCTACTGTACAGGAAATTTTCCCATCCTATTTTGAACTGTTCCGTTCAGATGGAATTGAATACGATATGTATGTCGGGCAATCGATTACACCGACCCAAAAGTACAATACGTCATTTCTTCATGAAATCCGAAAACAACAGATTATCTCAATGGCACGCATCGCTAGACGTGCAGCACGGGAAGCAGAGACACTGCCGATACACATGCAAGTTACATTGTTGATGTTTGTACACGGCTCACCGATCGATATCAGTTTTCGAGAAGATGAACGCCGCTTTGATGTTGAGGGTGGATATAACATCCGCTATCAAATGGTGAAGAAAAGAATAGATAAAGCCCGCATAAAAACCAGTGGCGAACGTTTAGTGTCCCCCAACACAATAGCAATTGTATTTCAAGGAAGCGTGCTGGAGGAAGAAATAACGAAGCTCCTTTCTCAGGTCGCAGCAGAAGGGTACGTGAAAACAGATTTTAGCTTTTCCACACTCGAGGAGATAAAAGGCGTGAGCGACCTGCGAGCAGTGCGGGCTGAGGTTCTTTTAGATCAAATTGAAACTTTAACTTAATCAATGCGTATGGCTTTAGGGAAAATATCTTTATTAACTTCCTGCTTTACAGCACTCTCCTGGTTAAGCTATTCTCAGACGCCCGACAGTGTAACAGTCGCTGTCGCGCCGCAATACGATGACGTCGGTATGGTGCATCGGTTTTGGCTTGGTGACAGTTACAGGCAGCTCTACAGCACTCCGGTAAAGATACGGGTCATGGAGCTCGGTAAAGAAAAAGGTGGCCTCAAAGTGGTAAAGCTCGGTGGCGGCATGCAGACGCAATCCTTACGCTTGGTGGACAGTACCGGACGAGAATGGGTGCTGCGCTCTATCCAAAAATTTCCTGAACGCAGCCTGCCCGAAAGCCTTCGTAAAACAATTGCAAAAGACATCGTTCAGGATCAGATATCTATTGCACATCCCTTTGGTGCATTAACCGTCCCTCCATTTAACGAAAAGCTAAATCTTCCCCACGCTGCTCCTCAACTGGTGTATGTAGGGGACGATCCCGGACTCGGCGAATATAGAGAGCTCTTTAAAAATAGGTCTTATATGTTTGAACCGCGCATGCCCGATCAAGAAAGCGACACCGACAATACGCTCAAGGTTATTCGGAAACTCGTGGAGGATAATGATAAATGGGCCGAGCAAAAATTGACGCTGCGCGCCCGCTTACTTGATTTCGTCCTAGGTGATTGGGACCGCCATGAAGATAATTGGCGCTGGGAACCTCGTAAAGAAAAAGGCAATAAAATTTATACGCCTGTGCCGCGTGATCGTGATAAAGTGTACTACAAGACCTCCGGCGTGTTTCCTGTTTTGCTCTCCTACCAATGGCTTAAAGCAAATGTACAGCCATTCGGTCCGAAAATTAGAAATGTCGCCCATTGGAACTTCAACGCTCGGAATTTCGATCGTTTTTTCTTAAACAGGTTAAGCAAAGATGACTGGCAGCAAGAGGTTACCTTGATACAGAATACATTGACGGACTCCTTGATCGATTTCGCTATGCGGCAGATGCCGGATACGATTGTCGCGCTGAGTGCACCGGAGTTGACCACTAATATACGCGCCCGGCGGGATGGCCTGATGGAAACATCACTGAGTTACTATGCGTCCCTAGCGCGCATTGTGGATATACCGTTCTCGGGAAAGAATGAGTTCGCAAATATCCACTACCAAAATGACGGGCGCATAACGCTAAATGTCCATAACAAAAAAAAGGACGGTACCGAAGGACGCTTACTCTTCGAGCGGACTTTTCTTCCCCAAGAGACCGAGGAAGTCCGTGTATACGGAATCGCCGGTCAGGATGTGTATAGCTTGGAAGGCACGGGCAAATCACCGATCAAACTGCGCGTGATCGGCGGAAGTGAATACGACCAGTATGCCAGCACTGAGAACTTTCAAAACCGACGTAAGGTATGGCTTTACGAAAATAAGGACACCGCCGCGAACTCATGGAATGATCTTGCCCACGTACGCATGCAACTAAAAAAAGATAGCGCGGTACATGATTACCAGTATGACAGCTTCGTCTACGACCGGAAAGGGACGTTACTCAACCTCAGTTATGGAATCGATCGCGGACTAATTTTCGGTTTAGGCTACCTGATCGAGAACCAAGGATTCCGTAAAACGCCCTTTGCGTACCGTCACGAATTTATAGCAAGCTATCTCACTAGGCGCGAATCATTTATATTTAGCTATTCGGGTATTTTTAAGGAGCTCATCGGATCACATGACCTAACAATCAACCTCTCCTCATTAGGCCCCAAGAACCTGAGTAATTTTTTTGGATACGGTAATAAAACCATTTATGAAAAGAGCGAGAAAGGGATCGGATTTTACCGTAATCGTTATGATCTGGTTGATGCGGATATATTGTTAGAAAATAATTTTAGCGATCATTGGAAAATATATTACGGATCATCCGCTCAGTTTTACACCAGTAGAAGGGAGAATAACCTAGGCCGATTTTTCGAGGAGTGGTACACGCAGAGTCCCGATGAACAACCCTATGGTGATAAATTCTTCACCGGAATAAGCGTGGGAGGAGAATACGATAGCAGAGATCATGTCGCAAATGCTAAAAAGGGAATATGGTGGACTACTAGATTGAATTGGAATTCGGAGCTCGGGGGACAGCAACAGCAGCACACTTCTTTACAGTCATCCTTTAGTTTCTACAAGTCGATTGCAAATGAAGGGATGACACTGGCCAACCGGACCGGTTTTGAAACCGTCTGGGGCGATCCCTATTTTTTTCAACATGCACAAATTGGTGGGGAGCAGAGCTTGCGAGGATTTAACTCGCAACGGTTCACCGGCAAAACGGCGTTATATAACAACCTAGAGCTTCGTGTAAAGATGCTCAGCTATGCTTCCTACCTTCTCCCCGGAACACTTGGGGCAATCGGGTTTTATGATGTAGGCCGTGTGTGGATGACTGGCGAATCTGCCAACAACTGGCATATGGGTTACGGCGGTGGACTCTACTTTATGCCGGGAGACTTATTAACAATTCAAGGACTGGTTGGCTTTAGTAAAGAAGCGACCTTACCTTATATTAGTGTAGGGCTAGCATTCTAATCGCTACCATCGTGCAGCACGTAGATAAAGCGGTGTTTTAGACCTCTTAACCTGTTTGTTTAGTGGTCTAGAAATAGGTGTCCTAAGAATTTCTTAAAACGGCCGCCCAACCGACAAACAGTGCGAAAGTTATACCGTTAACCGGTCTTCAAGTCCTTTAAACAAAAAAGGAGAAAGCATTACATCGCTATTGGCTAACGCGCGCATTGGAGAGATATGAACGTCGTGTGCAACGATTATAATTCTTTTAAGTATCTTCAGTAATACAAATCGACATCTAGTATTATTATCAATGACGAAATCAACCACATGCCGGATCTTATTTGTCGCGGTGTTATTAACTGCGATGACGAGTGTCCTTTTTGGGCAGGAAAAACCAAACGTAGTACTAATTTATTGCGATGACCTGGGTTACGGTGATCTCAGTAGCTACGGGGCAACAGAAATCGCAACGCGCCACATCGATAAATTGACACAAAACGGAACGAAATATACGAACGCCCATAGTACATCTGCGACATGTACTCCCTCCCGTTATGCTTTAATGACCGGCATATACCCATGGCGTAAGCAAGGGACGGGCGTGCTTGCCGGCGATGCTAAATTAATTGTGCCCACAGATAAAGTCACGCTACCAAAGGTGTTTAAACAGGCTGGGTACAAAACGGCAATCGTCGGTAAATGGCACCTGGGCTTGGGAGGTTCGGTGACCAAAAACTGGAATCAGCCAATACGTCCTGGCCCTAATGAAGTAGGTTTCGATTATTCGTTTATATTTCCCGCTACCGCGGACCGGGTCCCTACGGTATTTCTTGAAAATCACTCCGTTATTGGCCTAGAGGCGCAGGATCCTATCATGGTGGATTACCAAAAGAAGATTGGCCAGGAACCAACAGGGGAAGAAAACCCCGAATTACTTAAAATGCAGGCATCACCAAACCACGGACACAACAATACAATCATCAACGGTATTGGCCGTATAGGATTTATGACCGGTGGTCTCCAGGCGCGGTGGGTAGATGAGGAAATCACTCCCACATTCTTAACGGTCGCCAAAAATTTCTTGGAAGAAAGCAAAGAAGATCCTTTCTTCCTATTTTTCTCTATGACAGAACCACACGTCCCTCGAATGCCCTCGACGTTGTTTAAAGGAAAAAGTGATTTAGGCTATAGAGGCGATGCAATCCTACAATTGGATTGGACTGTAGGGCAAATTCTAGACAAATTAGAAACGCTAGGCATAGCGGAAAATACGATCATCATTTTCAGCAGCGATAATGGCCCCGTTTTGGATGATGGTTACCTCGACGGCGCTGCAAAATTCAAGAACGTCCATAAACAGTCCGGTCCGCTACGCGGAGGGAAGTACAGTATTTTCGAAGCGGGCACACGCGTTCCACTTGTCATTTCCGGTCCTCAAATTCCTAAAAATAAAACTTCCGACATTCTCGTTTCCCAAATTGACATCCTCGCATCAGTTGCGCAACTCCTCAACCTGCCCAGCCCAGCGGATGCTCGCGACAGTCATCCGCTGGCCACTTCCCTTTTTGGAGCGGCCGAAATCGGTCGCCCTTATTTGATCGAGCATGCAGGTTGTTTAGCCATCCTTAAGGATGACTGGAAATATATAGAACCAAGCCATAGACCTGCCTACAACAAGCTTACGGATATTGAACTTGGAAACAGCACGCAGCCGCAGCTATACAACCTACAGCATGATATAGGAGAAACAAAAAACATAATCAATGAGCACCCAGAGATAGCCAAAGAGCTCCAAGAAATATTAGAAAATGAAAAATTGAAAAAGTAGTATAATACGGCGCTCCGTTTCGCAGAATTACTTCAACGTTGGCCTTAATAGTTTACAAATGAAAAAGACCCCAGATACATTACACCTACCTTCAAAGCAAAAGTTACTAATTGGAGGGAGCTGGCTCCGGGCATGGGCTAAATTGCACATAGGTTAATACGTGGACAGAAGAATTTCGAGCCAATGCCGAGTCGGCATTTCTATCCAATAAAACTGTTTCTTAAAAAACGCAGCAGAAAAGAAGCTGCATTCGCAGATCGAAAAACTAGAAGTTGAAGGTGAATTTTAGAAAAGGACGTGAGAAAACAGTTTATCGCATAAGTTGTCTCGTTATTTCCCCTCCCCTGAAATCTTAAGCATCGATCCCGACGGAACCTCCCGTTTTCTGCTCCGTAGAAAACTAGAAAATATTGTGGGCACCACTATCGATCGTATAAAAATGGTAAGCTTTTAGAGGGTTGAACAATCGACATACCATTCGCGAATATCTAAGAGGCGTTCCCTATTTGACACGGTCCCTACATTTCAATCACCAGATACGGAACATATTAGCCGGCTATCGTTAAAATCAGGCTCGCTCCTCCCCTTCATTGTTTATATTTATAGTTCTACTTCAACGATCGACTTTAAGGGAATCAAAACGCCGCTTTTTATTTGGACATATTGCTCGGTCAATGACCAAACCGTTGTCTCAATACGTTTTGGTCCGTCCTCGGTCTGAAATACGATAGTTGTTTTAGACTTAAATTCGTTTCCTAATCGTTGAGCAGAAAGCAATTTCTCACGTAATGAAATAGACTTATCTTCATCCGCGGGAATAATCCTGTATTCATTTATATGCTCCTTTTCAATAATCTGACCTACCATATTTATTTAAAAATTATAATCTAACCAATATCTAAATTCCACAAATTTGTGGTTAAAGATAAAAAATAGCAATCTTTGTTTTATATATAACACCAAATTCATTACATTATTGCAAATTTAGGACATTTACCCTATGGAGTCACCAATTTTTTCAAGTCGCTACAAAATAAACTTTACGCAGTGTTACGCGAACGGCTTATTAAAATACAGTGAACTCAGTAATTTGCTGCAGCTCACTGCTTCCGAGCATGCCGAAGAGCTGGGCTTTGGCTACCGAGAAATGGCTAAAAAATCACAATCGTGGGTCCTGAGTAGGGTGCGCATAGAAATAGTGAAATTGCCCCAGTTTCTCGAAGAAATAACAATTAAAACGTGGATTCAAGACTTTAAGGGAAATCGCTCGGTACGGAACTTTGAAGTACTTAAGGGTGATGTTATAATCGCAGCAGCGAGCAGTTTTTGGGCTGTCTTTAATACCAAAGAGCGCAAATCAGAACATTTAGCCATCGAAGTCGATCCGGCAATCATCTTGCCGGAGAAAACAGCCACAAAGAATCCTTTCAAACGGATCGAAATGGCAAAAGAATTCGATATGCGAAGCGATTATGTACCTAAACTCTCCGATTTAGATATCGTCAATCACGTCAATAACGTAAAATACACCGATTGGTGCTTGGACTGTCTACCTCCAGAGGTCGTGCTCCAGCAGCCTTTCAAATTCATTGACATCAATTACCTTAAAGAATTAAAACTCGGTCAATCGGTCACTGTGCATACCCTGATGCGGGCCGGGCGAGTCAATTTCGTTATTAAGCGCGAAGATAAATCGATATTCACGATGGAGCTGTCCTAATTGCATCATCTACGCCCCGCAAATAATGACTACCAAAAGCAAAAAGGCCAGCTTCCAATAGGTGAACTGGCCTTTTAGATACAAAAAGCAAACGCTTATGCGAACGCTCTCTCGCCTTTTTTATACGGGTAGTTTCCGTCAAATTTCCCCGGAATTTTAACATACCGTAAGGCTTGGGTCATTCCTACTTCCGAGGTAAAGAAACCAGTCAACGTTAATTGTTTCAACAAGTGGAAAAAATGATTTGCATCACCCTCTTTCCGCGCTTTTTGATATTCGCCAGCTTCTTTATCGTATGTATTTACAAACTGTAGTTGTTCTTCCTTGGAAAGCTCTTGGAATTTTTTACCAAAATCTTTGTTCGCACGATCGTCAACTTCGGATAGCCCTTTTAAGAACGCATCTTGATCAACTTTATCGTAACAGTCGCGAATCATTACGGGAATAAACTCACCTACCCCAGCCTCTTTCGCGCCAGGAGTCGATGTCTTAGGTAAAATAGCTTCCGCTAGATCACCTAAAAAGTTTGTTGAATCGGCTTCAAACAGTGTCGCCACATCCTTGCTAGCCGGGCGTGTACACCCTTCTAGAAATAGATTAGCACCAACTACCGAACCTCCGATCAACATCGCTACACGTTGAATTGCTTCTCTTCTGTTCATCGTTAATTTCTTTTGTTATAAACTATATTTAACATCCCAACCTTGTGGGTATTCTCTTTTCACGAACTGGTTTACAACATCAAAGTTCGTTACTTTCATCTGGTTGTTGTCCCAAAGTAGTTTTAAATTTCTACCAGGATAGTTTCCATCAATACGAAGATCCGCGCCACGAATTGCTAAGTTCGCCATTAGCAATGCTTCAGTTAGTGGTCCCGAGATTTCAAATGGTGCACTAACCTCTTTGTTACCGTACCCTGCAAGACATGCCTCAACCCACTGTCCATAATGTCCTTCGGACTTACCTGGAACGCGGTCATATTTCTGCTCCACTTGTTCTTTTCTAGAAGTCGGCAACAAACGTGCATTCTCTCCGTATGTATCAGCAAGAATTTTACCTTTGCTACCAATCAGCAAAATACCGTTTCCACCATCACCAAAGATTTCATTTGGACCTAATTCATCTGGACGCGTCGGTTGAATACCACCATCCATCCAGTGTAAAGTTACAGGACCTGTAGTCTTCGGCGTTTTAGGGAAAGTCATCGTTACGTGGCTTGACGGCGGGCAGCTCTCTGGGTTGTATCCACGTTTGAATTCATCCACGTAAACCGTTCCTACCGTAGCCTGTACATCCTGCACATATTGTAAGCCTAATACGCTAAAAGGAACTTCTAGTAAATGGCACCCCATATCGCCTAACGCACCGGTACCGTAATCCCACCAGCCTCTCCAGTTGAATGGCACTAATTTCTCAATATAGTCTTTGCGCGGAGCAGTACCTAACCATAGATCCCAATCAAGCTCTTTTGGCACGGGAGCTGTTTCTTTCGGCCAAGCGATACCTGAAGGCCATACAGGTCTGTCAGTCCAGCAATATACTGTATGTACGTCGCCAATTAAACCCGCTTCGACCCACTCTTTAATTTCGCGAGGACCATCGTTCGAAGAACCTTGGTTTCCCATCTGCGTTACGACTTTATGTTTTTTCGCTAAATCCGTTAAAACACGTGCTTCCCATACATCATGCGCAAGTGGTTTTTGAACGTACACGTGCTTATCAAGCTGAATTGCAGCCACACTTTGAATAGCGTGGTTATGATCCGGTGTAGAAATAGAAACCGCATCGATATGTTTATGCTCTTTATCGAGCATTTCACGATAGTCTTTGTAATATTTTGCTTTAGGAAAATTCTTTACAGAAGTAGCTGCGCGACGATCATCTACATCACAAAGGTAAGCTATTTCCGCTTTTCCGCTTTTGTAAAAGTTAGCAATGTCACTCTGTCCTTTTCCACCCGCACCGATACCGGCAATTACTAATTTGTCGCTGGGGGCGATAAAACCAGCACCACCTAGTACATGACGAGGAACAATCATAAAACCGGCTGCCGCTAACGCCGCGCCTTTTATAAATTCCCTACGTGAATTCTTATTCTCTTCCATTCTTTTTTAGTTTATGTTTTGTGTTTTTAAATGATTGTTTATAAGTTACCCTTTTTAAGCTCACTTACTGCAAAATCAACCGCCCGTGCTGTAAGCGCCATATACGTCAACGATGGGTTCACGCAGGCTGCTGAAGCCATTGCAGCCCCATCGGTTACAAATACATTCTTCGCATCCCACACCTGGTTATGTTTGTTAAGAACGGAATTTTTCGGATCTGTTCCCATACGTGCAGTACCCATTTCGTGTATACCCATACCAAAATGATACTCGTTATCGTAAGTGTATACATCTTTGACACCTATTTTCTCGAGCATTTCCTTCATTTCGTTCTGCATGTCACCACGCATTTTCTTCTCATTGTCTTTGATTTCCATGTCCATAGATAGCACAGGGAGACCCCACTTGTCCTTCTTGTCTTTATCTAAGAAGATTCTGTTTTCGTGATATGGAAGTATCTCGCCAAATGCGGTAAACCCTACGGACCAATCACCCGGTTCCAACATCGCATCTTTCCAATCGCCGCCAACACTCATCTCAGCAACCTCTCCGGACCAACGGCCTCGACTAGCGGCGCCTTGATAGCCAAATCCACGTACATAGTCGCGTTTTTTATCATCTCCAGGGATATTTTGGAAACGCGGCACATAAAGTCCTGTTGGACGGCGACCAAAGACATATTTGTCTTCATACCCCTCGACCGTACCACCTGCTCCACAGCGGAAATGGTGATCCATTGCATTATGACCTAATTCACCAGAGCTACTTCCTAAACCACCTTCCCATACGTCAGTAGCCGAATTCATTAACACCCAGGTCGAGTTAAATGCTGAAGCACAAACAAATACAACTTTCGCAAAAAACTCATACGTTTGTCCTGTTTCAGCATCAACGATCTCTACGCCTTTTGCTTTTTGGGTATCCTTATCGTAAATTATTTTCGTAACGATAGAAAACGGGCGTAACGTCAAGTTTCCTGTAGCCACCGCTGGCGGCAACGTCGAGGACTGCGTACTAAAATATCCACCAAAGTTACAACCCAACCAACATTGATTTTGATATTGACAGTTGATACGTCCCGTGTGTGGTTTAGTAATATTCGCTGTACGTCCCATAATAAAGTGACGTTTACCTCCGTATTCCTTCTTCAAACGGTCAGCGAGGTCCTTCTCAACAATATTAAAATCCATTGCTGGTTGAAAATCCCCATCAGGAAGAACGTCTAACCCATCTCTATTTCCCGAAATACCTGCCCATTTCTCGGCATAGCTATACCACGAATCGATATCTTTATATCGAATCGGCCAGTCGGTTCCATGACCATCCTTTAAGTTTGCCCCAAAATCAAAATCCGACAAGCGGTAACTTTGGCGTCCCCACATTAATGAACGACCGCCGACATGATATCCGCGAAACCAGTCAAATCTTTTTACCTCGGTATATGGACTTTCCTGTTCATTCACCCAGAAATCTAAGTTCTTCTCGTTTAATGGATAATCACGTTTCAATACCGGATAATCTTCTTCCATTTGTTTGGTTCTACCACCGCGATGCGGGTATTCCCAAGTGTTCTTATTTGCGTGATAGTCTTTCACATGCTCGACATTGCGACCACGCTCCAACATAATTGTCTTCAGCCCTTTTTCAGTTAATTCTTTGGCTGCCCAACCACCACTTATTCCGGATCCAATTACGATCGCGTCATAAACATTATCTGCCATATCTCTTCTTATTAGTTTGTTTAATTATACTGTTTTGCTCTCTACTTTTTCGTCCTTGAATAACACAAGGAATATAATCATCACGATGAAGGCAATTCCCGCAGGTACTACCCATGTATGTTGCCAAAATCCAGCGACATCTGTTGCTTTAAGGTCTTGGTATTGCTCTCCAACAAAACCAGCAACCCAGAATCCAATTAGCTGACCTACACCGTAAGTTGCTAATGTGATAAGCCCCTGTGCTGCATTCTTATACTTAACGCCAGCTTTACTATCGGTATAAATTTGCCCCGACACAAAGAAAAAGTCATAACAGATACCATGCAGCGCAATACCGATGATCAGCATAAACGATAAGTCACCTGCATTTCCGTATGCGAACAATAAGTAGCGTACGACCCAAGCTACCATCCCGATTAGGATTGTTTTCTTAAACCCAAATTTGGTAAAGAATAGTGGTAATAACAAGAGGAACGCAGCTTCAGACATCTGTCCGATAGTCATCTTAGCTGTTGGATTAGCGAGCCCTATCTCCGACAAGAACGGATTGGCATTGGCATAATAAAATGCTAAGGGAATGCAGATTAATATCGAGGAAATAAAGAATACCAAGAAGTTCTTATCCTTCAATAATTTTATCGCGTCCAGACCAATAATGGATGCAAAAGATGGTTTTTCATCACCCTCTTTAGATTTCACCGGCGGTGTCTTCGGCAATATAAATGAGAACAACCCGAGTATTAAGGATGCAATTCCGGCCATAAGAAACGTATTCTTAAGTGCACCACCTGCTGCGTTTTCAGCTGAATCCCATTGAAACATAAAGCTAATTGCTAATCCAGCGGCAATCCATCCTATTGTACCCCACACCCGAATCGCGGAGAATTGCTTTTCAGGGTTTGCGAGCTGCCTAAAGGAAATCGAATTCGCCAAAGACAATGTTGGCATGTAAAGAATCATATAGCTCAGTACATAGGGGTAGAAAACGGTCATGTCGGTCGCACTATACATCTGATACATCAAAAATGCACCGGCAATATGTAAGATTCCTAGAATGCGCTCTGCATTGAAATAGCGGTCGGCAATCATACCGATAATAAATGGTGCGATAATCGCTCCCAAGGATTGCGTTGAAAACACATTGGCACGTTCAAATTCAGAAGCTTGTAGGTTCTGAATAAGAAAAGTTCCCAAGGTTACGAACCATGCTCCCCAAATAAAAAATTCGAGAAACATCATGAAAGAAAGTTTAAATCTTATTGATGTTGACATTTTACGATAGGTTTAACATATAAATATATCACTTCTGGATATAATACAAAAATAAATTGCAGCTAAATTGCTGCTAAATTCTTTTAGCTTAAAAATTATCCACTTCTCTGTAAGCGGCCACGAGCGCTTTTTCTCCCTCTACTCCTTTCTTTGACATGCCATGTTCCATACCGATTATTCCGGTATAGCCCTTTTCTTTTAACCATTTAAAGACATTTTTAAAATTGATCTCCCCAGTTGTTGGCTCTAGCCTTCCCGGATTGTCACCAACTTGAATGTAACCAATCTCACTCCAACACAGGTCCATCAAATTAATTAAATTACCTTCATTCTTTTGTTGATGATACGCATCATATAAAATTTTACACGATGGGCTCCCTACGGCTTTACAAATTTCATAAGTCTGATCAGTAAAACGCAAAAATAAATTTGGTGTATCGCTCAGCGGCTCAAGCACCATAGTGATCCCATGCGGCTCTAATATCTCCGCTCCACGCTTAAGCGCCTCTATTACATTCGCTGTTTGAACGCCGATTGGCAGATTGCGCTGGTAGTCTCCGGGTACGACGGTGATCCATTTAGCATTTACACGTTTAGCGACCTCCAGCGACTCGTTAACACCTTTTAAAAAGATATCGACATGCTCCTGCTTGCCCGCGGCCAGGGTGTTCGCCCCGTTGCCTCCTTTAGGAACTACGAAAACACCCATACGCATATTTAATTTCGCGAGAAGCTCACCGGCTTTCGTTTGTTCATCGATTGAACGACCTGGCATTCCGTTGTCCTCTAAACTACGAAATCCTAAATCGTGCATGTACTTAATTTCATCCAATAAATCCTTGCCGGCACTTGCAGAAAACATTCCTTGGTGCGGTGCATAATCTAATTGAAATGTTGATCCTTGTTTTGTTTGTGCATTAAAAGCCATCGCGTTGTTACTTGAAAGAACCGTACCTCCAACTAGAGCGGCCCCACTTTTTATAAAATCTGATCTTTTCATTTTTAAATTGCTTAAGTTTTAATGTAACGAGAAAAACCCTTCGAAAATACTTCTTTGTAGCCCTTCTCATCCTTATAGATGATATATACCTCAATGCCTTTTAGACGATTGGCAAGTGCGATCCCCTCGTGAGGAGGTAGCGCCATAAATACGTTATCATATCCATCTGCATCCATCGCTGTATCCGCGATGACCGTCACGCTAGCCACATTATTCTGTAGTGGATAACCTGTAAACGGGCTGAGGTGGTGATGCACTTTAATACCCTCTTTATCAAAAGAATGTCGATAATTACCTGAAGTAGTAATTGCTCTATCGGTGAGCTGAAGGCGAAAACTGTTTTGCTCAGCGCCCACAGGACGTTCAATGCCAATTTCGAAAGGCGCACCCTTCTCTTTGTGACCTTTTGCGCGGATCTCGCCACCAAGCTCCACAATATAATTTTTAATGTTGTTCGACGCTAAGAAGTCAGCCAGCACATCGACGGTATAGCCCTGGGCTATTCCGTTCAAATCGATTCGTATTCCTGGTGTTTTTTTCTTCAGTGTATTTCCGTGTAAAGCGAGCTTTTCCATACCTACGTACTGCAGCACACTATCGATAGTAGGCTGGCTGGGCATTTTAGTAACCCGTTTAGGTCCAAAGCCCCACAATGAGACGAGCGGCTGCACGGTAATATCAAAAATTCCTCTGGATTCTTTAGAAATCGCAAAGGAACGTTTAATTACTTTTTGCATGTGCGCGTCCATAGTGACCATGCCCTGCGCTGTACCGTTGAATTTGGAGATTATTGAAGATTCTTTATACAGGGACATCGAGTCATCGATCTTCGCTAGAATACTATCAATTTGCTCACGGGTAATCATGCTCCGCTCAGCATAATATTTTAAATGATAGGTTGTACCTTGTCCGCGTCCATCAATAACGAAGCTAGGTTGCTGCGCATATGCGCTACAACCTAGGCTTAGTATTAATGATATTACGATTCGGTTTAACAAAATACTATATAAATAATCCCGTATTTTTACCTGGGACAGCTACCGGATAAAACCCATCAGCATTAGGTGCTGGTTTCGGTGCCGCATCCCAAGCGTAAGATGCTGGTGACAGGTCGACCGTCGATTCCAGCGCTTTGTCCCACTTGATTACTTTACCGGTGTAACAAGCAATACGTCCAATAATCCCCGTTAAGGTGCTATATGCGCCGTACTCAGCATTATCAAATTTATACTCATTATTGGCGATCGCTTGGAAAAGTTCCTTATGCTCTTGCTGATATGCATTTGGATTTCCCTTAGGGTCATGTCGATAGATCTCATTGCCCTGGGTATCCCACAATACCGCTTGATTGTTTGCCGAAAGAAATGCACGCCCTTTTGTAGCTTGAAAAGTCTCATCCACACGATTGGAGATCCCTTCAAAATGCCGGCACTGGCTATACACCACTGACCCATCATCATAGGTTAATTCGAGAGCAAAGTTATCGTAGATCTCGCCGTACTCCTTGGCCGTACGATGTGCGCGGCTTCCGGTTCCTTCGATCGATATCGGGTATTTCCCTTTAACCCAATTGGCAATATCGATATTATGAACATGCTGTTCGACGATATGATCCCCGCATAACCAATTAAAATAATACCAGTTACGCATTTGGTATTCCATTTCAGTTTGCTCTGGTTTTCTCGGACGTACCCAAACACCACCACTATTCCAATATACTTGTCCGGAAACAACATCGCCAATAGCGCCGTCTTGAATGCGCTTAATAGCTTCGCGGTAATTCGTCTGGTAACGACGTTGCAAGCCTACAACGACGTTTAATTTTTTTGCTTTGGCTTCAGCAGCCGCTGCAAGCACGCGACGTATCCCCGGAATATCAACCGCTACCGGTTTCTCCATAAAGATATGTTTACCTGCTTTTACAGCTTCTTCAAAATGAATCGGACGGAACCCTGGGGGCGTTGTAAGCAATACGACGTCTGCATCTTTGATCGCAGCTTTATAAGCATCAAAGCCCACATATTTACGGGAATCAGGCACATCAACCTTATCGCCAAATTTTTCTTTTATTGTTTTGTATGTGGCCTCAAGGTTATCTTGAAAAGCATCAGCCATGGCAACAAGCTTAATATTTTGTCCAGATGCAAAAGCATCAAACGTAGCACCCGTACCACGTCCTCCACATCCAATTAGTGCGATTTTAATTTCATCCGTCCCAGCGGCAAATGCGCTTGTAATCGGACTTGAAGCTAGCACAGCCGCGCCAGTAAGCGCCGACCCTGCTTTGATAAACTCTCGTCTTTTTAAATTATTCATCAGTAAATAGGTATATAGGTATATATTGTGTTAAAAATCTTTAATTGGAGCCTTATCATAATAATCCATTATCTCTTGATGTGATGGTGGAGTAACAGGACGAACAATCCGAAGACCAACAAACGGTGCTTCAGGAAACCACCAATTGGACTTAGGAATTTGAGGGTCTAGTTGTTTCCAGTAGGGATCGGATTGCATCCGCGCTGCAGAACGCAGATCCTCAGACTCACTCTCAAACGAGCCGCCACGAACACTATGCGGGTAAAGGGTGGTCGGAACAACGACCGGATTATCAGCTACTTTATTCTCGAATTTCGCATAGTAATCCTCCATATATTGATCATAGGTCCATTCCGCAACATTCCCCATCATGTCGTAGAGTCCCCAAGCATTCGCTTTTTTGGAACCTACAGCTGCCGTCTGCTCATCGCTATTACGAGCAAACCATGCGTAATCTTCAAGCTGCGCAGCGTCATCACCGTAATAATAAGTACTCTCACTGCCGGCGCGACAGGCGTATTCCCATTCCGCTTCGGTAGGCAAGCGGTAAAAAATACCTGTACGAACGTACAGCCACTTACAAAACTGGATCGCATTATAATGCGTCATCGCTAAGGCAGGATGCCCCTCCTTCCCCATACCGAAAGTCATGTCTAAATAAGGTTTCGTGGGACGCGTTAATGCATCAACTTCTTCGGGCACAGCACCATCCTGGGACTGGCTTACCTCCAAATCCTTATACACAAAGGGCTCATAAATATCCCAGGTAACCTCATAGGTACTCATCCAGAAAGGATCAATCTTCACCGAATGCACAGGTTTCTCGTCCGCTTTATCAGATTTGTCACTGCCCATCTGGAACTCGCCCCCTGGAATTGCTTCCATCGAAAACGTTAATTTTGTTCCATCCAACGTTTGTTCGTAACGTTCATGTTTCTCTTGCGCATGACCGCATAGACTATATGTCGTTAGGGCGACAAGAAGTGTACTCTTTTTTAAAATTTCAATCATCATTAATTCAGATTTTTACAAATCGGAATTAAATATAGAAAATATAATGTAAAAAATACACTAAGTCAGCTAAACAACAATCAAGTTACAAAAGATAGGTTATTAAAAAGTAGGCTAGATAAGTCGTAATGAGCCCGATCAATATGCTCAACCCGATCACTGAATTGCCTAGTTTAGAGTTCAAACGAAACTCTTGGAGCACCAAGCTCGTAGCAACCAAACTAGGCATGGCCATTTCAAAAATTGCAACCTGGGTAACTTCACCCTTTAAATTTAAAGCGTAACAAAGCAGGATCAAAAATCCCGGACCTACAATAAGTTTATAGAATAACGAAAGACTGATTGCAAAAACCTCCGATCGATAGAAACTGAACGAAAGCTGCATACCGATTGAAAACAACGCTAATGGCGATACAGTGGAGGCAAGCTGCGAAAAAAAAGGATCCAGAGCGCGCATATCGACCACGCGCGAAAAAACAAGCGCCAGCACGCAGCCAATAAGCGGCGGGAAACGAACAATTCTTTTCGCAGTTTGTCCAAAGCCTACCGAGAGCGGTTTACCCAGACTGCCCTTGATCGCGATATAGGTGCCTATCGAAGAAAGCAGAAAAAAAGTAGACTGATCACTAATTATCGCCCATTTTATCTGCTGCTGACCGAAATAAGTAGCCACCAAGGGAAACCCTACAAAAGAAGTGTTAGCAAAACCCGAAACAAGGATCAGCGTGTGGGAGCTTCTAGCGGACAGCCCAAGCGGCCTTTCAAGACACTTAATAAACAAATAAGCGCCAGCGAACAGAACTGCGGGTGACAACAATGCGACAAGCAACGTATTATCCCACTGCAACCCAGGAAGATATTTAAAGGAGACGGCGGGAAGGCCTATATAAAGAATCCAAGTATTAATTGCTTTATACCCATCGGATTTGACAACCTTCGCTCTTCGAAGTAAGTAGCCTGCAAATAGACAGAAAATAATAATTAAAAAATTTGACATGCTAGCTTCTCAAAAATCGGGAAAAAAATATAGAAATTGTGTCATAAACTATAGAAATAAAACTATATTTCATTTAAATTAATAACTTTGGGGCCAAATTTATACAATATTCAGTGTTGCAATTGAAAAAACTTCAACTTATCTACGTTATGCTCCTCATGGGGCCCGCTATAAGCTATTCACAAACAGATAGCATACCCCTGAAAAGTAATTCAAAAAACCCCTTGGTCATCGAACTAGAGGTGGAAAACGGGGGAATACTGGCCGAAAAAGAAATCAAAAAGACGACTTTTGACCGCGCTTACTATAATGGTGTAAACCTCAAAATAGGTTGGAAAATCCAAAATTCAGACGATCAATATTTCACATTGTATAACAATCCGATCTATGGAATTGGTTTTTATAGCAGTACCTTCAACACCGACATCATTGGTAGTCCCTACGCTGTTTATGGTTTCGTACAATCGCCGTTTGGCAATCTTAGCAACAAACGGTGGGCATTTGACTATCGGATAGGACTGGGTATTTCGGGAAACTTCCGGCCGTACAATGAGGAGAACAACCCGCTGAATGTTGTCATCGGCGCTAAAAACAACGTATATATTGACCTGGGTATCCGCACGCAGTACAAATTAAGCCCTCAGTGGAGAGCCGGTCTAGGTTTAGCTTTCCATCATTTTTCAAACGGTGCGATGCGTTTACCCAACAAAGGTGTCAACTTAGTACCCGTTACAGCGTCAATCACCTATCAACCTCATCCATCGGAGGTGCTGCCAGATAAAAGTCATATTCTTCCTCCGAGCCGCAAAATATTGTACCACATCAATTACGGAATGGGCTGGAAACAGCTACAACGCGACAAAAAACGCCGTTTCTTCAAAACAACGCTGAGCGCCTATGCCAGCACCCATGTGTCACATAAATGGCGTATGGGCGGAGGATTCGATCTATTTTACTCCGCATCGGGGAACAATGACGAAATTGCTGGTGAACAATCTGGTAAATTAAGCGCTAAATTATCGGGTGGACCCTCCTTCTACCTAGTCCACGTGCTTAATAAAAAACTGGTGCTAAACGGCAACATCGGCTATTACCTGCACAAAGAATACTTCAACGGTGAAATCGAACGCGTGTTTTTAAGAGCCGGAGCACGTTACTACGTCTACAAAAACATCAATGCCGGTATGTCTATTAAAGCGCATAAAGGCAAAGCGGACTTTATCGAATGGACAGTAGGCTATACATTTAACAGAGATTAATACCCCTTATAACTAAAACCGCTTCAAGAGGAACATTCTCTTAAAGCGGGCATATAACTACTATACAGCCTAAAGAAACCTACTTTACAAGTTTACCGATGCTCTTAGCTAAGTTACGGTCTACCGTGATATAGCCCGGGTAATAAATATTACTACCACCGATCTTCATGGAGGGTTTAATTTTAAGAACCAAAAAGCCCTCACCTTCTTTGGTGAATATCTCGTTCAACAAATTTTCTAATCCCTTCTCCTTCGCCGCGCCAAAAATATTGGCTTTAAAAGTTAACGGTACTACGGCACTTTCGCCGGAATTCAAATTTAAGTTCTCGTTTACCGTCCCTTCAAATAGCGGCTTACCTTGCAGCTCAATAAGGTATTTGAACGAGTTCATTGCCGTACGCTGGGGAGTCGGGTTACTAACCTTCATATTAACTTTCGCCTCAAGTGGCAGATCCTGACTTAACATAGCTAGGGCAAGGCCGGGCAATGAAGATAGATTCACCCCTCCACCATCGGTAAAGCCTGCCACCGAACGACCTGCAAGGCGTACATCATCTAACGACTCTACGGAATAGTCGCATTTAGCAAGCGCCTCGACTTGGTTTTTAGAGATTGCGCAGCTTCCCAGCATCAAAGCGATTAAGCCAATGATACTATACATTCCTATTGTTATTCTTTTCATTCCGCTTATTTTTTTACTTTACCACCAAATTTATAGGTCAGACCTAAGGTAAATACTGCATTACCGGCCTTTAAATACTGATTATCCACCACATTAAAATTAAATCCATTCGTATATTGCAAATGCAAGTAGTTTGTTAAACCGAGTCTAGTATAGAACAAAGGCTCAATAAAAAAAGCTTCCTCCTTTTGACTCGGCAAATCGTTAATTGTAAAGTCTCGCATAGCAACTCGGCTTGCGCGAATAGCCGTTCCGTAGCTTAATTCTCGCTTCTTGCCCAGCAAAATCAGTTTTTTCTGACGTGTGGAGGAATAATTGACCTGCACAAATATCTTATCAAATTCCATCTCTCGCGTTTCTACCGGCTCCATTCCTGTTACCTGTGCACGCCGATCAACTGCTTTGCTGCGACCGATACCATACCCACCATACACCTCCAGCACTTGTAGTTTTTGCTGACCAATAGTCGAAAAATAACCCAAACCACCTTCAACAAGGTGTTGCTTAAAAAGCTCGTTACTTCTTGAGTTCCCTCGGTTAATATATGCGCCATTGGCTATTAATGCCATATGTTTCCCAAAGGCGACACCCGCATTAGCACTGATATTCCCCTTGAGATTCGCATGCGCGGCTAGATAAGCCTCGCCTTGCCGCTTAAACATCGGCGTTGCCGGCACATTGGGCATATAGAGGGAGCTACAACCAGTAGCAACTAATAAAAGAACAAAAGAAAGTAGCTGAATCGCCCTGAGTTGCATATTGAATTAATTTCAAATATACATCTAATTATTGTGCCAATCTTCCGCTTAATAGAATAAAAGCTAGCTTTCTCCCGCTTTTTAAATGACCGCTGCTTTTTCGAGTTCTATTTGCATTAGCTGCTGTAATTTGAGCGCTTCACGCCGCGCACATTCGGCAAAGTCTTTACCTGAGGACGCATATATAATCCCGCGGGTGCTATTGACGAGTAAACCACAATCTTTATTCATCCCATACTGACAAACCTCTGAAAGCGAGCCTCCTTGCGCTCCAATGCCAGGAACGAGCAAAAAATGATCCGGTGCATATTTACGTACCCTAGCAAACCCTTTCCCCCGCGTAGCCCCCACCACAAACATCGTGTTTTCAATGGATCCCCAACTAGCAACCTTTTCCAAAACGGACTCGAAGAGTTCCTGTCCGTGCTCATCGCGGAAATTCTGAAAATCCAAACTACCTGGATTTGAGGTTAACGCAAGCACTATCGCCCATTTGCCTGGAATATCTAGAAATGGAGTGACCGAATCGTGTCCCATGTAGGGAGCGATTGTAATCGAATCAAACCCTAATCCCGATACCTGCTGGTCAAAAAATGCCTTTGCATAACGTGTTGATGTGTTCCCAATGTCGCCGCGCTTGGCGTCTGCAATGCTTAAACACGATTTAGGTATCGCCGCCCATGTCTTCTGCAACGACTGCCAACCGCGCACACCATAGCACTCATAAAAGGCGATATTTGGTTTATATGCGACACACAAATCTTCCGTTGCTTCAATGATCGCTTTGTTGAAGGTATAAATCGGATCTTCTTCATCGCGTAAATGCTGCGGAATTTTTTCAATATCAGTGTCTAAACCAACACACAAAAAGCTCTTCTTCGATTTGATTTGCCGAATTAATTCCGCTCGTGTCATATATTTTTTATTAATCATGTTTTCTAAAGCAATACAATCAGCAACAAGCTACCCTATACATCCCTACAGATACTTGCTGCTCCCCAACGGGCTAACCTATCTTAAGCGTAGGTCTAGCTATCAAATTTTTCGAGTAACCGAATCAACGTCGCGAAATCTTTCGAATAAGGCGCCTCAAATGCATAATCCTTACCGTCAATGGCAAAACTCACACTGTGCGCATGTAATGCGAAGCGCTTCATAATAGGCGTTTCCTCTTCGCCTTTTGAGAGCGTATATCCCCTTTTCTTGATTTTTGACAAGAAAACCGGTTTTCCGCGGTACATCTCGTCGCCAACAATTGCGGCACGCTGGGTAGCTAAGTGAATCCGAATCTGGTGCATACGCCCCGTAATCGGTTTACATTCGACCAAGGTATAGTTTCTGAAAAACTGTATCGAATTGAAAATGGTTTCGGCAAGCTTACCATTAGCTCGGTCAATTGATACATTTTTATTACCTTGATTTAATATCGGAAGATTAACATGTAAGTCATCAAAGCGATGTGTTCCTTCTATAACCGCATGATACACCTTATTTACGCGGCGACGTTCAAATTCTATAGATATCAAACGGTAAGTTTCCGGATTCTTGGCGATCAACAGTATACCCGAAGTATCCTTATCAAGGCGGTGACAGATCTGTGCATCAGAATGGTATTTCTTAGCTAAACGGAGAATATTTACGCCTCCTCCGGCTCGATCGTCTAGCGAAGCTACAAATGGTGGTTTATTGATAACGATTAAATTGTCGTCCTCAAAAATGATTAAATCCTTAAAATTGGGAATTTTAAACAAACGGCTTTCGTTTTCCTGCATGACAACAAAAATAACAATTATCGCCTAGATTTACCACGCCACGCTCGCAATCTCGAATAATTACGACGTTTTATGTTTTAATTAATTAGTTTTGCTATACCAAAACATTTAAAATGTCAGTACATAAAGTTATCAAGCGGGTTACTACAAATACAATTCTCTCTATGAAAACAAAGGGAGAAAAAGTTACAATGCTCACGGCCTATGATTTTTCCACCGCCAAAGCGCTGGACGAAGCAGGGATCGATGTATTGCTTATTGGCGATTCGGCAGCAAACGTATTTGCAGGGTACGAAACTACGCTACCGATCACACTGGACAATATGATATACCATGCAAGCGCCGTCGCACGTGGCACCAAACGTGCTCTGGTGCTTGCGGACTTGCCCTTTGGCGAATACCAGGGGACAGCGGAGGACGCATTTAAAGCCGCCGTGCGCATGATGAAAGAGTCTGGTGTGCATGCTTTAAAACTTGAAGGAGGAATCGAGATTATAGATAATATAGCCAAAATCATAAACGCCGGTATTCCCGTATGTGGGCACCTCGGCTTAACTCCGCAGTCGATCAATAAATTTGGGACTTTCAGCGTACGTGCACAAGAGGATGCTGAAGCCCAGAAACTAAAAGCAGATGCATTAGCGCTTCAAGCAGCAGGATGCTTCGCGGTCGTGCTGGAAAAAATTCCAGCTAAACTTGCGCGCGAAGTGTCTCAGTCGTTAACAATACCAACAATAGGAATCGGTGCCGGCGATGGCTGCGATGGTCAAGTCCTCGTGGTGAACGACATGCTCGGTTTTACCAAAGATTTCAAACCTAAGTTCCTACGTCAATACACGAATATGTATGAGAGCGTCGTGGAAGCTGCTTCTCGGTACGCGGCAGACGTGAAATCAGGGAATTACCCGAACGAGTCGGAACAATACTAGAAGCACAGCAATGAAGGTACTCCTATTGATAGCGCTGATTGGCACTTTACTATACCTATTTTGGAGGCGTTTCTCTATGACTGGGCCGCAAACCACCCTATCAAAAATCCGCAGACCAAACACCTTTTTACCGGTCGAGAGCTGTAAGTCGGTCATCATGCAGGCAACTAGCGGTACGTTGTGGACCGTGATCTCCGGTTTTGTGTTGCTTATTCTTATACTCATAATTGGAATAAAAATAAAAGTTTTATGGATTTTACTTCCACTTAGCCTTTACCTTATTGGCCAGTTATTTGTTTACACCAACCACGTACGCACAGCGAAAGACCAACAAATATTTTACGACCCAAAGACCGGTGAAGTGCTCGTCGACTATATAAAAAAAACGGGCTTCGCTTTCAACATCAAACACGACGTTGTCTCTGTAAACGAGGTCCGATCCATACAGAAAAACAAAGGAATTGTGTTCGGGTACTATAAACTAAACACAAAAAATGGTGTGGTTATCCTACCGTATCTGCTCGAGCAAAATAAATCGGAGGCTAACAATCTTTTCTTCCAACAGATTCATACCCACAAACGAGCGGTAGAGACAAAGTTATTCGCTATTATTTAATAACTAAAAAAGCGATGTGCCTAGAGAAAGACCATCGCTTTGTAATATATATTTTTTTAGCCGTCCTTAGCTATTAACCGCTTTCCAGATCATGTCTTTTAATTGCTGGATATTTTTCCCAGCAACCGACGATATAAAAATGGAAGGGATACTTTTAGGAACTGTTAATGCCATCTCCTGTTCGAGCTCATCATCAAGCATATCCGACTTGGTAATGGCCAGCAAACGCGGCTTATCAATCAATTCCGGATTATACAGCGTCAGTTCATTCAATAAAATAGCGTACTCCTGCTCGATGCTCCGATCGGTGTCCGCAGGAACCATAAAGAGTAACACTGAATTACGCTCAATATGCCGTAAAAAGCGATATCCCAACCCTTTACCTGCCGAGGCGCCCTCGATAATCCCCGGAATATCCGCCATTACAAAAGATTTACTATCCCTGTAACTCACAATACCTAGGTTTGGTACTAACGTCGTAAACGGATAGTTGGCAATCTCAGGTTTCGCTGCAGAGACTACGGATAGAAGCGTCGATTTACCCGCATTAGGGAATCCGACCAACCCGACGTCCGCAAGTACCTTAAGTTCCAAAATAATCCACTGCTCTATGCCTGGACGACCGGGTTGAGAAAAACGGGGTGTCTGCTGGGTGGGTGACTTAAAATGCCAGTTGCCTAGCCCCCCTTTACCGCCGGCGGTTAAAACTTTCGTTTCGCCATCTTCGGTGATCTCAAACAGTATCTCGCCGGTTTCCGCATCCTTCGCTATAGTACCTAATGGCACTTCCAGCACTTCGTCTCTACCCATAGCACCCGTCGACAAACCGCTACTACCAGGCTGACCGTTAGGAGCAATGATATGCTTTCTATACTTTAGATGCAATAGTGTCCAGTGATTGCTCGACCCTTTGAGGATGATATTCCCTCCACGTCCACCATCACCACCGTCAGGCCCGCCTTTTGCCGTTTGCAAGTCGCGGTGCAAATGCGCTGAACCAGCGCCACCGTGTCCCGAACGGCAACACACCTTAACATAATCTACAAAATTCGAGCCTTGGGCCATAATACTGCTTTACTATTTATTTAATATTTGTCAATGATGGCCGTCAAGTCATCAAAAATGGTTTCGATTTCACCAATACCATTGACTTTTGAAAGTTTTCCTTGCCCCTCATAATACGGTAAAACATGTACCGTCTTATTAAAGTACTCTTCGATGCGCTTGGTCAATTTATCAGCAGCATCATCTGCCCTACCGGATAACTCTTGACGTTTTGCAATTCGTTGTTTCAACTCCTCTTCGGTTACATCCAATGCCACCACGCCTGTAATTTGCTCGCCAATGGATTGCAAAAATACATCAAGTGATTCCGCTTGCGCTACCGTGCGTGGAAAACCATCAAATATAAAACCTTTTGCTTGAGGGTTCTTTTTAATTTCTTCCTCTAGCATGGCAATTGTTATCGAATCTGGAACAAGATTACCGTTTGCAATAATCTGGCTGACTTGTTTGCCAAGCTCCGTTTGATCTTTGATATGTGCACGAAAAATATCACCTGTAGAGATATGTACTAATTGGTACCTCTCGATTAATTTTTCGGATTGAGTACCCTTACCAGCACCTGGAGGACCGAATAAGACAAGGTTTAGCATAAGTGTAGTATTGTTTTTACTATGTTCAAAAAAAAAGCCTAATCCGATGAGAATTAGGCTTCGTGTACTAAGTGCGCTCAAAGGGAGTCGAACCCCTAACCTCCTGATTCGTAGTCAGGTGCTCTATCCAGTTAAGCTATGAGCGCGGGCAACCAACACATCATTAACATCTCGGTCGTTCTGTTTTGGTGATGCAAATATAGGTAAATCGGGCGGCTATCCAAATATTTTTTTATTTTTTTAACCCCGTCTAGGCCTAACCAGCTTGCTATCAGCCTCATTTTTAAAGTATTTTTTCGGGGACTTCAAGTAGATCATCGCGTAGCACCGCTCTCCGGTAAGCACCGGCATAACAATATCCGCAGTAAAATCTGAAATGCACCGGCCCGCGTGGTAGCGCTCAATTTTGAACACGTGAGAAACCTAACGTTGCTACATTTGAAAAGCGGCACCATGCCCGTTCAAATTAAACGGCAGCGGTTGTCTTTAGGACGTTCCTATATGTGTATTTAGGGTAAATGTGACGTTTTGCAAACCGCGCTGGTGAGTCGGCATTGATAAATTTCACGTACTCATTTCGAGGGACACCAAAATACTCGTATTGACTTCCATCGAGAAACGTAATAGTCATCACCTGTGCTTTCCAATCAAAATCCAAAATAACAGATGTATCGATCGTGTTTTTATAAACAGGACGCTGTTTATCTAACGTTTCTGGGCAAATACTCACAAGAAAATGGTACGCTTCGATCATCTCCTTGCTTTTGGCTTCTGCCGCGATCAACCCTGGTTCGTCGTTAACAAACTTGTCTGGATGACACTCCTTCATGATTTGGCGATAAACTGTTTTTAAGGTACTTAGGTCAGCCGATTTGTCAACCTGAAGAAGATTTCTGTAGTCTGTTATTTTTTTCATCGGCGCGAAGGTACACATTCTAAATCCTTTATTTACAAAAACATTATCGCCCGAGGTTATTGGGCAGCTAATTGGTCATCACGCTGCTACGCCTGTAGGAATACCCCAAAAATTTCTAATACGGTACTATAAAAAGTGTGAAGTGGATTTTAATTGGAGAATTTAAAAAGTGCGCTCAAAGGGAGTCGAACCCCTAACCTCCTGATTCGTAGTCAGGTGCTCTATCCAGTTAAGCTATGAGCGCATTTTTGAGTTATCAATAACTATTCGTTTTTGATGTTGCAAATATCGACACTTTTTCTATTTTTTCAAATTTTTTTATGATTTTTCCAGCGAACAGCACCAAATCCATTTACTATGAGCGAATTAATTTATCCAAAAACAACTCTCCGCTACTGACTCCTTGGCAAAGAATCGTAAGAATGCCTGACACATCCATATGAAAAGTAAAGAAGCTGCAGAACTGATGCTATTTATTTTGCAGATGTTGTTGGACGAGATCAAGTAGTTGAGGAATTTCACAATGGCCTTATACGTTTCCCACGCATGCAAAGGACAGAAATTACCATACAAGATGGATATACCAAAAGAATAGCTACCTACACGTGTTGAAGGTAGGATAGCAATACCTCACCCAATTTGCTGATGATCGTTTATTTTTTTATAGCCTGTCGTCGGTATTCCATTTCATGCTTTGAGCGGAATAATACTTATCTTTAGCAGATAAACGAAAACAAACACTGCCTTTTGGGCATTTTACACTTAATCAAAGCTATATGAACGAACGCGTTATAAAAAGTAATAAAATACGAATTGGCGATATCAGCATCTCTTACTACATCAAAAAATCGAAATCCGAAGAATTGAATACAGTTATTTTTCTACACGGTTTCCCTTTTAACAAAAACATGTGGCGGGCACAGCTCAACGCCCTACCTGATCATGTAACAGGTATTGCGGTCGACATACGCGGTCATGGAAATAGCACCTCAGGGCATGGTTTCCTTTCCATCGACGTATTTGCAAAAGACTTACGCGTATTTATCGAAAAATTAGCTATTCCACACGTTACGCTATGCGGAATCTCCATGGGCGGATACATCGCACTGCGTGCCTATCAACTTTTTCCGGAGACAATAAATGGGCTTGTGCTGTCGGACACGCACGCCAAAGCTGATACCGATGCGGGCAAACAAAAGCGCTTCGACAGCATTCAGGCGGTTTTAAAATATGGACGCCGGCCGTTTGCAATAGGTTTTACCGAAAATGTCTTTTCGCCCGAGAATATTGAGGAAATACCCGAAGCAGTCGAATTGATAAAAAGTAGTATACGCCGCAACAGCCTACGTACAATTTGTGCAACACTACTAGCTCTAGCAGCGCGTACCGATACCAGCGAAGTCCTCCCTTCCATTACAGTCCCTACCCTAATCCTTCGTGGCGCGAATGACCGCATCACAGCGGATAAGGATATGCAAGACTTAGCCAATGGGATCGCAGGTTCTCGCTATACGCAAATCGACAACGCCGCCCACCTACCAAACCTAGAGAATCCCGAGCGTTTTAATCAACTCGTTAATGAATTTTTAACGACGATCATTTAGCTCACGCCTCGGAGGGTTTAAAACACGCACTATAAATTCAATAGGCTCTTTGCGAGCTGATAGTCGCAGCGGATAAATTCATTTAAGTGATGAAACTCCCATAATCCAGCACTATCCTGCTGGACGTTCATGACATAATCCCGTTTAAAGACACCACGATTCATAGCAGTCCTCTTGCCTCGCATGACCTAATAGGTTCCTTGAAGCAAACCGATTACCCTCATCGTAAGTATCGGGTCGCTTTTTTGCTCAGGCAGACCGTCGAGGTTTATTGCTATAATCAGGCTATCATTGTGCAATACGGATACATAATTGACGCCTCCGCTGTTAACGAGGAAACGATCAACCGCCGTGACGCCTGTAAAAATTCCAGGTACGGCAATTGAAGGACCGGCATAAAGGCCGCCCACGCGAAATATCAACTCTTCTTCACTCTTAAGATCCGTTGCGGTAGCGGTAAACCGGTTGGGCAATTCCTCGTTATTCGTATCGGAAAATACCTCATATAAGCGCCCCAGTACACGATCACCTTTAATAAGACCAAAGTGCGATTTTGCAAAATCCATCAATCGGAATGCATCTCTTTTGGCCAGTGTCCCTACGCAATTGTCAGGTTTATGTTGATTTATTTATTTGCATTATCTAGTAATAAAATAATATTGTTACTTTTGTTAACACTGTTAACTAAATATAAAATAATGGGAATCAGCGAACGTAAGATTAGGCAACAAGATGAAGTTCGAAACAACATCATCGAGCAATCATGGACCATCATTAAAAATGAAGGGTGGAACGCCTTGTCAATCCGCCGCATCGCAGAGGCTATTGAATACAGCATTCCGGTTATTTATAAGCATTTCGAGAACAAAGAAGCTATACAAGAGTACTTTATAAAAGAAGGGTTCTGCGCCTTAACCGAGCATTTACAAAAGGGGCATGAACAAGCTTTGAATAGCGAGCAGACGATACGCAACATCGCGAATCGCTACTGGGAATTTGCCGCACAGCAAACAGATTACTACCGCATCATGTTTGGCCTGGGAATCCCAACCTGTGAGAAGTTAAATAGCGTTACCGAAATGCAGGAAGTCTCCAACATTATGGGGAACGCAATACTAGAAACATCAAAAAAAGATGGAATATCGAATATTGATATCCATTTAAAAATAAAAAGCTTTTGGTCGACCCTACATGGGTTTATCGCAATCGAACTACTCTCGAATAATATTATTCCACAAGGGCCGAGTCCGATATTCAACGATGCGATCGAAAGCTATGTATACACCTTAACAAACAAAAGATAGAATGAGCCTATTACAAGATTTAAACTGGCGCTATGCCACAAAGAAAATGAACGGAGAGTCCGTTCCGCAAGAAAAAGTAGACTATATCTTGGAGGCAGCGCGCCTCGCGCCTACTTCCTCAGGCCTGCAACCATTCAAGGTTATTGAAATCACCAGTCCGGAACTTAAAGCTAAAATTCAGCCAATTGCTTTCGGACAAAGCCAAATTGTTGACGCTTCACACCTACTGGTGTTCGCTGCTTACGATGAATACACTAAAGAGCGCGTCGATTCGGTATTTATCCAACAAGAGCTCGAACGAGCGCTACCGAAAGGATTTGCAGATGACTACAAAAACAACCTTTTTAGCTCCTTCCAGCAAAAGACTAAAGATGAACACTTTGAACACTCGGCACGTCAGGCCTACATCGGTTTTGGCTTATCGATTGCCGCAGCGGCCGAGCAGAAAGTTGACGCTACGCCAATGGAAGGGTTCAACAATGCGCAGCTCGACGAACTTCTAGGCCTTCCAGCGCAAGGGTTAAAATCCGTCACCATTCTCGCACTAGGTTACCGCGACACCGAGAACGACTGGTTGGTAAGCATGAAAAAAGTTCGCATCGCAAAACAAGATTTTGTTATCCAACTTAATTAAAAAACTATTTTGAAACAAATGAAGAGGGGGCAGTCATAGCGATATGAGCCCCCTTCTTTTTTATGGCTCGTCCCTTAAAAAACTACTTTGTGGGAATACGTATTAGAATTTCCTTTAAGTAGGTCCAAAATTTCTGTACCGAAGAAATGGATACGCGCTCCTGCGGAGAGTGAGCACCACGAATGGTTGGTCCGAAGGATATCATATCCATTTGCGGATAGTTTGTACCTAAAATACCACATTCTAGTCCCGCATGGCATGCTACCACTTCTGGCGATGTGCCGAAAAGTTCACTATAGGTACCTACCAAAACATCTAAAATCGCAGAATTCGCATTGGGTGTCCATCCCGGATAGTCGCCCGAAAACCGCACCTGCGCACCCATTAATTCAAAACAGCTTTTCAGCGCATTTGCTAAATCATACTTCGAGGATTCAACGGATGAGCGTGTTAGGCATTTCACGAGGATCTCACCTTGGCTAACCTGGATCCGTGCAATATTATTGGATGTTTCGACAAGGTCCGCGAAATCACTACTCATGCGGTATACCCCATTATGTGCCGCATAGATACTTTTAATAAGCTTATCATGCACAACGGCAGGAACTACCTGCACGTTCGATTCATCGGGCAACTTCTCTAGTGTTATCTCCAGGCCCTCGTCAACGTTCGCATACTCCGCCTTTATATCCGGGAGAATCTCTTCAAGATGGGCATTCAATTGCGCGAAAGTGACCTCTTGTGTGGCGATCACTGCCGCGCTCTCCCGCGGAATGGCATTACGCAGCCCGCCGCCTTCAATACGTATGAGACGAACGCCTAAAGCAGACAAATGAAACAAAACCCGATTAAGTATTTTATTTGCATTGCCTAGCCCTTTATGAATTTCGATACCCGAATGTCCACCATGCAAACCTTTAACAGTGATAGCATAGCGGCTCACGCTTCCTTCTAGGGCCTCTGGCTGGTAATCAAGTTTTGCTGTAATATCGATACCACCCGCACATCCGATATCAATCTCCGTATCTTCTTCAGTATCCAAATTGAGTAAAATGTCACCTGTCAGCATGCCGGCCTGGAGCCCTTTGGCTCCGGTCATTCCGGTTTCCTCATCGATGGTTAAAAGCGCCTCTATCGCTGGATGAGCGATATCGGTGGACGATAAAATCGCCATAATCGCCGCTACACCAATACCATTGTCAGCGCCGAGGGTCGTTCCTTTTGCTTTTACCCAATCGTCCTGGATATACATTTGTATCCCTTGTCTACTAAAATCGAAATCCGTATCGTTATTCTTTTGGTGAACCATATCCAGATGGGACTGCAACACAACGGTTTTGCGACCTTCCATCCCCGTACTGGCAGCTTTACGAATCAGCAGATTACCGACAGCATCCTTCTGGGCCGGGAGGTTTAAGTCTTTTGCAAAATCCAGCATGAACTGAATAACTTCCTCTTCTTTTTTTGAAGCTCTAGGCACCGCATTTAATTCGTCGAAATGCTGCCACAATGCGCTAGGCTCTAGTTTTCGTATGATTGAACTCATCTTTTTATTTGTTAATCCATCAAAAGTACT
Organism: Sphingobacterium sp. JB170; assembly: GCF_900163865.1. GTDB lineage: Bacteria > Bacteroidota > Bacteroidia > Sphingobacteriales > Sphingobacteriaceae > Sphingobacterium. The sequence goes on from NZ_FUKU01000067.1 coordinate 174,442, forward strand.
AATTCTAAAATAGATAGGCCAATTCCAGCAAGCGCAAAAAATATTTCCCCTAGTTACTCTTTTTTACTACTTTCCCCTAAAATATGGAAAACGAAAAAACAGCGAAGCAAAAAATGATTAACGGAGAGCTTCACCAGCCTTCGGGAAAGGAACTGGCCTTGGACCGGCTACGTGCACGCGAGCAGATGAGCATCTTCAACAACCTTGAACCCTCGAAAATAAAACAGCGCGCGCAGATATTAAAATCGCTATTTGCTAAAACAACGAGCCGTTTGTATGTTGAGCCACCTTTGCGTATTGATTACGGATTTAACATATCTGTTGGTGATAATTTCTACGCGAACTTCAACCTTACGATTCTTGACAGCGCGCCAGTAACTATTGGTGATAATGTCATGTTCGGGCCCAACGTCTCCCTATTTACGCCCGGTCACCCGATTGACGCTGATTACCGCAACGCGGCATGGGAATATGCTAAACCAATAACGGTCGGTGATAATGTGTGGATCGGAGGTAATACGGTCGTAAATCCCGGGGTACGCATCGGTGACAATACGGTTATTGGTTCTGGCTCGGTCCTCACCAAAGATATCCCGGCTAATGTAGTTGCAGCGGGTAACCCCTGCAAAGTTCTCCGGCCGATATCCGAGCGTGACAAAACGTACTATTTCAAACAAGAGCGATTCCCAGAGGGGCATTAACACAGAAACAGCCGCGGGGGCTTACTAGCGTTGCGCCTTTAATATGCGTTCCATCTCCTGAAGTAGAATAGGGAACCCAGGGTGGGTCATGCCATGGCCATACCCCTGAAACTCCATGAGTTTTACATCCTGATGGCCAGCGAGAAGTAACATCCTTTTTAAATAAGCATTCTCCTCATAGCGGCCGAGCATTTCCAACTCCCGATCTCCGGTAAGTAACACAAATGGAACTGGACTTTTACGAACCCAGAATAGAGGTGCGTACTCATCGATAATGGGCTGCTTCTCGGGAATACCTTGTTCCTTTCTAGCTGCAAAATGGGTAATTCCATGTCCACTAAATGATATTACACCTACCAGCTTGTCGGCATCATAACCTTCGCGTTCCAGATAATCCTTATTCAGCCCTAGCATAAGCGCTAAGTAACCTCCCGCAGAATGACCCGACAAGAAAATCTTGGACGTATCGCCGCTATACTTGCCTCCCGCGCGTGCCATAAATGCTACCGCTTTGGCGGCGTCTTGGATGACTTGTTCCACTTTCACCCGATCGGCAAACCGGTATCCTACACCCACAATAACATAGCCTTTTTCCCGCAGGAAATCGGGCACTTCGCGTTCTCCGCCCGTGAGCCCTCCCCCGTGGTACCAGATAATAATGGGCCGTTTTTCACCCGAGGTAGGGTAATGGATATCTAACCTACAACGCGTAGATTGGTATTCGGATTCGGGCGCTTGAACATATAGTATATTAGTATCTGTTTTATACGCTACCTGCTGCGAAAAACTCAGCAGAAAATTACCAATAAATATAAAAGTAAGAATGAAAGCTCTCATTTGTGTGCGTTATTAGACGAAGATACCAAAAAATCGTAAAATTCTGGCCGCTCTGAGCGAGCCGAAGCATAAAATAAAAACTATTATTTACTACGGATCAGGTAGGCTAGAAGAATACCCGAAAGCAAAAAGCTCACAATAAAGCCGAGCCATGATAGAATCGGCATGCCCCATATTAAATACCCTACACGGCCGTGCGCGAGTATACTAGCACCCACGCCGAAAGTCATTGCCAATATCGAAAGGAGAAACTTGTTACCTATACGATGGAACACCAACTGCAACATATCGAAATCCTGAATCTTATGGTTCAACGTTAACCGGTCCGTTTTAGCCTTCTCCAGCAGCAAAATGAGATCTTCCGGAACGTCGGTGAGTACTTCCTTTAAAAGCGTCCCTTTCTGTATAAGCTGCTTCTTGAGGTAAGAAACCGTCATTTTCTCCGCCGCAATTTTGTCGGCAAACGGGGCGATGCTTTCCGGAATATTCAGTCCTGCGTCAAGCTGTCTACCGGTCCCCTCCAGTATAGATACCCCTCTTAAAAGGATGTATACAAAGTCCGGCATGAGGATACTATTATTCTGCAGCACGTTGTTTAGCTTTTGGAGCATCACAGTGATCTGGATATCTTCCAAGATATTCTCCTCTAACATCTGAAAGATTTCGTACGCATCGCGTTCGAGTTGCCGCTCATCTTGGATATAATGCACCACAGCAAGTTTTTTGATATTACGAATAAGCCCACGAGCATCGCTCATTAGGAAGTTCATTACCATCCCCTCAATGAGATCCCGATCTTGTGGAATCATCGAGCCCATGGATCCAAAATCGATAAATACGATCTGCCCTTTATTATTTACAAATACATTGCCCGGATGGGGATCCGCATGGAAATACCCGTGATGCAAGACTTGCTCTAGATACAAATCAAGACAATTCTGTAATACCGATTTAGCATTTAGATGGTACCTCTCGAGGCCTTGGATATCGTTAATCTTCACCCCGTCGATAAATTCCAAACAAAGAATCTCATCGTTCGAGTAAGCGCGGTAGACTTTAGGAACATACACCTGCTTACTCTCGCTAAAGTGCCGGCGAAATCGTTCGACATTATTCAGCTCATTGATAAAGGAAAGCTCGCCATGCAGCGAATTAGCAAAAGACTGTACGATTTCATAGAGGTTAATCTTCTGAATTGCCTCATATTTGCTCCGTAAGAGCTTAACGAGGTCTTCCAAAAAGGATAAATCCGTCCGTACGAGCTCATCAATTCCTTTACGTTTAACCTTCAAGATCACCTGAGAGCCATCAAGAAGAACCGCCCGGTGCACCTGGGCGATCGATGCCGCGGCTAAGGGGTCTTTGTCGATGGAAAGGAAATGGTCTGAGACGGATGTTAAGCGCAACGACTCGCAAATCCTTTGTTCAATATCAATAAGCTCAGCCGGCACGTCGTCTTGCAACTTGACAAGCTCCAGCCGCAAGTCATCGGGGATAACGTCCGCCCTATTGCTGAGCATCTGACCGAACTTAATAAACGCTGGACCTAGTTCCTCAATAGCAAGGCGCACACGTACATTAAAATCTTCCTGGAAAATTCGTTTGGTATGACTATTCCAAAGTAAAAAACTTTCGGGGATTATGCGATCGATATTCGATCTGGAAATTGCTTCTTCAAACCCGTGTTTAGAAAGAATCTGGAGAATCTGCCCTACACGCTTAATTTTATTAAATCCATACATAGTCTAATCTTTATAATTATAGATTTTATAGAATTCTATCCTACTTAACTGTAATCGCCTCACCGTAAATGCCTAACAAGATAGCTTTATATTCGCTCTGCGACTGATTATAGAGAGCATTAACTCCTACTCTATCAATATTTAGCTACACTTAGGCCTCTGTCCTGAATCTCTCCACACCCTTGGAAAACCCAGTTTCTATCTGCTAATTTTAAGTCTTTCTTCATGTAACCACAGCGGCGTCGAATTCATTGACAAGTCTAGTTGAGTATTCTTGACGGAAATGAATACTTTTATTGACCACTTTCTCGTATACTCTACCAACCTTTAATCTTTGCTTAATTCTTCGGTTACTTCCTATATTCTTCCAGCTAAGGTTTCTTTGCATTCTTCGTAATACAGATTGGCTTTCTCTGAAAAACTTATTAGCAGACACCTCAACACCGTCAGACTGTACGGCAAATGTTTTTATTCCTACATTTTCATTTGTTTTTGATTTATGATTTTTTCTATTAATAAGCAGAACTCTTGAAGTCTTTTTGATTGGGATAGTAAGTTGGACTTATTTTCAAAAGACGACACGCTAGCGTAAATGGCCACCGTTTCTGTTTTTACAGCAGAAATTGGATCGGGAACTATTATAGTGCCACCGGTAGCTTGTATGCGTTTTGTATAACGCTTCTTTGAAACATGTTCCATGCGGTTATATCTGTTACCCCGGTTTATTTTGCGTATTGACGAAGTGTTATGATACAAATAGTGTTATAAATTAAAACAAATACTTTTCTATTTTTAGTGTTTATCTATTTCATACGTCTCCACCCCGATCACATCAGTGACTTTTTTACTAAGCCCCGTGATATCTGATTTTAACCCAATCATGATTGTTAAAAACTGTACTGGGTTTCCCTCAATCTTCCGGACACTATAAAGATAACCTAATTCACCTCCAATAAAAAAACCAGGGAACTTATAATCTGCGCCCAAACCAATTTTTCCAGCCAACGTCCACGATTTTTTGTTCTTCATTTTCACCATATCACCAACCACATCGGCGCGCGGTTCAGTCTGCAAACCAAAAGCCGGTCCCACGTAGGAATAGGTATTGAGCCGTTTGAACTGCTTGCGTTTTCCGGCCGCCAAGCTCAATAGATAGAAGCTCGCTTTACCATTATAGACCATCGAATTATATGCCGGATCTTTGATCTGTTGTTTGTAACCGAAATTTAACATATACAAGGTTGGCATCAGGAAATAACTGCGGTTCTTCAGGGCAATATCTAGCCCGGCACTTCCTGAAAATAAGTTTGTCTTCAGCGCCTTCGAAGTTCGGCCGATAGGAAAGGACAACCCTGTCCCGCCCATGTAATAAATTTTACGGTAATGCAGCGTATCCGTGGCCGTCTGTGCAGAGGATAAATCTTGTAAAAAAGCAAGAATTGCTAATAAAACGAAAATTCTTTTCATCAATCGATTGTTATTTAATCTAAAACAGCAAACGCATTAGAAAGTTTAACAACAGCGTCCTATTTTGCAAAAATAAACGAAACGGCTGAAATTTACAGATAACTTTTACTTTGCGGACCTTGGTTAAAGAGTAGATCGACAATACTCAAATCCGACAAAAAACCGTTCTTATCCTGAAAAACCTGATGATAAGGTTTGTGATCAGCCCAAAGGTTTTGTTTTTTAGGGTGTATCGCCCGTCTCAGGTCAGGCCCAGACTGCACGTCTTGATAAGATTCTGTATATGTCAAGGTACAATTCAGCTTCAAGCATTTTAATATTAATTCTAGTTGAAGAACATTAAAATCAAATAGAAAGCTATGCTTTTTGGTATAAAAATCGGCAAAATCGTCTTCATAAAACTCAAAAAAAGCAGAACTACGATAGGCCGTTTGCAAGCTCATCCAATGTAAGCGCTGCCAATCAAATTCATAGTTAATACGCACGTCTTTCATCGCAACATGTTCTTTCCGTCCGTGTACAATTGGAACAAACAGTTCTAAAATGCCATTTGCGGTACCGATTTTTGCTCGCGTGCGGTAGGTTTGCTTCGGGTAATGTTCAAAACGATCCAGCAATAAATGCAGTCCAGCGCTCTTAATTGTATGAAAATAAGACACTGGAGGTAAATAAAAAGCGGGTAAAAGCAATTGTGATTCCATCGATTTTAACTATTTTAGGCAAAAGTAAACTTATTTAGGGATATTTGCATTCAATCTAAGGAATTTGACCCTGTTCATGAGAAAAAGAAGCATTTCAGTAGTACTCTATATCATGTCGCTTTTGCCATTTTGGTTTTTGTATTGCTTTTCCGATTTTCTTTATTATATACTTTTCTATATTATCGGATATAGGAAAAATGTGGTATTAACGAACTTAAAAAATGCTTTTCCGGACAAAACCGAAGAGCAGCGCCTCGAATTGGCCAAAAAATTCTACCGCTTCTTGCCCGACCTTATTGTGGAAACCATGAAAATGGCGACAATGACAAAAAAACAGGTAAATGAACGGATCGAAATAGTAAATGTACAAGAGATACAGAAACACTTCGATCAAGGGAAAGGTGTTATTGGGGTGACCGCACATTACGGCAATTGGGAATTAGCGATATACCGCATGTCCACCATGACTGATCACCCGCGACTGGTCGTCTACAAACCCTTAAATAACGTATACTTTAACGCGGCATACAATCAACTGCGTGGCCGCCTAGGTGCCACAATGGTCCCGATGAAGCAAATTTTACGGCATGTCGTGCGGTTAAAAGCCACGCCGTTCATCAGCGTATTCGTGGCCGATCAAACGCCAACCTATCAAGATTCCGACTACTTCATGGAATTCCTCAATCAGGAGACTCTAGTCTTCACGGGCGCCGAACGTATTGCGCGGCTTACAAAAAGCCCCGTTGTTTATTGTCACGTCGGCCGCAAAAAGAAACGAGGTTATTATTATTTTAAATTCACCACGCTCGTTGAAAATCCAGACGATTATCCCGAGCATGAGATTACGCATATCCATAACCGTTTTACAGAACAAATGATAAGAGAACAGCCTGAGTATTGGTTATGGTCACACCGCCGATGGAAACGAAAACGAAGATCATGAAAAACATGCCTAAAGTTGCTGTAGTAATCTTAAACTGGAACGGTAGATTTTTTTTGGAAAAATTTCTTCCCTCGGTGTACAATAGCACCTACCCTAATATTGAATTTATTCTTGGTGACAACGCCTCTACTGATGACTCGGTGTCCTATGTAGCCGAAAATTATCCTTCCATAAAAATAATTTGCAACGCGACGAACTTGGGTTTTGCAGGAGGCTATAATGAAATATTAAAACAGGTGGAAGCCGACTATTACGTCCTCCTCAATTCCGATGTGGAGGTAACGCCCAACTGGATTGAACCCGTAATCGAATACCTAGAGACGGAGCCTGGGATGGTCGCGGCCCAGCCCAAGATCATTGCCATGCATCAAAAAGGGTTTTTCGAACATGCAGGCGCTGCAGGTGGATTTATCGATTTATATGGCTACCCCTTCTGCCGCGGACGCATGATGCATGTCGTGGAGAAAGATAATGGTCAATACAACGACAACTGTGAAGTTTTCTGGGCGACCGGGGCTGCACTATTTATCCATAGTGACGCCTGGAAGGCTGCAGATGGATTCGATGCTGACTTTTTCGCACATATGGAAGAAATCGATTTATGCTGGCGTCTAAAACGAATGGGGCACCGAATCGGTTACGTCGCCCAATCGACGATATATCATGTTGGTGGGGGTACACTAAATACTAGTAATCCCCAAAAAACCTACCTCAACTTTCGTAACAACCTGGTAATGGTGCAAAAAAACACGCACCTAGCGCTTGGTTTTTGGATAATATTCGTGCGATTATGGCTCGATTTATTTGCGGCAATAAAGTTTTTAATCGACGGGAAACCACGTGATGCGTGGGCAATCTCCCGTGCACATCAGTTTTTCTTCTTGCATCTTTTCAAAAATGCAGCAAAACGAAAAGGGTATCCGGGCAAAGGCAACTTAACTGGATTTTATAAGCGCAGCGTCATTTGGGGCTTTTATGTGAATAAAATCCGGAAATTCGCCAATTTAAAAGTTGAAAATTTTAAATAACAAATCCTTTATCGAAGAATACTAAATCCGCCGATCTGGAATTTGTACGCGAGTTTGCGTGTTTCTAAAAAACACCGTTTTTAATTTATTTAAGGCATTTATTTCTTAATTTTGCTGACTATGTTAGCAGAAGTTCAGGAAAAAATTATACAGCTCACCAACGAGCTCAACGACTATAATTATCAATATTATGTGCTCGCCAATTCGGAGATTTCTGATTATAATTTTGACCAAAAACTAAAAGAACTTGAAGCTTTAGAAGCGCAATACCCACAATTTAAAGACCCTAATTCCCCTAGCCAGCAAGTAGGTGGAGACATTACACATAAATTCAACACGGTCCAGCACCGCTGGCCCATGCTCTCGCTTGGCAACACCTATAACGAACAGGAATTACGTGACTTTGATGAGCGTGTGCGAAAAGTCGTTGGCGACCAAGTGCAATATGTCTGCGAACTAAAATTCGATGGCCTATCCATTTCCATCACCTATCAAAATGGTAAATTGATACGCGCAGTGACACGTGGCGATGGCACCCAGGGAGATGAAGTGACCAATAATGTTAAGACGATTCGTAGCATCCCCCATAATCTGCACCCAGGACGCTACCCAGAGCTGTTCGAAATTCGGGGCGAAATATTCATGCATCGCAAAGCATTCGAGCGGCTGAATAAGGGCCGCGAGCAAGACGGGAAGCAAACTTATGCCAACCCTAGGAATTTTGCCTCCGGAACAATTAAACTGCAAGATCCCAAAGAAGTTGCGAAACGTCCGCTAGACTGCTTTCTATACTTTTTATACTGTGAAAACCGGGCAAAGCAATTCCCCGGCCATTGGGAAAGTATACAAGCTGTCAAAGAATGGGGTTTCCAAACCTGCGAACACACCAAACTATGCAACAGTATCGAGGATATTTTGTCTTTTATCTCTCATTGGGACACACAGCGTCATCAATTATCGTACGACATCGATGGCATTGTCATCAAAGTAAATGATTATGCTCAGCAAGAAGAGCTGGGCTTTACCGCGAAATCACCACGCTGGGCTATCTCTTACAAATTCAGAGCAGAGTGCGTGGAGACCACTTTAAATAGCATCATCTACCAAGTGGGGCGTACCGGCGCTGTAACGCCTGTCGCTAACTTAAAACCTGTACTACTTGCCGGAACAACGGTAAAACGAGCATCACTCCACAACGCCAACGAAATAGCGCGCCTCGATCTGCACGAAGGGGACACCGTATTTGTGGAGAAAGGTGGAGAAATTATTCCAAAAATCATCGGCATCAATAACGAAAAGCGAGCAAAAAATACGCTGGCCATCGTCTACCCGACGCACTGCCCAGAATGCGGAACACAACTGATTCGTCAGGAGGGGGAAGCGGTGCACTACTGCCCAAACGAAGACGGATGCCGACCGCAAATTGTAGGGAAGTTGAAGCATTTTATTGGTCGCAAGATGATGGACATCCAGGGACTAGGGAATGAAACAATAGCAACGTTCTTCCAACTAGGGCTACTTTCAAAAATCACGGATATCTACTCGCTATCCGAACAACGCGAACAGCTAAAAAAGATAGAGCGATTTGGTGAAAAATCAATCGAAAATATGCTCACCGGAATTGAAGAATCGAAAAGCAAACCGTTTGAAAAAGTGCTTTTTGCATTAGGCATACGGCATGTTGGAGATACAACGGCAAAAAAATTAGCCGCGTACTTCAAAAACATACAAGCCATGAATGACGCAACCATAGCCGACATTGCGGCTGTACCAGATGTAGGTGAGCGGATCGCAATGAGTGTGTTCGACTACCTGCATGACCCAGTGCACCAATTAGAATTAGAAAAACTAAAAGCTGCGGGACTTCAATTCGCAGTCGTCGAACAAGAACGTATACTTGCTGGGAACAGCCTTTCCAACAAATCATTCCTAATATCTGGCGTATTTGCGAATTACTCCAGAGAGGAGCTGACCCATCTCATTGAATCACATGGAGGTAAAATAGTATCGTCCATATCGGCAAAACTAAACTACTTGGTTGCGGGCGACAAGATGGGGCCATCAAAACTAGCCAAGGCAGAGAAACTTCAGATTCCTATTATTTCGGAAGATGAAATTATTAAAATGATTAATCAAGACAATTAAATAAAATACGAGAAATGAACGAGCTTCAAGGAGCAGGCGTGGCACTGGTTACGCCTTTTAATGTAGAGGGAACGATCGACTTTGATTCATTAGCCAACCTAATCGAATACCAAATCGAACAAGGTATGGATTACCTGGTCTCACTAGGTACCACCGGAGAAACAGCAACATTAAGCGCGCAAGAACGAAAACAAGTGTTTGATTTCACCGTGAAGCAAGTTAGCAATAGAGTGCCCTTGGTAGCGGGTATTGGGGGCAACAATACACACGAAGTGGTTGAACAACTAAATGCATTCGACACAGAAGGATTTTGCGCTATACTTTCCGTATCTCCATATTACAGCAAACCCTCACAGGAAGGGATCTACCAACATTATAATGCTATCGCTACTGCGTCCAAAATTCCGGTAATTTTATACAATGTACCCGGACGCACGGGAAGCAACATCAGCCCCGAGACGACCATTCGCTTAGCGATGGACCATCCTAACATCATTGCAACCAAAGACGCATCGGGAAACTTTAATCATTTTAATGAAATCCTTCGTAACAAACCAAGTACTTTTCAAGTGATTTCCGGAGATGATCCCATCACCCTTCCTATGATTGCCTTGGGTGCTGTTGGCGTTATTTCTGTTGTGGGAAATGCCTACCCACAAAGCGTAAAATCATTAACTGCTCTTTGTATTGGCAACCAATACGAACAAGCGCGGCCCGTACATAACTCGTTGCTTAAGTTAATAGATCTATGTTTTATTGAAGGAAACCCCTGCGGCGTAAAATTTATATTAAAAGAACTCGGCGTGATAGCATCAGACCAGGTACGATTACCATTAGTCCCGGTCAGCACAGCTACACAGCAGGCAATTCGTACCGCTATGGCCGAAATCAAACAGCTTGCCTAAAAATACGCTTTGATTCCCTAATTGGAGAACGAGACGTCGGAAAATAAAAACGCCTCTCAAATTAGTTTTGAGAGGCGTTTTTATTATACAATAATTTTTATTTGACTTGGTTCCTGCGAATAATATTCAACGCTCCACCAGCCTTAAACCACTCAATTTGTGGCGCATTATAAGTATGATTCGCTAAGATCTCATCTGTAGAACCATCTGCATGGTGTAAGACGATAGTCAACGGCTTACCTGGCGCAAATTCTGTTAATCCTACAATATCGATCGTATCATCTTCTTGAATCTTCTCGTAATCATCTTTGTTTGCAAACGTCAATCCAAGCATTCCTTGTTTTTTCAAGTTTGTTTCGTGAATACGCGCAAATGATTTTACAAGAACGGCACGAACACCTAGGTGACGCGGCTCCATGGCAGCATGCTCACGTGATGAACCTTCTCCGTAGTTTTCATCTCCAACTACAATAGAACCAACCTCTGCAGCTTTATATGCACGCTGTGTTGCTGGAACAGGTCCGTACTCACCACTTATTTGGCTTTTCACTAAATCCGTTTTGTCGTTGAAGAAGTTCACCGCGCCGATAAGCATGTTGTTTGATATATTATCCAGGTGACCACGATATTTCAACCAAGGTCCAGCCATAGAAATGTGATCCGTCGTACACTTACCTTTTGCTTTGATCAACAGTTTCAATCCTTTCAAGTCTGTACCTTCCCATGCCGTAAATGGCTCTAAGATTTGAAGTCGGTCAGAAGTCGATGCAACACTCACTTCAACACCTGTTCCGTCGGCTGCTGGCGCTTGGTAGCCCGCGTCCTCAACAGCAAAACCCTTTTCTGGAAGTTCCTCACCTGTAGGTGGATCCAGTTTTACTTGCTCACCATTTTTATTTGTCAGCGTATCTGTAACCGGATTAAAACCTAAGTTACCTGAAATTGCAATTGCCGCCACCATTTCTGGAGAGGTCACAAAAGCGAACGTATTCGGGTTGCCGTCAGCGCGCTTAGCGAAGTTACGGTTAAACGAGTGTACAATTGTGTTTTTCTCTTGCTTATCAGCTCCTTCACGATCCCACATTCCAATACATGGTCCACAAGCATTTGTGAATATTGTTGCGTTTAAATCCTCAAACGTTTTAAGTAATCCATCACGATCAGCCGTGTAACGTACTTGCTCGGAACCCGGGTTAATACCGAATTCAGCTTTAGTAACCAAACCTTTGTCAATAGCTTGCTTCGCAATAGAAGCTGCACGTGTTAAATCCTCATACGAAGAGTTCGTACATGATCCAATCAACCCCCATTCTACAGTCAGCGGCCAGCCGTTCTTTTCGGCTTCTTCAGCCATACGAGAGACAGGCGTATATAAATCTGGTGTGAAAGGTCCGTTCAACGAAGGTTCCAATTCTGAAAGGTTAATTTCAATCAATTGGTCAAAATATTTTTCCGGATCCGCATATACCTCTGGATCTGCAGATAGATGCTCTTTTATTGCGTTTGCAGCATCAGCAACCTCGGCACGATCTGTTGCGCGCAAATAACGTTCCATGGATGCATCATAACCAAAAGTAGACGTGGTTGCTCCAATCTCTGCCCCCATGTTACAGATAGTACCTTTACCAGTACATGACAAAGATTCTGCACCTTCACCAAAATATTCAACGATCGCACCGGTACCACCTTTTACAGTTAGAATACCAGCAACTTTTAAAATCACATCTTTCGCCGAAGCCCATCCACTTAAGCTACCCGTTAACTTAACACCAATTAATTTTGGAAATTTAAGTTCCCATGGAAGTCCAGCCATTACATCACATGCGTCCGCACCACCAACTCCAATAGCAACCATACCTAGACCGCCCGCATTCACGGTGTGCGAATCGGTACCGATCATCATACCGCCTGGGAACGCGTAGTTTTCCAAAACTACTTGGTGAATAATACCGGCACCTGGTTTCCAAAAACCGATGCCATATTTATTTGAAACTGAAGATAAGAAGTCAAACACCTCTGAACTCTCGTTCCTGGCGCGTGTTAAATCTTTTTCTGCTCCTTCTTTTGCTTGAATTAAGTGGTCACAGTGCACCGTCGAAGGTACTGCCACTTTCGGACGTCCAGCCTGCATAAATTGTAACAATGCCATTTGCGCTGTCGCATCTTGCATAGCTACACGGTCTGGAGTGAAATCAACGTAAGAGTTACCACGTTCATATGCCTCAGTCGCACTTCCATCCCATAAGTGAGTATACAAAATCTTCTCAGATAGGGTCAAAGGTTTGTTAACCACTTTACGAGCAGCTGCAATGCGCTCGTTATATTGGCCGTAAACCTTTTTGATCATTTCAATATCAAAAGCCATTTATTATTAATTATTATTTAATGTACTCAATTAAAACTAAATCGATTATCGATTTTGATTAACACAAAAATACAAAAAAGAATAGGTTAAAAGTAGTCTTAAGTCAAGCTACGTACTAATTTGGAATAAATCCAAACAAGACGTGAACCCAATGACAAGTCCATCTTTTTTTCAAAAATATTCTTTTCCAGAACCGGTATTTATAAGAAAAGGGCAAATGCCCTTTTTAAATTCTTGTCCTAAACTTGTTGTGCACCATGTACAACATTTTTAAGGCTCCGTATTGCTTCGGTTGGGCTTTCAGCAGAAAAAACGCTACTACCTGCTACCAGCACATCGGCACCCACTTCTAACAACAATGCAGCATTTTTATCTCCCACACCGCCATCGATTTCAATCAACAACGCGTCATTTATCCCAGCGGCCATCGTCCTAAGGTCGCTAATCTTAGCGTATGTACGATCAATAAATTTCTGTCCCCCAAACCCCGGGTTTACAGACATCAAACAAACCAAATCGACATCTTGAATAACGTCTCGCAATAAGCTTACCGGTGTATGTGGGTTTAAAGCAACACCGGCCTTGCACCCCAGTTCCTTGATAGCAGCTAATGTCCGATGAAGATGCGTGCATGCCTCATAATGCACCGTGATTATTTCGGCTCCTGATTCTTTACATGCCGTCAAATATCGATCTGGGTCAACGATCATCAAATGCACATCAAGAGGTTTCTCCGCGTGTTTTGCAATAGCCTGCATCACGGGAAAACCAAAAGAAATGTTCGGCACGAAGACACCGTCCATAATATCGATATGGAACCAATCTGCTTCACTCTTATTGACCATCTGTATATCGTCGTAAAGTTTAGCGAAATTTGCAGCCAACACCGAAGGAGCAATTAAGTGTTTCATCTTAAAGAATTTTAATTTTTTGCAAATATACACAAGTCAACTCCGAATTGCGGCGTTTTTCATAATTTAAATACCCTAACGCATTCGTCAATAAATAGTACATTTGTTTTAAATATTGTGAAACAGAACAAAAGGACACCAACGTGGCGAAACTTAAAATAAACTATCTACACGAGAAGACTCAGAATAATTCCTTTATAATCAAGTTTGCGATGATCATTTTGGCTATCGTACTCATCTGTATCTTTTTGCCAAAACAACCTCGCTTTAGATACGAATTCCAAAAAGGAAAAGCATGGAATCACGACAACCTTATATCGCCCTACAATTTTGCTATTCTCAAGACGCAGCAGGAGCTGATTAAAGATCGGGAACAGATACTTAAAACTGTTCAACCGATATATAACCTAAACCTTAGTGCTAGCAAAGAACAAATTGATCAATTTAACACCGACATCCCAGAGAAATGGCAGATAAGCAACATGGATTCTGTCGAAGGTCAGAGCTTGGAAGTTTACCAAGCAGTTGGCAACGCACTGCTTAACTATGTCTATGACCGAGGAATCGTCTCATTAAATAATCGGTATCAGAACAAAGGTGAGGACCCGAGCGAAGTCGATAATACAAAAAGCCAGTATAACTTTACGCTACTGCACGAAAACATTGCCCAGCAAAAAAACACAGCCGACATATTCACAATCGAATCAGCGAATCAATACATTAGTGCCAGCATCGAAAAAAACAAAAAAATAGGGCGAAAAACGTGGTTCACGGAGACACTTAAAGCATACGTTACGATTAATTATATCTTCAACGAAAATCTGACCAATAAGATTGAACAAAGTGCGTTGACAAATATTTCAACAACACGTGGTGTCGTACAAAAAGGTGAACTGATCGCCGAAAAAGATAAGACAATCAATAATGAAACCTATCAGAAAATAGAATCATTACGTAAAGTTTTCGAAGATGAGGCTCGCATCAGCGGCAACCAAAGCTATGTCGCCTTTGGACAATTCATAATGATCTCGACGTGTATGGCGCTGTTAATGGTGTTCTTATTTTATTTTCGATCATCTATATTCGAGAACAACCGGCTTATATTCATCATATTAATAGTTATTGTTGCCATGCTCGGGGTCCTATCGTGGGCACTAAATGTACAAATCCCCAGTTTGTATTACATCCCCTATTGTAGCGTACCAATTATTTTTCGTGTCCTTTTTGACACCCGAGTGGCTTTGAATATACATTTGTTGATGGTACTCATTGCCGCGTTGTTTGTACCAAACAGTTATGATTTTGTCTTTCTTCAATTTATCGCTGGTATGGTTGCAATTTACAGTATAAAAACTCTTGTAAAACGGGAACAATTCCTCATCTCCTCGCTCCTAATCTTAATCACTTATACCATTTCCTATATCGGGTTAGTTTTAACAAGGAACGGTTCGCTGCAAAGTATATACTGGTCAGATATCATACCATTTATTGTAAGTGTTGGGTTAACCCTACTCGCTTATCCATTGATATATGCATTTGAACGGTTATTCGGCATTGTATCGGATCTAACCTTGATGGAACTCACAAATAGTAACTCTAAGCTTCTTCGAGAATTGTCCCTGAAGGCACCCGGGACATTTCAGCATTCTCTCCAAGTTGCAAATCTTGCTGAAGCTGCTGTCTATAAAGTCGGCGGGAATCCCCTACTGGTACGGGCAGGCGCGTTGTATCACGACATCGGAAAAATGCAGAATCCTCTTTTCTTTATCGAAAATCAAAAAGCCGGGGCCAATCCGCACGCCGAACTTACACCTGAACAATCTGCACAAATCATCATTTCACATGTCCTTAAAGGACTCGAAATGGCTAAAAAAAATCTTCTTCCGGAAGTTGTCATTGATTTTATAAGAACACATCACGGAACAACAAAAGTAGATTATTTTTACAATTTGGCAGTAAAAAATAATCCAGAAAAATTGGTAGACGAAAGCATTTTCCGCTACCCCGGCCCAGTACCATTTTCTAAGGAAACTGCAATACTGATGATTGCTGACTCCGTGGAAGCAGCCTCGCGATCATTAAAAGAACCAACCGAAGAGTCCATCAACACTTTGGTTGACAAAATTATCGATCACAAAATAACGCAGCGCCAATTCATAAATGCAAACATAACAATGCGTGACCTTACGGAGGTTTCTGATATTTTTAAATCTATGTTAAAAAGTATATATCACATCCGGATTGACTACGACGTTAACAAGAAATCTGTCATAGAAAACGCTTAGAAAAAAAATCTTTTTGAGCCTCAGATGGTTATTGAAAATAATCAAAAAATACATTTCACGACTTTGAAGAGTGGAATATTTGATTTATGTTTGCACTGTTGAAAAAACGGAGAGGTGCCTGAGTGGCCGAAAGGAACAGTTTGCTAAACTGTCGTACTGGAAACGGTACCGCGGGTTCGAATCCCGCCCTCTCCGCAAAAGATGAATTAAAACCCGCTGAAAATCAGCGGGTTTTAATTTTTTAAGAATAAAAGTCCCACCAAAACTCCCACCAAAATATAGATCCGGGAAATTCTTTAAAAATATGGGAACAAAACCAAAATATAAAGAACCAAAAATAGTCCGAGCGAAACGAGGATGGTTTATCGCGTTGTATTATCTTCAACCGAACGAAAGCACCTATAAGAGATTTGAGTTATCGGGTGGGATCAATTATATTCATGATATAGAAAAAAAGGAAAGGGAGATACAGGAGATGCTCAAATACCTACTAGGAGAGTTAAAAAATGGTTTTAACCCATTTTTCCCTGATCTTGAAAATGAATTTATAACTGCAGTTGAAAAAAAGAAAGATGAAATTATATTTGCAGACTCAATTTCTACATATTGGTTAATCTCCTCAGCAATTGACAAATTTATAGAAGATTGCAGATCACGAAATCTCGCTCCAAAAACCCAATTCCTCTTTGGAATCACAAATACTTTTATTCATTTAGAGAAATTGGAGAAGCAAATTCGGAACAATTAGCATTTTATAGAGCTACGACATACTGAAATACCTAACTAAATTTTATTCCTACCCATAGTTATGTACAAAATGAATCCTACTATTGGAAATATTATTAGAAATAAAGACCATTGTATTTTATTAGCCATCGTAAATTTTTGACTGTGATAGATTTCCCAAATTGGATAAACAATAAATATAGCTAAGACAATTAAGAGTATAAACAATTCAGTCCATGTAAATATCATAATTAAAGATAATATGAGTCTAGTAATAAAATTCAGAAAACCTCTCCCTCAAATGTTACAATAACGGGTTCATCTGATCCTTTGATTATCAATGCAATATATTCCATCTGAAAGCCTATTTTACCCTTTGTCTCAAAAAGAACCTTGAGGTCACTTTTTTGACCAGGTTGCAAAGGACCTTTTGACCATGTCACCTTCGTACATCCACAACTTTCTCTTATATCAGATACTGTTACTACAGTCGTGTCTGTGTTTTGCCATCTGTGATGTGCACAAAGGGAAGCATATAGTCCTCATAATTCAGCATCGCATGTAGTTTTAACATTACGATCCCTCCCCCAATCAAACATCGACAGGCAAAGTGGAATTACCGTAGCATCGATCAGGAAGACCTATTCCATCAATTGATGTAGTTCTGAACGTCGGTGTATGTTCTTTTGCGACAAATCATCCAATAGTCGGTAGTATAGATCCCGAAACAAGGAATGATCCAGATGTGCATTCATGTACGAAAGATTGCATTTACTGCGTACCCGACTGCCCCAGTAGACTCATGTTATCCATGGTGCTACAAAGTCCATTACGGCAATGATCTAAAGCACCCATATTTACTAGCGCGATAAACCTTCACCTTAATATGTGCACAGTATGGCTATTTCGTGGTCTTGCTTTGACAGTTATCACTTATAAGTGTATCCGCAAAACTTCAAGAAATCAACGGACATCTAGTTCGGAGGGCGAATGCGTTTATTTTATAAAAAAAATATTCCACCAAACCACAAAATTATAGATTGCATGAATACCGACTATAAAAAAGAAAGCTACTGCGACTTCATACTTTTCTTTAATATTGAGATATACAATATTATAGAATAGTCCGGACAATAAGGTTAATACGACATATGCCAAAGATGTATGATGCGAAATAGCAAATAATATCGAAGAAATAATTACAATTTGAAAATTATTTAATCTTAATTTTCCACCTACATAAAAAAATAAAAATTGAAAAATAAAAGTTTCAAAAAGAGGTGCGAAAAAAAAAGCTGCTGCGAAAGCTTCATAAGTCGGTAATTTTGATATTGAATGTTCCAATTGATTTGGAAATAATGAAGAAATTACATTCCCAAACAATCCAGATAAAAAAAATTTTATAACTAAACAAATAAAGAAAAGAGGTGCTAGGTTAAACCTATTAAAGAAATTTTTAATCTTTAAAAAGATACAAATTCTATATTTATCCATAAATCAAAATTACAGGTAGTTTCCCACAAATTGTGCAAATATAAAATAAAGAGTCCACGCTGAGCATAATCTCTGCCTCTTCTTTGAAAATACCACTTAAATGTTCGGGAAGCAATTGCTTGTCCCAATTGTTAGCTTTGACTACAAATGCCTGATCTAATACCGGCATGGATTGTATTAAAGCTTTATAATGGTTTAGGTTCATAATTGGTAATCTAAATATACTCTACCCTAAGAAGCTACCCTTACTTTCCCTGTCACTACATTGTTGATAAGGCTTTGTTTGTATTCTTTTAATTGAATAATTTGCTTTTGTGTAATGGCTTGGTCTATTTTTGTAGTGACTTCATCTAAATATAAAACAATGGCTTCCTGTTTAGGAAGAGACGGAACAATCAATAGAATATTCATAACATTTTCCTTTGTTAATTTTGGTTGAGCTGCTCCTGAAATATAAACTGTATAATCAAAATCTGCCTTAGCATATGTTATAAAATCAAGTTCTTTAATCAGAAATGATCAGTCAATTAGAGAAAAAAATATTAAATAAAAGACTAACGCTAAAAGCTAAGTTTTCGTTTTGCCAGTAGGACAATAAAGGAAAACTTAGTTTTTATATGCTAGGCTTTTTATGTTTATCTATTAATCGAAGGATTGCATGAATTGTAGCTAAATAAAAATAAAACATCCAACTATACCATATAGGTTTATCATATTCAACTTTTTGTTGGTTATTATGATGTCTTACACCGAAATTATTAGCAATATTGAATAAATCTTTTTCATCCTTTCCATCTAAAACTGTTTTGATTTTAGGTCTTAAGAATTCTAAAACATCAGCAAGTTCTCTTATAGAATCTTTTCTGTCCTCTAAAGTTGATTTGTGACGTCGAAATTTCAAAACTGCTAAACTGATTTTGTTTGTTACATTATTCTCATCATTTGATGGAATATCCGCTTCTAAAAGTGATGAAATATTTGAATCTGGTAGTTCTAATATTTCTCCATCTTCTGAAAGTTCAAATCCATTTCCATAACCACCAAGTATTGTATTTATTGTAGTTCTGTAAAATTTTTGACCATCGTATCCGCCCTACGAACTACATATTTGATTGCTGAATAATATTCTTATAGTTCTG
>NZ_FUKU01000032.1 GCF_900163865.1 Sphingobacterium sp. JB170
CCAGTACGGGATAAGTTATTTTTACAGGCTCCGTCATTATGAGAATGGTCAATTGTCTTTGACAGCCGTCCTCGTAATGAAGGTTTCCGACCAACCATGCGCATTTGGCCCGGCTTCTAATCGATCACGACGATCAGTCCCTGCATTGTTCCCCAATGCCCCGGAAAACTGCAAATAAAATCATAAACTTCGCGCTTTTGAATTGCGAACGTAAACTGATTCCGCTGGTACTGAACTCGAATTCTTTTTTGGAACATTTAAGGCGATTAAATCAGCTTGAGTGAAATCTATCTCAAGATAATGAAGATGTTGAAGAAAACGATAAACAGAACAACAGTTACTTCAGACAACAAAAGAGAAAAGAAAAACTAAAAAAATGATATTGTTTAATTTACACTTGGTAGAAAATGAAGGCATAATTTTATTAGGTTATAGTTTTACATTTGGTTAAAAAAAACTTACAGACATGAAATCTAAGACTACCTAGGTTGGAGTAAATTGCGAATTCTTTATTTTTTTGAGCTAATTTCCGAAATCGCATTGAATATACTGTCGGAAAGCTCCTTCGAAAAAGTAGACATAGATGCTCATTATAGAGAACACAAAGATACACTAGCTTATTTCTGTCAACACTTTATTATTCCTAAGAAACTAAAAAAAAATCAGGTAGAATATTTCGATGCTGTAAGGTCTTATCTCAATTCCGTTAACACACGTGATGTCGAACCTAGATTGCAAACATTATTGCATATGCACCTCAATAGGCTTTTTCCTCATGAAAATCTGCAACAAGAGGCAATTTGTTATTTTTGGTTCTATAAATATTATTTAAGTGTCGTCAAAAAAAAAGTAACTTATGAGTGCTAAATATTATTTTCCTTCACCAAACATTGTAGTTGTAGGTAGAACTGTAGGATCACGTGCTCCCAATAACGAAAGTTTATTTTTACCTTTAAAACTAAAGGATTTCTTGATCTTTAAGGTAAGCTTATTCTATCTCATAGCAAATAGGTTTATATTTCTAATAAAGCTATTATGCTCGCTTGTGCATTTGTTTGAAAAAAGAGGTTAGATCCTCTCCACTTTTAAAAGACTTGTAAAAGTCTTTGTCGTTTAATAATCGTTCTTTGTCAATCATAACTATGTAAGGGTTAAAAATAATCAAAAAGTTATTTCCGAAAAGATTTTTTGAGCTTAACGGCTCAAAATCTTTTCAGAATAACTTTTCTACTTACACAGTTTGTGAAACACTACCAAAAGGATTGAACAATTACATCTCCGTATACACAAAAAATCAACATATAATCACCTACATGAACTTAAAAGAAATAATCAACCTGCTCCCCGAGAATCTTTTTTGTCGAGTTCATCGATCGTATATCGTATCATTAAAATATATTCAATTTATTGATGGTAATGCTCTTTTTATAAATGAACACAATATTCCAGTTAGTGAAAGCTATAAATCACTTTTTTATAGAAATTGAAAAGGGATCGTTAAAGCCTGCGACTGTATATATTTAGGGACGGGTCATAAAGCGGAGTAATCTGGTTCTTCACCATATTTAGTCCGATACCATCCATCAGTATATGCTCCACAATCCCCGTTTTCCAATTGTGCAATTTTCCTAATCAAATCCAATACAATATCCTAACCTCTAAGAATACCAGAATTTCTTGAAACGCCAGAGCCTAATAGTAATGCGTATATCCCTCTGCTTGAAAAAATTGAAAAGGCTAAAAAGTGTAAAACATTGTCCATACTAAATCTTATAATTCTCAAAATACCATTCAAAAAAACGGTAGGTCTCGGCTCTCGGATAACGGTCACTTTGCCCATCTCTATCGACTTCGAGTTTTTTAGCGTTTGGCATTGCTTTGTCTCTTAGTTGTTGTTTGTAGCGTTCATAGATTTTCAAGCCTGTCAAATAGCGTTCACCTTTTTCATAGTTTGCAATCGCGCTCGGTTTTCTGATCTCCGTAATAACGTTGTCACAACTAGAAAACAGCTTTCCTGTCGATGAAAAATGGAGTAATATCCATATTTCAAAACATGGATTGTTTTCCAATACGGTTACTCCAGCTTGTTCCGCAGATTGCTTGGCAATACGATACTCTCCTATCTTATTTTCATCAATAATCTTATCCATGTCTATTAATGCGTAAACGTGGTCGTAATCATTGTTTTTCAAGGTAATCGCTCTTTCCAATACTCCTTTGTAGCTACCGATCTTTCTTGGATAATCAGGAAAAATATTGAGATTGGCCGGTCTATCCGTATCCCGCACATTGGCAAAATAAATACGTTCGGTCTGACCATCGCCGACCATCGCAATCGTTTTGTTGGTTCTTTTGTTCTTAGGGTGTCTGGCCATATTAGTCCACTAATGTGATGTATGGAGACCCTAAGTTTGGCTTAGCGCCCAATCTCCCCACTCTGTAAGCATTGATTAAGCTGGCATCCTTGCGCAGTATTGTGGTATCAAAATCCGCTGCTGAGAAAAGTGAAACAGATCCGTCATCTTCTTTTTCACTGAACCATAACGCGTCACGACGTATAAAATCGGTATCGGCCATCAATGAGAGGTTATGTGTGGTAATCAATAATTGAGACCTCGTTGAATTCACTAAGAATACCTGCAGAAAATGCTTCATCAAATCGGGATGTAAAGACGTTTCCAATTCGTCGATGCAGAGCAAGTGCGATCCGTGTATTAATTCATAAAGTGGGCCGCCCAAACCAAAATACCTCTTGGTTCCGCTGCTTTCCTTTTGTATGGATAATGGATATATATCGTCTTTGCCGATTTTGTGAAAAAACTCAATCTTCCTTTCAGATGGCCCGCCAAAAAACCTATCTACGTTCGCCAAAGAACCAACCGGTGACCTTTTTATGGTTTTATCCGAAAGGCTTTCCGGCCTTAATATTTGGATCGGCTGATCTGATGGTATACCGACTTGTTCGTTCCAATCAGGCACTATTACTTTCGCTATCTGATTATCCGCCTTATATAGCAATGTATCAATCCATTCGTTGATTTTCGGATTTCTATCTATTAGTTCGGCTGTAAGCTCGGTCAAATCATGCGAAGAAGTAACCAAGCCAAGAAGGTAGGTGCTAAACCATTTGTTCAGCATTTCGAGTTCTGGAATATCAACATTTGTTTTGGCATATGCTCCAAGCACGGTGTTATTATGTAATGTATTGCTTTCCAGTAGATCTTTCTCCCTTGCCGGTACCCTGACTTTGGTTCCAAACTGAATTTTTGTTAATCGCTTCTCTGGATCGGTTTGCCTTGAAAAAAGTTCTGTCGGTCGTGCCGTTTGGTAAAACACAAGTTTCTCGTTCAGAATAGAATGTTTGGTAAAATTCAAAGTATATAAATATCGGATTTCATCGACATAAAATGATAGCTCGAAATACGAAGGCTTTGAATAGGCATCCTCACAAAAAAGAAAGGGATCAAAGGAAAGCTCCTGTGCTTTGTCGCCAGCAGGAGACAAGAGGATTTTGCGTAGAAAATCAAACGCCTTTAGAATTGTAGTTTTGCCCGAAGCATTAGCCCCATAAATATAGGCCAGCTTCAACAGTTTCCGCCCATCACCCATTCTTATCTCATAAGCATCTTCCTGGATGCTATCTGCAACCTCAAAGTTAATCTCCGCCTCGTTCTTTACTGGTCCAAAATTCTTTATTTTGAGATAATGTATCATTTTAATCCTTGTTTTCTCGATATATCTACAAATATACGAAATAAAAACAAGTATCGCCTTATCTCTATTCGTCTTATTTTATATAATACTGCTCCTACAATAATAAGCTCATGTGGCACGTCATTATCGCCAAACCTATTTTTTCCGATATAACGTATGTAAACTAAAAAGCGGACAAGATAGACTGTAAAGCTATAGACGTATGAGACCGTTTGACCTTTACTTAGAAATAATCCGATTTAGTGTGTTGCTCTTTTAAGTTGTTAGCCTGACGATTGATTTTGAATGACGGCATGGCAATGGTTTTTGTTGAGGCGTTAGGCCATACGAAGATGAACAATAAAAAGAAGGGAGCACTACATTTGGAGCGGAACAGCAAGTCTAAATTCTCCGAAATACGAAGTCAGAACAAGAACTGTCCCACCTATTAATTTTTAAAATGCTAAAAAGCCATTGCAATCAAGATGAATGCATTGGCTTTTTAGCGGATCACGATCTTGGAAGGTCACATCTTAATTATTTGTCGTGTTAAGACTTACCTCAATATTATTTCTTGTGGCATTAGAGTATGGACATACCTGATGGGCACGTTCAGTAAGTCGTTGTGCTTCTTCAATAGTTACACCTGAAATATTTACTGCAAGTTCTACTGCTAATCCGAATGTACCTCCTTCAAGAGAGCCAATTGACACTTTTGCAGTAACGGATGTTTCACCCGTCTTCACCTTTTCCAGGCGAATGGTATGGTTGAGCGCACTGTCAAAACAAGCGGAGTAACCCGCTGCAAATAATTGCTCTGGATTCGTGTAATCATCATTAGCACCGCCCATTGCTTTGGGTGCTCTTACCTGTAGGTCTAAAACCCCATTATCACTTTTAACCTGACCACTTCTACCTCCGGTAGCAGTCGCCTGTGCTGTATACAAAACTTTCATCATTATTTTTTTATGTTATTTAATCTACTTTTTTTCCCATCTCATGTAAACGATTGCCGGCTAAAATTTCTTCGTATGAAGGCCAGGAATCCTGTTTCCTCAGGTTGTCCATGATAAGATCTCGGATTGCAGGCGCTTTTCCTTTTTCAGCGCTAGCAAGTGCTTGTTTTAATTCCGCTTCATTCAATTCCGTACAGTAGGCTGGTGTTCCGGGCTGCTGTCTCCAGGATTCAGCCAGATTTCCGGCGTCAACAGTATCAAAACCTGTAAGATCAACCAGTTGAGTAACTACTTTTTTATGCTCCTGGTTATCTCCGGCAATAGAAATGGCGACTCTATCCTCTGCGCCGGCGGTTGTGCCTTTGTATTTCAAGGTGCCTTCAAGCATATTATTAAACACTTTTACCAGCGGACGGTTTAGTATTCCAGAAATATACTCGCTTTCGGAAATTTGCTCTAATTCGGCAATCTCACCATCCCTAAATGGATAATAGTTTGAAGTATCCATTACCACCACATCCTGAGGTACCGCTGCCAATAAGTCTTTCGGTAGATCTTTGTATGCAGTAAAGGGCATAGAGAAAATGATGGCATCTACGTCTTTCACCACATCTTGTATGGTTGCCGCAGTCGCGCCCAGACTGGCAGCTATTTTTTCTAATTCAGGCATTGCCCTAGTGTTGGTCACTTTTACTTGGTGTCCGGCCTGAGATAATTTTTCTGCTAACAGGCCGCCTATGGAGCCTGTTCCAACAATTCCTACTTTCATAATTTTCAAATTTTTTTGTTTAAATTTTATTTATTTTAAACGCGAGGGTCAATTCCATATTGTTCCGGTGCACCAATATGCTCCCTCAGCGTTGTGCCTTCATAATCCTGGTGAAAAAGTCCACGCCCCTGCAAAATGGGAACTACCTCATCCACAAAGGCATCTATACCATCATCCAATATATCGGGCGAGATCCAGAAACCATCGCAGGCTCCCGCCTCAAACCATGCTTGCATGTGATCTGCTGCCTCAATACCCGGGCCTACGATTGCAGGATGATAATCAATGACGCCGTGCGCAATAGTATCCTGCAAACTCCAACCCTCTTTTGCAATTTTAAGGGCGTTAGCAGATCGTGGGTCATACGGGGAAGGACGGGCCGCTTCGAGTTGTGCTTCTGAAAGAGGCTCGTGCAGCTTATTCCGGTCCAACCGTATGCCAAGCATTTGATGCAGGTAAGCTACCCGTTGTGGAAGAAGATGCCCCATTAACCCTAGCCTGCGGTCAAGCGCAGTACGCCTGTCCTTAACGATGGTGGTCATCATCCCCGCGATAAACTTAATCTCATCGGGATCACGTCCATATTTTCTTGCTGCTTGACGAAAGGCGTTGCGCTGTTGTATACCGTCCTCAACCGTAAAGGCTGCGCCGATAACTACATTTGCAAACCGTCCGGCTAGCTCGTGCGCGTTGGGGCTCCCGCCGGCATGAAAGACAATAGGCTGCCCCTGTTGTGATGGCGGAATATAAAGTGTACCCCTGGCACTTACGTAATTGCCTTTGAAATTAACGGTAGCAATCTCATCATGCTTTGCAAACTGTCCGCTTTGCTGGTTATGCACCCATGCATCTTTCCCCCAGCTTCCCCAAAACGACTGAACAAGCTGAACAACTTCGTGTGCACGTCCATAGCGGTCCTCGCTGGATGGAATGGTTTGCCCATAGATTGCCGCTACATCATTACTAGCAGAAGTAATGGCGTTCCAACCGGTTCGACCATGGCTCATGATATCAAGTGCCTTAAATTGCTTTGCCAGTGTGTAGGGCGCATTAAAAGTTGTGGAACCTGTGGCTACTAGGCCAATGCGCTTGGTTTCCCTTGCCACTGCAGCCAATGTCATCATCACATCAAGGTTGAAGTTTGGCGCATCAGTTTCAAGAAAAGAGGTGTTATCGGTAGACGGGCCGTCGGGCAGAAATATAAACTGGAATTTGCCCCGTTCTGCCG
Source organism: Sphingobacterium sp. JB170 (assembly GCF_900163865.1). Taxonomy (GTDB): domain Bacteria; phylum Bacteroidota; class Bacteroidia; order Sphingobacteriales; family Sphingobacteriaceae; genus Sphingobacterium. The sequence continues at coordinate 6,647 of NZ_FUKU01000032.1, forward strand.
CCTGCGCTTGTTTCACGCGGGCATCATAACTCGTATAACTAGTGGGATCGACACCCGGCGCACGCCACGCTCCCGGTTGAAAGCCGTATCCGTTCCCCGAGGTGAGACCGATGAGCATTTTTTTATTGCTGCCATCTTTCATTTTTACCATATATTATTGATGGAAAGTGACATTGTTACTAATTGGATCTCTCCCTAATTTAAACGAATTGCCTGCTGCATTTGGATCGCCATAACCAAATGAAATTCCAAACAACATTTTAAACTCGCTCGGCACATTCAATATTTCTTTTATAGTTCCAGCAAAAAAGCCGAGCGCTGTTTGGGGAATACCTGCAAGGCCGTGCGCTGTAAGTGATAAGAGAAATGTCTGCCCATACATCCCTATATCACCGCCAACACGTACATTATCGCCAAATGACGGCATGAATGGGATAGCAAGATGTGGGGCATTAAAGAATTTATAGTTTAGATCTGAAACTTCTTTTCGCCCTTCTTTGTCATCACGTTTAACATCAAATGCCTCATACATGGTCTTACCCAGGTTAAAGTAACGCTCTTTATAACGATCGTGATACTCATCTGTATCAAAGCTAAAGTCTGGAGTAAACCTTTCTGCTTTGTTCACTCTTAGTATAGCCTCAGAGAGTTCTTTAAGTTTATCTCCCGATACTATATGCGTTTCCCAAGGCTGGGTATTACAATTTGATGGTGCTAACTGCGCATCCTCTAAAACCGAAGTAATCATATCATCGGGCACCGGTGTCTCTAAAAAGCCGCGACACGATTTTCTTAAACGTAGTACTTCATTGAAAGTATAGGTGCCTGGATGTTTTTGTTCTAATGTTCCTATTTCCATATTGACGGATAATTTATTTTAATTTAAGATACAAAATTCCGTAAAAAACACTTTACTTTGTATAGTCCTTTCCTAAAGGAAAGCGAATTATTATTTTCAAAAGACTTTTATGGCAGTAAAAAGAGGATATAACGATTGCATAAGTACCATTAAACCGGTGCGAGACTTTTTAGACGTGATAAGCGGCAAATGGAAATTGCCGATCATTGTCTCTATCGGGGTAGGCAATGATAGGTTTGTTGATATCCAGGAGAGTATTCCGGGCATTACGCCCAAGGTGCTAGCTAAAGAACTAAAGGAGCTGGAGCAGCATAAACTTGTGAAAAGAACGGTAGTAGCAGATTATCCCATAAAAATCAAGTACACTCACGAGCCTTATGCAGATACTTTAACGCCGATAATTTATGCAATGAAAGACTGGGGCATTAACCATCGAAAAAAAATTTTTGGTGATATCGAAACAAAAGCAGATAACTCAAAATAAATGCAGTTTATAGGCTTCCTACGATGTTTAATCGCTTTTTAGATTTACCGAGTAGACAGAGAACCATTCAAGTGACAAAATATTATAAAGATAATGGAATTGTCAGTAATCAATTACTGTCCAATTCCATTACTTCATACGGAGCTACATTTCAGCTCTTATTTCGTCCAAAAGGCTTACTAAATCTGTTGGCGCTTGAAGTTTATTGAACAACTCCAGAGTGAGCATAAAACATTGTTGATAAGCATCAATCAAGCTTCGTTTTTCTAAGTTTGCCGTGCAGTGGGTATATTTCTTATACCAATATGCAGGCAGGTCTTCCTCTGCTTTCTTGGCTGGGCTTTCCCAGTGTTTAGTAGAATCAACCTCAATCCTTATGAGCCAAAGAATGTATTTATGAACATAAAACAAGCTATGATGGGCATGTGCGAGTTCACCCCGCAATAGAAGGTTTCTGGTATGCAGCAGGCTGTTAATTGCCGAATTGCATATCCATTTAAAAGATTCTAAAGAGCTACGATTGGGGCTATCTTTGTCTAAGTTAATTAATATGGCAGATAGTTTACCATCCTTATCTACCAACGACATTTTCTCAAAGTATTCAAAAGAGATTAAACCAACCCACGATTTTAAAATACTCACTTCACTTACCGGAAGAAAATGAAATTCTCCTCTGATTAAATTTCTAAAAATTGCTACTTCCGAACCAAACTCATTGATAAAAAAAGTGTGCACATGTTCTATTGAATTAACCCAGCGATAGCGATCAAATTCAATATCAGGGTTTAAAAACACGTAAAACTCTATGTCTGAATAAATATCACCTTCATCTTTGACGAAGGATCCATACATGAATACCGCTGATATGGCATCGTTTTTTTGAGCCCACAACTGGACTTTCTCAATCATTTCTAATTGAATCATATTAATAAATATTTAAATTTTTAAAAAATAGAAAGTTTATTTCCGATAGGATCGAAAATACGCCGGGAAGGCACTAAAGGGGTCTTTATCTATTTGTTATTGCGATAGCCATGCTGCAAAAATAAGTAAAATCTATTTCCGAAAAAAATATTTTGGAATTGATGCTACCCGATTTATATAACCGCTTTTGGCGTTTTCTATCAGCATGCGACGAACGTGGAGAATAGATATAGCGAGGCGGTAATCATCTTCTTTTGTTCTTACTTCTCTTTCCGGAAAACAAATATCGAACAAA
>NZ_FUKU01000033.1 GCF_900163865.1 Sphingobacterium sp. JB170
CTATTGATGAAGCGGTAGAAATGGCAAAAGGCAATCCGATTTTTGACCAGGTTGGAGGCAGTATCGAAGTGAGAGAAGTTTTAAACCGTGATTAGTAAAAACTCACATAAGGAATTGTTACCGCACTTATTCCGGCAGGAATACGCTAAAATGACGGCTGTTCTGTGCCGTCATTTTGGTTTGAAACATTTCGAAGTAGCCGAAGATATTGCAAGCGATACATTTTTAAAAGCGTCTGAACATTGGGCTATAAACGGAATACCCGAAAACCCTACTGCTTGGCTTTACACGGTTGCCAAAAATAAAACCAAAGATTATTTTAAAAATTTATCAGTCTTTGAAACGAAAATCAAAAACGAACGAACAATCAATATTCAAAGTGAACACGATTTTGAATTTGATAATCAGCTAATCTCCGACAGCCAATTAGCAATAATTTTTGCAGTCTGCAATCCTGCAAATCCAACGGAAGCACAAATCTGTTTGGCACTTCAAATCCTTTGTGGTTTTAGTGTTGAAGAAATCGCCAACGCTTTTCTTGCAAAACAAGAAACAATTAAAAAACGCTTGCAAAGGGCAAGAACCAATCTCCGCAACGATAATTTTCAAATCAAATCATTAAGCGAAACAGAAATAAAATCAAGATTAGATACAGTTTTAAAGACTTTGTATTTACTGTTTAACGAGGGTTATTTTTCCAAAACAAACAATCAGCAAATAAGAAAAAACCTTTGTTCCGAAGCCGTAAGACTGGCTTTGCTATTAACAGAAAACCCATTGACAAATACGTCACAGACAAACGCCTTACTGGCTTTAATGTGTTTCCAAAGCTCACGATTGGAAGCAAGAACCAATGATAAAGGCGAAGCTGTTTTGTTTGACGAACAGGATAGAAATTTATGGGATAAATCACTTATTGAACGAGGAAATTATTATTTGGTAAATGCTACAAATGGAAATGAAATATCAAAATACCATTTGGAAGCTGGTCTTGCTTATTGGCATACCACACCGACAGATGAATACAGATGGCAACATATTTTACAGCTTTATAACCAGCTTGTTCTTATTGAGTATTCGCCAATTACGGCACTAAACAGAACATTTGCTTTTGCTAAAGTTTACGGAAACCAAACAGCCATTTTGGAAGCAGAAAAACTAAATTTATTTGAGAGTAATTATTATCATGAATTGTTAGGCTATTTATATGCTGATACGAATATTGCCAAAGCGATTGGGCATTACAAACAAGCCATCAAAATGACCAAATCCAAAACGGAAAAACAAACATTAGAAAATGCTGTAAGACGGCTTCAAAAGGCATAGGCGTTCCGATTTACATTCTGCGACCTTTACTTTTATTTTGTTTGGGTGGCCTTGGCTGTTGTTTTTCGGATTTTCTTTGTAATCCCTTCTCCGTTTTAAGATTGTTTTTAATCAAACCAACAAGAAAGGTTTTTTCCCACGGTATTTGCTTCGCTTCAAACTGCAATTTCAAGCCTTTCTTTGCCAGTCCGTGTGTCAATTCAAATCCGTAATGCCTGTTCCATCCAATCCGGTCAAGCAGTCTTTCGGAGGGAAATTGCACAGCGATTAAATCTTTTGGAAACTCTTTGATAGTCCGGTAATCTGGTTCCTGAAATTCGTGTGTCTTCGGGTTGTATGGAATGGTATAAGTCCTTTTATCCTCATCATAGTAGTTTGCTATATTCGATAACACAATACCTTTTGAAAGAAAATCATCTTTTGGTCTGAGTTTATCCATTCGTATATCCACATAGAATGTATGTCCCTCTATATCAATGGTAGGTAGCATCCCTTTATTCACACGCAAATCATAGGCTTCCTGATTTACAGTTGTTTCAGCAACAACTTTGATATTATAAAAATCCCACGGTACAGACTTCGCAATATGGTTCATTGTAAGGTCGCTGTACAATAATCCGCTTTGCGGATTATAACCGTATTCAATGTTAGTTCCTATGGGATCAAGGTAAGTGAGGTTCGGTACTTCCAATATTACACGGTCCTCAGTTCTGTCCCGACTACCATCACGCATAACATCTGACACTTTATTTTCGCTGATATTATAAAACAGATGATAGACACCATCATCTTCATAATATAAATCGTAATGGTATTTATTTAAGAAAATCTCTTCACCTGCTCCGTTCTGGGGACGTAATGAATTGTTTTTTACATCTATCTCATATACCTTTCCGGCTAAATCGATCGTTACAGGCTCGCCATTCAACCTTTTGTTGTACACGTCCTGATTGACCATAATTTCAAAATCGCTTTTCTGCTCTATGTCTTGTTGCGTACAGCCATATTTACGGCACATACCTTCAGGGTCAATTACTCCTATACGTGGAATTTCAATAGCAAAAGCAGGGTCCGCAATCTGTGATTGCCCAAATATGCCGTTGAATAACTCGTCAAACGTTGAAGCGGACTTAATGAAATGATAGTTTTTTGTAACAGCACTATATTCAAACGAGTAGTGTGTACCCTTATCACGTATATTGTCAAAATAAATCTCATTGTGAGGATTGTCTTTTTCAATGAGGGCGATTTTCTCTATATCGAAAAGAAATGTTGTCCCTTCAATTTCAATTTCTGGCAATTCACTTTCCATATTTCCTTGTTTTAAAATACAAAGGGAAGTCTATACAAACTCCCCAATATCAAAATCACTCAAATCATCTTTCCGCAAAGTGGAAGAAGCGGCTTCCGTTTCAGATGAGAGTGTGCTGTCCAAAAGCTCGGCAATTTTTCGGGATGCACCCTCAATGGAATTTTCCAGTAGGCTGAATAATTCAGTTCCCTGTAATCTTTGAACTATCGCCACCGCTGTTTTCTTTTGAGCTTGTTCCAAATTCTCTTTTTGGAGCAATACCCCTACGGAGCTTAGTTCATCAAAGGTAACCCCCTGGGCAAGACTGTTATCGCCACCGGATATTCCGTACCTGTTCCATTCTTCTTTCTCTTCCTCCAAATCAGGTATATTACTAAAAACTTCGTCCAGCTCTTCCTGCGGAATTTGAACACCTACGGTTTCATTTTCGTCGCATTCAATGTCTAAATTACCAGGGTTTATCTCCGGATCCGTTATTTGGCTTTCTATGGCAGTGTTTGGCACTGAATGGCGTTACAGTCAGTGTAGGAGAAAAAAAACGCCAAACTTTTTACAGTTTGACGTTTTTTAAATTAGTTTGGGATTGCTTATCAGAAACTATATGTCACATTGAGATAAATTTTCTTTCGGTTTTAATCGGCAAAAGAGTAGTAGTATTTATCAAACTGGTTTCCCATACCTGCTTTTTGCTGAATCAGGCTTCAACAAAAAGCTATCGACCAGTAAATTGCTTGTCGCTTAATGTTTTTAAAAATGAAATAATGTCTTCTTTTTCCTGTTCGGTAAGTGGTATTCTGTTACCGTTATTTTTGAAAACAGGGTCTAAATTATCCGCATCTAAAACTCCATTATCAAAATAATCCAGTACATCTTTTATCGTAGCGAACTGACCGAAACTTCCGTAGGGTGCTGTGTATTCGACATTGCGTAATGACGGCACACGAAAGCTCATATAATCGTTCATATCTCCGGTAACTCTTGCCCGTCCAGCTTCATTGGAATTTGTATTTACAGGAAAACCTATGTTTCTGAAAGTTTGGTCGGTAAAGAGTTCTGTACTGTGGCAAGCGATACATTTCTGTTGAAAAACATGATATCCTTGCATTTCATTTTCGGTAAATGTAGCTTCGTTTCGTTTTACCCTGTCGTATTTGCTGTTCGCCGATACGAGCGTGTATTCATATTGGGCGATGCTTCTGTAAATTCTTTCGGGTGTTATGGTCTCATCTCCAAATGTTTTTTTGAATAGATTTACATAATCGTTATCTCCACTAATTTTACCCATTACTTCCAAGATCGATGAGGCCATTTCCTCGTGGGTAATAATCGGTACAAGTGGTTGGCTTTCTAAATTTAGTTTACTTCCGTCCCAATTGTAGAACCGCATAAATGCAAGGTTTTGAATAGGTGGTGTATTTCTAAGTCCTATTCTTCCTTCGATTCCTACTGCCTGGATATTATTGTCGGCAAAAGCCGATGCTTGGTTATGGCAGCTGGCGCAGGAAATGGTATTGTCTGCACTTAATCTTTTATCTGAGAATAGTTTCTCCCCCAATATCACTCCGTATTTTGTAGGCCTATTGGTGTAAAAAGAACTGTTCATCTCAGGAAAACCTGCAGGAGTATTAAATATCAATTCAGGATTGTCGTACAAAAATGGCTCATAATCATCGTCTTTACTACAAGATGCTACTAAAAGAATGACCAGTAGTAACCAAATTATTTTTCTCATGGTCTAATGGAAATTTTGAAAAGAACCGGCTGTATCTGGCCGGCTCTGTTTACCAAATTAGTTTTCTACTTTGATAATAGAAAACATACCTTTAAGGTCACTGGTTCCGTTTCCTCCTAGGTTATCCACAAACTTTGTCATCTGAACCGCCGTGTGAATATTGGGCGTTGCATTATCATTCATCCCGGTTCCAGACGATAGTGTTATTTTGTGCGCATTTCCGCTCAACAATTTATCAAAATCTGCTTTGATGATGATTTTAGGAGCATTGACTCCCACGTTAGCATTTTGAGGCAGGTCTAGAACAATATTCCTGTACGCGTCCACACCTTGTACGTGATTACCATTTTCATCATCTTCTACGGTACTTCCGGTATGGATAGACAATTCTTTATTGTCCGTACCGTAAAACCCTTCGATTTTGGTAAAGCGGTATCCGGTTCCCCATTCCCACATCGTTTCGGTATCATTGGCACCGGCCGAGGCATAGAAATTAGGAAATCTTACCTGATCTAAAGTATTCAAATCAGTTCTTACTCCCAATCCAAATTTGATCTGTCTATATTCTGCCGTAGGAATATTGCTCAAAACATAATTCAATGTTGTTGGCTTAGCATGATTTACAATCGTTGCTCCTTTGTCCAGATCGTTTACGTTATAAGGGACTTCCGTGCCGTCCGCTTTTACAAGACGAATATTGCTGATCACATATTTCAATTCCGAAAAATGGTGTACTTGCCCGGCATCGGAAGTGTTTGCGGTAGCATTAGAAGAAGTTGCTCCACCCAAGACAATTTCGGTATCTCCAAAAGTGTTTTTGAACTCAAGTTTTACTTTGTTTGCAACAGGTGCATCATCATCTTTGCTACAAGATACTAACGCCAATGAAACGGCAGACAACAATAGGTACTTTTTTAGATTTTTCATTTTTTTAAAATTTAATTATTAATATTGATCTACTTTGTAGTTAAAAATTTATCTTCAAAGACGTAAAAATATTACGTCCCATTCTCGGAATATTTCCCCAATCAGCATACGTACTGTAATGTTCGTTTAATATGTTTTCCGCCCCCATCTGAAAAATACTTCTAACGTTTTTGATATAGAATGTATAATCGGCCGAAATATTCCAAACCGTATATTTAGGTGTTTCATCTTCTCCATATTCTGGACTATAATGGACCTGTGCCAGATCACCGTTTACCGAAGTTTGAACCCCGAATTTCTTATAATGATATTGGAGTGAAGTCTGATAACTCAGCGGACGGATAAAGGGTAGATTACCGTCTTTATCGTCTTGTCCACGAGCATAAGTCAGTGTACCATTCCAATGCAAATGATCCAAAATATTGTATCTCGCATTAAGTGAAAAATTAAACAACCTAGCATAATCCAATGAAGTATAACCTTTAACGCCAACTGATTGGTAATTCATCGGACTGCCCAAGCTCAAGATCTTCCCAATAATATAGTTTTGGATATGGAAGTAGTTTACTTTGGCCTCTATGCTCATTTTTTCCTTTTTTAAACCAGCACTTGCATTGGCTTCATAAGAAATTTCATTTTTCAGATCGGGATTTCCTATGTAATCATAGCGGTCGAAACTATTGTAAATATAATAGCCATAACCTTCCGATACGGACGGAGCTCTGTGTCCATAACCCGCACCGACCGAAAAGTTAAAATCGCTGATATTTAATATATAGTTTGCGTTCAGGCTTGGTAAAAGACGTGTCTTTTCTTGGGGAGCTCCCGGATAAAAAATCCAGTTAAAGTCCACATATTTGGAATGGTTGTAGTTTACACCCAATGAACCACCAAAATTGACCTGACTTTTTTCGGTAAAGTCTAATGAATTATTTACCGAAAGTCCTGCATATCGGGTAGTCACCCAAGGCCAACTGTAGGCAAACATTGTCCGTTCGCTTCTGTCTTGTGGATACATACGCATTTCCGCTATGGACAAATTATTATAGGCATTGAGTTGAATTTCTGACGAAAGATTGTCTTTTATCAGATTGACTTTTGATACCAACCCATATGTCGTACTCCAGCCCGGCATATCCATATGCACCAGGTTTTCGGGTCTTTTGGTGTCGTCCATATAATGTTCTATAGCATTGAAATAGATTTTAGAGTCCCAAACTCTTATCAATCCTTCCTCAAATAACTGCTTATATGCAACTGATGTAATCAAAGCCCTGGAAAGCCATAAATCCATTGGAAGGGCAGGATATCCGACATCTTTTGCGACGTCAAAAATGGCATCGGCCCTTAATGAAGATAGTGGACTTGTTTTATAGGCCAAGCCCAATGAAGTATTGAATTTGTTGAATTGTGAATGATTTACTTCATCGTTATTTCCGTCAGAATAATTCTCTGCCTTTCGGTAAGAGATACTTCCGTCTGCGACAAATTTATCACTCGAATACGATACATTCCCGAGATTGAAAAACTGCTTATTGTTAAACTCAAATCCCGTTTGGTAACTTCCTCTCCAGTTCTTTTCATCTGTGAATGCCGTGCTTTTTCTCTTCAAATCGATACTTCCTGCAATGGTGGAGCCATGCATGCTTCCTTCTTGTCCTGACTTGATATCAATTGTAGCCAGATTATTGCTCTCTACATATGAAGTAATCGGATCCATCTTATCGGTACAGGCTCCAAAAATGTGCATACCGTCAATTGTAATTGTTGAACGTTCGGTACTCATATTATTGAGCAACGGCTCCCAAGCATAAGCCCCTCTTTTGATAAAACTGATATTTTCGGAAGACGCCAAAAATTCATCCACAGAAACAGCCATTTTCATTTCGGTTTCAATCTTTTTTTTGACTGCAGCAGTTATTATGACTTCTTCGAGTTCGGTTACCTTCGTACTGTCATTTTCTACCCTTGCGTTTTGGCCATTGGCACTTATTCCCCAGCAAAGCAATAGTATGGTTATATATCTCATAGCATCAGAATAATATGTCAATATAAAGTTCACTTTTTGCGCCCTCGATTCCAGGGGTAAAATCAGTCGGCACTTCTGTTCCTTTGATGACTTCTCCGTTTTGATTTTGCAGTATGAAATTCAAAGTCCAGTTTCCTGTCATCGTATAATTGACCACTCCGTAATACAAACCGTCATTTTGTTGCGTCAAATCCTGGTTATTCGGAGACGAATGATTTCCCATCGACGGTTCGGGCATTCTCGGATCTAACAACAGGGTATGATTGCTCACTTCGGAATATGAAAACTGTGACGGGTCGGGAAAATTTCCGGCAGGTGTAGTTGGTTGATTGTATTTATAAATCCCTGCAACCAATTCGTTTTCGGCAACCTTAGGTTTTTGAGGAGCAACGAGTGCAATAAAATACTGTTCCCCGTCATTTCCTATAAATGCGGACATATTAAGGTTTTTATTGGTTTGCACTTGCACATTAATAGGTTGATGAACCGTAAATGTTTGAGCATTGTCCGAAAAGCTGATATAAACTTCCCAACGCTCCATAGGGTCGCTTTCACTTGTAAATACAGCATATCCCGAATAGAATTGCTCGTCTGAGTTGTAAACCAAATCATACCTGTGGGGGCATGAAGTAGTGTTATTGCTATCGGAATTTGTAAGTAACGGTAATAAAGTAACATCCGAGCCATTCAAAGGCTGATTGGTTTGGGTGTTGACAATTTTTAACCGAATTTCATTATATCCTTTAAAAAAAGTTCCGTTCAATGCTTCGACACTGATTGAATAACCATTGGTATGTAGGGAAACGGCTTCTTTAAATTCAAAGTATTCCGTAACATCCCTGCGCATCTCTGCTTCAAAATCAGTTTTGTCTATCGTACAGGAGGTAACCGTAAAACACAGTACGACTACCATAAATTTGAAAAACTTCATTAGTAAAATATTTTTAAATATTTCATTTTTGAAAAATTTAAGTGATAGCAGTGGCTGCACGGCACGGCTCATTGACAAACCATTCGTACAGATGTCTGCAAAAATTTCGATAAAGTGACGGGTAACCCAATGGCAATGACTGTATGCTCGTGAACATACGCCTGACTATATCAATGTAACATCATACCATCGCATAACTTGTCACTACAACACGTAATGATGTTACGCTATCGTATAAGCCGTTGATACAATACAGCCAGCATTATACTGATCGTATAATACATAGATACAAACATGGTAAATCATCATAGCATAGCGTATGGATGATAAGACCAGATTGCCATAAAAATTGGGAAAGCTAAATATACTTAGCTAAGTGCAGATGTGTCGGGCGGTTTTACTAAATGCGAAGTAAAAAGGAATGAGTATAACTGATTATAGTATGCGGGTGGCTTCACTTCTTCGACAAAAAGCAGTTTATCGCTTACAATATAAACAGGCGTAACGACATTAAAATAAACAACTTCAGTTTGTAACTGTTTCAGCCTGTTTGAAGCATCGTTGTCTTCCTGCTCCTTTTGCATTTTTGCCAAATAACATTTTCCGTTACATTTGAGCTGCGGACGGCTTTTGTTTTCGCAAAACATAGAAACAAACAGCTTTGTATCGTATTCGTAAATAGTATATAACACAGGATTTTTCATTATGCTCATGAGCATAATGAAAAGGAAAAATGTGCTTGCTATTTTAGATACTGCTTTCAAAAAACTATGGCGTAAAAATTACCGCAAAGGTACTAATTTATTTCCTTTAGCCAAAAGGACATATCAAATAGTTGGTCATTTAACATCAAAAAAATTATAAAAAACTCTCAATATCAAAATCACTCAAATCACTGTTCCGCAAAGTGGAAGAACCGGCTTCCGTTTCAGATGAGAGTGTGCTGTCCAAAAGCTCGGCAATTTTTCGGGATGCACCCTCAATGGAATTTTCCAGCAGGCTGAATAATTCAGTTCCCTGTAATCTTTGAACTATCGCCACCGCTGTTTCCTTTTGAGCTTGTTCCAAATTCTCTTTTTGGAGCAATGCCCCTACGGAGCTTAGTTCATCAAAGGTAACCCCCTGGGCAAGACTGTTATCGCCACCGGATATTCCGTACCTGTTCCATTCTTCTTCCTCTTCCTCCAGATCAGGTATATTACTGAAAACTTCGTCCAGCTCTTCCTGCGGAATTTGAACACCTACGGTTTCGTTTTCGTCGTATTCAATATCTAAATTAGCTGGATCGAACGCCTGTTCCTCTATTTGGCGTTCATTGGCGCTGTTTGGCGGCGAAAGTCGTTTTACAGGCTTGGGCTGACCCATTATATCGGGCAGGTTCGGATTGACTTTTTCCAGCGTTGGTTTTTTCTCCGACCTTTTCTTAATGACAATCTTGTCCTGCAAAAGCAGGGCAATGATTATCAGCAGGCATGTCACAATTACTGTTTCCATAATCAAAGGAATGTTTTAGGAGCTTCTTTAAACAGGGTTTTAATGTCATCTCCACGATCCTGAAAATGCTGTTTCAGCACATTGTATAGATAATCGGAAATTGTGATTTTTCCATTGCCAAGCATAAAAACAATACGGGATATGTTCTGGTGGAACTCCTCACTAATATAAACTGTTTTGCCATTTCGAGCCAAAAACTCAGTAGGCTGTAAAAAATTGCTCTTGTATTCTCCGATACAATCAGGCTGTTTCTTTTTCTTAAATAAATTTTTCATAATCAAATACTTTATAAAATGGGTTTAAAACGTTCATTGAAATAATCTGTAATATCATCACCAAACTCCCTGAAGTGGTGTTCAAGGATATTGTCAATGTATGAATAGAGGGTTGTTTTTTCCTCCCTTGTCAATTGCACAATACGGAGCAGCCTTTCGTGATATTCAGGACGAATGTAGACGACCTTGCCGCTACGACCGGGCGGAAACCGATTGACCAAAAATGTTTCCTCGTAGTCCGCTTTCTTTGATGAGCTGCTTCGGGATTTTTCTTTAGGCTTCGCCTTGATTTCCTTTGGCTCTGGCTCTTGCTGACTATTTTGGGGTGGAGCAACAGGTTCGTCGCCACTGATGATATTCATCAAATAATCCTCATCAACATCCGGCTTTTTAAAATCGTTGTTTTTGTTATCTGTACTCATAGTTTATCGCATTTATAGATGAGTGATTTTTAAAAATTCCTCGATAAACAAATCCATTTTCGTTGCTTTCAACAATTGTGTTTCGGCTGGCAGTAAGCTTGACCTGAATACATAATTTTCGGTATCATCCGTTTCCTTTCGGAAACGCTTGCTGTCCATTATCCTGGTTTCCATTATGGGCAGATTGAGTTGCCGGATGACACTTTGATAAGCCTCGTACAAGCCTGTTTTTTCCCTGCCGTCCACCTGGTTCCAGAACAGCCACAACTCCTGCTCATCGTTTCCCTCGATGGTTTTTGGGAGTTCAAGAAAGGCTTTGGTAAAGCCCAATGTACTTTCCACCACCAAGCGGTCGGCGGTTATGGGCGAAAAGATAAAATCCATCATTTTCAAGGTGGTCAATACTCCTTTGGTATTGGCAGTTCCGGGCAGGTCAAAGAAAATAACATCGGGTACAATAGCCGATTGCGTTATATACTCTGATGCTTTTTCCAAAGCATATTCGGCTTTGCTTTTCATAATCGGATACGCTTTTTTGTTAATGGTTTGAAACTGCTTCATTGCCGCCTTTTTGTGATACTCATTTTGCATTAAGGTCTTCTTATCCCGTTCACGCATATTGGTCAGGCTGTGCTGCGGAAAGTCGCAATCCAATACCAGGACATTAAAGCCTAACCGGTAGTGGAGCACACTTGCCAGTAAGGTGGTCATTGTCGATTTTCCCACACCTCCCTTTTGGGTGGAGAAGCTGATTTTTAAAGTTTTCTTTCTTGTTTCCATTATTTAAAAATTTATTGTTACATACTTTACTTGTTTAGCAACTTTGAATATTCGTGTACTTGAATATTCCTTTGATCCCATATTCCTGCATTGTTTTTAAGAAATAAGCCTGTATGCTTTTTTGCTTTCCTTACAATCTTGTCGGATATGCTTTTGGGCAAACGGTAAACTTCACAAAAGGCAAAATGCTTTACTGCTTTTATGCTTTTACAGTTTTAAAACCTTACGCTTTTATTCCAAACTACCTGCAAGCAAATCTTGATTTCTTCCTTGTTTAAATACATTTTTTATTCCCTGCACTAAAACTGTAGGGCAAATAAAGCGAATGATTGACCTGCTGATTGATGTGTGGCAGTGTTTGGCACTCAAAGGCACTGTTTGTCCGAGTATTTCATGGCAACACTCTCTTAAAGAGGTGTTTACTTTGTAAAATGATTTTTATTAACGGATTTATGCAAAAGACTTTTGACAAATCGGAGGGTAACGGGAACGGCATCAAGCCGTTTTTCCCTGTTACATTTAATCCGTCCCGCAGGGCGGATTTTTGTGTTCACCGGAACACGGCAAGTTGTGTTTTGAGGCACTCGAAACCGAGTTTAGTGCCTCAAAACAACTTGCCCTTTGCAGGGGCAGAAAAAACCTCCGAAGTCGGCTTTTTGTGTGAATTATAAATGGATTAGTGATGAATGACAACAGGAACAGCAAACAGAACAAGTGCGGTCGCAAGCCAAAACTCAACCCGAGCATCCACCGCCACGTTTTCCGTCTTACAGATGAGGAAAATGCCAAACTTTTATCGCTTTTTGAAGCATCGGGAATGCCCAATAAAGCAAAGTTTATCATTTCGCAGGTGTTTGGAAAGGAAATGAAGTCGGTCAAAATTGATAAAGGAACGGTTGATTTTTATATGCGACTGACTTCGTTTCACAGTCAGTTTCGGGCAATAGGCGTGAATTACAATCAGATTGTGAAGCTGTTGTACCGTCATTTTTCGGAGAAAAAAGCCGCAGCGTTCCTTTACAAATTGGAAAAACAGACGGCTGAAATGGCGGTATTGTGTCAAAAAATCATTCAGATAACCGAAGAATTTGAAGCCAAACATCTGAAAAAACAGCGTTAGACCTGGATGAGCTATCCATTAAAAGATAAAAATCAATAGCTCATCCACGCTTCATTACCATTAAGAAAATAAAAAAATCAATGAAAAATGATAGCAAAAATCGGAAGAAGCGAAAATTTGTACGGTGCATTGGCGTATAACAATCAGAAAGTGGAGAATGAAAACGGGAAAATTCTGTTCACAAATAAGATAATTGAAACGCCAAGCGGGAATTATTCCGTTGCACAATTAACCCAATCTTTTGAACCGTACCTCATCGCAAATCGCAATACGCAATATCATACCTTGCATATTTCGCTCAATCCCGACCCAAAAGATAAAGTTAGCGATGACAAGTATAGAGAAATGGCACAAGAATATATGCGGGAAATGGGTTACGGCGAACAGCCTTTTGTGGTCTTCAAACATACCGATATTGACCGTAGTCATATCCATATCGTATCGGTCTGCGTGGATGAACAGGGCGTGAAAATTTCGGATAGTTTTGAGAAAATGCGGTCTATGAATATATGCCGTGAACTGGAAAGAAAACACGGTCTGATACCTGCAACGGATAAAGAACGTAATCAGAATGATAAGGTTTTTCGTCCGGTGTATTATCGGGCAGGTGACGTAAAAAGTCAGATAGCTTCAGTAGTCCGACACCTGCCGAACTATTATCAACACCAAACTTTGGGAGAATATAATGCTTTGCTATCCCTGTTCAATATTACCACCGAGAAAGTGGAGGGCGAATTACACGGAAAGGCACAGCAGGGTTTATTGTACATTCCATTGAATGAGAAAGGCGAAAGAGCCGGACATCCGTTCAAGGCTTCGCTTTTCGGAAAGAACGCAGGGCTTCCGGCTTTGGAACTGCATTTTGAGAAATGCAAAACAACCCTGAAAGACACCCCGACCAAACAGACCTTAAAATCAGCCGTTACCATTGCACTGCAATCCACGGGCAATGAACAGGCTTTTAAAAGACAATTAGGGGAACAAGGGATTAATGTTGTGGTGCGTAGAAATGACACCGGACGTATTTACGGAATAACGTTTATTGACCACAATTCTAAAAGCGTTTGGAACGGTTCACGCTTAGGCAAGGAACTTTCTGCCAATACCTTTAATGATTATTGGAACAATAACATCAAACCGGAGATTAAAGAACCTGCCTTACAACCACCAAAAATATCCACATCAAATGATGTGGATATTCCTGCGGAAGAACCACATCATTTGTTTGACTTTCTGAATACTACTGAAAGACACGAAGACGGCTTGATAGAAGCCGTTGGCGGTTTGCTCATACCCGAAGCACAGGGCGAAGATTACGAGGAACAGGATTTTACCAATAAGATGAAGAAAAAAAGAAAACGCCAAAGAGGTCAGAAATAGATTCTTATTATTTCTTGATATGTTGCTTGAAATACACAAAATGATGTTCAATAGACTTATTCCAATATTCTGTGTTATGATTGCCCGGCTGACTTATGAAAGTTGTCGGGATTTCCAGACTATCAGTTAAGGGTTTTAAATTTTCAGAGTTTGGATATAAAATATCGTCTGTTCCGCAGTCAAAAATGAACGGTTTTTTGAAGTTGGGATTTTGCTTTAATAATGTTGAAATACTGTACTTGTTCCAATCTTCTTTTGTAGGATTTCCGAGATTTTTTATTAAATCGTCTGTCACTCTGTTTGTCTGCCAAAACTGTTGGCTTACTTTCTGAAAATTAGGATAGTCGATTTCTAAAGCTCCGCTTGTAGAGCCTGCCGTATTAAAATAGTCAGGGTTTAAAATGAAATACCGCAAAGCCCCGTAACCACCCATACTCAAACCACTTATAAAGATATTTTTATTGTCAGTATTAAAAGACTGATGAACTTTGGGAACTAACTCTTTGAAGAAAAAGTCCTCATAACGTGAGCCTTTGTTTATCGGGCTGTTGATATAGTAAGACGTAAAACCATCTGGCGTTACAATGACAAAACCGTATTCGTCAGCCAATTTTTGTAAATCTGTTGTCTGCGACCATTGTTTGTAGTTTTCGCTGTAACCGTGAAGTAAATAAACCAAAGGATATTTTGCAGTTTCGTTGTATGTTTTTGGTTTGAAAACAAAAACGGTGTCAGGGTTTGCCAAATACTCCGATTTTAAAATCCATTTTTCCTGTGCTTGTAGTGAAAAGTTTATCATTAATAAACCAATCAACATAAAAATTGCTCTATTCATATTTAATATATTTGTTGCAAAATTCAGCAAGCATTTTGTCGTATGCAATAACGAACAAAATTGTGAGCCTCTATAAAGTTGACAGTTATGCGTAAAGAAAATTCTACCAATGCGATAAATGAACAGTTTTTGTTTCAGGTATGCGAATTAAATTCAGCAATTGCAATGATTAGCGGTCGTTGGAAGTCGCAAATTGTTTATTCCATTTCGCAGGGAAACAATCGTTTTCATTTGTTAAAAAAGGAATTACCGAATATTTCTGAACAGGTTTTGGGTCGGCAACTCAAAGAATTGGAAGCTCACGCAATACTTGTCAAAAGGGAAATTCCCGAAACTGTTCCTTTCGGAATTGAATATATATTAACAAATAAAGGATTAGATTTAGTCCCAATTTTGGAAAGCCTTTGTAATTGGGGGAAAACCTATGAGAAAGGAAAAGAAATTTCAGTTTGCTCAATGTAGTGGTACTCTTAATCTGGTCAAACACCGCCAAACACCGCCATCGACTACCACTTAATTAATGTCCATCCTTTTACCATTTAAATTCACGCCCGAACATTAAAATTTATAATAATGCAGGGAGAAGACGATTTAAGAGGGCTTGCCAAGATTATGGCATTTATGCGGGCAGTAAGTATACTATTGGTACTAATGCACCTCTACTGGTTTTGTTATGGATTTTTTGTTGAACAAGGTTGGGTACTAGAGATTATCAATAAGATACTGGGTAATTTCGACCGGACTGCGGGACTGTTTTCACATACGCTTTACACCAAAGTGTTTGCTGTTATTTTGCTTGCGTTAAGCTGTCTGGGTACCAAGGGTGTGAAGAACGAAAAAATAACTTGGTCTAAAATTTATGTAGCACTGGGCATAGGATTTATACTTTTTTTCCTCAACACGCCACTTCTAAAACTTTCGCCACTTATAGGTACGTTCTTTTACATACTCACGCTTTCTCTTGGATATATAGCATTACTGATGGCCGGCGCATGGATCACCCGTTTATTGAAGAACAACCTCATGGATGATGTTTTCAATAACGAGAACGAAAGTTTTCAGCAGGAAACTAAATTGATGGAAAATGAATATTCCGTCAATCTTCCAACAAAGTTTTATTACAAGAACAAATGGAATGACGGTTGGATAAACATCGTCAATCCATTTAGGGCAACCATTGTGTTGGGTACTCCCGGTTCGGGAAAATCGTATGCCATAGTAAACAACTATATCAAGCAACAAATCGAAAAAGGCTTTTCGATGTACATATATGATTTTAAATTCGACGACCTATCTACCATTGCCTACAATCACTTACTGAAGCACAGGGATAAATACAAAATTCAGCCGAAATTCTATGTGATAAACTTTGACGACCCACGCAAGAGCCACCGATGCAATCCACTCAATCCCCAATTTATGACCGACATTTCGGATGCTTATGAAGCAGCTTATACCATCATGTTGAACCTGAATCGTTCGTGGATACAGAAGCAAGGTGATTTTTTTGTAGAATCTCCAATTATCCTTTTGGCTGCCATCATCTGGTATTTGAAAATATATGATAACGGTAAGTATTGTACGTTTCCGCACGCCATTGAGTTGTTAAATAAAAAGTACTCGGATGTATTTACAATTCTCACATCCTATTCCGAACTGGAAAACTATTTATCTCCCTTTATGGATGCGTGGCAAGGAGGAGCACAAGATCAGTTACAAGGACAAATTGCTTCGGCTAAAATTCCTTTATCAAGAATGATTTCACCACAATTGTATTGGGTAATGACAGGCGATGATTTTTCATTGGACATTAGTACTGATGCGTTAAGTTTTTGCATCAAATAAATTCCACAAATTTTGTTCTTTGACGTTTTGATTTTTTTGATCTTGAACTATTAGCTCTTTCAACGGTGTTTTATCGAAAGCTGACACCCCTAGTATTTGTATGATTTCGTAAATAGATAATGAGCTTTTCAGAGTAAGTTTGACCAGAGCTATAATCAGGTAGGTGCAGATCGCTGTCCAGATGTGGATATTAACTGCATTTTCCGAGTGTCCCCAAAGTGACTTAATGACTAGATTCTGTTTTATCCACTTAAAAAACACCTCTATCTGCCATCTATGGCGATAAAGTCGTGCAATTTCAAGTGCTGACACATCAAAATTATTGGCTAGGAAGAGCAGTTCGACCTCTTTTTCTTGGTCATAATATCGTACCAGTCTTAGCGGTTCAGGATAAAGTTTTTTAGACTTGTATCCGTTTAGTACAATAGTGTCATCCGCCAATAGCCCTGTCGAAGGATCGATGTTGAAATTACTTTCAATAATGGAGAAATCCATTGTGGATTTGGCTCTGGTGATAAAATATGCGCCACGAGTGTTTATGCCTTGTAATGCAGCAAAGTCAATATAGGCCCTGTCCATGATATAGATCGAATCGGGTGTCGTGATCAGGTTATCCAGCACGTTGCTGTCGTGATATTTACCATCAGTAACTAGAATAAATGCGGGAATACTACCTCTTAGATCCAACAAAGTATGTACTTTGACCGCTCCCCGGGAGTATTTACCGGGTGCCCAATTGAACAATTTGAGGCTGAGCGAAATGGTGGTGGAATCCAAGGCAAATACTTCACCTGCAATGTCTACTCCCGCAATACGTTCGTTACTGTACAGAGGTCTGATCTTACCGATCAGATAATTTCCAAAATCGGAGAAAATACGATAGTCACGGACTTCATTTGCCCTAGATAAAGTAGATTGATTTACATACTTGCGAATCCCTAGGTGATACAACTTATTCTGGTGTGCTTTCAAACATACGCAAATGTCCCGAAGCGAGTTGCGTGAAGTTAACTGCCCAAAAAACAGTTGAACAAACAGGTTCCAACAGTTAAATTCTCTTGTTCGGAAGTCTCCATTGTATTTTTCTACACATTTATCGAACTCGTATCTGTCAATAAACTGAAGAAGTTGAGAGAAAACATACTTTCCTGAATTCATAGCCACATTTTTAAAGTGACAAAGCTACAGGTAAATTCAAATCAAAAAATCAAAGAACGAATATAATATATTAATAAACAGATGATTATGTTAAGTTTTAAAAACTTAACGCATCACTAGTAATTGGACATCAATAATCCCAAAGAACCAAAGATATTGTGTGTAGGAAATAATCCTGATCGTCAGAATATTTATTCGGCAGCTTTGGGGTTGTACAATTCAAGAATTGTAAAGCTCATCAACAAGAAAGGACAACTCAAAAGTTCTGTTATCATTGACGAGTTACCTACGATATATTTCCGAGGACTGGATAACTTGATAGCTACTGCTCGAAGCAATAAGGTTGCTGTTTGTTTGGGCTTTCAGGACTTTTCACAATTAATTCGAGATTACGGCGACAAGGAAGCTAAGGTAATTCAGAATACGGTAGGTAATATTTTTAGTGGTCAGGTCGTTGGCGAAACGGCAAAGAGCCTCTCTGAACGCTTCGGAAAAGTATTACAGAAACGGCAAAGTATGACCATCAATCGTAACGATAAATCTACTTCTATTTCTACCCAATTAGACAGCCTTATTCCTGCATCGAAAATTTCAACATTGACACAAGGTATGTTTGTCGGTGCTATCTCCGATAACTTTGACGAGCGTATCGAGCAAAAGATTTTTCACGCTGAAATTGTTGTGGACAATGAAAAGGTTGCAGCCGAAACCAAAGCCTACCAGAAGATACCGGAAATCCTATCTTTTGTAGATGAGCAGGGAGCGGACAAAATGAAACAGGAAATTGAAAGCAATTACCGCCGGATAAAATCAGACATTGTGCATATTGTTGAAAGTGAAATAGAACGTATCAAGAATGACCCCGATTTACAGCATTTGGTGCAAGAAGGGTAAAATCAAACTTTCCATCCGCCAGATTTTTGCTGTATATCCCACATTTTCCGGTAAATACCGTTTTTATCCAACAGCTCCGAATGATTTCCGTTTTCGGCGATTTTTCCGTCCTCCAAAACCAATATTTGATCGGCTTTTTGAATGGTTGCCAATTTGTGGGTAATAACTACAACGTAACGGTCGATCACGTCACAAATATTCCTAATTACGTCACAGATACATAAAACGCATCTTTTACATTTGTTTAGTTTAAAACTATTCTAAATAAAATAACAAAAGACATAGATTTTATGAGATCAAAAGTTGTAATCACCCAACTCCTATTTTTGTTTAGTTCCATACTATTGGTTCATGCACAAGATCAAAAACCGATACAGGGAACGATACAGGACACCTATGGAACCCCAATAGTGGGGGCACATGTAACCATTAAAGAAACAGGGGAAGGCACGGTGTCAAATAACAAAGGTTTCTTTCAGTTAAAGGTTCCTAATTTTAGCGAAATTCACCTTGTTTGTTCTCATATAGGATATGAAAGTGCAGAACAAACTATTAATTTAAGCAAAACCAATTTAGACAACTTATTATTTGTCCTCATTGAAAATAATACTACTCTATCAGAGGTTATTATCACAGCTGAAAAGAAAGAAACTAAACTTCAAAAAACACCCATTGCAGTTTCTGCAATTTCTTCAAAAGAATTAGAGCAGCGGAAGATGACGGAAATGACCGATTTAGTAATGAATGTACCCAATCTAATTACGATGACAGGAGGTTCTCCCAGTTTGAATATTATGTCGATCAGAGGTATTCTGACATTTTCCGCAGATCCTGCTATTGGAGTTTACATTGACGGGGTTCCCATGTTTGATGGATATGCTGCTTCTATGCAACTACAGGATATTAATCGTGTAGAAGTATTGAGAGGGCCGCAGAGTACATTGTATGGAAGAAATGCTTTGGGAGGCGTAGTAAATATTCTTACCAAAGAGCCGGGAAATATAACGAAAGGTTTTGCCGAAGTAGGAATGGGTAACTACAACACACAAGAATACAGAGCCGGGATTTCAACACCTTTGATTAAAAACAAACTCTTTGCTTCTGTAAATGGATTTTACACGGGTAGGAAGGGATTATACACTAATGAATATGACGGTAAAGATTATGATAATTATAAGAACTATGGTGGAAATTTCTATTTGAAATATTTAGCTACCGATCGTTTATCCCTCATCTTAAACTCCAAATTGGAAAAAAACGATTTGCACGGAACGTTTCCTTATGCCGTCAATGTAGATTACGCATTTGAAAAACCGTATACCGTAAACCAAAATGGGAAAAATGTTGAAAATCGTACTTTATCAACCACTTCATTGCAGGCAAAATACCAGTTGGATAAATGGGAGATTTCATCGCTAACAGGATTTAATTATTTAAATGACACTTATGATGATTATGATCAGGATTTTAGTGCGTATGATTTTTTGAGTTATATAGTTCCAGACAGACCGCAAAAAACCTGGACACAGGAATTTAAATTTGTTTCCCGCAACTTAGGTAGATGGGATATTACAGGTGGTCTATTTGGATTTGTTGAAAATAGAAAATCCAATTCACAATATTACTATGGTCCGGATGCAGTGTCAACATACCCGGATGCACCTTATTTATATTCTAGTATTTCTAATCTAAACGGTAAAGGATTTGCAGCCTATGCACATGTAACCTATGCTTTAACGGAAAGATTAAAGTTAACCGGAGGACTTCGCTACGATTATGATGAGAAAAAACTCAACATTCATGATGAATATGAAAAAGAGCCTAACCCTGTGCAAGTATTTCCTGAAAGGATCGTTAATACATCTGCAAATGCTGTATCTCCAAAACTCAATTTATCTTACTTAGCAACAGATGATATTACTTTATATGCTAATTATGCCAAAGGCTTCAGACCAGGTGGTGTAAACCAATATGGAAGTTCTACCAGTACTCGCCTAACATACAAGCCAGAATATACAGATAATTATGAAATTGGTGTAAAAACAGAATGGTTAAACCGTCGTTTAAGAGCCAACTTTACAGGCTTCTACACTCATTGGAAAGATCAACAGCAAACCATCATGGCACCAGAAATGTATATTGACAATATTGGTGTAATGTCTAGTAAAGGAATAGAGCTGGAAGTAACTGCTCTACCTTTCAAAAATATAGAAGTTCATTACAATCTCGGTGTTGTAACTACAAAATATGACAAGCTCATATTGTTGGGGGATGACGGCATGACAAATGTGGACTACAAAGGAAACAAACAAATTTTCACACCTGATTTTTCGTCGGCTTTATCTGTCACCTATTCCGGCAAAATCAATAAAAATGTAGGATTCTATATTGTTCCGGAATGGAAATATTTGGGAAAACAATACATGACTTATTATAATGACCTGGTTCAAGATCCCTTTCACTTGCTCAATATCAATGCCGGGATAAAATTCAAGAATTACGAATTGAAGTTATGGGCAAAAAATCTTACCGATAGCCGTTATATTTCTTTCGTATACGCAAACCAAAGAGGCAATAATTCCCCTGTTAACCTGGGACTTCCTACTACATTTGGAGCATCTGCAAAAGTCAACTTTTAATTCGTCAATTTACTCTTATGGCATTAGAAATAAAAAATATATCCAAGACATATAACAAAGAAAAGAAAGCATTATCCGATATTACGCTTTCTATACAAAAAGGAATGTTTGGTTTGTTGGGGCAAAATGGTGCAGGAAAATCTACCCTGATGCGTACCATTGCTACGCTACAAGACCCCGATTCGGGCGACATTTTTTTTGACAATATTGATGTATTGAAGCAACCCGAAGAAATGCGGAAGATATTAGGGTATCTCCCACAGGATTTTGGTGTGTATGAAAATGTTACAGCATACGATATGCTAAAACATATTGCTAAAATGAAAGGCTTGTCCGATGGTGCAAAACGAAAACAGGCGGTTGATGGCTTATTGAATAGGGTAAATCTTTACGATGTAAAAGACCGGAAGCTCTCCAATTATTCTGGCGGTATGAAACAACGCTTTGGTATTGCACAGGCTTTACTCGGAAATCCACAAATTATCATTGTTGACGAACCTACCGCAGGTTTGGATCCGATGGAGCGAAACCGGTTTTATAATCTGTTGAGCGATATTGGAGAAAATACCGTTGTCATTCTCTCCACACACATAGTTGAAGATGTGTCTACATTATGCAATGACATGGCGATTATCGGAAATGGCAAGGTGCTTAAAAGCGGAAAACCGTCAATAATAGAAAATGAATTAAAGGGAAAACTATGGACAAAAAAAATAGATAAGAAGGAGTTGGCTTCTGCCCAAGCAACATGGCAGGTTATCTCTTCTTATTATGAAGCGGGGAAACCAGTCGTAACAATTTTGTCTGACCATCAACCCGATGACTCCTTTGAAGCAAAGAAACCTACACTGGAGGATGCTTATTTTAACCTGATGTTTGAACAACAGATCAAATAACCGAACCATGTTTAAAACCATATATAATTTTGAAATTATACAACAGTTAAAGCGTCCTTTTATATGGATCATCTGTATTTTGATGTTCTTACAAGGTCTTTACTACATGCACCACAGTGGCGAGTATTATGCCAATGATGAAACCTATGCCAACGCTTCGGCTATATTCTTCACCGTGTTTGCAGGAATAGGATACATCGGCTTTATCGTTACGGCCATCATTGGAGGAGCGGTCATTACCAAGGATTTGCAAGCCCGGTTTTCTTCCATCATTTTTACCACATCTGCATCCGAATCCGGATATTTCTGGGGACGTTTTTGGGCAGGATTTACCATTATGCTGGGGTTGAATTTATTCTATCTTCTAGGTGCGTTTTGCTACTCTTTCTTGCCTATTCCAAACATGGGACCCGTAAATTTTCAGGCATTGCTTATGGCAATAGTTTACATCCTTATCCCCAATACCTTTATACTATATGTATTCAGTTTTTGTGCTGCCACCATAACACGTAATGTAAGGAGTGCTTATCTGGCTAGTATGTTTATCATGTTGTTCATGATATTTGCCGTTTCTATGAAAGATGTAAATCGTGCGGTTGCTTTGCTCGATCCAACTGCCTTTGGTGTATTGGAAGATGCATTGGCACACATGTCTCCCGCAGAAAAGAACAATTACATACCCTCGATAGGTGAAAACCTGATGTGGAACCGTGTAGGATGGCTTTTTTTAGCAATTGTATTTCTCTGGATAAGCAGAAAACGTTTTGCATTTAAAACATTCAGCAAAGCTGTTGCTGGAGATAGAAAAAAACAGCTAAGAGACGGAGACTTACCTGTTTCACAATCGATAATCAACAGGGATCCCCAATCTGCTTATGAGAAACCGAAATTCTCCTTTTGGTTAAATTGGAAAAACGTGTTTTCCCTCACGCTAACTGAGTTTCGAAGTGTTGTTTCACCTATTGGGTTTAAGATTTTTTTGGGGTTATTATTGGTCATGTACATTTGCTTCATTGCGGTTTGGCAACAGCAATATTATTCTGTGGCTCCCACTTTACCTGTTACGGTGGAGGTAACCAATATCACCATTGCACTATCTTTTTACTTTTTGTTATTTATTTGTATTAATACAGTAGAATTACTGTTCCGTAGCCAGACAAGCGAATTTTGGAGAATAGCAGATGCCTTACCTGTACCTTCATGGGTAACAGCGGTTTCTAAAGTGAACGCTATGGTATTGGTTAGTCTGCTTTTGTGTATTTGTCTTATTGTTTTTGGTATTTCGGTACAAGCAGCTAAGGGCTATTTCAATTTTGAGTTAGGTGTCTATTTTAAAGAGATTCTTTTTAGATGGATGCCCAAATACATTGAGTTTATATTAATTGCTGTGGCTTTTGCAGGAATAACGGGAAAAAAATATGCTGCACACAGTCTCACAATTCTTGTTCTTGTGGTTACCATCATTCTTCACGAAATAGAGGTTTTGGAGCAACACCGCTTTGCATTTGCTATTTCGCCAGGGTCGCTTAAATATACCGATATGAATGGAGCCAGCTTTTACAGCCTGGCTAATTTATGGTATAGCATTTATTGGATTTCATTAAGCCTATCGTTGGCTCTTATTGGTCTATTGGTATGGCCTCGAGGATTAGCAGCATCTTTTCTTAAGCGGTTTAATCTGAAAGGGAAAACTTCAAAAACAATAGCAGTATTGTGCCTTATAGCTGTATGTGTATTTGTTTATTCGGCTCGCGATATCTATCAGGTGGTGAATGTAGAAAATGAGTTTTCTACAAAAGAAGAAGACCGTAGTAACGATGCTGATTATGAGAAGAAGTATAAGCAATATGAGCATTTACTGCAGCCCAAGATACAACACATAGATTTGTCCATGAATCTGGATACTGATATAAGAAAGTTTGATTACGATGCAAAAATCAGTTTGGTAAACCCTTATTCGGAAGCCATTCAAAATTTACATGTTGAGTGGGTAGATTTTATGACAATTGAAACCATATCTATATTGGGAAACAAGTTGGAATTGTTATCCAAAGATGATGACCATAGACATGCTATATACAAATTAGAAAAACCAATTCTTCCTGGGGATACTGTTGTATTGAATGTAACGGTACAAAAGCAATACGAAGGATTTACGAACGATGATCCGCAATTGGACATTGCGTTCAATGGATCCTTTATGTCAGAAGATTTTCTCCCTTTTATTGGCGGCTATGATAACAGGAGAGAGTTGATAAGTAATAAGTACAGAAAGGTCTATGCATTATCGCCTTTTACTTCGTCATTGCCTAGTGCAGAAAAAAGCATAGATAGTAATTATTCTTTTGCTTCTACTCAATCTAATGGATTTACTTTCAATGCGGTGATTAGTACCTCCGAAAAGCAACAAATCGTAAGTCCAGGAATACGGGTGAAATCTTGGAAAGATAACGGAAAAAATTATTTTCAATTCCAAAGCGAGAAGACAATTCCTTTTCAATGGCATATTTTATCGGCCAATTACGCTTCTCAAAAACAGCAAGTACAAATCGCTGGACAAGCTATAGAAATTGAAGTGTACTATCATCCTGGGCATCCCTATAATATCGATGTATGGATAGAATCAGCCAAAGAAGCTTTAGCATTTCTGAACAAGCATTTGGAAGCATACCCTTATTCCAAATTAGTAATTGCAGAAAGACCGCGATATGACGAAGACCTGCATACCTCTGCCAATGTAATGGTGTTGCCGGAAAACCATGGATGGATTGCCGATATAAGTCGTGAGGAGGACAGAGATTATCTTCGTTTTGTTACGACACAGCTTATTGCAGAGCAATATTTCGGTACCGGAAATTTTGCCCGTGTTGAGGGATTTCCTTTTCTTACCAAATCTATTCCAGGTTATTTGGCATTGGTACAAATGAATCAATTGTATGGGAAACCCTCCGTAGAGAAATTTCTTAAAAAGAACCACGATAAATATTTGGCCGGTAGAGCTACTGCCGGATTTAAAGAAGTCCCACTTTTACTTTGCGATGAAAATCAGAATTATATTTTTGACCATAAGGGAATTGAAGTATTAAGTAATACAAGTGCAGACATTATTTCGGAAGATATGCTCTTAAGCGTAATTAGAGAATTCTATCTTAATGCTAAAGATTCAAAGGAGAAAATCACGGCTATCGATTGGTACAATCTACTGAAAAAATCAACGCCAGACGAGAAGCAAAAGTTATTGGAATCCCAATATTTCAAGTAACAAAAAATAGCAGAGAAAAAAAGTGAATCTCTGCTATTTTTTATTTTTTAAATGAGATAGTTTTAACTCGCTTGGACTGAAGCCAAATTTTCTTTTAAAAGCTGCGGAAAAATGGGTGACATTTTTATAACCAATCATATCGCTAATACTTGAAACATTCATTTCAGAATTATACAACATTTTATGAGCCTCTTCCATTTTGTGGTTTTGAATAAACTCAAAGACCGGCACTCCAAAGAGTTCCTTAAAACCTTTTTTCAAAGTGTACTCGTTCGTTCCTACGAGGGTTGCCAGTTCGTTAACGGTTATCCACTGATTCAGTTTTGAAGTGATGATTTTTCTTGCCTTGTAAATTTTATTTACATCCGCTTTCTTTAAAGAGCAGAAAACACTGAAATCATGGTTCTCCATCTGTTCAAACTGTAAGAGAAGCAAACGTAATGTAAGTGATTCTATGTGAAGTTTCAAGAACATACCTTTTCTTTTGGATTGGAAAATTTCTTCTAAGCAATCACGCATGAGTGGCGTTATAGGAAGCTGATGTTTGTGGTAAGGAGCAGTCATGTAATGATGAAATGAAAAATGAAAAAACCATCTGTTATCCATTTCTTTCAGGTAGTCATCAATATATTCACATTTTAATTGCATCAAACAACAAGAGGAATGCGAACTTAAGTTTATCTGGTCTTTCTTCTGAGTATTGAGTGAATAAGCTTGCTCATTGGCAGCTAGTGTCATACTCTCATTTTGTCCAGCACCAAATGTTCCATTTCCTGAAAACTGATAATAAAAAACAACACTATTTTCTTTGCAATCAACATCCAACACAATATATTGATTGGATGAATTCTCGATGTAAACAATCTTTATTTTATCCAATATAATTTCATGTCTGTAAATTCCCGAACTTTCTTTCTTCCTATATACAACAGGAAAGGAAGTTAAATTTGGAGTAATGCTATTATAGCTTGTTGCTACGAAGTTCATTTTTTTACTTTCCATCCGCCAGATTTTTGCTGTATATCCCACATTCTGTGGTAAATACCGTTTCTATTCAATAATACTGTATGCGTTCCGTTTTCGGCGATTTTACCATTTTCCAAAACCAATATCTGATTGGCTTTTTGAATGGTTGCTAATTTGTGGGCAATAACCACAACGGTTTTAGATTTTACCAGTTCCTGGATAGCTTGCTGAATGTAAATCTCGTTTTCAGGGTCAAGGCTTGCCGTGGCTTCGTCCAATAAAACAATTGGAGCATCTTTCAGTAGAGCACGGGCAATGCTGATACGCTGTTTTTGCCCGCCCGAAAGTTTACTGCCGCCTTCACCAACCAGCGTGTCCATTCCATCGGGAAACTCCCAGGCAAAACTCAATACCTGTGCTTTGTCGGCTGCTTCGATGATTTCTTCCTTTGTAGCATTAGGCTTACCGATTTTAATGTTGTTATAAATGGTATCGTCAAACAGATAGACTTCCTGAAAGACTTCGCTGATGAAGCCGTAAAATTTATCCTGATTGATGTTTCGAATGTCCACACCACCAATTTTGATGCTTCCGGAATTGACATCCCAAAAACGTGCAATGAGCGAAGCAATTGTTGTCTTACCGGAACCGGAATGCCCCACCAAGGCGAGCATTGATTTCTCTGGAACGGTAAAGCTCAAATCCTGAACCGTCATTTTATCCAGATAGCCGAAACTTACCTTTTCAAAAGCAATATCAAAACGGGTAGGCAACTCATCTTTGCCGGTTTCCATTGTCGGTTCTTCCATCACATTGACGACACGGTTCAGGCTCTCGTTCATATACCGAAGAATCAAATAATCAACCATTACCACTTTCAAGGGATTGTAAAGGTTATACCCCATTATCAGAAACGTAATCAATACCGGAATGGTAATGGAGTTTCCACTCAGGTAATATAATCCCAAAGCGACCATTGCCAGAAAACCGATTTCAAACACGATACCTGCCGTAATGACAAACGGACCGGGAACGGCTTCCATTTTGATGCTTTTCTTCCGTAAATCCTCAAAAGCATGTTCCAGGCCTTTGTGTCTTTCACCTGTTAAACCATAAGATTTCAAATGACGGATGCCCTGTACATATTCCAGAAATTTAGCCCCCATTGTATTGCGTGCTGCAATTTGCCTTTTACCCAATTTGCTCACAAAATAATTTGCCAATGCCAAAAACGGATAGATTAAAGGTAAAGCAGTCAACAGGCAAAGTGCCAAACGCCAGTCGTAAATAAACAGAAAGATGGAAAGTACCACTGTTCCAAATGCTGCCGATGCCAGATTGCCGACACTATGCCCGAAAATACCTTCAAAGTTGGCCACGTCCTGTAATACCACGGAAGCGATTTCTCCCGGATCTTTCTTCTTGAAAAAGCCCAGTGAGAATTTCTGGATGCGGTTTCCCAATTTAATACGCAGCTTGGTGGATAAATCATACACCCAGATGTTGGATTTAACCATTGACTTGGAAGCTATGAAGAACTGTATCACCAACATTATTGCCATCAATCCCACTACTGTCCAGATCTTGCTTTTATCCGGCTGATCGGAAAACAGTTCCCAGATAATGACCAGCAAAATTCCCGAAGGTGCTGCTATAAAAATGCTGTGAACGATTTCCCAAAGAGCAACTTTCCAGGTTTCTTTTCGGTTGAATGAAGTAACGTATTGTAAGTTCTTGATCATAATTATCTTGAATTGTCTTTGCGAAGGGTATTATTTATCACTTTTTAAGCTTAAAAGGATGGCTTCAGCAGTTTCGTTTACATGCGAGATCAAGCCACCGTGTCCTGCTCCGGAAATAGATTTAACTTGAATTTTCTCCATTTTATTTTTCAGCTCATTTGCTACCGCCGGATATACGGGAATAGAGTTTGTCCCGACAATCAATGTGATGCTTCCTTGGAAGTAGTTAAGCCTTTCGGGATGAATATTGAGCCTTTCGGGATCGTTAGACTGGTCGAGCCAGGTACGGTAACTTGCCAGCATGGTACTTCTTGCCCGGTCATCAAAAACTTCTTTCCAACTGTTCTCGCCAAAGGCTACTTTCTCTATAAATTGAATAGTTCCTTCTTGTATTGCACCCTTCTCCAATAATGATTTTGACGTTGTCATTGCTTTTTTTACCTGTTGCATTTCAGTCTTATATTCAGGTTTATCTTTTAGTACCCCAAACATCGGAGGCTCATACAAAACAATACTTTCAGCTATTTCAGGATGGTCAGTAGCTAATTTCACAACAATATTGGCACCATAAGAATGGCCAATAAAATGAGCTTTCCGAAATCCTAATTTTTCGGTTAACAAAACCAAATCACTTACATCCTGCGAAATCGTTCCTTGTTCTTTATCAGGAGTGGAAGCACTGTGTCCTCTTCTGTCATAGAGAACAATCGGATTGTTTATTTTCGTTGAAAGTATCTCTGCAACGTGTATCCAGGAATGATGATCATCCCACGAACCATGAACGAATACAATCGGTGTTCCTTCGCCTTTTTTATAGCGTACGCCCAAATCGGCATCGCCTATATTTACAAGGTGAAGCGGGTTTTTATCCTGAAATGATGCTTGAACCCAATCACTTCTTTTCGATTGGGTTTGTGCAGAAATCTTATTGACAGAAAGCACCATAATGCTGAACGATAGCAGTAAGCATACTTTAAAGCTGTATTTAAAATCGAGTATCTTCATTTTTTTTGGTATAAGCTAATTGAAAGTGCATTTTCAATTATCCATTATTATTAAAGTCCTGTTTTCCCTTCTACCCAATAAGGTTCTGTTTGAATTTGTTTGCTTGTAAAACCATTTCCAATAAGAAATTTCTTTATTGACAAAATAGATTTTGCATTTCCGGTCAGGTAAAAACTTGTTTCGCTTTTATTTAGATTTTCTTGTTTCAACAATTCTTCTAATTTCAATATTGCGTTGTTAGCTTTTGTGCTTTCATCTTTTGAAACTGTAAAAACATCCAATCCCAACACCTGTGTCCAATGCTTGTTCTTATGGTCTAATTCTGCAATTCCAAAAAACTGATGATTTTGTATTTCAGTTTCATTTTTAATGCAGACGAAAGAACCCAACGAGGTTTCATCGCCAAAGGCAATATGTATTTTGAATTCAGGATTGTATCTAATCTTTCCGCCGGGACCTAACAGGTTTAATTTATTTCCAACTTTTAGATTTTCTACCCATTTGCTTCCAGGGCCTTTGTCGTGCAGGTAGAACAAGACATCACAGACACCTGCTTCCCGATTAAAATATGAAGGCGTATAATGTCTGAACTCCGTATCACTGATCCTGAACTCGATGACATTCCCCGGAATAAACTCCTTTTTGACGTTTGCAAAATCTCCTTCAAATCGAATTTTTCTTAATCGAGGTTGCAAATCTTCAATTGCAATAACTTTAACCGGATGATACATCCCGCTAAAAAGTGATTCCATTGCATTTGCCATCCATTTAGGTACTTTAGGCATAGTATTTTTACTTAATTATGTTTTAGCATTGACCATTATCCATTTCTCCGTGTCAACCATCCCATATAAATAGCGGATTGAAAAAAGCGAAGTGGAGGCTCAAATCCTGCTTCCTGCAACAATTCCGACAATCTTTGTTCAGAAACTGCATACAGCTCATTTTCAATTCTGTTCAGGCTATTATCTATTTGCTCTTCGTCTAATCCGTCAGGTAAAAGGAGCCGTAGAACATTCAGGTTTTGTTTGATTTGACTTTTGTCGCCAGTGATGTCCAACATTACAAATGGAGCACCCGAAACCAGTCTTTCAGAAACATCCTTTAATAAACGGAGTTTATCGCCGTTGTCTTCCATAAAATGTAAAACCAGCAAAAGCGTAGCGGCACTGAATTTCTTTTCCTTATCTAAATCACACAATAAGCCGGTCATTAATTCTACATTCTCAAAATCTTGAAACCTTTCCTTTGCCTGCGTAATCATTTGAGGAGAAGGATCTATACCGGTTATTTTCCAGTGCTCGGTTGTTTGGACAAATCGTTCTATTTCATTCCCCGTTCCGCAACCCACTACCAACAAATCTTTTTGTTCCGTTTCGCTCAACAGATTGGGCAAATGGTCTAAAAAAAAGTTATAACCGGGTATCCAGGTTTCTACAAACTGATTATATCCTGATGCTCTTTCATTTTCAAATAGTTCTATTTTGCTCATTTTTATTTAGTTGAAAGTTGAGAATGGAAAGTTGAAAGATCATTTTCCACTTTCAATTGTCCATTATCCATTAAATTACAAACTCTTTCGCCCTAATGTGGGCATTCCACATTCGTTGGTATAATTCGCTTTGCTTCAACAACTCATCGTGATTGCCTTTTGTGGATAATTGCCCTTTATCAAACAACAATATCTGGTCGGCATCGGTAATGGTGCTCAAACGATGAGCGATGATCAGTACGGTTTTGTTTTTTATCAGTTGGCTGAATGCCTGCTGGATCTTATATTCATTTTCAGGGTCGGCAAATGCCGTGGCTTCGTCCAATATCAAAACAGGGGCATCTTTCAGGATAGCTCTCGCCAATTGAAAACGCTGCTGCTCCCCACCGCTGAGGTGCACACCGGATTGCCCGAAAAGCGTTTCATATCCATTGGGCAAGCTCAATATCAAATCGTGAATTTGTGCAGCCTTGGCGGCTTGTTCTACTTCTTCACGGGTTTTGTCCATACCCATTCTGATGTTTTCATACATCGTTTGCTGAAACATAAAACTGTCCTGAAAGACAAAGGAAACCATCTGCATCAGCTGCTCGGTAGGAATTTTCCTTATGTCAATTCCCCCGATATAGATCCCTCCGTTATTTACATCCCAAAACCTGGACAGTAATTGTCCCACGGTACTTTTTCCTGCTCCTGAAGGACCAACCAAAGCCGTTATGGTGTTTTCTCTTATTTCAAAGCTGATATTGTTTAATACCCAATTCTTATGCTGATAGGCAAAAGAAACATCCTGAAATTCGATGTTGAAATTTTCTGGCTTTCTGACTTCCCCATATTCCTTTAAATCTTCCTGGTACAGCAGTTCATCAATCTGTTCAACGCCACGATTGATGATGGAAAGCTGCATTCCCATATTGCTCAACACAAAAAGCGGTTTGATATAACCCGTTCCCAAAATCAGGAACAATAAAAATGTCGCAAGTGTAACCCCGTTCTGAAAATACAGATATAAACCTAAAGCCAGCACCGGCAACATGGCATTGCTGGTAAAGCTCATAAACACCGCGAAGCCCGGAGTGCTGCTTTTGACCCATTCTGCCACGAAACTATTAAAACGCTTTACGGTATTGCCATATTTATCAAATGTTTCTGCCGATTGTCCGAAAATTTTCATTACCGGCATAGCCCGCACATATTCCACAATGCCCGCATTCATATCTTCTAATGATTGATGGTAATCCTTTATCAGTTGCTTGTTTCTGCCTCCGTACATTTTAGGTATCATTACCGCTAAAACCAACAAGGGCACAAAGCTGATGGCAGCCAGTCGCCAATCCTGTGAAAACAGGAAAATAATGGTGATGACAGGCAGGGCTACTCCCTTTACAAAATCAGGTATCTGATGGGCAATAAAACTTTCAATCCGCTCCACATCATCCGAAAGGATTTTCTTTAACGCACCGGAATTACGGTTGTTGAGGTAACCCATCGGCAGCTTTCCCACTTTATCAGCAATGAATTTCCGCAATTCATACAAAATATTGAATGCAGCAATGTGAGATAAAATCCCGGACAGGAACAATACAATCATACTCACCACAGCAGCAATGACAGCATAAATGATGTAGGTACGTGTCAGTGTAAAATCTACTGTATCCTTAGTCAGTTCACGGATAATGTAAAATACCAGCACATAAGGTACAAGGCTTAATATAGCGTGTACTACGGCAAAAAAGCCAGATACGAAAAGCAATAATTTTCGTCTTCCTGCAATTTCCAGCAGCCTGGAAATTCCGTTTTTCTTTCTCTGTTTATCACTCATTGGTAAAATATAGCCCTCTATTAAGAATGGTTCTAAATTATTTATAACTTTGTACAAAGATAAAAAGTTAGATTATACTAACAGGTATGTAAGAGGGATTAAAATGTCCGCAAAACGGATTATTAATACAATAAGGAATGAATTTACGGTTGTATGACAATGAGAAAAATATTACGCTCATAGAGAAAGAATATCCGGATTGGAATATATCTTCGGAAGAGGGTATTATTGAAAGGACCACCTTTATAGAGCACTATTTTGGTAAGGGCTTCTATAAGGAAATCTACTTTGAAGGTGTTCACATAGGCTTTGGAGATACCCTATTGCGGAACAGTGTCCGGCTTGATTTTGAAAGTGATTTTGAAACCATAGAAATGCACTTTGCCCTAAAAGGAAAAAGTACAGTGTCAACAAATGTTTTAGATAAGTCTGTGAGTTTTACACCGCATCAGCATAATATTATCTATGCAAATGGAATGTGCGGTAAAATGCTATGGGAAAGCGACCAGTTTCAGCTTTGTGAAATCAATCTTGCCCCTGAATTTTTTAAAAAATTCCTTCCCCTGGAACATCACCTTTTTGATGTGTTCCGAAACACAATGGAGAAAGGAAAATCGGGATTACTCGCAAAAAGTCATCATCCGGTCAGCCATAAGATGTACCAGATTGTAGATGAAATAATGAATTGCGAGCGAACAGGGATTTTTAAACGAATGTTTTTGGAAGCCAAAGTTATCGAGCTTTTATTACTTCAGTTAGAACAGTTCACAGACAATTCTTTCCTGAATACATCTATAAAGAAGGTAGATGTAGATAAAATCTATGCGGTAAGGGAGTTTATACTTCAAAATCTGGATGCAGCCTGTTCGCTTATAGATTTAGCCCATAAGGTGGGAACCAATGACTTTATCCTGAAAAAAGGTTTTAAAGAACTGTTCGGAACAACTGTTTTCGCATTCTGGAACAATGCCAAAATGGAACAGGCTAAACAATTACTCACCGAGCAAAATATGACAGTAAGCGAAGTATCCCGACAAATCGGTTATAAAAACCCACGCCATTTTTCTGCTGCTTTTAAAAGACAGTTCGGTATCCTTCCCAGCCAGTTTAAAAAGTAATTACCATATCCTTCTGCTTTTAATCCAATTACTCCTAACTACTCGGGAGTAATTGCTTTTCTATACAATTCTATTTATAACACTCACTTTTAGTAAGCAATAAAATAATTTGTCTAATTATTTTGTTAGTATTATCTAACTTATTATTTTTGCTAATCTAATTTGTGAATTTTCAGAATATGGAGTATGTAATAGAGTTATTGGAAGAAAATAAAAAGTACCTGGAAAGAAATATCCGGGACAATAACCTGATGCAGAGCAATATGAAGAAAGCAACAGAGCAATTAAGCCAGGTTAGTCAATTAAAAAGAGCTATTAAAATTTTAAAACTAAAGAACAATAAGAGATGAGAATTACACAAGTATTGCCGGAGCTTCCGTACGACAAAAATGCACTGAACCCCATTATTACAGAGGAAACATTTGACTATCACTACGGCAAGCATCACGCTACCTATGTCAATAACCTGTCCGGGTTGGTAAAGGACACTCCGTTAGAAACAGCTAAAGTTGAAGAAATCATACGAAAAGGCTTTTCGGAAAACAATGCTGCTTTATTCAACAATGCTGCACAGCACTGGAATCACACCTTTTTTTGGCACTGCCTTTCGCCCAATGGCGGCAAAGCACCACAAGGTAAAATTGCCGAACTCATCAACCGAGACTTCGGCAGCTTTGAAAACTTCAAGGAGCAGTTTTCTTCTACGGCAGTAAAGCTGTTTGGATGTGGCTGGGCGTGGCTTGCACAGGACGAGAACCAAAAGCTGGAAATCGTACCGATGAAAGATGCCCATACGCCTTTGACAGCAAACAAAACGCCAATTCTAACGCTGGATGTGTGGGAACACGCCTATTATATCGACTATCGCAATGCCCGTCCAAAGTTTGTAGAAGGATTTTGGGAAATCATAAACTGGGATTTTGCCAACAACAACTTAAAATAAAATGAGTGATACCTGTATGAACCACATAGAAAAATATTGGCAGGCATTAACGGTCGCTAATAACGAACTTTTTAATAAAGGAGATTTTGAAACAGCATTATCCGGCTACAAAGATGCTTTGTACCGGGCAGAGGTGCTGAACAATCATATTCCGGATTGTATCCGCTTAAAAATCCCCTTCATACAGGTGTACATCATTTCCTGCAACAATTTGGCGAATACCTACGAAGAGCTTGGCAACCTCGAAGAAGCCGAAAATATGCTCAAACGCACCGTGTATTACCTCTTGCATCTTTCTGCTAATAAAGAGTTTAATCCCGATGAAATACAGTCGGAACTGAAAAGAGCTACACTCAGTTATGTGCGGTTTGCAGAAAAAAATCATACCGGAAAAGTAAAGCAGGAACAGCTTTTTAGAACACTTAAAGAACAATTAGTAGAAAATAATTTAATAATAATTGATTAGAGATTATGTGCAATTCAGTAAAGAAATTAATGAGCAGTCAGCAGGCACAATTGGTGCAAAAAGGCATATTATCCATTGGCGATAAATTGCCCGACTTTAGTAAGAAAGCCGTGGTAACCACCGAAAAGGGAATAGAAATTACGGACATCAACCAAGGGCACGCCTCACAGCAGGGCAAATGGACTGTGCTGTTCTGGTGGCCAAAGGATTTCACATTCGTGTGTCCAACCGAAATTATAGAATTTGACAAAAGCAATGGGGCGTTTGCGGAACGTAATGCCATCGTAATAGGAGCTTCCACCGATACCGAGTTTGTGCATCTGGGCTGGCGACAAAATCATCCCGGCTTGGCAAACCTCACTATCCCGATGCTGGCGGACACTTCTAAATCCTTAGCCGAAGAAATGGGCATCCTGGATTGCAATGAAAAAGTAGCCTACCGTGCCACTTTTATTATCGACCCTAAAGGCATTATCCAATGGGTAAGTGCTTATCCAATGAATGTAGGCAGAAATGTGGATGAAGTGCTGCGTGTGCTGGACGCTTTGCAGACAGAGGAACTGACAGGTTGCGGTTGGACACCGGGGCAACAAACGGTAACAGCAAAATTGAACGAACAAAATGCAGGATAATTACTTAAATATAAAACTTATACCCTACGCAAATAAAGAAGATGTTCCCGATGAGGCTGATAATATCGTGCTCATTGTTACCAAAGAGCAGGCAGACCGGTTTGGATTTCAAAAGTCATTGGCACAAAATATAGACAAAGCGTTTACGGAAAACAAAACAGCGGTCATTACCACGCTTGGCAATAGACGAAACTTCATAGCCGTAACACCCGACAGGGAAAAAGAGGCATTAAGACTGGCAGGAGCTTCGCTGTATGTTGCATTGCAGAAACAGCAAATTCAAACCGCAAGAATGCGGGGATTGGATGAACTATCCGAAGACGAGCGTTATGCCTTTCTGGAAGGAATGCTATTGAGCAGTTATGATTTTGACAGATACAAAGCAAAGAAGAACGTACAGCAGATAGCGGTTCATATCCGCAGGCGTTCATTTCCCGAAGAAAAAATTGCGGAACTTAAAACGCTTGCAGAAGCTGTTGCTCTGACCAAAACATTGGTCAATGAGCCGGTCAATTATATGGATGCCTTAAAGTTTTCAGAAGTGGCTACCGAAGCAGGGGAACAGTTCGGTTTTGAAACGGAAGTCCTGCACAAAACACAGATACAGGAATTGGAAATGGGCGGTTTATTAGCTGTGAACAAAGGTTCGGAAACACCCCCTACGTTCAATATTTTTCACTACAAACCGGATAATGCCGTCAATGAAAAGCCTTTGGTATTTGTCGGCAAAGGCGTAATGTTTGATACGGGAGGTTATTCCCTGAAAATAAGCGGGAATATGCTCACGATGAAATGCGATATGGCAGGCGGAGCGGCAGTTCTCGGAACGGTTGCCGCTATAGCCGGAAACAAATTACCTTACTATGTCATCGGTCTTGTACCAGCCACCGACAATAAGATTTCTGCCAATGCTTTGGTCGTTGATGATGTGATAACAATGATGGACGGCACTACGGTAGAGGTACGGAATACCGATGCCGAAGGACGTTTGGTATTGGCCGATGCCCTGACCTATGCCAAACGGTTTGAGCCAGAACTGGTCATTGATATGGCAACCTTAACCGGAGCTTCGGCTGCTATTACAGGTTCGTTCGGCATAGCCGTGTTGGGCAATACCCAACCAAGAATAGACGAACTGAAAGAAGTTGGTGAACAGGTTTACGAACGGTTATTGCAACTGCCCCTTTGGAAAGAATATAAAGAATTACTGAAATCATCGGTTGCCGATATGAGCAATCTGGGAGGTCCGATTGGAGGCGTGAGTACTTCATCCATTTTCCTCGAACATTTTGCCGACTACCCGTGGATACATCTGGACATTGCAGGGGCAGCATTTGTCAAAGAAACCAAAGGATACAGGCAAAGCGGAGCTACGGCTGTACCTGTACGGTTGCTGTATGAATTTATAAAGAGGAAATGCAAAGATGACTGAACCGATTTTACAGGATAACAAAGAACGTTTTGTCATCTTTCCCATTCAGCACGATGATATTTGGCAATTCTACAAAAAAGCCGAAGCCAGCTTTTGGACTGCCGAAGAGGTGGATTTGTCGCCGGATATCAACGATTGGCAAAACAAGCTGAACAAAGACGAACGCTATTTTATATCGCACGTGCTGGCATTCTTTGCGGCAAGTGACGGTATTGTCAACGAAAACCTTGCGGTTAATTTCATACAGGAGGCGCAATATCCCGAAGCACGTTGTTTTTACGGCTTTCAGATTATGATTGAGAATATCCATTCGGAAATGTACTCCTTACTGATTGATACCTATGTGAAAGATAGTGTCGAGAAAGATTACCTGTTACGGGCTATCGAAACCATTCCGTGTGTAGGTAAAAAAGCCGATTGGGCATTGCGTTGGATCGGGAGCGAAAGTTTTGCTGAAAGGCTGATTGCTTTTGCTGCGGTAGAAGGCATTTTCTTTTCGGGCAGTTTCTGTTCTATCTTCTGGTTGAAGAAAAGAGGATTGATGCCGGGTCTTACCTTTTCAAATGAACTTATCAGCCGTGACGAGGGCTTGCACTGTGATTTTGCGTGTTTGCTGTACGTAAATCATCTGCAAAACAAACTGCCCGAAGCAACTGTACAAAAAATAATAGCAGATGCTGTTGAAGTTGAAAAAGAATTTGTGACAGATGCCTTGCCCGTAAGGCTTATTGGTATGAATGCCGAACTGATGTGCCAATACATTGAATTTGTAGCGGACAGATTGTTGCTGGCTTTAGGCTGTAAAAAAGTTTGGAATGCTACCAATCCATTTGACTTTATGGAACTCATTTCCTTGCAGGGAAAGACCAACTTCTTTGAACGCCGTGTAGGCGAATACCAAAAGACCGGTGTAGCACAGGGAGTGAAAGAAAACAACAGTTTTTCACTGGATGAGGATTTTTAATTGGATATAGAAATTTAGATATAAAATTTAACGCAACTCAATGTATGTAATAAAAAGAAACGGAAAACAGGAAGCAGTACACTTCGATAAGATTACGGCACGGCTTCACAAATTAGTATACGGACTTGCCGTAGACGAGAAAGATGTCATCGAAATTGCCAAGAAAGTAATTCAGGGCATCTATGATAATGTGTCCACTACCGAGCTGGACAATCTCGCCGCCGAAACGGCAGCGGCTTACACGACCGTACACCCTGATTTTGCAGTGCTTGCTGCCCGAATTGCCGTGAGCAACCTGCACAAGAACACCTTGAAATCTTTCTCCAGAACGGCCAGATTACTCTACGATTATATCGACCCCGTAACCAATACGCACGCTCCTTTACTGTCCAAAGAAACGTATGACATCATCCGAAAAAATGCAGATGCCATAGACAGCAGTATTATCTATGACCGTGATTATAATTTTGACTATTTCGGGTTTAAAACACTGGAGCGTTCTTACCTCATTCGCACCAACGGAAAGATAACCGAACGTCCGCAGCACTTGTTTATGCGGGTGGCAATCGGTATCCACAAGGAAGATATTGCGGCAGCAATCGAAACCTACAATCTGATGAGCGAGAAGTGGTTTATCCACGCTACACCTACCTTGTTCAATGCCGGAACACCCAAACCGCAGATGTCGTCCTGTTTTCTGTTGAGTATGACCGAGGACAGCATCGGTGGTATTTTTGACACGTTGAAACGCTGTGCCCTGATTTCTCAATCTGCCGGAGGTATCGGCTTGAGCATTCACAATGTTCGGGCTACGGGAAGTTATATCAAAGGTACGGGCGGTATATCCAATGGCATCATCCCGATGTTACGGGTGTATAACGATACCGCCCGATATGTTGACCAGGGAGGCGGTAAACGGAAAGGAGCTATGGCAATATATCTGGAGCCGTGGCACGCAGATATTTTTGATTTCTTGGACATCCGCAAAAACCACGGTAAAGAAGAGATGCGGGCAAGGGATCTGTTTCCTGCCCTTTGGATACCCGACCTCTTCATGAAGCGTGTGGAAGAAAATGCCGATTGGTCATTATTTGATCCCAACGAAGCTCCGGGATTATACGACACTTATGGCGATGAGTTTGAAACATTGTACCAGCAATACGAACAGCAAGGAAAATTCCGTAAACAGGTAAAAGCCCGTGAACTGTGGAATGCCATACTGGAAGCCCAAATAGAAACAGGCACACCGTATATGTGCTACAAAGATGCGGTCAACGAGAAATCCAACCAAAAGAACATTGGTGTTATCCGCAGTTCCAATCTTTGTACGGAAATAATGGAATACACCCATGCCGAAGAAGTTGCGGTATGTAATCTGGCTTCATTGGCTTTACCGAGATATGTTACAGACACCGGATTTGATTTTCAGAAACTGTATGAAGTAACCAAAATCGTTACCCGAAACCTTAATAAAGTCATAGACGGCAACTATTATCCTGTGCCCGAAACACAAAATTCCAATTTCAAGCATCGTCCGATAGGTTTGGGCGTACAAGGGCTGGCTGATGTATTTATCCTGTTGCGAATGCCTTTTGAAAGTGAGAAAGCACGGCAACTGAATAAAGATATTTTTGAAACGATTTATTATGCGGCAATGGAAAGCTCCATGGAATTGGCGAAGGAAGAAGGAGCTTACGAAAGTTTTAAGGGATCGCCACTTTCCGAAGGAAAATTTCAGTTTGATTTATGGAATGTAAAGCCATCAGACCGTTGGGATTGGAAAGGTTTACGTAAAAATGTAATGGAATTTGGCGTACGCAATTCCTTGTTAGTGGCTCCGATGCCTACAGCTTCTACTTCTCAGATATTAGGCAACAATGAATGTTTTGAACCTTATACTAGTAACATTTATAACAGGCGTGTACTTTCAGGTGAGTTTGTAGTGGTCAATAAGCATTTACTAAAAGACCTGATAGAGTTAAACCTTTGGGACGCTCAAATGAAAAACAGGTTGATTGCCGAGAATGGCTCTGTTCAAAATATTGAGGAAATTCCCGCTGACTTAAAAGAACTGTACAAGACTGTTTGGGAGATTAAACAGAAAACCATCATTGATATGGCTGCCGATAGGGGTGCATTTATCTGTCAGTCCCAATCGCTCAACCTATTTATGGCAGAACCCAATATGGCAAAGCTGACTTCGATGCACTTCTATGCTTGGAAAAGCGGATTGAAAACGGGTATGTATTACCTGCGCACTAAAGCAGCGGCAGATGCTATCAAATTCACAGTAGAAACGGTACAATCATCGGAAGACAAACAAGTGGATATTTCCTGCTCACTGGATAATCCAGAAGAGTGTATTGCCTGTGGGAGTTAAACAATTAATAATCAAAAGCAATGTCAATATCAACAGAAACAGATTTAATCGGGATGCGGGCAGTAAGCAAAGCGGTTGCCCTTACATTAAGGGCAATGCAGAGTTACGCCCAACCCGGTATGTCCACAAAAGAACTGGATGACTTCGGAGCGAAGATGCTTTACAGTTTTGGAGCAAAATCAGCGCCTTATTCCACCTATAAATTTCCGGGTTGTACCTGTATCTGTGTTAATCAAGAGGTTGCACACGGCATCCCTTCAGCCGCAAAAATATTAAAAGAAGGTGATTTGATAAACGTAGATGTGTCTGCCGAACTAAACGGTTTTTGGGCTGATAATGGCGGTTCGTTTGTATTGGGAGACGATGTTCACAACCACGCTGTTTTGGTTGATGCATCCAAGCAAATCCTAAAGAAAGCAATAAGCAACATCAAAGCCGGTATACGGGTAAAAGATGTGGGGTTTATTATTGAAACGGAAGCTAAAAAAAGAGGCTACAAAGTGATACACAATCTTACGGGACACGGCATCGGAAACAGGCTGCACGAAGAACCATCCATACCCAATTTCAGGGACAAAATGAATTTTAGCCGGTTTAGGAAAAATACAGTTGTTGCCGTGGAAACATTTATAGCCA
The DNA here is from genome assembly GCF_900163865.1 of Sphingobacterium sp. JB170. GTDB lineage: Bacteria > Bacteroidota > Bacteroidia > Sphingobacteriales > Sphingobacteriaceae > Sphingobacterium. The sequence goes on from NZ_FUKU01000033.1 coordinate 40,856, forward strand.
CGCATTCTACAATGGCTGTATTGAGCAATCCGAAATCGGATGAATGGACACTTGTAGGGAATAAAGGCGGCTATGTAGCCCAGCACGAACATACCATTATCATTACTGACTGCACTCCTGTTATTTTAACAGAAGCCAACGGCATTTGGAATTAGCAATAAAAATGACACAACCTATTCTCATAAAAGATACAAATATAGTCAATGAAGGCATCATTACGAATGCAGATGTACTCGTTGAAAATGGAAATATCCAGAAAATAGGTACTGCACTTAATCAATCAAATACAAAAGTGATTAACGGAACTGGTAAATTTTTATTTCCGGGTATCATTGATGCGCAGGTTCATTTTCGCGACCCGGGATTAACACACAAAGCAGATTTTTATACCGAAAGTAAAGCAGCGATAGCAGGGGGAGTTACCTCATTTATTGATATGCCGAACACGAAACCTAATGTGCTCACGCTGAAACTATGGAAAGAAAAGTACCGTATGGCAGCACAAAAGTCTTTGGCAAACTTTGGTTTCTTTATGGGAGTAAATGCTGATAATATTGATGAAATTATTCAGATGGATACCTCGCAGTTCTTGGCAGTATCAGACGACGGCTTGTATTTTACTAAGAAAGGAAACCTGCTTGCAGATAATCCACAGGTAATGGAAAACCTGTTTGCTAATTGTAAATGTATTATTGCCGTACACGCCGAAAAGGAAACTATCATTACAGCTAACGAAGGTATTTACAAACAGCAATACGGAGAATATATTCCTTTTAGTCTTCATCCGCTGATACGAAGCGAAACTGCCTGCATAGAAGCTACAAAGGATTTTATCGCATTGGCGGAAAAATATAGATCACGCCTGCATATCCTGCATTTGACCACATCGGCAGAAGCACGTCTGTTCAGAAATGACATCCCGCTCAAAGACAAGAAAATCACGACCGAAGTCTGCGTACAGCATCTTTGGTTTTCGGAAAAAGACTACGACCGTTTGGGAGCATTAATAAAATGGAACCCGGCTATAAAATCTGAAAACGACAGGAAAGGCTTGATGCAAGCCCTTTTAGATGACCGCATTGACCTGATTACCACCGACCACGCACCGCATACCCTTGAAGAAAAAGACGGCAACTATTTTACCGCAGTTTCAGGTGCACCTATGGTGCAGCATTCGCTGAATATAATGCTTGAATATTATAAACAGGGAATTATTTCGCTTGAAAAAATAGTAGAAAAGATGTGTCACAACCCTGCTATACTTTATCAAATCGAGAACCGGGGATTTATAAGGGAGGGATATTATGCTGATTTGGTATTGGTGGATATGAACAGGGAATGGATGGTTTCAAAAGGCAATATACTGTATAAATGTGGTTGGTCGCCGTTGGAAGGTTCTGTTTTTCAAACCAAGGTAAGCCACACAATTGTCAATGGATATCTTGTTTATGAAGAAGGGCATTTTAGTGAAGACCTAAAAGGAAAAGCCTTAGTAAAACTTAATACATAATACTATGACAAAATTATTTCTCGTCCGACACGGACAATCACAATGGAATCTGGAAAATCGTTTTACAGGTTGGAAAGATGTTGATATTACTGCACTTGGACAACTGGAAGCCGAACAAGCAGGGAAAATTCTGAAAGAAGAAAAGATAGATGTGGCATTTACATCGAAGCTCATTAGGGCACAAAATACGTTGAAAATTATCCTGAACGAAAGGGGTAAAACGGACACCCCTGTCATCATGGATGAGGCATTAAACGAACGCTCGTATGGCGAACTCGAAGGGCTGAATAAAACTGAAACTGCTAAAAAATTCGGGGCTGAACAGGTACATATTTGGCGGCGTTCATTTGATATAGCCCCTCCCGGTGGCGAAAGCCTAAAAGACACTTACAATCGTGTGATACCTTATTTTGAACATTTTATACAGCCACAATTGCAAGCGCAGAAGAATGTGATAATTGTGGCTCATGGTAACAGTTTAAGGGCTTTGATTATGTATTTGGAACACCTCTCTTCAAAAGAAATACTCGAAAGGGAAATTGCGACAGGCAAGCCCCTGACATATGTTTTCTTTGATGGAAATATGAAAGCTGTAAAACTGGGCAAAGTTAGAAATATACTTTAACACACCATGAGCGAAAAGATATCACAAGAAGAACGCTTAGAAGAACTATTGATGTCACTAAAATCCATGAATGTGATTCCTTCTGTCGGTACTACTGCATTTTCTGATATGTTGGACATGATGGCCCAACATATCAATGAACTTATTCTTTCGAATTTCAATATTTTGTTGGCATTGCTGTACAGGGTTGATGTCGATGAAAGTAAAGTAAGGGAAGAATTGATTAATGCTAACAAGGAAGAAACTGCTGGACATATCATTGCCCGTTTGATTATAGACCGCCAAAATGAAAAGTTAAAATGGAGAAAAAAATTCAGCAAATAACGAAACTTGATAGACTTAACTTCAAAGGGTCGATTACAGGTATTCATTACAAAACGAAAAAGCCTATTTCTTTAATCATTGATAAGGGGAAAATTGCCTCAATTTTAGAAGACCGCGAAACGATAGAACAAAATAGAATTATTACGCCAGGATTGGTAGATATACAGGTTAATGGTTATGCGGGATACGATTTCAATAAATCGGGAATGGACGAGAAAGCATGGAAGAACGTAATTGAAAAACTGGCGTCGGTGGGTGTTACCACATTTTATCCAACATTGATTACAAATTCATATGATAATCTCAAAACTCTTTTTGAACAGCATACTGCAATTCTTGTAAATAATCCGATGATTGGGGGTTTCCATTTGGAAGGACCTTATATCTCTCCACATGACGGGCCGCGTGGCGCCCATTCGGCAATACATGTTCGTAAACCTGATTGGGAGGAATTTTGTCGGCTCCAAGACGCAGCCTCTGGCATGATAAAGATAGTTACCATTTCGCCAGAATATTCGGAAGCGGTTTCTTTTACCATGAGTGCCGTAGCTGCAGGTGTGAAAGTGGCTATTGGCCATACCGCTGCTACATCAGAGCAAATAGATCGTGTAGTTACAGCAGGTGCTTCTCTTTCAACTCATTTGGGAAATGGATCTCATGCTACTTTGCCCCGGCACCACAATTATATTTGGGATCAATTGAGTGATGACAGACTTTTTGCTAGCGTAATCGCAGATGGACACCATTTACCGAATAATCTGCTTAATGTGTTCCAAAAAATCAAACGTAGGAAAATGATGATTGTAAGTGATTCCGTTACATTAGCTGGAATGCCTGCCGGTGATTATGAGACAGAGGTTGGTGGATACGTAACATTAACAGATAAGGGTTTGCTTCACCTAAAAGGTAATCCCAAGATATTTGCTGGATCTGCCCAGCATATCCTTCACGGTATCAATTGTTTAATAAATCGTAAAATATGTACATTCTCTGAGGCCATAGAAAAAGCATGTTTATTACCCTCCGCATTTATGGGTTCGAAAGAAAAAAAAGGGGTCAAAGTAGGTGCTCTTGCGGATATTGTCGTTATGAAAAGAACAGATGACGGTCTTTGTGTCCTTGAAACATATAAAAAAGGGATTCTAGTTTATAAAAGAACACCATAATGCATATGATAAAGTTAAATGGTAAGGTAATTGCCGTAGATTTTGATGGTACGATAGTAGAGCATGCTTATCCAAAAATTGGAAACGAAATGATGTTTGCTTTCGCTACACTTAAAGCGCTTCAATCCAAAGGACACCGTTTGATATTGTGGACTTACAGGAAAGGGAAATCACTGGAAGATGCCGTTGAGTTTTGTACGAAAAATGGTATGGTATTCTATGCAGTCAACGAAAATTATCCAGGAGAAACTCTCGAAGGTAATTTCAGCAGGAAAGTAAACGCAGATATTTTTATTGATGACCGTAATGTAGGCGGCTTTCTGGGTTGGGATGCAATATGGCAGGCACTTCATCCCGAAGGTGGCGAGTATGCGCATCAATTAAGGAATAAAGAGGCTCATATCAACTATAAAAAGAAAAAGTGGTTTGGACTTGGCGGATAAATCGGATATAATCGGTTTTTCCTTAGTGAGGTTAATGTCCAAATCAATTTTCAGATGTGTTGTATTATTTAATCTTAATGTAATGCTTGCTTTATTTTGTTAAATAATACAGGAACATCCAGCGTAATGATTTTTTCTGCAATACGTTGGCTATCTTCCATATCCATATCCAGTTTCGTGTTTAGAAACCGTTGTGTTAATAGAAATCGTTCAACAACCACTGATGCAATTCCAATACCTTCAGTTGTCATTTCACAACCGTGATATTTGCTGTACAATACCAATCCTTTAAAAGCCAATCTTTTCAGCATATCTGTGGCGGAAGAAGCTTTAACTTCGAGCGATTTAGCTATTTGGGTGGTGGAAATATGCTTATCCTCAGCAATTGAGATTTGATAAATTTTCAACAGGTAAATTTTTTCAGCATAAGTCAGTTCGTTTACTTTTTTCATATCTCATTTTATTGGATGAAAATGCTCGGATCAAAATGCAAATATTAAATAATTCAATAATCACCATTAATCTTTATCACAATGAACAGTTTGTATAAAAGCAAATATAGAATACTATTACTTAAAAGTTATACAAATCTAACTTTTTAATTATATTTGCCTAAATAAATCTTAATCGATTCAGTGAATGATTAAAAATAGCGTAATTCAGATAAAAATGAAAACTCACATAAATTGTCTTTATGTTTTAGTCGTTTTCTCCTTAATACTTTCCTGTGGAGAAAACAAAAAATTGGCAACAAGCAAAATACCCTATATCGTTACCACAACGGGAATGATAGCCGATATAGTAGAAAACATAGCTGGAGATTCGGCAAAGGTAGAAGCTATTATGCAACCCGGAGTAGACCCGCATCTGTACAAAGCCAGTCAGGGTGACCTCAAAAAAATAATAGATGCCGATTACATCTTTTACAACGGTCTGCACCTTGAAGGTAAAATGGGCGAAATACTGGAGAAACAAACCCACGTAAAGCCCGTGATTGCTTTGGGTGACTCCATCATCCGGGGAAAAATAATCAGTGTATCCGAAAACACCTATGACCCACATATCTGGTTCAACGTAGCTCTTTGGAAAGAAGCTGCGGAAATAACATTGAAAAGCCTTATCCGGCTCAATCCTGAAAACACGGTGTATTATCAGCAAAATGCCGATAAATACCTGAAAGAACTGGACAGCCTCGACCATTGGGTGAAAGCCGAAATTTCTACCATTCCCGAAAACAGAAGGGTACTGATTACCGCACACGATGCGTTCAGCTATTTTGGAAAGGCTTATGGAATTGAGGTAAGGGGATTGCAAGGTATATCCACGATGTCGGAAATCGGTTTGCGGGACGTTACCGATTTGGTCAATTTTATTATCAAAAATGATATTCCCGCAGTATTTGTCGAAAGTTCCGTATCGGATAAATCGCTAAAGGCTGTGGTGGAAGGCGTGAATAACAAAGGAAAAAAACTGTCCATCGGAGGTAATCTTTTTTCGGATGCAATGGGCGAAAAAGGAACTTCCGAAGGCACATACACCGGAATGGTAAAACACAATGTGAATACCATCGTAACCGCATTAAAACAGTAAACAAATGATTATTCAATCTGAAAATCCGGTATTGGAAGTACACGACCTCACGGTAAGCTATTCAAGCAAACCGGCTCTTTGGGGTGTTGATTTCAGTTTACCCGAAGGAAGCATTACCGGTATTATTGGTCCCAACGGTTCGGGTAAATCCACTTTGCTCAAATCCATAATGGGTTTGATTCCTCTATCAAGCGGCTATGTAAAAATATTCGGAAAAGACTTAGACAAAGTGCGCAGCCGGGTGAGCTATGTTCCCCAACGGGAATCGGTGGACTGGGATTTTCCGGTATCAGCACTTGATGTGGTATTGATGGGAAGATATGCCAAAATTGGAATGCTTCGCAGCATACGCAGTTCGGACAGGAAAATCGCAATGGAATGTCTTGAAAAAGTGGGAATGACCGATTTTGCCAAACGGCAGATTTCCCAGCTTTCGGGCGGACAGCAGCAACGTGTCTTTATAGCAAGGGCATTGGCACAGGAAGCCGATTTTTACCTGATGGATGAACCGTTTGCCGGTGTGGATGCTGCTACGGAAGAAGCCATTATCACTTTATTACGTGAAATGGTCAATGCCAAAAAGAACGTCATCGTTGTACATCACGATTTGGATACCATTACCGAATATTTTGATTGGCTGGTAATGCTCAATATGCGACTTGTAGCTTCGGGTCCGATGAAGCAGGTTTACATTCCCGAATTGCTCAAAAAAACCTACGGCACACGCTTATCTGTATTGGCAGAAGCAGGAGATTTACTGGCAAAAGATAAATTTTCCGAAAAAAAATAATCAACAGATACAATGGATAATTTCGTTAACTTTTTTTCATTCAATGACCCCAACGTCAGGTACGTGGTACTCGGGAGCATCCTGCTTTCGGTAAGTGCTGCCATTGTGGGTTCATTCATTGTGCTGAAAAAAAAATCTCTTGTGGGAGATGCCGTTTCGCATTCGGTATTACCGGGTATCTGTGCTGCTTTTCTTTTTGCAGGTACTAAGAATACTTCACTGATGCTTGTCGGAGCGTTTATATCAGGGTGGCTTTCGCTCGTTGCGATAGACTATATTACCGCAAAATCAAAGATAAAGAAAGACGCTGCCATCGGGCTGGTGCTTTCGGTGTTTTTCGCATTGGGCATTGTGCTGATGACCTATATTCAGCAATCGGGCAATGCGGCACAAAGCGGTATGGACCGTTTTATATTCGGAAAAGCGGCAACACTTATAGGCAGCGACCTGATAACCTTTTCTGTTATTGCCGTGGTACTGATTGCCGTTACACTTGCTTTTTTCAAAGAATTTACGATTATAGCCTTTGATGAACATTATGCCGAAGTATTGGGATTGCCTGTTCGGAAATTGGATTTGCTGTTGACCAGCCTTACCGTATTGGCGGTAGTATCGGGTATTACCGCAGTAGGCGTTGTATTGATGGCTGCGATGCTTATCACACCTGCCGCTGCCGCAAGATATTGGACACACAATATCAGGCGGATGGTCTTGTTTGCCGCTATATTCGGTGCTGTTTCGGGACTGGCAGGAGCTTATATTTCATACATCGCTCCGGCGATGCCGACAGGTCCGTGGATGGTGGTGGTTTCGTCATTGATTGCTTTTTTCTCGTTCTTTTTTGCCCCGTTGGGTGTTGTCCCAAAAACGTTGAAACGCAACAAGAACAGCCGTACTATGATGGATGAAAATATCCTCAAGCTGTTTTACCAAATAAGCGAAAGGGACGAAAATTTCAAAATGAAAAGAACGGTGGAGGAATTGCTGGCTTTCAAAAAAATGCAGCCGACCCAATTAAAATCAGGAATGAAAAGATTAAACCGGCAAGGTCTTTTGGATTACAGTAACCAACAGGCACAACTGACCGAAACCGGGCTTCTGAAAGCGAAAAAAATCGTTCGGTTACACCGTTTGTGGGAATTGTACCTGACAAACTATATGGAAATAGCTCCCGACCACGTACACGACAATGCCGAAGAAATGGAGCATTACATCACGCCCGAGCTGGAAAAACAATTGGAAAAATATTTAGATAATCCGGAAACAGACCCGCATGGGACCATGATACCGAAGTAATACAAAACAGATAAAATGATAGCATTGTGGATTATATTGACCGGAGCATTGGTGGCGATTTCCTGCGGATTGCTGGGCAGTTTTCTCGTACTCCGCAAAATGAGTATGGTAGGCGATGCCATCAGCCATGCCGTGCTTCCGGGCATCGTCATCGCCTTTTTATGGAGCGGCAGCCGTGATACGCTTCCTATGCTTCTTGGCGCAGGAGCCACGGGATTATTGGCGACATTCTTTATTGAATATCTGCACCGTAAAGCCCGCTTACAAACCGATGCTGCTATCGGGATTGTCTTTACCTTTATGTTTGCCGTGGGCATTATCCTTATCAGCACCTTTGCCGGAAAAATTGACCTTGACCAGGATTGTGTACTATACGGTGAACTCGCTTATGTACCTATCAATCTCTGGATACTACCTGACGGCACAAGCATCGGTCCAAAACCGGTATATATACTTTCGGTAGTGCTACTCTTGGTGGTACTGTTTATTTATGTCGGCTACAAAGAACTGAAGCTAACCTCATTCGACCCGTCTTTTGCTGCGACTATCGGCATTTCTACCGCATTGTGGCATTACCTGCTGATGGCAGCAGTGTCTTTTACCACCGTAAGTGCTTTTGAATCTGTCGGAGCGATACTGGTTATTACCTTTCTTATTGGTCCGCCTGCAGCGGCTTATTTGCTTACAGAAGATTTAAAGAAAATGCTGTTCATTACCGTTGGCATCGGTATTCTGGTTTCTTTTACCGGATATTGGCTGGCTTACTGGCTCAATGCGTCTATTGCCGGATGTATGGCGTTAATGACGGGAGTTGTATTTGCCCTTGTTTTCGTGTACACACAGTTTGTACTGAAAAACAAAAGATTGAAGTTGGCAGCAAGGAATACTTTGCTTTCGCAAAAAATAGAGTAAACAGATTTTAAAAAATTATAAATAATGAAGAAGACATTTAGGATAATCGGGACTAACGTTATTGCATTAATGCTTCTTGCAGGGTGCAATAGCAAAGGGCAAAAAGAACACAATCAGACAAACGAAGGCAATTTATCGGTTACTCCGGTAGAGCATTCCAGGACTTTTCCCGGTGCAACGCTGAAAATACAGGACATTCAGGTAAAGGAAACTACTTCATCGGATTCGGTAACTTTCAAAGTGAATTACGGCATTGAAAATTTTACGCTTACGGCATACACCGACGACCACAATGCACGTCATCTTGCCAATTCACACGACGGACAGCATATCCATTTCATTATGGATAATTCGCCCTATACGGCATTGTACAAATCTGAAAATGAAATAAAACTCAAAAAAGGAACGGAGCATTATTTACTGTCTTTTCTTTCCCGTTCGTACCACGAATCCATAAAAGAGCCAGAAGCATTTGTACTGAACCGTTTCCAAGTAACAGATGATGGTAAATATCAGAAATTGGAAACACCCAAAACACCAATGCTGTTTTACAGCAGACCAAAAGGAGAATATGCAGGAAAAGATACCAAAACAATATTATTGGATTTCTACCTTCTAAATACTGACCTTGCGAAAGGTGGACATAAAGTGCAGGTGGAGATAAACGGAGAAGTTTTTATTTTAGATAACTGGCAACCTTACAAAATAGAAGGTTTGCCACTCGGAGACAATACAATAAAACTGTCATTGGTTCACGCGTCTGGAAATGCTTTGACCGGGAAAAATACTTCGGTGGAAAGAAAGATTGTTTTGAAGGAGTAACCAATTTATTATCTCCTTTAATATCTAAAAGAAAAAGTACTTATCTTAATTCAGTATCTCATTTGCTTCGGTAAGAATTATCGGCTTTCCGTCCGTTACCACAATAGTGTGTTCGTGTTGAGCCATATAACCACCTTTGTTACCAACCATAGTCCAGCCGTCATTCAATTCTGTAGCGTATGTTGAAGTTGTTGATATGAAAGTTTCAATTGCGACTACAGAATTTTTCTTAAAACGTCTTTGGTCAAATCTGTTTTTGTAATTCATAATTTCATCCGGTTGTTCGTGCAAACTTCTTCCGATGCCGTGTCCGCCCAAATTCTTTATGACTTTATAACCTCTCTTTTTCGCTTCGGTTTCCATTATATGTCCGATGTCTCCAATTCTCACCCCGCCTTTAATATTACTGATCGCCTTTCGTAAAATTTCTTTGGATGCATCCACCAATTTCTGGTGCTGATGAATGTCTTTTCCCAGAACGAATGAAGCACCATTGTCCGCCCAAAAACCATCCAGCTCCGCAGAAACGTCTATATTTATCAAATCTCCTTCTTTTAATATTCTTTTTTCAGAAGGAATTCCGTGGCAGAACTCATTGTCGACACTTATGCAGTTCCAGCCAGGAAACCCGTAAGTTAAATGGGGAGCTGATTTTGCGCCGAAGTCCGATAGGATTTTCGCTCCGTATTCGTCCAGTTCTTTTGTATTCATTCCTGGTTGAGCGTAACGTATCATTTCTTTTAAAGTGTATGCAACAGCGTGACTCGCTTTTCTCATCCCAAATAGTTCTGATTCTTTTGATATGGACATATTTTTCTTTTTAGTATTTGATAGCACCTCTCCTTTGTTAAAGAGAAGCTGATTTGTAATGTTTTGCTTTAATACAGGACTCGGTTTATTTTTTCTTACTCTTCTTGCTCACGAGCAATTTATCACAAACTTTGCTGCTCAGCATTTCATTTTCCTTATTGGCATAGCTGATAACCATACTGCCGTCAAATGGTTCAATTTGTTTTATTTTAAGTTCAAGCCCTAAAGAAAGTTCACGACTGGTCAGGAACTTCAGCAAATCTTCGGAAGATGGCTGTACAGCCATAAAAGTAACACTTTCACCTACTTTGCAGTCACTTAATTTTAGGTAATTGTCTGATGCTATATTTCCGTCAGCATCCGGGATAGGAGAACCGTGAGGGTCCACTTTAGGAAAGCCCAATAATTCATCCATTTTGTCAAAAAATTCTGGTGCTTGTATGTGTTCGATTTGCTCGGCTATGTTATGCACATTCTCCCAACCAAATCCCATTTTTTCTACCAGATACATTTCTGTCAATCTATGTTTACGGATAATCAGAGCCGCCAATTTCTTACCTTCAACACTCAGTTTAAGCGGTTTGTAACTTTCGTAAACGACAAGTTTCTTTTCGGCAAGCCGTTTCATCATACTGTTAACAGTAGGCATTTTGATGTCCAACTGCTTGCTGATGTCATTGACACTGGCTTCGCCTTTCAAGCTTGTAAGATTATATAAAACCTTTAGATAATTTTCTTCCGTTTGTGATATCATAAGGCAAATTTATTACTATTAGCCATCACTAACAATAAAGTTAGAAATTATTTTGTTAGTATCATCTAACTTGTTAATTTTGCAAATCTAAAAATATAGTTTTATAAATAAAATAAAATGGCAAAATTCAAAACACTATTTACAGCAGTTATTATGCTTACCGGCTTTATAACATATGCCCAAACAGGTAAAATATTGGGAAAAATTTCAGATATACGAGGAGTCCCACTTGTGGCTGCATCTATATCCATCCCCAAACTAAATGTCGGTGCATCTTCAAATGACAAGGGTGATTATGTCTTGGAGAATATACCTTATGGAACGTGGGAAGTAGAAGTAAACCATATCGGTTTTGATAAACATAAGGAATCCATAACTATTAACGGCGAATCAGCTTCTAAAGATTTTATTCTTGAAGAAAAATTAGATGAATTAGAAGAAGTGGTCATTTCAGGCACAATGAAGGAAGTGTCTAAACTGGAAAGTCCCGTACCGGTGGAAGTTTATACCTCAAAGTTCTTCAAAGCTAACCCTACGCCTTCGCTGTTTGATGCCTTACAAAATATAAATGGTGTACGTCCGCAACTGAACTGTAATGTTTGTAATACGGGCGATATCCATATCAACGGTTTGGAAGGTCCTTATACAATGATACTAATAGACGGAATGCCTATTGTCAGTGGTCTATCTACTGTGTACGGATTAAGTGGCATACCACAAGCTCTGATTGACCGTATCGAAGTAGTAAAAGGACCTGCTTCCACCCTGTATGGTAGTG
>NZ_FUKU01000058.1 GCF_900163865.1 Sphingobacterium sp. JB170
TTTTCGGTCAATAGCTTCCATGATCCGAAGATTGAACAAAGAAAGTCCCTGTGGCTTAAAGTAGTAACTGCTTCGCGGCAGATCTATTACTTGGCATTGCTTATAGACGCTCAAATTTTTGAATGACGGACAAATAAGCTGGCGTTTATCTTCTCGACTCATTTGCCCAAGACCTTTTTTAAGAAATCAACTTGTACCTGAAGCTCCCCAATCTTGGAGTAAAGATCCTTTTCCTTAGAATCATCTTTATCTACAGATCGTTCTGTGGTAAAAACGGCTTCTGCATTCGACAGAAACTCCTTCTTCCAGGTGTTAATCTGCGTAGGGTGGAGTTCATACTTAGAAGCCAATTCTAGGATCGTTTCTTTTTCTTTAATCGCTTCGATAGCTACTTTGGCCTTGAAGCTTGCACTAAATTTTCTGCGTTCTCTTTTCATTTTCAACTGCTAATTTAAACATTTAATACAGTTGTCCAGTTTTTAGGGAGTATCATATTAATGTTTATAATATTATTACAGATACTAATAAATGTGGATAATATATTTTTTTACCACTGCTTTTAAGTGCTTGATTTTCAAATTTTTATTTTAATACATTTTGTAGTTAAAATTGGATATTATCTCCATAATTCTATTTTTTGGATTTGAAAAGAAAAAAAACATTTACAAAATGAATTGCAATTGACCTTCTCCCACAAAACCGTAACACCTAAAAGTAGAGATTTTTCGATAAAGTAATTAACTTTAATACAAGAAAAATCAAATGAAAAAAAGCAGATTTACAGAAAGTCAGATTGTCTTCGCCTTGAAGCAATCCGAGACGGGAGTAAAAGTGGAAGAAGTATGTCGCAAAATGGGTATCAGCGAGGCAACTTTTTACAATTGGAAAAAAAAATTCGGAGGCTTGGGCATAACGGAACTTCGCAGCTTGCGCCAGCTGGAAGAAGAGAACAGCCAACTCAAAAAGCTGGTAGCGGACCTAAGTTTAGATAAGCAGATTCTTCAGGATGTTCTGAAAAAAAAGTTCTAAAGCCGGTTCAGAGGCGTGAACTGGCGAAAGGGATACAGCAGGATTACCGGGTTTCTCAGCGAAGAAGCTGTCGTTTGGTGTTTTTACAGCCTAGTGTTTATTATTACCATCCACATCGGAGAGATGATAAGGCTCTGAGGATGCGACTCATAGAACTTTCCAACATTCGTGTTCGGTATGGCGTGCAGCGTTTACATATTCTTCTGAGACGGGAAGGATGGAAGGACAATCATAAAAGGATCTACAGAATCTATTGTGAGGAAGGTTTGAACCTAAGGAGAAAACGGAACAAAAGAATAAAATCTGCACGCTCCCGGGTTCCTACCAATGGCATTGCTTCTAGTTTACATGAGTGCTGGAGCATGGATTTTATGAGCGATGCCCTGTTTGACGGCAAGAAATTCAGGGTCTTAACTTTAGTGGATAATTATAGCCGTAAATCCTTGGTGCTTCATTCCGGAATTTCCATTAAAGGAGAAGATGTTGCTGAAATATTAAAAAATGTTACCTTTGAGCAGCAAGCCTATCCCAAGCGGATTAAGATTGATAACGGACCGGAGTTTATCAGTAAAGCATTGGACAGATGGGCTTATGAAAGGAAAATAGAACTGGAATTCTCCAGGCCGGGAAAGCCAACAGATAATGCATTTATAGAGAGTTTTAACGGATCATTAAGAGATGAATGCCTCAATGTGAATTGGTTCTTATCGCTGGAAGATGCACAGCAAAAGCTAGATGTCTGGAAAGAGGATTATAACAGTTACAGACCCCATAGCTCATTGGGGAATTTAACGCCAAACGAGTTCATTGAAAACAGTCAAAACATGCAAATTTCTCTATTTTAGATTGTTCCATATATCGGGGGGAGGTCAAAAATTCAAGAAAAAATTCTACTTTTGAAGCGTACTGAAAATGGGGAGCTTACAACAACAACTCAATTTTTAAAGTTGTGCCTTTACGATACAACTTCCATTCTTCCAGTTGTGCATATGTGATACAACTCAAATTTTAAAGTTGTGCATTTACGACACAACTTCCATTCTTCCAGTTGTGCCTTTACGATACAACTCAATTTTTAAAGTTGTGCATTTACGACACAACTCAATTTTTAAAGTTGTGCCTTTACGATACAACTTCCATTCTTCCAGTTGTGCATATGTGATACAACTCAAATTTTAAAGTTGTGCATTTACGACACAACTTCCATTCTTCCAGTTGTGCCTTTACGATACAACTCAATTTTTAAAGTTGTGCATTTACGACACAACTCAATTTTTAAAGTTGTGCCTTTACGATACAACTTCCATTCTTCCAGTTGTGCCTTTACGATACAACTCAATTTTATTTCTTTCTGCATTAAATCTTTTATCTATATTTGACTTAAAATGTAGGTTAAAAGAGAGGTCAAGTAGTGGAAAAAAGTACTAATAACCCTGCTTCGCAGTTTCATTATTACTTTATTCCCTTCTTGCTTTTCTCCCTGTGGTCGAAAAGACTAATAAAATTTAGGATTTTATTTTGGTACAAATTCATTATTACTAAATTTAAGATGATAAAAATGGAAGATGATAAAATAAAAATAAATTCAAAAAAAAATCTCACACTATAATACCCCCGCAAATTCAGACCACTTGACTAATTAAAAAAATGTTTAATTTTAATCAAGTGAAAATTATGAAAAGAAGCAGAAGAAAATTCGATTCCTCATTCAAAGCAAAGGTTGCTGTTGAGGCTTTGAAAGAGCAGCAAACCCTTTCGGAACTGGCTATTAAGTTTGATTTGCACCCCAATCAGATATCACAATGGAAGCATGAGTTTTTAGAGAACTCGGCGCTAGTTTTTGAGCAAAAGCCCAAAGCATTGAAATCCGATCATGAGGTTGATGTGGATAAGCTCTACTCCAAAATTGGGGAATTGCAAATGGAGAAAGATTTTTTAAAAAAAAGTTTAGCCAAGTTAGGTCTATGATTGATTCAAAGCTTTTTATTGACAAGAATCACGGTCTGAGTATCCGTAAACAATGTGAAATTCTGGAAATAAACCGCTCCGGATTATACTATGAACCGAAAGGCGAGCCTCAGCAGAACTTGGAGATCATTGAGATCATGGACAGGCATATCCTGGAAGAACCTACTGCGGGGGTCCTGACCATGCAGTCCATGTTGCAGGATCGGGGAATTAACGCTGGTTATGAACGTGTAAGACGCCTTATGAGGCTGGCTAACATTAAACCTATCTATCCCCGAAGGCATTTAACGCAATGGAAAAGGAACGACTATATTCACCCTTATTTGCTTCGGAATCTCGCCATAACGCATAGTAATCAGGTATGGGAGATCGATATCACTTACATACCAATGGCCAAGGGATTTATGTACTTAACCGCAATTATTGATGTTTACAGCCGCTATATTGTTGGATGGGGACTAAGTAACTCTCTGGATGCCGATTCCTCTCTGAGGGTAGTCAAAGAGGCTATTCGGGATCACGGTAAACCTATGATACTCAACAGCGATCAGGGAAGCCAATTTACTTGCAAGGAATACATAGATTATCTCAAAGACCAGCAAATACAGATCAGCATGGATGGCAAAGGCCGGGCGCTGGATAACATCTATATTGAACGGTTCTGGAGAACAATAAAGTATCAGCATATCTACTTGAATCCGGCGACATCAGGTGTCGGTCTATTTACTAGAATTAAGAAATGGATTGAAAAATACCACTACAGGGCACACCAGGGAATTGATAGAACCAAGCCAATCAACAGATATAAAATGGCAGCCTAATTCAACTAAGAAATGATCAATAGTGGTCTAGTGATGTCGAGGTATTTTACATATCCCCTTCATTTATGAAATTGTAAAAATAGATGAATTAGGAATTTACAAATAGAACGTTTTTTTAATTTAACACTGAATTGATGTTCAATGCGTAAGAATTTAAGAATAATTTGGAGATTACTGTACTACTTTTGTATACCTTGATCTCCATAATCCACCATTAATAAAGACTTTTTTAGATTCTGTATTGGTAAGTAAATTCGTTTCAAAGGTTTTTTTATAGCTCAATGAGGCTCGTTTTGTAGCTCATTTAAAGGAGTAATTGAGCTGTATATCTGTTTTTATGAGCTTAATTTAATTTCTTACAAACCGCCTCAATCTTATTAAAAATACTCTGGTATGCTGTAACAAATATTTACTAAATTTATTACAGCATACCAGAGTAATAAATGTCATAAACAGCTAGAAGTAAGATAGAAAGTAAAGTTTTTAGGTGGCGAATTGTTTTTTGCCGATGATTTAAAAACTATGGAACTCCCGAGAATATTCTATTGACACTTTTCTGTATGGAGAATGATGGACTTATCGAAAGGTTAGCTCATGGTATTTATAGCAAACCAAAGAAGGATTATTTGTTGAGTACACCATGTCCTAATATCGAAGAAATTGCTAAACGAGAAAAGTCAATCATTACTAATGGGTACTTTATCCATTAGTAATGATTGACTTTGGTCATTGCTGATGGATGAAGTTGCATTATTCGTTCCATATCCCTATATTTGAAGTCATTAAGACTCGAGTGAAATGATGAGGCAAGAACAATTAAGTGTAGTTATCGACGCGCAGCAACGCGTATTTCTCGACAAACAGGATTTAATAATCCGGGAAGCATTGCAAAACGTCCCTATAGTGGATAATTATGCAACTATAATTACAGGAATCAGAAGATGTGGGAAGAGTACTTTATTGTTGCAACTCCTAAAGTCAAAGTACACCGAAGTCATTTATTTAAATTTTGAAGACATTCGATTAGTCGCTTTTAACATAGAGGACTTTATACGCTTGCAACAAGAAATCGATAAACGAAGCATCCGTGTATTATTTTTTGATGAAATTCAAATCGTAGATAAATGGGAAATATTCGTTAACCAACTCTTAAGAGAAGGATACACCGTATTCGTAACGGGCTCCAATGCATCATTATTAAGCAAAGAGCTAGGAACCCACCTTACTGGGCGACATCTTTCCATGGAATTATTTCCTTTTTCATATCGTGAATTCATCACCTATAAAGAAACCGAGGCAGATCAAGAATCATTAAAAGATTATCTAGTTACTGGCGGAATGCCCGAATACGTAAAAAGCGGACAAGCCCTTATTCTCGGCAGTCTGATGGACGATATTTTGGTACGTGACATCTCCGTTCGACATTCCGTACGTGATATCGATTCATTGAAACAACTAGCTATTTATTTAATTTCAAACGTTGGTGTATTAGTTTCGGCCAATAAATTAACAGGCTTATTCGGGATCAAATCCAGCACAACCATCTTAGAATACTTTAATTATTTCAAGGACGCTTATTTAGTAGAATTTGTACCACGCTTCGATTATTCAATAAAAGTGCAAGCCCGGAATCCGAAGAAAATATACGTAATGGATACCGGATTGATCAACGTCGTTTCGACATCGTTTACTGAAGACCTTGGTCGCAAACTAGAGAACATGGTCTATCTTCATTTAAGGAGAACCTATAGTACAATCTATTATTTTGCAGAAAAAGGAGAATGTGATTTTGTAGTCTTTGAAAAAGGCAAAATCGTCCAAGCCATACAAGTATGCTATACTATAGACGACTTCAATTTTGAACGCGAATATAGTGGGCTAGTAGCAGCATTACATTATTTCAAAGTCAATCATGGTTTCATAGTTACCCTGAACCAAGAAGATATATTCGAAAAAGACGGTCTAACAATTGAAATGATTCCCGCATATAAGTATTTTATTAGAAAGGAATGATTTCAACGTAGGCTTATAAGGTAATATAAGTATCTTATATTCAGCAAGGTATAGATGAAGTTATTGCCGATATTGAAAACTTATTTTCTGCTAAATAACTGCACATCTCTGCTAATTTCTGATTCAGCATAACGTGTTTAATATCAGTTTGTTATTAATTATTGTATCGGAAAGTAGTTGCGTATAACTGGATAAAACTAGATATTAGTAAATAAATATAAAGCATTGAAAATGAAATATTTTCGATGCTTTATTGTTTGTTGCATTAGTTTTGAAACGATGCATTTTTAATGGTTTTGTACGTGGTTTGTATTTTATGATTAAGCCACGTACATGACGTCCAAATTTTAATTTATTACTATCATGAAATCTTACAGAGTTACCCTACGAGAACAAAAGAACAAATCCGGTAGAACCAGCCTATATTTGGATATCTATCCACCGATTTACGACGAAAAGAAAAAGAAAGAAACCCGTCGAAAATTCCTAGATCTTTATTTGTTTGAAAAGCCAAACAACAAGATCGAACGGGAACATAATAAGTTTACCGTGGTTAAGGCTAAGGAAATAGAAAGTGAATGGCAGATGGATCTGCTTGGACAGACACTTAATATGCCATTTATCTCCAGCAAGGATCTTGATTTTCTGGCTTATTTTAAAAGTATTGTCAAGAAACGGTATACATCAAAAGGAAATTACGATAACTGGCTATCTACCTATAATTATTTAGAAGATTATACCAAAGGACAATGCTTGATGTCTCAAGTAGATGAGACTTTTTAATGCTATAAATATACGAATTTACGGATGAAGTAGACTTTTTTAGTTGCCTTAAAATGTATAATCCATAAATTTGGACATGCAAATTGTAGCTATTTCGGATACACACGGTAAGCATTGTGATTTACAACCATTACCCGAAGGAGATGTTCTTATCCATGCTGGGGATGTAAGCCGCGGCGGAACAAAAGAACAGACCATAGAATTTTTGGAATGGTTTGCGGAGCAAAAGCATCCGCATAAAATATTTATTGCAAGAAATCATGATTTCTTTTTTGAGTAAGTAGATCCTGATGCGGTAAATAGCATAATTTCTGAGGGGGTAATTTACCTAAATGATTCTGGCATGAAAATCAATGGGGTTCAGTTTTGGGGATCGCCAATTACACCATGGTTCAATAATTGGGCTTTTAATCGACAACGTGGAGATGAAATAAAGAAATATTCGGATTTGGTACCTGACGACACAGACGTTCTGATTACACATGGACCACCTTTCGGCATTTTAGATGAAACGGTTTATGGAAAGCGTACAGGTTGTGAAGAATTGCTTTTACGTGTTTATCATGTCAAACCTAAGTTTCATATTTTTGGACACATACACGAGGATTTTGGTAGTTTTACGAAGGGAGAAACAACATTTATCAATGCCAGTGTTTTAGATGATTGGTATGAGATGAAGAATAAGTCAATAATTTTAGATTTGTAATGATGATGGATAAAAAAGAAACTATTTCTATGGTTGATGTTCAGTTAAAGAGCTTTGTAGATTCTAAGCGGCCGAAAGATGAAGAGGTGCGTAAACAATTGGATTTTGGTTATTCGTGGGATGGGCAAACGGCTTTACTGTTTGAGATTAGACCACAATGGAATGATCCAACGAATATTTTAGAATTTCCGTTTGCAAAGCTTCGCTTTGTGAGGTCTTCTAACATCTGGAAACTCTATTGGATGCGCGGATCGGGTAAATGGGAGGCTTATGAGCCGAAACCTGAAAATACAAACCTCCAATTATTGCTGGATGAAATTGATCATGACGGCTATGGCTGTTTTTTCGGGTGATTAACGCTACAAAAAAGGAAATTACCGAACCTTTGTTCCAACGGATAATGTTTATATTCTGCAGCGGGTTCTTTTGGAAATGGGTGCGAGATCATTAACCGAACCTTTTGAAAAGAAATCTGTAATATCATTTCTTGACCATCATTATAGTGATCTTGATTTTACTGAGCCTTCATTTGATGTCCAGGTGGTTATTCCTACACGTACGTTTATCGAGAAGGTACTTCTATTGCACGAAGAGTTTTCAAAACCTGTAGACAGGATTAGGACGGATCGATTAACCAGGAGCGGAATGATTAGTCTTTAAATAGAATTTTATAAAGGCATGGCAGTGGGTGATGATGGAAAACGCACTCATCTTAGAGATTTTGAGTATTTAAAACTCTATCAATTTGAAAAACCTAAACTAGCTAGTGAAAGAAAAAATAACAAAGAAAATCTTGAACTCGCTGAGAATATACTAGCTGTCCGTAAAGCAGATTATGCACAGGGAAATATGGTCTTAAAAATAATATTAAGGCAAAGAGACCTTTCCTAGGTAATTTTAAGGAGAAAGCTAGCGATCATATTAATTCAAATTGTGAATAAAAATAATTGTTGAAAACACAGCAAAATACCCAGATTGGAGTGACCGAGACGATATCAAAGCTCAACTTAAGATGATATTATCGTGAAATTACATCAATACGGTTATCCTCCAATCACACAGGATGATGTGTATAAGAATGTATTAGAACAAACTGAGAATTTTAAAAAGAATAGGTCTTATTTAGAGTTACTTATTGTATGTTCGTTATTTCCAGAAAAAAAAGTCAGTTTTGATTGAAATAACAATCGTTTTGGAGAGATAATGTGGTTTTGACTATGTTCAAGATATTTTAAAATGTTAAATCAGTAGCGTCCTAAACAAAGAAAAAAATGGCGGTGGATTAATACAGCAGGGATT
>NZ_FUKU01000047.1 GCF_900163865.1 Sphingobacterium sp. JB170
GGGTATGGCTTCCATATACATGCTGTTTCTGAAAAAGGTATAAGGGATATTTGTTCTCCTTATCAGTTCTTCCGTATAGTATTGTGTTTGCGTTCCTTGAAAAACGGTATTTGGTCGGGCTTGCACCATACTTGTATAAACAATGTGCTTTACGTTGTTTTCCACGATTGCGTTTACTACATTTTTTTCCTGTTGTTTGGCTGTTTCTGTATCCACCCCAATAGTAGATATTTGCAATACTGTCTCTACGCCTTTGAAGAC
The DNA here is from genome assembly GCF_900163865.1 of Sphingobacterium sp. JB170. Classification (GTDB taxonomy): domain Bacteria; phylum Bacteroidota; class Bacteroidia; order Sphingobacteriales; family Sphingobacteriaceae; genus Sphingobacterium. The sequence goes on from NZ_FUKU01000047.1 coordinate 262, forward strand.
CTCTTTAAGTGTGTTGTAATCGTTGTAATCCGCTTGTCTGGTGGTTACGCCCTTTTCCTTAAATTCATTTACCGTTTCGGGGTTTCTGACAATGGCAACAATATCGGTCGGTGCGACTTTCTGTAACAAAAATTGAATGGTCGATTTGCCTAAATTTCCGTTTGCTCCTGTAATGGCTATCATAACTTTAATTTTTCTGTAAAATTAACAGCCTTGCTTTACTGAAAATTGGATAAAACCGACAACCGGAGGAATTGCGAGGAAGAGGAGTTTAGTAAATTTGAGTACGACAACTTCAATCGTCATTTTCGAGGATATCCGTAAATTGCTTATATTCGCAGTATGGAAAAGTCAGATTAGCATATACAAAGAAAATAGTTTCTTATTGAGGCAATATCTTATTGCCCTGTTTTTCTATTGTATTTATTTTTAAAAATATGCTAAAATGATGAATTTTTTCGAAAGCCCTTTTAAAGGCAAAATAATCAAAGACCACATCACGAACCCGAACATTATTGCCGGGAAATATTCTTACTATTCGGGTTACTACCACGGACATTCTTTTGATGATTGCGCACGTTATCTATTCCCTGACAGAAGCGATATTGATAAACTGATTATAGGTTCGTTTTGTTCTATCGGAAGCGGAGCCAGTTTTATCATGGCGGGAAACCAAGGTCATCGGTACGATTGGATATCCAGTTTCCCTTTCTTTTACATGATGGAGCAGGTCGATAGTTTCAAAGGAGCTGTTGATGGATTTGCAGGTGTCGGGAACACGGTCGTCGGTAACGATGTTTGGATTGGTAGTGAAGCCATGATTATGCCCGGTGTGACGATTGGGGATGGTGCAGTCGTTGGTAGCAGAGCCTTAGTTACCAAAGATGTTGCCCCTTATACAATAGTCGGGGGTAATCCTGCAAAACCAATAAAAAAGAGATTTACAGACGATGAAATCGAAATGCTCTTAGAAATTGAATGGTGGAACTGGGAGGAAAAAGTTTTGGCAGAAGCTATTCCTTTAATCTGCACTGGGGATGTAAAATCGCTTTATGAGTTTTACTACAAACAGGTGAAATAGCTATTTTAAGTCCCCTAAGCGGGGACTTATTATTTTAAAATCGGAACTTTTTCACTTTACACCTGCTTAGCAGAACCGAAAGGCGATTAAATCTTCCATTCGGGAAAGTTCGCTACCTGCTCGTTCGCCTGACGTAAGAAGCGTTTCGGACTTGTTCCCGAAAATTCTTTGAACTCTCTGATAAAGTGCGATTGGTCGTAATAATTGCATTGATAGGCAATGTCGGTCAGCTTGTCAAATTGGGTTTGGCGTATATTTTCTAAAGCTAATTGAAAGCGGTTTATCCTTGCATATAGGTTGGGGGATATACCTATATGCTGTTTAAAATACCGTTCTAATGAACGTTCGGATAGGTTCAGTTCACTCTGTATTTTTGGTAAACTCACTCCTTTTTGAAGCTGTGCGGTTGCAAAATTTACTTTTTCATTTTCGGTACTTCTTTGTTCAGCAAGATGTATCAAAAAGGAAGACAGCAACTCTATTCTCTGGTTGGAAGAAGTCGTATCGGAAAGCTGGTCAGTTATATTGGTATTAACCAGTTCGTCTATGCTAATATGTTGATTTGTCAACTCATTAGCATCTACTCCAAAAATGGATTTTAATGCGGTCGGTTCAAAATAAACGCCAATGTTTCGGAAACTTTTTATTGCTCTGTGTTCTGTGTATCGTGTAGTCTGCCCATATAAAAACAATTGCGGTAACTCTTGATTGTCTTTATCATGGAATGCTTTTTTGCTTTCCTGAAAAATAAGTCCGGGCAAGCCGTCCGACATTATCTTGAACGTTTTTTGAGAAAAGTCTAAACTATCGTCTTCCAATATCCAAAAATAGCGAACGTATTTCCGCAGGGGTGCTGTTGGATATATTTGTTGATAGTTCATTTTACCTGTTCATTTTGCTGCATCATTACAATTATACTAAATAAATCCTCCAGATTTAGGAGGGTTTTGTTTTAGCCTTTAGATGCTTCTAAAGAGGCTTTTCTGAACTCTTTTAAAAGTTTCTCCAATTCAAGGGATGCTTTGCGTGCTCTCGTACCAGCCGCTTTGTTTCCTTTTTCTGCTTGTAATTCTGCATCAGCTTTCAACGCTTCATAGCTTGCATTGATTTTTTCGATTAGTTCATTCATTATGATGGTGAATTAAATTTTGTAAGGCACAAAAATACTCTTTTAACGCTATAATATACTATCCATTACGCCAAATACCGCCCCTCAAAGCCAAACCCTGCCACATTCATAGCTTCTCTTTTTCCCTTTGATACTTTAGCCATCGTAATTGAAAAAGTATCTATTAAAGTTGGAAAGCAATGCATGTGAAAGCAAAGAAATACGATGTCATATATGCCGACCCACCGTGGCAATACAAGGTATGGAGCAAGAAAGGAGCCGGAA
>NZ_FUKU01000036.1 GCF_900163865.1 Sphingobacterium sp. JB170
TGCCGTAACAGGTGGGAGAGTAGGTCGGTGCCTAATTTTATAGAATGCCCCTTCAATAATTGAAGGGGCTTTTTTTATGCCCTCTTTTTTTGGAAGGAAGGGGTTTTCCCACTTTCCAATGAGCTGGTTGTATCAGGCAGCGGTAAAAAGCGTATTCAATTTACCACTGATTCTTATTGATGCTTTTCCTACCTTCTTATTCGTCGTAGAAATCGATTAGTGACGCCATATACGTGTCGTTCCAGCCATCAACCATATCTTCGTATTCTTCGTCGGGAATATTGGTATGCTGAAGCTCTAACGACGTGCCTCTTTTATGCTCGTGGAGTTTGATCGTCACAATGGATTTATCTTCTTGATCGCCAAAATACCATTGTTGTTCAATTTTTTGATAAGGTTGTAGCGTTATAAACTGACCTGTAATTGCTCCGTCCCACATAGAAAATGCTCCGCCCTCGGTTGGATCAATTGATACAAGGTCTCCTGTCCATAATTGGATCGTGGTTTCGGTTGTCAGTGCCTTAAAGATTTCTTCGGGCGTAGCGGAAATGATATAGTATTTTTTGAAGGCTTTCATTACTTTGTGTTTCGATGTCTATTTTGGTAAATTTACACACATTTAAGCGATAAAACCATGAGTAATTTTTTGCCAAATGAATTAATAGAAAAATTAAAGTTACACAAAGGGTTCGATGTTGAAGCATGGAAAGAAGTTCATCGTACCGGGGATTGCGCTGCTTCCATTAGGTTGAACCCCAAAAAGCTTAAATCTGTATCTTTTTCGGGTACTTTTGCTGTTCCATGGTGCGATCAAGGCTATTATTTAGCCGAATTCCCCTTCCTTGAAGACCCGCTGTATTGGGCTGGAGGCTACCGGCTGCAGGAAGCATCGAGTATGTTTGTAGCCCACATCGTTCAAACAATAGGCCTGCGGGAATGCGCTGTGCGCGCTTTAGATATATGTGCCGGCCATGGAATAATGACGAGTTTACTTAGTAGCTACCTGCACCCGGACTCTTTGTTGATAAGCAATCAATCCGATGTTACGCAGAGCGGAATACTGAAAGACGGGCTTGTACGTTGGGGAGATCCCATTGGTGTAATGACAAGCAATGACCCGTCTGCATTCGGACGACTTCCCGGTTTTTTTGATTTGATGATGGTAGATGCCCCTAGTTCGGGTATTGGCAGATTAGGTAGAGATGATGTCGAGAGTCATGACTGGGTAGCTGCTAATGTAGTGTATTATAGTGAACAGCAGAAGCGATTATTAGCCCAATCGGTGGCGACCTTAAAGGAAGGGGGATATTTGATTTATTCTACTTATTCGTATTTTGAACAAGAGAATGAAGATATACTTGATTGGTTGATTAGTGAACACGGTTTTGAAACTGTTCAAATTGAAATACCGACATCTTGGGGTATCGTAGAGACTATATCAGATGCTCAGAATGCTTTCGGATATAGATTCTATCCCCATATGATAAAGGGCGATGGGCTTTTTATTGGCGTCCTGCGTCGATGTACACCGCAGGATACTTTTGATCGGCCCAAATTAAATAAGGAAGAGTCTTTCCTTTCATACGATGCGCTTTCGGAATGGGTCATGGGGCCGGATGCGCTTACGAGCTTCCTTGATAATGATTATATACATGTGTTTCCCAAAATGTATACTGATGATGTGAAATGGATGGGAAGAGTATTGGATATTCGGCAAGCTGGAACCATTATCGGCCGCTGGATTGGAGACGAACTTCTCCCTTCTAACGATCTCGCACTGAGCACTTATTTGAGTGAGGGCGTTGATACAGTTGAATTGTCTCCCGATTCGGCGCTTAAGTTGTTATTAAGAGCCGGAATAGGTACAAAAGAAAATCGGGGGAGCACTAATCGTTGGTGTGTTGTCCAATATAAAGGCGTGAACATTAGCTGGATTAAGGAGTGAGTGGACGGTATAATGCCGAAGCAGGGATTATAATGAGGTTATAATTTCCTGATGTTTGATAATGACTGCAGCAATATCTGCGGCAACTTCTTTCTTCGATTTTAATTCGTAGTGCTGAACTTGTCCGTCGTTAGCGATTATCGTCACTTTATTCGTGTCACCCGAGAACCCCGCACCTTTATCTTGCATTGAGTTGAGTACGATGTAGTCAAGATTTTTACGTTTAAGCTTTTCTAAGGCATTAGGAAGCTCATTGTTTGTCTCCAGAGCAAACCCAACCAATGTTTGTTTACTTGCCTTACGTTCTCCGAGGAACGCTAAAATATCGATGGTTTTCTTCAACGAAATTTCGATAGAGTCGCTTTTCTTTTTAATTTTTTGCTCTTCAGGGTTCACCGGTGTATAGTCTGCAACTGCGGCACTCATAACTATGATTTCCGCCGCATCGAAATATTTATTGCAGGTATCTAACATCTGCTGCGCAGTAGTGACGTCTTTGCGGACAACGCCCGGAGGTGTGTCTAGACTGGTTGGTCCTGAAACGAGAGTAACTTCTGCCCCTAACCTATGTAGTATTTCGGCGATAGCGAATCCCATTTTTCCGCTTGAATGATTTCCTATAAAACGCACAGGATCTATAGGTTCATGCGTTGGTCCCGCTGACACTAGTGCCTTTTTTCCCTGAAGGACCCTGTTATCGGTGAAGAAATCACGTATGGATTGTAAAATTTCGTCTGGTTCTGCCAGACGCCCCTGACCGTTTAGGCCACTTGCGAGTTCGCCTGAATTGGGGGCTATCATAGTGTTTCCGTATCCCTGCAAGATAGAAATGTTATGTTGTGTAGAGGGATGTTTCCACATATCCAAGTCCATTGCAGGAGCGAAATATACAGGACATTTTGCAGAAAGGTACGTTGCTAGCAATAAGTTGTCGCAACCTCCGCTAGCCATTTTACTTAATGTGTTTGCTGTCGCTGGAGCAATTAGCATAAGGTCCGCTTTGAGCCCTAGTTCTACATGGTTGTTCCACAGCCCATTGGAGTGTTCAAAATAATCGGATAGAACGGGGTTTTTCGATAGCGTTGCTATGGTAAGCGGGGTGACAAAATCTTTTGCATCGGGAGACATAATTACCTGGACACTCGCTTCTGCTTTTACAAGTAAACGAATAAGAGATGTGATTTTATATGCGGCAATACTGCCACATATACCAATCACAATATGTTTTCCCTGAATAGACATCAGTAATGGACTAGTCCTGTTCTTTTGAAGGATTTCTGTAGTAAATTTTGTCATTTAAGAACTCATCGATCGCTACCAAACTAGATTTGGGCATGCGCTCGTAGTGTTTGGAGATCTCAATCTGTTCGCGGTTCTCGAATACTTCTTCCAAGTTATCGTTGTTTGTCGCGAACTCTGCCAATTTACCATTCAATTCTTCTTTTACATCAACAGCAATTTGATTTGCACGTTTTCCTATTACCACGATTGATTCGTAGATGTTATCCGTGCCTTTATCCAACTCTCTTAAATCACGAGTGATAGTGGAGTTTGGAATAGAAGTGTTTTTGTTTTGACTCATTGTATGTAGTATTATGAATTTTCTAATTTATTATTCTAGTTCTTTAGCGGCCTTATTTGCTTCAGCCTCTTCTTTGGTAATGCCCATCTCTTCAAGCTGCTGCTGACGTAATCTAGTGGCTTCGTCCATGCGTTGGACAACGTATTGGATTCGTTTTTCCGCATTCGTGCGGATATCGTCCGCTTCGTTGCGATATTTACTTTCTGGATAAGTCTCAATGAATGACGTATAGTAATCGATGGCTTCATTATAACGCGCTTCTTGGCGATATGTCATGCTGTTGGCTGCAAATAAGTATTGTGATTTTACAATCAAAAATTCAGCCTCTTCTGCATATTTGGTATCGGGATAGTCTCGGAGCATACTTTCAAAAGCTATCACCGCGGCACGATAGTCGTCCGGTTGACCCATGTTGAAATACAACTTCGCGTTGGCATATGCTTTTGTTTCTAGTTTGTCCCGTAGAGTCTGTATTAATTCGCTTGCTTCTGTCGCTTTTTCTCCTTCAGGATAAAGGTTTATGAAGAGTTGAAGCTCGTCAATCGCTTTACGCGTATTCTCTTGATCTAAGGTCGAACGAGGCGAATCCAGGTAAAAGCAATACGCGGACATGAAACGACATTCTTCAGCACGCGGGCTATTCGGGTATGTTGTAGCAAAGTTTTTAAAGCTATAGCGCGCTGATGTATAGTCACGTAAGCGGTAGCTGGTATAAGCTGTATAATAATACAAATCCTCTGCTTCAGCCTGTCCACGATACTTGGTCATTAGATCATCGAATAGCGTTATGGCTTTCGTGTATTTCTTTTTTTCGTAGAATTTAACAGCCTCTTGGTATTTCATTGCAATGTTGTTGCTGGCGCGAATTTTTTCAAACTTGCTTTTGCAACTACTCACTAGCATTACACACACCAATCCGGCGAATAAAGATACAATACGTCTATTTAAAAACATTTTACAAAGATACGTCAAAAACTATTAAGTTTCAATTTAATTTTAGGACAGCAATATACCTCAAAAAGTGACCTGAACCTACTTAAATAAAGCGTTTTAACATTCTTTAACCCGTGATAAATGATCTGATGTCAACAAAGTGTTGAATTATAGCCGATAGTTTATGTCTATCACTTTATATTTGAGAAATTGCCTATCTTTGAAACTAACATATAGTACAGAAGAAAATGACATTACTAGAGCGAGTAGAACAAGCATTGGACTCCATCCGTCCCTATTTAGAAACAGACGGTGGAAACGTGAGTATTGAAGAGATTACTCCTGAGAATGTGGTGAAATTAAAATTGTTGGGAACCTGTGCGAGTTGTTCGATGAGTATTATGACTTTCAAAGCTGGATTAGAACAGGCAATTCGTAAAGCTGTTCCTGAAATTACAGGTGTGGAAGCATTAAACCTTACGGATTTGAACGATCCAAACGCAATTACTCCGTCACAAAATTAAAATGGTTAACACAATTTAACAGCCTTCGTTACTGAAGTTTGGCTAAATTTGACACATGGTGACAAGAATTTACCATTTCCTAGGATTAACAGTTTTGTTCAGCCTACTGCTGGCGACCCTTTCTGCCCAAGAAAAAAAAATTGTGCAGTTTAGTGGTCTGATCAGCTCGGTAGGGGGTGAACTTCCTGTGCCTTTTGTTACCGTCACAAATAAGAGTTATGACAATCAGGCGCATGCGGCCGATAATGAAGGTTATTTTTCGTTTGTTGCCCACGTGGGTGATACGATTGCGTTTTCTTCTGTTGGATTTGAACCTACGTCAATGGTTGTCCCCAATACGAATTCTGACAAGTATACAGCGCTGGTTTCTATGAAAAGTATGGTTATTGAATTACCTGCGGTGACGCCTTTCCCTTGGGCTAGTATAGAAGAATTTAATAGGGCATTTTTAGCTTTGGATGTTAGTAATGACGATGCTTCGCGGATTCGTCGAAGCTTATCACCGGAGGCGTTGGCTGCTTTGTCACGAGTCGTGCCCCGTAGTGCGGATGAAATACAGACCTACAACTCGATGCAGCGTCATATCAATATGACAAATAAGAATATTAACCAACGCTTCGCAAACCCTCTTTTCAGTCCGATTGCCTGGGGATCTTTTATTAACTCGATTGTTAAAGGAGACTATAGCCGAAAACGACTGAAATATTAGCTACTCGGCGGTGCGAATAGAGTTGTTTTTGATTTCTCGTACGCTCAGATGTGCCGCAATATAAGAAACCCCGACCGCTACAATCATTACCGTTATAAATACAAGTATGAAATCCATAGTTCGGATATCCACAGGGTAGATATCCATGACGGACCCAGCCCCCTCGCCCGTTCTTATAAACCCATATTTTTCTTGTCCTAGGCAGAAGGCGAGTCCCAATCCGATACCAATTATTCCACCTATAAATGCAATCATAACCCCTTCGTAGAAAAAGATACGCTGGATGAGCGAATTGTCCGCACCAAGGCTTCGAAGGACAGCCATGTCTTGCTTTTTATCGATTACAAGCATCGTTAACGACCCTATGATATTGAATATGGCGATTATCCCGATAATCGTTAATATAAAAAAAACGATCCATTTTTCCGAGCGAATTGTTTTATATAGTAAGGGGTTCTGCTGTTCTCTATTTTTAACGATAAATGAGTCTCCCAATGCCTCTTGTATTTGTGACTGAAGCCCTTTTACCTTTGTTGAGTCTACAGTGAACATTTCAATAGCCGATACGTTTTGGAACTCACTGAGTAAGTCCTTGGCGAAATCTAACGGTGTTATTACAAGGTCCGTGAATCCTTGCTGATAATGCAGGACACCAATAGGGGAGATGATTCGCGCATTGATGTCGTCCATGGGATTTACGCTTGTTCCAGACGCACCTTTTCGTGGAGAGAACAGTTTTATGTTATTATCTGATCCATCCATCCGTACACGGAGATTTGCCTGAACCTGCGCCCCAATAAGAGCATAGTTGACGCCATCTTGTTTTATCAGAAAACTCCCTGCATAAAGCATGTCACTATGATCAGTTTGAAGGAGGCTCTTCGGCTCCAATCCTTTTATCTGTGCGATAAATTGTTGGTCGTTGTATTCGATAAGTACCTTATCTTCTAGAACCTCAGTGTAGCTTTTAATGGCTGGGTTGTTCCGTAGCTTTAATAGAGTGTCTGTATTGGGATCGAAGGTCTTTCCTTTTGTGGGCTCAATGCGTAATTCCGGTGCAAATTCAGAATACAAGGATAGAATAAGGTTTTCCATACCATTATAGAACGATAACACTATTACTAAGGCGGCACTACTCACCAAGACGCCAATTACGCTAATGGCTGAGATAACGTTTATGGCATTAATGGATTTTTTGGCAAACAGGTATCGCTTAGCGAAAAATAGTGGTAGTCTCATCGGTTAGGCACGAATGAATGGGTTTGTCTGCTTCTCGACGCCCACGTTTGTCGAAGGGCCGTGACCAGGATAGACAGTCGTTTCAGGATCAAGCGTGTATACCTTGGATTTTATGTTTTTTAACAGTAGCTCATGATTACCTCCGGGCAGATCGGTACGGCCGATACTTCCGCGGAAGAGTACGTCTCCGCAAATGAGAATTTTTTGATCTGCACAGTAAAACGCAATGTGAGCCGGGGAATGACCAGGAACAAATAATATTTGGAAATCGTACGAGCCTATTTGTACACGATCGCCTTCAACTAAGAACGTTTCTGGAATCGGGGATACCTCATAGCGAAAGCCATATGCAGGCGCAATATTTTGTACCGCAACTAATACAGGAACTTCGCCTTCGTGCATCTGTGGCAAAAGACCATATTGTTCATGAATAAAGTGGTTGCCCAGTACATGGTCCACATGGCAGTGAGTATTGTATAATGCTGTTGGGGTGAGTTGTTGCTCAGTAATATATGCTACTAATGCATTTTCTTCTTCAGCGTTGGACATCCCCGGATCAAATATAGCGCATTCGCCTTTTTCTTGATAGACAATATATGTGTTTTCCTGAAAGGCATTAAAGACAAAAGAGTGTACTTGTAACATACTTCAAAACTACATAAAAACAATATAATAAGACGCTACTTCCGTGTAAATGTCCCGTTGATAAGAACATAATTTAATATATGGGTTGTCTCTAAAGGAGACGCTACATTGCTGCCTGGTCTTCGTTCCAAATTTTCCAGTTTTTTTCAGCTTGAAGCAGAAGCATGTCGTACCCATTTTTGATCTGAGCGCCCCTTTGGCGGCCTTGTTTAAGAAAAGCCGTTTCTTCTGGGTTATAGATTAAATCGTATAACAAATGTTGGGGGCCTATTCCTTGGTAAGGGATATTCGGTGCGTCATCGACATTAGGAAAGGTGCCAACAGGCGAGCAATTGATGATCAATTTGTGTTCAGCGATTAATTGTTGATCAAGCTCTTGATAGGTGATATCTCCCGTCTCGCGTTTTCGGCTGACAATTTTATAGGAACATCCTAATTTCTCTAAGGTATAATGTACAGCCTTTGCGGCACCGCCGTTTCCGAGGACAAGTGCTGTTTTGTGGTTTTCATTAAGCATCGGTTTTAGCGATTCCTCAAAGCCATATGCGTCGGTGTTAAACCCAATTAGAAATGGTTTATCTCCTTTTTTTGTGAGTTTGATACAGTTCACTGCTCCTATTTTTTCAGCTTCCGGAGAAAGTTCGTTCATATACGCGATCACGGATTGCTTGTGCGGAATAGTGACATTAAAGCCGTAAAAGGAGTCATCATTTTTATAAAGATTGGGAAACTGCTCAATATGTTCGATTGAGTAAAGGTTATAGTCAATGCCTTTTATATTTTCCTGCTCAAATTTGTCAAGGTAGTATTTCTTCGAAAATGAATGTCCGAGAGGAAATCCAATAAGACCTAATTTTTTCATTTGTTATGAATGTTCTGTATAGCGGCGCACCATGTCGACAATTGCGCTATTACCTTGTAGTTTCGGTATGTAATCAAATATCAGATACGCCTTTTCAGGATATAAACCAAGGGCGGATTCTAAGTGCTCCATTGCTAGATCAAACCGTGCGTCCACAAACCGATAAGCAGCCATGCGGTAATAGAGCTCGGGTATGTCGTCGTTTATTAGTATCGCCTCGGTCATAATCTCGATCGCACTTTTAATGTCTGATTTCTCGATGTATATTACCGAGAAATCTAACCAAGCTTCATAATCTTCTGGGTCGAGTTCAACAGTCTTGCGGAATGCGCCTTCGGCTTTTTTAAACTGCCCAAGTTCAGAATGTACTTGCGCTAGCGCGTACCAAATACTAGGGTCGCTGTCATCAAGTTTAATGGCTTTTTTAAAGGAGTGTAATGACTCGTGATAGCGCTCTTCGGCGTTTAAGGTTGTACCTATTCCATACCATGCGTCGGGGTTTTCAGGATCAAGCCTCGCAGCTTCTTTAAAGTAGGAGCGTGCTTCTTCGTAATCTTCTTTATTTTCGTAAGCCTCTCCCAACATAACACAAACTTCAGAATTTGGTGTTGCGTACATCAGGGTACCCAGTAAATGTTCAATAGCATCATCGTTTTTCTTCTGTTGGAGCAGAACAGAGGCTTTGCCGTAATAGCTCGGAACGAACGTTTCGTCGATTGCGATTGCATAGTCGTATGCATCAATCGCTTCGTCCAAACGACCCAATGCTTCAAGTGTTACGCCATAATTGATCCAGCCCAATACACTATAAGGATCGTGGTCTAAATATTTGGTATAGTAAGGTAGTCCCTCTTCAGGATGACCTAGCTCAATGCAACATGCCGATAGCGCGTCGATCGCTGAGAGGTTATCGATATCGTGATCCAACGATTTTTTGAGATATTTGAGCCCTTTTTCAGTTTTATTTTGGTCCATGTATAACAGGGCGATAGACTCATAAACTAAAGCGTGGTCGGCATCATTTTGTAATGCTTCAAGGTAGTGTTGTTTTGCTAGCTCCACATTTCCCCGAATACGTTCTAGGTTCCCTCTGATAATAGAAATAGCTTCATTATTGGGTTCCAAAACGCTCGCTTTTTCTAGAATTTCATGGGCTTTGTCATATTTGCCTATTGAAGCGTATATCTGGCTCTCCTGAACAAGAAATGTTGCATCATAGCTATGTTGTCTATGCGCAATTTCAATTGCCTGTAATGCTTTCACGGGGTCTTGTTTTCCTTCTAGGTAGTAGGCTACTATATTGTAAAATACGTCGGAATCGAAAAAGTATTCTTGATCATCGCGTATCATAGACTCGTAGGTAGCAATGGTTTCTCGCATCTCCTTGGCTGAGTCAAAACCGTAGTTGTCGTCCGTGTTCTTCATATCCGCTATGTGTTTAGTGGGCGCTAAATCGTACTAACTCCCGATATTAGTGAATTTACATAAAAAATATAAATTCATTCACAATTGTTTTCCACATTGTAAGTGATACGCGTAAAGGTAGCTTTAAAAAATGTTATAATGACAGAAAAGCCGATTCATTGCTGAATCGGCTTTCTTATCATTGATAATTCTTAAAGAAGAACTATTTTTTGATTTCTACACGACGGTTTTGAACACGACCTTCTTCAGTTGCATTAGATGCTACTGGATTAGCCTCACCGTAACCGGTAGCTGTTACGCTTGATGCAGATACACCAGCGTTAACTAGATATTGTTTTACTGCGTTTGCACGGTCAGTAGATAAGTTCATGTTGTAATCATCAGAACCTTCTTCAGAAGCATAACCATCAAGAGTTATTGAAGCGTTAGCGTCACGTAATTCTTTAGCTAATTTATCTAAAGTTGAGTAAGATTCAGTTTTCAACACTGAGCTATCAAATTCAAATTGGATTGGCGAAAAATACTCACCTGAAGTCGCGTTGTTAGCAACAACTGGCTCAGGGAATTTAATTGGACAACCTGATCCGTCTACAGCAGTACCTGCTGGAGTTGAAGGACATTTGTCAAATTTATCAGAAACACCATCACCGTCAGAGTCTTTGCTTAATTGATCAACAGTACCTTCTAAAGTAGATACACGTTGTTTCAATGCTTCAACTTCGTTACGTAATGAAGGGTCTTTCAACTCATCATATAAAGTCGCAACTGGGTTAGAGAACGTTAAGTTTTCTTTATCACGTGAACCTAGAGTGAACTCTAAACCACCGTAAACCTGTGAATATTTACCTTTGTAGTCTGTACGACCAGGACCGTAAAGTCTGTTGTCATCCGTGAAGTTCATCGTGTAACCTAAGTTCAAGGCAACAACTTCAGATAGTTTGAATTTAACACCAACTCCTACAGGAATGAAACCTGAAAGTTTGTAGTCTTTTGATCCGTCAGCTTCACGATCTCCGAAGATCTCTTCACCCCATTTACCTTTGTTATCGTATACAACACTACCATCAAGGTCATTTCCTGAGTATTGTACAGGGTTAGATGCTAATACACCCATACCAACTTTAGCGTAGAAGTTAACTGCATTTTCTCTTCTTAGGAAGTCGATTGTTCCTAATTGGAAAACACCATTTAAGCTAGCTGCCCAGTTTACGTCTACTTCAGCAGATGTAGCTCCATGACTGTTTTCTACAGCAGGACCTGATACGTCGTGGTTGAAAGTTTTGATTTTACCACGGTTACCTTCTAATTCTAAACCGAATAGGTGTGAGAATTGTTTACGTACAGTAATACCATAGTACTCGCCTACTTTATTTTGGAAGTAACCAACTTTTTGTCCAAAAGGGTTAGAACCACCAGTAATTGCACCTGGAGTAGTAATACCACCTTGTACACCGATTGACCATGTTCTGTATTGGGATCTACCACCAAATACAGTTGGAGTCTGAGCTTGCGCAGATTCCGCGAAGCCTAAAGCGGCGACTAAAGATGCTGCAACAGCTGTTTTTTTAATTGTAGAATAGTTCATACTCTTGTTTTTAAGGTTATTAAAATTTTTAATTGTTTTCACTTAATTAAATTTAACATAACTTAACAATAACGATGCCAAAGTAAGTCGGCTCATGTGGAAAGTTAATTTTTGGATATTTTCGCTGCACTTGCTAGTAAAATACCGGCATAAAAGTATATATATTATTTAGAACAGCAAAATATTTCTACTAATTTTCCCTGTATATCGATAAAAATACAATTGCTTGTAGTGTTAATGCTACATTACAGGAGGTAGTGAATTATCGTTAACGTGAGTCCGCCAAGAACCCCGCTGACAGGGATGGTGAGTATCCATGCCCATAATAAACTTATCGTTACTCCCCAGCGGACAGCGGAAACGCGTTTTACAACACCTACGCCAATTATTGCTCCTGTGATGGTATGTGTAGTGGATGCCGGAATACCAAAGTGTTCTGTTACCCCCAAGGTAATTGCTCCTGCGGATTCCGCAGCTACCCCTTCCAGAGGTGTCACTTTGGTAATTTTAGTACCCATCGTTTTTACAATTTTCCAGCCCCCACTCATCGTGCCCAGCGCAATGGCAAGGTAACAGGATAGGGGGACCCAGGCGGGCATTGATTCAAAATTTGGAATAACCTGCTCAGCAATTAACGCGGTTGCAATAATCCCCATCACTTTTTGTGCATCATTCCCACCGTGTGCAAAGCTTAATCCGGCAGATGAAATTAATTGACATATTTTAAACCATTTCTCGGCCACTGCCGGTCGGGCTCTTTTGGCGAGGTTCATAATAAGGATCGTTATGGTTACCGAAATAAGCATCCCTATTACCGGAGCAAGGACAATAAAAGAAACTGTTTTTAAAATAGCGCTGTGGTTTATCGCATCTAATGGATTTACTCCATTAATAATAGCATAGGCCATTCCTGATCCAGCGAAACCGCCAATCAGCGTGTGCGAGGAACTCGAAGGTATACCGTAATACCAGGTGAACAAGTTCCAGCATATAGCAGCAACTAATCCTGCAAATATTACTTCGAGCGTTATATATTCATCAAGGACTGTTTTTGCAATGGTATTGGCGACCTTATGGTCGGTAAAGTAAAAATAGGCGGCGAAGTTAAAAATTGCGGCCCATACTACGGCCAAAAAAGGAGTTAAGACTTTAGTAGAGACGATTGTTGCAATCGAGTTTGCGGCGTCGTGGAAACCATTGATATAGTCAAATGCTATCGCTAGGACAACAACGACGATCAATAAAGTTGAAATCATCATAGGGTTTTATGCTTTCTCTGGTTTTAATTTAAGCATTCTTAACTAAAATACTTTCCAATACATTTGCTACATCTTCACACTTGTCCGTAGCATCTTCCATAGCTGAAAGCACTTCTTTGTTTTTTATGAGGGTTATAGCATCTTTTTCGAATTCAAAAAGTTCGCCTACCGCTTTATCGAAAATGCTGTCGGCTTTATTCTCTACGCTATTTATGCGCACGCATGAATCGGTTATGCGGCGAATGTTTTTTAAGTCTCTAAGTTCATTAAGCGCTGTTGCAACGTGAACGGTAGCCTCTGCGATAAGATCGGCTATTTGCTTCATCGCTGGGCTTGGATTCATTACTTTGTAGAGTTCCATCCGATTGGAGGCTCCGTAGATAAAATCTGCGACGTCATCGAGTGAACTGGCAAGAGAGTGGATGTCTTCCCGGTCAAAAGGGGTGATGAAGTTCTTTCCAAGTTCTAAATGTATTTGGTGTGTGATATTATCGCCATGATGCTCCAGATCTTCCAGAGTTTTATTTAGTTCTGACCGTTTTACTGGATCGATGGTATTCACCATTTCTTGTAACTTCTTTGCCATTTCAATAAGGTTCGACCCAGCTTGTTCAAACAGGGGGAAAAACTTCTTATCCTTTGGTACGAAATATTGAAAAATGCTATTTAACGACATAATGTTTAAATTTTATGCAAATTTATGAATACTATGTTAAGTTAATGTTAACTTTATTGGAAGGTAAACCTGTTACGACACTTTCTATGCGCGCGCTAATGTGAAACCGAATGTCGTGCCTAGCCCTTCCGTGCTGCGTGCGTTAACGTTCTGTTCATGCGCTTCGATGATGTGTTTCACAATTGCTAAGCCTAGACCTGCTCCACCGATATCGCGTGAGCGGCTTTTGTCGGCCCTATAGAAGCGTTCGAAGACACGAGGAAGTGTTTTCTCATCGATTCCCAGACCGTTGTCCGTTACCTCAACGAGGACTTGATCGAGCAGAATGAACACTGAGATGGATGTCTTGCCATTTTTTTTGCCATATTTAATGGAGTTTACAATTAGATTCACCAGTACCTGTTGTATGCGCTGCCTATCTGCTATTACGTAGACAGGAGTGTTTGATTTCCCTTTGAATACAAGTTCAATATTGTTCGTTTTTGATTTCCCCTCCAAGTCTTCGATGCATTCTTTTATTAAAGCGACGATATCGAACCGTTCCATGGTGACTGATATTATTCCGGTTTCTAACTTCGAGATATCTTCCAGGTCTTGAATTAGGTAGCTCAGTCGGTCGAGATTACGCGATGCTTTTCCTAGAAAATTTTTAGCGATTTCGGGGGCATCATCAATGACGCCATCTTGAAGAGTTTCGATGTACCCTTGTGTCGCAAACAACGGCGTCTTAAATTCATGGGATATATTTGAGAGGAATTCCTTGCGGAATTCGGCTTGCTCTTTCAGTTTGTCGATTTCAGAGGCTTTCTGTTTAGCCCAGTCGCGCACTTCGCGTTCCGCATCGGCAAGCGGGTCATTGTTTATTTGATCTCCCAATGCATTGCGAAGGTCTTTGCCTAGCTTAAGGTTATGTATAAGTTTATAGACGTTTCGAATGCGTTTGTATACAAATTTCTCAAAGAGATTCAATAAGCTTACAAAGCTTAACGTACTAATGGCAATAAAAATGAGTAAGGCGATTTGGAGGTTTCCACGATGCATGTAATCGGTGAAACCGACAAGTAGGCCGATAGTTAAGGCAATGAGAAGTGTAAAAACTTTAAAGTTCATCATATGCTCCGTAAGCAGAGCCTAAATTAACATTCCTTTTTTAATAAAATGTTAAATGCGGCCAATTATAGTTTTTGCACCGGTTACCTTGTCCCCAATGTTGACATCGATTTTGGTACCGATAGGTAAAAATAGATCCACTCTGGACCCAAATTTAATGAAGCCGAATTCTTCACCCTGAACAACCTCATCGTTTTCTTTGACGTACCATACGATTCGGCGCGCCATTGCCCCGGCAATCTGGCGGAATAACACCTCATTTCCACTCGCATTTTTCACGACCAGTGTGGTCCGTTCGTTATCTGTTGAGGACTTGGGGTGCCAAGCAACGAGGAATTTCCCAGGGTGATATTTGAGGTACGTGACAAGTCCACTAATAGGGCTTCTGTTTACGTGTACGTTTACGGGCGACATAAATATCGACACTTGTAGGCGGCGATCTTTAAAGTATTCCGATTCCTGGGTTTCTTCAATCACCACGACTTTTCCATCTGCCGGACAAAGAATGATGCTTTCGTCGGGTGTCACGGTTTTTGATGGACTGCGGAAAAATTGCACGATAGCAATCACCAAGAATGCTGAAAGTAGGTATAAAATCCACTTCAGAAAGTCTGGTGCATTATAGTAGTCTGCCAATGCATTGATAATAAATACAATGAGTACGGCAATTGCCAGGCTAGTATATCCTTCTTTGTGGAACTTCATGACTTTGTTTTTTGCAAATATAAGATATTCGGTGAATTTCCTCTACAGTTGTTTTTACCTTTCAACTTGAACGTTGGGGAAATAAGAATTCCCTTCCTCATTTATTCTCAGTATCCCCGAGACAGTAACTTGGCCCTCAATAGGCTGTCCTTGCCCGTTTAGTGTAGGGAAATAATATGGAATTTCTTTTAACAAGGCAGTGATCCAATTGTTTAAACTTTTATGTTCCGTTTTTTTGTTGAAATTTATTCCGGTCGGTATCCCCTCGTCGTCTAGGTCAATAAGAAAGGAAAAAGGGTGCTCGGAACTTTTTAGTTCCCTATTGAATTTCACTGTCGCGAGAGCCATGCTATTGAACTTGTTAACCAGGTAGGCATCGTACCCACTGTACGCATCAAATGAGCAGGGTTTATAAATAATCTGTTCGGCTGTTTCGAAATGGTTCGCCGGAAGAATGCTAAAGGGAACTTTGATTTCTTTTGCGGCCAGTAGATTGTAGCCTTCTGTCATTATTCCATGCTCATTAAATACTTCTTCGGCAAAAAGTTCACGATTTTTTTTACCGTCGGTGACTACTGTTGTCCAATACCCTGTTGGCATCCCATTTTTCACCCTACCTTTGCGTATAAAATAGGGGTAACCGAATTCATTGTAAAAATCGAACGGCATCATAAATTCGTAGATCCCTTTGCCGGCAATAACTTCTTGTTTTCCACGTCGATCCCAATAATCGGTTAATTTCACCATCGTACTGTCGTAATTTACGTTTAGCATCGGCTTGCCATCGGGGTAGAAGTATTTCCAATCGCCAGTGGGTTTGTCATCTTTAAATGCACACATCCATTTGGTCGCACCGTTTGGATGATATGCCGTAAATAAACCGTCTTTAACCCCTTTATTATAATTTCCAGTTAAGATTAACGTGCCAGAGCGGTTGAAGTCCTTGAAAGGGCCGTCAAAGGCATTTTCACGGACCAGAAAAGCAGATAGTCGCTCGATAGCTTTAAATTCACAGTCTTTATCCACTAAAAAATAATGATCGTCAAAATAGAATCGCACCAGTCCCATCGTGGCTTTTTCGAAAAGCGTGTCGCGTTCGGCCGCGTTGTTTGTTTCCTGTGCCAAGGAGATTACAGTACTACATAGGAGAAAAACGAATGTATAGAGGATTTTTATCATATCGAAATATTAATGAGCTTCCAACCAGTTTTTGCCAGTACCTACTTCAACCTCAATGGGTACTTGTAATGTGATTGCGTTTTGCATCCTTGTTGTTATCAATTCTTTAAATTGTTCAATTTCTTTCTCTGGAACATCGAATACAAGTTCATCATGCACCTGCATGATCATTTTCCCTTCCATTCCCTTCTCCCGAATATCATTTTGGATATTGATCATCGCTATTTTGATCAGATCGGCTGCGGACCCTTGAATTGGTGCGTTGATCGCGTTGCGCTCGGCAAAACCACGAACGGTCATATTTGCAGAGTTAATATCCCGCAGGTAACGACGACGGTTGAGTATCGTCTCTACATACCCTTTCTCTTTTGCCCGCTCGATGACTTGGGACATATAGTTTCGTATTCCGGTATACTGCGCGAAGTATTGATCAATTATTGCAGCGGCCTCTTTGCGGGCAATGCCGAGACTTTGTGATAATCCGAAGGCCGATTGTCCGTATATGATGCCGAAGTTAACTGCTTTCGCATTACGACGCTGTTCGGATGTGACTTCCACTAAAGGGATGCCGTAGACGCGTGCTGCTGTCGCACGGTGGATATCGTATCCTTCGCGGAAGGCTTCGAGCATGTTTTCATCTTTGCTAAGTTCGGCGATGATGCGTAGCTCAATCTGTGAATAATCGGCAGATATCAGAACGTTGCCCGTTGCTCGGGGGATGAATGCTTTGCGGACTTCCCTTCCTTTTTCGGTGCGAATAGGGATGTTCTGCAAATTAGGGTTGGTCGAGCTCAGGCGGCCGGTCGCAGCTACCGCCTGGTTGTAGGAAGTGTGTATAAGGCCTGTCTGGGCATTAATTAGCGAAGGCAGGGCATCTACATAGGTTGATTTTAGTTTCTGCAGCTGACGGTATTCAAGGATGTCTTGAACGATGTCCGATTTATTTGCAAGTGCAAGAAGCACATCTTCCCCAGTTTTATACTGTCCGGTCTTGGTTTTTTTTGCTTTTGGATCCAGCTTCAAGTGATCGAATAATACCTCGCCGAGCTGTTTGGGGGAGGCGATGTTAAACGTTACGCCGGCCTTCTCATAGATTGTTTTTTCTAACCTATTAACAGCCTCGAGCAGTGTTGCAGAAAAGACCTTCAGTGTATTGACATCGATTGTTACCCCGTTTTTCTCTACTTCGGCCAGTACGTATATCAGTGGAAATTCTACCTTTTGGGCAAGGTCTAGCGTTTGGGTATCATGTAAAAGAGGACGGAACTTCTCCTGTAGTTGCCAGGTGATATCGGCATCTTCTGCCGCATACTCCTTTACTTTTTGTATTTCAACATCACGCATATTTGATTGGTTCTTACCCTTCGGACCTATGAGTTCGGTGATGGAAACCGGCGTATATCCCAGATACGTTTCCGCCAAGATATCCATGTTGTGGCGCGTATCCGGGTCTATCAGATAGTGCGCTATCATGGTGTCGAACAGCGGACCCTGTACAGTGATTTGATAACGCGAAAGCAGAAGAATGTCGTATTTGATGTTTTGACCTATTTTTTCAATTGTTGGGTTTTCTAAAACAGGTTTAAATATGTCGAGTACCTCTTGTGTTTGCTTGCGATCGGCAGGTGTGGGGACGTAATAAGCAGCTCCTTTTTTATAGCTAAAGGATATACCTACCGCTTCTGCCGAAAGGGCATCGAGTGAGGTTGTCTCAGTGTCGAAAGCGAAGCTCTTTTGCATTGCGAGCGCATTAGCAAGATCTTGCATCCCTTCAGGGGTGTTCACAAGGGTATATTCGTGCGGTGTGTTGTGGATATTTAAAGATGCCACTATCGGTTCGCTTGCGGTACTCGTCGTGTCTTGCTGCGCTGGAGTAGCAAAAAGGTCCATTTGCCCGCTATTTGATTTTTGCGCGCCATCTCCGATCGAAAAGTCTTCGCCGAAAACCCGTTTGCCTAAGGTTCGGAACTCCAATTCTGCAAAAAGAGGCTCGAGCAGTTCCTTGCTTGGATCTTCGATCAGTAGATCGTCTTCTTGGAGCTCAATGGGAACGTCGAGTTGGATGGTTGCCAGACGCTTCGATATAAGCCCCTGCTCGGCGAAGTTTTCTACATTCTCCTTGAGTTTGCCTTTAAGCTCGTGACTGTGTGCGATGATTCCCTCGACAGTGGCATACTGTTGAATAAGTTTTTTTGCTGTTTTCTCACCTATACCGGGAATGCCTGGTATATTATCGACCGCGTCTCCCCACAATCCAAGTATGTCGATGACTTGTTTGACGTCGTTAATGTCCCACTTTTCTAAAATCTCGGGTACACCTTGCACTTCCGCGCCGTTACCCATTCGAGCGGGTTTGTAGATGAAGATGTTTTCAGAGACAAGCTGGCCGAAATCTTTATCCGGGGTCATGCAATAGACTTGAAAACCGTCGATTTCAGCTTTCTTTGCGAGCGTACCGATGATGTCATCTGCCTCAAAGCCATCCATGGTGATAATAGGGATGTTAAAGCCTGTTATAAGTTTAAAAATATAGGGTATTGCCGTGGATAGATCTTCGGGCATTTTCTCGCGATTGGCTTTGTAGGCTTCAAATTCCAGGTGTCTATTTGTCGGTGCTGCAGTATCGAAAACGACAGCCAAATGTGTTGGCTGTTGATTTTTGAGTATCTCCAACAAGGTGTTGGTAAAACCCATAATCGCGCCCGTGTTCAGCCCGTAAGACGTTAGGCGCGGGACTTTGTTTAGTGCAAAGTAGGCTCTATAGATTAAGGCCATGCCATCTAGAAGGAAAAGTTTTTTCACCTATGTATAGTTTTAATTCTCTCTTACAAAGGTAGAAAAATAACCATTTTCTGGCTTAGCGCGAAACGGAAAAATTTAAAAGGTGGCGTAGTAGTACTGGTGGGCGCTAAATTATTTTCAAACAAGGCAGCGAAGTCATCTTTATTTACGATTTTTGTAATATGAGGGGATTGGTTACTAAATCTACGGGCAGCTGGTATACCGTGCAGGATGAGGAGGGTCGGTATGTTGAATGTCGTATTAAAGGTAAGTTTCGTACTAAAGGTATTCGGACGACGAATCCGATCGCTGTAGGTGATTGGGTGGACTTCCAAATGGAGCCTGACCAGGACTCTGCCGTTATTATTTCCTTGGAACCTCGACGCAACTACATCATCCGTAAATCCATCAATTTGTCGAAGCAGACGCAGATCATTGGGGCAAACCTCGATCAAGCGATACTGATTGTGACCTTAGCCTCGCCCCCGACGTCTCTAGGATTCATTGACCGGTTTTTAGTGACGGCTGAAGCTTACGATATCCCCGCAATTTTGGTGTTTAATAAACTGGATTTATTTTCTGCGGAGGGTCTTGAGATCTTGGCAGCTTATATGGACCTATACGAACAAATAGGCTACCTTTGTTATGCCGTGTCCGCACAGCAAGGAGAGGGCATGGATGAGGTTCGCACGTTGCTCAGGGATAAAACCACGTTGGTTTCGGGCCATTCGGGCGTAGGCAAGTCGACATTCGTGAATTCGGTATCTCCGGGAACTGCATTGCGTACTGGTGCGATTTCTGACTGGTCGGATAAGGGGAAGCACACTACGACGTTTGCAGAGATGATTGACCTTCCCTTTGGCGGTAAGATTATTGACACTCCCGGTATTCGAGAGTTGGGTATTGTCGATATTGAGAAACAGGAGCTATCGCACTTTTTCCCCGAGATGCGTGAACGAATGAATACGTGCCGTTTTAATAACTGCCGTCATATTAATGAACCGGGTTGCGCGATTCTTCACGCCCTCGAGGGGGGGGAGATCGAGCCATCACGCTACGATAGTTATATAAGCATATACAATAATCAGGATACGCGCAACTAGAATGAGCGCTTTGTCATCTGGTTCGCACCCTCAATCCTGCAGGATTACAATTCTAAATTTTCGCTCGCGATCAACTCTCCCTGAAGGGTTGTAAAAAGCATTTTATATTTGCCTGGACAAGCCTTAAAGGCTCCCTGGGACACGGGAGAGGGGCCAAGGAGCGTATAGAAAAATAACTCCTGTTCGTTTTGCTCTTCTTTGTAGACTTTCAGTAAGTAATAACCAGCATTGTCGATTATAGATTTGGGTACCACGTAGTCGTGATAAATTTCCTGGACGCCCGCCGGGCAGCTGGGTAGTTTTAAATTCGTGAGTGTATATCCGTAATCTTGAAAAGTTTTAGCATTTTGTTGCACAAATTTTTCTACGGTCTTAGTGCTTTCTCCTTCGGGTAATATTTTGATAATCGATAGATATTTCTCCGCGACACCCTTATTATACATCGGAATAATGGCATGGTATATCTTCTGCCTGTGGTGCATTAGGGTTTGGGAATACCATTTAGCGTGGTCCGCCGAGTTCAATTGAAATTTGGTTAAATCGAGTAGGTTTTGACTTTTTCCATTACCGGCATTAATTAATGCAGCCATTCCATATTTTGAGTCGTGATCGTCGGTAAAAAGCACTGCGTATGTTTTTTTGTCGTAACCGAGTTTTTGGAACAGCTTAACGTACCGGCGTGTCGGCGGATTATTTGTCAGGTGACTTTGGTGCCCTTCCCACATTTGGTCTCCAGCGTACGGTCCCATGTAAATGGATAGCTTCTCTTGGATACTATGGAAGTTATCTTCGCCTTTAACAATGTAACTATTTGGGACTGTTTGATAGCTGCGGCAACCCGTTAAAATTAATAGACAGATTGCGAGTAATAATACGTTGATATGGGGCTTAGTGCCAATGTTATTAGGGTGTTGCATCGGATTATAATTAAATTATTATTGCTAATCACGATAGTGAATAGGATTTAAATATAATAAAATTGATTAATTTATGGTCTTTAAACGCAGTAATTGTGGCAGTACACCCATACCGCGTCGTATCTAAATTTGAAAAAGAGATTTGGTTGAAGCGGATCGATATTTCAGCGGATTGATAAAATAAAAAAGGTTATCCGCAACAATCGGATAACCTTTTTCGAATTTAAAAACAGGCTTTTTAGTTCCAGTTAGGGTTTTGTTTAATATTATCGTTTTTGGTGATTGCTGTTGCGGGAATCGGATATAAGTTTTGACGACCATCCGCATACCAAGTTCTTTTTTGCGCTTTGAACCATTCTAAATGCTTATCGGGGGTGAGTGTTTGAAAATTTGTTGATTTTCCTCCGATAGGTACTTTTGCGACGCCCGCGGGAACATTAATTGAGGGTTCTGATTGATTACCATCGTAAAAAACTACGTCCATAGTGCCATTCTGATCTAAATCAACCAATTTATTTAATGCAGGGACGTAAATTCCAGACCATTCCATACTCGCCATAAGTTCTCCGCGATTCCAGCGTCTTAGATCGTTAAAACGGAAACCTTCCAATGCAAGTTCCACCTGGCGTTCGCGTCGTACTTCAAGAATTACCGCGTCGTCCACTTGTGGAAAGAATGTTTGTTGCAGGTAAGTGTCGACAGCCGTCGGAAGGGTGTTTATCCCGCCTGTTACACCTGATCTCGATCTTAAAGCGCCAATTGTATTTTTCCAGTCGGCAGCCGTCAGTGTGCCCATTTCAGCTTTCGCTTCGGCATAATTTAGTAGTACCTCAGCATACCTCATCAGAGGTACCGCGTTGGTGTTATAGGCTCCATTGTCGAAATAACTGTCGTCCAAAGTATATTTAATCGGCTGATATCCGGTATACGTGTGGCTGGCGAAGTTCGGCGGAGAGGGCACTCCGTTTCTTGTATAACCTGGAGTGCGAATTAACTGTGCAAGTCGCGTGTCACGCCCGGCGCACTCCTCATAGAATATTTCCGTTTTATAATTCGGGCGATTTGTGTAAGGGGTACCATCGCTATTTAAGATAGTATTGATAAAAGGGCGCACAAGACCGTAACGGGGTCCATATGTCGCAGAAGTCCACCACCAGTTCGCATCGTTTAATATAGCGAGCTCTTTGTTAAACGCTACAGCGAGCATCACCTCCGAGGTTACCGGAGCGTCACTTATGAATAGCTGGCGCTGGGATAGCGCTGTGCCTTGCGCAGTGTATAATGTATGTGGACCATTGTTCATCAGCTCTTGCCCCGCATCAACCACATGTTGAAGGTATTCGTCTGCCGTATTCTGTAAACCTAGCTCGGCATGGTATTTTCGGTAAGTACCCTCAAATAGCGCAATCCTAGTTTTTAACCCTAAAGCAGTCCACTTTGTAATAGTGGTTCCCTCGGAGCTCGTTGCATTGATGTTGTTATACGCAAAGTCTAGATCCTCCATTATCTTCTCCATGATAAGCGTGCGCGAGTCACGGGGCGCGTATAGCGCTTCATCGTCTGTCGCTAATGGCTTATCGATCCAAGGAACATCGCCGAAACGAGTAATCTTATCGTAATAGAACCATGCGCGGAAGAAGCGAGCGATACCGATATAATCATTTTTTACTTCTTCACTTAGGTTCGGACTAGTACAGTTAGCAATAAAGTGATTGATATTTCTTAGTGACGACCAATCCCATCCACCACTGGTTTCAGCCGAATAAGCCCCATCTACTAAGAAGTCGTTCAGGCTATTTACTGCGCCGTAATCAGCCATAGCATCTCCTTTAAACGCATTGGATGCCGAGGTGATGTCATCATAGAAGGAATAACTGTATGTTTTTAATCCGTTTTCGGTCCCGAAAATGTCATCGGCCGTAGCAGACGCTTGAGGTGTTTCGTCTAGTTCACAAGCGGAAAAAAGACTTAGCAATAGTCCCAGAGTAACCCAAATATTTCTTTTCATCTTTTTTCTTTTTAAAAGTTAATGGATAAGTTAAAACTAAAACTTCGCATGGTAGGGTAGTTGAAGCCATCTCCCTGTCCATCGCTAATATCGGGATCGGAGGATCCGATGTTTGCCACGTCGATATCTTTGGTGTTTTTGTAAAGTGGCGACCAAGTAAAAAGGTTTTCAGCGGATAGTCCTGCACGAAGGCCTTGTAGACCTAGTTTAGTTATCATCGTTTTAGGAAAATTATAGCCAATCTGTAGGTTCTTAAGGCGTAAATACGCCGCATTTTGTAAGTAGCGCGACTGCGTAGTTTGCTTTAGGGATTGGTTATAACCTGCATAGCGTGGGAAGTAGGCATCCGTGTTATCTTCCGTCCAATAGTTGTTTAGATGCCATGTCGGCAAATTGTTATACGGCCTATTATATTGCCCCCAGAAGATGGACTCGTTACTAGGGTACCAATCTTGTTTCCCAACCCCTTGTAGAAAAGCCGAGAGGTATACGTTGCTATAGTCTAGGTTCAGATTAAACCCATAAATATAGCGCGGTTCTTCGTTGCCAATTATAGATAAATCCCCGTGATTATTGAGCGTGTTGTTACCGTAGTCGATCGCGCCATTGCCATCTAGGTCGGTAAAACGAACATCCCCTGGGTACACCGTTCCTGCGTTTGATGATTTTATTAAAGTTTGGGAAGCTGCGGCGTCAATTTCTTCTTGGTTTTGAAAGAGACCTTGGGTGACATATCCCCAAATTTCTCCAACGCGCTGACCATCGTAATAGTCGTCGAGGTTTCCAATAGCATTATTGTATTTATCAATTGTCGATCGGTAATCGGCCAACGTTGCCCGAACCCCCCAGTTAAGCGGCTTTCCTGCAACATCAAAGTTATCTTTATAGGCTACCGAAAGCTCAAAGCCGCGTGTAGTCATATCTGCATAGTTTCCTTTAGGGGGTTCCGCGCCAAACACGTCAGGAAGAGTTTGGCCCAGCGTGTACATATTTAATGTTTCGCGGCTATAGATATCGGCAGTAAATGTAAGGCGGTTATTTAGTGCGCCAATGTCGATACCAAAATTTGTTGTGCGCGCGGTTTCCCAAGTTAAATTGTCAGGAATCACCTTCGGAGCACTCGTAGTAGGGTTTTTAGCACCATTTAATACCCTTTTGGAGATTGCAATTGCATATAGATCGAGGAAAGAAT
This sequence comes from Sphingobacterium sp. JB170, assembly GCF_900163865.1. Classification (GTDB taxonomy): domain Bacteria; phylum Bacteroidota; class Bacteroidia; order Sphingobacteriales; family Sphingobacteriaceae; genus Sphingobacterium. The sequence goes on from NZ_FUKU01000036.1 coordinate 24,380, forward strand.
AAGGGGCAATATTTCCATTGCCTAAGGATCCGTACGACCCGCGTAGCTTTAAATCTGAAATCGCCGAGGGACTGACATTCCAGAAAGGTTCTTGTGAAATACGCCATCCTGCAGATACCGAAGGAAAGAATGCCCACTGTTCGCCTGTGGGAAATTTAGAAGATCCATCATAGCGCCCATTAACTTCAAAGAGGTACCTGTCTTTGTAAATGTAGTTCGCCCGAAAGAAGACACCGGCCAGACGATAGCGGTTATATTTAGCCGTCGCTGTTACCGATTCACCGAGGGCAAGGTTTAAGTTTTCAGTATCGTCCGTCAATAAACCATTTTTAGTGATTTCGGTGTTATTATACGTCTGCTGCTCGTAATTGTAGCCTAGTAGTCCTTTAAAATAATGATCTTGATTGAATGTGTTTTCATATTCGGCATATAGGTTGGTAAGCAGGTGTTTGTAGGTTTCCGATATGTCTCGTATGTTGTCGTTCATGCTGGTTTCTAACCGAAGTTCTTCACCGTCTTTTACGCTGTAAGGGACTGGAACACGAATTCTGGAACTTCCGATATTTCGGTTGCGGAAAGTGAAATCTCCCTTAACGCGAAACGTATTGTTAAAAAAGTTTGTTTCAAATGACGTGGTGTTTCGAAGATTAACATCTTCAGAGTCGGTGCCATTTTTTCCGTAAATAAAATCTCCTAGCGTATATGCGGCCGAGTAGGAGAATGTACCATCGGGATTGTATATTGGCGAGGAGGGGTGCCCTTCATCGGCTATATTACGCCAAATGTTACCGCCTTCTCCTGCCGTGGAGGGGTCGTGATAGTTTATCGATGAATAGTCAATATTGTTACTCACGCGTAACCAATCAGTCACTTGTAGGGAAGCCTTTGCTCGTGTGTTATAACTTTTGTAAGTATCGGTATTAAAACGATACATACCTTTGTTATCGTAGAACCGTCCGGATATGTAATAATCGAGTTTCTTTTCGTTACCGCTTATTGAAAGATTATGGTCTTGCACGAAAGTATTGTCTTTAATCAACGCGCCGTAATAATCTTCATTACCGTAATAAACGTAGGTGCCATCATCGGCGATAGTGACAGGTTCATTTATTCCTTGTTCTTTGCGGCGTTTAAATTCTTCGAGCCAATCCAACGTAAAGATTTGCGTCTTGTTTAATTTGCTAGGCACCGACGAGTAGTTGTTCCACGCATTATATGCCTCGTAAAAGCGTTCGGCATAGGTGTATCCATCGGTGACAAAATCAGGGAGCGTCGTTGGGTTTTGTGTCGTTAAACTTCCTGAATAAGTGATTGAGGCTTTGCCTTGTTTGGCTCGCTTGGTGGTGATTAACACCACTCCGAATGTGCCTCTAGAACCATAGACTGCCGCGGAGGAAGCGTCTTTTAGTACCGATACAGACTCGATGTCGTTCGGGTTTAAAGACTGCGGGTCTCCTTCGACGCCATCAATGAGGATTAAGGCGCTCCCTCCCTGTCCGATTGACGTTGTACCCCGAATGTTAAAGCTGGGCGAACGTGAGGGCTTGCCATCGGCCGGTGTGATGTTCAAATTGGGTACTGTACCCTGAAGCATTTGTGCGGTATTCGCTAGGGCTCTTCCTTCGAATACTTCACTGCCGACCTGATCTACGGCTCCTGTTAAATTTGCTTTCTTCTGTGTTCCGTAACCCACGACCACGACCTCGTCCAATATCGCCTCTTGATCGGTTAAGGTGATTTGAAGATTAGTTTGTCCTGTGTATTGAACGGTTGCAGTTTGGAAGCCGATAAAACTAATGGCTAAGTTGTCTCCGTTATGGACGGCAATGGTGAATAACCCTTGCTCGCTCGTTTGAGAAGCTTGTTGCGAACGGACGTTTGTTACTGTTACGCCCGATAAGGGAGCCCCATTTTTGTCGGTAACTGTTCCTGTAATTTCTTGCTGCGCGAGACTTTTCGAAGCTGTCGTTGGGGGCGCCATCGACAGCGCTTGAGACACGATCGGTGAAAATGTTAAGGACAGTGCGAAGCAAATGATTTGTTTGGATCTTTGATTCATATATACTTCAGTTTAGTTGTGCGCAAATGTAGATGGCTACCGTTGCGTTATGGTTACTTATAAATTAATAAATTGTTAGCTTTTAGTTATTGATGGAATTAAGAAAGATTTATGTGTTAGCTAGGACAAACGGAACTCGTTCATGTTTGTTAAGTAAAAATAACATTTTTAAAGATAATTCACAAACAAGCAAACACTTAAAAAATATAATGTATGGAGACTCGAACAGAGCTTCTGTATAAGAAGCGGAGACTGTGAAGTCAGCAGCACAACCCATCAGGTCTGCCTAGTGGGATGGGTAATTCGTTCCTTTTTGTTTCTTATTATTTCGGTAGTAATATTGTTTCCGGCGCTGCGGTAGTTCATTAACTTGGACACGTTCATCTGGGACAGAAAAATGTAATTTTGAAAATTTTTGAGCACTGCTTTTGTAATGGGGGACAAGGTCAGAACATCTTTTATTACTATTTCAGTGCTGACGATTGAACCGGTGAGCGATATTCAAGAGAATTTTTGCATTCCGGGATGATTTCGGTTGCAGACAACGACGGGTTGAGGATATTCTTACCGCAGGCTTAGCGACTAACTATCGTTGTATTAATAAAATCATATTGTGTATCTTGATAACTTAAAATAATAAGATACAATGACGAGTAGAACAAAAACAGTCATCGATAATAAGTCAACGCGGCTAATTTATAAGACAAACATCGTTGTGATTGGCGCAGGTCAAGCTGGTTTGTCGTCCGCTTTTTATCTTAAGAAAATGGGGCTAAAACCAGGAAAGGATTTTGTGATACTCGACAAGGCGACTAATCCGGGAGGCGCATGGCAGTACCGCTGGCCATCCCTTACGCTGAGTACGGTAAATGGTATTCATGATCTTCCAGGGATGTCGTTTCAAGAAACGGTGCCTACGGGCAATCCGCGAGAAGTCCATGCAAATGTTGCGGTGCCGCGTTATTTCGAGTGTTATGAGAAAACTTTCGGGTTAACGGTTTTTCGTCCAGTTGCCGTTAGCGTCGTTTGTAATCGAGAAGTATCATTAAGGGTTGAAACCGATCGAGGCACTTTTTCAACAAAAGGAATTATAAATGCGACGGGAACGTGGGATACACCGTATATCCCCGAATATCCAGGAGCTTCTGTGTTTAAAGGGCAACAACTTCATACGAAGGATTACCAGAGGGCGGATGACTTCAAAGGTAAACATGTGTTGATCGTTGGAAGTGGGATTTCCGCGATTCAGCTTCTAGACGAAATTTCACAAGTCACTCGTACGACATGGGTGACGCGACGGGTCCCGCGTTTTAACGAGGGCTCTTTTGACGCAGAAAAAGGGCGTGCTGCAGTGGCGATTGTTGAAGACCGTGTTCGGCGCGGATTGCCCGCAGGTTCGGTCGTTTCTGTAACAGGGCTACCCGTTACCCCCGCTATTATCGCCATGCGCAAGCGAGGTGTATTGGATCGAAAGCCAATGTTTACGGAGATTACCGAAGAAGGTGTGCGTATGGCCGATGGGTCTTTGCTTGCTGTTGATATAATATTGTGGTGTACAGGCTTTCGTAGCTCGCTGGATCATTTGATGCCATTGCTGATTCGCGAAGAGAATGGAGGTATCGTAATGGGTGGTAGACTTGCAACGATGGTGAGCAAAGATCCGCGGATACATTTGGTGGGTTATGGTCCTTCGGCATCGACAATCGGCGCAAATCGTGCAGGTCGTGCTGCGGCGCAAGAGCTCGCGGAGCATTTGGGCCTTGCAGTGCAGCCCAAATGAAATTGCGATGTGTTATTCATAAAAACATAATAGTTTATTAACTTAGTGTTCATGTTTAATTCGTTGATTTACAGTGTGTAATTTAGGTGTTATTTAAATGAACTGGATTATGGGAGCGCTCACTTATTATTTCGAAAAAATTATTATCCGATTATTTTTAACGCGGTATGCTTCGTTCTTTTCACCCTTTAGGTTCAAAAGAGGGTAATGTGAATGGGGAACACGCAACTGCGTAGGTGTGATAGCAGCATAGAACCCGACCTTTGGGTAAGAAGAACTTCTTTGCTCTTGATTGCCGCGCCGTACCAGGCGTGCGCTACAGCTACTTTATGATATGAAGATTCTTTACGCAATTCAGGGGACCGGTAATGGTCACATCAGCCGTGCCCGAGATATTGTGCCTTTGTTACAAGAAAAGGGGGAGCTTGATCTGTTGATCAGCGGCACGGAGGCTGATGTATCGCTTGGTTATCCCGTGAAATTTATAATGAAGGGGTTAAGCTTTGTTTTCGGAAAAGACGGCGGTGTAGACCTCATGGCCACCTATAAAAAGGCGAAAACCAAACGTTTTTATAAAGAACTTCGTTCCTTGGATGTTCACCAGTATGATATTGTTATTAGTGATTTTGAGCCTGTCAGTGCTTGGGCATGCCGGCTACAAGGGAAACGGTGTTACGCACTAAGCCATCAGTCTGCCGTTTTGAATAAAAAGGCTCCAGTCCCCAACAGTCTAGATCTGGTGGGGCGATGGATATTGAAAAACTACGCGCCGACCGATGTGCGGTTTGGATTTCATTTTGCGCCGTATGACGAAAACATCTATACTCCCCTAATTCGTAAAGAGATACGTGATGCGGAAGTCTCCCGCTCGGGGCATTACACGGTATACCTACCTTCTTATAGTGATAAAAAGATATTGCGGATCCTTGGTGCGTTAAAAGATGTTGAATGGCAAGTGTATTCTAAACATACTAAAAATGCTTATAAAAAGGATCACGTGTCGGTCTTTCCTATTTCGAATCGTTCTTTTGTTGAAAGTATGGTATCTTCGGAAGGAATAATCTGTGGTGCTGGATTCGAAGCGCCGGCCGAGGCATTGTTTCTAGGGAAGAAATTGATCGTTGTACCTATGAAAAATCAATATGAACAACAGTGCAATGCAACGTCTCTTGCGCAGCTGGGTGTGCCTATATTAAAAAAGATAAATGTCAGCGCGATAAAAAAGATACATGCTTGGCTAGATTCTGATCAAAGAATAATAGTCGATTTTCCGAATTGTACCGCAGCCATAATAGACGAACTATTCCAGATACATGAACGCAGCAGTGGGGAGGACCTACAAACGCGAAATCACGGGGTTCAATCGTTAAAACAATTGCGAAAAATTCTTTTTAGAAATACGCCCGTACAAAACGATTAAAAGATGTTAATGACTAAAGATTGCTTCGGTGAAGATTTTATATGGGGCGTTTCTACAGCGGCTTATCAGATCGAAGGCGCGCATGAGGTAGATTTTAAAGGTCCTTCTATTTGGGATGAGTTCGTAAAAAAGAAAAATAAGATATTTGCAAGTCACCATGGGGATATCGCGTGCGATTTTTATCACCGTTTTAACAGTGATTTGGCGCTTATGTCTTCGATGAATATTCCTCACCATCGGTTATCGATTTCCTGGAGCCGAATTTTACCACAGGGCGATGGGCAGGTTAATGAAAAGGGAATCGATTTCTACAATCAGCTTATCGACCATTCACTTGAACTAGGTATCACGCCGTGGATAACCATTTATCATTGGGATTTACCACAGGAATTAGAGTTGCGTGGCGGCTGGACTAACCGAGATGTTGTCTTTTGGTTTGAACATTTCGTTGAAATTTGTGCAGAACGTTTCGGAGACAGAGTGAAAAATTGGATGATTTTAAATGAGCCGGTTGTGTTCACTGGAGCGGGGTATTTCTTCGGTGTGCATGCTCCGGGCAAAAAAGGCCTTGATAATTTTTTGGCTGCAACGCATCATGCTGCGCTTGCGCAAGCGAGTGGAGCGCGGGTGCTGAAACAGATCGTTCCCAATAGCCGTGTAGGGACAACTTTCTCTTGCTCGCATATCGAACCCTACCGTCCTATTGAGCGTGATATCGGCGCTGCAACGCGAGCCGATGCGCTATTAAATCGGCTATTTATCGAGCCTTTATTAGGAATGGGATACCCTGTAGCTGATCTGCCAATCTTACGACGGATAGAACGCTACATGAAAACCGATGACGAAAACAGCCTACAATTCGATATGGACTTTATTGGCCTTCAAAACTATACCCGCGAGGTTATCCGCTTTAGGCTGCTTGTGCCGTATTTGAGGGCGAAAATTGTCAGTGCCTCCAGACGTAAAGTGGACATGACGGCGATGAATTGGGAAGTATACCCAGAGTCCATGTACTATATTCTTAAGCAATTCAGCCGGTATAAAAATATCCCTCCTTTAATTGTTACCGAAAGCGGATCCGCATTTGAGGACAAGGTTATTGACGGTAGGGTTGCTGATCCCGAGCGTCAAGCGTTTCTCGAACGGACAATTGAACAAGTATTACGTGCAAAAAACGAAGGCGTCAATGTGCAAGGGTATTTTGTGTGGACATTCTTAGATAATTTCGAGTGGGCCGAAGGTTACCGACCACGTTTCGGTTTGGTTCATGTCGACTTTGAAACGCAGCAGCGCACCATCAAATCTTCCGGACAATGGTATGCCGATTTTTTAAAGTAGGCATAACACCTAGGGATGTCCAGACCGCATGACTACGCGAGTATAGATTAGCGCCGTTCTACGTTAATTCTCTTTTTATGACCACGGATAATGGTGTTGTGGGGCGGCCAATAAGTTCTGAAAGTGTGTGGCCCGGGTCGTAAAGATCATCTTTTGCCGCACCCACGTCCATATTGGCAATAATTTTAGCATATTCCTCCGGGACCTCGAGCGCTATTAGAGCGGCGGCGAAGCCTTCTTCGGACAAGTTTGTATAAGGGATTTCTTTCCCAATTTGTTTGGAAACTTCTGCCGCTAGATCGCTTAATGTGTAATGATCGTCGCCTGATAACTCGTATACCTTCCCAAGATGCCCTTCGGTCGTGAGCACCGCTGCGGCCGCCTCTGCATAGTCTTCGCGTGTTGCAGATGAAATTTTACCCTCGTCTGCACAGCCATAGAACGAACCCGCTTGGATAGAGGAGGGGACAGATGCCGAATAATTTTCGGTGTACCAGCCATTGCGTAGAATAGTGTAGGGAATTCCTGAGTCCGCTAACATCTGCTCGGTTTGGATATGTTCGGTCGCGAGCGACATGTGTGCGGTGTCTGCGTGAAGTAAACTCGTATAGACAATCCATTTGATATTTGCTTGTTTTGCGGCATTTATCACATTTTCGTGTTGAGCCTTTCGTAATCCCACTTGATTGGCTGATATTAAGAGTAAGCTGTCAATTCCCTTCAAACTGGCAGCTAAAAGGCTTGGCTTGTTGTAATCAAATTCCCGTGTTTGGAGACCGAATGTTTTCGCTTTTTGCGGAGAACGTACCAGTGCGACTATCTTATCAGACGCTACACGTTGTTGAAGTTTCTCGACAACCAGACGGCCTAGTTGCCCTGTTGCCCCGGTGATTCCTATTTTCATATCGTTAATTTGTAGTGTTTTTTTTATACAGTTCTAGTGGACCGGATTAATCGTACCGATGAACAAGGTTCTTCAATGCTTTTTGCCCTGGCGAATCGAGAACACTCCGTCTGTGATGATAAACAAACTTTCTGGTTGATTGTTTCGGGTTGTTACAAGTATAGTGGTCTCCTACCCTTTGCTTGAACGCTGTAAATGACGGCGGATTGGTTCATCGACTTTTGTGAATACCAAACGTGCCATTAAAATAAGTAAAATTGTTGCCACGAGTATAATCAGACCTATCTGGCCTGCTGACGGACTACGCTTCTGGAGATAGCTGTAGAAAATCCGAATAAACGGATAATGAACCCTATATAAGGGGTATGAAATTTCGCCAAGCCATTTAGAAATCTTCGTGGTAGATCGATTATCTCTATTTCCTGGCCAGCCAATCTAATAATTCGTAGTTTTTTAATCGTAGGTGCTGTCCAGACAATGTACATGAGTTTTGGAATATTGAAACAGTTCACCGGTAATATCTGCGTAACTTGTGGGGCAACTCAAGCTATGAGTGCTTTCTGGGCCGTACAGTTTTTGTATCTTCGGGGATGAAATAGATAAACAAAAACTATAGGGAAATATTTGTATCATGAAAATTAGCAGGTAGAAACTGGGCTTGCGTGGGAGGAGATTCATCACAGCGATCTTAATGCAGCAAAAAACATGGAAGAGTAGGAATTAATGCTCTCTATCAGTCGCAGCTCGAATGTAAAGCTAAATTGTTAGTAGTTTGCGGAGAAGCGAATAACGTTAAGTAGGATAGGACTCTATAAAACTTATAACTATGGATATACAGATTCAAAGTATCCAGTGGAGTCAACTCCCCTTGGAAAACGATCTCGACTATTATAAGATATTTTTCACGGAACTAGGGATGACCTACAGCGTAGATCAGGTGAACTACCGGGCTCCCGCCTTTTCGGCTATATTTCTAGCGCCACATCAACATTTTCTGGTCATTGCGAATCCTGATAAGCGTTTAGAGCTAACCCAGGTTCTGTTTAACGGCGATTATTATTGTATAGAACTCCATAAACACGATGTGGCTTGTAATGGGCTCCTTTTTAACACCGTATATCAGCTTCCACACGTGGAGCTATCAGCCAGTGTTTTCGAAGAGCTCTTGCAGCTATGTCAGAAAATGATTCTCATCATGAGCCGAGAGAGCAAATTTAGTAATGCTATTTTAAAGTCTTATTTGCAGCTTATTTTGGCGCTGACAAGCGATGAGAAACAAAAATATATCGACCAACACAGCTATTTTAAGCAATTGACAAATATCGATGGTATAATTTTTCAGGAATTGGTGGAACAGAATTATAAAGTAGAGAAATCGATTTCCTTTTATGCCTCTGCAATGAATATGACAGCAGGCGCACTTAGTAAACGTATAAAAAAGACCCTTCAGAAATCCCCGTCAAAAATCATTCAAGAGCGGACTATTCTGGAAGCAAAGAAACTTCTGCACTTAACCTATAAATCGATTAAAGAGATTGCGAACGAGTTATATTTTGAGGATCAGCACTATTTTAGCCGTTACTTTAAAAATACAGTGGGTATTTCTCCTTTACGCTACCGGGAACAGGTCGGCATATCAGAAGTTGCAAATTTGTCCCAATAATAGCTGTATTTGTCCATTTGTTACTGTATATGAGGTTTTTATTTTTGTAAAAAAAATATTATGGTATTTCTACATCGTTTGGCGAGTCTTCAAAACATATTTATTCAATTTTTAAAGGTTGCTATATTTATAGTGATGGCCTGGATTGGGGGGCTAAAGGCGTTTCAATATGAGGCGGACGGAATTGTTCCATTCGTCGCTAATAGCCCGCTGATGAGCTTTTTTTATGCAAAGGAAGCCCCTGAATATAAGAACTATAAAAATCCGGAGGGGGCTACGGTTGTGAAAAATATAAAGTGGCATGAAACAAATCGCACTTATATATTTTCATATGGACTGGGTACGATAATCGTGGGAATAGGATTGTTAACCTTACTGGGAATTTGGAGTCCAAAAGTAGGTCTTATTGGGGGGCTGTTGACAGCTATTATGTCGCTGGTAACCTTGTCTTTCTTGGTTTCCACGCCGGAGGTCTATGTTTCGAACTTAGGGGGCGATTTCCCGACGCCAAATTATGGCTTCCCTTACCTATCTGGGGCGGGCAGGCTGGTGTTGAAAGATATTATCATGTTAGTAGCAGGTCTTGTGGTCTGTTCTGAATGCGCGCGGCGGTTGCTTGGTCGGGTAGCCTAGATCGATACTCATGATTTTTACGTAAATTTGAGCTATCTAGATAAATTTCACAAGGTATGGCGAATAAAAAGTCTAACAGCTTAACACAGGACGAGCAACAAGAATTGTTGGCGATTCTTTCTACGCGTTTTAATGAATATTCACAACGACATCAAGGTATAAGTTGGTCCGCGTTGGAGCGACGCTTGCTCGCTAATTCCGATAAATTGGTTGTCTTGCAGCAAATGGAACTTTCCGGCGGAGAGCCTGATGTTATCGGCCAAGATTCCTCGAGTGGTGAATATCTATTCGTCGATTGTTCGAAAGAATCACCTGCCGGCAGGCGCAGCATGTGTTACGATCGTCAGGCGCTCGAGGCGCGAAAATCAAACAAGCCTGCCAACACCGTTATGGATATGACTAGAGAACTCGGATCACAACTTTTAAGTGAGCAACAGTATCTTTTATTGCAGGAACTTGGTGAGTTTGATAACAAAACGTCGAGCTGGATAACAACCCCCAGTTCCGTACGTAAAAAAGGTGGTGCATTATTTTGTGATCGGCGATACGGGCAAGTATTCACTTACCATAACGGGGCCGACTCTTATTACGCTGCTCGTGGATTTCGTACATTTTTATACGTCTAGTTATCTGGTTATTTTTTAATTTCTTTTCGGTTTGGCATTATCCTTGGGTATAATCGAGCGGTTATAATATTAAATAGATATGAAAGGAATTACAATGACTCTTAGGAACTGGATGTTCGTATTGGTAGGTCTGGTCTCACTCGGCTTGTTCGCCTGTAGTGAGGAGACAGTAGATAATATAGGCAGGGATACTTCGTTAAACGTACTTCGAACTGGGACCTGGAAAACCTGGACGGTGAAGGTGGAAGGTAGCGATGATCCAGATTTAAATATTACAACGCAGATGCTTGCTGAGGGGGAGACTTTAAATTTCGATAAGGACGGTGCTTGGCATAAAAAGAGCGATGGAGCGGATAAGTATATATATAGTATGCCCGAATCAAAAGTTTTAGTGTTTGATGGCGTTGAATACAATATAGAGGAAAATCTAGTTGGCAGCGTGACCAAATTGACGATGGTGAATATTCAAGGTCCTGTTACCACGACGATGATTATTAAACGAGGTGCGGAATAGTTTTTTAGTAAATATTTTTTAACAAAAGGGCACCGCGTGCCCTTTTGTTGTAGGTGAGGGGGTACCGGGACCGTGATTTATTGTTTAACTTAGCAGCATGCAACGTGTGCTCTTTATCGGCTTGGTGTGGCCAGAACCTACTTCTTCTGCTGCAGGTTGGCGAATTCTTCAACTGATGGAATTGTTTGTTAATGCGGGGGCTGCCGTAACGTTTGCGTCTGCTGCTAGTCAGACGGATTATAGTTACCCGTTTGATAAGCACAATGTGCAGACGCGAGAGATCCTTTTAAATGACCCATCATTTGATGCTTTTGTGGCGGAGTTGCAGCCCCAGATTGTTGTGTTTGATCGATTTGTTTCTGAAGAACAGTACGGCTGGCGTGTTCGGGCGCAGTGCGCGGATTCCTTGTGCGTACTTGACACCGAAGATCTCCACTTTGTGCGTGCAGCCCGGCAAGAAGCCTCCAGTAAAGGTATTCCAGTAAATTACCACACCGATCTTGCAAAACGAGAAATTGCCTCTATTATGCGTTGCGACCTCTCGTTAATAATTTCATCGGTTGAACTCAATATATTAGACAAGGAATTCCATGTTCCTCCTGCAATTCTTTATTACCTGCCATTTCTTGAAGAACCGATTGACGTATTAACGCAAAGGAGGATGCGGGGGTACCAGGATCGTGAACACTTGATGTTTATAGGTAACTTTTTGCACGAACCCAATTGGAAGACGGTGCGGATTCTCAAAGAACAAGTGTGGCCCAAATTAAAGGGTTTACTTCCCGGTGTTCAGTTGCATATTTACGGTGCATATGCTTCGCAGAAAGTACAGCAGCTACATCAACCTAAAGACCGTTTTTATATCATGAACCGGGCGGATGACGCGCGAGCGACGATGGGTAAGTACCGGGTTCTAGTCGCGCCAATACCCTTTGGAGCGGGTGTGAAAGGGAAATTTATAGACGCGATGCAATCCGGAACGCCGAACGTCACCAGTAGCATTGGGGCTGAGGCGATGTATGGAGGGAGGCACTGGAATGGGGTCATTGCCGACGATATTGCTGCTTTTGTCGACGCGGTCGTTTCGCTGTATACCTCGGAAAAGCGATGGGCCGCCGCGCAAGCTACTGGCGTAACTCTTTTGAACGAAAACTTTAGTAAAGAACTTTTTACGGACTCCTTTTTAGCGAAAATTGTTTGTATTTTAGAGGACCTTTATGCGCATCGTCGGATTAATTTCATGGGGCAAATTTTAAACAGTCAGCAGTTAAATAGCTCGAAATACATGTCGCTGTGGATACAAGAGAAAACCAGAAATAAACCGCTTAGCTAGACTGGCTGAAAGGTTGAAATAATACGATAAGCTTTGCTGCGAGGCACTATGCGGTGGATTTCAGGGGGTTGAGTTGTGTGCAGTTTAGGCAAAAAGCGTTCACGTATCGAAAAAGATACGGCAAAGAATTTTTTAGGTATAAAAAAAGTTTCTATATTTAGTGCGCTAAATGGTATTAGTTATTGTAATAGTCCATTTTATACAAGTTATTGAGAGATATGTCCGATTATCAAATAAAAGAAAATCCAGAAGTTTTTGACGCTATCGTCGTCGGTTCCGGCGCCGGTGGCGGTATGGCTGGTTATATCCTAGCCCATGCTGGCCTGAAGGTACTTATGTTGGAGGCTGGTCCATTTTTTGACCCTGCGAAAGATGCGTTGCAGCTTCGTTGGCCGTGGGAATCACCACGTCGTGGTGCTGGTACAACGCGCCCCTTTGGAGATTTTGACGCGGCTTACGGCGGGTGGCAGCTCGAAGGCGAACCCTATACGAAGGCTAAAGGAACCGAATTTGAGTGGTTCCGTGCGCGAATGCTTGGTGGGCGTACCAATCACTGGGGCCGGATATCTTTGCGGATGGGACCGGATGATTTTCAACCTACTGATGGGGTAACCGATGCATGGCCTATAACATATAACGACGTGAAACCTTTTTACGACCGTGTGGATCGTATGATCGGTATTTATGGCACGGCTGAAGGGATACATAATGAACCGGACGGGATCTTTATGAAGCCACCTAAGCCTCGCCTGAATGAGCTTTACATCGCCAAAGGTGCGAAGAAAGCAGGTGTTCCTGTAATCGCAGGCCGTGGGGCAGTGCTTACCGAGGCATCTCCGGAAATAAAAGGACGAGGAACATGCTTCTACTGCGGTCAATGTGGACGTTCCTGTAAAGTTTACGGAGACTTTTCCTCCTCATCGTGTCTTGTGATGCCTGCGATGAAAACGGGCAATTTAAAAGTTATTGATAATGCAATGGTTCGCGAGGTAATCACCAATGACGAAGGTGTTGCTACAGGTGTTTCTTACGTCGATACCCGAGATCTACAAGAGTATACTGTTAAAGGAAAGACCGTCATATTAGGGGCGAGTGCTTGCGAGAGTGCGCGTATTATGTTGAATTCCAAATCGTCTAGCCATCCGGGTGGTGTTGGCAACAGCTCAGGTCTTGTGGGTAAATATTTGCACGATTCTACCGGAGCTAGTCTTTCGGGATTTCTTCCTGCATTATTGGATCGCAAGCGTTACAATGAAGACGGAGTGGGGTCGGTACATATCTATTCACCGTGGTGGGGAGATCATAATAAATTAAATTTCCCAAGAGGATATCACATCGAATATGGAGGCGGGTTACATATGCCATCTTATGGTTTCTTGAACTGGGTACCAAATGTAAATGGTATGGTGCCGGGGGCAGACGGATCCGAACAGTCTGCAGGGGGGTATGGAGCATCCCTCAAGCAGGATTATAGGCGCTTTTATGGCGCGAACGTTGGGATGGCTGGACGTGGTACTGCACTTGCGCGTAAAGACAATTATTGCGAGATTGATCCGACCAAGGTTGATAAATTTGGTATACCTGTATTGCGTTTTCATTATAAATGGGCTAAAGAAGAGGTGGCACAAGCTAAGCATATGCAGGAGACCTTCCAGTCAATTATGCATGAAATGGGTGCGGTGATCACCTCAACGATTCCTGGCGCAGACACTTCCTACGGTCTGGAAGCCCCAGGGAAAATTATTCATGAAGGTGGTACTACGCGTATGGGGAACGATCCTAAAAACTCTGTTTTAAATAAATGGGGGCAAGCGCATGATTGTAAAAATCTTTATGTTGTTGATGCAGGACCGTTCGTGCAGCAAGGGGATAAAAACCTGACTTGGACTATTCTCGCACTTTCGATGCGTACGGCGGAATATATTTTAGATCAAAAAAATAAATTAAACGGTTAAGTATAGATCACATGAACAGAAGAGAAACACTAAAGGCACTAGGCCTTATTGCTGCTGGATCAGGCGTACTTGCCGGGTCTTGTAAATCAGACACAACAAAACAAGCGGTCGCGACGGGCCCTGAGGGTGAGAAATTGCCAGGCGTTCAGGATTTTGAGCATGAACGAACGGCTTCGCTATATGCGGAAGATTTTTTTAATGACCACGAGATGGCAACCATTACGGTGCTGGGTGATATTATTATTCCCAAGGATGATATATCGGGAAGCGCTTCGGAGGCAGGTGTTCCCGCATTTATTGAATTTATTGTAAAGGATATTCCGAGTTACAAAATACCGATGCGTGGTGGCTTGAAATGGCTCGATGTGCATTGCCAGAAGCGATTTGGAAGTGCCTTTATCAAGTGTAAGAACGATCAGCAGATCGCCGTGATTGACGACATAGCTTACCCCGAAAAAGCAAAACCTGAAATGGCACAAGGGGTCTCGTTTTTTAGTTTGATCCGAGATTTGACCTCTTCGGGATTTTTTACTGCCGAGATTGGGGTAAAAGATATTGGCTACCAAGGTAACCGGCCGGGCGTGTGGAACGGTGTGCCCGCTGAAGTTCTTAAAGAGCATGGTTTTGATGCGGAACTTTTTTTCGGTTAACTTAAGACATTTTTCGAGTTTAAAGGGGCAAATACCAGCGGTATTTGCCCCTTTAAATTTTGTATCTTTGTGCTGTTATAGATTGTTTTTGATATGCTAGGTTTAAAACTTTTGACAGACCCCCGCTGGGCAAATATCGCGGAGGGAAATTTGGATGAAATCCTTTCGGATCATGCTTGGTGCGAACAAAAAGCCGCGTCCAATGCCATAACACTCATTACGCAAAACCCCGAATACGAAGACTTGGTGCACGAGCTGACCGCCATTGCTATTGAGGAGATGGAGCATTTCCAGATGGTTATCGAGCTGATCAAAGAGCGTGGATTTGACTTGGCCCGGGAGCGAAAGGACGATTACGTAGGGAAATTAATGAAATTCTCAAAAAAAGATGGCTCGCGGAATCAAGCATTTGTCGATCGCTTGCTGTTTGCCGCGATGATCGAGGCACGTAGCTGCGAGCGGTTTCGGGTGCTGTCCAAAAATCTCCAAGACCCGAAGCTAAGTGCGTTTTATTATGATCTGATGGTATCTGAGGCGAATCACTATTCCACGTTCTTGAACTTCGCCAAGAAATATTCTACCGACGTGGACGTGGATCAGCGATGGCAAGAATGGTTGGACTTCGAGGGCGAACTTATAAAGAGTTACGGCACCAAAGAATTTATTCACGGCTAGTACTTTCTTGATGTATGTCAAGGGTTAACATCTTGATTCAACCTACTTTTGTATTAGAAAGGACGAATATTATGATTGAATTAGGAATTGGAATGTTTGGGGATGTACAAATTGATCCCAAAACAGGTAACATACAACCTGCAGCAGCACGTATGCAGGAAATTATCGAAGAAGTTAAATTGATGGATCAAGTCGGCGTAGACTTCTTCGGTATGGGTGAACATCACCGTGAGGACTATGCAGTTTCGGCTCCGGAGATTATGTTGGCCGCCGCCGCGACAGTAACTAAGAATATCAAATTGGGATCCGCCGTTTCGGTGCTCAGCTCTGCTGACCCCGTTAAATTATTTCAAGATTTTTCTTCCCTCGACATCTTATCGGACGGGCGAGCCGAGATCATGGCTGGCCGAGGCTCATTTATTGAATCGTTTCCACTATTTGGCTATGATTTAAAAGACTACGCTGAACTCTTCGATGAAAAACTAGAGTTGCTTACACGCTTGAATAAACAAGATACAATTACCTGGTCGGGACGCTTTAGAAAGCCGCTGGTGAACCAGCAGATTTTTCCTCGTCCGGTAAGGGGCTCGCTCCCAATCTGGGTTGCTGTTGGCGGAACAACCTCGTCCGTAGTGCGTGCTGCGCGCCTAGGCCTGCCAGTCATGTTTGCCATTATTGGAGGAGCTCCGGAAAACTTCAAACCTTTATTTGAACTGTATCGACAATCATGGGTCGACAACGGGCATGCTATCGGGGATCTCCAAGTCGGCGTACATATGCATTCATTTTTTGGTGATGATGGTCAGGCTACTGCCGATAAATATTACCCGATATACGGTGGGCAAATGAATAGAATTGGGGCATCGCGCGGCTGGCCCGCTTATCAACGCTCACAGTTTGATTTCGGCCGTTCTATCCATGGCCACCTCATTGTAGGCGATGTGAACCATGCGATTGAGAAGATATTGCATTTTATTGAGATGTTTGGTTTAACCAGATTCTCCGCGCACATGGACGTGGGTAGTCCAGATCATAAGGATATGATGCGCGCAATCGAGCTTTACGGTACGCAAGTTATACCCAAAGTCAAGGAAGCGTTGGAAAAAGGAAAATAAGAAGTAATCAGTAGATTGTTGAAGCATGCGCGAGGAGAATTCATAAAGCTGTTTCTCCTCATGCATGCTTTTATATTTATGCGGGTTCAGCGTCACTGCTCGGCTTGAATATCGAGTTAAGTATGATGGCAATTGCACCGTCTCCGGTGACATTACAGGCTGTACCAAAGGCATCCATCGCGATGTATAGCGATATCATTAGCGCTTGGTTTTGGGCGTCGAATCCAAGCATGCTGGCGATAATACCTATAGCGGCCATAATTGCCCCGCCGGGCACGCCTGGGGCGGCAATCATCGTGATTCCTAGCATACAGATAAATCCCGTCATCACAAAAAAGTCTATTGGCATGCCCTGCATGAGCATCAGTGCGACAACGCACGAAACAATCTTTAGCATGCTACCCGCTAGATGGATCGTTGCGCACAGAGGTATACAGAAGCTCGCTATTTCCTCACGCACACCGGCTATTTTTGCGCGCTCTAAGGTTACCGGAATGGTGGCTGCCGAAGATTGCGTTCCCAACGCGGTGAAGTACGCGGGGAGCATCGTGCCTAAAAGTTTAAACGCATTTTTGCCCGATACCGCGCCTGCGATTAAGAACTGTATAAGCAGCAGAACGATATGCATAAGGAAGATCACTCCGATAATCTTTACGAATACATGCAGTATACTGACTACTTTTCCTGTGTATGTCATGTCTAGGAAAATACCAAAGATAAAAAGAGGAAGCAGTGGAACTATAAGTTTCTCAATGATGAAGGTGATGATCTGTTCAAAGTCCACGGCTACTTTTTGTAAAGTAGAGTTCTGCAAGCGCGCAAGGCCAATCCCGACTAAGAACGCCAGTACCAGTGCGGACATTATGTCAAATAGCGGTGGGAACTCTAAAGTAAAATAAGGCGCTAGCGACTCCCGAACGGCGCTGTTTGGGGCTGCTACCTGGTCTTTGAGCATCGCGGGAAATACTGCTATGCTTGTGAAATAGGAGCTGAGTCCGGCAAAAAGTGTTGATCCGTATGCGATGGCTACTGTTGAGAGCAATAGTTTACCTGCTGTCTGCCCTAATTTCGCGATCGCCGGTACGATTAGTCCGACAATGATTAAAGGAATGATAAATTTTAATAGTTGATCAAAAAGACTATTAAAGGTCGCGAAAATGCGGCCCATCCATTCTGGGATAATTAACCCGATACCGATACCCAAGAGGATGGCGATGATTACCTTAAACAGGAGGTTACTTGTGATTTTCTTCATAAAAATGTTCTGCGAACCACTAGTCACAATGTGCCGGTGGAAGGGGAGCTTCGCCCCATTTTGTTCGTGATGGATTCCGTGTATTTGTGTTTTTTAATCGATGTGTGTTAGCTATATCCGGTTTTATTGCTGTTTGTAACTGTACAGAAATGTCGCGTGCACCCTTGTACGTGTTGCGGGTAAACTTAGCGGGGGTAAATGCTGTTTTTGCATTCCGCCCGATCGGTGTAGACCTATGCAAAGTGATTCCAATATCTATTGCGCGCTGCATTTGTGCTTAGATTATAAGCCCATTGCACCATACTGATGCCTAAGGGCGGATTATTTTCCTAAATTACTGTTTTTTGTTGATAATTTATTTCTGTGAGACAGCCTTTGACGGCTAGGCATGTTTGATGCTCGCTAATTTTATTTATCTTTGTACCCGGATGGAGAAGAGTAAATTGATAGATATCAGAAGCTTAAGCTTGGATGCGTTAAAAACTAAACTTACCCAAATGGGTGAGCAAGGATTTCGCGCAAAACAAATTTATGAATGGTTATGGGTGAAGTCGTGTGTAGATTTCGATCAGATGAGTAATCTGAGTAAATCGCTACGCGAAACGCTGAAAGAGAATTTCATTATTCACGCCCTGCAAGTTCGCCAGTCGCAAGTTAGTGCTGATAAGACTATTAAAAGTAGCTTCACACTGTATGACGGAAATGTGATTGAAGGCGTATTAATTCCCGCACCCGAGCGTATGACCGCGTGTGTTAGCTCGCAAGTCGGGTGCAGCTTAAGTTGTAAATTTTGTGCAACCGGCTATATGGATCGTAAACGTAACCTCAATGCGGACGAAATTTATGATCAGGTAGTGCTTATTGCTAAGCAGGCCGAAGAGCATTACCAGCAGCCGCTAACTAATATCGTTTACATGGGTATGGGCGAGCCGCTTCTTAATTACTCGGGCATGATGAAATCCGTTGAACGTATTACTGCGCCAGATGGGCTTAATATGGCCGCGAAGCGGATTACCGTCTCAACGGCCGGTATTGCTAAACTAATCAAAAAACTGGGGGATGATGAGGTGCGCTTTAACTTGGCACTGTCTTTACATGCAGCGAACGATAAAAAACGTAATGAAATTATGCCGATCAATGAGCAAAATTCATTGCAGGCGCTCGCCGAAGCCCTCAAATATTATTTCGCGAAGACGAAAAATCCGGTTACTTATGAATATATCGTTTTTAATGATTTTAATGACGAGCTGGAAGATGCGCGCGAACTCGTCCGATTTTGCAAGCATATACCCTGTAAAGTAAATATTATCGAATACAACCCAATTTCACTTGCTAATTACGTGAATGCAGATGCCGATAAAATTGATCAATTTGCCAATTACCTAAAAAGCCAGGGGGTGATTACCAACGTACGTCGTAGCCGCGGAAAAGATATTGACGCGGCTTGTGGTCAACTTGCTATAAAGGAAAAAGACAGCAAGTTGGTGGAGAATTAATTCGCGTTTACATCCAATAAAGGGCTACCGCCCGTTTTAGCTGCCGCGAGTCATTCTCTATACTGAAAAGGATGCTCTATAGGGCTGTTCGCAGGTAATGCTTCGCCCCAAAAGAAAAGCAGCTGGACATCTATTTAAGAACGCCTTTCGAAGATCTTTTAATTTTGCTACGGACTCCATGTAGGCCATTCTACGTATTTATTTTGCTATTCGTAGCCTAGGCGTTTTTGGTGTAGAAGTAAATAGCCAAACAGTGCCATACCGATGCCCACATAATCGGCGAATATATCCCACCAGTCAGCCATTCTTCCCGTGGAAAAATAAAGCTGTATCCCCTCGGTGCCGAAAGCGAGTATGCTCGCAACAACTAGGCTAATGATGAATGTTTTTATTTTCGAGGCCCTCCCTTTGGAGTGCACAATAAATCCCAAGAGTAACAGCACGGTGAACACAAAGAAAAATCCACAATGTGCTAGTTTATCGAACCCTTCAAAATACTGCGTAGTAGGCAAGTCATTGGCAGGTAACCCCATTAAGATAAGCATTAGCACGGCCCACAATATAGCCCAAGCATAGTTAAATATATATTTAATCATCGTGATAAAAGTCGCGTTTATTATGCAGGTTTCAAAAGAAACCCGCGATTATTTATTCGGCATCGGTAGAGCTTGAGCTAGTTAATGCCAGATTATTTTGCAATAGTATCGCTGATACTTAGTTTGTTATATTTTTGATTTTATTTAATCAATTGTTACATAGCGCGTTACTTCTTTATGTTATTTTTTCACGCTGTATATCAGTGTGTTATGTCTGTTTGTGAAATAAATATAGTACTATGTATTGCATAGTACAGTCTAAAGCATATATCTTTGTATTATGATAGCAGAAAATACACAAACCCAAATGAGGAAAGGGATACTTGAATATTGTATCCTTTCTATAATTTCCCGAGGGGAGATATATGCTTCAGATATAATCAGTGAATTAAAGAAAGCCGAACTTCTTGTGGTTGAGGGGACGTTGTATCCGCTGCTAACACGGTTAAAGAATAATGGACTACTAAGCTACAATTGGAAAGAATCTACTTCAGGTCCTCCTAGGAAATATTATCAAATTACCACATTGGGACGCGAAGTACTGACAAAACTTGATGTGACATGGAAGGAATTGCTATTCGCCGTGGAGATATCGCTAAAAGAAAGAAACTAACTATACGAATCAATCAAATCATACTGGATCATGAATAAGACAATAATTATAAATATAAACAGCATCGTTTTTCACATAGAAGAGGATGCATATGAGACCCTTCGGTCGTACATGATTGATATAAAGAAGCATTTTGGTAATACAGCCGAAAGCAAAGAGATATTAGAAGATATAGAGAATCGAATTGCAGAGATGTTTAGCGAGCATATCCAATCCGGCCGGAAGGAGGTGCTTAATATTGCAGACGTGCAGGAGGTAATCAAGCGCATGGGTAAGGTGAGTGATTTTCAGGAAAGTGAAGAATATAATGATGGCTTTGAAGAACCTGTTTTTCCGGGAAATGTCTCAACGCCACATACGGGGCGTAAATTGATGCGCGATCCCGATGATAAGATAATTGGCGGCGTCTGTAGTGGACTTGCGCATTATTTTGTGATGGAGCCGCGTTGGATTCGTTTACTTTTGGTGTTATTTGTTTTAATTGGCGGTTCGGGTATTTTAGTGTATGTGATTCTCTGGATTGTGATGCCTGAGGCAGAGACGCGCGCAGACAAAATGGTGATGCGTGGGGAGGTGCCAAATTTAGAAAATTTCAAAAAGTCTTTCGATGAAGAGGTAAATAGCTTTTCGGATAATTTCACCGGGGCCGGCTATCATATCACTCGTGGAGCACGCACCGCAGGGGCCGCCCTTGGGGGCTGCCTGGGTCTTATCGGGAAGCTGATAGCTTGGGTTATGCTTTTGGTGTCTGGATCGGCTTTAGTGGGGCTTTTTATATTTTATGTTTTTAACCTAATGAATCTATTTGGCATGGAGAATCCGATGATGTTTCCACCCTTGCAAGTTTTATCTACTGATGAGGCCGTCATTGCGCTTACCTTTGGATTCTTAGCGATAACAATACCAATTCTTGCACTGTTCCTTTGGCTTATTCGTGTGTTATTCAAAGCAGAGAAGCTTAATAACTACATATCACTAACGATTTTTGCTGCCTGGATCGTTTCTATTGTCGCGGTGATCTATTTCTGCGTGTCCGCGGCACAAGATTTTCGGGAGAAGAGTACTATAAATGTGGAACGTAAGATCGAAGTACAGAAAATCTATAGTTTTTCGGAGAAAGATGTTCGTGTGCTCGATGAGAATGAGAAAGATTCACTGAAATCTCGATTTAATATGGAGATGGATGGTTTAAACCTGCGTAAACGTTTGCACAGTTCTATCGGAATTCATTTTGAAAGCATCGACTCGCTCAGCCAACCATTCATTCAGTACCAGTATTCGGCCAAAGGCAAATCTTACCAATTAGCTGCCCAGCGCGCTGGAGAAATCTTCTACCAAGGTATCCAGGAAGGAGAAGCGATTGTTTTTCCAAGTCATTTTCTGCTCAGAAATAAATCGCTCGATCGAGATCAATTTGTTAAGGTCATCGTCTACCTGCCGCGTGGCGCGAAAGTATTGTTAGATAAAACGCTGGATAACAAGGTACGGGATATTTCGATATGGGACTGCCGAAATAACTACTCGGAAGCCGAGCGCCAGAAAGTGACCGAATGGACGATGAGTGATCGGGGATTAGTCTGCTCGCAAGCCGAGCCCGAGCCCGAACCTGAGCAGGAGCAAGATACCCACGGAGCGGTGGGTAAGGCTGATCAACAACAGAAAGTGGTCGATCAGCAGCGTAAAGATTCGGTAATAAATATTGAGGCACCGAATGTGACGATCGAAATGAAAGACAATAGTTTACGAATAAATACAAATACTACCCAAAAGGAAAACGCAAGCTAAACACAACGACTAGACCAAAGTCCCTTTTTCTAATTGATTTTAAAGAATATTTTCTTTGGAGCAGGGGTTTTTTACGCACTAACTATGAAAACAATTTATACATATTTTATACTTTTAATAGCCGTTCCGGTGTTGATGTCCAGCACGCTGCAGGCAAAGCAGCCCGGGATCCGCGGGACGGTATTGGATGAACAGCACCAGGGGGTGGATAAGGTGTCTATCTACTTAATGAGTAGTAAGGTCGAGGCGATCATTAAAACGGCCGTTTCTGATGAGAAGGGGAACTTTTCGATTCTCAACGTTCCTGCGGGAACTTATTTCATCCAAGCTTCCTCCGTAGGTTTTACAACCTACAAATCTCAGCCGCTGACGATAGGTAGCGCGGATGTAGTGTTGGAAAATATCATTTTAACCGGGGCGTCCCAGCAGATCGGTGAGGTAAGTGTTCAAGCGCGCCTTCCGCTCGTGCAGCAGCGTGACGGAAAGCTTATTTTGAACGTCGAGAACTCGACGCTTGCCGCCGGAAATAACGCCCTTGATATTGTCCAGCGAGCTCCTGGAGTGAGTGTTGATAAGGATGAGAACTTACAGCTCATGGGCCAGCAGGGCGTAAATGTTACCATTGATGGGCGTCAAACGTATATGAGTGGGGATCAACTAGCTTCGTTACTGAAAACGATGAACGGAGACCAAATTAAAAGCGTGGAAGTCAGTACCATCCGGAGCGCCAAGGATGATGCGGAAGGATCTGTCGGCACAATCAATATTGTTTTAAAGAAAAATAATATGGAAGGATTCAACGGATCATTTATCGCAAGTGGTGCTAAAGGCATTCACGGAAGGGGAAATAGTTCGTTGAGTCTCAATTATAAAAAGAATAACACGAATGTATTTGGCTCTTATGGATATACACACGATAAACGCCAGTTTGACCTTACTTTGGAGCGTAATATTGTTTCGGATACCGATCCCCGTTTTTTTAAACAAAGGGGTGCGTTGCGGCAACTTCGCAAGAATCACGATTATCGATTTGGGATCGAACAAAAGACATCTGCGAAAAACACGCTCGTTCTGCAGTTCACAGGTAATAATGATATTCGTGATGAAGATAATAACAGTTTGACGAATATTGGCCCAAGCGTTGATGTGATGGATTCGCTATTGCAAACTACAACCCTAACAGACAATTCGTTTAATCGCTATTCGTTAAATTTAAATAATGAATATTTGCTCGATACAGTTGGCGGGAAATTGATCTTTGATGGTGATTGGAGCCGGTTTCGAAATGATGCCGTCAATGATTACGGCTACTTAACCACTGACCCAGCGGGTACGCCATTATACCCCAAAGAGCTCGAACAAAGTAGAACACCCGTGGATATTGATATTCTAGTCGGTAAGATCGATTTTGTCAAAGGCATTGGAAGGGGAAAATTGGAAACGGGGGTGAAATATAGTCATGTTAAATCGGACAACGATTTACAGTTCGAACGCTATGTTGATGGGCAATGGGAAGAATATACTGGCCGTCCTAATCATTTTGTATATACCGAAGATATTGCCGCCGCATATGCCGATTATAGTCAGCAGTTCGGCAAGATTAGCATGAAATTAGGCGTTCGCGGTGAATATACATTTTCAGACGGGAACTCCATTACCCTGAGTAAACGTGTTAAGCGTGATTACTTCGACCTCTTCCCTTCCGTTAATTTCGGGTATAATTTAGAAGAAAACCATGTTTTTTCCTTGGGCTATGCACGGAAAGTACAACGTCCGAATTACCGATCGTTGAATCCATTCACCTATTATATCGATAAATTTACTTACAGTTTGGGGAACCCCTACTTGAACCCACAATATACCGACGGCTTTACCTTGAACTATACCTTATACAAGCGATTTAATATTACATTGGGTACCGATATTACGCATGATGCGATCGTCGAAAGTTTAGGGCAGGATGATCAGACAGGAGAATCGTGGGTAACAACAGATAATTTAGCCAAGAATGTAACCACTTATCTAAATGTGAACGCACCAATTCAAATTGGTAGTTATTGGACGATGAATAATAACATTTCGGGCATATATATGCATTTTAAAGGTCCCATCGCTGGGGAATATGCCGACCTGGGTTCTGCTTTCTTTCAGGGTAGAAGTACAAACAATTTTAAGATTTACAAAGGACTGTCTGCGGAATTGTCGGCGAACTACACCAGTGATTTTTTGTATAATGTGTATAAAATACATGCCCGCTGGGGCGTCGACATTGGCGCGAGTTATAATTTTGATGATAAGCGCAGTTCATTGAAACTTGCCATGACAGATGTCTTTCATACGCAGAAAAACAATGTGTCTTCGGATTTTGGCGAATTTGATGTGAACTTTTGGCAGTATAACGATAATCAGAGCGTTCGATTAACTTTTACCTATAAATTTGGAAATCTAAAACAACAAAATAAACCTAAAAGTACCCAGTCGGAAGAAAAAAGTCGGGCCCAATAGCTGCGCAACTAAGTAATAATTTGCCTCGGGTTGCAGCAGAAATACCCGGGGATTATGCCCTCGGCGGGCCATTTTTTAAGCGCAAACAAAGAAAAATACGGATTAATAATAATAGGTTTGTATTTCGCTAATCTATATTTTTATGAAAAGTATTGTCGTTTTTTGCGCTTCTAGCTTTGGACACGATCCCATATTCGAAGAACAGGCCGCTAAAGTTGGTCAAATATTGGCAAAAAGAAATATCCAACTAATATATGGTGGTGGACGCGTAGGGCTTATGGGCACTGTTGCAGATGGCGCGCTAGCAGCCGGTGGCGAGGTTATTGGGGTCATTCCTACGTTTCTAAACACCAAGGAAAGAGAGCATCATGGCGTGACGAAATTGATAACGGTCGATACCATGCATGAACGTAAACGTATTATGAACGAATATGCCGAGGGTATTATTGCTCTGCCTGGCGGGTTTGGCACCTTGGAAGAGTTGTTTGAGATGATTACTTGGGCACAGTTAGGGTTGCACAAAAAGCCTGTTGGGATTCTAAACACGGCAGGCTACTATTCGCATTTGATTCAATTTATAGATCACATGGTGGAACAAGGCTTATTACGTCCGGAAAATCGATCTATGTTGCTGGTGGCAGATACGATTGAACGTTTACTTGAGAAGATGGAGAATTACACGGCGCCAGCGGTAAGTAAATGGATTCATAAAAATGAAATTTAGGAAAATGGCGCATAGAAATAGGTGTATCTTGTTTCTCGCCTGCTGTAGTCCAGTATGCGGCTAATTCAGTAGGACGCGCGTTGCCCCGGGGTAAACTATTTAGAATTCGGTATAGCAGTTTGATAAAGACCCGGAAAGGACGCGGATTTATGTTTTTTGATATGCTATGTATTTTGTAATATAGCCAGCTTTTGGTATCTTACAGTTTAAATTTTTAAACCGGAATTTCTATGAAAAGATTAGTATTAGTCGCTTGTGCAGCATTCTTGACAACAAGTGTATTCGCCCAGAAACAACTTACTGAGCTTTGGGAAACCAAAGGTCTCCCGACTCCGGAATCATTACTGCACGCCCCCAATAGTGACGTGCTTTATGTCTCTTTGATTGATGGGGAGGCAATGACAAAAGACGGGAAGGGCGGTGTCGCAACATTAAATTTGGACGGCACAATTAAAGACGCAGATTGGTTCACGGGTATGGACGCACCAAAGGGGTTGGCGCTACATGATAAACAGTTGTATGTTGCCGATGTGACTTCTGTTTGGGTGATCGATATAGGCTCGGGCGATCTAGTCAAACAAATAGAAATTCCTGGGGCGGTGATGTTGAACGATGTGACCATCGATGATAAAGGGGTCGTCTATGTGTCAGACACTCGTAGTGGTAAAATATATACATTGAAGAACTATAAGCCGGAAGTATTCTTAGAGAACACGCCTAATGTTAATGGGTTAAAGGTCGTGGGGAATGATCTTTTTGCCTTGGTGGGTCCGGAGCTGTGGAAAATCGATAACAAAAAAAAATCTACGGTAATTGCCAAGGGATTTGAGCTCGGCGGTGATGGTGTAGAACCGGTCGGTAATGGCGACTTTTTAGTAACCTGTTGGGGCGGAATTATTTATTATGTAAAATCTGACGGTAGCTATGAGAAAATCCTCGATGTGCAAGGAAAGATGAATACAGCGGATTTAGGTTTTCACGCACCGACTAATACGGTATATATTCCGACCTTTGGCAACAATAGCGTGAAAGCGTACACACTTAATTAACGGTTTCAGCGAAGAAAATAGCGTAAAAGATGCGGTGAAAACCGCATCTTTTTTTGACCTTTGTGTAAAACTCGAAACATGACGATTGAAGCTCTATATAAACTGTATGAGTCAGTTCAAAGCGTGCAAACGGACACACGGCATATAACCGAGCACTGTATGTTTTTTGCATTAAGGGGCGCGAATTTTGACGCGAATATTTTTGCAAAGGACGCGCTAGACGCGGGTGCGAGATATGCCGTTATTGATAACCCTGATTATGCATTCGATGACCGATATATATTGGTGGATGACGTATTGCAGACTCTGCAGGAGCTAGCGGGGTACCACCGGGACCAGCTATCGATCCCTATTATCGGTATCACCGGAACCAACGGTAAGACGACTACGAAGGAACTGCTTTTAACGGTATTGAAGTTAGGTTTTAAGACGGTGGCTACCAAAGGAAACTTGAATAACCATATTGGCGTTCCATTGACGTTACTAGAAATTGATAATTCTGTTGAAATAGCGATCATTGAAATGGGGGCAAACCACGCGCGAGAGATAGATTTTCTGTGCCAGATAGCGAGGCCAACGCATGGTTTGGTTACCAATGTAGGTCGGGCGCATCTGGAGGGATTCGGTTCCTTCGAAGGGGTTATTAAAACCAAAGGTGAGCTTTATGATTTTTTAAGCGAAAATGCCGGGGTGCTTTTTGTCCAAAATGATAACCAGTACCTGCAACAGATGGTCTCCTTGCGCAAGTTGTCGAGTGTTGTTCGATACGGTTTTTCCAGTAGTAATGACATCGTTGGAAAACTTGTTGTTGCTGATCCACTGATCACGATTGCTTGGAGGGAAAACAACAGCGATAGTTTTTACCAGGTGCCAACCCAATTGACGGGGTCTTACAATACCGAGAATATTTTAGCGGCGGTTGCGGTTGGACGATATTTTGGTTTGGAAGCACAAGTAATTAACCAAGGGATTGCAAATTACATACCGACCAATAACCGCTCACAGATTACTCAAACAACAAAAAACACTGTGATTGCTGATTACTATAATGCGAATGCGAGCAGTATGGCGGCAGCGTTAGATAATATTGAAGTGCTGGCTGCTGCGAATAAGGTTATTATTTTAGGCGATATGTATGAGATGGGGGAGGAAAGTCTTGCTGAACATCGCAAGGTCGTTGATCGAGCGCTTAGCGTGGAGCGCGCGCGGAAAATTTTTGTCGGGAAAGCATTTTATCAGCACACAAGCGAGGGAGCGGAGTTTTACCAAACAACCGAGCAGGCAAAACAAGCACTAAGTAGTAGGCCATTCGAAGGCTGCACTGTATTGCTTAAAGCATCTCGTGGGATGGCTTTTGAGCAACTGATGGAAGTGTTATAAGAGCGATTTTTGTAAATAGAAAAGGCCTGCAAAATTTTGTAGGCCTTTTCTATTTAATCAACTTCGACATTCAAGTTGGATTCTTTACTAATCAATTGGGATATGCTCGTGTCATTAAGTATTTGGAGCATCGCGTTACGGACTTCCACGAAGGTGTCACGTATGCCACAGCTGTGCTCTTCAACGCACTCCTCACAGGAGCGGTAAAAGTTGAGACTCACGCAGGGTAGCAGCGCTATTGGTCCGTCAATGAGTCGCATAACTTGCGAGAGATAAATATCCTCTGGCGCTTTGTTCAGGCTATAACCACCTCCAGCTCCTTTTTTGGAGTAGAGGATCCCGGCGTTGCGCATTTCTAGAAGGATTTGCTCAAGGAACTTTTTTGGAATACGTTCTTCTTCTGCAATCTTAATGATCTGCATGGGTTCTTTTCCATAGTTACGCCCCAATACCATCAGGGCCTTTATGGCGTATTTTGTTTTCTTAGAAAGCATACAAGTTCCTTTTTCGAGTAGTCGTTTTGTAACAAAGATACTAAATTTTTTCCTACTGAAGCTATTGACCTAACACCTCCACGATGGGCTTGCCAATATTTCCATTGGGCTCCATAATATGCAGCAGCGAAGCTATTGTCGGAGCTATGTCTACGCTTTCTACTGCTCTGTTACTTTGGCCATGTTCGATACCCCAGCCCATAAAGATTAATGGGATGTGTGAATCGTAAGGTGACCAAACGCCATGCGTAGTACCCGGGGACCGAGGCGTCCCAGCGTACCATTGTGGCTCAGCAACTATTTGGATGGCGCCACTATTTTTACGGTTATATCCATTTATAATTTTTTCACGTAATGGAGCGGGGATAAACATATTTTGGCCCCCTTCCATATCCACTACATAGGCCACGCCCGGCTCTTTGTATAGTTGATTGATGATGGTCGTTTTTACGGCCTGCTCGTCGAGCTTTAATGAGTCGATGAGGGGGTAATTTAAATGCACTTGATAGTTTGTGAGGCTGCGCACCAATTTGTCGCTACCAAATTTCTCTAGCAGTAGATCTTTAAGATTATTCTGTATTTGTCTTGTGAATAAATAACCTCCATTGCCTTTCTGATCTGTATAATACATTGGGTTGTACGAGGCGGCATGATCTGCTGTAAGGAAGATTGTATAGTTGCCTTTTCCTACTTGCTCGTCTAGGGTGTGAAGGAAGTCTGCAATTTGTTGATCAAGGCGTAAGTAGGTGTCTTCAATCTCTATTGCGGATAGTGAGTAACGGTGGCCAACATAATCTGTTGCCGATAGACTGACGCATAGGAAGTCCGTGTTGCCTGTTGCATTTTTGCCCATTTGCTCGTTATGGAGAATTTCTTCAGCGAAGTCTAAGGTGAATTGGTTACCCGCTGGAGTAGTTTTTATAAGTTCATAACCGACATCTTTCATTAATTCCGATGTCTTTCTTGGGAAAGTGGGAGATTCTTCACCTGGCCATTTTCCTTCGTAATTGTTGTCGTCTGCGATGCTATTCGTATAGGTTTCGATGGGGTATAAGGTGTTCCAATCTTCTTTTAAGTACTTGTCGGCGAGTTTCTTTTTGTTAAAAGTGTCTACCCAACTCGGTAATTTATCCATGTAAAAAGAGCTCGATATCCAGTTTCCTGATTTGCTCTCGAACCAATATGCGGCATCGGCAAAATGACCAGCAGGAAGAATGCCTCCTCGATCTTTGATGGAGATACCAATGACTTTAGACTGAAAGTTTGTTGCTAATTTTAACTGGTCTGTCACCGTGGACGCTAATAGGTTTCGTGGCGATTGTTGACCTTCGCGCGAAGACGTTCCTACGCCCGTGACATTGTTGTCTTGTGTGCAGTACATAGGCTCTCCGGTTGCTTGAATGACCCAGTCATTTCCAGCAATCCCATGGATTGAGGGTACACTCCCTGTATAAACGGTGCTGTGTCCGACTGCAGTGTAGGTAGGTATGTAGTTGATAATGGTGTTTTCACATGTAAAACCATCATCTAACAAGCGATTGAATCCGTCCTGCCCGAAACGGTCCGCAAAACGGTATAGGTAGTCCCAACGCATTTGGTCCACCATTAAGCCCACAACGAGCTTCGGTCTGGCAGGCTTACTTTGGGCGAAACTTTGAAAGGTACAAGTCACGCCGAGGATGGCTGTAATTATGAGTTTTCGCATTGTTAGTTGTGTTTTGATTTAGGGGTTAAAAGTAAATGATTTTTTAGAAATTTCCCTGTATAAGATTCGTTACAGTTTGCTAAGTTCTCTGGTGTGCCTTCAAAGACAAGCTGCCCACCTTTGTTCCCCCCTTCGGGACCAATATCGATAACCCAATCTGCGGTTTTTATCATCTCCATGTTATGCTCGATGACTAGAATGCTGTTTCCTAGGGCAATTAATGCATCAAAAGCGTTCAGAAGCTTATGGATATCATGGAAATGGAGGCCAGTGGTCGGCTCGTCAAATATGAAGAGAGTCTTCTTGTTATTATTCCCTTTGATTAGGAAAGACGCCAGCTTGATACGTTGCGCTTCGCCTCCGGAAAGGGTGCTTGAGGGTTGTCCTAATTTTACATAACCAAGGCCTACATCTTGTAACGGTTGTAGTTTGGCTGTTATTTTGGGTAGATCGCTAAAAAATGTTATCGCCTCATCCACACTCAGGTCTAGTACTTGTGAAACGGATTTATCTTTATAAGTAACCTCGAGCACGTGCTGCTTGAAGCGCTTACCCTCACAAGCCTCGCACGGAAGGATTATATCGGCCATGAATTGCATTTCTATTTTCACCTCTCCATCACCTTGGCAGACATCGCATCGGCCGCCTTCTACATTAAACGAAAAGGCAGAAGGTTTTAACCCTGCCGTCTTTGCTGCGGGCAATGCGGCATACAACGCACGTATCTCGTCCCAACCTTTGACGTAGGTTACAGGGTTGGAGCGTGATGATCGACCGATAGGATTTTGGTCAATCATCTCGATTTGCTCGATGGTGTCGGTGTCGCCTACTAATTCATCAAAAAGGCCCGTTTGCTCGCCCGAGTAATTTTCGGTTGCTTTTTGTAAAGCTGGGTAAAGGATCCGTTTTACTAGTGACGTTTTCCCTGAGCCTGAAACGCCTGTTACGACGGTAAAGGTATGGAGGGGGAAGGTAACATCGATTCCTTTCAAGTTATTTTCTCTGGCACCTTTAATGGTAATGGAGTCCGACCATTTTCGCCTACTCGTAGGAACCGGAATTTGCAGCTGCCCGTTGAGGTATTTACCCGTCAAGCTGTTTGGGTCTTTGATAATTTCATCGTAGGTGCCCGCAAAGACAAGGTTACCGCCATTGATGCCGGCTTCAGGGCCGATGTCAATTAGATAATCGGCAGCCTCCATCATTTCTTGTTCGTGCTCAACGACGATGACGGTGTTTCCTATTTGACGAAGGGACTTTAACACACCGATTAACCGCTGGGTGTCGCGCGGGTGTAAGCCGATGCTCGGCTCGTCCAGCACGTAAATAGAACCGACCAGTGAACTCCCTAAGGAGGTGGCTAGATTTATACGTTGCGATTCTCCGCCGGAAAGCGAGTTGCTTAACCTGTTTAGTGTCAGATAGCTTAGCCCGACTTCACACAAAAACTCGATACGGCTGGTAATTTCAGCAAGTAACCGCTTAGCAATCGTCATTTCGTACGGCTCTAAAGATAATTTCTCGAAAAATATTAACGCCTCATCGAGTGGTAGAAGCACAATTTCGATGATAGACTTGCCGCCAACTTTTACGTAGGAAGCATCTGCTCGCAACCGCGAGCCCTTACATTCCGGACAATCTGTTTTACCGCGGTAGCGAGAAAGCATTACGCGGTATTGAATTTTATAAGACTGCTGTTCGAGGTCCTCAAAGAATTTATTTAGGCCATCAAAATGTTTATTTCCGGTCCATAATAATTCTTGCTGTTTGGCGGTAAGATCACTATAGGACCGGTGGATAGGGAAATCAAATTTTAAGGCACTTTTTACAAGCTTATTAAGCCACTCGCCCATTTTCTCTCCGCGCCAGGGTGCGATAGCTCCGTCATATACGGATTTACTTTTATCGGGTACAACGAGGTCTGGATCGATGCCGATCACTTTACCGTAGCCTTCACATTTTCTACATGCCCCATAGGGGTTGTTGAAACTAAAGAAATTGGGGGTGGGTTCCTCGAAGGTGATGCCATCGAGTTCAAATTTATCGGAGTAGTACTTGACCTCTCCATTAATATCGACGTGGCAGCTGCCCTTTCCTTCAAAAAATGCCGTCTGTAGAGAGTCGGCAATCCTGCTTGCGGTTTCCTCCTGACCATCTAATACAATCCGGTCGACAACTATCTGAATATCGCCAAGCTTAAAATTGCTGTTTTTTATGCTGCTGTCCTCAATGATGGATTCGACCTTTTGGATTTTACCGCGGTAATTGACACGCACGAATCCCTTTTGCATAAGAATTGATAGTTCTTCTTTTAGCTTACGTTCGTTTGTGGGAAGTAGCTCGGTGTAAATTGTTACGGTGGTCTCTTGCGGGCTAGCGGTGATCTCTTGCGTGATGGAAGAGACTGTATCTTTGGTCACTTGCTTCCCAGAGATAGGCGATATGGTTTTCCCGATCCGTGCATACAGAAGTTTTAAATAATCGTAAATCTCCGTTGAAGTACCTACTGTAGATCGTGGGTTGGCGGTTATCACTTTCTGCTCGATAGCGATTGCAGGAGCAATACCTTTGATGTAGTCAACTTCAGGTTTATTCATGCGGCCCATGAACTGTCGTGCGTACGATGACAGACTCTCCACGTACCGGCGTTGCCCCTCTGCATAAAGCGTGTCAAAAGCAAGAGAGGATTTCCCTGACCCTGACATTCCGGTGATTACCACAAGTTTGTTTTTAGGGATATCGACGTCAATATTTTTTAAGTTATTTACTCGGGCGCCCTTTATTTGGATATATGATTTCGCGTTTTGTTCAGATTTTTTTGACATGACTAACAAAGGTACTGATTTTAGTTAAACATAACCTACAGTAGGTAAGCGCGGAACTAGGACTATTTTTTGTTCCGGTGGTTTCGCTCGAAAGAAAGAGATATCAATTTGGTTTTCTTTGTAATCTATGCCACGGATTAGCCACGGATACCTATATTTATTGTTTGCAGAAACGATAAATATTAAGAGTAATATTCGGAGCCTAATGGCAATTGTTACTACTCTTAAGTTTTAGAAATGTTTTAGCTTATATCTAATCTTCACTTGGTTCCTGTTCATCTTCTTCGAGCTCTTCGAGGAGCTTTTCCACCTCCTGCTCGGAAGATGATAACTTTGCTTTGCAAACATTAATTAAGGATGCTGCTCGACGAATTTTTGTGGTAAGCTCGTCGATATCCGTCTTTCCCGATTCAATTTCATCTACGATTAACTGTAATTCTTCTAAAGCTTGGCTGTACGTGTAGTTTTTGTCCATAATATGTTATTTTTTGATAACTTGACTGTGCAACGTTCCCTGAAACAGTGTCGTTTCAATTTGGTCGCCAGGTGATATCCTTTCGATGTTTGTTACTGCTTTTCCGTTCACGCGAGTAATGCTAAAGCCTCGTCTTAGGAGCTGTTTGGGATCAGCCATCTGTAACAGCCTTTCGAGATTTTTCAAATCTACTTTCGTATTTTTTATTGTTTGACGGCTATATGATGTGAGTCCACTGCTCAGCGTGTTCAGTTTGTTCTCTGCATGTGTTAAGGCGGTTTTACTGCTCCAGGTTATAGCTTGCGAGATACCGGAGAGTTGCTGTTTTTCCTGCGCAAAATAGGCCCTGGTCGCCAGTAATATGCGACGCTGCGACTCCTCAATAGGGAGCGCGAACTGGTGAAATTTCTGAATCAAGAAGTCCGCGAGCTCACTCGGCGTGATAGCACTTTTGTAGGCGACCATCTCGCTGACGGTGAGATTGGTGGAGTGGCCTATTCCAGTTATCACCGGGATAGGGAAAGTGGCAATGGCTTTAGCGAGTAAATAATTGTTGTACGAGGATAGTCCGACTTCACCGCCACCGCCTCGAATAATAGCGACTACGTCATATTTTTCTATATTTTCAGCAATCACCACAAGCTGCTTGATAATTGAGGGTATCGATTTGTCACCTTGTAGTAGCGCGGGGTAAAGCGTGCTCTCGAACTTATACCCCCACGGGTTATTTTTAAGTATTTGGAAAAAATCAGAAAACCCTTTGCTTGTTTCTACGGATATTAGGGCCAGCCGTTTGGGCACCTGTGGGAACGGACGCTTTTTATTCGCATCGTAAATGCCTTCCTTTTGTAGTTTGGCTATGCTCTCACGCTTTTCTTTTTCAAGCTCACCCAGAACAAATGTGGGATCGATATCAATGATTTTCAGGCTGAATCCAAATAGGGGGTCATAGCTTAACGCTGCTTGGAAAAGTATGGTGATGCCATCGCGTAGCGGTTCGTTCAACACCTCTTTAAACTGTTTATTAATTCGTTGGAAGTCCATTTTCCAGAGCACGGACCGCATTTCGGCGACTATCTTTCCGTCTTTTTTCTCCACAAGCTCTGGGTAGCAATGTCCAGAGTGGTTGTATAAGTTTAGCTTGTTCATTTCTGCCTTAATCCAATACAGACTTTTATAGCGTTCGGCAATCGTTTTTTGGACGCTTCGCGAGACTTCTAATAGCGAGAAAATAGTTTTATTTTCTATTGTTTCGGGCATAAGTCAAATTTACAATAATTCTTCGATATTGTGCCCGTGTTCCCTAGCGTAGTGTTAAGTTGATGTTCTTCTATGCCTAAACTCACGGGGAATTTAATCGTGATTTCAACAAGCCGTTTTTGATGGAGTACTGAAGGCTCCGGTATTCGAGGGGTGGTTATGTATCTCAGGCTTATCCCAGTGGAAAAGGCCGACTGTTAAAAATTTTTAAAACGTTGCGTTTTGTTGCGCTTTTTTCTAATTTTAGTGTCGAAATACTTAATCATAATTAAAACCTTTCTATATTTATTCACCATGACAGTAAATCCCCGCGTTTTTATTCTTGTTTTATTTAGCCTTTGTTCGCTGGGTATATCGGGCAGCTACGCACAGTATAAGCAAACGATACAAAATGAGACTAAAATCTTAAAACAAAACGGAGCAATCATTCCATTTACGCGACTGGATGAAGAAAAGATCGTTGTCATCACTCCCTCGACACAGAAATATAGAGAGTTCATCGAAACATTAAGCCGATATGCGGACGTACATAATGGCGATTTTGCGCATTACGATGACGAAACTAAATATTTTAATACCGTAATAATAGCCGGAACAGCAGCGGATTTGCGTTCTGATTTTATGCTCAAAGTCCGTCAGTCGCTCGTTAACAATAAGCAATTAATTCTTGTCCGTTTTGAGGATAACTCGGTAAATAATATTTGGCCGGACGGACAATCTTTTTCGAATTATACGGAGGTTACTTATCCCAGTTTTAGTGTCTCGGCTCAGCGTAATGTAGCGATGTCGATCTTTGGTGGACTCGCCGTTACGCAGGGACCCAATAAGACAGAACAAACGCGCTTGCAGTACACCTTAGGCGAAGATGCCGGTATTGATATTGCTGGGATGACAACGAAAATAGATGCCATAACTGCTGAGGGAATCAAGGGACGTGGGGCCCCGGGGATGGTGGTCATGGTCGTTAAAGACGGTCAAGTCATCTTTGAAAAAGGTTATGGTGCACATACATATCGAGGGATAGTGCCTACAAAGAAATCCGATATATTTGATATGGCATCAATTAGTAAAATTGTTGGCACAACACCCGTAGTCATGCATTTGCAGGAGACCCACGCAATCGATCTGGACAGCACGATGGGATACTACCTGTGGCAAGCGAAACAAACGAATAAAAAAGATATCCCGCTACGAAGTGTGCTACTGCACGAAGCAGGATTTACACCCTTTATACCATTTTATCGCTACCTCGAGCCCGGAGATGTTGTCTCTCAAGCCGACAGCGGCCACCAAGTACAACTTGCTGATGGGGCATATCTACGCAATAACTACTACCGTGATGTGATGTGGCCGCAGATGCTCGCTTCGGATGTAAAGCCAATCGGTAATTATGTGTATAGTGATATCAGTATGTACGTCATGAAGGAGGTTTCGGAGCATATTACTGCCGTGCCCATGCAGGATTATATACAGAAACTGCTTTATCAGCCCATCGGAATGAAGACTGCTGGCTATAATCCTAGAGAACGATTTGCTAAGGAGCGCATGGTGCCCACGGAAAACGATACATCGTTCCGGAAAGTGCTCCTGCAGGGGTTTGTCCATGATCAAGGTGCTGCCATGGCTGGTGGTGTGGCTGGACATGCAGGGGTTTTCGCTTCGGCGAATGACCTCGCCATCTACGCGCAATTGTTGTTAAATAGGGGGACCTATGGCGGAGTCCAGTATTTTAAACCCGAAACGGTCGATATGTTTACCTCCAAGCAGTCTGAAACCAGCCGACGAGGACTTGGCTTTGATCGGAAAGACCCGGATCCTGCCAAAGAATACCCTTCGTTACTGGCAGGCGAGTCTGTTTATGGCCACACTGGATATACCGGAACGTGCATATGGATCGACCCACAGAATCAGTTAACCTACATATTTTTATCTAATCGCGTGCATCCTCAAGTGACATCAAACATATATGATATGAACATTAGAAGCCGCATACAAGACGTTATTTATGAAACGATTAATAAGTCGAAGTAATCAGGCTATAGCTTTCGGTAGTATTCTGATGGCGCTGGTATGTGTAGAAAGTGCTTTGGCACAATCGTCAGAATCTTTTCATCAGCAGATGATCGTTGTCGACGGACATAACGACGTAATCTATGCGTCTTTATTAGAGGGGCGTGATCTAGGAAAGAAATTGCCGGTAGGACATACCGATATTCCTCGGTTGCGCGCCGGGGGTGTAGATGTGCAGGTGTTCGCGGTTTGGTCGGACGATAAGAAATTTGGAAAAGGTAAAGCGTTTAAACACGCCAATCATCAAATAGACTTGCTGGAACAGACTGCGTCACGCTACCCCGATCAGCTTGTGATCGCCAAGAATAGCGCATCGATCCGGGAAATCGTTAAGCAGGGCAAGATTGCAGCGATCATCGGTGTTGAGGGGGGGAATATGATTGAAGAATCGATCGAGAATTTAGAAAGCTTGTACGATCGCGGCGCACGGTATCTGACTCTAACGTGGAACTATAATCTTTCCTGGGCTACAGCGGCTGCGGAGGAGGTGAAAACCAAGAGCGAGAAAGGGAAGGGGCTTACCGAGAAAGGGAGAGCAATTATCCGCAAAATGAACGAGCTGGGTATGATGATCGACCTTTCTCATAGTGGAGAGAAAACCTTTTACGACGTTATGGCTTTGAGCACAAAGCCGGTATTGGTTTCCCACAGCAATGCTTACAGCTTGATGCCGCAGTACAGAAACCTGAAGGATGATCAGCTGGAAGCGCTCAAGAAAAATGGGGGCGTTGTGGGTGTGAACTTCTATTCTGGGTTTCTGGATCCAGCCTATGAAAGCCGCGTGAAAAGTATTTATCGAAAGCATTTTGGTGACAAAGGAAATTATAAGTTATCGTCGTCCTCCCAGTACGATAAACTGCCTGCCTCTTTAAAACGTAAAGCGGATGCACCGCTGAGTTTGCTACTTGACCATATCGATTACTTGGTAATAAAAGTAGGCGTCGACCATGTTGCAGTAGGTTCAGATTTTGATGGTATTGAGTCTTCTCCCCAAGGCTTGGAAGATGTGTCGAAATTCCCTGTTTTGACGGCCGCACTATTGGAGCGAGGGTACACCAAGGAGGACGTTTCGAAGATCATGGGGTTAAATTTTTTACGTATCCTCGAACAGAATGAGCAGCAATAACGTACGGAATACGTATCCGCGGTATTTTGCTTAAAACCGTGCACGAGCCGTTATTTTTTTCTATTTTCGTACAATGGCCAAATCGAAATCTACTTATTTCTGTCAAAATTGTGGGTATGAGTCGCCCAAGTGGTTGGGGCAATGCCCTTCTTGTAAACAATGGAATGTTTTCGTGGAGGAAGTCGTTGAGAAAGCGAGTTCTAAAGTGCCTGAGTGGCGAAGTGTCAATACGGCAAACTCCTCGCGGCGCACAAATAAAGCTGCGATCATCAACGAAATCGTTTACCAGGATGAACAGCGATTAGCCACGCCAGATAAAGAGTTCAACCGCGTACTTGGAGGGGGGATCGTTCCCGGGTCTCTAGTACTCATTGGTGGTGAGCCGGGAATCGGTAAATCGACATTGATGTTACAAGTAGCCTTGGGGATTCCGAAAGTTAAAACACTTTATATTTCTGGCGAGGAGAGTGAGCAGCAGATTAAGATGCGCGCCGAGCGGCTGGTTCAAAACTCGACTGCGAATTGTTATATATTAACAGAAACTTCCACACAGAACATCTTTAAACAGATTGAAACGGTACAGCCTGATATTATCGTTATCGACTCGATACAAACGCTGCATTCCTCCCAGATAGAATCGGCTCCAGGGTCGGTCTCGCAGGTTCGTGAATGTACCGCCGAGTTACTACGTTTTGCAAAAGAAACCAGTACACCGGTATTTATTGTGGGGCATATCACTAAGGACGGTTCAATTGCAGGACCTAAGGTGCTCGAACATATGGTCGATACAGTATTGCAGTTCGAAGGAGATCGGCATCACGTGTACCGCATTTTGCGTGCTGTTAAAAATCGGTTTGGATCTTCCGCCGAGCTGGGAATTTATGAAATGCAGGGGTCCGGTTTACGGGAGGTTTCCAATCCGTCGGAAATTATGCTCTCCCAGCGCGAAAAACCTGTAGGAGGGGTGGCTATCGCCGCCATGCTCGAGGGGGTGCGACCTATGATGATCGAAGTGCAGGCGCTAGTGAGTAATTCGGCCTTTGGCACGCCGCAACGGACTTCAACAGGTTTTGATACAAAACGCTTGAGTATGCTGCTGGCTGTTTTAGAAAAAAGATTTGGATTTCGTCTAAGTATGCAGGACGTGTTCTTAAATATTGCTGGCGGCATACGTGTGGAGGATCCAGCGATCGATTTAGCGGTTATCGCTGCACTCATATCTTCCCAGCAGGATATCCCGTTACCAGCTCAAGTTGCTTTTGCGGGTGAGGTTGGTTTGTCGGGTGAAATACGTGCCGTTAATCGTATTGAACAGCGTATTGCTGAAGCTGAAAAATTAGGTTTCGAAGGGATTTTTATATCCAAGTACAATACCAAGGGTTTGGAAATCAAGAAGTACAGCATAGCAATTCGGCCAATGGCGACATTGGAAGATCTTTTTACCGCTCTATTCGGCTAAATTAAGATAAAGGAGACGTTTCGTGTGCCGTTCACCTCGGTGAGGAAGGCTTGCGAGGTAAGGCTTCATTTATTTTAGAAGTTCGCGTAGCTTATTATTTAAATCCTCTCCGTGGAGGTTGCGTGCAACAATAATTCCTTCAGGGTCAACCAAAACGTTTTGCGGAATCGAGCGTACACCATAGATTGTCCCAGCCGCATTTTGCCAGCTCTGCAGATCGGAAACATGTTTCCAGGTAAGCTTGTCTTTCTCAATTGCTTTCACCCAATCTTCATGCTTTCTATCGAAGGAAACGCCTAATATCTCGAAGTTTTTTCCACTAAATTCGGCATATGTTTTTACAAGTGCTGGATTTTCGCGACGACAATCGGGGCACCATGCCGCCCAGAAGTCAATCAGTACATATTTACCGCGTAACTCAGAGAGCGAGAGAGGTTCACCTTCGGGGGTTAATTGCGTAATTCCAGGGGCTTTTTTACCGACCGAAGCATTTTCGAGCCGTTTGAGGTAAAATTCGAACGCTTTGCCCTGTTTTGACTTTCGTACATCGCGGTCTAGGCTCTTAAATAGGGTGCGTAATTCTATATGATCGGGCTCGTAACCTCCAACGCGTTGAATCGTTTTTAATGTTTCAATGCTGCTTGGATTTTGTTTTACTTGTGCGATAAGTTCCTGCTTTGTTTGTGCAAAGATGAAACTCGGAATCGCTATCAGGAGTGTAAGAAGGAATCGTCTCATTGTTTTTTTACTATTATATAGGATCAAAGATAAAAATTCTATTAAATTAGTCGAGAATTCATTTTTGAAAATGACAATTAATATGCAATCCGAATTTTTCAACTCTAAACTCCCCCGTAGCGCGACAAGTATATTTTCGCAGATGTCTGCACTAGCAGTACAGCACAAAGCAATTAATTTGTCCCAAGGGTTTCCTAGCTTCCCGGTCGACCCAACCCTTATCGAACTTGTTGATTATTATATGCGCGCGGGCGCAAATCAGTATGCGCCAATGGCGGGGGTACCCGCGTTACTCGCCGTATTAGCGAAGAAGATCGAGCACTTATATGGAGCCAGTGTAGACCCAGGTGCGGAAATTACGATAACCGCGGGAGCTACCCAAGCGATATTTACGGTGATTGCCACGACCGTCCGCGCGGGTGACGAGGTGATCATCTTTGAACCTGCGTACGACTGTTATGCTCCTACGGTTGAACTTTTTAAAGGAAAGGTTGTTCCCGTACGGCTCACTGGACCCGACTTTAAGATTGACTGGGAGCAAGTGCGCGCCAAGGTTTCTAGTCGCACGCGCTTGATTATTATTAATAACCCGAATAACCCATCAACCAAGGTTCTAGCGGGGAGCGATTTACTGCAACTCGAAAAATTGGTTCGGGACAGCTCCATTATGATTCTTAGCGATGAAGTTTATGAACATTTGATTTTTGAGCAACATGTACATCAATCGGTGCTTGCCTGGTCGGTGCTTCGCGCGCGAAGTTTTGTGGTCGCCTCATTCGGGAAACTATTACACACCACAGGCTGGAAGCTGGGCTATGTCGTCGCCCCGCCGCAGTTGACTAATGAGTTTCGCAAAGTTCACCAATTTAATGTTTTTAGCGCTAACACGCCGATGCAACTCGCAATTGCGGACTACTTGAAAGACCCGAACCATTACCTGCAACTGTCCAAATTTTTTCAACAAAAAAGAGATTTCCTCACAGCCGGGCTGCAGGAGACACGTTTTAAAGTGCTGCCAAGCCGAGGGACCTATTTCCTGCTGATCGACTACAGTCTGGTGAGCGAATCGTCGGATATTGATTTTGCACGTATGTTGACCACCGAATACCGTCTAGCGAGCATTCCGGTGTCGGCTTTTTACAGTAATGGGCTAGATCAGAAAATGTTACGACTTTGTTTTGCAAAAGATCAGCCGATGCTCACTGCCGCGATTAATATATTGAAAAAGGTGTAAGATCAACCGATTGCGACGCAGTTTTTGCATTTTTTTGCGTGATTTTGCCTGTTTTTTTCCTTTTAGAAGGGTTTTATTTTTAAATTTGTTACTCAGGTTGTTAACACTTAAAATATTCCTTATTAATGGCAAGATTAAATTTATTAGAGGAAACACGCTTTGAGCGCGTGCCGGTAAAGGTATACCCTACTCAAAATGAGGCTTCGTTAGATGTAGCAAAACGGATCGCTACGATTATCCGTGCGAAACAAGCTAAGGGCGAGACGGCAGTCCTAGGGCTGGCTACTGGTGCGACGCCGGTAAAAATTTATAAAGAGTTAGTTCGCCTTCACCAGCAAGAAGGGCTAAGCTTTAAGAACGTGGTGACTTTTAACTTGGATGAGTATTATCCAATGAGACCTGACGCAGACCAAAGTTATGTGTCATTTATGAACAAGAGTTTGTTCGATTTTATTGATATCCCGAAAGAAAATATCAATATTCCAGATGGAACGCTCACGGAAGACGCCGTGCAGGCATTTTGTGAGGCCTACGAGCAAAAAATATCCAGTTATGGCGGTATAGACGTACAGATTTTAGGTATCGGACGTACAGGTCACATCGGATTTAACGAGCCGGGTTCAGCGCCAAACTCTGGTACGCGTATGGTTATTTTAGATGATCTTACACGGCGCGATGCTTCGCGTGACTTCGGAGGTAAAGAAAATGTGCCGACTAAAGCCATTACGATGGGGGTTGGAACGATTTTCAAGGCGAAGGAAATTATCTTAATGGCTTGGAATGAGAAGAAGGCGGGGATCGTAAAGAAAGCTGTTGAGGGTGAAATGTCGCCCGATATTCCGGCAACGTATCTTCAACTTTCAGACTCTGTTGAATTTATACTAGATAAAGATGCTGCATCGCAGCTCACGCGTTTTGACCTTCCCTGGCTAGCGCATGAAGTTGTATGGACTGACTCGTTAATTAAGAAAGCTGTTGTGTGGCTCTCGTTAAAGCTGGATAAAGCGATTTTGAAGCTTACCGATGACGATTATAATAATAATGGCATGGCGCAACTCGTCGCAGAAAAAGGTACCGCATATAGCATCAATATAAAGATTTTTAATGATTTGCAGCGCACCATCACCGGTTGGCCAGGAGGAAAGCCGGGCGTAGACGATTCAAGCCGGCCGGAGCGTGCTGAACCAGCGAAAAAGAATGTTATCCTATTTTCACCACATCCGGATGATGATGTGATCTCCATGGGCGGAACATTTATCCGCTTAGCAGATCAAGGTCATAATGTTCACGTGGCCTATCAAACCTCAGGTAATACGGCTGTATGGGATGAAGATGTATTGCGGTATTTGGAATTTGTTCAGGATTTCGCCGTAGCCATTGACGATGACAAGGGCGTAACAAGAAATATCTATGACGAGGCGCGCGCTTTTTTTGCCGATAAGCAACCGAATCAGGTAGATCCAGAAATTATTCGCTCGATCAAAGCACTTATTCGTAAAGGTGAAGCCATTTCGGGCGCGCGATTTGTGGGCTTGCCGGACGATAATATACATTTCCAAGATTTGCCTTTTTACGATAGAGGAAAGTTTTCCAAGGATATTTCCTACGAGGACGATATTCAGCTGACTATGGAACTGCTTCGTCAGGTGCAGCCGCATCAAGTTTTCGCGGCGGGCGATTTCGCGGATCCACATGGAACACACCGCGTATGCTTTGATATTCTCTTTGAAGCATTAAAACGTTTATCGCAAACCGACGAGTGGACGAAAGACTGTTGGTTATGGCTTTACCGTGGGGCTTGGCATGAGTATCCAATTCACGAAATCGAAATGGCTGTGCCACTTTCCCCACAGGAGGTGAAGCGTAAGCGTCTGGCGATATTTAAACATCAGTCACAGAAGGATGTGCCAGTTTTCCCGGGTGATGACCCGAGAGAATTCTGGGTACGTGCGGAAGATCGTACGAGTGAGACGTCCGAATTATACCATAAATTGGGTTTAGCAGATTACGAAGCTATTGAAGCGTTCGTCCGGTGGAAGTTCGATTAATTAGACGTAATTGAAGAAGTTTATGCAGCCTTAGCGGGCTGCATTTTTTTTTCGAGTTATCCAAGCGAAAGTCTCTCCACGATATGCGCTATTTCCGTGCTGTTAAACGGTAGGAGGTAAAGCGAGTTACGTAAAGCGGTCGGCAGTATGCCGAAATATTTTTTAAAACTCATGCTAAAATGTGTCGCATGCTTATAACCGGTCATTTGAGCGACATCTGCAATTCTACAATCACCGGTTAATATCAACCTTTTCGCATAAAGCATCTTCACTTCGAGTACATAGTTCATGATGGTTTTTCCCAGGTGACGCTTAAAGTGCATCTTCAAGTATTGTTCATTGGTTCCAACGGCTTTTGCTAGTTCACTAATCGTATAGCTTTTCGATAAGTCCTGTTCGATTAACATTTGTGCTCGGATGACTTTTTTCAGCAGATTGTTGTGTAGTGTGCTGTCCGCAGTTGCGGTAATAAGTTCAAGTTGGAAAGCTATTAAATCCAATAGAAGACTTTGTATTCGGATATTTTTGGAGACACTATTGCTGTTTTCCACTTCAATCACGCGTTTTTTTAATAGTTTAATTCTACTGTTGTCGGCCGTAAAGAACTGTTCACGGTTTGTTTCTAACTGCATGTCGGTTAGTGCGTGCTGGGGAATAAATGCAATAATATACGGGCTACTCGCTTCTTTTTGGGATATATATAAGGTTTGCCTATTTTTTATTTGTTGCAGGACATTTTGGTCTTTTGGTCCACTGAAGGATTCCCCATCGAGCAGGTACCGCAGTTCCTCTTGCGCATGGCAAGGAAGGATATTTATATAGCCATTATATGGGACTTCTATTTTTAACGTTTCATTTTTATTTAAAAGAAGGTAATCCATGCCAGCACGGAGGGTACACAAAGCCGTACTGGTGCTTAATACGGCTTGATTTTCGCAAAGTGATGTTTTATTTTCCAAACCTTTCATTTTCTTATTTAGATTAATTCTAGTTTTG
This sequence comes from Sphingobacterium sp. JB170, assembly GCF_900163865.1. GTDB lineage: Bacteria > Bacteroidota > Bacteroidia > Sphingobacteriales > Sphingobacteriaceae > Sphingobacterium. Next base: position 68,878 of record NZ_FUKU01000036.1, read on the forward strand.
CAGCGTTTATTTAGACTTATTCTAAAAGCAAAGATAACGTATTAACACTAAAATGAGGTACCTGTTTATTGTATTTTTTCTTATGGCAAATTTTTCACCCCTTTTTGGGCAGTTTGCACGGTTAAAGGGTGAAGTTAAGTCAGGGGGTGGTACGGCTATCGGCCACGCTACAATCAAGGTTAAGGGTACCGAAATTGCGACCATGTCGCGATCGGACGGTACTTTCGAAATTTCAAAAGTGCCCTACGGAACACAGGTGATTACGATAAGCTCCGTTGAGATACAGACTAAAGAGTTTCCGATAATAGTTGAAAAATCGAACCGGTTTTTTCATTTTGAAGTTTTTAAGAAAGGTGATCTTGATATTGAGGAGGTTAATATCACGGCAAAGACTGAAAAAAGGGCATTAGAAACCAGCGGATTTGCCGTGGCTGTCATCGAAACAAAAGAGGCCTCGCTGCGCAATTTAACGACAAATGAACTTCTTGACCGTTCCGTAGGAGTTCGTGTTCGACAGAATGGGGGGCTCGGTTCTGCTGTTGAATATAATCTTAATGGCATGACAGGCAGTACGGTGGGACTCTTTCTTGACGGCCTGGAGCTGTCAACGTACGGCTCATCTTTTAATCTGAATAATATTCCGCCAGCGATGATTGAACGGATAGAAGTATATAAAGGCGTGCTTCCTTCGCATCTTTCGGGGGATTACGTCGGAGGAGCCATCAACGTCGTGTTAAAAAATAATGTCTCACGCAGCAATTTAACTGCGTCGGTTTCCTATGGTTCTTTTAATACTTTCCAGACGGATTTGAGTGGAATGTTTCGTGATCAAAAAACGGGATTTACCGTGCGTGCTTCGGGCTTTTATACTTATACGGATAATAGTTACGAGACCTGGGGTAAGTTTTCTAAATTTTACGAGCCTAACGGCCGGGTGGAACGCTATTATAAAGCCAAGCGATTCAACGATAGTTATAAATCTGTTGGAGGCCGTTTCGAATTGGGCTTTACCGATGTGAATTGGGCCGACCAGTTTTTTGTGGGATACAATGGTTCTTTTACACACAATGAGATTCCGCATGGGCAAACGATGGGCCGTCCCTATGTCGGACGTTTCAATGAATATGATGCGAACGTACTTATGTTGAATTATCGTAAAGAGAATTTTCTTATCGAGGGGCTCTCTTTAAATTTTAATGGTATTCATAGTAGTCGGGGTACGTATTTGCAAGATACGGTGGGGTGGCAATATAACTGGGATGGCAACATCCGCTTAGACAATAACCTAAACCCAATGCATCGTGGGGAAGGGCAGGGCCAACAAGGGGAAAAGACAATAACGGATGTTTCCCGTAAAATAACGAATCTACGTACCAATTTGGCGTATAATATTACCAAGAATCATCGCGTATCGGTCAATCATAAATTTGAGATAACCGACCGCGATGATGAGGATCTTTTGAACCCAGTGGACGACCGTCTGAAAACCGTTACTGATGTTTCGCAACATATTCTCTCGGCCAGCTACGAGGCGATTACGCTGAACGAACGTTTAAAAACGAATGTCTTCGGTAAATACAGCCTATTGAATAATAAACAAGTTAGACCCGTTATCCAGACCATAGATGGGGAGCCGAGTATAATCTATAATCAGACAAAAAACCAAGATAGCAATGTCGGCTACGGCCTGGCTGTCGCCTATACCATTCTTCCCCAAATCATATTCATTGGTTCTACTGAGCAGTCGTTTGTTAATCCTACCGAAGAGCAGCTTTATGGCGCCGCCGAGAAAAACATTGTTGGCAATGCTGGTCTGCGCCCGGAGGAATATCTAAATATCAATGCCGGCGTGCGTTTGGGACGATTTTCCTTTGGCAAACATAAAATATCGCTTTACGGTAGCGCATTCTGGCGTAATGGTAAAGAAAAAATTGCGCTGGAGGTGAATGAAAACCTAAGTGAAAACGAGGTGGAGATGTCGCAATTTGTAAACCTAGGGAAAACGCAATCTCGTGGTTTTGAAGCGGAAATAAGTTATACCTACGGTAACTCGCTAAATGCCATGGTCAGTCTTTCGAAGTTCAACGCTTTGCTAAAAGAGCGATATAACCCGTACGGTACCGAGAATAGGTTCTATAATGCACAGATTCCTAATGAGCCGTTTTTTAATGTGAATGGCAATGTGCAGTACCGCGTGAATAATTTCATTCAAAAGAAATCCATTCTGAATTTACATTATAACACCGGGTATGTGGCCCCGTTCAGGACCGTCTGGCCAGAATCCGAATGGTTCACAACGCCTAGGCAGTTTATACACGATCTCGGTGTAAGCTATCGTCCACCTAGTGGTAAGCTAGTGGTCAGCCTTGACGCGAAGAATATGTTCAATGCCGAAGTGTACGACAATTTTGGTGTACAGAAACCAGGCCGCGCATTTTATCTAAAGTTAAATTATACAATTAGTAAATTTTAGTAAATATATTATGAAAACAAAATTAATAAATGGAGCAGTAGGCGTGGCTTTTTTGTCCAGTCTTGCATTTACAAGTTGTTCGGATGACAATGACGGACCGTCAGCGCCAGGCCTGGATGCTGATCGTTGGATCACAATATCACTAGCTTTAGACGACCCTTCCAATGACGCAATCTCAGACGGTAATGAGGGTACGATGGTATATAGCGTATCAGCCGAAGATGCAGCTAATCCCGAGAAAACAATCGATGTGCTTAACCAAGGTATGGGGGTTAAATCGGAACGTACAGCGCGCTTGCAAGCATCTCAGGATGGTAAATTTTTGTATAATATTCAATATACTGGTGATGACGGCGGTATTTTTAATAAGTACCAAGTTATGGGTGCTAATAAATTCCAAGATACGGGTGATGAGGTGGATATCGAACCTTACGCCGGTCAATCGCCTAGATGGGTCATTGCGAAAGAAGGTGTTGGCATTGCCGTAAATTTGATTGGCAGTAAAACGGTTTACGAAGGTAGTGCTCCGAATTATGTTTATAAATATACACGCGGAAATGCGAACCTTGTCGCTTTAGATTTGGATAATCCACAAATTCTAAAAACCAACGAATTCCCATTTCCTTTGTCTGCTGAAGATGAGGCTGCTGGATACTCTGTCGGACGTATCGATGTACCTGTTATTAGCCAGAATGGGGATAAGGTGTTCATTGGCTGCCGGATATCCAAAGTGAACCCTAATTCAGTCAGCATTGTCGATGGTGAGCCAAAGTGGGAGAACGATGATACGCGCGATGGGACCAAGACGCTCGTTGTAGATTACCCTAATTTGGATAATCCGAAAATCATTTCGTCTTCGAAAACGACTGGAAACACAAACGGCTACCGTAGTCGCATGATGTTTTTAGGTGACGACGGAAATGTATATCAAGCGACCTCGGGCGAGAAAACAGGAGGCTCCAAAATTTTACGTATTGACAAAAACACGAATGAGTATGACGAGAACTACGTGTTTAGCCTGGACGCGGCACTAGGTGTTACGGATAGCTATATAGAGTCATGGAGATATGTTGGCGGAGGTATCGGTTATGTGATCTACAGCTTGCAAGTTAATGGAAAACGTACCGGTGGGTATATTGCACGCGTTGATCTTAATGCCAATTCAGCGTTGAAGATGGATCTTGGTGGCGTGGAATCAAAACTGGATTTTGGTCAGCACCAGAACATAGGTTTGTACGGAGACCTCGTGTATATTCCGGTAGTTTCGGCGCAGGATACCGAAGGGTATTTGTATGTGTTTAATAAGAAAACCGGTGCTGCGCAAAAAGGAGCGAAATTAATTAATCAAGTTGGTAACCGGTATATTGGGGCATATTAATAGTGGCCGATATATACGATAAATTCATTCCAGAGATGCATCAATATGCCATTTCTGGAATGAATTCATGTGGAGCAGAGATATAAAAATGAATAGAACAAGCGAGAACACGAATTGGCTCAAGGTCCGAAAGTTTCTGAATGACCTACATCTTTGGGGAGGATTGATCTCTGGTATTGTGGTCTTTATTGTTTGTATCACAGGGACAATTTATGTGTACAATACAGAGATAAGAGAAGCTGTGATACCTAAATACTACACGGTGAAACCTGCCGGAGAGCGCCTACCGATAGATTCCTTACTAGCGGTTGTATCACCTGGCATTCAGGGCACGATTACCGGGGTGAATATACCGTTTTCAAAGACCGCAACTGTTGGTGTGCTTTTTAATAAAGCAGTACAAGGGGAGATTGCAGGAGGGCGTTCGGGCGGTGTTGAAAAAAGTGATCAAGCGGCTGCTGGGCTAAAAACGGACGAAGGCAAAATTGTGAGGAGCCAGAAGCCCAAAGAAGCCCCAAAAAGAGGCGGCCGGCGCCGGTCGAATCAGATGATGGTGAACCCTTACACGGGAGACCTAATCGGTGATGCATCAGAGGTTAAAACTAAAACAGCCAAATTTATGCAGAAAATGTTTTCTTTACACCGCTGGCTAATGTTGAATGAGATTCCGACGCCGATATTCGAAGGTGTGGAAAACAGAAAATTAGGTTCGTGGATAACCGGAACCGCAACTCTGTTATTTTTGCTGGGCGTGATGACAGGTATCGTCATTTGGTTTCCTAAAAAACTTCGTGGATGGAAGAACGGGCTGCGAATTAAATGGTCTGGAAACTGGAAACGTGTCAATCACGATATCCACAATACTCTTGGTCTATATACCTGGATTATCCTTTTTTTGATGGCCATTACCGGTCCATTCTGGTCGTTCGATTGGTATCGTGAAGGATGGCAAAAAACCTGGGGTACACATCCGAGTCAGCAGATGGTTCAAAATGATAAAGAGAGATTAGTATCGAAAATCCTGCCCGGTAAGCAAACATTATCCCTGAAAGAAACAGTTTCGGCGGTAAACCAAGTATTGCCCTACGATGGGGATATCACTATTAATTTTGCGTCAGATAGTAGTGGAACAATTCGTGTTTCAAAAAACCGGGTCGGTTTCTTCGCTCCCGCTGCGGGCGATAAGTTAACCCTAGATCAATATTCGGGCGAGGTGTTGGAGACGGATGTTTTTCGGGATAAGCCTCTTCGCACTCGGATAGGAGGCTCGTTAAAAGCGCTCCATCTGGGTAATATTTATGGACAGTTTTCTAAATTACTTTATTTTATTGGCTGCCTGGTAGCAACTTCATTGCCTGTTACCGGTGTGCTAATCTGGGTCAATAAAATGAAAAAGAAACCGAAAAGGAAGAAAAAATAAACCGTAAACTAAGCATGTAGCGCCTCATTGGAGTGGAGCAATATGCTTAGTTATCTTTGAAATAAACGTCGTCGGTCAACTTGAAAAGTTGATTATGTCCAATGTAAATGCTCTTATCGGAGCCGCTAGCGGCTCCGATAAGAGCATTTACACGTTGGGATTTGCGGTTATTCTTTCTTGCCAATAACTTTCCCAACGATCATTTCAATTATAGCAACAACAATAGCAAATAGTACGGCTGTCCAGAAGCCATCGACGTCGAATTTACTTCCCATAATGTTATCGCTTAGCATGATCATCAACACCGTAATAATGAACGAAACTAAACCGAATGTTAACCAATTCAGTGGAAAGGTAAACAGTCGTAAAATTCCACCGACGATTGCATTCACTAATCCAATGACTAATCCTGTTAAGATTGCCCAACCAAATCCGGCAACTTGAGCTCCTGGTACAAGATATGCTGCTGCCGCAACGACAATTCCTGTAATTAACAAACTAATAATAAATCTCATAATAAGTCCTTTAATAAATGAATCGTTAATACGGATAATAAGTCAAAAAAAATGCCAAAAAATGAATGCTTTATACTATCACCGGAATGATACAAAGTTAAAGGTTCATTTTGTGGCTTAAATACGATGGATGTGTATATCAGCGTATTATTTGCTACTTGAACTACTATGCTAGCATAAAAAATGCATATATTTAAGGAACAATTATAAACAGTCAAACGCGCGCTGATCAGTTTAACTAAAAACTAAGGGTATGAAACATTTAGCAATTATTTTGTGTGCACTGCTTGCCTCCATAGCACTACACGGCCAAAACAATGATCCTATTGTCGGTAAATGGCAAAACCCAAGTGGAGAAGGAAGAATTGAAATCTTTACCAAAGGGGATAAATTTTTCGGAACGCTGTATTGGATCGAGGACACAAACAAAAAGGATACGAAAAATCCAGATAAGAACCTTCAAGACCGAAAGATTCAAGGTCTAGAAATTTTAACGGGCTTTGTCAAAGATGGCCGTACATACAGTGGCGGAGAGATTTATGATCCCAAGTCGGGGAAGACCTACAGTTGTAAGATGACCCTTAAAGGCGAAAATAAACTTGATATCCGCGGATACATTGGTATTTCTTTGCTCGGACGAACCGAGACTTGGACCCGTATTAAATAGGCTTCTTTTCAAGCTGTTTTGGTCAAAAGTTTTTACTTTTTATTTTTTAACGTAACTTGGTGAAAATAATACTGCCATGTCCGTTAACATGCCCTATATAGAGAATGTAAAACTCGCCCTACAGTCTATCGTTAGTAATAAGCTGAGGACTTTTCTGACTGCGTTAATTATTGCAATTGGCATCATGGCATTGATTGGTGTGTTAACTTCTATTGACGCAATACAAAGTTCCTTAACGAATTCATTCTCTTCAATGGGTTCCAATTCGTTTAACATTCGCAATCGCGGTATAAATGTGCAAATTGGTGCTTCGGGAAACAAAGCAAAAGTTTTTTCGTCGATTACCTACAATGATGCGTTAGATTTTAAAGAAAATTTTGATTTCAATGCTATTGTCTCGGTGAACGTGAATGTCACTTGGGGTGCAACAGCGAAATACGGTTCAGAAAAGACGAACCCTAATATTGGTGTTATCGGCGCGGATGAAAATTACTTACAAACCTCCGGTTATAAGATAGCTGATGGTAGAAATCTCACCGAGCAGGACGTCGACAATGCGACCAGTGTCGTACTCATTGGACAGGAGATTAAAACGAAGCTATTTAAAAATAATAAAAATCCAATCGGCGAGAATATCACCCTTGGGGGAAATCGGTTCACTGTCGTTGGTGTGTTGGAAAGCAAAGGCTCTAGTGCCGGCTTCGGCGCGGATAAAGCGTGCTACGTGCCACTTTCAAGGGGAAGGGCGATGATGAGTAATTCTGATCCATCATACGCCATTACCATAATGACGGAGGACCCCTACCGAATGGATGCTGCCGAAGGAGAGTCAATCGCGACCTTTCGAAAGATCCGGGGGTTGAACGCCAAGCAAACCAATGATTTTGAAATCGTAAAATCGGATGCTGTCGCCCAGATGTTAATGCAAAATTTGACCTATGTAACCGTTGGTGCAATCGTTATCGCTTTTATAACGCTCGTTGGTGCATCCATCGGGTTAATGAATATTATGCTGGTTTCGGTTACCGAACGTACGCGAGAAATCGGCGTACGTAAAGCTATTGGCGCTACGCCTTCAGTGATTCGCAAGCAATTTTTAATGGAAGCGATAGTCATCTGTGTGTTGGGCGGGATTGCTGGTATTATACTGGGAATCCTCATCGGTAATTTGCTGGCTTTGGCCTTAGGGGCCGATTTTATAGTGCCATGGCGTTGGATGTTGTTAGGAATCGGTGTGTGTGTTGGCGTAGGGATGCTGTCGGGATATTATCCTGCATCTAAAGCATCGAGACTAGATCCGGTTGATGCGCTCCGGTATGAGTAAAAATTGAGCAATCGATTTCTTGCGTGGGATTGAAATTATACCCTTATCTTCGTCTCGAGGTATCCATTTCGAACGAAAAAGAAATGAATTTATTTATAAATTTTAGTTTTTTAGAATGTACAAAACATTGAAACCCGCATTAGAGAAAGAACTTGCAGCAATTAAAGAAGCAGGGCTATATAAGGAGGAACGCGTAATAGTCACTCCGCAAGCTGCAGATATTAAAGTGAGCACTGGTCAGGAAGTTATTAACTTCTGCGCTAATAATTACCTCGGATTATCGTCCCATCCCAAAGTAGTTGAGGCAGCCAAGCAAGCGATTGATACGCATGGCTATGGGATGTCTTCAGTTCGTTTTATCTGCGGTACGCAGGATATTCATAAGGAATTAGAGGCCAAATTATCTTCTTTTTTAGGAACGGAGGACACCATTCTATATGCCGCGGCGTTTGATGCAAATGGGGGCGTTTTTGAACCTTTGTTAGGCGCTGAGGATGCAATTATATCTGACGAACTGAATCATGCGTCCATTATCGACGGTGTGCGTTTGTGTAAAGCACAGCGTTTTCGTTACAAGAATTGTGATATGACCGATTTAGAAGAGCAATTGAAGGCCGCCACAGGTGCTCGTCATCGCATAATTGTCACTGATGGTGCTTTTTCAATGGATGGTTCGGTAGCGCCTCTTGATAAAATATGTGATTTAGCAGATAAGTATGAAGCGCTCGTCATGATTGACGAATCGCATTGTTCGGGATTTGTTGGGAAAAATGGTCGCGGTACCCACGAACTGTTTGATGTTATCGACCGCGTGGATATCATCACCGGAACGTTAGGAAAAGCCCTCGGTGGGGCCTCAGGAGGATTCACTTCCGGACGAAAAGAGATTATCGATATGTTGCGCCAACGTTCGCGTCCGTATTTGTTTTCCAACACGTTAGCACCAGCGATTGCTGGCGCGTCCGTGTCGGTCTTGAATATGCTTAGTGAGACGACCGAGCTTCGCGATAAACTTGAAAGCAATACAAAATATTTTCGTGATAAGATGACTAGTGCTGGGTTTGACATAAAACCAGGATTTCACCCGATTGTGCCGGTGATGCTCTATGACGCGAAATTAGCGCAAGAGTTTGCCCGTAGAATGCTCGAAGAAGGGATTTATGTGATCGGTTTTTACTATCCGGTTGTGCCTCAAGGAAAAGCGAGAATCCGGGTTCAAATATCCGCAGGACATGATATTAACCACCTCGACAAGGCGATTGCGGCATTTACTAAAATAGGTAAAGCATTAGAAGTAATAAAATAATAACATAAAAAATAAAAAATTGAGGTGCAAATTAATTATCTTTGCACCTCTAATTTTTTTATAATACAGTAACGCTCAATGCAAAATATCAGAAATATTGCGATTATCGCACACGTTGACCACGGTAAGACTACCCTTGTTGATAAAATCTTATATTTCACAAATCAATTTCGTGAAAACGAAAATGTAGGTGATCTTATCTTAGACAACAATGATTTAGAGCGTGAGCGAGGTATCACTATCGTATCTAAAAACGTATCGGTTATTTATAAAGGTACAAAAATCAATATCATTGATACGCCTGGTCACGCGGATTTTGGAGGAGAAGTCGAACGTGTGTTGAAAATGGCTGATGGTGTGGTTTTATTGGTAGATGCTTTCGAAGGGCCGATGCCTCAAACACGTTTTGTAACTGGGAAAGCTTTAGCGCTTGGTATCAAACCGATTGTTGTTGTAAATAAAGTTGATAAAGAGAACTGTCGCCCTGATGAAGTTTACGAGCAAGTTTTCGATTTGTTCTTTAGCTTAGATGCTAACGAAGAGCAACTCGACTTTCCAGTATTATACGGTTCATCTAAGCAAGGTTGGATGTCGACGGATTGGAAACAGCCGACGACTGATTTCACCAGTTTATTAGACGCAATTATCGAACATATTCCTGCACCAGCAGTTTCTGAAGGATCGTTGCAGATGCAAGTTACATCTCTCGATTACTCCACGTTTGTTGGTCGTATTGCGATCGGCCGCGTTGCGCGGGGCGTAATCAAAGAAAACCAACCTATATCGTTAGTGAAGCGAGACGGTAAAATCGTTAAATCACGTGTGAAGGAACTGCAAGTGTTTGAAGGTTTGGGCCGGATTAAAGTGTCTGAAGTTGTCGCTGGAGATATTTGTGCTGTTGTCGGTATTGAAGGTTTTGATATTGGCGACACGATCGCTGACTTCGAAAATCCTGAACAACTCGAAGTGATGCACATCGATGAGCCGACCATGAATATGTTATTTACAATTAACAATTCACCTTTCTTTGGTAAAGAAGGTAAGTTCGTTACTTCACGCCATATTTATGATCGTTTACAAAAAGAACTTGAGAAAAACCTTGCTCTACGCGTTGTTCCAACGGAATCGCCGGATGCTTGGTTAGTATATGGTCGTGGTATTCTTCACTTGTCTGTATTGATTGAGACAATGCGTCGTGAAGGATATGAGTTACAAGTGGGGCAGCCGCAAGTAATTGTTAAAGAGATTGATGGTGTTAAGTCTGAACCAATCGAAGAGCTTGTTGTTGATGTTCCTGCTGAGGTATCTGGTAAAGTAATCGAACTTGTAACCCAGCGTAAAGGCGAGCTATTAATTATGGAATCCAAAGGCGATATGCAACATCTTGAGTTTTCGATTCCATCGCGAGGTATCATCGGTTTACGGAATAACGTCTTGACTGCGACTGCCGGCGAAGCCGTAATGGCCCATCGTTTAAAAGGATATGAGCCCTGGAAAGGTACTATTCCTGGCCGTCTAGCGGGTGTGTTGGTTTCTCTTGATGCGGGTTCAACCACGGCATATTCTATTGATAAGCTTCAAGATCGTGGTCGTTTCTTCGTAGATCCAGGTGTTGAAATTTATGAGGGTCAGATCTTAGGTGAACATATTCGCGATAATGATTTAACGATCAATATCACAAAAGGCAAGCAGTTAACAAACATGCGTGCTTCGGGAACAGATGACAACACACGTATTGCACCGGCGCTCAAATTCTCGTTAGAGGAATCTATGGAATATATTCAGTCTGACGAATACATCGAGGTAACACCACAATCAATGCGTCTACGTAAGATCTACTTGAAAGAGTCTGATAGAAAACTTAATTCGAAGAAATTCCATTAATTTTCGATTGATCGAGGTATTATTTAAAAAACCTGACAGTAGCTACTGTCAGGTTTTTTGTTTTCTTACCTTAATCTTTGCTGTAGAGAACTCTTTGATTATCAATTTTCTTTCTTATATTCAAAGGGTATTTCGTTGGAAGATCGTATGACAGGAGACAAATTAGTTTGGCACCCGATTGGCGCCTTGCCAAAAGAAGGTGAAATTAGGAAAGTTAAAATTGACGGTCGCACGATCTGTATCGTCGAGCAAGGTAATCAACTATATGCGACTGGAGCTAGGTGTCCGCATGCTGGTGCGGATTTATCCCAGGGCTGGTGCGATCGGGGGAAACTGGTATGTCCGGTACACAGACATCATTTTGACCTCGAATCTGGTCGAGGAGATCCCGGTCAGGGAAACTTCATTCCTGTTTTTCCTATTCAGACCATCGAGGGTAAGATGTGTGTGGGCATGAAAGTTCCGTGGTGGAAGCGGATTTTCTGAGGGGCGAAAAATTTTTGCGCGTTAGAGCGGACGTAGTTTTTCGGGGCTTGTGGCTGAAATTAGGGCGCGTGCTAAAACCCGGTAGGGATCTATGTTTGGAATTCCAGCACTTTCTTTGTCGGGAACGGCGAGCGTAAACTCAACACCGCCTAATATAACCGCTTGCGCACCATCTTTTTTGAGCTGCATGATGAATGTCAACAGCTCTTGCCGCGCGCGGTTGCTAACCGGCGATGAGATAGTTTTTATGCCATAGGTTTCGTTGTAGACACTCGCGTCAATACTTTTTTGTAATTCAGCATTCGGGATTATCGCCGTTAAATTATTTTCTTCCATGAAGCCTGCATAAAGGTCACCGTTCCTAGCGCAATTTGCCGAAAGTACACCTATCTTAGTTAAACCAGCATACTGGTCTTTAACGAATTTCACGGTCTCCTTGATCATATTGAGGATAGTTACGCGACTGTTTTTGTTTTTGAGCTCTTCGAGTATGACGTTAAATATTAGGGGAGCATGTGCGTCGTGGTAAGGGATAGCGACGGAGGTGGCACCGATGCGTTCTAGCTCTTGAATGATTTCAACAATTGCATAAGCCGGGTTTTTACCTGTTTGCTTTATTCCGTAGGCAGCCGTTTCGGCGACTTTCTGAGGTTGCGAGAAAAGGTGTACGGGAAGGTGATCCTGATCCGACTGCGCTTGCGTTTCTTCTATTATTTTTGTTAGGATGTCGAGTCCGGCAAGAGGACCGACACCACCTACGATACCTATCATGTCTCTTCGTTTTTTTGTAATTAAAACCCGTGGCGGTTTTTTTAGCATCAAAAGGTGTTCAAAAATGACGCCAAGCTACCCTGCGTATTGTCCAATGGGTCGTCGGGGTGTCGCGCACATCGGCGTTACGACGGGTTCTGCTTTGGGCTCGTTTTCTGGGGTAACGGTCACGTGTAGCTGGATTAATACGTTTTTTATATACATTTATGCCTATCTTTGAAGGAAATTTTAAACAGTCCAATGAATAAAAAGAAAATTCTACCCTTTTGTTTGGTCGTTTCAGCCGTAGTAGTCGGCTGTCAAAATCAACAAGAAACGACGCTTACCGATAATCCTTTACTGTTAACTTATGAAACGCCTTTCGAGGTTCCTCCGTTCGATATAATCAAAGATGAACATTTTCGCCCCGCATTCAAGGAGGCGTTGAGGCAGCATAATTTAGAAATCGATTCGATTGTCAATAATCAGGACGATCCAACTTTTCCCAATACAATTGTTGCTCTTGAAAACGCAGGAACGCTATTGGGAAATGTTTCTCGTGTGTTTGGAAATCTGAATTCTGCAAATACCAATGACTCTATTCAAGCGATAGATAAAGACCTGGCGCCACAGCTCTCCGCACACAGGGATGAAATCATGCTGAATGCCGAGCTTTTTGCCCGCGTGAAGGCTATTTATGACAATAAAGCGAATTTAAACCTGGACCTTGAGGACGCTAAGTTGCTGGATGAAACATACAAAGGGTTTGTACGTTCTGGCGCTAACCTATCGGCGGAAGAAAAAGAGAAGTTAAAAAAGATCAATTCGGAACTTTCTGTATTGACTACAGCTTTTGGGCAAAACCTACTCGCTGAAACAAATAGCTTTGAGCTAGTTGTTGATAATGAGGAAGATCTGGCTGGACTGCCGGAGGCTTTGAAGTCTGCTGCTTCAAGTGAGGCGGAAGCCAGAAATAAAGCAGGTAAGTGGATTTTTACCTTGAAGAACCCTTCGGTTATGCCGTTTCTCCAATATGCGGAGAATAGAGATCTGAGAAAACAGATTTGGGATGCTTACCAAAAGCTAGGGAATAATGACAACGATTTCGACAACAAGGATAACCTTAAAAAAATCGCTAATCTACGATTGAAGAAGGCGAATTTGTTAGGTTATCCATCGCACGCGGCATACGTTCTTGAAGAATCTATGGCAGAAAACCCACAGAATGTTTATGAGTTATTAAATAGGGTTTGGGCGCCTGCGTTAGAGAAAGCTAAAGTTGAGGCGGCTGATATTCAAACGGAAATTGCGGCGGAAAAAGATACTTTTGAGGTCGCACCTTATGACTGGCGGTATTACCAGGAGAAGATTCGTAAATCTCGTTTTGCTCTTGATGAAGAGGAAATTAAACCTTATTTCAGCCTGGCGGCTGTGCGCGAGGGAGCCTTTGCAACGGCGACAAAGTTATATGGCTTGACATTTATCGCGCTGAACAACGTACCGGTTTATCACCCGGAGGTTGAAGTGTATGAAGTGAAAGACAAAAGCGGAACGCATCTAGGGCTTCTATATGCAGATTTTTTTCCTAGAGAATCCAAAGATAGTGGCGCATGGATGACCTCCTACCGATCGCAGAGTCGTAAAGGTGGCGCGCGCGTTGCACCTGTAATATCTATTGTGTGCAATTTTACCAAGCCTGTTGGGGATCAACCTGCCTTGCTAACATTTGATGAAGCGAGCACGTTATTCCATGAGTTTGGCCATGCTTTGCACGGACTTTTATCGGACGTGCGTTACCGGAGCTTAGCGGGAACATCGGTTTCTCGTGATTTTGTAGAGCTTCCTTCCCAAATTATGGAGAATTGGGCTGCGGATCCTGAAGTCTTAAAGTCCTACGCAAAACACTATAAGACAAAGGAGGCCATTCCTGATTCGTTGATAAATAAGTTGGTGAAAGCTGGAACGTTCGACCAAGGATTTGCGACGGTTGAATATCTCGCTGCATCCTTATTAGATTTAGACTATCACGCTGCAACGAGCCCAATTGCCAGTGATGTTAATGCATTTGAAGATGCTGCGATGAAGAAAATCGGTTTAATCGATGCGATTATCCCGCGTTACAGAAGTACTTATTTCCGACACGTATTCGCTGGGGGCTATTCCGCTGGTTATTATGCGTATATCTGGTCAGAAGTTCTGGATTCGGATGCCTTTGCGGCTTTCAAAGAGAAATCTTTGTATGATCAAGGAACGGCTGCATCGTTCCGTCGAAATATTCTAGAGCGTGGCGGCACGGGTAATCCGGCAGAGATGTATAGACAATTTAGAGGCGCTGACCCAGACCCAATCTATTTGATGAAAAAACGAGGTCTAAATTAATTTGATTCAAGATCGAAGTAATATAATAAACCCTCTAAGGCAGGATGCGCCTTAGAGGGTTTATTATATAGATGCCGGAATAATGTATACGCTTTGAAGAAAGGCCTAGCGGGTATCAGCATTATATACTGGCGGAGTTAAACTGCAGGTCGTATAGGCTTTTATAATATCCTTCTTTTGCGATGAGTTCGCTGTGTGTGCCAATTTCTTTTATTTCGCCTTTATCGAAAACGACAATTTTATCCGCTTTTTGTATCGTTGATAAACGGTGAGCGATGACAATGGCTGTGCGGCCGGTCATCATCTGATCGATCGCTTGTTGAATCATTACCTCGGTTTCGGTGTCGATAGATGAGGTCGCCTCATCCAGGATAAGTATGGTTGGGTTATAAACTAATGCCCGGATAAAAGAGACGAGCTGCGCCTGTCCCCCAGAGAGGGTCGCGCCACGTTCTTGAACTTGGTAATCAAGTCCTCCGGGGAGGCGCATGATAAATTCATAAGCGCCGACTTTTTTGGCTGCTTCAATTACCTGTTCGCGGCTTATTGCTGGGTTTTGGAGTGTGATGTTGTTTAAGATTGAGTCTGAAAACAAAAAGACATCTTGGAGCACGGTTGCAATATGGCTGCGTAAGAATTGAAGATCGTATTCGCGAATATCGATATCATCCAAAAAGATTGCTCCTTTTTGAATTTCGTAAAAGCGGCTGAGTATATTAATTGTGGAGGATTTTCCGGCGCCCGTTGCCCCTACTAATGCTAATGTTTCACCGGGGGAAACATGGAAACTAATATCTTTTAGCACCCATTTTTGTTCGTTATATGCCAGCCAAACATTCTTAAAGGTGATGTCTCCCTGTACCTTATCAAGCGTTCTTTTTCCTTCGGTTGGTGTGAAATCTTTGGTGTCGAGCACTTCGAAAATACGTTCCGCAGATACCATGCCCATTTGTAATGTATTGAACTTATCAATAAGCTCGCGAATAGGGCGGAATATCATATTGATATACATTAAGAAAGCTACAACTACACCAGGAGAGATTTCGTTGGCCAGTATCTGCTTCGATCCGTACCATACTAATAATCCCGTCGCAATGGCGACGATGATTTCCAGAACGGGAAAGAAAATGGAGAAATACCAGTTTGCTCTAATGTGCGCGTCGCGATGTTTTGCATTTATCTTCTCGAATTTCCTTATCTCTTGTACGTCGCGGGAGAAGTACTGTATAATAGCCATTCCACTGATGTGCTCCTGTAAGAAGGTGTTGAGGTTGGACACCCATTTGCGGACATCAACAAAAGCATCCTTCATGGCTTCTTTGAAGATGTATGTCGCCCATATCATCAGCGGCATCGGTATCAATACAACGAATGTTAATTTCCAGTCGGTATAAAACATCACACCGATAATAACAATGAGTTGCAACAAATCGCCTATTATCTGTATGAGACCTTGTGAGAAGATATTCGAGATGGTCTCCAAATCGGAGATGGTTCGGGTGATCAACCTGCCGATGGGGGTGTTGTCAAAATATTTTAAGCGCAGCTGCGTGATGTGGTTAAACACCTCAATACGAATATCACGAATAACATTTTGCCCAAGGGTATTGGTTGTTAGGGTATGGTAATAGCGCACCACGGTTTGCAGAATCAATAATATGATCATGACGATCAACATCCAGGTCAGCCCCGAAGTGTTGGAGGTAAGGATGTACTTATCGAGTGTATACTCAATTAAAAGCGGCAAGGCCGGTGCAACCGCTGCTAGCAGGACGGTCAAGACTACTGATGCCCAGAATATTCCTTTATAAGGCTTCATATATTTGACCATTCGCCCCAGGAGCTTATTGTCGTATGTCGTTCCGGTTATTTTTTGTTCACTCAATGTGTATCGTTTATATAAGGGTAAACAACTCTTGTTAAATATAATGCATGTGCGGGGACGGATGTTCCGGCTTTAGCTCGATCTTTACTTCGTATTACATCCTGAATGTATTCCGGACTTTTATCTTTTAAGCCAATTTCCAATAGGGTACCCACGATTGCGCGTACCATGTTTCGAAGGAAACGATCGGCAGTGATGTGAAAAATGTAGCCTGCTTCTGTTTTTTCCCATTGTGCATGGCTTACGGTGCAAATGTTCGTGAACACTTGGGTGTTGGATTTTGAAAAACAGCTAAAATCTTGCTTTCCCAATAAAAATTCTGCGGCGGCGTTCATACGATCTACGTTCGGTATATCACGTAGTTGCCAAGACCGGTTTACTAAAAAGGGATCCTTGGAGAAATGAATATGATATTCATACGACCTTTCTGTCGCATCAAAGCGGGCGTGTGCTTGCGGGTTCGTCGCAATCATCCTTTTTATAGCGATGTCGGCAGGGAGCAGGGCATTTAAAGCATGAATAAAATGTCCTGGATCTTTAATTGAACTTTCAAGGACGTCCATATGCACATACAACTGTTTGGCGTGCACGCCGGTATCGGTACGCCCTGCGCCAGTCGTTTCTATAGGTGTGCGCAGTAGGATTCGGAGTCCGTCGTTTAGGCGCTGTTGAACCGATATCGCATTGTTCTGTACCTGCCAGCCGTGATATGCGGTGCCTTCATAGGCAATTTCTAGAAAAAAGCGTTGTATTGTATCCTTCACTTTACAAATCTAGTGAAAACTCACGTAAGCTGTTTGTAAAGTTAATAGTATCCTTGTGTTTCTTAATCGTTGACAAGAGAATTTATTTTTTGAATCGAGCAATCAAATTGCTTACTTTGTTGTTAGAATTAATATTGATATAACTTACCATCATGATTCAACGTATTCAAACCATCTGGTTATTATTAGCTTCTATTGTTCTATTTGGACTTTTTGTTTTTCCTTATGTGAACTTCATTGATTTAGTAGGTTTAGGTAAGAGAATTCTAGTGACAGGAACCTTCTCTTCGGTCAATAATGAATCTGTACGGAAAACAACTACGGTGCTGCTGGCGCTAGTTTCGGGGTTTGTTGCGCTACTTCCGTTTGTTGCTATCTTTTTGTATAAGAATAGAAAGAATCAAATTAAAGTTGTAGGTCTAATTATTGTACTGATTGTTTTGTTGGGTGTTTGGATGTTCTCCAATGCCGCTTCACAACTTGGGGGAATCTCCCAATCCATACAAGCAAGTAATATTGGTGTTGGCTTTTTTCTACTTCCGGTAGCTATCATTCTTCTAGCGATGGCTATTGGAGCGATTCGTAAAGATGAGAAACTAATTAAATCTGCCGATCGTTTGCGTTAACCAGTTGGTCAACTTGGAGGGGCGAGGAGCCACTCCTTCTTTTTAGTTGGAAGAAACGTTCAGCAGACGCCTTCCTCCCTCGTATCTTTCCGGACAAGAGGTTTTCCTGCTCAAAATCATATGAAAAAACACCTTTTTATCTTTTTCTTTATTCTTCTGGTGATCGATCACTGTGCCTTTGCGCAACAGGATAGCACCGTTAATGTAAGCGATGCTATTCAGTTCGATGTGAAATCGGTGCATTTGGACAGTTGTAGTGATACACTAATCGTAGAGCTTTTTTTGATTTCTTATCAGATGGACCCACGGGAATTTAAATTGAATACCTTCGCGACGCAGCTGGTAGATCAAACTGGGGCGTCACACTTATTGAGCAGTATTCAGATGGGCCGTGTGCTTGTCAAGATCGAAGATCGTCAGAATTATTTGCATTACCTGATCAAAGAGAACGAGCCGGTTGTGCTTATCGTAAAGGTTGCTGGTTGGGCGGACCAGAAAGCAAATAAGCTTAACGTAGTGTTTGAGGATAGTAGCGAGGTTGGTAAGTTTATCACCCACCAGGTGAGCTTAGCACCAATGCAGTAAAGGGTTCTTGTCGGATTCTGAAGTTGCTTTGAATCCCCCCTCATAAAAACAGCTTAACGACCGTTGTTGTCATTAAGCTGTTTTTTCTCGCTTAAAGCCGGATTATCTGGAGTATCTAAATTGCTGCTTATCCATCATGGACATCTGCTCTTTCATCATTTTAATCTGATCGGCAAGGAGTTTGTTTTTGTCCGCTTTTTTTGCTTCACCTAATAATTTTTCTGCTTCACGTTTGTTTCGTTTGGCCATTGCAACACCCGCTAAACTTAGTTTTGCCATGGCAACGTTGTGATCCATGTGTAGGCCGAGTGCTAAGGCTTTTTTAAAGTACTTTTCCGACTGTAACGGTGCGTGTTGTGATTCTAAAATTCCTAGAAGCATATGGTAGTAGCCATGTTGCGCGCTGATCAATTGCGTTTCGTAGTTTTTGATGTTGCTCAGCCAGCGCTTTGCTTGTGCCATATTTTCTTTTCGTAGAAACCATTGTGCGATGAGCATATTTTCGTTAAAAAATACCGTTACCCAGGCAATGATCGTTATAAAGATTCCTGCTATTCCCCATCCCCACTGGGAGAACCAAAACAGCGCAACAGTTCCCAATAACAGGAGGCTACTTATAATTATACGAACTATATTAGACATTTGTAAAAATTTATACGTGTATAAAATGAATACAAATATCCGGTTATTTTGGAGGTTATACAACTTGTTTGGGTGATAAATATGTAAAATTGTACTTTTGTGTTATGCAAGGTCAATATCATTCTAGTTGGGATCCTGTTTTGGCCCCGCTTCTCCGGCAGGATTACATGAGGAGGCTAGCAAATTTTTTGTCGCTAGAGCGCACGCAAGGACTTGTATTTCCCCCCCAAAAACTAGTTTTTAATGCTTTCGAGCAAACTCCGCTTACCAAGGTGAAGGTTGTTATTCTTGGGCAGGATCCGTATCACGATCACGGACAGGCGCATGGAATGGCCTTCTCGGTGCCATTGGGCGTGAAATTCCCTCCCTCGCTACGCAATATATTTAAAGAGCTTACCCAGGAGGTTCCTGATTTCCATTACCCACTCTCTGGCGACCTTTCTAAATGGGCACGGCAAGGTGTTTTGTTGTTAAATGCGACGCTAACGGTGCGGGGACACCAGGCTGGATCCCATCAGAATCAAGGCTGGGAGGATTTTACTGATGCGGTTATCCGGGAAATCTCTGTTCGGCTCGAACATGTCGTTTTTGTTTTGTGGGGGAATTATGCGCAGAAAAAGATTGCTCTTATCGACACGGAAAAGCATTTAGTGCTTAAATCGGCGCATCCTTCTCCACTATCTTGTTATCGGGGCTTCTTCGGTTGCGGGCATTTTTTGCAGGTCAATCGGTATTTGGCCTCAATGGGTAAGGAGCCGATCGATTGGACGCTCTAGGCGTATAATTCTTTTAAGTCCTTATACTGGTATTCTTCATTCGATAACTTTTGGGTGTGGTTGATCCGTATTTTTCTTCCTTCCTGCGTGATGTGTGTGTGCAGTAGGTGACTGTCATATACGACATTGAACGGTTTGGTGAAGTCAATTGGTTCCATCGATTCGCCAAGTGCTGCATACTCGAGTGTACCTTTGCTAGTGAAACGTTTGACGAGAACTTTCTGGTCGGGCGCTTGTTGTACAGTAAACCAGGCGCCATCGCCAACTCCCCCTAAGTAAAATGCGTCTTTTGGAATCGTGATAGGCTTTGATTTGAAATTCATCTGGCCGATAATGATGTCGTCGGGCAGGAGTGCTGCTTTTTGTTGGCTGATATTGTCGCCAAGCTTTTTACACAGAAAGCCAAAGGACTGCCAACGGTTCATTCGAAAATGCTTCAGCCCTTGTTCTGGTGTGTAGGAGTAGATCATTCGATCGTTCACGGCATTGACCACGTTGCTGATGGGGCTTGCCTTGATGCTTTCAGGAAAATTAATACTGTGTCGCCAGGTATATTTTTTTGATGAACGGATCAACATCCGTGTTATGAAGCGTGAACAATTGTTGTTGTTGCGCGCGACTGCCCCATAAGGGAACGTTCCTTGACGGACGCAATCGTCTCCATATGTTTCTGCCTGCTCGAAGTTGATCCCGTGTACGATCGAGAAATACAGAATCCCCTCGCCATACATGGCTGATTTTAGTTCTTCAAAATGCTCAATTATTTCAGGAAGGTTTTTGATATTATCGTTGCTTATCGCGGCCTTCAGGGTGATCTCTAGGTTGGGGTCGGAATACTTGGAACGCGCACGACCGTAGCCCCGCGGAGCGATGTAGCGTCCAAAGTCATAAAACTGCATTTCGCCGGTTTGCCGTTTGATAATCACGATGCCGGTGTGGCCCACCTTAAAATTTAGGTTTTTTACTAAACCAATCTTTTTAAAAAACATCATCCATTTTTCATCACCACGGATGGTCGCCTCTGGCCAAGTTAAGATGATCGCTAGGTCCTTGAAGTGTTCTTGCTCTTTGTGCATTAAGTCTTGTTTTCTAATATTCTAAAGGAACGATTGGTTCTTTTTTACTCGTTGACATGATCATCATTGTTTGGAAAGTTTTAACAAATGGAATTTTTGAAATTTTTTCCATAATGACCGATTCATATGCTTTGATATCTTTAACGTAGACTTTTAATATAAAATCACAGTTTCCGGTGACGTGGTGGCATTCGGTAACTTCAGGAATTGTTTTTACTGCCTCGACGAATTCGGGGATAGCGTTGTGTGTATGAAAGTCTAAGGATATTTGTATAAATGATTTTATACCCAACCCGAGCATCTCTTCATTAACAAATGCATGGTAACTTTTTATGAACCCCGAATTCTCAAGCTTGCGCACTCTTTCCAGCGTGGGTGCGGGCGACAGTCCAATATTTGAAGCCAATTGGAGATTTGTAACTCTGCCATTCTCCTGCAAAAGTTTTAGGATTTTCAAATCTGTTTTATCTGGTTGGTATGGCATTATCGTAATTCGTGTTTGTTAAATATTATATTTCACGGATCGTAAATATACAAAATAATATTTGGTATTAAAATCATAAACATTATTTTTGCTTTATAGATATAAACTATAACAAGTGGTGTTTGTTATTGTTATTATTTATTTTAAATCATTCTAATGTCATAATAATTCCGATGGAAATCGTTTATCACGCGTCGAAGCGATATTTACTCGTTTTTTAGTTAAAAAATAGGTCTTCAGTGTATTTAGAATGGGATTAATTGTATATTAAATTGTACCTTTGTTGTCCGAATTAAGGTAGGAATCGCCGATTAAATTAAGGGGAAGAGAAATGAGTACCAAAGACGACGAATTACTAAAAGAGCTAGAGCTCGAAGAATATAAATACGGTTTTACAACCGATATTGAGATGGAAATTACCCCAAAAGGGTTGAACGAAGATGTTGTTCGCTTGATTTCCGCCAAGAAGAATGAACCAGAATGGCTGTTAGAGTGGCGACTGAAAGCATTTCGTCATTTTCTGACTATGAAAATGCCGAGTTGGCAAAACTTTAAGAATCCCGAAGTAGACTTTCAGGAACTTTCTTATTATGCTGCGCCGAAAGCGAAAAAGCAACTCGAAAGCATGGATGAGGTCGATCCCGAGCTTTTGGCGACTTTTGAAAAGCTAGGGATTCCGCTCAATGAACAGAAAGTATTAGCGGGTGTTGTTGCTGTGGATGCGGTATTTGATTCTGTATCCGTGAAAACAACTTTTCGCGAGAAGCTAAAAGAGCAAGGAGTCATCTTCTGCTCTTTCGGTGAAGCGGTGCAAGAATACCCTGATCTTATTAAAAAGCATCTGGGTACAGTAGTTCCCCAGACGGATAATGTTTATGCGGCTCTGAACTCAGCGGTGTTTTCCGACGGATCGTTTGTATATATCCCAAAAGGCGTTCGTTGCCCAATGGAATTATCGACTTATTTTCGAATTAACGCGCAAAATACTGGTCAATTTGAACGAACACTCATTGTAGCGGACGAAGGGTCGTACGTTTCATATCTGGAGGGGTGCACAGCGCCAATGCGAGATGAAAATCAATTGCATGCTGCAGTTGTTGAGCTTATCGCTGAAAAAGATGCTGAAATCAAATATTCAACTGTACAAAACTGGTATCCCGGAGATAAAGACGGTAAAGGTGGTATTTTTAATTTCGTAACCAAACGAGGAATCTGTAAGGGAGATAATGCGAAAATTTCGTGGACACAAGTAGAAACTGGATCTGCGATCACTTGGAAATATCCGGGCGTTATCTTAAAAGGAGATAACTCGGTAGGCGAGTTTTATTCGGTTGCGATGACTCGTAATATGCAAGTTGCCGATACGGGGACCAAAATGATTCATTTAGGTAAAAATACGCGGTCGAAGATTGTATCCAAAGGTATCTCCGCCGGTAAAAGCCATAACAGTTACCGTGGTCTTGTGAAAATTGGACCGAACGCGACTAGAGCGCGGAACTTCACACAATGTGACTCTTTGCTAATTGGTGATCGTTGTGGTGCACATACCTTTCCGTATATCGAAAACAAAAACAGAACGGCTCTTTTAGAACATGAGGCGACGACATCGAAGATAGGTGAAGATCAAATATTTTACTTGAACCAACGAGGAATCGATCCGGAAAAGGCAGTTGGTTTAATTGTAAATGGATACGCGAAAGAAGTTTTGAATCAATTGCCAATGGAATTTGCCGTAGAGGCGCAGAAATTGCTCGCAATCTCGTTAGAAGGATCAGTAGGATAAAAATTTGAATAACAGAGAGGCTCGAACCGTTAAAAGCAGTTGAGGCTTCTACACAATAGTAAAATATAATGTTAACAATTAAGAATTTACATGCGTCTGTTGAAAGTAAACAGATTTTAAAAGGATTAGACCTCGAAGTGAAAGCTGGAGAAGTTCATGCGATTATGGGGCCAAATGGTGCTGGTAAAAGTACCTTAGGTAATGTGCTTGCAGGAAGAGATTCGTATGAAGTAACAGGTGGTACAGCAACACTAGACGGAATTGACCTTTTAGATCTGGCGCCGGAAGTACGTGCACGTGAGGGGTTGTTTTTGGCTTTTCAATATCCTGTTGAAATCCCCGGAGTTTCCAATATTAACTTTTTGAGAACTGCGGTAAACGATATTCGGGAATACAAAGGCTTGCCGCCGATGGAAGCGAAAGAGTTCTTGCAGCTGGTAAAGGAAAAACAGAAGTTAGTGGAGTTTTCTGCGAACTTAGCGAACCGCTCATTGAATGAAGGATTCTCAGGGGGCGAGAAAAAGAGAAATGAAATTTTCCAGTTAGCGATGTTGAATCCGAAGTTGTCGATTCTTGATGAAACGGATTCTGGATTAGACATTGATGCGTTACGTATTGTCGCCAATGGTGTTAATCAGTTGCGTTCAAAAGATAATGCATTTGTCGTGATTACCCACTATCAACGGTTGTTGGATCATATTGTTCCAGACTTTGTTCACGTATTATATGACGGTCGTATCGTGAAGACCGGGACAAAAGAGCTTGCTTTGGAGCTTGAGGAAAAAGGTTACGATTGGTTAAAAGAGTATGACACGCAAACTGTTTAATTGCTCCCTATGGGAAATTTAATTAACAGATTGACAAAAAATAACATGAGTACATTAGTTGCAGAATCATTATATCAACAGTTAGTAAGCACGTTCGAAGAATCCGAGACGTTTCAGACAAGTTCTAAACTGTCTACCATACGTCACGAGGCGTTCGAACGCTTCCAAAAGGAAGGTTTTCCTACTGTAAAAAATGAGGAGTGGAAATATACCAATCTTCATAGTTTGGTAAACAAGCCATACGTTTTGAACATCCAGACGGATGTGGATAAGGTAGACGCTAGTTTAGCAGACATACCGAATCTTGACGCCCATCGGATCGTATTGGTCAACGGGCAGTTCGTACTAGCCTTCTCGTCTTTAGACGATGAAGTTGGCCTAACGGTAAAGCCAATTGATGAGGCTTACGAAGAGCCGAACCTCCAGGCACACTACGCGCAATATGCAGATAAGACAGATAATGTTTTAGTCCAGTTGAATACGGCGCTGCAAACCTCAGGGGTGTATATTTCGGTTGCAGCAGGTAAGGTCGTGTCCAAACCTGTTCATATCGTGCACGTTGCCGCGGGAGACTCGCCTTTTTTCGCGCAGACACGCAACCTCATCGTTGTTGAGCCGAATGCTGAAATTGAAATTATAGAATCTTTTGTTACACAAAAGGAATCGGCGGACAACCTTCACAATAAGGTTACCGAAATTGTTGTGCGTGAATCAGCGAAAATGCAACATTACTACTTGCAAGTAGCTGAATCCTCAAGCGCCTATATCCACCATACGGAAGTTTATCAAGAACAGCACAGTTTATATAATAATTATAACTGCAACCTCCCTGGAGCATCGTTTGTGCGGCATAATATCAACGTCCGTTTGGACGCTGAAAATGTGGAGTCTCACCTGTACGGTATTAACTTGACGGATGCGAGGCAGTTTGTCGATAACCATACGGTGGTTGATCATATGAAGCCGAATTGTGAATCGTATGAATGGTATAAAAATATTCCTCAGGAAGAATCTACTGCTGTTTTTAACGGGAAGATTTTCGTCCGCGAGGATGCCCAGAAAACAAATGCATTTCAGCAAAACAACAATATGTTAATCGGTGACAAATCAACGGTGTTTACAAAACCACAGTTGGAAATTTTCGCGGATGATGTTAAATGTTCACACGGTTGTACAATGGGGCAATTCGACGAGGAGGCATTATTCTATCTTCGTGCGCGTGGTATCGGAGAGGATTCTGCACGTATTCTGTTGGTACACGCTTTTGCTTTTGATGTAACTTCACGTTTCTCAAACGAGCAGGTCCGCAGTTATGTGGAAAATCTTGTAGCAAAAGGTTTATCATAAACTATTTCTGATTGCTAGTCTTGTGCTGGTGATGCTATAAATTAATGAAGCCCCATTTTGAATTAACTTTGAATGGGGCTTTGTCATTAGGTCTTATCTGTAACGCAGAGCAGAGGTAAGCAACGCGTGCGCCCTATACTCTCCCGCTGGAAAAAATAGTGCAAAAAAAAATCCCTTGTATTTCCATCCAAGAGATTTGTATGAGCGAAAGACGAGATTCGAACTCGCGACCCCAACCTTGGCAAGGTTGTGCTCTACCAACTGAGCTACTTTCGCTGATCGTGTTACAAAGGTACTAAAACGTACCATTTTTGTCAACACTATTTAAAAAAAATTAACAAGATGCTGTTGGTGTAATTGAAAGAAATTTTATTGCGGTATAGCATTAATGCAGTTGATCCCGTCGATTGCAGCTGACACAATGCCCCCGGCATAGCCGGCGCCCTCACCGCAAGGATAGAGACCTTTCACTTGAGGGTGTTGCATGGTCTCTTTATCGCGCGGAATGCGTACAGGTGAAGAGGTTCGTGATTCTACGCCTACAAGAATTGCCTCGTTCGTATAA
Source organism: Sphingobacterium sp. JB170 (assembly GCF_900163865.1). GTDB lineage: Bacteria > Bacteroidota > Bacteroidia > Sphingobacteriales > Sphingobacteriaceae > Sphingobacterium. The sequence continues at coordinate 94,820 of NZ_FUKU01000036.1, forward strand.
TACCCTTTCATCTTTTTACCAAATCGAGGTAAAGCGCCGCGCAGCGCTTGATGGACGAATTTTGGTAGGACTTGGGTCAAATCCACACTTTTCGTACCGGGTTTATAAGAGTTCGTAGGGAGATTTGTAGACACCTTTGCGTGCACGAAATCTACCATCCGCTGGGCGGGCGCAACAAGGTTCCCTCCACCGATTTGAAATGCTTTTCGTTCGATTTGTTGTTGAAAATTCAGCAGCGCGAATGGATCTTCTATCGCTCCGGGTACGTCGCTGAGATTAATTTGGATAACGGTGCCTGAATTTGCGTGCGGGTTGTTGCGCTTTGATGGGGACCAACCATTGACGACTATTTCATCATGATCAGTCGCGCAGGGTGCTATCACACCGCCGGGACACATGCAGAATGAAAATACGCCGCGGTCATCTATCTGTTCCACGAGGCTGTAGTATGCTGGAGGTAGGTTTTGGGGGCGTAAGGTGCAATGATATTGCGCTTGGTCGACGATCTCTTGTGGGTGCTCTATTCGGACCCCGAGTGCAAATGGTTTGGATTCTATTTTCCACCCATTTGTTCGAAATAATTTGAAAATATCTCGTGCAGAGTGCCCCGTGGCCAGTATCAGGTGATCTGCCTTAATATGTTCTCCTTGAGAAGTGGTAACACCTGTAATTTTATCGAATTGTGTCGTTATTTGGTCGACTCGACAGTCGAATTTAAAGATGCCTCCATGTTCGATAATGGTATTTCTGATATCCTCAATGATGTGCGGAAGCTTGTTCGTTCCGATATGTGGTCTTGCGTCAACTAAAATATCCTGTGTTGCGCCGTGATTAACGAATATTTCCAACACCTTTTGCACGTCCCCACGTTTGTTTGAGCGTGTGTATAATTTCCCGTCTGAGTAGGTCCCTGCACCACCCTCCCCGAAGCAGTAGTTGGATTCAGGATTTACGAAGCCTTCTCGGTTTATTTTAGCTAAATCTCTTCTGCGCTCCTGCACCATTTTCCCGCGTTCAATTACAATAGGGCGCAGACCACGCTCTAGACATTGATATGCAGCAAACAATCCAGCAGGTCCGGCGCCCACGATGATTACTGCACTGCAAGAATGTACGTGTTTGATTTTTCTAATAAAAACAGACGGAGCTAGCGGTTCATCAATGGCGCAGACTACGCGGAGTCTGTATATAGCGTGTCTGCTACGCGCATCGATCGAGCGTTTCCGGATATTGTAACCGTTGATACGGCTTACAGGGACCTTAAGCTGCTCAGCTAGAAGGGTTTTTAGGTGCTCCACGTCGTTCAAGCGATCCGGGGAAACGACGATTTCGATTTCTTTTTGCATATTTTCAAGCTGGGTTTCTATCCCAAAATTTCGACAAAGTTAACCATTGTGCTAGAATTTTAGCGTTTTTGCCGCTGTTATTCCATTTGGTCAGAACTTGGGATTGGGTAGTCATTAGTTTTTAATCTTTGTTAAATGTCAAATGCAGGTATTCTTTCGCCTATTGCTAGCCTATAGATTTAAACAATTTTCGTATATTCGTATTGTCGTGTTGCGAACAAGTGACCGGACATGAAACCGAACAATGATTCGACTACCCGTTGAGGTAGAGCGAGCTGTTTGTTCATTAATTTGTAATTCATTTTTAAGGGTTAATTATTATATATGAAAAGATTGTTGATTGCTTTAGTAGGTTTATTCACTGCTTTATCGTTTAGTTCGTGTGGTTATAATACCATGGTTTCTAAGGACGAAAATGTAAAAGGAAAGTGGGCGCAAGTAGAAAATGCTTATCAGCGTCGTGCCGACCTAATACCTAATTTAGTTGCAACTGTTAAAGGGGCAGCTGAGCATGAGGAGGGTACTCTTACTGCCGTAACCGAGGCTCGCGCAAAGGCTACGTCGGTAAACGTTGACCCAAATGATCTCTCGGAAGAAGCTATCGCTAATTTCCAGCAGAATCAAGACGCTTTATCGCAGTCAATTGGTAGGTTGCTTGTGAGTGTTGAGGCCTACCCGGATTTGAAGGCGAATCAAAATTTCAGAGAGCTTCAAGTGCAACTCGAAGGTACCGAGAATAGAATTTCTGTTGAGCGTCGTGCATATAACGAAGCTGTTCAGGATTACAATACGACGGTTAGAAGTTTTCCAAAAAATATTATGGCCGGTATTTTCGGTTTCAAAGCTAAAGGTACTTTTAAAGCCGCCGAGGGAGCTGATCAGGCGCCAACTGTCGCCTTCTAATTTGTATTCAATTGTATTTTGAAGATGAATGGGGACGTTTTTTGAGCGGCTCGTTCATCTTTTTTAATTTAAGGAATAATGGAACTTTTTTCAACAGAGGATCAAGATCGTATCGTTCAGGCTATAAGTGTTGCCGAAAGTAAAACTTCCGGAGAAATACGGTTGGTGGTGGATAGAAGATTAAAACATGACAGTGCGCTCGATGCTGCTGTTACGTTTTTTAAAAAATTGAAAATGCATGAGACAGCACTTAGGAATGGCGTGCTGATTTATCTAGCGGTGGACGATCACAAATTTGCTATTATTGGTGATAAAGGGATTAGTGATGTGGTTGGCGAGCATTTTTGGGATCAAACTAAGGAGCATATGTTGTCCTTTTTTAAACAGGACGACGTGCCAAACGGGCTGATTGCGGGAATCCATGATGCGGGCGAAAAGCTCTATGCATTCTTTCCGCGCAGAAGCGACGACATTAATGAGCTACCTGATGATATTTATTATGGAAATAACTAAACATAGATGTTTCGAATAAAACAAACAAAAATAGACCTAGGCAAGTGGGCGCTAGTAGTCGTGCTGCTTCTGCACACGATGATCTCCTTGCGTGCGCAAGATCTTCCTGAAGCACCACGCCAACTGGTCTCGGATTTTGCTGGCGTGCTCAATCCTGCGGACAGGGAACGCTTAGAGCAGAAGCTTTTGGCATATGAAGATTCCACATCGACGCAAATTGCGGTGGTTTTAGTTCAGACCACTGATGGATATGAAGTCGGTGACTATGCCGTCCGTTTGGCAAAGAAATGGGGTGTCGGTGGCACGAAATACAATAATGGTATTATGCTTCTCGCTGCTATAGATGATCGGACTGTTACTATTCAGACGGGATATGGGATGGAAGGAGTACTTCCAGATATTATCACCTATCGGATCATACAAAACGAAATTAAACCGTCCTTTCAACGCGAAAATTATTACCAAGGGATCGACAATGCGACAAATGCACTAATTGCTTATGCTAAAGGAGAATATAAAGCGGACCCGCGTGAACGTTCAGGTAAAGGAGGCGGCGTTCCTGTTATCTTAATTGTAATCTTCGTTATTATCGTTATATCGTTAATTTCAAAAGGCGGTGGCGGAAAAGGTGGCGGAAAGATGATGACTGGACGCGGATCGTCTGATCTATTTTGGTTGACCCTTCTAAGTGGCCTAGGACGTGGTGGCGGTGGAGGCGGTGGCTTCGGAGGCGGCGGCGGTTTCGGCGGAGGAGGCGGCGGCGGCTTTGGTGGTTTCGGTGGCGGCGGCTTTGGCGGCGGTGGATCGAGTGGTAGCTGGTAGAAGCAATTATAAGATATTTAAATAACACAATAATGAAGAACTTAATAATGACAGTCTTGGCTGTCGCGCCAATAGCGCTTTTTGCCCAAGAAGAATTTACCTTGGACGGAAAGATTGGAGGCACTTCGACGAATGCAAAAATATTTATCCAATACCGTGATAATGGTCAGGGCATAGTGGATTCGGTGAATGTTAAAGATGGCGCTTTTAAGTATCAAGGATCGGTTTCCGAACCAGTGCAGGCTGTACTAGTGCTCTCGAACAACGGAGCGACGATGAGTGCGCTGCGTGAGAGTGAGGAACGTCCTCCAGTGAATGCGGTGTTCTTGTCCAAAGGTGTCATCCAATTTAAGGGGAGTGATTTTACGACGGCCGTGAGCTCTGGAAATGGTATTAATGAGGACTTCTCTAAATACAAAGCCGAATCAGCGGCTATCAATAAAGAGTTTGAAGCGCTTGATACAAAATTTCAAGCAGCAACACCGGAGCAACAACAAGACGAGCTGTTCATTGCGTCGCTACGCAAGCAAGCGGAAGGGATTTATGAAAAGCAAAATACCATTAACGAGGACTTCGTTACGAACAACCCCGAGAGTTATGTTTCCTTATCGATATTGAATGAGGTAGTCTCGCCAGAGAATATCACCTCTTTTGCACGACCAGCCTACGATAAGTTGGCTGCCGGGTTGAAATCTACTACGCTTGGTAAAAATCTTGGTGAAAAGATCGCGAGTATGGGAAAATTAGCAGTGGGGGCAATCGCTCCAGATTTCACTTTGCCGGATACTTCGGGTAACGACATAGCGCTTTCTTCTCTACGGGGCAAATATGTGTTGTTGGATTTCTGGGCGAGCTGGTGTGCCCCCTGCAGACATGAAAACCCTAATGTTGTCGCCGCGTTCAATAAGTTTAAGGATAAAAACTTCACCGTTTTGGGTGTGTCGCTTGATAAACCAGATGATAAAGCGAAATGGATAGAGGCTATTGCTAGTGACCAACTCGAGCAGTGGGCACATGTTTCGGATCTTCAATATTGGAATTCGCCGGTAGTAGAACTTTATTCTATTCGGGGTATTCCACAAAATTACTTGATAGATCCGGAAGGTAAGATTGTCGGATCTAATTTACGTGGAGCCGAACTTGAGGAGAAGCTAGGTGAGATATTAAATAAAAACTAAAAGAATAAAAACCAAGAGGGGCTTTGCCCCTCTTGGTTTTTATAAAGAAAGAATCTCGACGATTCGTGTGAGGTTTTCGTTGACTTTGTCAATGTGTTTAATAGCTTTCCCAAAAGGCGTGTACGTGACCTGCCCACAGATTATACCGGCCATCTCACCCTTGCGACCTTCGAGAAGCCCTTCAACTGAAGCAACCCCCAATCGACTCGCTAATACGCGATCCATACATGTTGGCTTTCCGCCACGCTGTATGTGCCCAAGTATCGATAGGCGCACGTCGTAATGCGGGAAATTTTCTTGTATTTTCTCTGCTACGACTAAACCACCTTCTTCATCCCCTTCTGCCACAATGATGATGCGTGAGGACTTGTTTTTTCGCGTTTTGTCTAAACGCTTCATGATCGCGTCGTAATCAACCTTCAATTCTGGGATTAATACAGCCTCGGCTCCAGTGCTTATTCCCGAACGTAGTGCGATGAGGCCTGAATCTCGACCCATTACTTCGACAACAAAGAGTCTATCATGTGATTCAGCCGTATCTCTGATCTTATCAACGGCATCCACGACGGTGTTGATCGCTGTATCGTAGCCTATTGTAAAATCGGTACCCGCTAGATCATTATCGATTGTTCCAGGTATTCCCATAACAGGTATGTCAAATTCTTCGATAAACTTAGAGGCACCGGTAAAGGTACCGTCTCCGCCGATCACAACCAACGCATCAATTTCGAGAGTTTGAATCTTTTCAAATGCTTTTTGACGACCTTCGTATGTTCTGAATTCGTCACTTCTGGCCGTTTTTAATACGGTTCCGCCACGTTGAATAATGTTTGCTACAGATTTGGCATCCATTGGAATGATGTCTCCATTCACAAGGCCGTCAAATCCACGGCGAACTCCAAATACGTTTAAATTATTATAAAGTCCGGCTCGAACAACCGCACGTATAGCGGCATTCATTCCTGGTGCGTCACCACCTGAAGTTAATACTGCAATATTTTTTATCGTCTTCATATTGTTTAGATTGTTATTTCGTTTTAAAAATTTCTATTCCTTTTTTTAAGTAATCCGCATAGGATGCG
>NZ_FUKU01000051.1 GCF_900163865.1 Sphingobacterium sp. JB170
GCGTCAGGTGTCGAGCCTACTTCCTAACCACTTCGCACGATGGTAGCGGAAGTATTACCGCAGCGTTTACGCCTATCCGTATCGTATGCCAAAACACCCTTAACGCTTCATTGCGAAGTATGACGAATGTAGTCCGCATCAAACACACTTCGGGAGCAAAGCAACGTATCGAGAACGCTCACAAGATTATGGGGTTAGCCAACACATTGAGTAACCAATTAGAGGGCATTTTTAACCAATGGACAAAGGTAAAGGTAACAGACCGAGAAGTCAAAAAACTGATACAGTTGGCACTTTGCCCGAACAAGGAAACGCTTGACCTTATCAACAAAGGTGCAGACGATGAAATATCCACCGTGTTCAAAAACGTAATTGATAATGCCTTTCTGTATGCTATGACAAGCGACACGCAACAGATGAACACCACCAAAGGCACATTGTTCGGGGCGTACAATGCCGTTACAGGCTACTTTCAGAATGTACGGAATTACAAAGACGATGAAGCCAAATTACAGAGCATTGTACTCGGTGGAACTGCCCAACTCAAATCACAGAAAGCATTTGAACTATGTACCTCATTTGCTTTCGACGGTGCGGAAATCCTAAACCTTAATTAGATAACAACAGGCTACCGCCATAATCGGTGGTAGCCTATTAAAAACAACGGATATGAAAGTAAAAACAGTAGAAGAAGCGAAAAGTATGGCGAAAGCCAAGAGCCTTGAAACAAGGTATAAAGACGAAGCTTTCTATATAATTTATTGTTATAGAACGGAATATTTCTATGTAGATACTAACAGCCTAATTCGTCTTTGGGAAATGTTGATAGGCTATTATGAAAATGGAGTATATACCGATGACGAAGCACATTCATAACCTTTAAAGCAAGTACAATGAAAATCATAGATAAAAAAGGGGAATGGATTGAAGTTACCGACCTCATAAAGTCTATCCGAGAAACAGGTTGGTATAAAACATATCAGCACGACCCATCAACAGAAAGTGATAAGGAAAGAAAGGAATATTGGGCAGATATGCACGAGAAACTAAAAGCAATCAAGGAAAAAAGTAACAACAATTAAAATTTAAGAACGATGAACACAAATTTTTTCAATCAGATAGCACAGTTGGACTTTACAGGAGTATTACAACTGAACATTTCAAAGGGAGCAGAAACCAACCTAATCGTATCGGTTTTGCTCAACAACGAACAATGCGGAGATAACGCCAAAAACCTCATTCCCCCATTGACATTTAACGCCACACCCCAAGAGTTTGACGAGGAATTTATTCAGCAGATAACCGCACCTATCAAAACTGTCTCGGGCGTAATGGTGGATATGGAAAAATTCCTTAAACAGATGGAGGAAGTCAAAAAGCAATCGGCAATGGAGAAAGAAAAAACCGAGAAAGCCAAAAAGGAAAAGGAAGCCAAAGACAAGAAGTATAAAGATGCAATGGCTAAAGTGGATGAATTGGAGAAAGAGGGCAAATTCCGTGAAGCGTGGATAAAAGTACCCGACATTTCAGAATACCCCGAAAAAGCGGACGAGATACGCAAACGCAAAACGTCCTTATCCGACAAGTTTGCCACACCGAGCCTTTTTGGAGCAATGGAAGAAACCGCACCCGAACCACCAAAAACGGAAGAAGCTACTGCCGATTTTTCAACAGACATAGCGGACGAAGATGAAAACGAGTATTAACAATTAAAAACGAGCATTATGTTATTAGCAACGCAATTAGAGAGAGTTTTTGTACTCAAAGATAAAGGACAGGACATCAGATTGACCGACCCCGAGCCACGTTGGAGCGTGGAAGCCGTAATGAATTTTTACGCCAATATGTACCCGATACTCACAACGGCAAAAGCATCTGCACCACAGATAAAAGATGATGCAGTAGAGTACAAATTTGAGAGCGTAATGGGTACTAAAGGTTAAACCAAATATTTAAACGATGAACTATGCACATACATATCCTATCGGGAACTATCACAATACCCGAACAGCAACGACAACGGCAATTGCACCGACAGTTGAACGAGTTCGCCAATTGGATGCAAAAGCCAAAGGATGCAAACGAAGTGCAGAAAGACAAACGAAAATCAGTACCGACAACAATGTTGCCAATGGTTTTCTAAAGTGTACGTTTCTGCCTAAACTGAAAGAAACAAAAACCGTACAGGCTTGCAGGAAATCGGATAAAATGGAAAGGGATTTTTTTCAGTCCCTTTCCAAATTGGCAGAGCATTACCAAATTGAACAGATGCCAACCCGACAATTTCCATATCCCTACAATATGGCATTGGCAATGTCGGATATGGAAGAAAAACTAAAGGAAAAGGTTTTGGATTGGGAAGAAGTCCGTTTGGTACAGGATAGTAAGAAAACCTATTTTGTAAGTGAAGAACGCTATAATACAGGTTCAACACTTTTTTACATTCCCGTTGCTTCGTTGTATCGAATGTTGCACAACCATAAACGGAAAAGAAACGCCCATTTGCTATTGTCCGTTTGTGCCTATCTATACCACTTAGCCGACATTCCATATTACAGGCAGGAAGACAGCTATCTGTATTGGATGTATGAAATGATGAACGATTGGGTGGAGCAGGACGAAAATACGGACGAAACAGCCGTTTATCTTGCCGAGATAAAACAAGCCGAATATATCGGGGATTATATGGAACAGCGGATTTATAACCGCATTAATCTAACCGTATTTGAACAGCGTATCAACGGTTTTAAAGCGAAAGATGATTTTGATACTGAATGTTTGACCGTAGCAAAAGAAGCCTTTGCCCTTTATCAGACCTATCCGAATGAAAATGTATTCCGTAATGCAAAACCCAACGGAGAAGCATCGGAGGAAGATATGGAAAACATTATCGGTATGGAAAAGTACATTTCCTTTTACGCAGACCACAAAGGTTGGCTCAATGAAACCCTTATAGAATCGGTCAACACCGAAATGCAGGAGTACGCACAAATGGAAGAACCCATTATCCAAAAACAGTTTGACGGCAGGGATATAACCGACAATAACCTTTGTTTTGAAAACCGATTGTTTGAACTACTACACAGATTAAGCGACATTTTACACACCTTTTAAAATTGAAAATATGGAAACGATTAATGATATAACACAAGACTTCGGCACATTGTACCACCCAAAATCGGCTTTGGTATTCTATGAAACCAAAGGAAGTAATACCGATGTGTATGTAGAGCATTTTGATATGGACAAAAATGGCAACCCCATAAATGCCCACCCATTGACCGTAAGGGAAGCGAATGTTTTGGCAAAGGCACTGAATACCGAACAGGAAAAGAACAAAGCCTTTTTGAAGTCAAACGGAATTTTACCGACCAACATTCTGCACATCAACCCCAATGCGGATAAAGGTGCAGTCATTTGGTACACCAAAGCACAACAACGGCAAATGTATTTTGTGGATAGTCTGCAAACCCCCAACGGAAAAGCACCAATACCGCCAATGCTTTGGAAAGCCAGTAAAAACAGTTTGAGCGTGTTTGCACTTTCAAGCGACAGAAGACCAACAGAAAAGACGAAATTGTACCATACACCTTATTTCAATATCTATGATGACGGCAAAGTCTGTATGGGAACGGTTAGCGTTGATATTAAGAAATCCGCTTCGGTGGAAGAATTCATACAGGCTTGGGAATACTATTTTTTCAATTCCTATTTCAGCCATTTGTTAGGCAATCATAACCCGATAAAAGGCAATTGCGTAACCCTTTGGAAAGACCTTATAAATACAGATAAACCCTTTCCGAAAGAAGTATTAAAACCGAATAACAAAACCCTTAAAAATCTATTGTAATGGAAACAGTAAAAACAGCCGTTCATTTTACGGACAACTATTTAATAAGTCCAACCAACCCGATAGAAGTCAATTTGATTGGTGCAGGTGGCACTGGCTCAAAGGTTTTAACCGCCTTAATGGAAATGAGCCACAGCCTAACTGAATTGGAACACCCAGGCTTACAGGTACGTTTGTGGGATGATGATATTATCACGGAAGCCAATTTGGGCAGACAGCGATTTGCACCAAGCGAAACAGGCTTGTACAAATCTGTAGCCTTAATAAACCGTGTCAATCGGTTTATGGGAACGAATTGGAAAGCCGAAACCCAAAAGTTTGAATGCAATGCGTTGGGAGGATTGCCCGAAAATGCAAAGGCAACGATTTATATTACTTGCGTGGACAATGTACAAGCACGGTTTGATATTGCCGAAATGCTCAAAGCGATGAGCAAACGCAGAGCCAACCGTGAAGAACTAAAGTATTGGTTAGACTTTGGCAACAGCCAACAGACAGGACAGGTTATACTATCTACTATCGGAGAAATCAAACAACCACAATCAGAGAAGTACGAAACGGTCGCAAGCCTGCCAATGGTTACGGATGAATTTGGCGAACTGCTGAAACAGTCCGAACAAACAGACGATACACCGAGTTGCAGTTTAGCCGAAGCATTGGAAAAACAGGATTTGTATATCAATGCTACATTGGCTCAAATGGGTTGTTCTCTATTGTGGTCTATGTTCCGCTATGGAATGACTGAAAACAGAGGTTTTTTCCTTAATCTGAAGAACTTTCAAACCCAACCCCTCAAGGTCGCCTGACAGCCAAAGTCGGGCGGCGAAAAGACGCATCCTTACGTTGGTCGGAACCGCCTTTTCGCATTTAAAATAGGTGCAACCACTTTGCCAAAATGCACCACTTCACAAATCCCCTTCTAATACATTTTTCCAAACAGGTTGCGATATTTTTTCGTGGGATATTCATTATCCCAATAATTCGTTCTGGAAATGACTTCTTTTCTTTTCACACAGCGACCAAAGAAAAGATTCTGTGTTATAAACCAAATATATTTTTTAAAAATGATA
>NZ_FUKU01000017.1 GCF_900163865.1 Sphingobacterium sp. JB170
AAAACACCTAATAAATTATTGGAATAATAATAGACGGGGTTCATCGGGCGGATACGTATAAAGGATTTGACTTGGGGGTGGTCGCGGTGTTTAAAAACGGAGGCACGCTAATTAGTTCCCTATATTCTTCTTCCAGCTATTTAAATCTAATGAGCGGGCGTCGTAATAATGTGGAAGTAGACTATTGGACACCCGAGAACACGGGCGCCGATTATCCAAAACCGGGTGGGATATCCAGTGGAGATAATCCGAAATATGGAAGTACACTTGGTTATTTTGATGCTTCGTATTTAAAAATTAGAACTATTTCGTTGGGGTATAACTTCGATAGCGAAGGATGGTTACAAAAAGCCGGCATCGGTAGTATGCGACTTTATGCAACGGTACAAAATCCTTTTGTATTATTCTCGCCCTATTATAGTGCATCGGGTATGGATCCGGAGCCGAACTCCCGGGGTGATGAGAATCAAGCCGTCTCTGGCTACCAAAGCAGGCTCATGATAATCGGTACCAATACCCCAGCCAATAGAAACTATATGATCGGGCTTAATGTATCATTTTAAAAAAGGAGAATTTTAGTTATGAAAAGTATATATACAAAAATAATTTCAGGCGTTATAATTGCAATGTTAACGCTGAGTGGTTGTTCAAAATTATTAGAGGAAGAGCCACGAAGTGTGTTCACACCCGATTTCTTTACAACGGAAAAAGGAGTAGTGGGAGGTGTAGCGGCATTGTATGGCCATCTAAGAAATATCTATGGGAACGGCTACTATTATAATGCTTGTTTGACCGGAACAGATGAATATACCTATGCGCAACAAGCAGACGGGAATTTTAAAGATATGGATTTATCGGGTGTCGGCTCGTTGACCCCCAGCAGTAGCCGATCGGATGTGCTGTGGAATGAAGCTTTTCCTGCGATAAATACCGCAAATGGTGTGATCGAAAATGCCGTGGCAGTAGAAGGTATCTCAGCGGCTTTAGTCGCCGAAGCTTATTTTTTCAGGGGATTTGACTACTTTATGCTTGTACAGAGCTTCGGTGGTGTTCCGCTGGACTTGGGCTCAGGCGAATTGATGTTCAATACCTCCACAATTCGAACATCTGTTCGCAACACTGTTCCCGAGGTATACACACGTGCCATCTTCCCAGACTTATTAAAGGGTATTGAAACCTTGCCGGATGTCGGACGGGTACAAGGAGGTGCAACGAAGACTTTGGCGCGACTATACCTGTCTAAAGCGTATTTGTCTTATGCATGGTGGCTCGAGAATCCGAATAATATCCCTACCTACCCAAGCACGGACCGTGTTGATCCGGACGGTCACGATGCGTCGTATTATTATCAAAAGGCCTACGATATGGCAGTAGAGGGGATTGATAACCCGGGAAGCTATGCGTTACAAGAAACATATTACGACGTGAACTATGGTCCGAACGATCGTAATAGTGAAATTATGCTCTACGCTGACCATACGGAAGATAGTGAATATTATAACGGGGGAAGTCATTCCTATGGTAGCGGTGGAGCACCTGACAATTTCTCCATTTGGATGGTAACTTGGGACTACACGTTTTTGGAAAGTGGAACAACGGCGCAATGGGCTTCCAGTGTGCGTTCGGTACAACGTGAAGCGTCACAACCGTACGGCCGACCATGGACACGAATGGCACCCACACAGAATGCTATTATCAACACGTTTGCCGACAAAGCTAACGATTCACGGTACGATGGAACATTCGTGACGACCTGGCGAGCTAACTGGGATAAAGGGGGTGTAGCCAATGAGGTTCTTTATAACGCGAATGGGATGGAAGTTCGGCCAGGAGACGCTATTTTGACCATTTTGGATACAGAACCGTCGGAGGCAGTCGATTACTCAAATACGACATATAATAGTAATGTGGGCGCCGGGGTTATTGCTGGACGCGCAGACTTTGTGATTCCTCCGAGCGCGATTAGTCGGCGCAAGCACCCGAATCTATGGAAATTAGGTACATATCGTACTGATAATGGCACAGGCTTAGGGCAGCCCAACGGCGGAAGTACACGCCCTTTCAACATCGCGAAATTTTCAGAATTATATTTTGTCGCAGCGGAAGCCGCGGTAAAGGGAGCGTCGGTTCAAGCTGGTAGAAATGCACGTGAGTTAATTAATGTCATCCGGGCAAGAGCAGGAGTATGGCGCTGGGATAACAACGGGAATGTCGAGAAAAATGACGATTTGAGCGCCGAAATGATCGCTGCAACACCAGCAACAATAACTATTGATTATATTTTGGAAGAACGTTCTCGCGAGTATTTTGGAGAAGGCTATCGGTGGTTTGATTTAGTCAGAACGCAAAAGTGGGATGAAATCTCGGGAACGTACCAAATTGCAGGTTCTGACATTAATGATCATACACCGCAAACGTTTACCCGAGACATTCAACCTTTCCATTACCTAAGACCTATTCCGCAAGGACAAATGGATGCGATGGAGCTGGAAGGTGCAGAAAAACAGGCTTATCAAAATCCGGGATATAATTAGTAGCGCGTACAAAGATGCGTAAGATATTCCAAACTCGTTCGCCTGAATTTCAAACGGGTGAACGAGTTTTTTTAACGAATTGAAGACCCAATTTTTGTGAATAAAAATGGTGTTCAGACAGAAAGTGGCCCTCTTTCCGAAGGTGAAAATAGCCGAACTTCAGTTGTCGTGACATGGATGTTTTTAAACTAAACTAGCGGATTTCAGCGATTTTTGGTTGACGGGGGGAATCGTTGCCATTCAGTTAGACATTTCGGAGGCTATATTTACAATACACACGCATGCCATGAAAATAAATTTATCATTTTTTATCGCTCCTTTAGGTGTTTGCCGCAAACATTCTTCCCGAGCCGACGAAGCCCCATACTGGACATAGTCTGCAGCATAATTTACTCGTGATGGTATCGTGAGAAATACCAACACACCAGAGAAACGCGCTTATCGCGCCAGAATCCGTGCTTGGGTGGAAGGCCCTGCCTGCTCATAACGTAAATTAAGGGACGAGCCTGCCAATGCTTACTCCTTGAAATAAATTAAGGTCAATCAATCAGTCGTTTTTATACCACCAAAGGAAATAGCTGCTCTCCATCACCTTCGTGCTGAAACCAGCCTTCTCATGTCATTTCAATTGGGCTGCGTCGCTTGTCATAGAATCACAATAAAAGCATCACAATTGCTACGACCAAGAAATAAAATGCCAAACAATATCACCGAATTGGCTGACTAAACAGAAAATACATATCATATCGGGAATTCGATAATTTATATTAAAAAAACCTAGGCTTTTGTAGAAGTAAAATAATAACAATAGTAACGAAGAAATAATCAAAAGTTTTAAAATCGCATAGGCAGTTAATTGGGGAACAAATAACACGATAATTACCGTACTTAAATACGTCATTAGTCTTATTGAACCAACATGGCTTTTCAAATATTCTGTCATTTTTTTATTAATATTTGTTTTCGAAACAATAGCATCCTATACGATTAAATAAGAAAGGTGTTTTTTAACGCAAAGCCTACCTTCGAGGCGCATAAAAAACGAACACCTTTATCCATAACAAATATCATATTATTTTCTCAGATTATCTCCAAGTTTGACCGTTCGCAAGTCAAAAAAATCACTCAAGAAGCCGCTGGATAAACTTAATAAAGGGCATACAAAATGGACCCACTTAGTCCTGATTCTATTTTGTCAATTTACGCAAAGTCAACCCGTTAAAGATATAAGTAACGGTTTACGTTCTTCTATTGATAAGCTCAAGTATAGAGAGGGGATTCAAACGACTACTTCCAAATCCAGCGTTAGCTGACCGAATAACAATATGGACTGTAGTCTATATTATTTAACCTTCCCAATTCGTTTGACAACGGTCTCCCTATTAAGATGATCGTTTTATTATTCAATAGTAGTACTGATGCAGTAAGTTTTTCGTAACAAATAAGATCCATGATTCTCGCTTTTGAGATTTTGACGTTTTTGATTCTGCGTGATCATTTAAATTAACAGTGCTATATCAAACACAGACTCAACCAATATTTGTTTAAACTGGTAAATAGATTTTGTGCTTTTCAGAGGAGGTTTGATCAGCATGATGATCGATCAGTATATGGTCTACTAACTGTTAATATTGGCTGCATTTTCCGCGTACTGGGCGCGAATGAAACTATTGGATATATTGCCTATCCATTTTATATCATTGGAAAAAATATTTTTGTAAATTTATCGGAGCCTATAAGTTATTCTTTTTAGGGTTTAAAAATAAAAGTAGTACGTATGTCTTTAACTAGGGAGAGTGGATTAACTAAATTGAAAGCGATGAAAGCAGTGTTTATTACCTTTATGAATGTAGCGATCGCTACCTGTGCATTTGGTCAAGTAGAACAAAAACAGCCGAATATCATTTTTATAATGAGTGACGACCATGCCGAGCAAGCTATTAGCGCCTACGGACATCCCATTTCTAAAGTAGCGCCCACACCGAATATCGATAGAATAGCAAAAGATGGAGCAATATTTATGAACAACTATTGCAGCAATTCGATTTGCGGCCCGAGCCGCGCCGCAATATTGACGGGTAAACACAGTCACAAGAATGGCTTTATGAAAAATGGGAACAAGGGCTTTGATGGCACGCAGCAAACTCTGCCCAAAATTCTTAGAGCGAACGGCTATCAAACTGCGGTAATTGGTAAATGGCATTTGCTGTCCCGTCCCACGGGGTTTGATTATTGGTCTGTCCTTAATGATCAAGGAGATTATTATAACCCCTATTTTATAACCGGACAGGACACAACCCGGCACATGGGTTATGTGACGGACCTGATTACCGATTTTACAAAGCAATGGATGAAGGATAGAGATCAATCTAAGCCTTTCTTTTTAATGATGCACCACAAGGCGCCCCATCGTAATTGGGTTCCTGCCGAACGCCATTATAGGTTGTATGAGGATGCTAAGTTTCCTGTTCCAGCCAATTATTGGGATGATTATAAGGGGAGATTTGCTGCCGGCAAGCAGGAAATGAACATCTATAGAGATATGTATGAAGGTCACGATCTGAAAATGGTGACCGGTGTAGATTCCGACAGCTTACTATTTGACCCTTGGCCCCATGCATTTATGGGTACGATGACCGAGCCAGAACGGGAACGTTTTTTTGAGGCATACAGGGATCGGAATAACGACTTTTACAGTATTCCACGTTCAGAGAGAGAGGTTGCGGAGTGGAAATATCAACGCTACTTACAGGATTATACGGCTACGGTTAAGTCGGTTGACGAAAGTGTCGGGGAAATATTAGATTATCTCAAAGCCAGTGGATTGGATAAGAATACGATTGTTGTTTACACGACTGACCAGGGTTTTTATTTGGGAGAACATGGGTGGTTTGACAAGCGTTTTATGTATGAAGAGTCATTTGGAATGCCGCTGCTGATGTCCTACCCAGGACATATAAAGCCGGGAACTAAAGTTACTGGACTAACTCAAAATATTGATTTTGCACCGACATTTTTGGACATCTGCGGAATCGATATTCCCCTTGATATACAGGGAATGTCGTTTAAATCGCTAGTAGAAGATGGAAAGACACCGAACAACTGGCGGCAATCGCTTTACTACCATTATTATGAGTTTCCAGGATTTCACAGTGTGCGAGCACACTACGGTGTGAAAATGGAACGGTATAAACTGATGTATTTCTATAAAGACGATCGGTGGGAGCTTTATGACCTGAAGGAAGACCCCTCGGAAATGCACAATATCTATGCTAAATCTGGTACTGACAAAATTACCCGAGATCTGAAAAAAGAATTAGTTCGTTTACAAGACCAGTACGATGTAAATGAAGAGTATCGAAAATGATGTATCTATACGATAAAGTATGAAAAGAACGGTTATATTTCTTTTTTTGATGTTAAGTATGACGATTATATTCGCGCAGACAATGCGGATGGACACGTACTGTAATCCACTTAATGTGGATTATACCTATATGATTTACAACGCTCACAAAGATATTTCCTACCGTTCGGGGGCAGATCCTGCGGTCGTTGAATTTAAAGGTGAATATTATATGTTTGTAACGCGCAGCCACGGATATTGGCATTCGACCGATCTGCAGAATTGGAATTTTATTCAACCTGAAATATGGTATTTCGAAGGTTCCAATGCGCCGGCAGCGCATAATTATAGAGATTCAGTGCTTTATGTTGCTGGAAATCCCTCAGGAAGTATGAGCATCCTTTATACAGACAATCCCAAAAAGGGAGACTGGAAAGCGACGCCGTCTATCCTCAATGGTTTACAGGATCCCGATTTGTTTATCGACGATGACGGACAGGCGTATATGTTTTGGGGATCATCGAACAAATTTCCTATTCGAGGAAGGAAATTAGACAAAAACCAGCGATTCATAGCTTCGGGCGACATCGTTGAGCTGTTTAATCTTGATGCCCAGAAACATGGGTGGGAACGATTTGGAGAAAACCATTCGGACACGGTGCTTGCAGGCTATATCGAAGGGCCGTGGCTGACCAAGCACATGGATAAGTATTATATGCAATACGCAGCTCCCGGCACGGAGTTCAACGTATATGGCGATGGCGTTTATACGGCAGATCACCCCCTCGGCCCGTACAGTTACCAACAGCATAATCCGATTTCGTATAAGCCTGGTGGATATATGAACGGTGCAGGACATGGAAGTACAACGCGGGGGCCGGGAGGTAATTATTGGCATTTTGCAACCATGGACTATTCGGTGAATATGAATTGGGAGCGACGGTTGTGCATGTTTCCAACATTCTTTGATCGGGACGGCATTATGTATACCGACACCTATTTTGGCGACTATCCGAGATATGCTCCATCGGTTCCAGACAAGGATGGACGGTTTAGGGGCTGGATGTTGTTGTCGTATAATAAGCCGGTCACTGTATCCTCGTCTCGAAATGGCTTTAGTAAAGCGAATATTACAGACGAAATCGCCAAGAGCTCGTGGCTCGCAGAGACCAACGACAGTACGCAATGGTTGATTGTCGATTTGGAGCGTGCCTCCGACATGTATGCCATTCAAATTAACTATGCGGATTATAAGTCTAAAATGTACGGACGGATTGCCGGTTTGAGACATCGTTACACAATAGAAGGATCGTTGGATGGTGAAGAGTGGTTTACTATCGTCGATAAGCGCGGTAATTTTAAAGATACCCCAAACGATTATGTTGAACTGGAGCGTCCTGTGTCAACGCGTTACGTCAGATATAATAATATCGAAGTGCCCACCCCGCACCTGGCTATCTCGGAAATCCGTGTATTCGGAAGAGGGACAGGAAAGAAACCAGCTAAAGTTAAAGGGTTTGAGTTACAGAGGCTTGCCGATCGAAGAGATGTTCGTATTTTTTGGGACAAACAGTCCAATGTTCAGGGGTATAACGTCCGATGGGGCATAGCACCAGACAAGCTGTATAGTTCATGGATGGTTTATGGTGCTAATGAACTGCAATTAAAAGCGCTTTCGGCGGATCAGGAGTACTATTTTGCAATAGAGGCATTTAATGAGAACGGGATATCAGCGTTAACAAAAACAGTGAAAGTTGATTAACCGGCAGAACATTACCCCAACCGACGGGGCTACAGCTGTGGGCATAAGGATATGTAAATCGTAGCAAAACAACGGAAAGATCCCTCAATTAAGAAGAAGAGAAAGACACTTATACCAAGCCGATAGAACGGCGATACATTATTAGACATTACTCGAAAAATGAAAAATACGAAGTTACTATTATTGCTCTTTATTATACCGCTCCTTGTAGAGCCTTGTTTGGCGCAGCGCGATACGATGCAAACGCCGGCGAAGTTTGTAGATCCGAATATCGGTTCGGTTCACAGTCGTTGGTTTTTTTACACGCCTGGAGCTGTTCCTTTTGGGATGGCTAAACTTGGTCCCTCCACAAACGGATCTTATGGAAACGCGAGTGGCTGGGAAGCCGTTGGCTACGAAGACGGTCATCGTTCTATTGAGGGCTTCGCCTGTTTTCACGAATTCCAGATCGGTGGAGTAATGCTGATGCCGACTGTTGGCGTGCTTAGAACGAAGCCGGGAACGCTTGAAAATCCCGACGAAGGTTATCGGTCTACCTATAAAAAGGAAAGTGAGCACGCAACTTCAGGTTTCTACTCGGTATTTCTAGATAAATATGACACCAAAGTGGAGCTTACCGCTACCGACCGAGTGGGGTATCAGCGGTATACCTTTCCAAAATCGGAGAGATCCTATGTGCTTTTTGATATTGGAAATAAATTGGGTGAGAGCGGATCAGTAGTTGATGCACATATTAGAATGGTTGATGGAACTACGGTTGAAGGGTATGTGGAAACGAAGCCGGAATATGTCAAAAAATTTCAACCGGAGGCAACGGTGAAAATGTTCTTCTATGCGAAGTTAAGTAAGCCTTCTATGAGGCAGAAGGTATTCTTTCGGGGGGATTCCATTATCGAACAAAATGAAATAAAAGGAGCAGGGGCGTGTTTGGCGGTGGAATATAAAACTTCCGATAAGGAACAAATTACGGTGAAGATTGGACAATCGTATACATCGATTGAGAATGCCAAATTAAATTTCCAGGCCGAAGGAGCGCATCAGGACTTCGATGCTGCGAAAGAGAAGGCGTCAGCGAGATGGAATGAGATGCTCGGACGAATACAGGTAGAAGGCGGTCCCTCAGAAAATAAGGTGAAATTTTATACGGGTTTATACCACGCGCTTTTAGGCCGCGGACTTGCCAATGACGTTAATGGCGCATATCCAAAAAATGACGGTACAGTCGGCCATATTCCGCTAAACAATAATGGCCTGCCCGAACATAATTATTACAACACCGATGCAATATGGGGTGCATTCTGGAACCTGACCCAGCTGTGGGCACTCGTGTATCCCGAGTATTACTCCGAATGGGTGAAAAGCCAGTTGCTTGTTTATAAAGAGACCGGATGGTTAGGGGATGGGATCGCCAACAGCAAATATGTTTCTGGTGTGGGTACAAATTTTACGAGCCTTGCTATCGCAGCAGCCTACAATTGCGGTATAACGGACTTCGATTATCAACTGGGTTATGAAGCAGCATTAAAAAACGAAGTCAATGGACAGCAGCGTCCTGCCGGTGCTGGAAAACTAGATGTTGAAACTTTCGTGAAAAGAGGATATAGTCCGTATATACCAAATCAGGATCAGCAGACCAGTAGAGATGATGCTGGGTCTGTTTTCGGTTCTTCCCGTACCATGGAATATTCGTTTAGCAGTTATGCGGTAGCACAGTTTGCAAAGCACCTAGGGAAGACATCAGATTATAGGAAACTTTCCAAAATGGCGTCTAATTGGGAGAATCTCTTCGATCCGGAAACTGAGCTCATTCGCCCCAGAACAATGGACGGCAATTTTTTAAAAGATTTTGATCCTTCGGCTGCCTGGGCAGGTTTTCAAGAAGGCAACGCTATACAATATACTTTTTATGTGCCGCACGAACCAATTAAATTGATTAATAAGGTTGGACAGGACGTATTTAATAATCGTTTAGATAGTATATTCTTGATTTCCCAAAAAAACACCTTTGGTGGAGGGAAAACGGTCGATGCGTTTGCGGGTGTAAGTGCTTTGTATAATCACGGAAATCAGCCCAACCTGCACGTATCTTGGTTGTTTAACTTCTCCGGGAAGCCTTATCTTACACAAAAATGGGTGCGTACAATATGTAACGAGTTTTATGGCACCGATGGCGTACACGGTTATGGTTATGGTCAGGATGAAGACCAGGGCCAACTCGGGGCGTGGTATGTGATGTCGGCAATGGGACTATTTGACGTAAAAGGATTAACGCAGATTGATCCCGAATTTCAGATTGGAAGTCCGCTGTTTGACCGGGTCCAGATCAAACTGAATAAAAAATATTATAAGGGTGATAAGTTTTTAATCCAGGTGAAAGGTAATTCGCCAGAAAGCGTATACGTGCAGTCTATTCATAAAAATGGGGAGGATCAGCAATCCGTCTTCATACCATTTAAAGATGTTGTAAATGGAGGGGTCTTGGAAATAGAAATGGGAAACAAACCGAATCTTAATTTAGAGTAAGGGGCCTTATACGTTTTCCAAATAAATTTGGGATGAAGTTTTTTTAGGAAATTGATGCTCCTTCAACGAAGTTGGTAGGAACCGCTGGTAAGCAATGATACTAATCGCGCCGCTTCCATTCTCAATAATCCCCTATATTAGCTTGGAGAAGGGGGCGGGGTGCGAGTTGGAGTTGTTATGAGTGCGAAGTTTCCGTTTCTACTACCTCGGTGTCGGGCGATTGCAAGAAGCAGCGAGTGAAATAAATCGACTTATTTACGAAGCGAGCTTTTTTAATTTTCTTTCAGTGATAAAAATCAAAACTATTGAATAGATAAAAAAACGCCATCGACAATATTTCAGTATAGGACAATTAGTAAAGTTTTTCTAGGACAAGACAACTTCATCTAATTTCAAAATGTCCAGTTTTTTTTATAATAAACTGGACAAATAAGCTATCTTTGCACTACAATATAAAGAATGAAAACATCTGAATATATAGCATTTACCATAGATAGATTACCCAAGGGTTATGTATTCACCTATACTGACTTTACTACAGATGTGAATCAAAAAGAAGCGGTAATAAAAGCCCTGAATCGTATGGTGGCTTCGGGCAAAATCACCAAACTTTCCAAAGGGAAATACTACAAACCCGAAAATACGCCCTTTGGTAACCTTCAGCCCAATCAGGCACAAGTAGTAAAAGACCTATTAGAAGAAAATGGAAAAATAACCGGTTATCTCACGGGATACAGCATTTATAGCCAATTGGGCTTAACCACACAGGTAAGCAATACCATACAAATCGGTAAAAATCAAGTTCGCCCTAACTTTAAAAGAGAACGATATACCATTGCTTTTGTAAAGCAAAAAAACACCATCACAAAAGAAAATATTCCTTTCTTGCAGATACTGGACGCTATTCGCTACATAAAAAAAATACCTGACGCCAATATAGAAGCATCTTGTAAGCGGTTTTTGGCGATTGTCAAAGATTTTACGGATAAAGAAATCAATACTCTGGTTCGCCTAGCATTAAAATATCCACCTGCTACAAAGGCATTATTAGGTGCGTTGTTAGAACAATTACAACAAGACAAAACAATAGAACCGCTTTTCAAGTCATTGAACCCAATTACTAAGTATAAACTCACAGGTGCAGCGAAAGTGTTATCTGCCACCGAAAAATGGAATATTATATGAAGTTGCATGAAAATAAAACCTTATTCGGGCAAGCAGTTCAGTTTACTGCAGATCAAATGGAAATCCCTGCCATATATGTAGAAAAAGACTATTGGGTCACTTATGCTTTGTTTACGATTTTCAATAATGAAATAGGCAAAGACACAGTTTTTAAAGGAGGGACGGCACTATCCAAATGCTACAATATGATTGAACGTTTTTCAGAAGATATTGATTTGGTCGTATTGAGACGAGAAGGAGAAACAGACAGCAAGTTAAAATCAAAATTAAAAGCTGTAAGCATAGTTGTAGAAGCCGTATTGCCCGAAGTGTCTATCGAAGGCATTACCCATAAGATGGGAATGAACCGAAAAACGGCACATTCTTACAACAAAGAATTTAAAGGTGATTATGAACAAGTGAGGGATGTTATAATTTTGGAATCAACTTGGTTGGGATATTACGAACCTTATACTACCAAAAGCATTGTTTCATTTGTTGGTCAAATGATGCTGAATAACAATCAGATGAGCATCGCTAAAGAAAATGGACTACTTTCTTTTGAATTGCTGGCATTAGAACCGATAAGAACCATTTGCGAAAAAATAATGAGTTTGGTTCGTTTTTCTTATGGTGAAACCCCAATGGATGACTTAAAGAAAAAGATACGGCACACCTACGATTTGCATCAACTACTTATGCAAGATGAGTTTTTACAATTCTTTCAATCACCGTATTTTGATGAAATGCTTTTAAAAGTAGCCAATGACGATGTTGCAAGTTTTAGAAACAATAATAAATGGCTGAATTATCACCCTAATGAAGCACTCATTTTTAAAGACTTAGAAAATGTATGGAGCGAGTTGAAAACAATTTATAACGGAGACTTTAAAAATTTGATCTATGGAGTATTACCAAAAGAAGAAGCCGTTTTGGAAACATTAAAAATGATTCAAAAAAGATTGAAAGCAATTTCTTGGAAAATAACATCTGTTTAGCATTTTCCCATAACCACGCAAACACATCATGCACGACATCTTGAGCTTCAGATTCATTCTTTAATTTTCTATAAGTAAAAATATAAAGGAGGTCACTATATCGGTCATAGATTTCCCGAAATGCAACAGCATCTCCGACTGGAATTAAATCCAGTAATTGAGAATAATAAATCTTCAGATAATCATTCTTTGTTATCATCAGATCCTTTTTTGCTTGATCCTTGTTTTCTCGGGACTTTTATGTGCTTAAAAAAAGAAAACCCTTGATTAACAATACGTTATCAAGGGTTTCGTACCTAGGGCGGGAATCGAACCCGCACTCCCTTAACGGGAACAGGATTTTAAGTCCTGCGTGTCTACCAGTTCCACCACCTAGGCAACTGAGCGAAAGACGAGATTCGAACTCGCGACCCCAACCTTGGCAAGGTTGTGCTCTACCAACTGAGCTACTTTCGCTTGACGTGGTGCAAAGATAGGACAATATAGTTTTCTTGCAAAATAAATTGTCAAAATCAGTGGATATAGCTCAAAATCAGTTTTAAATATTTTTGCTCGTATGATGAGGATCGTGATTGTTCGCCATAGTGAAGCAGGTGGCTAGGTTTAAGGGCACCAATAGTTAAATATATCCTCCTGCAATATGGAGCAGGAGGAATATTCATATTAGGTTGGTTTTAACAGGAGTGTTCTATCGGCTGATGCAAATGTTCCCTGTATA
The DNA here is from genome assembly GCF_900163865.1 of Sphingobacterium sp. JB170. Classification (GTDB taxonomy): domain Bacteria; phylum Bacteroidota; class Bacteroidia; order Sphingobacteriales; family Sphingobacteriaceae; genus Sphingobacterium. The sequence continues at coordinate 13,046 of NZ_FUKU01000017.1, forward strand.
ATTGGAGTTAGTGAAATGATTTAAAGTTCCTCGTCGTGCTGACTACGATCCAGTCCCATCACTTCAGCGGTTTCATTTACGCGTAGTGGTGTTAGTAGATCGGTAAGCTTTAATAGTAATAATGAACCAAAGAAAGCAAATGCTGAGGTACAGATTAGGGCAATTAGGTGGGCGACAAATAGGCCGGTCTGGCCAAAGAATAAGCCGTTGGTGGTGACCGCTTCGTTGACGTTACTATTTGCGAATACGCTTGTTAGTAACATTCCGACCATCCCACCCACGCCATGGCAAGGAAAAACGTCCAGCGTATCGTCGATGTCTCTTTTTGTTCTCCATATTACTACCAAGTTGCTCACTACAGCTGCCACCAGACCAATGACGAGCGAATGGGGGATTGTTACAAAGCCTGCGCCAGGGGTAATGGCGACGAGTCCGACGACAGCTCCGATACAAGCGCCCATGGCAGACGGCTTCTTTCCTCTTATGATGTCAAAGAATATCCAGCCCATGGCAGCCGCTGCCGAAGCGGTGGTGGTGGTCACAAAAGCGGAGGCCGCAAGGACGCCGGCACTACCGGCGGATCCTGCATTGAACCCAAACCAACCGAACCAGAGTAATCCAGTTCCTAAAATCACGTAGCTAATGCGTGCTGGCGTATGTATTTGTTCTTTGCGTTTGCCGAGGTATAGTGCTGAGGCTAAAGCGGCCCATCCTGCAGACATGTGCACGACCGTTCCGCCTGCAAAATCGAGGACCCCCAATTCAGCGAGTATGCCTTCGGGATGCCACGTGGCGTGTGCCAGCGGGGAATAGATGAAGATCACAAAAAGCGTGATGAAAATTAGATAGGAGTTGAATTTAATACGCTCAGCGAATGCGCCGGTAATCAAAGCAGGTGTGATCACCGCAAATTTGAGCTGAAACATAGCAAAGAGAGCGATCGGGACAGTTGGTAGTGCGGGCCAGACATCGTTTCCGAGCATACCTTTCATCATGTAAAATGTAGCCGGATTTCCAATCACACCACCAATATCTTCTCCAAATGCGAGGCTAAAGCCAAAAATGACCCATATAATAGTAACTAACCCCATGCAGACAAAACTTTGTAGCATCGTTGAAATTACGTTTTTCTTTCGCACCATTCCACCGTAGAAGAATGCTAAGCCTGGGGTCATCAGTAGTACTAAGGCGGCAGACATAAGAAGCCAGGCGGTATCTCCGCTGTCGATTGCGCTATCGGGGTTATTTATGACTTCTGTCGATGGCGCTAGCAATGCAAGTATAGCGGCTATCGTTAGAAATCCAAATGGAATTATTTTTTTCATCTGTGTCATTGGTTTTTTTTGTTTTTTTGTTTTAAATTTTAATTTTTTCCCTGTTTTTACTGTTGTTTTGTGATTGTTGTGTTTATTTCTTTGTGAATATGGTAATAAAATTTGATTATTTGTATAGATGTGTGATAAAAAATAAAATTTATTTAATTTATTTACTTGTTTGTTGGTTTTTAGTTGTGTTTTTGTGTGAAATATTGTAATATATTTTGATTTTTATTATTTTATGTAGTTATTTGTTTTACAAAACGATAAATTCTTATAAAATGTATTTGTTTAGGTGTTTTGTGTTTATTTCGCTCGGTCTTTGTAAGATTGTTGATTGCCTCTCTGTTTTTTTTGACTCATTTTTTAGGTTTTATTGTTTTTTTACTCACCATTTAATTGAAATTGTAAACGTAAAACAGAATATGAGAAAGCTATTATTAATTGCCTCTTTAGCATGTATACTCCTCGAGGTAGATGCGCAAGAAAGTTCACCGCTGGAAATTTCGGGCTATGCGGATGTATACTATAAATATGATTTCGCCGAGCGAGAGAATATCGGTACGTACTTTGCTAATGACCAAAATTCGATTTCTTTAGGTATGTTGGCCTTGGGATTAAAGAAGTCTACCGGGAAAGCTACATTTGTTGGAGAGGTGTCTTTTGGTCCGCGCGGGCAATATCTAACGATTCCTAACGGTGATGCTACGGACGCTGACGGTGAGAATTCATTTCATATTCAGAATATGTATGTTTCGTATGATTTCACCGAACAGTTTAATATGACGGCTGGGTATATGGGTACCTTTGTCGGTTATGAAGTCATCTCACCTGTAGCGAATTTTCATTACTCAACCTCCTATCTATTTGGTGCAGGACCATTTCAAAATGCAGGGATAAAAGCAACTTATGCGTTTTCACCGAAAATCTCACTTATGGCAGGATTGTTCAATGATTGGAACGTGTATCGCGATTTGAATGGTGTGTCACATTTCGGGGCGCAGCTGGCAGTTGAACCGTTCAGCGGACTCTCGGCATACCTGAATTTCCTCACTGGCTCTTCCGCTGGTGGAGCCGACAACTATAGCTCCGGCACGTTGATCGATTTGGTGGCAAATTATGCGATAACGGATAAAATTTTATTAGGCTTAAACGCGGCTGACTATTCATTTAAGGTCCGGGGTGGATACAGTGGTATCGCATTGTACCCCAGGTACGCTATCAACGAAAATATTGATTTAGGTATCCGGGCGGAATATTTTAAAGAAAAGGATGCGTTCGATGTAGAAAATCCGGAGTTTCTCTCCTTTACCATTTCTGCCAAATTAAAACATGGCGGGCTCTCCGTTATTCCGGAGTTTCGCTTAGACAACAATGATCAAGCAGGTTTTCTTAAAAGAGACGGTGAGAGTGCAACAAAACAAGCCGCACAAGCTTCTCTCGCACTGGTGTATGGGTTTTAGCTGTTAATGAAATAATCATCTGTGAAAAACGTTTTGTAAGGTCTCCGGCAAATCTGCCGGAGGCCTTCAAGCGTATCGATTATTTGTCGACCGGGCTATTCAGAGACTTTAACGCTTCGAGTTGCTTTTGTAATTCTTCGATCTGCATCTGCTGCTCTTTAATAGCGCTTACAAGAAAGGGTATTAGTTCAATTTGGTCCACTTCGTTAAGTTTTGCCACTTTGGTTGTATTTTTTGAGGTATCGTATATTTTTGAAACCGGTTTGACCAGCTGAGGAAAAACTAATGACACCTGTTCTGCAAGAAAACCATACTGAGTTTCCGCCGGCAATTTCAGCTTTTGGTAGTCTGTGGTGTTATAGGAATAGCTAACCGGGGTAAGGGCCGAGATTTTGGAGACTGCGGGGCCGATTTCTTGGACATTCATTTTCATAACTTTTTCATCCAGTTGCTGCGCTACGCTCAACTGATAGGTGCATAGGGATAGTATTAGACCGAGGCCGGATTTTATAGTATTATTCATACTGCATTTTTTTAAACGGTTAAAAAATGTATTTATATGTAACTTATATGTGTGATGGATGCGCAGGGACTAATTGCGATCGCTGGGTGACGTGTCGTTATTTTTCGCCGTTTGGAGGCGGGAAGCGAACTGCCAACGTAATAAAGGGTAGAGGATGCGTCGGGTGTATGCGAAATAATCGAGGAGCGGGTTGGGAGTGTGCTTCTAGCGGCTCGACGTGATTCGCTAGTAGTTCCTCGAAGGAGGACTCGGTCTCACTGGTGTCGTAGTTATGGCTTTCTAGCAACGCGATCGGGTGTGTATCAACGCTAGTGGACAGTTTTGCAAAGGTATATTGCCACTGAGCAGATAAGAAGAGGAGCAGGCCTGTGATAAGTGTTAAGAAAAAGACTGTATTTTTATTCATTTGCTCTAAAGCTTTTCGCTGCCTGTTGTTATTTAAAATATTAGTGCGTTCAGATAATAGATCCACGCTGATAGGAAATAAAATTAGCTTAATATACGCACGAAGCACCGTTATTTTTGTAATAAGTTTGTTGCTGAGCCATATGCGCTTAGTTCTCTGGGATTACTTTTTCCTGCTGTCTGTTTTCTCGAAGATCAGCTCGTTTTCATAACCTTTGCTCTGTAGAAAGCGAATGAGTTTAGCGCGTTCGGCGATCGAGAGCTGCTCTAGTGGTTTGGTGAGTTTACGATCAATGGTGTCCTCTAGCTTCTGCTCGTAATCGTCCAAGTCAATTTCTTGAAGCGCGGTACGGATCAAGGGGTCAGATACACGTTTTGCCTTTAGGTGCATCTTAATCTTGATTTTGCCCCATCCTTTCATGCGGAATTTTCCCAGTACGTACGCCTTGGCAAATCGCTCTTCATTTAAAAAGTTCTCTTCAATGAGAGTAGCGATGATGTTTTCGACATCGTTGTGGTGTAACCCCCATAGGTATAGCTTATCGCGAACCTCCTGCTGGGCACGTTCTTGATAAGCACAGAAGCTTTCCGCTTTGAGCTTCGCTTGGTGCGGAGTATAGCTTTTTTTTGATGAGGAATCGTCCATAATACAAATCTTCAAAAAAATCGCCACTTTTAGAAAATAATGATGAAATTTGACTACCACTTAATATGTATACTGTAGCAAAAATTATTTCCTTTCTTATCTATCGGGATGCGCTTATTGCCGACCCCGATCAGTTGATTGTTGATCTCTGCTACGATACCCGTAAAATATTGGTGGGGAGCAGAAGCTTATTTTTTGCTTTAAAGAATGTCCGTGACGGACATAATTATATTCAGGAGGCCTATCAGAAAGGTATCCGCGCTTTTGTCATCTCGGATGATTCGGTTGATCGTTCGCTCTATAGTGAGGCTACCTTTATTTTGGTGGATGATACGCTCGGCGCGATGCAGCAGCTCGCTCTGCAGCGCCGCTCGGACTGCAAAAAGGTGCGCGTTGTTGCCATTACCGGAAGCAATGGAAAAACTGTGGTGAAGGAGTGGTTAACACAGCTGCTGGGAAACGATTATAAAGTATACCAAAGTCCCAAGAGCTACAACTCGCAGATAGGCGTAGCGCTCTCGCTGTGGAATTTATCGGATGAGTACGATTTCGCTTTTATCGAGGCGGGGATAAGTGAGCCAGGTGAGATGGCTATTCTTGCGCGGATGATCCAGCCACAAGTTGGGATATTTACAAATATCGGTAACGCACATGCCTCGGGCTTTGCATCCCAACAAGAAAAATTGCTAGAAAAGTTATTGCTCTTTAGCCGGATGGGAATCGATATTATTTACCCATCGGCCTATAGACTTGATAAGTACTTGGGTGTAGCGCAGAATAACTTGTATGCTTTTGGAAGCCAGCCCTCGGACTGGATAACAGTTGACGGGATTCAGAACTCAGGACCTTTTAGTACAAAGATTAAAGTCATTAAGGCTGGCCAGCGGCACGAGTTTATCGTGCCATTTACCGACAAAGGGTCGATCGAAAATATACTTATCTGTATCACATTTTTATCCTACAGTGGGTATCCCTTAGCCGATATCGCGCAGCGCATAGCGGTATTAAGATCTTTAGAGATGCGTTTGCAGCTTAAAAAAGGAAAAAAAGGCTGCTCGATTATTGACGACTCTTATTCAAATGATTTAGCTTCGCTACAGATAGCGCTCGACTTTTTGATGCAGCAAAAGCAACACGAAAGTAAAACGCTGGTGCTCTCGGGTATGGAGGGGCTGGATGATAAAGTAGCAACAAAGCTTTTTGATCTGCTGGCTCGACATCCGCTAGCGCGCATCATTCTTGTAGGGGCGGAGCTCGCATTCCTGAAGGAACTCGCGGTGCCCACCATGCTATTCAGCACAACAGGAGAGCTACTCGCTGGAGCAGCGGAGCTGGACTTTAGCAACCAGACGGTTCTCATCAAGGGAAGCCGCTTTTACCATTTGGAAGACTTAAGCCGGATGCTGAGTGAAAAAACTCATGAGACAGTTCTGGAGATAAATCTTAAAGCGATCGAGTATAATTTGCAGCGCTACCGGGCGTTGGTGCCCCAGGGGGTGAAGATAATGGCGATGGTCAAAGCATTTTCCTATGGTAGCGGCAGCTACGAAGTTGCCAATCTGTTGCAGTATAATAAAGTAGATTACCTGACTGTTGCGTTCGCCGATGAGGGCGTGGAGCTTCGCCAAAATGGAATTACCCTTCCTATTATGGTCCTCAGTCCAGATGAACAGGTGTTTGATGCTTTAGTGACAAGCCAACTGGAGCCGGAAATCTATAGCTTCCGCATACTGTCGGCATTTATCGCGTTCCTTGCTCGTAAAGGTAAAGTGGGATTCCCGATACACATTAAGGTGGATACGGGAATGCATAGACTGGGTTTTATGAGCGGAGAGATCACTACCCTTGCTAAAATGCTGCGGCAGCAGAGCCAAGTGCGGGTGGCCAGCGTATTTTCGCACCTCGCCGCAGCAGGCGATCCGCAACATACGGAATTCACTCAGGGGCAGGTAGACAGCTTTAAGCTGGCCGCTTCGTACCTGGAAGAGGCTCTAGGATACTCCGTTATCAAACATATTTTAGCAACTTCGGGAATTGTACATCGGCCCGCGGATTGTTTAGATATGGTACGCTTAGGAATTGGTCTATATGGCGTATCCACGGGTGGATCATTTGCATTAGATACGGTCGGGATGCTCAAGACCACCATTACGCAGATCAAGTCGCTCAAAGCTGGCGAGTCAGTTGGTTATGATCGGCGGGGGCTGTTAACGAGAGATTCGCGAATTGCTACGGTGAAGATCGGTTATGCCGATGGCTATGATCGTCGATTCGGAAATGGAATAGGGAAGATGTCCATTCGTGGGCAGCTTGTCGATACCGTCGGAAATATATGCATGGACATGTGTATGCTTGACGTGACGGGACTGGAGGTATTCGAAGAAGATGAAGTGGTAGTTTTTCCGAATATTACCCAGGCCGCTCAGCACATTGGGACAATTCCCTACGAATTGCTGGTAACTATTTCTTCGCGTGTAAAAAGAGTGTATTTTTACGGCTAGGAACATAAAGGGCGAGAAGAAAAGATATAAGAAGTGAATATACGTTTATGATAAAAAAGTTTTTCCAACAATTACTCTACTATTTTATTAAAGGGGCGCTCGTTGTCGTTCCTGTCGCTGGAGCGGTATTTCTAATTGTGTGGGCTGTTGCTGCGCTCGACAACGCCTTAAATTTGACGGCACATTTTCTGCATGATGAGACGGGAATGCCGTTATATATTCCGGGGATCGGTATTTTAACCGTTGTTGTGGTTCTTATTGTGGTCGGGTTAATTTTTACCAACTTGGTCACCGCGCCTATTCGAGCCTGGTTAAAGCGCAGTATTGCTAAAATTCCCCTCTTTAATACCCTGTATTCATCCATCAAGGATTTTACCGAGGCTTTTGTAGGAGATGCTAAAAAATTCAATGAACCGGTTTTGGTGTTAGTAAATGAGACGGGGTTGAAAAAAATCGGTTTTTTAACACAGCGCGACTTAAGTAAGATTGGCTTAACCGATGAGGTTGTGGTATATTTTCCCTATTCCTATTCCGTCGCTGGGCAGGTTGTTGTAGTTCGTACCATACATGTTGAAAAGCTAAATATGAGTGCCACTGATGCTATGAAGCTTGTGGTGTCCGGCGGCGTGAGCGGGATTGAATAAATGCCGCATTGCGGATAACAAATAAATGCGCGGATGAAAAACTTACTAAGCAGGCTACTCCGACCAGCACTCGAGGATAAAATAGAAAATGAGGAATTCTTGCGCGCGGAACTTAGTTTTTATACGAGCCGAACGGATGATAATTTGGTTGGGGAAATGAACGCCGAAAAACAAAGCCATGCATTTTTTGTTAAATATCTCCTTAATACGCTAAGGATCAGTTTGGAGGATAAAATATCTTTGGCTCAGCAAACCGACATGCTAAAAGATTATATTGAATGCTATCGGCATGCCTATTCGGAACAAAACCAACTCTATATTCGTCTTAATGTCGAGCAGGAAGGAGACCCTATGCTGCCTGCATTTATATTGTTTCCTTTAGTGCAGAACGCATTACGATACGGGTACAACAGTATCGAAAGCTTCCCCCTGAAAATTACGATTAAAATCATTGCTAATACCTTAACGATGGAGGTGAGTAACCGCGTGAACCATCATATAGCAGCTCAACAAGACAGCCCCGAAATACTAAATTATAAAGCCCGTTTAGCGGTTTGTTATCCCGACGCCCATTTTCTACTGTTTAATAGTAATAGCCACACTTTTAAGGCTTCATTGCGTATCCAACTGTAAATTATAGGGTAAATTTCTCCGTAGGCATATAATTTTGAAGGGCAAGATCCGAATACGTTAGGTACTTAAATTCTGGGCCACGATTACCAGGAGGAATAATGGAGAATGCCGGCTCGGTGTTATACTTACGACAGTAACCTCATTTTGCTTTAATTTTATTTCTATGCTTTAGTCCAAATTTAATTAATGCATTGACAACTTCTTCTGTTTCTTTGGCATGTGGCGTAAGTTCATAAGAAACCGTCACAGGTTTCGTGTTATTAACCGTTCTGGTAATTAATAAATTATCTTCTAATTCTTGCAGCTCTTTAGACAGAACTTTGGGGGATATTCCCAGAGCCATCTCTTGCAGATCTTTAAACCTCATGGTGCCGTAGCTCTGCAGATTGTGCAGGATACAAAATTTCCATTTACCGCTCAGCAGTTCAATGCCATCTTTTAATGCCAATATAGTTTCTTTATTAATGTTACTTTTTGTCCTGCACATAAAATAGTTACTTTCCTAAAGGTAATGAATAGTAAATATAAATCGAATATCCGATAATTTTGTTGTCAGAAATAAAAAAATAATTCATTATGAAAGTAACACTAATAGCAAACATTTCGGCTAACGGAAGAATTTTATTAGCCGATAATCCGCATCATCAGCTGCCACCAGAAGCCATGGAATTTTATGTGCGATTTGTAAGACAGGTTGGAAATGTTGTGATCGGACTAAGAACCTTTGAAAATTTTCTAAAATTTCCAATTGAAGTAAGAGAACTTTTTAATGGAATAGAAATTATCATATTGGCTGATAAACCTCATACAGTTGATGGCTACAAATTCGTGGCGAGCCCAGAAGAAGCTATTGAATATATGTCTAGAAAAGGGGAGCAGGAAATCGTCGTTGGTGGCGGAGCAGGTACTTTCAACGCCTTTATCGATAAAGATTTGGTTACAGCGATTTATTTTAACATTAATCCGATAATCACAGGAGCTGGAGCTATTTTAGGAAACAATAGTGAACTAAACTCAAAGTTTAAACATAACGGACAAAAACTTAAAGACGGTTTTGTTCAACTGCATTTAGCTAAAGAAGAAAGGATAGCACGGCCGCGATAAGCTTTGTAAGCAAAGAGTCGAAAACCCAGCTTAGAATTGCTATTTGTAATAGTAAGACAGAAAATGAATTTAAAGAATTTGTTAACACGATAGATAGGTGGAGTTTGTTCTCCGCCCTAGCGTTTGCAATGGTTACCATTAATACCATAAAGCTAAACGACATCTTCATTAAAAGATATTATCTCGGAGATACAGCGAAAAGTACCTGTATCTTTTTTCAATGTCCGAGGTGCGTAAAGTTGAAATCAGTGTGTTCCGTCATATCGATAACATCGATATGACGGTGTTCGGGCTCGCTGTTAAATGTCTCTGGCTTAAAGTGTGCGTGTACAAAGTCTACATGGGTCGGCATGTACGCCTAAAACGTCTATGCTGTCGTCGGCGAATATGCTGTTAATCTTTCTGCCGATTCTGTTGTTGTTGCCTTAGCAGTCGGCCTCCTCATTGGTAGCTTTGTGATTACACCAAATGAAAAGCAAGTGGCGCTAGGGTAGCGGCATTTAGTTCGATTATCGTATGTCTAGGAATAATCATTAAATTAACATCAGGGATTTTTGAAAATTTTTAAAAGTCTAACAGGATTATAATTTTTATTATTTTGCTGCTGACAAACTGTTGTCAACGATGCGACTAACTTTGATTATATGAAAAAGGGAGTTCATTGCGAGAAAGGATCTCCAAGAACTAAAATTTAAACATCTAAATATAATGACCATGAGTACAGCATTAGTATTAACGAAACAAGAATTTTTGGAACATTGGCTGGGACACCGTAAACTAACACGCCGGGTGATTGAAGCGTTTCCGGAGAAAGAATTATTCAACTATGCGATAGGTGGCATGCGCACCTTTGCTGAGCTGACCAAAGAGCTACTTTCCATTGCAGAGCCAGGATTGCGCGGGATCGTGGCTCGCGATGAAGAAGGTTATCAACACAACCTACCTTTAGACACCAAAGAAGCACTATTGAAACGCTGGGATGAAGATACCCCGAAGATCATTGATCTTTTTAACCGTATTCCGGAGGAAGATTTCCATAAAGAGCATAACCTTTTTGGCGAATATAAATTTCCGATCTATTCAAACCTCTTGTATTTCGTTGATAACGAGATTCACCATAGGGGGCAAGGGTTTGTGTATTTACGTTCACTCGGTATTGAGCCGCCACATTTCTGGGAGCGTTTCTAGCACGCGGTATATTCCTCATTATCAGCTACCGTAAATGGAAAGTGGCCTGCAGTATAAAACTTGCAGGCCACTTTGCTGTATTATTCGCTCTAAGCGTCAGCGACTCGAAGCGCTGGTCTTCTAATATCGATTAGTCCAGTTTATGTTCGACGCCAGTAAAGGTCATTTTCACAGGGTTGATGTGTCCATTTTCGTCGAAGGTCATTTTATCGATACACGTTTCGCGCTCCTCAGCACCGGTCTTTCCGAGTGGGCGGCGGTGGTAAACGATGTAGTAGGTATCTTCACCTGGTACCTTGATAACAGAGTTATGACCTGCGCCCACACCAATTTTTGGATCTTGCTCCAAGATTGTTCCTACTCTTTCAAAGGGACCGAAAGGACTGTCGGCAATCGCGTAGGCTACTTTATAGTCGGGGCCGGTCCAACCACCTTCGGACCACATAAAGTAGTATTTGCCCTCACGAATAAACATGAATGGTCCTTCGACATAGTTTTCCGGAGTGACCTCTTTATAGGTTGTCCCGTCCGGGAAGGGGACGATGCTTTTAAAGTCGTCGCTCAATTTTACCACGTTGCAATGTTTCCACCCGCCGTAGAACATGTAATGCTGGCCGTCTTTATCTTTAAAGACAAATTGATCGATTGGTTGCGCACCGTTTACAATATCGTTTATAAGCGGCTTGCCTATTAAATCTTTATATGGGCCTTCGGGTTTGTCGGCTACGGCAACGCCGATACCACCTACTTCCCCTTCATGCACATCGTTTGCTCCAAAGAAGAAGTAGTATTTGCCATCCTTTTCAATGACGCTGGGTGCCCACATCGCTTTATCCGCCCACTTTACCTCATTGTTATCAAGGATCCGCGGATGCTTGGTCCAGTTTACTAGATCTTTTGAAGAAAACGCGTCGAATAAGATCTGCTCCTCGTAAGGAGCGGAGTAGGTCGGAAAGATCCAGTATTCGTTGTTGTAAACAATTCCCTCGGGATCGGCGTACCATCCTGGGAAAACAGGGTTTTGCTGGGCGAACGCACTTGAGCAAAGAAATAAGGCGCCTGCCGCCGCTAAAGATTTATATTTTATCATCATCCAGTTATTTGACATTTTGGTAGTGCTAAAGATAGAAAAAACCTTTTAGCATAAAAATTCAATTGCTATTTTCTTAGATTTTGATGTTCGCGACGATCTGCCGAATGGTGTCTTTGAGTGCCTGGGGTTCAATAATTGAGGCTCGATCGGCAAACATCAAATACCAACGGGCAAACTCATTGTCGATATCACGCGCGCGAAAGTGCATGATAAACTGGTCACCGATGAGTTCTTCCTTGATGAAGCCGTGGTATTGGCGCTGGTATTGTATGTACCTAGCGATTTCTTTATCGACCGAAATAATAACGGTGGTCATTTTGGGCGCTTCTTTCTGCTCTAAAAAATGGCGTAACGGCTTGTGCTGGTGCCCGTAGGGCTCGTCGGTACGCCAAATCTGGATGATGCGGTCGATGCGGAATCTACGGTAGTCTTTACGCAGGTGACAGTAAGCAAGGAAGTACCAGAAGTTCCCTTCATGGTACACGCCGACCGGTTCAATCTGGCGCGTAGCGGATTCCTGCCGGTCTAGCGCACGGTATTCCATCTTAATTTTCTTGCGTAGCGAAATGCTCTCGAAGAGCATCGATAGCGCCCCAGGCACGGCTTCGTTAAACATATGCTTAGGTGCGTTCATATATACATTTTCCTCGAGCGCCGTGATGGAGTTTTTCTCGCTATAGCGGAAATAAGATCTTATTTTCCCGATTGCGGTGTTAAAGTGGCTGAATAGCTCATGATCGACGAATTTCTGCATAAGCTTTTCCGAAGTTGCTAGGCTCCGGATCTCCTGCGCTGTGAAGCTGGTGGGAGGAAGTTTATAGCCTTCGCTCAGGGAGTAGCCCGTTCCTGCCTCCCCGTATATGGGAATGCCGGCCTGCTCGAGCGCTTTCATGTCGCGATATATCGTGCGCACGCTTACCTCGAACTGTTCGGATAGGTCCTGGGCTTTGACTACCGAACGGCCTTGTAGTTGGAAATAAATAGCGATTATTCGATGAAAACGTTTAGCGATATCCATAGTTAAACATACAAAAAAAGCCGGCCGAGTGGGCAGGCTTTCTAAAAAATATCATGGCAAATATTAATCGCGAGAACAATTTGCAGTCCATGCGTCGCCATCTTGTACGTATGCAATCGTCAGGTTGTCCGCATCAATTTGGATATAGCTGGCGGTTGACCCCCCTATATTCCAGTAGGTATTATCGCCGCGCTGTTCAAACTCAATACCATTAATGTTGGGTATTCCGTTTGAAAAAGCAAAGTTGTAGGTGTCGCCTACTTTAGTCACAGTTACCGTTCCTTCGGAGATGGGCACATTTTCTTGCTCACTGGTTGTTGTAAAACTTATATTTCCGCGGTATTTATCTGCAAACAAAATATTATCTGCAGGATCGTCATCCTTGCTGCAACTTGCGAACGTGAACAAGGCAATACATAGGAAGCTTAACATCTTAATCGTCGTTTTCATAACTGTGATTTAATTCGTGTATATTCTATTAACTGACCAGGGTTTTACAATAGAAGTGCCAGTCCCCTTCAATGGCGACCGGTTTAACAAATAATTAACAATTACGAAAATTCGCCAACTGGTGGTTAATCGTGCTTTGCTTTTGCCCGCAGGTACCGCGCAATTTCAACCTGAGATCGCAATTCAGAACCATCTGCGGGCACATAAGTGTTTTCCAGATTGTTGTCTAGGATCCTTGCTTTGACATTATCTTTAAGCTGCAGGGCGAGCATATCGGTGATTTCGTTTTTTATCTTTTTGCTATTGATACGTACCGCTGCTTCTACCCGGTGATCAAGGTTCCTAGTCATCCAGTCGGCCGAGGAAATGTATACATATTCTTTACCTGCAGCGTGGAAGTACATCACCCGGGCGTGCTCAAGGTATTCGTCCACTATGCTAATGGCGTGGATCTGCTCTTTGAATTTCTTTTGGTTCATTGCGCAGTATATACCGCGTACGATCATTTCTATTTTTACACCCGCTTCGGCTGCTTGATAAAGCTTCTGGATAATATCCGTGTCGCTTAGCGAATTCACTTTAATAACCATATACGCTTTCCTTCCGGCAAGCGCTTCTTGAATCTCGTTATCGATATGATTGTTGATGGTCTCGCGCATCGTTATCGGACATACTAGCATATTCTTGATAGGCTTTGGAGAAAATTCGCCATTTTTTGCGCCTGCTAGTGCGCTGAATATTTTATTGATGTCCGCCATGATGGTGCGGTCGCTGGTCATCAAGCAGTGGTCGCCGTATATCTTAGCCGTTTTCTCATTGATATTTCCGGTGCTCACAAAGCCATATTGAAGCGTTTTGTTACCGACTCTTTTTTTGACGATACAGAGTTTAGCGTGCACCTTTTTATTGGGGATGCCGAGCAGTACGCGTACGCCCTCGGTCTCAAAGCGTTCTTTCCAGTCCAGATTGTTCTCCTCATCAAAGCGGGCCTGTAGTTCCAGCATGACGGTCACGATTTTACCGTTACGGGCGGCATTAATCAGGGCGTTGGCAATCTTTGAGTTCTGCGCCATACGGTAAACCGTGATCTGGATGGTACGCACCTCAGGATCCATCGCCGATTCGCGCAGTAGGTCGATCATGGGGTGGAAATGATGGTAGGGAAATGAAAGAAGGATATCTTTTTTAAGTAGCACGTCACTTATCCGCTGGCGATCGGCAAATTCGGGATGGTCAAAAGGTATACGCTCGGCGGGTTTATTTTCCTGCTTAAATACCTTAGGAAAGTCCATGAAATGCTTGAAATTATGAATCTTCTGTCCAGGGATGATGCTGTCTTTTTTTGTCAGATGCAGCTTTTTGATCAATAGCTCCACGAGTGCAGAATCCATTTCTTTATCGAACACGAAGCGCGTAGGCTTGCCTTTTCGTCTATTTTTTACGCCTTTCTCGATTTTTTCCACCAGCGTCGTATTGATATCGTTGTCCAGATCAAACTCTGCATCTTTAGTAATCTTAAAAGCATGTGCCTTGAAGGTGTCGAAACCAAAGTAGGAGAAGATATACGGCAAGTTAAACTTAATGACGTCCTCGAGCACCATGACGTGCTTCTCGCCTTTTGGTGATGGGAGCAACAGGAAACGGCCGTTTTGGCGCGAAGGTAGCTCGATGATGGCAAAACGCGTTTCGTATTCCCAATCCGTTTTGCGCATCGCGATACCTACATACAGACTTTTATCCCGTAGATAGGGCATAGGGCGGTTTTCGTCGAGTAGTAGCGGAATGATATTCGATTCAACCTCGTCTTCGTAGTAATCGCGCACAAATTGTTGCTGCCGCAGATCAAGCTCGGTATCGGTTTTTATGAACACCTTCTGTTTAGCCATATCTGCTTGAACGTTATCCCATACCTGGTCGAATTTTTTCTGCTGTTCGATTATGATTTCATTTAGGCGGTCGAGGATCTCTTGCGGCTTGTCGAAGAAAAGCACTTTGGCATCTTTGTCGTTGAAACTTTGTGCCCGACGAAGTCCCGCAACGCGAACACGAAAGAACTCGTCCAAGTTGTTGGAGAATATGCCTAAAAATTTAATTCGCTCCGAAAGTGGGACATCCTTATCTGCCGCTTCTTGCAACACCCGTCCGTTGAAACTTAACCAGCTTATATCTCTAGGGATAATTTTCTTTGTCATTTTTTTCTTAACCACGTACAATTATGCTTTAAAAGTATTACTATAATGTGTCTTAAATATAACCATAATATTAACATCATGTTAAGTGCTACCGGGTTTTTGGGAATTTAATGGAGGATTTGTCGATATTCTTCGATACAGAGTTTATCGGCACACGTCGATAAGCCTCCGTCAAAAATAAATTCTAAAGCGTACCTTTGCACGATGTCAACAGAATTAATTTCGCAAGATACTATCGTTGCTCTAGCGACCTCACCAGGGGCTAACGGCGCAATTGCTGTTATCCGCCTTTCCGGGAGTGCGGCTATTGATATTACAAATAAAGTATTCAAAGGGAAGGATTTGAATGCTCAGGATAGCCACACTATACATTTCGGGACAATCCGTGACGGAAAAGATATTATTGACGAGGTACTGGTCTCTGTTTTTAAAGGACCAAACTCCTACACAAAAGAGAATGTGATCGAGATTTCGACGCATAACTCCAAATACATTATCGAACGGGTTTTAGCGCTGTTCATGAAACAGGGCGCGCGCGCTGCCAAAGCGGGTGAGTTCACCCTGCGTGCGTTTTTAAATGGCGGGCTTGATTTATCGCAGGCAGAAGCCGTCGCCGATCTTATCGCGTCCAACTCGCAGGCCTCCCATCAGGTTGCTATGCAACAGATGCGCGGCGGATTCTCCAATCAGCTCAAAGCACTGCGGGAGGATCTCGTGAATTTTGCCTCGCTGGTTGAGCTGGAGCTAGACTTTGGTGAGGAAGACGTAGAGTTTGCTAATCGAGATCACCTGCGGTCACTCGTACTGAATATCCACAGCGTGATCCGTAAACTTATTGTTTCGTTTGAACAGGGGAATGTACTTAAGAATGGTGTTCCGGTCGTAATTGCTGGCAAACCTAATGTGGGTAAATCGACATTGCTGAATGCACTTTTAAACGAAGAGCGTGCTATTGTTTCGGAAATTGCCGGGACCACGCGAGATACTATTGAAGACGAAATTAATATCCACGGGATAACATTCCGTTTTATCGATACGGCTGGAATTCGGGAAACGATCGATATCATCGAAGCGAAAGGGGTGGAGCGGACGCGTGAGAAGATGAAACAGGCACGACTCATTATTTATTTATTTGACCCTACGCAAGACACGGTGGCTGATGTGCAGCTGCAGGTTGAAGAGGTTGGTGGACTAAATATCCCATTCGTAACACTGATCAATAAAGAAGACCTACTCACCGATGAGCAGCGCCAGACATACGCGCCACTAAAACCGATATACATATCTGCAAAATTTAATAATGGTATTGATGAGTTGAAAGATGAGCTGTTAAGTCAGGTGAATCTATCGAATATCGCTACGGATGATGTGCTTGTTACTAACATTAGGCATGTTGAAGCATTACAGAAGACGCAGGAGGCCCTCGATAAAGTATTATACGGCATCATTAATCCAGTGACGTCTGACTTTCTAGCGATGGATATACGCCAGTCCCTTCATCATCTCGGCGAAATAACAGGAGCAGTGTCTACTGATGATTTGCTTGAGAATATATTTTCTAAGTTCTGTATCGGGAAGTAAATATGCTTTCCTTTAGTTTCTTTTGTATTCTTTTGTTTGATTATCAGTATTTTATATAACTTTTGTTTTCGCATGTAATACTTTGTTTGTACATTTGTTTCTACTTTAGTACTACTTTATTTAATATTATTGATTAAAGTAGTACAAGTGATACATATTGCAATCTATGAAAATATCTTTAAATAAAAGAAAACTGAAGGATGGAAGGTTAAGTCTTTCTATTGAATACTACAAAGGTTCAGAAATTAACGAGAATGGAAAAAGAAGACATCTTCGTAATTTTGAAAATTTAGATTCTTATTTATTATCTGATCCTAAAACTGCAAAAGAGAAAAAGGAAAATAAAGAAGTTTTAGAATTTGCCGAAAATGTTCTTGCAATTCGCAAAGCCGAATTTGTCCAGGGGAAATTTGATTTAAAAAGTACCACTAAATCTAAAAGAACATTCCTGAAATATTTTGAAGAGCTTACCGAAGAAAAGCAAAAGAGAGATTCGTCTAATAATTATGGGAATTGGTACTCAACATTGCAGCATCTAAATAATGTCATTTCCAAAAATGTAACATTTGATGATATCGATGAAAGTTTTGTAAAGAAAGTCCGAACATACTTTGAGAATGATGCTATTACTAAAAGCAATCTTCCATTATCGCAAAATTCTAAATATTCCTATTTCAATAAATTTAAAGCTTCTTTGCGAAGCGCATTTGATGATGGCTATTTGTCAATAAACTATGCTACCAAAACAAAGTCGTTTGAACAAGCTGAAAGCCAAAGAGAATATTTGACATTTGATGAAATGCAATCTCTCGCAAAATCTGAATGTAAATATCCAGTTTTACGAAATGCTTTTTTATTTTCTTGCCTTTCTGGTTTACGATGGTCAGACATCAATACCTTATTGTGGTCTGAAGTACGAGAAGAAGGCGAAAGTATTAAAATTAATTTTCGCCAAGAAAAGACTGATGGAGTGGAATATCTATACATTTCTAATCAAGCTCGTAATTTACTAGGTGAACGAAAATCTCCAACAGATCGAGTTTTCACTGGATTAAAATATGGTATGACCTATAACACTGAATTAGTTCGATGGTGCAATCGCGCCGGTGTTTCAAAACATATTACTTTTCATTCTGCTCGACATACGAACGCAGTACTGCTATTGGAAAATGGTGCAGATATTTATACTGTTTCAAAACGCCTTGGACATCGTGAAATAAGAACAACTGCGATTTACGCAAAAATTGTTGATAGCAAAATGAAAGAAGCTGCAGAAATGATACCTGAATTAAATATTGAATTATGATAGACAAAGAATTAAAAGAGGAATTGAGAAATGAAATTAGAGCAATAATCAAAGATGAAATTATAAATATTCTATTTGAGAAAAAATTTAAAGATTCGGTTAAATCATATGTGAATACAATTATCGATAGTCAAATTGAAAATAGGAAACTTAAAAAAGAATTCACATCACAGACTTATGTGATTGACCCTAGCGATCAAATTTTACGGAAAAACTCTTTTTCTATAAAAACTGCTTTAGTAAATAAAGAAATTCATAGAAAACTTATAAAAGAGAATAAGACTGATACCTCATATGATGATTTTGTATTGGCTTTAACTACTACAGAATCTGATAAATTTATTAACTGGATACATGTGGCAGAACTAAGTAAAGAGTATCAAGTTGGAACAATATTTACATTTTTAACTGATATTTCACTAACAGATTTGAAAAATCTAAATCCATGTAATAGGAAAAAATTGATAAATTTTGTAGTTGACAGATTTTGTAAAGACTCAAAAAAAATGATTTATCATAATGTTAATAAATCATTTACAGAATGGAAAAAAAAATAGGGTAAATGCACTTTAAAAATTTATTCACTCTTAAGCGTATTGTAAGCAATTGACGTTTGTTTTTCCTTTGTTCTATTAAATAAAAAATAGTAAAGCAATGGAGAATGAAATGATTTTAATTAAACTTAACCGTATTGAAAAATATATGGTTGCTCTTAAACCAATTCTCAATGTAGAAGAACTTGCCGATTATACAGGATTCAAAAAATCTTATGTCTATAAATTGGTACACGAAAACTTAATACCATTTTCTAAACCAAATGGGAAAGTTTTATTTTTTGATAGAAAAAAGATAGATGATTGGTTATTAAATAACAAATACAAATCCAGCGAAGAAATTGAGAGGGAAGCGATTGAATTTTCTAATAAGAAAATATAGTCTGACATGCTCAATGATAAAGCCTTTGTTTCTAAACCTCGTAAGAAAGTTCTCTTCTCAAATGATTTTCGTGAAGTCTTAATTACGCAAGATACTTCGATTATTGAACAGAGAATAATTACCGTTATTCTTACTTCAATAAAGGATGCACAGGGTCTCTTAATTCCCATAAAAGTTCCATTTGATAATCCTAATTGGATATTACGGTTCGATTAGTGCCAGCTAAATCGGCCTGATGATGCCAGGTATTTCGGTTCAAATGATGCCACAATTGTTAAATGTTACACGTAATCATCTTTTGATTACGGTTCGTTTTGTGCCACTATTTATTTCACCAATTTCGGCAGTATAAATAGCTCGGTATTACGGTTCGTTTTGTGCCACTTTAAAAGATCAAAAAGAAAACTACCTTGTCGCTCTAAACTTAGCGATATGGCCAATACCCTTGATCCGATGGACTTAAAACAAATAATAACATTACATCTTGATGGCGTCAGTAACCGTAAAATAGGTTCCACTCTTGGAGTTTCTCGAAACACCGTAAACAATTATATGCAGTTGTTTGCTGGCAGTGATTATTCTCTTGAGGAGCTGTTGCTCTTTGAAAATCCAGCCTTATCCGAACTCTTTTCTTCTCACACCACCATTGACGTGCAGCGCCACAACGAACTTATGCTTTATTTTGAGCGTGTCAATAGTGCTCGCTGCCACCCTGGATTTACCTTTCTGCACCACTACCAAGAATATGTCCAAAACGCTAAGGATCCATATAGCTATACCCAGTTCCTGGAGCATTATCGAAGGAAATACGCGAAAGAGAAGGGTTCTATGAAGCTGGACCACGAAGCTGGCGATGAGCTATTTATAGACTTTGCCGGAAAGAAACTCCATATCACGGACAAGGAAACGGGAGAAATGATCCCTGTAGAAGTATTCGTGGCCATCCTTCCCCACAGTCACTATACCTATGTTGAGGCCTGCCAAAGCCAAAAACGGAACGAGTTTATTGCTTGCTGCGCCAATGCCTTAAACTATTACGGAGGGGTGCCTAAGGCAATTGTATCTGATAATCTTAAGTCAGCGGTTAAAAGGGCTAGTAGGTATGAAGCGGACATCAATCGAACGTTCAAAGACTTTGCTCGCCACTATAATTGCGTGATCAATCCGACCCGTGGATATGCTCCTCAGGATAAGGCCTTGGTCGAGAACGCAGTGCACCTAACGTACCAACGAATCTACTACCCTATGCGGGAGATGACTTTTTTCTCTATTGCCGATCTCAACAAAGAAATCTGGCAACTCCTTGTACGCTATAACACTTTGCTATTCCAGCGAAAAGAAGTTAGTCGTATTGAATTGTTTCAGTCTGTAGAACGCCAATACCTGAAACCACTCCCTTTAAGTCCTTATGAGTTAAAAGATTATAAGCGGGCCAAAGTGCAGAAGATGGGCTATGTGTACTTATCACCTGATAAGAACTATTATAGCGTGCCTTATCGATATATTGGGAAGGAAACTATCATCCATTACACCAAAAGCAGGGTTGAGGTGTTTTACAACCTGGAAAGAATAGCCATCCACCAACGTAACCTGACCAAGGGAAGCTATGTAACTAATACAGAACACCTGAGCAGTACCCATAAGTTCTATTCCGACTGGAACCCTGAGTTCTTTAAGCAGAAAGCCGCTCCGCATGGGGAGTACGTCCTAAAGTGTATTGAAAAGATACTGGTCTCCCAAGATTATCCCGAAATAGGCTATAAGCGTGCGTTGGGAGTAATCCTTCTGCATAAATCTTACGGTTCTGAAAGGCTCAACACCGCCTGTAAGCGGGCGCTGGATACCGAAGCATGCTCTTATAACCGTATCAAAAACATCCTCAAAAATAACATGGATAAAGTACCCATGTCCTATAAAGACCTTGAGCAGAACAATGCTCATATCCCTGTTCATGCCAATATACGGGGTGCATCCAATTACAAATAATCTACACCATAAATTGAATAAAAATGAATAATCAGACAATTGAAAAACTAAAATCCATGCGACTTGGAGCAATGGCACATTTACATCTCCAACATGTACAAGGAAACCAGTTTGAAGGGATGACCTGTGATGAATATTTAGCGATATTGACCGATCATCAATGGGAAAGCCGAGAAAACAAAAAGATTGAACGTCTCTTAAAACAGGCAAACTTCAGGCAAGATGCCAACCTTACTGATATGTAAGCATCCGGTGAATACCCTCAAACGGGGATTTACGGGGTATTTTTCCACCTA
>NZ_FUKU01000028.1 GCF_900163865.1 Sphingobacterium sp. JB170
TATACCGCCAAAATCTAACGGTACACCACCAGTAAATGGCAAAAAACAGGAAGCTATCGGCGATTTGTTTTCACAAGCAAACGGGAATGTCCAAGCGGACACGCCAGCCATTCCCAAAATGCCAATTAACACCATTCCCGAACCTGCTCCGTACAGTGGCGAACTGCAACCGTTCCACCGAAACGACTGCCTTGTCGTGGATAACGGTTGGGTCGGTCATCTGCAAGAAGTAGATACCGCAGACGGTACGGCTGTTTTTCATCCCTTGCAACTGTCGTCCTTGCAGAAAGCAAGAGCCGAAGCGTATATCGGAGTGCGTGATGTTTACCAACAGCTTTACAATAAAGAAGCGGAGCTTCAGACCGAACATAAGGAAGAAAGGGAAACACTTAACCGCCTTTACGATGCCTTTGTCAAAAGGTACGGAAATCTCAATAGTGCGGATAATATCAAGCTCATCAAAACGGACAGTGCAGGTAAAGAAATACCCTATCTGGAGCGTGTCGTTGGCGGTGTAATCCATAAAGCAGATATATTCAACCGTCCTGTAAGTTTTTCTACCGCAACCATTGCAACGGACAATCCCGAAGAAGCGTTATCGGCTTCACTGAACAAATATGGAAGCGTGGATTTGGACTTTATGTCCGAAATCAGCGGTATGCCTGCTGATGCTTTGAAAGAAGCCTTACACGGTCGCATCTACTACAATCCATTGCAAAAGGAATATGAAATATCTGAACGCTGGGTTGCGGGCAATGTAGTGGAGAAAGCCAATGAATTAAGAGATTACCTCGAAAGCAATCCCGATGATACCGAAGCCAAAGAAAGCCTTATCGTATTAGAGGAAGCCCGACCAAGACGTATCGAATTTGAGGAACTCGATTTTAATCTGGGTGAACGCTGGATACCCGCAGGTATTTATGCCCGATTTGCATCGCACCTGTTCGATGCGGAAGTCCGTGTACATTATTCGGATAGTGCCGATGACTTTTCCGTCACCTGCAAACAGAAGAACGTACATATCTGGGATAAATATGCGGTCAAAGCCAAAAGCCGGACGTATGACGGGATTGCTCTGCTCAAACACGCCCTTGTCAATACCACGCCCGATATTTCAAAGACAGTAGATGTAGATGGCAAAGAGGTCAAGGTGCGGGATATGGAAGCCATACAAATGGCGAATACCAAAATAGACGAAATCCGAACCGCCTTTACCGATTGGCTCCACGCCCAAAACGATGAGTTTAAAACAAAGCTTACCGAACAATACAACGATACCTTTAACTGCTTCGTCCGACCGAACTATGACGGCTCACATCAGGAGTTTCCGGGATTAGACCGTAAGGGATTGGAAATTGAAGACCTGTATTCGAGCCAAAAGGATGCCGTTTGGATGATAAAGCTGAACAACGGTGCTATCTGCGACCACGAAGTAGGTGCAGGAAAGACGTTGATAATGTGTACGGGTGCACAGGAAATGAAGCGTTTGGGCTTAGCCCACAAACCGATGATAATCGGACTGAAAGCCAATATACCCGAAATTGCCGAAGCCTACCGCACCGCCTATCCCCACGCCAAAATTTTATACCCCGGCATTGATGATTTCACGCCCGAAAAACGTCTGCGGATTTTCGGCGATATTAAGAACAACGAGTGGGATTGCGTGATACTAACACACGACCAATTCGGAATGATACCCCAATCGCCCGAAATACAAAAGGAAATTCTGCAAATCGAATTGGACAGCGTAGAGGAAAACCTTGATGTTATGCGAAGTCAAGGCGAAGACATAACGCAATGGATGCTAAAGGGAGCGGAAAAACAAAAGGAAAACCTCGAAGTAAAGCTGAAAACCCTGCAACACGACATTGAGAACCGCAAAGATGATATTGTGGACTTCAAAATGATGGGCATAGACCATTTGTTTGTGGACGAAAGCCACCAATTCAAAAACCTGACGTTCAACACAAGGCATTCAAGGGTTGCGGGATTGGGCAATCAACAGGGAAGCCAAAAGGCACTGAACCTGCTGTTTGCCATACGTACTATACAAGAGCGTATTGATGCGGATATGGGTGCGACCTTTCTTTCAGGTACAACCATTAGCAATTCGCTGACTGAATTATACCTACTCTTTAAATACCTGCGACCACGGGCATTGGCAAAACAGGGCATTAATTCCTTTGATGCGTGGGCAGCGATTTATGCCAAGAAAACAACCGATTATGAATTTTCGGTGGCTAACAATATCGTCGCAAAAGAGCGTTTCCGCTACTTTATCAAAGTGCCGGAACTGGCTCAATTTTACTCCGAAATTACGGATTACCGTACTGCTGAAATGATTGGCATAGACCGCCCCGAAAAGAACGAGATATTCTATAACATACCGCCTACGCCTGACCAGGAAGTGTTCATTCAAAAGCTGATGGAGTTTGCCAAAACGGGCAAAGGCGAATTATTAGGCAGGGAACCGCTATCCAAAAAGGAGGAAAAAGCAAAGATGCTCATTGCTACGGACTATGCCCGTAAGATGTCTTTGGATATGCGAATGGTAAGCCCCCATTACAAAGACCACCCCGATAACAAGGCTTCGCATTGTGCCAATAGTATTGCCAAGTATTACCACAAATTCAACGCACAGAAAGGAACGCAATTCGTTTTCTCTGATTTGGGAACGTACAAGCCTAACGAATGGAATATCTACTCCGAAATCAAACGTAAGCTGGTAGAAGACCACGGCATACCTGCACACGAAATCCGCTTTATACAGGAAGCGAAAAACGACAAGCAACGAAAGGCACTTATAAAGGGAATGAATGACGGTACAATTCGTGTGCTGTTCGGTTCTACGAGTATGTTAGGCACAGGCGTAAACGCACAAAAAAGAGCCGTTGCCGTACATCATCTGGATACGCCGTGGCGACCGTCTGACCTTGCCCAAAGGGACGGTCGGGCTATCCGTAAAGGCAATGAAATCGCTAAACATTTTAACAATAACAAAGTGGATATAATTATATATGCAGTAGAAAAATCATTGGACAGCTACAAATTCAACCTGCTGTACAACAAACAGCTATTCATTAACCAACTAAAATCCAACAATCTCGGCAAACGGACAATTGACGAGGGCAGTATGGACGAAAAATCGGGTATGAACTTCTCGGAATACGTGGCTATCCTTATGGGAAATACAGACCTGTTGGATAAAGCTAAAATAGAAAAGCAGATTGCGGGATTGGAGAGCGAACGGCAATCGTTCAACCGTTCAAAATCAAGTGCCAGATATAAATTGGAAGATTATACGGCAGAATTGAACAAAGCCCAATCCCGATTTGACCGTATGAGCCTCGATTGGAATAATCTACAAGGGCGTATCCAAAAACGTTATGATGGCACTATTGCCAACCTTATTAAATTGGACAGCTTGTCACCCAATGCGGATATAAAACAAATCGGAGCAAAACTCAATCAGCTTGCGGACAAATCCCGTACAGGTGGGGATTATGAAGAAATCGGAAGCCTTTACGGTTTTCAGCTTTTGGTAAAAACGGAAATGTCGCAAAAAGAGGGCGTGGATATTCGGGTAAACCGTTTTCTGATACAGGGCGAGGGCAATATCAAATACGCCTACAACAACGGTATCATCGCTAAGGATGAGAAATTGGCATCTATGAATTTCCTCAACGCATTGGAAAAACTGCCTGCCTACATTGAAGAGGAGCAGAAGAAAATTGCCGAAATTCAAAAGGATTTACCTGTTCTGCAAGAAGTGCTGAACGGTGCGTGGAGCAAGGAAAGCCGATTGAGCGAATTGAAAACGGAGCTGGCTGCTGTTGAGCGGAAAATACAATTATCGCTCACGCCCGAAACAAAAGGAGAACCTGCGGAACAAGCCGAAGAAAAGCAAGAAACGCCAAAGATTTCAGAAAGTATTGTCCGTACAAAAGGTGTTCATATGCCAAGAGGGATATTGTAAGGATCTTAGTTTATCCTTTCGTCATCTTCATCCATCTTTCTGATCAAAGCGTCACGTAAGCTGTCAAGGAATTTAGTCCGGTTTATTTTTC
>NZ_FUKU01000045.1 GCF_900163865.1 Sphingobacterium sp. JB170
AAAACACTCCTTAAGATTCTAAATTATCATGTCCACTTTTTGCTGACGATTTACAGGTAAGTTGCTGGATAACCTTTGGGGTTGTCTGCACTACCCTTTAAGTTATCAATACTTCCTCATGTTGAAAATTCTTGTTAAATAATGTTTGGTTGAGACTAAGAATATATAGAATTTATTTCCGTTGGGGCGATTACTTTGCGGGAGTGTCCGGCTCAAAATCCAATGAAATAGAGTTCATGCAATATCTTTTATGGGTTGCTGCTGGTCCGTCGTCAAATATATGTCCCAAATGTGAGTTACATCGCGCACATTCTACCTCTGTGCGGTGCATTCCATGAGAATCGTCATCCTTATATATAACGCCTCCCTTACGAACCGGTTCAAAAAAACTCGGCCATCCACAACTACTGGCAAATTTGGCATCGGAACGAAATAATTTGTTTCCGCATACCGCACAATAATAAGTACCTCTAGTTTCGCTATCCCAATATTTACCGGTGAAGGCCCGCTCAGTGCCCTGTTCCCTGGCCACGGCATAGAGATCATGCGGCAATATTTTCTTCCATTCGGCATTGTCGACATGGAGAATTGTTGTGTCTGTACGTGAGTAATACGGGTTGTCTGTTTTGTCCTTATTCATGATTAAATTATTATTTTGTGCGTTACTATTGCAACTGGCGATTGCCAGAATGAATACCCCCAAGTACTTTACTAAATGTTTCATTATAGTTTCTTTAAGTTTTGTTCTGATTGCTTATTCATGCTTTAATTTATCCTTAAACACTTTTCTAAATTTCTCTAAAAAATTCACAGGTTATTTTTAACCACCATTATCATGAGATATCGCCGGCTGCTGCTATCTGTCAACATCATTTACCAGGCGATTTATTTACCTTGGGGCATGGGCTGTAAAGATTCCCTACCGTAGTGCAGTCGTTTCTTTGTTATATGCCCTGCTCGATCCCTAAAACTGATTCACTAATTGAAAACGAAGAAAAGCGTTGTACTTACCGGCCGTAAATTGATTAATCAATACTTTTGGCCAATGGAAATTCTATCGGCACCTTGGTGACTGCATGCAATATGTTACTAATTGTCCTGTCGCCAATGAGGACAATTACATCTATGAGATTCTCTTTCGAATAGCCCGCGTCAAAAAAGGCTTCCATCAATGTTCCCTCACCTGGATTTCTTTTTTCCGAGAGTTGTTTGGCAAGTTTTACCAATGTGTCTAGTTTTTTATCGAACCCTGCACTCCCGCCTCTGATTTCAAGCGTCTGTTCTTCGGTGAAACCGTTCATTTTGGCAACCATAGTATGTGCACTTAGACAATATAAACACCCGTTCACTTCGCTCACTACCAACGTTACGGCTTCCGCCTCTTTCTTGGTTAACGAACTCTTGCTATCCTCAAGATTAATATACGCTTCGAGTGCGTTTTCAGAATAAGCCAATGTGGAATAAAGATTCGGAACAGCTCCGAATGTTTTTTTCAGGCGATCGAATACATGTTGATTTGTTTCTGAAACCTCTTCTCTTGTTAGGACTTTGAATGTATTTTCCATTTTATTAAATTTTATGTTAGACATTTATTCATTTTGAATAATACAAAGGTAAGCTGGCGGATCGCCTTCCGGGGTATCTGTACTTCCCATTAAGTAGTTCATACTTCCCGAAAAGCTACTTTCTTAGCAACAAGCACCAAGTTTTAACAGAAATTGAGAGTGCAACCTATCTGACCGTTGTTGGGTGCTTGTTTAAAACAAAGGGTAACAAATTTCCGCCACACAAACAATGGACATCAAGTCCGCCCGATAAAACAAAGACGCAATAAATTAATGAAAAATGTATCAGACTGTAATTTCACACCTTCGGAACTATCAAAAATTTGGGTATCTGATATTTCCCGATCTTTTGAAGCACAAACTGCATTTGCGGGGATTTATAGGTTTGTGAGTTGGTTATTTATTCACGTAGTCTCGCTCGTGAACTACAACAATAGAATTAAAACAACTTACAGTTGGATTGAAGCGTATTTAACGCATGATCAGCATCTGAGGATGATTTTCAGAGGGTCGAGAGACAGTAAAATAAACGGTGTCAAGGATAATAAATAAAAGTATTATTTTTGCCATAGTAATTATGAGTATTAAGAGAGAACGATTTTGATTTTGAATCCATGAAGAACAAAGCGCTGGCACAGTTACGCAGTGGAGAATCACTTTATGGCAAGAACGGAGCTTTTGCTCCTTTAATGAAGAAGTTTTTAGAATTTTCCAAGAATCTATCCATTCCAATATATATTATGTTTGAGCACTTGAAATACATTCATTTCCCCCCAAATTGGTTTGTGATTCTCGTTAAGTAAATTAATTCTTTGTATTAATTCAGTTATATTTGAAGTATCAAAGATTGTTTTGCTGACCCCTATTGAGCTACTACTCCGCGGGGCTTTCGCTCTCGGAATGTCTCAACTTTTTGATCTTTAGACCGATTACAATACTAGCCACGATAAAACAAACGACTGCGATAATAACCATCGCAAAAAGTGGACTACAGATGTGGTAGGTGTCTGCTTGCTGAATGAACATCAATCGAAAGATACGTAAAAAGTGCGTTGAAGGTACTACGTCGGCAATCCACTGTACCCAGGAAGGCATCAAACTCGACGGCCAGGTGAAACCACTGATAATAAATGCAGGTGTAGCTATAACCATAAGCACTTCGGTGGATTTCAACTGTGACGGCAGAACTGCACTCACCAGCACACCAATAAAACTCACTGCTAATACAAACACAAACAGACAAAGAGTAAACCACCAAAAGTCTGCCTGCAGGGGCATCTTATAATATAGCCCGAAGCACCAGTACATAGCAATGATACCCACCGACATTAATATATACGGTATCACCTTCACCAAGATCAGTAACACGGGGTTCGACACCTTTTTACTAAGTTCTTTGAACGTGCCATTCTCAAACTCTTGCGAAAAAGAAAGCGCAAGACCGAGCAGCAACACCTGTTGCAATACCGTAATTAAAACGCCAGGTAACATAAAATAAAGGTAGTTACCACTGCGGATATTTTGTTTAACGATCGTGGTCTTAAATGGTTCATACTGCTGCGCCGCAATGGATGCAGGTATGCCTTTTTTCATCAGCGTCTGAACCTCTATCCCTGCCTTCATTGTCATCGCGCAGACATTGACCGCCATTAGCGCTGTATTGGAGGTTAGCGTATTGGCTCCATCCACAAATATGGTGACTTCGGGAAGCCGTCCCTGCTGCACCCCCGAAGAAAAGCCCTTCGGTATATGGACAATCGTTGTAGCCCCTTGTTCAATAGCAATATTCTTCGCGTCAAAAAGAGATGGGAGAACATTTGCTACTTTGATACTTTCGTTATCACCAAGCATATCGATGAACGTGCTGCTCAACTCCTTCCCATCCTCGTCTACTACGATTACTGGCATCTGGGTAACTTTTCCTTGTTGATAAACATGTCCTATCAAAAATCCATACAAAAATGGTGCACCTAGAAAGAGTACCAGCAACACTTTATTGTTATAAAACAGTCTGAACTCCCGACAAATCAACTCATAAAATATTTTCACCTCTATATTCCTTATCTAGTGTAAATCAAGAACTACTAATGCTTTTGTTAATAGGTCATTCGCTTCCCGAATATCCTTAGGGACAACTTTAACCTCGAAAAGTGATTGCTGTGTCTCATAATCCGGATAGGCTGTGGCGATATTAGCGTATGCATTAAGCGCGCGAATAGCAACAATCCTACCTTTAAGCGCCCTTCCTTGCAGGTATGGTAATGAAACGCTTACTGTATCTCCTTTCTTTAGCGCTCCTACGCGATCTTCGGGCAGCGTGAATCGGAAGTAGGTACTATTGTTAAGTGCTCCATTGAAAATAGGATAGCCAGCCACTGCGAGCTCTCCTATTTTTAAGTTTATACTCTCCACAGTCATATCCTGCGGAGCCAATACATATTTTTCCTTAGCAGCGACGCGCACTTCAGCAACAGCCCCCTTGGCACGCTCTTTCTGCCCTAGAGCCATAATTTGCTGCTCGAGCCGAGCGCCACTACTCGCTTCTGCCATTTCCGCTTGCGCGGCTAGATACTGATTCTTTGCACCCTGATATTTCGCGTATGTTTCATCAAAACGCTGTTGCGAGATCAAGCTGTCTGTAAGCAGGTTTTCGAGTCTGTCTATTGATTTCTGCGCAAACTCATACTGCTCTTTTAGTCCATCGACTTTCGCCTGCAGCTGCTTGAGCTGCCCACTTGTCGCTCCTTTTCGCGCCATATCATATTGTGCATGGGCAGACTGCAATGCGCCTTCGGCCTGCTCGGCCTTCGCATCGACCTCTGGAATATCTAAAACAGCAAGCGTATCGCCTGCCTGGACGTCCTCGCCCTCTTTTACTAATAGCTCTGCAATCTTACCTGAAACCTTAGTTACAATAGTGATCTGTTCGCGCTCTATTTTTCCTTGGATAGGTTTCTGCTCTGCTTGGTTAGCACAAGCAAAAAACAAAAGAGCAATTGGTATATAATAGATGTTTTTCATTTTTATTCATTAATAACTGATAATAAATTTCCTGAAGCGTGTAACAACTCCAAAACGGCGGATCGCTGCTCCATAATATTGCTAAAGTAGCTTAAGCTAACCTTGTACCATTCATTCTCGGAAGCAAGTAGTTCGGTTACATCAATAAGTCCAGCCTCAAGCTGGCGCGAAGCCATTTTCAAATTGTTCGAG
Source organism: Sphingobacterium sp. JB170 (assembly GCF_900163865.1). GTDB lineage: Bacteria > Bacteroidota > Bacteroidia > Sphingobacteriales > Sphingobacteriaceae > Sphingobacterium. The sequence goes on from NZ_FUKU01000045.1 coordinate 4,779, forward strand.
GCGACGACAATCTGTTGCTCGCTAACGTTCAATTTCTGGTTTGCCGTTTGATAACTAACCTTATTTTTTGCTAGAAGCAGTGCTAGCTTCTGCTCGGCATCGGCGCGTTTGGTCGCATTAATAGACTGATCAAGTTCCGCTTGACGCAGCTTATTTTTATGTGCTCCTCCACTATAGATATCCCATTTCAAGCCAACACCAATCATGAGATTGGGCCGCCCTTTCAGGTAATTACTTGAAAGATCCAGGTCTCCTATCACCGGTTGGTCTTTTACGGTTAAGCTGGTGTTGTGCATATTTAAGTAGTTCGCTGATCCAAAAGCAAAAACTGTCGGCAGCACTCCTCCACGTTCTTTTTTCAACAAATAATCATATGCTTTACCCGAGGCTTCCAATGCTTTGAGCTCCAGACGGTCTTGCACTTGGGTAGAATCCAAAGAAAGAAACACTGGTGAAAGCTCGTAACGTATCTGCTCGACCTGTGTCGATGTTAGTCCCGAGAGCTGTTGGATCTTTTTTACCAGCAGATCCCTATTTCCTGCCAATTCCATTTTCTTCTGCTCGAGTTCGAGCAGTGCGAGTTTTAGTTTATCTCGGTCGTAGGGTATCGCTAAACCATTATCGATTCCCTTATTAACTTTGAGCTGTTCCTTTTGTAGACGCTTCTCCGAATCCTGAATAAGCTTATCTACTTGCTCCAGCAGCATAATTTGATCAAATGTTGCTGCCAGATCCTTCGCTATCTCCTCCTTGCCGGCATCAACAAGGTACTGCTGCGCAAGTGCCTTCTGTTTTAGCGCTCGCTGCCCATTAGGTATCTGTAGGCCTGAGAAAATAACCTGGCGGACAGAAACCCCCACGTACGCGGCTTGCGTGTTCATTCGAAAATCCGTCACGCCAGAAAATAGCGACTGGCCAAGTAATGGTAGATCAACTGTGGGCAAGTCCAAACTACCGTTGCTGTGGATATAGCCGTATAATCCCGTTGCAGAAACATGCGGTAATTTGTTGGTTTTTACGCCATCGGCTTCCAAGTTCGTTTTATCAACATCGTAAGTTTTGAGTATGATGTCTTTATTGGTCTGAAACGTCGTATGAATAACGTCTTTCACCAAGGGGTCTATTACCGTCTGTGCTATAGTCTGGCTAACGAAGAAAAGCATATTTAAGGCTAACAGACCCCAGACAAATCTATTTCTCATCATATTAGTTCATTTATCGAGAAACAAATATCGGGCTATTAAAGTTTGCATTTTTTAAGATATCTTAAAAAATAATTTTTCAAACGTAAAAATAAAATACTACTAGTTAGGGTTAAACTTCCGTACAGCTTAGCGTTGCGCCCGAATGACACTTAAGGTTTGCTGCGATATCCCAAGGTAAGTGGCTATATCTCCTAATGGTGCTCGCCGGAGAATATCTGGGTGCTGGTTGATCAAATTTTGATACCGTTCCTGCGCTGTTTCGAACTGTAAGCTGTGCAGTCTAGTAGAAAAACCTACTAACGACTGCAAAAGGATAGATTGAATCAATTGGTTGACTAGAATAGAGTGTTTGGCCAAATCTTCGATCAACGAAAATGGGACGATCGTAATGATCGCATCTTCCACCGCTTCGATTCCATAGATGGACCTCCTATGATAAAAGGTACTTTCGGATCCGGCTGCGAAAGCCCCCTCGTTAAAAAAATAATGTGTAATGTCTTTACCCGATTTGTTATAAAACATGCGCACCATACCATGCTCAATGAAAAACACATTCCGGGAGTAGTTATCAGTTGGTAAAACCACCTGCTTCTTTGAAAACACCTTCTTGTTGGAAACAACGTCAATTGCTTCTATTAATTCATCGGGCCAGCCGAGTGTGTCTCTGAAGTAGCTTATCAAATCCATACCCTAAAGATAATAGGTTTTAATCGCTTTGCAGTATATTACGCTGTATTCTCTTTGCCCAGCAAAGACATAAAAAAACAAGGAATTGTAATGAAGCGCGACTTTCCGCCGAACGCTGTATTTCTATAACGCATACTTTTAAAATAAACTATATAAAATTGATTATCAATATAATAAACCCTATTGTATTATCTTTTATTTCACATTGCTCATCAATACTGATGAAGATTCCTCCCTTGAAGCGTAGCAAGCTAACAACCGAAAAATAAAACGGCATCACGAAGTCTAAAATACTTCCACTTATCTATTATTGAAGACCCGCCTTCAGGATCTGTACAACTTGACTACCATCTTCTTGCGCTACAAATTGATTAAAAACCAAGTATGTGCCGTCTGGAGAAAACGATGGTGTCCCTACAATTTTCGTGTCCCCGATATGATTGTCCGTAACCTGTAAAGTTTCCTTAACCATCAGATCAAAAACAAATACATTATTATCGGCAACAAAAGCTATCGATGTACCATCCGCGCTCAAATTAAACGAAGAAGCAATAGAAAAGGGATTTGCCGTTATAAATGTCAACTCCCCCGTCAACACCTCACATTGTACTATTTGGTTACGATTTTCATCATCTTTTGCTAGCGCGTAAATATACCTTCCGTCCCGACTACTGCGTAGCCAGTACCGTAGATCCGATAAGCCTTTGCTCCTGGTTAACCTGCGCTGCTCTATGCCCACAGGAACGTGCGGACGCTCGCCCACTTCGCCCACTGCTCGACCGTCCTGCCTTATTTTAGTAGCATCTACATTAACAATAAATATTTCCGTAACCACGCTGCCCTTATCATCTAGGGTATTTCCCTGAAAAGCGATGGCATGCGGGATATGCTCCCCTTGATCATTAATATATCCGTTTTCTCCGATCCAGCATTCGTCAAAAGCTTTGTTAATTTCATCAGATCCCGGTACAGGGTCGGCAACCACAGCGGCAACCACAGCGGCATACATGCACCCTTCATTGTTGTCCTTTCCTGTGTCGACACGGACCGTAGAATCACTTGGAATCAAAACCCCCACCGTTCTGAGGTCTGGCTCCACTATTTCATCATTATACGTATAGCTGAGCATATGTCCGTCCGCACTCCAACAATGTCCGTGTGTGCCCCCTCGTAAAGAACCCGGCGTATACGGCGCGGTAACATCCCTTGCGTCCAGAAAGATTGGCTCTCGCGGTTTATTCGGATCTACGGCTACTCCTGTTCGCCTAGTCATCGCATACGGAGCAGATTCGTTTGCACTAAGCAGCCCATGGATAAATACCACCCGGTCCGTTAAGGGGTTAAACGAAGCTGCTCCCACTCCAGGGCCATATACCGTAGAATTATTGGTTCTGTATAACGTCCGCTCCTCACCCGTTTTTACGTTGATCGTTCCGATCACAGATGTTTCCCCAATTTTGGTATCGTCATTCCGCCCATCAAAAACCAACCACTGCCCATCTTTGGAAAACACACGGTTATGGTGCAGGGTATGGCCCTGCGAAGAGTGACTCAGCGTAGTCACAGTATTCTGTTTCATTGAATTTTGTTTTTTATGCATACAACTTGAAAAATAAAATATGATAGAACACCCCATCAATAGGTATATTTTAGGAAACGTTCTACCTAGCAACATATCAACGATCATTATTTTGACAGCGAGCGAAAGTCCGCAATCCGGTGAAATGTCAGAAAGTTCGCATCATGGTTGTTATGCGCATTGGCTTTTCCATCAAAATAAGCAGTCCGAGAAAGCACCAGGATATCTCCCCCTTCAAATAACCAATCTACATACTGAAAGCCGTGATTGATAACATCCTCATGTTCCAATATCACCTTCACATCTTCCCATTGCTTCATATCTTTCGATCTTCGAAGTGTCAACACATTGCGAAAAGAAGCTGGATTTCGTTTCGGATGCTCTTTCCTATATTTTTCTGGAATTGAATTAACCAACGAATAATAGTAATCCGATGTCTCATCATACTTGATAACAAACTTTTTGCTGCCGCCAGAGAAATCCACGAATCCAGAGCGTTGATCAAATTTCATATCTTTCCCATCGGGGGATATTTCGACAAACGCAACCTTCTCGTCTAACGATGATTTATCATCAACACGTAAGACATCCCACATCCGCTTCTCCCGGTCGACTACAAAATTACCTTCGAGCCATCCACCGAAATTACCATTCAAATATGTCGAATCGTATGGTAAAGATTTAGACACTTGCCACGATTTAGATTTCAACAAATCGGCATTAATATCGGCACTCATCACCATTGCACCATACCTTTTTCCCCACTGCAAAACCGGTCCATGGGCCGTTTCCATAGGACGCCATAATCTTCCGTTATATTCCACGACAGGCATAGGAGCGCCATGAAACTCCCCCGTGAGGAGAACACCGTTTTCCTTATTGGTGGGTTGCGTCCATGTTTTTCCTCCATTTGTCGATTTTCGAATCATCACCGTCCCATGGTGCCTATCTGGTCCCAGTAAATAGAGCTCGCCTTGATGCACAAACAGAGAGCTCCAAAATGCGCCGTGAATTGTGTTCACCTGTTTCCATTTCTTCCCCTTATCTTTCGATATAAAAATCCGAGTCACGGCTTGCTGCCACTCAGAACTCTCCGGTCCAAAAAAATCGTGCGAGGCCACATAGTCCCCATTGGGCAGTATTGCCAGACTAGGTGATCCGATATATTTTCTGCTCGTTGCCGGTTCATGGACCACCACATTTCCTGGAACGCCCTGGGCAAACAATACTACAGGTAAACAAAAGCAAACACACATACAATAAAATAACATTCTTAGTTTCATAAAAAAAATTAAAAATTAGCATTCTGTTCAATTAATGGATCGGAGTCAATCACGGCCTGTGGAATAGGAAATAAAACATGAGACGGCGTAGCATTTTTTCCGCGTCGCACCGCATCGCTTATAAATTTACCAACCCGTATCATGTCCATTCGCCGATGACCTTCGTTATAAAATTCATGTCCTCGTTCCAACAAGATCTTATCCCTCATCCCATTTTGCCCTCCAATATCATTCACCTTCAAATCAGCAAGCCCCGAGCGTTTCCGTACAAGATTAATATACCGCAGCGTTTCATCACTAGGGTATCCAAGCTCGTTTAACGCTTCGGCACGCGAAAGATAGATATCAGCCAAACGAATTTCCGGAATGTCATTCCCGTGCGCTGCTCCAATATTAGTTTCATCGGGCCAGTACTTCAGTGAACGCACATTATCGGTTCCTAGCAATTGAATCTCTTGGTCGGTGTTGTTGATGTATTTTGTAATCATCAACTCCTTCCTTTTATCTCCCTTTTCAAACGAGTTATAAAACTCATCGTAGATCCTAAATTCATTGGGCCAATTTAACCATGTACTTTTAAAAGACAAACCGATCTCCGGAGCTGATTTAAAGTTATCCGGAAATGAAACGTTACTCCAGCTGTTTGCAGTAGCCCGATCAGACGACGGAACAGCAGGCCGAACCCAAATATATTCTTTATTATTTTCATTACTAACTTTAAAAAGATCCGGGTACACACCATGAAGCGCATAATCAAAAGTATCCAGGAATGTTTTGCTCCAATCGTCAACTTTTTGCCACTGCTTGGTATTCAAATAAAATTTGATTAAAAACCCCATAGCGGCAGCCTTATGTGCCCTGTACTTGTCAGGTTCCTGTCCTGGATCGGGCAATAGCTCCGTGGTGCTCATCAATTCTGTTTCGATAAAAGCTTTCATCTCGTCGTCCGTCGCCCTAGCTAGACTCAGTTGCTGCGTGGTCGATGTTCGCAAGGGAACGGGACCAAAGAAAAAATACAATTTATAGTAGGAAGTTGCGCGCAAGAATCTAGCCTCACCCTCGTAGAGTTTCCTGTCGTCAGCTGTCAGCTGCGAACTTTCCAGGCTCTCCAAAACGATATTGGCGTCGCGAATACATTGGTAATAAGGATCCCAATTCTGGGTCAAAAAATCCATAGTGGGGTCCCAATTGAAATCCCTGTAATTTTTGATTGAGGCCTCTACATTATCCCCACTTTGGTAAAGGATATCTGTAGCAAACTCTTGTGGTCCCAATACATAAATGGAGTTATTACCATTCATATTGGCATTCTTTGCATAGGCCTCATATAACACGGATGTCAAGCCTTCTTTGGTCTTTAGGTGGTTCGTTGGTGATAATTGTGAATACACATCCTCTTCTAAAAAACCTTTACAGGAAACGACGCATACTGTTGAACATATCAAAGCAGCATGAACGATTGATCTAAAAATATTCTTCATGATTATAGACTTAAGTTAACACCGAACATAAAGGTACGAGCAGTAGGATAGGCATTCCAGTCGATACGGGCTCCGCTACTGTTGGGATTTATCGAGGGATCATATCCAGTATAGTTGGTAATCATTGCTAGATTCTGTCCTACTACAAAAACATTCAGTCCCTTTACGTATTTATTACTTTTCAGCGAGAATGTGTAACCAAACTTAACGGTGGCTAAGCGAAGAAAACTAGCATCCTCGACTGTATAGGAATTGACCTCTTTCTTTCCCTGTCCGTTAGGATTCACAAATGAGGGGTACTCAGTGGAGGGATTCTGTGAAGTCCATCTATTGAGCAATGGTTCGGCCAATCGGTTTCTTTTCAAGTTCGCTGGAAAATACGTATCCAAGAGGTTGTTGTTGAGCATATCGACTCCAAAAACACCATCGATAAAGATGTTCAGATTGAAATTATGATAATCAATATTATTGGTTAGAGAAGCCGTGTATTTGGGAAAGGAATTCCCCAACACTGTGCGATCATCCGCATTAACGATTCGATCGCCGTTAATATCCTTGTATTTAAAATCCCCCGGGGCAACCGGATCGTCTGTAGCCGATATATCATCTGTTTGTTGCCAAATACCATCGATCTGATAGCCAAAAAAAGAATACATCGGCATTCCTACCTGAATAATGGAGGCGGGGGTTCCTCCCGCAGATCCTGAATAGATCACCTTGTTTGTGCCCAAATCCTGCACATTATTCTTTAGCCAAGCAAAGTTTAGCATACTTTCCCACCGCACGACACCCTTCGTGTTTTGTGAATTCAGCATAAATTCCACACCAGTATTTCTAACGGCGCCAATATTTGTCATCATCGTTGAAAACCCCGTTGTTCTAGGCACCGCGAGATTCAAAAGCATATCTTTGGTATCCTTATAGAACCAGTCGACACTACCCGATATTCGATTTTGCATGAGCCCGAAGTCTAATCCGAAATTCAGTTGCTCGGACGTTTCCCATTTGAGATCTGGATTGGGAAGGCGGCTTGGTGAGGTTGTGCTGACCTGAACTTCGCCGATGACAGCCTTTTGCCCGGCAGCATATGTCGGCATGGACTGATAGTTACCAATCTCCTGATTTCCGGTTCTCCCCCAACTGGTCCTGAGCTTTAACGTAGAGAACACTCCCAATTGCTCTATAAACTCTTCCTGATCCAACTTCCATCCAAAAGCAAAAGAAGGAAAAACACCGAAACGGTTGTTCTCTCCAAAGCGAGATGAACCGTCAATCCTCAAGGATGCTGTGAAGAGATATTTATCCAACAAGTTGTAATTTACCCTTCCCAGATAAGACAATAAGCTATTTCTGGACCGTGAGCTACCCGCGATAAACCGGGTTGGATCACCTAGCCCTATATTATCTGTTTTTGTAGCATCAGAAGAGAATCCGCTCCCCTGCGAGGAAGACGTGACACCATTAAATTGCTGCCCAGTAACTCCAAGCAGGACATTTAGATCGTGAATATCTATGGTTTTCTTATAACCTACCGTCAGCTCGCCCAAATAGCTGTTATCCGTTCCCTGCAGAATACTAGCAATTCCACCGTTAGCTCTTCCTTCAATGGTCTGCCGATCTACATAAGTATCCCTCCTCTGGTTAGAAATATCCGCCCCAATATTTAATTTTGCAGTGAAGTCATTCAAAAAATTTATCTCTCCGTAGACCGTTCCCAGTGTTCGATAAAGATCGGATTGAGAAGTCTTCCCATTGGCTATCGCCAGTGGGTTATCAATATTCATATCCGGAGAAAGCATATACGCTCCGTCGGTATTAAAAATTGGCAACGTTGGATCATAAGCAATAGCCGCGTAAATAATACCCGCACGTTCATTCAGGTCCATCCCATTGGCGACATAGTTGTCCTTGATAAGAGAACTGGTCATATTGGCTCCCAATTTAAAAATAGAGCCTGTGTGTTCTAAATTTACGCGGGCACTGTACCGTTTGTTATCTGAATTAACCAATAACCCTCCTTGATCGTAATAATTCAATGAAGTATGGTATTTCGTATTTTCATTTCCTCCTGAAAAGGAAAGGTTATGGTTTTGTATTGGCGCATCCTTTCGGTACATCCGATCTAACCAATTTGTTGAATTTTGGATCTGTCCAACACGTTGGTTTTCCGTACCACCCCCTTCGTCAATAATACCATTGATAACCTGCTGGTACTCCTCTGTATTTAAGATATCAATACCTCTTTGCACATTCTGGATGCCATAATAGGCGTCATAGTCTACTTTCAAGTCACCGGACTTGCCTCTTTTAGTTGTAATCAGCACCACACCGTTAGCCCCCCTTGAGCCATAAATTGCCGTTGCTGATGCATCTTTTAACACCTCTATTGATGCGATATCACTTGGATTAATGGAGTTCAACGGATTTCTCGCGGCACGCATTCCGGTAAAATTCGCACCAGTTCCACCCACCGTTACCGAGTTATCGATCGGAAACCCATCAACCACATATAGTGGAGAATTCCCGCCATTGATGGATCCTACCCCTCTGACATTGACCGAAATACCTCCCCCTGGCTCACCGCTGCTCTGCACGACCGTTACTCCCGCCACTTTACCAGCCAGCAATTGCTCAGGCGAGGTATTTACTCCTTTATTAAAATCCTTTTCATTTAAGCTACTGACCGCTCCAGTGATATCCCGGCGTTTGGCCGTTCCATAACCGATCACCACCACATCGTCAAGCTGCGTGTCATCGGGAACAAGTTCTATATTCAGGGTTCGATTTGTGCCTAAAGCAACGACTTTTGTTAAGTATCCGACAAAACTAACCTGAATGTTTGTATTCGCCGATGGAGCTGTGATGGAGTAGATACCTTGAGCATCCGTTGTTGTGCTCAAGGTAGTCCCTTCAATACTCACTGTTGCCCCGCCCAGTGGTTCTTTGCTCTTATTGTCCAGAATTTTCCCTGTAACTGGCGTCTGTGCTATTGCGGAAAAAGACAAAGTGATCGAAATCAAGAGCATCGTGCATTTGATTACAAATTGGATCATAATGATAATTTTTTTAGTTTATAATTTGCTCCTTGTCGAGCGTGTTAGCTTGTTGACTTGTTAGTCATACTACCTCAAAGTTGTACATTATCTTACTACGAAATCTAATATCAATTTCCCAATTCGTCCAACATTTTATCAAATATGGTCATCGTAGCATCTTTGAAGCAAAATTACTTCAATTCAGCAATCAGTTTCTGGGCCTCATTGAGCAAAATATCCAAATCCTCAAACACACTGCCGTTGGGCACCACACTTCCATTTCTGCAGATTGAACCAATTTTCAGCCCTCGCTTCTGCAATACATATTTTGCGCTTGCTGGATACCTCGCATGCATCACATCCATGTGCTTACGGAAAAACGATTGTACCAAAGCGATCTGCGCGCTCACCTGGTCGTCTTGGTAATGGTTACATAGCCAAACAACTAGTTCGGGGAAGTAATTCCCTTGGATGCAGGAAAGCCCCACCGAGCCCGCTTGCAAGGATTCAATAGCATGTACCATGTATGCGTCATATAGACCAAAAGATGGTTCGCTGGTCGTAGCGTTTATTTTAGCGCGGACTACATCAATATCTAAACAAGTGTCTTTATGATATTTAACACGGCCTGTTTTCACAAATTCACCTAAAAGCTGTGGCGAAATGACGCGTTTATAGGGTACGGGGCATTCATAAAATCCGACAGGTATATGAGGTGTCAGCCGTAACAGTTCCAGTACGTTCGCTCGAAACACCTCTTCACTATCAGATTCCGTTGCCAGTAAACCTGTAATCAGAATAACGGCCGAGACGCCTGTTGCATAAATATCCTGGACTGTAGCTGCCTGTTCCCCTAGTGTAGTACCAAAAGATCCCGTAGCCACAATCGGGACCCGGCCATTCACCCGTTTAACAATATGCGTAACAGATTGTATCATTTCCGCTTTAGACAGATCAAACATCTCACTGGACAAGCAATTGGCAAAAAGCCCACCTGCCCCACTTTGTAAATAGAAATCAACCAAACTATCCAATGCCACATAATCAATGGATTTATCCTCTTTAAAAGGCATAAGCATCACCGGAATAAATTTCTTATCGTTCTTCATTTTTTGATTTTGATTATTTATTTATTTTTTCTGTTGTATACTTTCTGAACTGCGTAAACCCCAGCCCCACTAGGCAGATTGTCAATGTTCCGATCACAATGATCATATTGGCATGCAAAGGGTATTTCAGATAGTCCATATCCTCAGGTATCAAGTAGGATAGCGACATCCACAGGATGACAAACACACCTACAATCACCCCTAACACCGCTGCGTTGTTTGTTACTTTTTTAGATATGATGCCCAGTAAGAATAAGCCCAACATACCGCCGGCAAAAATTCCAGATAGCGTCCACCAGATATCCAGTAGGCTTTTCACACCGATCATAGCAATACCGCAGCACATGCCCAAAACACCGACCAATACGGTTGACGTATAGAGGACCTTTAAACTGTTCTTGGGCGTGATTTTCGGATTGATGTACCGTTCATAAATATCGACTGTAAATACCGTAGCAGATGCGTTCATACCTGAACTGATGGTACTCATAGCAGCGGATAAGATCGCCGAAACGATCAGACCCAGTAAGCCTGTAGGAATCATATTGACCATAAAATTAGGCATCACCTTATCTCCGTAATCGGCCGCCGACATCTGACTTGCCAAAGAAATAACTTGAGGATTGGATTCCGCTAAACCCAAACGCTCCGCCGCAGCCTGCATTTTAAGCCCTTCTATGATTTCAGGATGCCCCTGGTAGTACACAAATAGGCAGGTTCCGATAAAAAAGAACAATAGCGAAACCGGTACATATATCCACACACAGAGCCATACCGACTTGTTAGCCTCTTTAGCCGATGTAGCGGCATGGTAGCGTTGGACGTAGTTTTGGTCCATACCAAAATTGTTGAGGTTCATAAAAAAACCGTAGAGCAACACCACCCAAAAACTAGAGTTGAAAAAATCGAGGCTGAATGTTCCCAGACTAAACTTATCGTGCTCGTTAGCTTTAGCGATGATCTCCGGAATTCCTCCTGGAATTTCTTGAACGACTAAATAAATAATGATAATAGCCCCCAATGTTTTAAGTACCCCTTGAACGACCTCCGTCCAGATAACGGCCTCTATCCCGCCCATCACCGTGTAGATGACGATACAGATACCCATTACGATCATGATGACCTCCATGCCGTAGCCTGTTAACGCCTGTAACGTGAGGGAAATTCCGAAGAAGATTGAACCTATCCTGGCCAGTTGAGTCAGAAGGAAACATACCACTGCATATGTCCTTGCCCAGGTGCCAAACCGCCTCTCTAGATTAGTATAGGCCGATACCTCTCCCGTACTCCTATAAAAAGGCACGAAATACTTGATGGCAATCCAGGCAGCGAACGGCATAGACAGACTAAAGGCAAATGCGTTCCAATCTCCACCGTACGATTTCCCGGGTACACCCAGAAAGGTATTGGAGCTTAGAAATGTAGCGTATATAGAAATCCCTATCGCCCAGCCGGGGATACGTCCGGCAGCTCTCGTATAGTCATCGGCAGATGTATTACGCCGAGAAAAATAAACACCGACCAATACCATTCCAACCAGATAGGCCAGAATGATCAATAGATCAATTATAGGTAAGTTTGTCATAGCTTAAGGTTTTACATGCATTAGGTTACGATATTTCTGATACAAATCGCTATATACTTCTAAGTAGGCCTCTCGAGGTTTATAAGTATGGCTGATCTTTGCACCGATATGCTTTTGAGCGGTCAGCACATCCGGGTAAATTCCAGCAGCCACAGCCGCAAATATGACGGCTCCGAGCGCACAAGTTTGATCATTATCCACGACATGAATATCTCGCTGCAATACATCGGCTAGCACCTGTATTACAAAAGGCGATTTGGATGTAATGCCTCCTGTGGCGACCACAGACTGTATCGAAATATCATTTTCTTTAAAACGCTCTAATATCGCCCGAGAGCCAAATGCCGTGGCTTCTACCAACGCCTTAAACATGTGAACAGCAGTTGTAGAGAGGCTAAAGCCGTAAGCCGCCCCCCTTGTCGTAAAATCCACATCGGGCGTACGTCTTCCGTTGTGATAATCAGTAAAAACAAGATCGTCTTGGGTGACAGGGAGTAAAGCGGCCTTATCGGACAGGTGAATTAACAGATTTTCTGTCAACTCCACCCGTTGACTTTCAGAAATCGAAGAGCAGGCACCGAGGACGACTTCCACGATCATATTTCTGAACCATCGATAAATATCACCGAAAGCAGACTGCCCCGCTTCATAACCGATCATACCGGGCAATATTGAACCATCGACCTGTCCGCAAATCCCTTTAACCAGCGGCGGGTGGTCCTCTTTCGGCAATACCAACATATCGCAGGTTGAAGTCCCAATTACCTTCACTAGTGTGTAGGGTGTAATACCAGCCCCCACGGCGCCATGGTGTGCATCAATTCCACCGACAGTAATTAGCACCTGTGCGGACAAACCAAACTTATCCACAAAATACGATGATAGGGTTCCCATTACTTGATCCGATGTGTAGGTATCGTGGTACATCCTATTGACCAGGTGATAAAATGCGGGGTCTAGCGAACAAAGAAACTCTGCGGAAGGTAATCCGCCATGCTCTTGGTTCCACATCGCCTTATGCCCTGCCGCACAACGGTTTCGTTTGATCTGTTCTAAACTGTTGATTCCGGCCAAGTACATTGGTATCCAATCGGATTGTTCGACCCACGTATAGGCCTCCTGAAGGATTCGCTTATCCTTTTTATTTATGTGCCATATTTTCGACCAGAACCATTCCGACGAGTATAACTCACCGCAATATTTCGTAAAATTAATCCGCCATTTTTTTGCCAGTTCATTTATACCATCAGCCTCATTTACAGAAGTATGATCCTTCCAGAGGATAAACATAGCGTCTGGGTTATCCTGAAACGATTCTGTCAGTGAAAGAGGAACACAATCTTTACCTACAGGCACTGGAGTCGAACCCGTCGTATTGGTTCCTATAGCTACGATATGCTGTCTGTCATCGGCGCTAATATCAGCCAAAAGCCCGGTTAATACCTCATCAATCGCCTCCATATAATCGAGCGGATGTTGTCTATACCTGTCTGTACTTGAATCACAATACAACCCTTCAGCCCACCGCTTAAATGGCGCGATAAACTTCGCTAGCACCGTACCGTCTATGGGATCGATCAACAGTCCGCGGACTGAATCCGTACCAAAATCCATCCCGATAATCAGCTTATTCATCGTGCGTCCTCACTTTGTCCACCACATAGATGGACACGAATCCCCAGACTATCCATCACCCCAGCTTTCACGCGAAGGGCCGATTCAATATCATACGTATCATCCACATACACTACTTGGATATGATTTGCTTTATGCTGGGCCATCATCTGGTCGCGAGAGACGCCATCCAATACGCCATGCATGATGGGCCATTCCGGATTGGTCATCTGCCACCTCCTCTGGGTTTCCTCGATTGGTAAGGCCACGACCTTCCCCGTACCTAAATCGCAATGAACCTGGTCATCTTGTATATATATCCGGCTCCACACGATTTTACCAGGTTTACTGATCCCCCGAAGTGTTCCACCTCCTTGCCCAAAGAACATAGGTGGTTGTCTTAAGCTGTCAGCGCCCCGGTAACCATCGATAAAATGTGATGCTGGTGCTGCCCCTGAGATCAGAAACACCCACACAAATTGATTTATGCCATCTACAAGATAATCTTCGCCATACCGTAAATCATGAAGCGTATTGTCCCCCTGTAATCCCAGTTCTTTCCACAGGTGGTAGGTAATATAACCATCGACCCCCGCACATTCGTCCACCTCATTAAAATGTGGCATCGCCGCATTCGCATAAAGCTCTTTCCCTGTTTCATCATAAGCGGGAGGACGGTGCGTATTATTCAACAAACCTTCCACCAGATCACTTGCCGGCGCCAATTCTTTTAACCCTTGCTGATACTGGATACCCACCGTATCGCAGCCGAATTCGTCCGACAAGCGAAGAACAGCGATATACATTTTACATTGCTCGAGTGTCTGCCTTCTTGTTAGTTCCATTTCTTCGTTCTCACCCCAGTGGAATTTCATCCCCTGATCGAGCAGCCATTGTAATATATCTTCCGCTTCTTTATCGGACACCGTTAACATTTTAGCGTATAGCGTAGATTGACTCAGACGCTCTTTAAAGAAAAACAAAGGATGAAGCAGATGATCCGGAAAAATAGCATTGAACATCCCCATACATCCCTCATCAAATACCCCCATCACCACTTTATTTCGCGCTATACCCTGCACAAATTGGCTAACGGTATTGCCTTCCTCTGTAGTTAGCTCAGAAGATAGGAAATCGCGAACGTGAGATGTATCGTGATGCACTTTACCTATTTCCATCCACTGTTGAAGGCCCTTTTTGAAGAAATCGTCTTCAAAATCCACACTCCAAAGAAAGCTATAGTCGATACCGGCTTTTGTCATTGATCCGGTTAGATTTAATGCGCCCACAAGACCAGGATAGGTCCCATCCCAATTGGCAACTAACAAAATGGGTCCTCTATGAGAAAGCAATCCCGCTAATACATGATGACTATATTGCCAAACACTCTCGGCAACAACCAAAGCCGCCTGCGGATCGATCCCCTTAAACACTTCTATACCATAAGATTGGTAATCAATAAAGCCATGGCCCTTTTTAGGGTCCACACCGTGTGCACGAACAATCTTCCAACCCTGTTTATCAAAAGCTTTCGCGAGTTTTTCTTCCATAGCTTGTTGCGTTGGCCAACAGCTGGTATTGGCCGATGGGCGCAAATCGCCGCTACATACGAGGTAAGCTGTTTTATTTTCCATTGATGCTTGAATTTATATTGGTATTACAAATATGCAAAGGATAAGACGAGGTTTTCCTGCATAATTTTTCCAAAATATCCAACATCTTGACATAGATTCCCTTTTTATGTCAGGTTTTCTTTAAATTAGTGAGACCATTTATAAACATAGCCATGAAAGCAAAATATCATCATGTTCCCAAACCGTTAGATAATGCCTTTAGTATACGGCATGACGTCCTTCCAATTTTCGGAACGGTATGGCATTACCACCCAGAAATTGAGTTGCACTACCTGATTAAGGGTGAAGGCGTTCGTTTCATAGGCGACAATATAAGTAGTTTTCGAAAGGGAGAAATGGTCTTATTAGGTTCAAACCTACCACATACTTGGAAGTGCGATAGTGTCGCTCAAAATCAAAACTATGTGGAGGCTTTGGTCATGCATTTTCATCCTGAATGTTTGGGGAAGGACTTTTTAAATATCTCCGAGACGCAAGGGATCAACAAAATCATAGCCTTAGCAAGGAATGGACTGATTATCAACGGTGAATCCAAGAAAAAAATACGAGATCTACTAATTAATATGAAAGAAGGTGACGGACTTATTAAAATCATCACCTTACTCCATATCTTTCATATTCTTCTGGAGCGGAATGATTACCATCCGATTTCCAAAAATCTGGACTTCTCGAAACTGAACAAACTAGATGAAGAACGCGTCGATAAAATTGTCTCTTACACTTTTAATCATTTCAAGGAAAAAATTTTCATCGACGAGATTGCCAACCTTAGCAATCTCAGTGTAACGTCCTTCTGCCGTTATTTCAAGATGGTAGCAAACAAATCCTACTTCGATTTTCTTACTGAAATCCGTCTAAATCACGCGTGCCGTCTGATATTGGACAGTAAGCTCACCGTGGAAAATATTGCGATTGATAGCGGCTTCGATAATACGTCAAACTTTTATAGACATTTTAGAATATTCAAGGGGTGCACGCCAAAGGAGTATAAAAAACAGTTTCGATAATCTTCAAGATCGCCTAGCCGTTATTCTATTCTCCTTTGGCAGCCACACTGGTTTTATAGATACCATCCTCAAAAGCCATTTTTCAAACGCCGGTATTCTTCCTTCATACAGTGGCCGCATGGGCGGTAGCCGTATTGCCTTGCTTGGGCTGCGAACTGAAAAATACCCGATTTTCGATTTGTGATACATCTAGACCAAGCGAATGTTACCAAACTTACTCACTACGAGATAGACCAACAAGAAGACAAAAATGGTCACCGCCCTAACAAACATCCAGTTTAGGTAAATAAGATAAATACTTTTACGCTATCCAATACCTAGGCCGTAACGACAGGAAGAAATATGGATAACAAACATCTATGATGAAAAACACGCTCGGTAGGACAATTCCATTTTCAAACGTCGATCTTGCAAACTTAAATGAACTGATAGCGCCGAAGGTAGTAAAAATAAATTTTTACTGTTTATTACGAATTTGAATGTCCCGCTGCGGAACCGGTATCTCGATTCCAGCATCATCTAACGCTTTTTTACAGTTCACGATCAACTGTTCCTGCATCGTCCAGAAATTATCATTTGAGGTTGTCACCCTAACTGACAAATTTATTGCACTATCGCCGAGCTCCGTCACGACCACCTGGGGAGCCGGGTCGTTAAACGCAAACTCGTTACCTGCAATCACGCCCATTAGCGTGTCTTTCGCTTTCAGGAGATCCGCGTCATAGGAAACGCCAATATTGAACCATGTACGCCTTGTTCCTAGCTGCGTGTAGTTCGTGATACTGCTATTGGAAAGCTCCCCATTGGGAACCACGACAAGCTGGTTTTGTGGGGTTCTTAGCTTCGTATTGAAAATATCAATCTGTTCAACCGTACCGGATTCTCCAGCACTTGAGCTTATGTAATCGCCTATTTTAAACGGTTTTAAAACTAAGATAAGGACACCTCCGGCAAAGTTCGAAAGAGATCCTTGTAATGCTAGTCCAATCGCCAGACCAGCTGCACCAATTATAGCTACGAAAGCGGACGTCTGAACACCCAACTGAGTAACAACCACAATGAATAAAAGGATATTCAACGCCCACTTTATAAGGGTGGTCAAAAAACTTCGAAGGGAAATATCCATATCACGTTTTTCGAACGCTTTCGTCGACATCTTGTTAATCAACCTAATCAGCCAAAGTCCAACCAAATAGATCAATATAGCGGAAACCACGGCCGTTAGCACTCGCGGAGCCCATGCAATCGCCGATGTTAAGAAATTGTCCCAGTGTTGTTGAACATCGTTGAATTCTAAATTGTTCATAAAAGAAAAGTTTGTAAAGTTAAATAAATGGAGAAAAGTTAGATCTCCGTATTCCTACACTCAACAAGGAAGTAGGCTGATTGTTTAGATAAAAAAATTATCGGCAGAACTAACCGCACGGCCGTAATATAGTAAAAAATACTTTTGATCCATAATCCGTGCAAACCGGATATTTGTGTAAATATAATTCGACATTTTTCTTGTAATTTTTCAATTTCAAGTTGTCGTTCAGTATTGTTATCTATATTCGTAGACAATCGATACTTCATTATGAATAGAATTTTACATTTTTTTAATCTACACGAAGGTGAAGACAAGAAAGAAACTGTCTTAGAAGACGTTATCAAAAACATATCATTTCGAGGCGCTAACGCCTGGATTCTTGCCTGCGCTATCGTGATCGCATCGGTTGGCCTCAACGTGAATTCCACAGCAGTCATTATTGGCGCCATGCTTATTTCTCCGTTGATGGGACCTATTGTTGGGGCTGGTTTTGCATTGGGGACATTTGACTTTCCCTTGTTAAAAAAATCGATGAAGAACTTATTGATCGCAACGGTGATCAGTTTAGTTGTTTCCTTTGTCTATTTTTTACTCAGCCCTTTTAAGGAAGCGCAATCCGAACTACTCGCGCGGACTTCCCCTAATATCTATGATGTGCTTATAGCGATATTTGGCGGTCTGGTCGGGGTGATTACCATCACCCGGGTCAACAAAGGCAATCCAATTCCCGGTGTCGCCATTGCAACCGCTCTAATGCCTCCCCTTTGCACGGCAGGCTATGGTTTAGCCATCGGAAATCTAAGTTACTTTGCTGGAGCGCTCTACCTTTATATTATCAACTGTGTATTTATCTGTATTGCAACCTTTGCAATCGTCAAATACCTTCGTTATCCAAAAACGCATTACGTTGACCAACGACGGGAAAAGAGAATCACGCAGAGTATTACCATTATTACATTGGTTTTGGTCGTTCCAAGCCTTTACTTTGCCTACAATTTACTCCAAGATAAAAAATATAGTAACAAGATTAAACAATTCGTTCAGCAAGAGCTAACCGATAAAGGTTACACGGTTATCTACGAACGTCTGCTTCCTAATCGTAGTCCTAAACGACTGGAACTTGCATTTTTAGATAAAAAATTCAGCGACCACGAGATTGGTACGCTGGAGCGAAATATGGCAGCTTTTGGTGTAGAAAATACGGAGCTGATCATACGCCAGGATAGCTTCGACCTCAAATCGACCATCATGAATGAGATCGATAAGCACAGCGTCGCTGTGAACGAGAAAGACCTAACCATACGCGCGCTAAACAACCGGCTTTCTTCTTACAGTCTGGCGAATCCAGAGCTAGACCGAGATATCAAGATCATCTTCCCTGAACTTTCATTTTATAGTATTGGCCGGCAACAACAATATGCAAACCGCGACAGTCTTACAAGCCATATTGCATTCATATATTTCTCTGAAAAACAACTGGTTACAAACCAAGAATTAAAGCTAAGTCAATGGCTAAACAATCACTTTCCGAACGACAGTGTTTCTATCATCAGACGTGCTGTGCAGCAGAACATAAACTAAAATGGCAACTCAAGCGTGCATATGCATAAATCTACACCAAGGGCAAAAAGTGTTGTTCAATATTGTTGCCTACGTTTATTTGTCACCCAAAATGATCTGATTTTAAGGAATCTGTAAATAATGATAACGGTGTATCGATTCCAAAAACGGCACAAATACTTAAGTATATGGTGTTGCATAATATTTGATTTAAGATCCCCTATAGCTCAATGCTCCTGAAGGACAGGTATCGATCTGATTCTTTAGGTCCTCTATTGATGCATTTTCTGTAGCTATCCAACGTTTTGCCTTTGGATCATAAACATTTGGTAATGTTTTAACACACACACACCAGCATGGATACACTTTTTTGGTTGCCAGACTATCGTTAACTCGTCTTTTTGGTATTCTTTGATAATTCCCATCATTAGAGGTTTTTATGATTTTAGTACGTCCTTTGATGCGGATGGTAGACGGCTCATCCCTGGTTTGGAGGATGCACACAGGCATCCTTTGAATGAAAGAAATTTTAATTATAAAGTCAGATGGGACGGCGTTCCAACACTCAAACGTGCACTCCAAATGCTTACGGAGCAGGCGGCTAGAACACTCGAAGGACAATGGGTAAAAGTCACCGGCGGATGGTCGCCTTATCAGTTTGCTGAAAATCGCCAACCAACCATAGATGAATTGGACAAAGCCGTATCGAATAGACCCCTATATATCCAATATGTCTATAATAGAGGATATCTAAATACATTGGCCATGAAAGTGCTAGGAGTTGGGACATCCAAGTTTCCAGCTTTACCTGAGGCAGAATTCGAGAAAGATAAACAAGGGAACTATACCGAACTAATTGATGAATATACCTTTACGTTTTTAAGACTGGGTGCGCTGTTGCCTGCACCAACGCCAGAAGAAGAGATTAGTTCTTTGGTACATCTCATTCATGATATGAATCGATTCGGACTCACTTCTGTTATTAATGCTACCAGTATTATTGGCTATCCCGAAGGACACAAACCTTTGGAAACCCTGGTGCGCGAAAATCGGTTGAATATTCGCTTTCCTTTTGTCGACATTGCCTGGGATCAAAACTCTAATGCACCCTTTGTAAATACATTAATTGAACGTACTACCAAGACAGCACCCGTCAGTCCCGGACAGAATTTACATCCCACTATGGAGCACGGTTACGAATATGAAGGAATGGGTGAAGCACTAAGACCAGAAATCCATGATCATGAAAATTTTGATAAACCGACATATATTATTCCCAAAGAAAAGATGAAGGAATATGCAGAATAAGATGTTAGAAAACTAATACAGAAAAGAATACATTTCCGTATGCATGTTAGTTACAATGAAAATCTTACGCCCTTTCTAGACGCTCTTGAGAAGGTCATCCAAACAACCCTATTAGATGGCATGCGTTGTAGTGTAGAACATGCGGAGACCATTACTCCAGAAAATATCGAAAGGGTCAAAAAGCTTGGAGGAGGCATTGCCCTGGATAATAAAATGGGGATTCATGGAGATGCTTTTGTAAAAACCCATCGTATAGAGATAGCTTTGTACGCTCCGAGATTAAGGGATTTGGTAAACAGCGGTATTCCGTTACCCTTAACTACAGACGCATTTCACGTGTCACCAGCCAATCCATGGCTTGCACTCAGTTGGGTTGTAACAGGAAAATCTGTATCTGGATTCACCGTATTGGCCGACGACAACCGCCTGGCCCGGGTCGAAGGACTCAGGTTATAAACAATCGATGCAGCATGGTTTGAAAGTGAAGAACATGAAAAAGGTAGGATAGCACCTGGTAATTCCGCTGATTTCGTTTTGTTGAGCAAAGATTATTTTACTGATCCTGAAGATCAGATCAAAAGTATATCCTCGGTTTTGACAGTGGTCGATGGAATAGTAGTATTCGGTTCAGAAAAATACACCAATATAGCTCCAAAATTACCAGACTCTATTCCTTATTGGTCACCAATAAAATATTTTGGAGGATATTATTGGGAAAATTAGAAACGCTCTATATTCTGTTCTATTGGTAGTGTAAAGTGAACTGTCGTCTCACTCCATTTAGGGTTCGTACTAAGAGGCTGTAAGCCTCGTGTGCGAACCCTAAATGGAGTTGCCGAAGGCTTTGATTCTATCTTCAAATTTAATGTGTAATTGTTGCATTGTCAAGCCCCAGTTGTGGATAGGCATAGTCCATTTTTTGGAGATATCTTTGACCACAAGGTAAACTAACTTCAATAATGCTTGATCAGATGTAAATGAGCCCTTGGTTTTTGTTACTTTTCTGATCTGTCGATGCATAGCTTCAATAGCATTTGTAGTGTAAATAGCTTTACGTATTTCTTGCGAATACTCAAAATAAGTAGAGAGATTACCCCAGTTGTCCAACCATCCCTTGACTGCAAGTGGATATTTTTTACCCCATTTCTCTTCAAATGCTAGTAAATAATCATAGCCTTGATCCTGGTTATTGGCCTTATAAACAGGCTTTAAGTCGGCGATAACAGCCTTTTTATCTTTTTCTGGAATATAGCGAAGACTGGTGCGAATCTGATGTACGATACAGAGCTGTACTTGTGTCTCAGGAAAGACGGTAGCTATTGCTTCGGGAAATCCCTTAAGACCGTCTACACAGGCAACCAAAATATCTTCCACACCGCGCTGCTGTAGATCAGTAAGAACAGACAACCAGAATTTTGCACCTTCATTTTCCGAAAGATAGATCCCAATCAAATCTTTTTTACCTTCTTTGTTGATTCCTAATATATTATAAACCGCGCGACTCTGTACACTCCCGTTGTCTTTAACTTTGAAATGCATACAATCCAGAAAAACAAATGGATAAATGGATTCCAGTGGACGATTGCGCCATTCATTCATGGCCGGTATAACTTTATCGGTAATATGCGAGATTTCGGTAGCCGAGATATCCATGGCATACATTTCCTGGACATAGCCTGATATGTCACGAGTACTCATTCCTCGAGCATACATCGCTAAAACATTATCCTCCAGCTCTTCTGTGATGATAAGTTGACGCTTCGCGACAATCTTTGGCTCAAAAGTACCATTCCGGTCTCGTCCACTCTCCAATTCAAAGTGGCCCGATTGAAGGCTCCTAACTGTTTTTTTTGCCCTATCATTTTTACGGTTGATTTCTCCAGAAGCTTTATTCTCCTTTAGATGATGATCAAGCTCACCTTCCAACATACTTTCCAGAAGGTGTTTCAACATAGGTGCAAAAAGACCGTCTGTACCACCCATTTTTTTGCCTTCGTAAAGACCGTTCATCGCTTCCTCTTTGAAGCGCTCAAAATCGAATTTCTCTTTGTTCATTATCTGTGTCTAATATAAAAATTATTTAGATGACACAGTTTAATTTACACCCTCGTTCTATTTTGAATTAACTCTTTCTATTTGAAATCATAAGTTACAAGCATATTCAACATTTTACTTATTTGAACGAAACAACATGTGGAGAGCTAACATGTTGTTCTTTTTTGGTTTTAAACTTTTTCTCTGATACTTGAATTTCAGATGGATTGAAGATCATATACCAAAATAAATATTTATATTTGATAATGAAGAATACCACTGCATTTCTACTATGCCTATTATGCGCCATTGCGGTTTTTCTGATCTTGGGTCTTAATTATTTTGCATTATACCAATTACTCCCGATAGCGGTTTTTTATACTTTTCAAGTGAAAGTTTTTAGTAAAATAAAGCGCTCAGACAAAGCATCTTTTCTATGCTATATTCTCTCAGTATTAATATTGTTGGTATTTCCACTAACAGCACAGGTTATGTGGTATTTTGACATTAATAATCTGGCTTCAAAATCTTCTACCAGTGGCTTACTTTTCGTCTGGCTCCCAGTCTATGCAATTCTTCCTGGAATACTGACTTGTTCAATGGCCTGGATAATTAACCGAAAACTTAAAAAAATGAATCAGTATTTAAAATGAATCTGGTATGTTTACACATCTTTTAAAGACAAAATTATCTTTTTTGAGATTTTACTAATTTCAGGATTATTGTCACATAAGGCTTAAGAAAGCCCTTAAAGCAGGAGATAATGGTACGTCCTTTTTATAAATCAAAACGGTGGCCTGGGGTATTTCGATGGGATCACCGTGCCAGTGGTTTCGGTCCCACCGAAATACCCAACTTTGTCATGATGAAATCGAGTAGGAAGATAGGGATTATTTCCCTATCTGTCCTCTCACACCACCCGGC
>NZ_FUKU01000034.1 GCF_900163865.1 Sphingobacterium sp. JB170
CAAATAATAGAACCTAAATCCAACTATTCAGCATACCTTAATCTTGCTGTTCAAAACCGTCCCTCCCTCGCGGAGTGGTGCAAAGGTAACAAAACGTAAACCCTATTTCCAAATCAAAAGCCAAACATTCTTTAACAACAAACGCAAGAACCTGAAAACCTGAACAATATTTTTCTAAAAAAACAGCGGATCAGCATAAAGAATCAGGTAGACCAGATCCAAGAAAGTAAAACCATTCTTACTTCGCCCCTGGCCCGTTGGTAGCAAGCATAAGAATATTGAGATCAAATTTTTCGATCACAAAAAAAAACACAGAACTCCTCGAAAACAAATTTACATCGGCAAAGACACCCTATTTTGCAAAAAAACTTAATGTATAAAGTTAATTAATAGAATTATATTCATTATTTTTACTAAAACAACGAATATTATAAAAAATCATGATAAAAAAGGAACTAAAACAATTAGGTATTGAAGCGATATCAAAAGGAACATCAACGGGGAACGAATGGTTCGCAAACGGAAACTCCTTACACTCTTTTTCACCCGTCGACGGGTTGGAAATCGGTGAAGTAATCTCAACTACAAAAGAGGATTACGAACACGTAGTCGAAACGGCAATATCCGCGCAAAAACATTGGGCTAGTATTCCCGCCCCGAAACGAGGTGAAATTATTAGACAATTCGGAGAAAAATTACGCGAGCAAAAGCCCGCTTTAGGGAAGCTTGTTTCATACGAGATGGGTAAATCCTACCAAGAAGGGATGGGGGAAGTACAAGAAATGATTGATATCTGTGATTTCGCTGTAGGGATATCCAGACAACTGTATGGAAACACCATACATTCCGAACGTCCTTCACATAGAATGTACGATCAATACCACCCACTCGGCGTGGTGGGGATAATTTCTGCTTTTAACTTTCCTGTCGCCGTCTGGTCATGGAATACCGCACTCGCATTAGTCTGTGGTGATGTCGTAATATGGAAGGGCAGTGAAAAAACGCCCCTTTGCTCTATAGCTTGTCAAAGGATGCTCGGAGAGATTCTACATGAGAACCAACTACCTGAAGGTATATCGTCAATTATTACAGGAGATTTAAACGCAGGGAAATGGCTTTCCGAAGATAAACGTATCCCTTTAATATCTGCCACAGGTTCAACGAAAATGGGGAAACAAGTTGCATCTACAGTAGCATCACGTTTAGGAAAATCATTGTTAGAACTAGGTGGAAACAATGCAATTATTGTGACGCCGGACGCGGATCTTCACATGACGCTTATTGGCGCCGTCTTCGGTGCAGTCGGCACGGCGGGCCAGCGATGTACAAGTACTCGTAGACTTATTATTCATGAGAGTATTTATGAGTCCGTTAAAGAATCCATAACCGCAGCCTATCGCCAATTAAAAATAGGCAACCCTTTGAATGAAGAAAACCACATGGGGCCTTTAATCGATAAAAAGGCCGTAGACATGTATAACCAGGCTATTTCCAAAATCGAAGAACAGGGTGGCATATTACTTACAGAAAGTGGTCCGATAAATGGCGACAGCAATCAAAGCGGCTGCTACGTGAAGCCTGTAATCGCAGAAGTCCAAAACCATTTCGAGATTGTTCAAACCGAAACATTCGCACCTATATTATACCTAATAAAATACAAAGGTGGCGTTGAAGATGCTATTTCGCTACAGAACAGTGTTGTCCAAGGTCTTTCTTCAGCAATTATGACAAATAATCTTCGCGAAGCGGAACTATTTCTAAGCCATGCGGGATCGGACTGCGGTATTGCAAATGTAAATATTGGAACATCTGGAGCTGAAATTGGCGGCGCATTTGGCGGAGAAAAAGAAACCGGTGGTGGGCGCGAATCAGGCTCCGATGCTTGGAAAATCTATATGCGCCGACAAACCAACACGATTAACTACAGTACGAGCCTTCCCCTCGCACAAGGGATCAGCTTTAATTTTAACTCAAAATAAACGATAAAACTATATTATGAGAGAGCTACATAAAATATTATCAAAACATATTCTTGCCGATGGATTACCAATTGAATTAGATTTTCAAAACAGCCACGACTCGTATATAATGGACAAAAATGGAGAAGAATACCTCGACATGTTTTCCATGTTCGCATCCTCTGCCGTTGGCTATAATCACCCCTATATTGTAGCAAAAAAAGACTTTTTAGGCAATATGGCAATCAATAAGCCCGCCCTATCGGATGCATATCCATATCAATATGCAGATGTATTAGAAGCTTTCGAACGTGTTGCGATGCCAAAAGAGCTCTCCTATTGCTTCTTTATTTCGGGGGGCAGTCTGGCCGTAGAAAACGCCTTAAAGGCAGCTTTTGATTGGAAAACTAAATTAAATCTCTCTCAGGGCATTCAAAAAGAGGCAGGGCAAGTCATACATTTCAAACAAGCTTTCCACGGAAGGTCTGGATACACGCTTTCCTTAACCAACACAATGGATCCCAGAAAACACCAATACTTCCCCAAATTTGACTGGCCGCGAATTGAAAATCCAAAACTAACATTCCCGTTAACCGAAGCTTCGATCAACAACACACTCGAGCTCGAAAAAAAAGCTATCGAACAGGCGAATGCCGCAATAGAAAAATTCCCAAATGAAATTGCATGTATAATACTCGAACCAATACAAGGTGAGGGAGGAGATAATTTCTTTAGAAAAGAATTTTTTCAAGCACTGCGTGCGATATGCGACAAACATGATATTCTTCTAATTTTTGACGAAGTACAAACAGGACTTGGTATGACCGGTAAGATGTGGGCATACCAACACTACGAAATAATCCCAGACATAATATCGTTTGGAAAAAAAACACAGGTATGTGGAATCCTCGCGAATCGAGAAAAATTCGATAAAGTGGAAAAACACGTCTTTAAAGAGTCTAGTCGAATAAATTCAACGTTCGGCGGCAATTTTATTGATCTACTAAGGTTTCAGTTAATTTTAGAAATCATTGAAAAGGAAGACCTTGTAAAACAAGCCGAAATAAAGGGCAATTATTTACTAGAACAAATCACGGCAATAGTCGACACCTCTCCGTATCTTGGGAATCCACGCGGACTTGGGCTCATGGCAGCATTTGATTTCCAGTCGACCGAACAACGTGATAACTTTGTGAAAGTAGCCTTAGAAAACAAATTGCTAATACTTGGCTGCGGAGAGAAAAGCATACGGTTTCGACCGCATCTTACGGCAACCAAGGAAGAATTAGACCGTGCCTTAGCTATTGTAAAAGAATCGGCAATGCAACTCGCTAAAACAACAGTTGCTTAAAAGTAATACTCCTAAATTATGAATGATTGAGTAGCATGTTTTGATAATATGCTACTCTTTTTTTAAGTCAGAATTTAGTCAATTGGACTGAAACACTCAAAACTAGTATTAAAAACCAATATATTTGCCCTCATGGCATCACAACTATACAATCCTTTCGAAAACTTCCAATTCGATAATAAGACCTGCTTTTTAACAGGTGAAACGCTGCAAACTGCTGACGAACAAATACAAGTATTCCCAGTTTGGATGATGCGGAAGTTCAATTTGGAAGACATGCCATTCAAAATGTTAGACGAAAATATCGTAACATATAAGGCTTTAAAACTCCCTTGCTCCGCGAAGGCAGGTTCGCTTTACGAGGAACTGGAAAACAAAATCGAGCAGGCGATGACTCAAGGGTACTCCGCGGTAAAAGAACTTCCCAAGTTAAGCCTTTTTCAGTGGGTGGCGAAGATACTTTACGGCGTCGTATTTAATGAGATACAGGCAGGCATACGTCAAGCTACACTAAGCGGGGAACCACTAAATTTTTCACAAGCCCTCGTTCATAAATTTCGAAATCTGCACTTCATGTTGCAATCGATTCGCACCTCCATTGAATTCGAGCATAAGAACCCCTTCTCTATTATGATTCTACCAATAAAAGAGAACGATACAAACTTCAACTATCGCGATGAAATTAACACCTTAGTCTTTTCTTTTCGTATGAACGACTTTGCGGTAATTGCGACCCTTCAAGATAACGGGACTAACGAAATATACCATGAGGAAGTACTGACCAAAATTCTTGGCAAAGAACTACACCCTATTCAGTTTGAAGAAATTTGTGCCCGATATTTCTATTCGGCTTATCTGTTCAACAGGCTCCCCGAATACACTTATATAGAGACACCTGATAAAACGTTCATAGAACCGATGCCTTTGAACGATTGGACACTTAAACCAATTTTTGATATTTGGCAGAATAAGACCTATGGTCAGGTTCTGGAAAATTTTTGGAAGCCGTGGGGCTTTACACTCTTTGAAATTATCAAAAATCCAGAAGCACCAATGAGCTTTCTCTTTGATCAAGACGATAGATTTATTGAAAACGTGACCATATCGAAAAATTAACTTCAAATCTCCTAGCTCTATCCGCGAAAGCTTGGTTCTTCTGAATAGCATCCCTCTACGTTAATTATCAAACGCTTCCACTAAGCGATTGATACTTTAAAATCTTGAAATACAAGTGCTGAGTCTACGGTTTTACCCTCGCGGGTTTTAACACTTTTTAAAATTGACGTTTTTCCATTTTCCAGCAATTTTTTCATTTCTTTTTCCTCAAGAAACACCCCATTTAAAGTCCGCCAAATTTTAAAATCACAACCGCGTGCATAACGGTCACACTGCGCAATTTTGTCATATAGTTGCACCTGCCCAGGGTTACATTTAGGACACTTGATCACGCCGTTCTGCAGAGGTTTGGCTTCTTCCTTTTGAATCGTAACCCTTAGATGAAGTAGTTCCTTTGTGATCTTCGCGGTATAGTCTCTAATATGTTTCATAAAAATCTCATATGAACCTTTATTAGAACGCATCTCTTCCAGTTTCTGTTCCCATTTCCCTGTCAATGTTACTTTGGCAATCGACCGATCTTTGACTAGATTATACACGACAAGTCCTTTCTCTGTTGGAATTAACTTTTTCTTCTCTCTTTTGATGTAATCACGTTGAAAAAGCGTCTCAATTGTTGCTGCGCGGGTTGCAGGTGTGCCCAGACCACATTCTTTCATTGCTTGACGCATCTCATCGTCTTCAATTTCCTTCCCGGAGGTCTCCATAGCCTTCAACAGCGAAGCTTCCGTGTGAATAGGACGCGCTTTTGTAAACCTCTCGGCGAGCTCTAAATGACGGATACTCAGCATCTCACCTTGAATCAGATTCGGCAATTGGGTATTCTCACCGTCAAGGTCATCTGCATTTTTATCGTCATCAGGGAACTCCACTTGGTCGGCAGACAAACGCCAACCATACTGTTTTATTACTGTTCCTTTTGCTACTAATTCAATACCCAACGCGTCAATTGTAACCGTAGTAATATCCTTTAAACAGACATCCGAGAAGCTCTCAACCATCCGCTTAGCGATCATATTATATATGTTTTGCTGTTCGTTTAACATTGGCCCGGGCTTTTCCTCGGTGACCAAAAGAGCGTGGTGATCTGTTACTTTCTTTTCGTCAACTGATCGCTTATTAAGTTTCGATCCAATCAAATTTCGACTAATTGTCGCTATCCCTTCTTCCGCCGTGTCGGCCAAATGCTGGAATAGTTCTTCGATTTGTTCAAAAACATCCTCACCAATATAGCGAGAACCTGTACGCGGATAGGTTATTACTTTCTTTTCATACAGCGTCTGCGCAATATTTAAAGTTTGATCTGCCGAATAACCATATTTCTTATTAGCGTCTTGTTGAAGAGAAGTCAAATCAAAAAGCAGTGGTGGTTGCTCTTTTGTTTCTTTCGCTTCTACCTTCAGGACGTCCACATTTGTCCCAATGGCGATTCGACTGACCACCGCCTCAGCATCTTGTTTCTTCTCAATTTTTGCCGATGTAGCCTTAAATTTAATTTCATCTTTCTCAAACCCGGCTTGAATCCGATAAAATGCTTGCGGCTTGAAACCTTTATTTTCTACATAGCGCCCACAAATCATTGCTAAAGTCGGTGTTTGTACTCTACCGAGCGAAAGCAAACCACGGTTACCTGCCGCTAAGGTAAGGGCTTGGGTAGCATTAATTCCAATCAACCAGTCCGACTCTGATCGGGATCGTGCAGACATATACAGACTATCGTACTCTGTTCCCGCTTTAAGTTTAGCGAACCCTTCCTTTATCGCTTTGTCCGTTTGTGATGATATCCAAAGTCTTTTGAATGGAACTGTTGACTTTAGGTAGTAATAAATGTTCCTAAAAATAAGTTCTCCTTCACGTCCAGCATCAGTTGCCACTATGATCTCATCAGCTTGATCAAACAACCGCTTTATCGTGTTAAGTTGCTTTAATGCACCGGCATCATCAATTTGCTTTCCATCCCTTTTTACCTTCTTCGACTCTAATTGAAATTCTGCGGGAATAATTGGTAAATTGGATACGGCCCAGCTCGAATAACCATATGTCTGTGGCGTACATAATTGGACCAAATGTCCAAAGGCATACGTAAAGGCATAACCATTCCCCGCAATATACCCGTCCATTACTTCCTTGGCCCCCATTACCCTAGCTAAATCACGAGCTACCGACGGTTTTTCTGCAATTACTACTTTCATAGATTTCCCTAAGATGTATAATTCTGTTCTTAATTTTAATTCACTCAGACCACTATCTTAATCAAGCGACGGGATTGAGATTCCATTAATTTTCCGATAGAGCTCGATGGCATAAACGTCGGTCATACCCGACACAAAATCCAAAACAGCCCGAATCTTCGAATACGCATCGGTGCAATCGGTATGAAACTGTTTCGGAATCATAGCAACCAGTTTTTTATCGAACATCGTCTTATTTGTTTTAAGATACGCCGGTATAAATTCGTCCAATAAGGCATTCATCACATGATAACCCGCAATTTCAATTTGAACGACGGTTGAAGCATTATAGATCCGTTCGACCGATATCTTGGAAATCAATTTCATTTGCTCGACAATCGGCTCTTCGAGTGCATCGACTAACGAGCTTCCAAATGTTCCAGATAAAAACTTATCCTGATTCTCCACAAACACATTTGCCGCGCCGTGTATCAGCGTGTTAATAGCCTTGGCGCGCAAGAGTTCCACTCGACTACCGCGATCGTCTAAACTATCTAGCCGGGCACGTAAATTTTGCCCCCCGCAAAGTGGCAACAAGAGATCTTCTACCTCTTGATAGGATAATATTTTTAAATGATGGGCATCTTCTAAGTCAATAATATTATAACAAATATCGTCCGCTGCTTCCACCAAATATACTAGTGGATGGCGTAGGTACCCGTTGGTATTCGTAGGATCTACTCTTAAGCCCAGTTCTTCCGCAATTTTACAAAATGTATCACGCTCGCCGTCAAAAAAACCGTATTTTTTTCGATGATGGTTCTTTGCCACGTGACCATCAATTGAGGCGCACGGATACTTCACAATCGAAGCCAATGTCGCGTAGGTCAAGGCATAGCCTTTTTCATCTTTCCCCTGGTAAGCATGAGTCAATATACGAAGTGCGTTAGCGTTACCTTCAAAATGCGTTAGATCAGCCCATTGGTTAATTGAAACCTGTTCTTCAAATTTGCTCCCCGCGCCTTCGGTAAAATAAGAGGAAATTGCTGCTTCCCCGGAGTGTCCAAACGCCGGGTTACCTAAATCATGGGAGAGACAAGCAGATGAAATTATATTCCCGACCTCTTGCAGAAAAGGAATATCCTGATCGATGTTGGGGTTGTTTTTTTTCATCAGGTTATAGAATAACCGTCCCAAGGAGCGGCCTACACTTGCCACCTCTAAGCTATGTGTCAATCTATTATGGACAAACACTGCGCCAGGCAAAGGAAAAACTTGCGTTTTATTCTGTAGCCTCCGAAAAGGTGATGAAAAAATCAATCTGTCGTAATCCCGTTGAAATTCTGAGCGCGCATCGAAATTGTCCTTTTCTTCCCGGTGCTCATATCCCCAGCGTTTCGCTGAAAGCAACTGTTTCCAATCCATCTAAAAAATAATCATTTTGCTAGCTGCAAATATACAATTTCTAAACTTGCCTAAGTCCGAAAGACACGCACCAATTTGCATAATTATAATCAATCGCGCCGGCAGATCGAAAAAAGATCAAAAAGCTCAAAGTGACAAAATTCCGACTTTTAATTGGGATAAATACGCTTCGATTTCCCTAGTGATCGAATACAAATTTAGCGTGCTACTCATTAGCAATACCAATTTCCAAATTCGTATTATTGCCAACTGTAAAATTAAGTCTTTGGTTACTTCTCTTCCACGTATCAAGTCTATTTGCTATTTTTATAGCGTATAAAACTAATAGCGATGACTTACATTCTCCCTCCACATAAAAACTTCATTCATTCCATCAACGGAAAAAACACGCATTTGATAGTTTTGAAAAACCGTAGTGGTATGCAAGTTGCACTGACGGATTACGGTGCACGTATTGTGAGTATCCTCGTTCCTGACAAACATGGTGAACTCCGTGATGTCATCCTCGGATTTGATTCTATTCAAGCCTATCTAGATGCCCAGGAGAAGTTCCACGGTGCAACGATTGGGCGTTTTGCAAATAGAATCGCTAACGGTAAGTTTTCACTAAACGGTCAACACTATACGCTTCCACAAAACAACGGAACAAATTGCCTACACGGTGGACGATCTGGCTTGCAAGACAAGGTATGGGACAGGCAAGTATCTTTTAGAAAGAAAGTAGACTTCTACCTTAGCTCGCCTGATGGAGATGAAGGCTTCCCGGGAAACCTTCGGATATGCGTATCGTTTGAGCTAACCGAATTCAATGAAATACAAATCAACTATAGAGCGATCTGCGACAAAGACACAGTATTAAACCTAACGAATCATGCTTACTTCAACCTCAATGGTGAGGGCAATGGAGATATTTTAGATCATCAGTTAACAATCCCCTCCACGCATTACATCCCGATTGACAAAAACCAGATACCACTGGGTGAAGAAGCCTCCGTTGCGGAAACACCTTTCGATTTCCGCCAGGCCAAGCATATTGGAGACGAGATTAACCACGACGACACCCAGATAGCCCACGGAAATGGATACGACCATACTTTCGTTACCCCACAGCCATTGTCAAAAGTAGCAGCAACTGCTTTTTCGGAAGCATCAGGAATACGACTCGAGGTCCAAACAACGGAGCCTGGAATACAATTATATTCTGCAAATTTCCTTTCCGAACAAGATATAGGAAAATCCGGTAAAAATTATGGCCCGCGAAAAGCCTTTTGCTTCGAAACGCAACATTTTCCCAATAGTCCAAACCAGGAAAATTTTCCATCAACAACTCTTAAAGCAGACACCGAATTCTCCTCACAAACGATTTTTCGATTTTCAGTTTATAAATAGGCGGCACCTGTGGCAAGAAAAATAAAAAGACACACCTAATTTTAAACAATTGCATTGATTTTTTCTTTAAGACCTTCATAAACAGTATTTAAGAAAAAATACTTATATTCGCATCAATAATCAAAAACGTATGTAATCATAACTTCAATTAAAATAGTATTTATTCAGTGAACAAGTTTTCTTGCTCACAAATGTTCAAGCCTATATTTAAAAGTTATGATTAATCTTCATAAAATTTCATACATCCATCCGAACAAGGATGTACTTTTCACAAATATTAATTTTAATGTTGATCCTTCGGATAAAATTGCTTTAGTTGGCGATAACGGTAGCGGTAAATCCACACTATTGCGGCTAATAGCTCAAAAAATAACTCCAACTGCTGGACAAGTTGTCGCGAACTCATTGGTTTATCATATTCCGCAGTTATATGGGCAATATGACCATTTTACCGTTGTCCAAACGCTCGGTATCGCAAATAAAATACACGCATTGCATCAGATACTAGGAGGTGCACTCACGGAAGAATACTTCGAAGCGCTTGATAATGATTGGCAGATAGAGAACCGCTGCATTGAAACATTCCAAAAATGGGCCCTTCCCGAAGAATGTATGCACCGCAAAATGGATCAGTTAAGTGGCGGGGAAAAGGCGAAAGTTCTTTTGTCAGGAATACATCTCCATAATGCTGATGTCATTTTAATGGACGAACCTAGTAATCATCTGGACGGTGAGACAAGACAGCTGCTATATCAATTTGTGGAAACAACAAAACAAGCGTTGGTAATCGCTAGCCACGATCGGAAACTTCTAAATTTTATGAACAAAACATACGAACTAAACCGTGGCCAGCTTAAATTATATGGTGGAAATTATGATTTCTTTCGCCTTCAAAAAGAGAATGATCTAGTAGCGCAGTCAGCGCAGATACAATCAAAAGAAAAAGATTTAAGGAAAGCTAGGCAACAAGAACGAAAAACGGCCGAACGCATGGAAAGGTCCGACGTACGCGGAAAGCAAAAGCAAACAAACTCGGGCCTCTCCCGCATCATGATGAACACCCTACGAAATAATGCTGAAAATAGCACGTCCAAAGTGAAGGATATCCATCGGCATAAAATCTCCGGCATTACCGACGAATTAACCACACTTCGATCAGCTCAATCCTTGTCTTCGAGAATCAAACTGGATATCGAAAATTCAGCGTTACATCACGGTAAAATACTATACCATGCAGAAGGCTTGAATATTAAAATCGGTGGTAAGGAATTGTGGAAAAAGAATATAGATCTTCATATTGAAAGTGGCGAGCGTATATCGTTGGAGGGAGCCAATGGTTCGGGAAAAACCACCCTGATTAACCTGCTGCTGGGAAAAGCTATTCCGAGTAAAGGGAAATTAACTACTGCCCCAGTGACGCCTGTGTATTTTGATCAAAATTATTCATTACTAGAGGAGAATAAGTCGATATACGAGATGGCCCAATCGTTCAACGATGGAGGATTGGAGGAGCATGAAGTAAAGACACGATTAAGTCGCTTTCTATTCCCAAATGACACATGGAACAATACCTGTAGCACGCTCAGTGGCGGGCAACGTATGAAGTTAATACTATGCGGACTCACCGTTCGAGAGAATGCTCCCGACGTACTATTTATGGATGAACCGACTAATAATGTTGATATTCAAAGTATGGAGATCTTAACAAATTCGTTGATCGATTACAAAGGAACGCTAATCGTCGTTTCGCACGATAAAACATTTTTGGAACAATTAAATATTTCCAGAAAAATACAGTTGAACTAGGCAAAAGGGATGTATCCTCGAAATAAATAGTTCGAGGATACATCTCAAATGGCTCCTACCAGTTAATGCGGGGTATCTTTATTTCAGTAGTTGCGATAATGCGTTCTCAACTTTTGGAAAACCAAAAGCCGCAATATTCTCATCAAACATTCGCACAATCTCTTGGTTACATAAATTACCGATACTTCCCTCGTGCGTATGTTGAACCGCTTTTGAAGGCTTAAAAGTACCTTGCTCGATGGCCAATCCAATATTTCTATAAGCTTCTCTAAAAGGAATACCTTGTAGGACTTCATTGTTTACAACCTCAACGCTAAAAAGGTAATCATATTTCGGATCATCTAATACGTCTTCTTTCACCGAAATGTGATCCAACATAAACGTTGTGATTTCCAAGCATTCAGATAGCGACTGAAAGGCTGGAAATAAATTTTCTTTCAGCAATTGCAAATCCCTATGATAACCCGAAGGTAGGTTTGTCGTCATCAAAGCAATTTCATTGGGCAGTGCTTGAATTTTATTACATCGTGCACGAACCAACTCGAAAACATCCGGGTTCTTCTTGTGAGGCATAATACTGGAACCAGTTGTAAGATTTGCAGGGAAGGAAATAAAACCAAAATTTTGATTAATAAATAAACATACGTCCATTGCGAACTTAGCGAGTGTGGCCGCGACCGCACTCATTCCCTGTGCCAATATACGCTCGGTTTTTCCACGTCCCATTTGCGCATAAACCACGTTATAATTTAAATCGTCGAAACCGAGCAAATTTGTTGTCATTCGTCTATTTAACGGAAACGACGACCCATAACCTGCTGCAGACCCTAACGGGTTTTTATTACAAACTTTCCAAGAGGCCTTCATGAGTTCCAAATCGTCCACTAAACTTTCTGCGTAAGCGCCAAACCATAACCCAAAAGAAGAAGGCATTGCGATTTGTAAATGCGTGTATCCGGGAATTAATATGTTTTGATGTTTATCACTAAGCTCAATTAGTTTACGAAACAATTCTTCAACTTGAAGAACAAGACTCTGAATTTCTGAACGGAAATATAATTTTAAATCGACTAAGACTTGATCATTTCGAGACCGACCTGAATGAATCTTTTTTCCGGCATCGCCTACGCGTTCGGTCAATAGCATTTCTATCTGCGAATGTACATCCTCAACAGAGTCTTCAATTGTGAACTTATTTTCTTCTATATCACGGTAAATATTCTTAAGCTCATCCTGTACAACTTTTAATTCATCATCCGATAATAATCCGATACTGTTTAACATCTGTGTATGCGCTAATGAGCCAAGCACATCGGCTGCTGCAAGCTGTAAATCCAATGCGCGGTCATTACCAACAGTAAAAGACTCCACAAAAGAGTCGACGTCAATATTTTTTTGCCAAATTTTCATCCAATAAGTTTTTGTGTGTCGAATAACTTCGCCGCAACGCGCAGTAATATGGGGCAACGTTCGTTAGACTGTATCCAATTTCAATCATGCTATAGCACAAATGTATAAAAATACAGCACAAAACGAGAATACGAATACGTAGAAAGCAGATCCTGTAACTGTTAAATTAATGAACTCAACAATACATCAAATTCATTCTTTTAATACACATGCAAAATCCATATAGGGGAAGGGTGATTCGGGGTGTTTCTGTAAATTATTACAATTATTCAATTCAGCCAATTATTTTTTTCATGGGCAAATGCGGCCCTAATGCTCAAAAACCAAATAAAAAAGTGATCACTTACTTTTTTTTAAAAAATATCTTTGTGTGAATAATTTATATGCATATGTTTGTAGACGTAAAGGGGAAATGAAAAATTGAAATAAGGCTAGTGAGTTAAGACTCACGCTCGACGCCACCAGCATTAAACCACCAAATTTGATAGACGAAGGTCTTAAAACTTAAAAAAAATACGACTAACCACTTATAAACTAATTTTGTTCTGAAGCGTATCCTGACCTGTGATACGCTTCTTTCTTTTTCCTACATTCCTTTCTTTTGTGTAAAACGATGAAATATTAGTACCTTTGATCAAGTGTAGTCAGCAACTTTTTAATTAATAATAAATCATTAACGTCGTGTAGTTATGGGAACAGAAAGTAAAAGACAACAAAGATTCGCTGGGGTGATACAGCAAGACTTGGCCGAACTCTTTCAACGAGACGGAAAGGTATGGGCCCCTGACGCATTCGTTACGGTAACAAAAGTTAGGGTAACTCCGGATCTCGCTATTGCGCGTGTTTATGTAAGTTTCTTAAATACGAAGACAGCCAAGGAGGATCTACAAAATATTCAAAGTAAGACGACCGAAATACGATATAAACTTGGTACTCGTATAAAGCACCAAGCGCGCGTCGTTCCACAGTTGGAATTCTTCTTGGACGACACTAACGAATATGTCGAACATATGGAAAAGATTTTTGAAGAAATTAACAAAGAACCTAGGCAACCAGATTAAAATCTGGTTTTTTTGTTCCAAACTATGGTCTATCAGTTAGATAAACGAAATGCATTCCCCCACCCTCGTTTAGCGAACGAAGATGGACTACTCGCTGTTGGCGGTGACTTAAGCACTGAACGATTGCTACTCGCTTATGAGCACGGCATTTTCCCTTGGTATGACGAAGCATCCCCCATTCTATGGTACGCCCCCAAAGTGCGGTTCGTTTTACAGCCAAATGAATTGAAAATAAGCAAAAGTATGCGTCAATTTATACGTTCAACGACGTTGATCAATACACACGATAAGGCCTTTGTCTCGGTTATAGAAAATTGTGCACAGATACGCCGTAGCGAGGAACAAGGCACTTGGATTACCGATCAGATGCAGCAGGCCTATAACAGACTTCACGAACTCGGATTTGCCCATAGTTTTGAGACATACGATCAAATAGGAAATCTTGTAGGGGGATTATACGGTGTGCAAGTCGGAAACGTTTTCTGTGGAGAAAGTATGTTCTCTAAGACATCCAATGCTTCCAAACTAGCGTTAATTTACCTCTGCCAAAACTTCTCATTCACACTCATCGATTGTCAAATATACAGCGGCCATTTAGCTTCCTTGGGAGCAAAAGAAATTGATGGAGCATTGTTTTATAACGAATTAAAAAAACAAACCTTTTCCCCGAATGAACTTGCGCAAACACTTTGACATCCCATCGTCCTTAATTTATCTAAACACGCCGGGTAGTGGTTTACTTCCAAAGCAAGTCGTGCAGTGGCGTGCACAACGTGAAAATGAGTTTTACGATCCCTCTGGTTTTTTACGCGATCAGCAGCCAGCACTTATAGAAAGTGTACGAGCGGAGATAGCGTCTTGTTTCAGTACCGCCGTAGAACGCACCTTTTGTACGCCCAACTTTTCATTCGGATTCAGCACTCTGATCGACAGGATGCCTAAAAATCTCCATTATTTGCTCTTGCAAGAAGATTATCCTTCCTTGAACTACCCCATCATCAGTCGCGGTCTTCGCCATAAATTTTCGCGAGTGAGTGCACATTTAGAGCAAGACATTCTCGATGCTGTAGCAAAATATTCTCCCGATGTGTTATTATTAAGTTTAGTACAATATATCAACGGCGTCAAAATTGACTTAGATTTCATCAAACAACTAAAAAAATCCTATCCCGATTTAATTATTATTGGCGACGGCACACAGCTATTGGGGACGGAAACTTTCGATTTTGATGAATCGGGGTTCGACGCGCTAGGGGCGAGTGGTTACAAATGGTTACTTTCGGGATTTGGAAATGGTTTTATGATGCTTAGCGAACAGCTCACGCATTTGCTTAAAAATGCAATCGGCACCCCTCCTGCACCAGGAGAGAATATGTGGAGCAAAAAATCAATGCTTCAAACTTTTTTCGAACCAGGTCACCAGGACACCATGTCGATGGGAACATTAGGACAATCCCTAATTTTTTTGCAGGAAATTGGATTGGATAAAATTCAAAGCCATTTAATACAATTGGTTAACTTTGCATATGAGGAACTCCACAGTAGGGGGCTTCTCTTACCTATTGCCGCTGAGCGAAAAATTCACTCGGCACTTATTAATGTTCAAATCCCACCTGCGCGCTATGAGGAGCTTTTACATGCCGGTGTGCGCTGTTTTCCACGCGGAACAGGGATTAGAATAGGAATACATATATACAACACGCTACAGGATATACATCAATTATTAAAGATAATTGATCGAGGGAATCTAAAATAGAAAAACATGAAATTTAAAATTGGAGATTTGGTTCGCTTTGTTGACGAGCCGATTGAAGGACATATTACTTCATTTCAAACCGACGAGATCGTTGGTGTAACCGATGACTCCGGTTTCGAAATCCCTGTACCAGCAACTAAAATAACGCTCGTTCATGGAAATATGCGACATATCGATGATCAAGATCAGCCCGTACGACCCAAAGACAATGCCCCATTTACAACCAAAGGCATCTATTTAGCCGTCGCCGGCGATCAGAAAGAAGGATTAGCAAAGTTCTTTATAGTAAATCACACTTCATATGACCTCCTTATCGCGATCTCCGAGATAAATGGTCAAAAACGTACGGCTCTGTTTGGCGAGCATGTCTTGGCCAAGGACTTCATACAATTTCACACCGCAAATTTCAGCAATATCGGCAAATGGCCCAATATGGATATTCAGATACTGCGATACAGTCAATCAGTACAGCACGTCACCCAACCCATTGCCATCGAGATGAGGATCAAACCCATGAATTTATTAGAGCAAAAAGAAGTTGACGAAATAATCGACTTAAAAGTATGGTCATTCGAACTCGACGCGCCGCAGGAAAATATTAATGTTGATAAGCTTAAAGATCATTTCATTTCACACCGTCCGAACAAACGCTAAGTTCTTTTTTACCGATTTAATTGCTGTGCTAGTATAAAAAACGCTTTTTTTCTATGAAATAAGACAATTTGTCGCGAATGAACCGGCCAAAAATTTAATAAATAACGTTTAAATGTCCTTTTATGCCGAGTAAATAATAGTACAATTGTAATTATATAGATGCCGAGCATGGATTTATATTCGATCATCACGCCGAATAACATATTAAATTTCTGATAATAAGATGATTAAGTCTATTTAAAATCATTCTAAATTCAGCCAAGTGACAGATTTCTGACAGAAAAGCATTCCTTTTAATCTACATTTGCAGGAGAAAAATTATTGAGCAAAATTAAGCTTTGAAGAATCTAAAAGTTATAGCGTTCACCCACAAACATGTCGAGTTAAAAGACTTGGGTAATCTAGTTATCTGCAATGAAGAGTTGGAAGATAGGCTAGCTAATCTAAAAACAAGGCTGGACATTCCAGAAATATTTTACATTGCAACATGTAACCGCGTTGAGTTTGTATTTTGTGGCGCGCATGATCTAAACGATCAGTTCATCGCTGAATTTATGGGGCAGATGAACTTCTGTGTACCAGCAGAACGTTTGCAATGCTTTCTTGGGCAGGTAACCAGATATGAGGAAATGGATGCCCTGACGCACCTGTTTCGAATGTCATGCTCTTTAGAGAGTTTAGTGGTCGGTGAGAAAGAAATTCTTGCACAAGTTCGTAAAGCTTACGAGCGTTGTCGTGAAGCTGGGTTCACCGGCGATTATCTTCGTTTAGTCATGGACCGTTTGGTAAAAACTGCGAAAGAGGTCTATACATTTACAAATATTTCTCGTAACCCTATATCAGTCGTCTCCTTAGCATATCGCAAACTAAAAGAAAACAAAATACCTCAAAACCCGCGAATTTTGGTTATCGGTTCAGGTGAAACAAATCAGAACTTAGCAAAATATCTACGGAAGCATCAACATAGTAATTTTGTTGTTTTCAATCGTACAATAGGAAATGCGACGAAATTAGCGAAGGACCTTAATGCGAAAGCGTATCCACTTTCCGCACTTGGTCAGTACAAAAATGGGTTTGACGTGATGATAATATGTACCGGTTCGCCGGAATCAATCATCGACAAGAACCTATACAGCATGCTCCTCAATGGAGAGACGGATAAAAAAATTATTATCGACTTAGCCATTCCCAACGACGTCGATGCGGATGTGGTTGCCAACTTCAATATGCAATACATTGAAGTAAGTAGCTTACAAGCGATCGCTGAAAAGAACAAGCAAGACAGGTACAACGAGCTCGCAAGTGCAGATACTATTATTCAACAAAACATCCAAGAGTTTCTACCGCTAATCAAACAGCGCCGCGTAGAATTAGCTATGCGCGAGGTTCCAGAGAAAATTAAGGAAATCAAATCATTCGCTCTAAACGAAGTTTTTGCTCAAGAAATCCAGAAATTAGATCCGCAGGCCCGTGAAACACTTGAGAAAGTCATTAATTACATGGAAAAGAAATACATCAAAGTTCCTATGTTAATGGCGAAGGATATTTTAGTAAAAAATACACTGGCAGAAAATAATTAACATTTTTCTCGTAATATAGCGTATTTCTGACAATACAGGTCGGGATTGTATTCGTATTTGGCTAGCTTTGTAAGTATTTTCAACCATAAAGTATCAATAGTGAACAGAAAACTTATCATTGGAACAAGAGGTAGTCGACTTGCAATGTGGCAAGCAAATTATATCAAAGATCAGTTAGCTGCAATTGGCGTTGACTCGGAGTTAAAAATAATCAAGACGCAGGGTGATATCATCCAACA
Organism: Sphingobacterium sp. JB170; assembly: GCF_900163865.1. Classification (GTDB taxonomy): domain Bacteria; phylum Bacteroidota; class Bacteroidia; order Sphingobacteriales; family Sphingobacteriaceae; genus Sphingobacterium. The sequence continues at coordinate 17,917 of NZ_FUKU01000034.1, forward strand.
TCTTCGGTTGGACAAACTAGAGGGTAAAGGATTTTTTACCAAAGAATTAGAAGAAGAATTACTTTCTGGACAAGTTGATCTCGCTGTTCACTCTCATAAAGATCTTCCTACTGTCAACCCTCCTGGATTAATTATCGCAGCAGTATCCGAGCGAGAAGACGCTTCCGAATTGCTAATTATACATAAAGATTGCGTAGACATCAAAAAACGACTGTCGTTAAAACACAACGCTACTGTCGGTACTTCCTCGAATAGACGAAAAGCGCAACTACTCTCTTTACGTCCTGATTTAGAGTTCACAGACCTACGTGGAAACATTCAAACTAGACTTCAGAAATTACGTGATGAGAAATACGATGCTATAATGCTTGCAAAAGCTGGGGTAACCCGTGTTGATATGGATTTATCAGACTTTCATTTGGAAGAACTGCGCCCAATCGAAATCGTACCTGCGCCAGCGCAAGGAGTATTAGCAATCCAAATAAGAGAAAATGATCAGGAGTTGTTTGAAATATTAAAACCTCTAAATGACCAGAAGGTCACCCAAACAATTGCCGTAGAACGAAAAGTGCTAAACATGTTTGATGCCGGATGTCACGCACCGTTAGGTTGCTATTGCCGGGAAACGGAGGACGGAGCATTTGAGTCGTGGACTTCCATAGCAGAAGACAACGAAGATTTTCCGAACCGCTTTTACATACATGCACCAACGACCGAAGGCATGGCTGAAAAAATATTTGAAAAGTTCCAAAAAGATCGAAAATTCCCTTCGAGCGTTTTTATCACACGAGATTTAGACGAAAATTCTTATTTAGGACGCTTTTTAAGTAAGCACAATATCCATACCGATGCTCGCTCACTTATAAAGATATATCCAACAATAAACAAACTCGATTCGTTTATACTCAAACGCGCGGATTGGATCTTCTTTAACAGTAAAAATGCAATCGAACATTTTTTCAAATTGGATCCTTGGATTTTAAAGAAAACGAAGATTGCCGTCTTAGGACGAGGGTCTGAATATGCGCTTCGAAAATACGACCGTGTAGCGGATTTCTCAGGCGATAATTTAGGTATCAAAACCGAGGATATCGCTAAAGAGTTCGCTCGACTTGTCGACGGTCAGTCCGTTTTTATTCCGAGAGCAAAAGACTCGCTGTTATCAATACAGAAAGCGCTAACACCTAACACGACGGTGATCGACATGCCTATTTACGAAACGGTACTTGAAGAAAATATAAATAAAACGAATGCGGAGGTATTGATTTTTACAAGTCCAAGTAACGTTAAGGCGTATTTTCGGGATAACCTAATTGAGCCGGGACAGCATATTATTAGTATAGGCCACTCTACAGCGCGCGCTATTGAGGTCATGGGCTTATCCTATACATTGCCGTTCACACCAGACGAGATAGGATTGTCTGAAGCAATTTTTGGATTAGATTACTAAATCCCATATAGGGTTATTCAACGGTCAAATCGTGCTTTCGAAGATGGAACACATTACAATTAAACACATATAACCCGTTGGGTGAAATGAATTAGGGGGAAAAATATTATAAATAAGCATTAA
>NZ_FUKU01000077.1 GCF_900163865.1 Sphingobacterium sp. JB170
AGGCGTGTTCGGGACTTACACCCTAGAGTTATTGCCCATGCTGGGCACACCAAAAAAGCACAGCACTAAAACTGGGTGCATATGCTTGGAAACCTTGGGTGCATATTAACGGGATATACATCATGTCCATAAACCACAAAAAAATAAAGGATCTATATCCCCAAAACTATAAGCAAATCATCGAGCAATCAATATGTGGTTCGTAGGACGGATACGTAATATGCGAGGAAAAGAGTTCACATAAGGCTGCGTTCTCAAATAACAATAAGTCCTCAAGAGAATATTCGGTTCCCGCAAATAACTGCGTTAATTATTTACGGTATTTCAGGAGACTCGCCGGCGGAACCTATTTTACGGTTACTGACGCCATCGAGATGTAACGTAATTATTTGTTTTACGAGTATTGGCCATATTAGCCCCCATAATAACGTCAACATGTGAAAAAGCCTTGAATTGCAATCCTCTGCTGGGCACTCCCACGATTCCAATGCCTTTTAATTTTTAGATAATAATTTTCCTCGCGTCGTCGGCGATATCAAAGCCAATTTAACGACTTTTCAACTTGGAAGAAATAATCCTCTTAAGTTTCAAAAGAAAGGTTATAAAAATATAGAAGACGACGGCCAACGAGACGGTGAAAGGAATAAGCCAATATCCCAATATCTCATATTGCTGCATTTCAGGTCCATTTTCGAGGATACCATAGTTGATAAGCTTCCCATCTTTGTAAAAAAGACCAGTGTATTCCGGATAGAATAGTTTACCAAAAATCAGTGCGATAAACGAAAACAAAAAAAGATAAAGAAAAAAGAATACTAGGTATATTATTCCATTTGATAGATTCAATATTAGGGCCTTAAAAACGTGTACCGGATTGAAGGAATTAGTCGCCTGTCGAAGTTTCCTTTCGGCTATCAGTGGCTTCAGTACATCACTTGGTATACCTATCCGTTCTAAGGTATCGACAAGATTAGATATTTCGCTGTTGCTTTGATCTCTTGTGGACAGGCTCTCATAGATATGGCTGTTCATTTCGGCGAGTACGTCGATACGATCGGCCTTAGAAAGAATCTTCGTTGCGAATTCAATTTGCTGAAGGTAATTTTCATAAATCTTCTGCGCATTGTTGTCTGAAAACTGTAATTTCTTAAATCTCATAGGTTTTTATTGTATTTTATTGAGACCGCTGGATAATTCGACCCAGTGGAGTTTCATCTCGTCTAACACCAGTTTACCCTTATCCGTTAAAAAATAGTACTTTCTTGGCAAGCCCGTGTCTTGCTCAACCCATTTTGAATTAAGTAGATCCTCCGTCTTTAGTCGGTTAAGGAGTGGGTAAAGTGTACCTTCAGCAATTTGTATATCAACAAGATCTTTCATCCTTTCGATAAGTTCATAACCATATAACTCTTCTTTACTAAGAAAAAGCATAACGATGAAAGGCAATGAGCCCTTTTTCAGCTGGGATTTCCATTTGGGAATAAACTCATGTTCCATACGACAAATGTATAACAAAATACATAGTAATACAATGTATTTTGAGAATATTATGAAAACTTAATTTATCAGTGTAAATAATTAGTTCAAAAACAGGAGGTTTAAAATTGAATACAATTCAAGACATTGCTTGCGCACAGTTATACGCAACTACTTTCGATACAGAAAGTAACTCAAGCTAGTTTATTGACAGTTGAAGCACCAGAGGTACAAATCAGGATCAGGTACAATCTTTAAAAATAAGTTTTTACAGCAAATTCAAATTGCGAAATAAAGACACGTTTAAACGCACTAATATTATTTAGCTCATAAAAGATAAGCATGGCCTCTTTGTATTCAATAGAATCTACAGTCCTAAAAGAAATCGGACAATAGCCTGCAGCAATTAAAATAGCATTACTTACAATTCTAGCCGTTCTTTTATTCCCATCAACAAATGCTTGAATGTAAGAAAGCAAGACGAGGGACAAGAAAGATTTCTCCAAAGGATTTTGCTTTTTATTAATCAAATTACACATCGCTTCCAAGGCTTCTCGGATCTGATATTCGTTATCTAAAGGGACATAATTTGTACCTGAAATACCAACTCTATTTTGCCTAATATTTCGGTCTACGTCTAAATCCTTGATCAAGATGCTATGGATATCTTCAATACTTCTTATGTTTAAGGGAACAACATAATTGGGTTGTTCAATGATGAAATTTAATGCCTCCTTATGATTAAGCAACATTACTGCATCATCTTTCGGCTTACCGGATGCTGTTTCTTTTTCTTTGAGCAACCGCTCCGTTTCCAATAACGAATAGGTATTCCCCTCGATTTGAGAAGACTTCCAACTAAGATCAATAGCCAAACGCTCTAATTCTTTATTGTATGCTGAAGGAGATAATTTTGAAATATTTTCTAAAAACTTCTCGTGTAAGCTATTTAGATACTTATCCTCTTCAGGAGTGAATAAACTAACATTAGCCAAAACATCTAAAATGCCAAAATCAAACGCATCTTTTATCTCTCTTTGATCCTGCTCATTTTTAAAATACTCATTGATATCTAAAGGGTAGAAAAGATCATAAGGTGTACTCAGGGTATAGTTTGTACCTTTTTTCTTACCGTCAGTAACAATAAGTCCCTCGTCATACAGCTTCTTTAAAATACGCTTAACGGTCGCATAACTAAAAGATTCTCGTAGTCCAAGGTGAATATCCTTTGAAGAAGTTAACGGATTCTTCCTAATATAATCTAATATAATTTCTTCTTTCATTCCTTATAGCTCATTTGATAAGTAAATATAGCTCATTTAATTGAAAACATGAGCCATAAAATCAATAAGAATGAGCTATAAAACAATTGACAATTAGATTTGGCTCATAAAAAACAGATATACTGGCCAATTATCCTCTTAAATGAGCCACAAACTACACCTAATTGAGCTTCAAATAAAAAAATTCGAAACAAAGCGATTCTATTTGCCGATACAATAACTATTAAGCTATTTAATTACAAGCGATTAGCATTCATCAAGGTTAGCTAAAGAACAGTGATTTTAGAGAAAATAAGTTTTCAATATTGGTGGTAATTTCGCCTGTTATCTCACCCATTGTCACATTTAATTTAAAAAAATTATAGAGACTTATGGAAAGTTCAAAATCTACTAGCTACATGATCACAAACTCATCAATAAAAAACACACAATACTGATTTAAAGACACATGTGTTGATAAGATAAAGTTTTACCTTTTATAATTTACCGACTACAAACAGCATTTTGTAGTCGGTAAATCTTAAAAAACTACCAATTTAGCTCATAATTTGTGCTTCTGCCACCCGAATCAGCCTTTATTAGGATACCTTTATTCATTAAATCTGTAATATCTCGTAATGCAGTATCCGCAGAAACCTTTGTCATCTTTGCCCATTTTGATGAAGTCAGATTTCCTTTAAAATTATCCATTAATTTATTCAACATCATTCGTTGTCGATCATTACTGATATTAACATTGTTTTGCATCCAAAAGTGATGTTTTCTAACGACTTTATCTATTATCGTATTCGAAGCAATAATAGCTCCTTTGAGGCAGTTTAAAAACCAAACTACCCAATTGGTAATATCTGAATCTCCTTTTTGCGTTTTCTCTAAAATCGTATAATATTCCTTACGTTCATGTTTAATTTGCGCAGACATACTATAAAAGCGTTGATTGACACCATCCGCTTTCGATAATTGCATATCTGTTAATGCCCGAGCAATCCGTCCATTTCCATCATCAAATGGGTGTATAGTCACAAACCATAAATGTACAATAGAAGCTTTTAAAACTGGATCTATAAGAGAATCCGTATTAAACCAACCGATAAATCTCTCCATTTCTTCTTCGAGCCGGTCAGCTTTAGGTGCTTCAAAGTGTACAACTTCTTTTCCCATTCCTCCTGAAACGACTTGCATATCACCGCTTCTCCATTGCGCCACATCTATTTTGTACAACCCACTTCTTCCGATTGGAAATAATGCACCATGCCAGTTAAATAATCTTTCTTTACTTATGGTCTTATCTGTATTCTGTGTAGCATCTAACATCATTTCTACTACACCATCGATATGACGATCAGAATTTACAAGACCTGAATTTTCCAACCCTAATCGAGTCGCTATCGATGAGCGGACTTGTTCTGGATTTAATATCTCGCCCTCTATTTCTGATGATTGAACAACATCTTGGATAAGTGTTTCTAAGTTTGCTTCGTCTTTTAATTCAAATCCAAGCAACTCTACTTTTCCAATAAGCTTTCCTTGAAGATGCCGAACTTCACTTAAACGATTAAGTATTTTCTCATCTTTCCATTGAAATTCTGTCCAATTATGTCGTTCGTGTATATAGACTGCCATGATTTCAAAATTATATGCGGTAAATATATGTATTATTTGCCGCAAAAAAAGCGGAGAATAATCTATTTATTCTCCGCACAACTATCTGCGTGTTGTAATGCTAAGTTTTATTTAACATCAGTAGCGTCCTAAATAATTTTTTGGGTACAGAAAGCCCGTCTTCATCGCTAT
>NZ_FUKU01000035.1 GCF_900163865.1 Sphingobacterium sp. JB170
AATCGAGTAGGAAGATAGGGATTATTTCCCTATCTGTCCTCTCACACCACCCGGCATACGGATCCGTACCAAGGCGGTTTGTTAGAATAACGTCGTTTGATGTGTTGTTCTCCAGTAATAATAGTCCGCAAATCCTTCGTAGCCTAATTTAATGAAGTACGAATTTGTTAACGTTGTTTCGAGGATGGGACTTGTCCCTGTTCGAGTGTAGGATTTACGAGTGTTGGCATGTTGGTAGGCGAGCCAATGTTTGCCCCCTAGTTTCATTAAGTTCCGAATTCGGTTTCCGATTGTCTTCCATTGTTTCCAAAGTAGGACACGTAAACGTCTTCGGACTAATTTGTCTAGCTCTATCATCACTTTCTTGTTCGTGGCAATACGGAAGTAGTTGATCCAGCCACGAGTAATCTGCCGTAGCTTAGTCAATCGCACATGCATTAGAGTGGCTGAATTTCGTCGAGTATTTTGACGTATTTTCTCTCGAATCCGCTCGATACTCTTAGGCGAAATGCGAATATGCCAGTGTCCTCGATTTTTGAAGAAGCTGAAACCTAATAAGCTACTTTGAACAGGCCTACTTATCTTACTCTTTTCTCGGTTTACCTTCAGTTTGAGGACAGATTCGATGTAGCTAGTGATGTTGTTCATAACACGGTGTGCGGATTTCTTACTCCCCGTGTAGATGCTACAATCATCGGCGTAGCGTACGAAGCGATGTCCTCGCGAGCTGAGTTCTGTGTCCAATTCGTTTAGGATAATATTAGACAAAAGTGGACTCAAAGGACTACCCTGTGGTGTACCTTCTGTTCGCTTCTGTTCGAGCCCATTTTCCATAATGCCACAACGAAGGTATTTCCCGATGAGTTCTAGAACTCGACGATCCTTAATCTTCTTGCTCAGAAGGTGCATCAATTTGTCATGGTTCACTTGATCGAAGAATTTCTCCAAATCAAGCTCCGCAACCCACGTGTATCCCGTGTTGAGATATTCTTGTGCTTTACGGACGGCCTGATGAGCATTCCGATGGGTTCGGAAGCCGTAGCTGTTCTCGTGAAAATAATCCTCGTACTTTACGTTAAGCCACTGCGAGATGCTTTGCTGAATTACTCGGTCAATGACCGTGGGAATACCCAGCATACGCTTGCCGCCACTTGCTTTGGGAATCTCTACTTTCCGAACGGCTTGTGGCCGGTAAGTGCCACAGAGAAGATCCGACCGCAGGGTTTGCCAATGCGTGTTAAGGTAGTCACGAAGTTTATCGATCTGCATACCATCAACTCCGCTGGCTCCTCCGTTGGAGATAACACGCCTGACAGCGTGCTGAACATTTCGGATGTGTAATATCTCTTCCAGCATATTATTACTAAAAAAAAATCTCAGGCATTGTGTCCATTGGTTGCACGATTCAGCTAAGCTTCTCTTACATTTTACTATCGGTTTCCGACCTACCCTCATGTAAGTAGTTTTCTTACGTGGTTCTGCTTTTAACGCGTCATCATAAACTTCTTGGTTCCTTTGCCATTCTAACATTCTGACCTTCCCTTGTTTAGTGTAGAGGAACAAGGTACTATGTCGTCTGCTGACTTCTGACTAAAGCATAATAGCATTATTATTCTGCTATATGTTTCTTCGCTGGCATTCGCGCATACCTTTGACAGACTTTAATCAGATCTCCCCAGGTAAGAACAATAACTTTCATCTCATATATCCGCTACATTTACCATAGTGTTTCCGTACAGTTTGGGACTTCGGTTTGTTTGGCAACCTCATCCAACACTTGCGGCCTTATATGTAGTTTCTATTCGTCGGACCGAGATTTTGCCGCCGACTTCCTTCAGATTCCTCCTCGCAGAGGACACCCTTGTCTTAAGCTAACACTTCCCACTGTAAAGGCGTGTTCGGGACTTACACCCTAGAGTTATTGCCCATGCTGGGCACACCAAAA
>NZ_FUKU01000050.1 GCF_900163865.1 Sphingobacterium sp. JB170
GCAAAGATAAATGGAGTAAAGATTAGCTCCTATACGGGGTTAGTAGGGCGGATACGAAAATAATTTCGTAATTTAAATGCTCATGGACAAGTTTCTACATTGAAACAGTATAGGGTTGCCGACATTGATGTCGATAATCCTCCCACATGCATGAGGGAACAAATGTCAAAAAAAGATTTAACGACTTCTACAGTTGATAGAAAAAATGTTCTTTAAAACTATGTTGCAATTCCGGAGATTTATTAGGCTAACTACTTATCAAGTTCAGGTTAATTAATTTTTATCTGATCTTTTGTTATTTTTGGCCATGCATAATAATATCGAAAATATACAACAATATATCGCCGAAGAAAGACAACGTTTAATAAATCACCCTTTGTATCAAAACATATCTTGTATTGAAGACCTGAAAAGGTTTACCGAAGGACATGTATATGCCGTGTGGGATTTTATGTCGTTATTAAAATTTCTACAGATAAAATTAACCTGCACAACTCTCCCGTGGGTTCCAAGTGATAATCCTGATACCCGGTATCTCATAAATGAAATTGTTCTAGCCGAAGAGTCGGATGTTTCCGAAGGAGGGAAGCGCTTAAGTCATTACGAACTTTATCTGGAGGCAATGAAAGACCTTGGGGCAGATTATTCACAAATCGAGAATTTTATTTCTAGAATAAAAAGTGGAAAGACGATAAGCGACTGTATTGCCGGTATGAACATCGACGACAGAATTAAGGAATTCCTAAGGTTTACTTTTGACTGTATTGACAGTGGAAAAGCGCATATCGTGGTTTCTGCATTTACGTTCGGCAGAGAAGATTTGATACCCGATATGTTTACCTCAATATTAAAACGATTAAAAATACAGTTCCCCGATACAGGACTTGATGGACTTATTTATTATTTTCAACGCCATATTGATTTGGATGGAGATGAACATGGACCGCTCGCGATGCGTATGATTCAAGAGATTGCTGGTAATGATGAAAACAAATGGTTGGAGATGCAAGAAGTGGCGAAAGATAGTTTAATTAAAAGAATTGCTCTTTGGGATGCCATATATGAGGGATTGAAATAATGATATATTAAGTATCTATTTATGGAATAACACATGGAGAGTCGTGAGAATACAAGCTGCTCTTAATTGACAAAACTATTATTTTGTGCAATATAGTTTAGTTTATTATATTACGCCTTGGCCGCATCAGAACCAGCATCAGGTCACGTAGTCATACAGACCTATACACCTAATCACCGCGTTATAGAACAGGTCATCGCGCACGATTATGAAGGGATGTTCATGACTGAAATCAAAGAAGTTGAGGTTTTTTTATTCTATTAAAGGAGATGGAAATGGATTCTCTTTCATAGGAATTACTTTTGTTATTCCAATACCTGATTTTTTGCCGATTCTTTAAGGATTGGGTCTACATTTGTCACTTTATTTTCTTTGAACATCTTATTGGCGTTTACTATATCCTTTTGGACAAGAATTTAATACTGTTCGGGTATACCCACTGCAAGAAATTGTTCTTTGGTCAAGCTAAGTACCACTTCGTTGCCCTCTGCCTTCAGGCATTTGTGTATTACTTTCAGTTTCTCTATCAAGAGAAGGTCTTCGGGAGTTCGCAGACTGTCAGGGCTTAATTGTACATGTTCATATTTTGGATCGAAATGCGGTGTGTCGAGAACCTCGTGTCCACGCATGTTGCTTTTATCCCCAACTGCGTTATGGCAGGAAAGAATCAAGAATAGGAAACTGATGGATAGAATTAACCATTTCACATCGATAAAGTTACCGAATTATTTCATTACCTGCCATTAGCATACTCTCCATTGGGATCGCTAGTCTGAAAATCTACGCTCGCATTTACATTACGCGCTGTGAGAACTACATCGATAGCGGAGGCGATATATGTGCTGCCTGTAGCGCCGCGGCTCCTTGTTATTCCGAATGAATGATTTTTAAATTTGCAAAATCACCATCTGAACCGTTTCCTGTCCAAAAACCTACCTTACCCGAAGATATTGTACGTAGTGACTGGACTGTTAGTACAGGAGTTTGATCTGTATTGATATATGTTGTAATAGTTTCTGAAGTAACGACAACTTTTACACGAAACCAATAGTTGGGATTGACTTCTGTAGAGATGGGGGCTTCGTATTTATCGGGAAATTCCTCCCTAAGGTATGGCCAATCGTTTTCAGGGAGTGATATATACTGTACGGCATGTTTTTTCCTTATAGGGTCATTAGATTGAAAATTGAAGGGTCGAAAGTAAACCGCTTGGTATGTACTGTCATCAGTTCCATGAAAAGCTATCCCCACAAAACTTTCCTGAAGAACATCCTTACCTCTTACCTCGAATTCGATGGTGCCGGTTTCCAAGAGAAGATCTTTTATCCAAACGATACCAGCGTTAGGCTGTCCTTTTATACGCACGAAGTCCGTTCGTTTATCATCCGAGGCAATCCGGAATTTTCTGTTTGTTACTTCCAAGTTTTCTACGTTCAGTGATGGTTTAATCACTTGTTGTCCGAACAATTCAACGGAGAGACAAAGCAGTACTAACAAAGTTACCGTAAATTTGATTTTGACCATAGTATTATAATTTGATTTTATATTTTTGAAATATTTTGATTCAAATCTAGAATATGGCTAACATTTTATAAATTCATTCTCTGTTCAAATATGTTCAAGTTCTTCTTTTAAAAATATATGCCAGAAAATCAATACTATATAGATAAATGTAAAGAGCTAATTGAAGTAAAACTGGGGTGGGGGAATAGCGCCGATTGGCAATCCCAAGATTTTGAAAACCTCAGTGATCAAATTTTCATCGAAACAAAGACAATTATCAGTGCCAGTACTCTGAAGCGAATCTGGGGGAAAGTGCAATATAAAAGCAAACCCAATCTAGGGACACTCGATACATTAGCTAGATTCATCTCTCACCAGAATTGGCGGGATTTTGTGAAGTCTTGTTCAAAGGAGGCTATATCAGATTCCCCTTCCGTATCGCTCAAAAGTACGGTTACAAAAAGTGCTTCGAAATATTATAGGCTATTATTAATCCTTGTTCTCACAGTTTTTTTGGTTGGCTTTTTCTTGCAGATGAAAACTTCCAATCCGCTGCAGTTCAATAACCTGAAATTTGAGAGCAGAACCGTTACAGTTGGTGTCCCCAATACCGTCATATTCAACTATGACGCCAGTAAATCCAATGCCGACAGTGTATTTATCCAACAGAATTGGGACGAAACAAGAAGAGTCAGAGTTGATAAATTCCATCATGAACATGCAAGCGTATATTACTTGCCTGGATATTATCGAGCCAAGTTAGTGCTCAATGATTCGATCGTAAAAGAACACGACGTATTTATAGAATCGGAGGATTGGTTGGGCGTTCTCTCTAGAGATTCCATTCCTTTTTATTTTCCAAAAGAGATTTATAATCATGGAGACTGGTATGGTATATCACAGAAAGAATTAAATCAAGATCTAAACGATTATAATATCGAAATCCCTTCGTTCATATTAACTCATGTCAATCAAAGTCTTATCGTGGACAGTAGGTCTTTTTCATTATCACTCAATGTTCAGAATACCTTTGAGCATCCTGCTTCTCCTTGTAGGCGTACAGACTTGATACTTCTTGGTACAGTAGGAGCAATTATAATTCCTCTTTCTAAACCAGGATGCGTAGGGGAGACTAAGTTAAGAATTGGAGACCTCTTCATGGATGGCAAGTATCATGACATGTCTGCTTTTGGCGTTGATTACTCTTCTCCCGTAAAGCTTGAGTGTTCTGCAGATTCTGGAATAATAGAAATTAAATTAAATAACGAGATAGCGTATGAGGGACGATCTTATAAAGGAATCGGAAATATAGTAGGAGTAAGGATAAAATTTCAAGGCGCAGGACGTTTTGATTCATTTAAACTCACTAAAACTTCTTGAAAAATTTGTTTATTTTCTTTCGCAATATAACACTTAGGGGCTCCATGTATTAAATATCTCTCAAACAAAACACCCTCTCTACGCATTGCAAAGAGTATTTTGTATAGTTATTTAAGGAAGGGTCACTTAATACTATCTTTCCATAAGGCTACACCAAGACCTAAAAAGACTAAATCTTTCAAAATAAAAAAGTCAGTAACAAGCACTCCATCTACCTTCTTCCATACTCCAGGAGTTGTAAATAAAAAACTAATTGTAAATCCAAAAATCAAGATCATTAACAACCCAGCCCATCTTAAGCTACTTTTTATTTTTATTCCTACCAATAGCATTAATCCCGTGATAATCTCTATTATCCCGATTATATTTGAAACGGTTCTAATTGACCATACTTTATAACTCCATCCCATTAAAGGATGAGCTTCAACGAGCGATTTAATTCCTTTAGCTTCTGTTAATGTAAACTTAAAGATACCGATCCAGAGTAGAATAATCGCCGTACCTAGAATCATGATTAATAGACCGGTACTTGGATTTTTTATGCTGTTTGAATTTTCCATTTGCCTTTTATCTGATAATACAAAGGTATTTATAAGGATAGCTTGGTTAGTAGTCTATATTTCCCTAACATATGACGAAATTTCCTTTTATCGACTAAAATGGAATTGCTCTCTTTCTAATTTTTATTTATGGTTGTTCTGCTTTTTTATGTTCGCAGGTAAGACGCTTGTTAAAATAATAAAAGACCTATTATTTGAATTAAATTAAATCAAGCCTAATTGGAAAAATAAAATAAATTATGTGAGAAACCTTTATTGTTAAATTATTCGGAAACTAGAGGAGGAAATTGATGCTTATGTAAAATATCTTAATTTGAAATTTCTAAATTTAAATACTCTAACTTAACAATTCGAAAGTTCTTAAATCGTTAAAATGGGAATTTATGAAAAATATTTTTAGTGTCTTAATAATCCTTTTAACTTATTTTCAATCTATTGGATAGATAAAAGTTCCCGTTAAAATAGACACTCTCAAAATTCAGTATTGCGGCTGTATAAATTTATAGATTCCTATATGCACTGGACATTATAAATAATTCGAAGTGGCATCCAAAATACAAAAACAAAAAAGTTTATAATTACACGATGGAATGGCTTTGGAGTTCAAACAGTCCCAAAAAGCTCACAAAGCTATTTGATCTTGAACTCGCTGAATTGCAAAGTGTAAAAGACACGCTTTCTTACTTTAAAATTCTAGCTAAAAGCAAATCCGATCAGCTACATGATGATTTCTCCAATGTATATAATTATTATCTTGATAATTGCAAGAGGTATGATTCACGTATCCGCCCTATGGTCCACGTCTATGAATAATCCTATGCCGTGGGTAGCTTTG
>NZ_FUKU01000037.1 GCF_900163865.1 Sphingobacterium sp. JB170
TACATGAACTGTGTTAAATTCCAAATTAATTTGGAATTTAACACAGTTCATGTACTAAAACATATTAGTCATTGTTATCGCAAAATTATTCCCTCTCAAAAAAGATCAAGCAATACGGAATTTTTATATTTATCGTATTGATTTACAAGGCAATGAAAGGAAGTGCAGTAAGCACCATTACTAAATCGTTACCGATAGAGTCTTCCATTCTTGTAAACAACTCTTTATTAGCCACTTTTGGCTATGTTAACTTTTTATGTAAAAAAGCTTACCGTCAGGGGGACCATCGGAAAGATGCAGGGCATGATAAAGGCTGCAAAGCCGCCTAGGATGCCTGCGATGAATATTCCCCAAAGAGAGGCTTTCTCTTGCGATTCTACTGGCATAGCAGCTGGCGCGTCATCCCCTGCGCTATTTTGCGACGTAAGGTCTTGTGCCGCTCCATCGGTGAATTCAAGATCCTCGGGAATTTCTATTAAGGTGTCATCACCTGGATAAAACAGCACATCGGACGCTGAGTATAACGTATCCGCCTGCTGCGCCAAAGGACCGAACGGTACTAACAGAAGAGCACAAAAAAGAACATTAATAGCGATTTTCATAGGTCAATTTTAATTAAATGAAGTGGCTAAACGGCTAATCGGTGTAAAACCTTGAAACTCGATTTCAGGCGATAAAAACCCTTCTTTAGCGGGTTCCTCACGCACCAGATCGGTGCTTAAATACTTCTTATTATCGTCACACAGTAGCGTCACGACCACTGCATCTTTGCCCAACTGTGCCTTGCGCTTGATTGCACCAATTACGTTGGCTCCCGAGGAAATCCCAACGGCTAGCCCCAACTGTTCGGCCAGTTTCTGGGCCATCAAAATCGAGTCCCCGTCAGCAGCCTGTATCACCCGATCCAACTGTTCCAATTGCACAATAGCCGGAATAAATTCGTCCGAAATACCCTGAATACGATGTGTACCAATTTTATGCCCGGTGGTCAGCGTAGGACTTTCGGCAGGTTCAAGGGGATGAATGCATACCGATGGGTTAATACTCTTCAAATAACGTCCAACGCCCATCACCGTTCCTCCGGTCCCAACGCCCGCAACAAAAGCGTCCGGAGTCTTGCCAACATTCCATAGTTGTTCTGCAATTTCACGCCCCGTAGTTAGCTCATGTGCTTCTATATTATATTGGTTTTCAAATTGGCACGGAAGGAATACGCCCCCCTGCGAGGCGAGCTGCTCACTCAGCCGGATACTACCCAAAAAGCCGCCATCCTCTTTACTGATCAGTTCTATTTTTGCGCCCAAGCTTTTAATAATGTCGATTCGCTCCTTACTCAACCAATTGGGCATTATAATTTTGACTTGGTGCCCTAATGCCCTTCCTATTGCAGAAAATGCGATTCCCGTGTTCCCGCTCGTCGCTTCGATGATGGTATCGGTGGGACGAATAGCGCAATCCATATAAGCTTTATACAAAATATACAAAGCCATACGATCTTTAACACTACCGGTCAAATTATAATTTTCACATTTTACATAAATCGACGAAGCCTCCCCATTATATGTATATTGAAGTTCCAACATCGGTGTATTCCCTACTAAACACCATAAATGCTTAAATTTATTATCCAGTGCTGGGGAGAGGCACCGATCTGTCATTCCTGCAATCATATTAAAATAATTATTACACAAAAGTTGGGTAAAACAATACAGTATTCAATAGTTTACATAAAAAACAATAAATTATACTGAAATTAGTATATTTACGATAAAATATTCATTTAAGAAACAATGTATGAAACGGATACAAGAAAACTTACTATGGAGCTAGACGAAGTAGACCTAAAATTATTACGCTTACTGCAAAAGGACGCTTCATTAAGCAATAAAGAACTATCCTATTCGATTAATAAATCGATTGCCGCTGTGCATGAACGCGTAAAAAAGCTTAAAGCAAATGGATACATCAAACGAACGGTTGCTATATTGGATCGTAAAAAAGTGGGTATGGACCTCATCTCATTTTCACAAGTATTCCTAAAGGCACATACCGCTGAGGTCTTAAACGAATTTGAGCACGAAGTTGCAAAATTTCCTGAAGTAATGGAATGCTATCAAATGGCAGGGTCATACGATTTCATGCTACGAATTGCAACAGCAGATATGGAAGGCTATCACATCTTTCTGCGCTATAAATTAGCTGTGCTACCGCAGGTAAATACTGTGCAAACTTATTTCGTACTCTCGGAGACTAAAAATGAAACAGCTTATCCGATCTAAAGAAACAGGTTGTCCAAAAAAAAGAAAACCCTGTAGAAGAAATCTATAGGGTTTTTTCGTTTGTGGAGGCTACAGGATTCGAACCTGTGACCCTCTGCTTGTAAGGCAGATGCTCACGCTCCGAAATATGTTTATTTTCAGGGATTTATCTCAACTTTGTTTTTCTCTGCAACCTATTTACAACCTTTTGGAGGTTACAAACACAAAGTCAAAAAACGCAATCCGCCGTTTGCATTGTCCTGATGCTGGGTGGGATTGTAACCCAAATATAGCGACTAGTTTTAACTGTTCTAACAGCATTGCCCAATTATTTTGAACAGAAGAAGGATCCAAATAGCTGGATTAAGAATGGCAGGAAGCTGCAAATTTGGCTCAAAAAAGCGATATCAAATTCTATATAGATTGAAAGGGAAGCGATGGGGTCTTTTAGCAAAAAAACTCTAAAACCATATAAATGTCTTTTGTTTGAAATCAAACAAAAGACACTGAAGATAATTTGGTGTCCTTTGTTTGAATGAGTATGTTTGCTAAATAATTAAGAAATGACAACAGAATTCATAACAAAGGAACTAAGAAAGGAATTTGGGGTACAGGGGATGTTTTCCCGGGAAGACCTCTTTGAATTCTATCTTAGATTTGATAGGGAATTGAAAGAAACAACTTTCCGGTGGCGCATTTTTGATTTAAAAGAAAAGAAGGTCATAACCCCTTTATCAAAGGAATTATTTTCTCTTACCTATAAACCTGTATTTAAGCCGAAGACTGAGACAAGGGATAGCAGAATAAGCACCAAGCTGTCCAAAGGGTTTCCTATCCTAAAGCAATGCATCTGGTCAACGAGAGTCCTCAATGAATTTATGTTACATCAGCCTGGAAAATTTATTACAATTTTGGAGGTTGAAAAAGATGCGCTGGAACCGGTGTTTCATTACCTGCAAGATATCAATACACCTGATGTATACCTATCTCCGACCGAAAAGGAACTGGAACGGTATGTTTATGAGGCGGATTCCGCTCTTGTCTTGCAATCATTGGTATCAAAAGCTCCTATCAAGACATTGAAAAACCAGACTGTTCCCACTATCGAGAAAATATTGGTAGACATTTTCGCCGATAAAAAACTGTTTAGCACGTTTCAAGGGAACGAGCTGGCCAATATCATAAACAACGCTTATGACAGGTATCAAATTGACTTTACCAGACTTTTCAGTTATGCCAGGCGGAGAAAGAAAGAAAATGATCTTATAAAATACCTTTCACAACAAACGGGCATCCCACAAACTATCCTGAATGATTGACCCAAAATCCCTATCAGCTGATTGGCTGGCGGAAAAAAGAAAGAAATACAGCAAAGATCCAGGCATCATGGAAAACATGATCTATGCTTTGCATTTACTGGAGCAATTAAAGCTCACCGGACTTGACTTCATTTTTAAGGGCGGAACGAGTTTGGTTTTGATCATGGAGCAACCCCAACGCTTTTCGGTTGATATAGATGTCATTGTGAATCCTGACATGACAAAAGAGAGCCTGGAGAACTTTTTGTCAAAAATCGTAGCCACAAGCAATTTTACGGGCATGCGACTTGATGCGAGAAGAAGTTACAGAGACGGAGTGCCAAAAGCGCACTATGCATTTTCCTTTCGGTCCAATGTCTCTACAAGGAACAGGGAGGGCAAAATTGAGGAACGGCCTGAAAAAGAAATTTCCCTTGACGTCCTGTTCGCCGAGAACCATTATCCGGTTTTAGTGAAAAGAAATGTACAAGCAGAATGGCTATTGACGACTGGGGAAGTAGTGTCTGTAAAAACCCCGGATATAAATTCAATAGCCGGGGACAAGCTCACCGCATTCGCCCCCAATACAACCGGCGTGCCTTACCACCGGGAACGCGTCAACGATAAAGGAGAAATCATTCGATCGGAAATGTATATGGAGATCATGAAGCAGGCTTTTGACGTTGGCTGTCTATTCGATCTTATTGATGATCTGCAAACATTTAAACAGTCGTACGAGGCCACAGCCATCGGTGAAATTAAATACAGGCCTGAAAGAAAAATAGACTCGGTTGAAATTGTCCTAAAAGACACCATAGCTACGGCACTGCTGGTCGCAAGGAACAACGCCCAACTAAACGACGAAGACAAAATGGTATATTCCTATTTCAGCAAGGGCATCCAACAATTTGGACATTATGTCTATACCACGAATTTCCGCATTGAGCAAGCCCAGATTGCGGTTGCGAAATCAGCTTATTTGGCAGCAATAATCCTTTCAAGAGCAGAATCATATGAAAAGTTTGATGTGACCGTGCCTTTAAGGGACTATATGATAGACCATCCTGAATACAATTTTCTCAATAAGCAGCTGAAATTCGTATCAAAAGGGGAAGCATTATTTTACTGGAATAGAACGATCAGGCTTTTATATTAATTCTCTCAAATGGACTATTCAAACAAAAGACACCAACATCTATTTAGTGTCTTTTGTTTGAATTCGTATATTTGCTGAACAATTAAGGAATGACAACAGAACTCATAACAAAGGAGCAAATCCACGCTTAATTTGTTTCCATTATGCAGCATAATATAATGCATTTTAGAAACAAAATGAAATTTTAAGATTTAGACTCTAGTACTATAGATGACTCCAAGAGTGTCGGAATCAAAAGCGAAATAATCTTCTTTATTCAAGGCTTAACGGGTTAAATAAATTTGTATCTAGGTCCCCAGCTATAACTGAATAAGGGTAATGCCCTTTATCTAAATTTTGGCCGACGATCACTATCTCCTTGATTTCTTCGGTTTTGCTACGAAGAACAATCTCGTTCATGATATCATCTCTCGTGTCCTTGGTTATTCCCATATAGGGATAGCCTACCAACACATACTTCCCGCTTTTTAGCCCGTATGTAAGCGCACAGATACGCAGTCGGATCCGTAAAAAGGTGAAAGAGGTCACTCTGGATCTGGCACCCACGATGGAAAGGATTGCCCGTCGCGCATTTCCCCATGCCAAGTTAGTGTCCGATCGTTTTCATGTCCAGCAGCTGGCCGGGAATGCTGTTCAGCAGCTTCGTATTGAATACAGATGGGAAGCAATCGAACAAGAAAACAAAGAGATAGAACTGGCTAAAGAAACCGGGAATACCTATCTCCCCCGGATATTGGAGAATGGTGATACGATGAAACAGTTGCTGGCTAGAAGCAGGCACCTGCTGTTCAAACAGGATACCAATTGGACGCCAAGTCAGCGGCAGCGGGCCGAAATACTCTTTCAATACTATCCTGTATTGGAAGAAGCATACAGGTTGAGCCGAAAACTATCCCACATCTTCCGTAATACCAAAGAAAAGGGTGTAGGCTTTACCCGGTTAGCCCAATGGCACAATGATGTCGAAAGATCAGGTCTGAAGACATTCGGTACGGTCTCAAGAACCATCCAAAATCATTACCAGACCATATTAAACTACTTTGATAACAGGCATACCAATGCTTCAGCGGAATCTTTCAATGCCAAGATAAAGGGATTAAGGGCACAGTTCAGGGGGGGGGTAAGGAACGTGGAATTCTTTATGTTCAGGCTATCTAAAATATACGCATAAATTTATAGCCCCCCAACTTTTTTGCTTGATCCGCTTGATCCCAACGAATTTGGAAAAGCCGTCGGCCGAAATTTCGACCTAACGGAAAAAGCCGCTTTCCTGCAAGAAAAGCGGCTTTTTGAGTGGTGGGAGATACTGGGTTCGAACCAGTGACCCCCTGCTTGTAAGGCAGGTGCTCTGAACCAGCTGAGCTAATCTCCCTATTATTTTCCCATACCTAGAGCGACTTTTTGTCAGCTGTGGCTCTGCTTGTAAGGCAGATGCTCTGAACCAACTGAGCTAAGCCTCCTCTTATGT
Organism: Sphingobacterium sp. JB170; assembly: GCF_900163865.1. Taxonomy (GTDB): domain Bacteria; phylum Bacteroidota; class Bacteroidia; order Sphingobacteriales; family Sphingobacteriaceae; genus Sphingobacterium. The sequence continues at coordinate 6,181 of NZ_FUKU01000037.1, forward strand.
GGTGGAGAATACTGGATTCGAACCAGTGACCCTCTGCTTGTAAGGCAGATGCTCTGAACCAGCTGAGCTAATTCTCCAGGACTTCCGCTTATTGCGTGTGCAAATATAGAGGTAAAATCCGATTTGCAAAAGTATTTTTTAACTTTTTTACTCCTCCGATAGCAAGCAGCTCGCTACCAACAAAATAATCTTCAGGTTTAATCGTAAAACTTCCAAGAAACGCCAAATCTAAAATTTGCATCGTTCATCGGATAACGCCTAACGGTGTAGTATCCCTTGGGGTATACAAATTGATTTACGAAATTATAGGAAACAAATAAATTCACTCGGTCGATATTTCCTGTAAACCAAATGTCGCCAATTGGATAGGTTGAATACTTGATTCCCGCATTATCGTTATAGAATTGTCCGACGTTTATGGCGTAAGATGGTGTAGTGAATGGCGTGTTGAAACGCACATCTAGACCAAGTCTAAAATCCATCACATTGTATAGAATATTGGCATAATATAAGCTATGCCAGGTATACAGTTCAGGAACAGCCAAAATATCTGCCGCATCGGTCTTATGGTACACCACTAAGTTGTCCAAATGAAATCTACCCACGCGAAAATTCTGTCCAACGGATACCTTTAGCAAATTCATCTTTCCAGACTGTGCGGGTGTAATTTGCCGAAACAGCAACTCATCATTATCTGGATTATCCACTTCACGGAAATACATATATTTATCCATCAGAAAATATTCCACTTTACCATTAAAGCCGATCTTCTTATTGGAATAACCAAAGGATAGATTCTGAATTTTTATTTTCTCCCACGATTCATTCCATTGATGATAGGTATAATTCATCCGTTCATAGGCCATCTCCGGCGATTTGTTTTGCGAGTACGCCCCCAATGTAATTTTTCCGGCGCGCTCACTTATATTGATGTCCGCATTCGCCTCGTACAAAAAGTCGCCTGCATTACGACCTACGACAATCTGATTAACGCTTGCCTGAATATCAACTTTATCACTGAACTGATAGCCGAGCGTTCCTTTGACCATGCTATTCTGATAAAATTCGTTCGACAAGCTATCTCCATACCAAATCAAATCGTTCTGAAATCCTAAATTCAGCTTCGCTTGATTTTTGAAAACGCCTGTACCTCGCAGGTAAAAACTATAGGAAAAATCGTTGGTGATGGTGGTAATACTCGTGGTATCGTCAACGAGTATCGCATCACCATATGGAAATGCGCCGTCTGCATCCGGTTCATTTTTAAAAAACATATACTTTCGCTGACGAAAAGACGTATTATGGGCAACTGCATTTGTGGGTCGTATCTCCATTTCCGGCGTACCCGCGTTGAGCGTATCGAGCCTGCCTAAGAAATAAGATTGACGCAAAAACATACCATTATCGCTCCATTTGGTGTTCGGCCGATTCGCATTTTGTCCGCTCAACCGTACAAGATACCCCAGATTCGAAGTGTTTGAGGTATCCTTAAAAACATCACCTCCATAGACATTTTCATCCACTATGGAACCATTTTCTGCCCCACTCAAGCTATTGAAAGTACCATTGACCAGTAGGTTATAACGGTGATTCTTCGATTCATACCAACTAAAAACGGCTGCTTTACGGTCGTTATAATCCTGGTTGCTATAAAATCCGTCTGTGTTTGTTGCATAATAATCGACACCCACGTTCCACTGCGGATTGATATTCTGGGCTACTCGAGCTCGAAAAACCTGATCGTCGAAGAAAAAACCTACCGCATACAACTCGGAATACCGCGCACGTGCGCGAAAATATTGTATAGAGTCTGGATCAATAACATACCGCTCCATAGCGTGAAATCCGGACTGAAATCCGATGGACTTATCCGATTTAAATAATAAGTTTCGGGAAGCAAGACCATAGGCCCCTAAATTTATCGTTGGATCCCATGGGAGATTTTGTTTGTTGTAATACTGAAAATTGACATGTGTGGTGTCAATTTGTATCGTCCGTGTAGACTGCTTAAGCATTTCTAAGGTCGTGTAACGTACATACTGTGCGTTAAATATAACCGAGTCCTTCTTATTATCTTCTAACGCTCGTGCGGAATCAAGCGCACTGCTAAATTCTTCTTCTACCTGGGCAAAAACATAGGTTCCACTCAACGAAAAAATAAGAAATAGAAATAATAACCGTTTTATGTACCGATCCATCAAAGCCGCTTTGTTCAAATATTCTTTGCCAAAAATAAGGCTAAAATTTGCATTTTACTGTACCGCTATTAATTCTTTTAGAATCTTTGTCATTTTAGGCTCTGCACTTGCGGCAACTTCCACAATATCTTTCAAGGAAACCTGCTTTAAATCTGGATGAAATCCTTCGTCGGTAATGACCGATATCGCAAAGACTGGTAGATTCATATGGTTTGCGACAATAACCTCCGGAACAGTACTCATTCCAACAATGTCACCCCCAATTATTCGCATATACCGGTACTCCGCACGGGTCTCTAAATTGGGGCCTGCCGTGGATACGTATACAACTTTATGAACCCGGTAGTCCAAGCGATGCGCAATATCGAGCGCCTGATCAACCAAATCCCTGCTATACGGCTCACTCATATCAGGAAACCTCGGACCCAAATCAGCATCATTCGGTCCACGCAACGGATTGTCGGGAAGCAAATTAATATGATCATCGATAATACCAATATCCCCTTTCAAAATGCTTGGATTCAAAGAACCTGAAGCATTAGACACGAAAAGCTTTTTAATTCCCAGCGCTTTCATTACTACGACAGGAAAAGTAATCTCATCCATCGTATACCCTTCATAATAATGAAGTCGTCCCTGCATCGCGACAACCTTACGACCACTTAAGGTCCCAAAGATGAGTTTCCCGCTGTGGAATTCGACTGTTGAAATAGGGAAGTTTGGTATATTGGAATACATCAGGCTTGACGTGATTTCGATTTCGTCGACTAATTTGCCGAGTCCCGTGCCGAGAATAATTCCAAATTCCGGCACAAAGTCTTCAATCTTGCGACGTATCGCCGTTACTGCATCTTCTAAAACGCCCATATAGATTTATCTGTTCTACCAAACTTAAGTTATTTTTTTTTCAAGAACAAATCCACGCCGGTTACCCAGGCAATAAAAACACCATAATTCCGATTAGGAATCGTGTACTTATTAAACACCAAGAAACAAGAGCGAGGTGTTCGGCGAAAACACTCTCTCCCCAAAGCCCTACTAACAGCGCGACACCACTGCTTTAAAGATTCAAACGCATCTTAAAATGATGTTAAACCATGGCCACAATCAGAAAAACAGAACAGAAGCAGACCCCGAAATAAAGAAAGGGCCGTATCAAAAAAATGATACGGCCCTTAAGTGGGAAATACTGGGTTCGAACCAGTGACCCCTACCTTGTCGAGGTAGTGCTCTAAACCAGCTGAGCTAATTTCCCCTTTGATGGTTTTTTATTTAACGATACAAAGATACATGTATTTCTAACTTATCAAAGCCAGAATGGTTGGAAAACTTATTTCTATAACTTTAATTTTTCATCTGAAGTTAATTTCCCCTTAGCCGTGATCAAAAGGAAAAGAAAGGTTGTTAAAGCATTATACACGATAAGTTCAAAACCTATACGGTAAGAAGTGTGCGGTGTTATCAAGTATGTGTCCAAAAGAAACCAAATTGCTGGCGATAGTACACAGAAATAGGGCACCAAATTATCATTCACTTTGTAATCGGTGAGTATCCCGAAGGCAAATAATCCCAAAAGAGGACCATAGGTATATCCGGCAGCAGTGAAAATGGCGGTAACCACAGAATCATCGTTCAATAATCGAAAAACAAGAATCACAAGCAACATAATCACACTGAATCCAAAATGAACGAAATTACGCTGGCGTACCAGCTTCATGTCATTTGGATTTTCTTTTTTATTGAAATCAAGAAAATCGACACAAAATGATGTCGTCAAAGCGGTCAGCGCCGAATCAGTCGTGGCAAAGGTCGCCGCGGTCAGCCCCATCATAAAAACGATGCCAGCAGCCATCGAAAGATGGTTTAATGCAATATCAGGATACAAATAATCCGGTGTTTGAAGTTGCGAAATATCAATTCCTTTCTCCCCCACGTATATATACAATAGGGCACCAACAGCAAGAAAAAACAAATTAATGATTACAAACACGCCGGTAAAGGTTAACATATTCTTCTGCGCTTCACCAATTGTTTTCATACTGAGATTCTTTTGCATCAAATCTTGATCTAGCCCGGTCATCGCAATAGTTGTAAATGCACCACCTATCACATGCTTCCAGAAATGACTTTTATCTCCGAGTAGATTTTCCCAAACGATAATTTGTGAATAAGTGCTATCCTTCACACGCTCAAAGGCCTCCAAAACACTAATTCCAAGACCATCGGCCATGAAATAGATGGAGAGCAGTACCGCGAACAATAGACAGGCCGTCTGTAAAGTGTCTGTGATAATAATTGTTTTAAGTCCACCTTTGTTGGTATAAAGCCAAATCAACAATAGGCAGCCCGCAACAGTGATCCCGAATGGCACGTCCCATGTATCAAAAATAAATTTTTGCAGAATAATTGCAACCAGATACAATCGAAACGCCGACCCCACGGTTCGTGAAACAAGAAAGATCATCGATCCCGTCTTATAACTTTTATACCCCATCCGCTCCTCAAGGTAGGTGTAAATCGAGGTGAGGTTCATCCGGTAGTAAAGAGGCAATAATACGTAGGCGATGACAAGAAACCCTAAACCATTGCCTAATACAAACTGAAAATAATTGAAATTTGACGTACCAACAGCACCCGGAACAGATATGAAAGTTACACCTGAAAGCGCTGTTCCAATCATACCAAAGGCAACCATATACCATTTGGAATTCCGGTTGGCAACAAAAAATGTCGAATTATCAGACGTGTTACGAGCCGTGAAATGTGAAATGGCAAGCAGCATACCAAAGTATACAAAAAGAAAAGACAATAAAATTAATGGAGACATCTCTATTTATTCAAGGATTTATAACTTCTTTTTAGCATCAATCAAGCATTTACTTTGATATCCCACTGTTTTCTATTGCCTTACGCACATTGCCATATTGGTCCAATAATTTTGATGCTGTATCTTCGTCTAAGCCCGTCTCGTCCATCACCATACGCACACCTCGCGCAACAAGCTTTATATTCGAGAGTTGCATATCGACCATTTTATTCCCTTTCACTCTTCCCAATTGGATCATAACCGAAGTACTCAACATATTGAGCGCAAGCTTTTGGGCGGTACCCGATTTCAGGCGTGTTGAGCCGGTTACAAATTCTGGTCCTACAACCACTTCAACTGGATATTGTGCTGCCTCTGCGATCGGTGAGTTGCTATTACAAACAATACATCCTGTTGCAAGTCCCGCACTATTTGCTTCGTTGAGCCCGCCAATAACGTAAGGTGTTGTTCCCGAGGCAGCAATTCCCACAACGACATCATCTTTATTAATTCCAAACTCCTGAAGATCCTTCCACGCTTGCTCCATATTATCTTCAGCGAACTCGACTGCTTTTCGAATAGCGGTATCGCCACCGGCAATTAGTCCAATCACCCAGTCAAAGGGAACACCAAATGTCGGAGGACATTCCGAGGCATCAAGAATACCTAAGCGTCCGCTTGTCCCCGCCCCGATATAGAACAATCTCCCGCCGAGCTTCATTTTTTCTACGGTAATTTTCACCAATGCCTCAAGCTGCGGTATTGCCTTTTCCACAGCAAGTGGTACTGTTTTATCCTCACTATTCATGTTCGTTAACAATTCATTAACAGACATTTTATCTAAGTCTTGATAATTCGACTCTTTTTCCGTTACTCTTACCATATTAAAATAAAAATCTTCAATCATACAAATATGCAAATTTTCCCACAAAACACGCACAAAACCGCAAAAACTTTATTGAGCTAAAAGTTGATCGATACGGACGAATTCGTATTTCTTAGCACTCAGGTTATCAATAAGCGTTTCAAGTTTATTATAAAATTTATCTTGGCGGCGGCTGTCAACCCCCAAATGTATTAAAATAATATTTCCCTGTAAACCGAAATTCTCTTCTATTTTATACAATCCTGTTAATAATTCGTCGGAACTACGATATCTATCCCCCATTTCTGGATAGGTATAGTCTGCAGGAGTACGTAATCCCGGCGTATAGTTAACTGTCTGAACGCCAATTTCGCCCGACCATCTTACGATATCTTGGTTGTACCACTCATACGAGGGCAAATAGTAGTGGGCTGACTCTTTGGTTATTCCGAAGCGCTTAAGCATCTGGTAATTATTCTCTAAATCTCGCTTAAAATCCTCCCTTCCAATGATCGTACTATCGCGATCGTCCCATGAAGCATACAACAAGTGCTTATCCGAGTGCGGACCTAGATAATGCCGCTTAGCAATTGATTTAATAAATTTTTTGTTCGCATCATCACGCAAAAAGTCCCCTGTCAAAAAAAAGCTGGCTGGTACGCCTTTCTCACAAAGTGTTTTGGCAATATGGTTTCTTCCATCCGTTAAATCGTGTGCTGTAAAGACCAGACATACCTGCTTTTTATCTACCGCGCCACGTACGACTGCTCCATATTGGTCTTTTTTTGACTTCGCCGGAACTTCTTGTGAGGCAAGTAAATAGATTAATGAAGCCGTTCCATCCATGGTCGGCTCATTGCTGCTGTAATCGCCGTAGTCATCGTGATATACCGCTAGCTCACTCTGAAAATTGGCGTATTCATCCTGCTGATTGAGTTTAATACCGATCAAATTATTGAAAATCGACGTATATACTGGTCCATCGACTAAACCGCCATCAATAGGAAAGTCATTTAAATGTGTAAATGCAGAATGTGGATCTTCCGGCGTATCGCCATCAAATGGTAAACCGTAAACCATGCTCGTTCCCCATGGATTCACACCGAACAACCAGTCGATATTCGCCTGCATCAATTCCGTATAATGCTTATCGCCACTTAACTCTTGATACCACAAGCATTGCATAGCAAAAGACACCGTTAGGTTGTTACTACACCAGATAAACGGAACACCGCGATAAAAAGCATTTTCTTGTGCGCGGTCCCAAACCTGCTCGATTCCTTGCTTATAATACCCGATTAGTTCCTCGCGCTCTTTGCCTCGCAACTGTTCTGCGAGCTCATAATGCCCTAAATTGATAAAAGGATAATACTGGTAATGGTTTGCTGTATCGCGGATCATCCACGGAGTAACGGGCTCTTCGCGTGCATATTTTAATCCACCAGTTTTATACTGCGGGTCTGCTGTGCGCCGATACATCGTTGCATAAGCGAGCTCCATATCATCCTTCCAGTTGTCTTCGGCATAAATATAAGGGGATTTCACCGATACCGTTTGCGTCACACCCAACCTTTTATGGGCATACCGAAAGGCGGATTCTGCCTTATCAATTAACAGTGTACTAAAACTAGGCGTTACCTCCTGCAGAAGCGAAGCTCCCAAATTATAAGCACTCACAAATTTCGCCGCTGTGGAGCTCGTACCTGTCGTGTTGTTCATAAATTTCCCCCGCTGCTGCGGTTTTCCATCAATAAAATAGACTGGCCGCTCAAACCCGCGACCATAGAAAGGATCTTCACCCGGCATACGCATCGTCGCATGATCCCGATCATCGGCGATCTGATTGAACATCACATCTTCGGATGGGTGCATCTTAACCAACCAATCTAATCCCCACTTAGCCTCATCAAGCACATCCTTTATGCCGTTACTACCGGAAAGGCCATTGGCCTGTTTATAATCACTAAACGCATCCGGAAAATCTCTGTAAGCGGCTAACAAATGGTACGTTGCATTTGCCGAAGTTGTCGCGTATTGCAAATAGTCGGATGCATCGTGCCATCCACCTCCCACGTCCACGCGCGTACTATCTTTAATACCTGCTGCCTGTCCATACATTGTAAAACCATCATGCGTATGGCAACTGTCTTTTAAATACGGATTGAACAGCGTGCGTTGCTGCCTCATGTACCGCAGCGTAAAATCTGCAGCCCCGTTATATACGTTATCGCCAATTCTGATCTCCCCCGAGACTGTTCCATCAGTCTCAATAGTGTAACGGCCTGGTGTTTCGAAATCAGAAAAATCCAATCGATACGATTGTACAAATGGGCCGTAGCTTCCAAATGGCCTGGAGACCTTCCCCCTATAAACCACTTTATGGGTTACTAAGTCTCGAATAGAAAACTGCTTTAACTTTTTATCCTTTTTTGCTACCCAAACAGCAACCTTTGTTCCGCCACTTTTATAGCCAATTTGATTTACGCGGATCCAACTATCTTGTGCAAGGCAAAATGAACTTAATAAAATACAAAAACTAAAAACTATGATTTTATACCTATTCATCAATTTCTAGCTTGAATTTCGAAATCACCCCGTCCATCGTCGAGACAACGATTTCTCTTCTATTTAAAACAGTAATTGGATTTACCATCGCGTTAGAAAGTTTATACTGCCATAAAACCGCTCCATCTTTTGCTGAAAGCCCCGATACTAAACCCGAATGACTCGGAACCAGCACTTGCGAGCCACAAGTTGTAATTTCAGAAGGTGTAAGCTCATAAGGAAGCTGAAGTGCTGATTTCCAATCAACCGTCATTTGATCGGCTGAAGCGGATACACCCAGCACGTTTCCATCCATAGTTTTCACATACACATCCTTCCCGTCAACCGATAATCCCATCGATTCTCGCACGCGTATATCATCTTTTTTCTCGCGCCAAATAACTTCTCCCGTACCTGCATCCAGACAGGTCATATAGCGGTCTGGAGCAACAATAAAGACGCGATTGCCCGTTGCAACCGGATAGCATGCCGCCGCAGAAAACATTCTGTTTTTTTGTCCGTTGTCCCAAGACCAGGAAAGTTCGCCACTTTTTTTATTTAATGCATAAAATCCATTTTCCCAAGACCCAAACATCACAAGGTTATCATAAACGGTGGGTTTTGTCGAAACGTAACCCGCAACCTGATCAAACTGCCATTTCACTTTTCCTGTGCGCACTTCAATTGCACGAAAAACACCATCCGAACTTCCTATAAATGCAATACCGCCATCAATTACGGGGCTTCCCAATACCGCTTTCCCAGTTTTGAGTTTCCATTTCAATTCCCCCGTTTTCGCATTCAGCCCATAGATATAACTATCCGAAGAGCCCACAACAGCAACATTTTTCCACACAGCAGGGGTCGAGTAAACTTTACCCTTTGATTTGAAATTCCAAGCCTTTTCACCAGTATTACCTTGAAGGGCGTACACATCACCTGCAGTGTTTCCTGTAATAATCAAGTCTTTATAAAGTGCAAACCCCGCACCAAGATCCGCTTCATCTTGAAAGGTCCAAACCGCACTTATTTTATCGGTATACTTCGAATTCACCGAATAGTCCGGCCGTTTATAGTTCTTCTTCTCAACGCCAAAATGATGATTAGCTAAGGGGATTTGCGTCCAAACTGCCTCCGTTTCGGATAAAGGACGACGAACTTGATAATGGGCGGTATCATTTGCAATCGTCACAATATTATACCCACCGATAGAATCTTTTGCCCTTAGATTAGAGCGGCTCATCACCCCTGGAATACCGTCCCAATCATAAACACTATTATTATGTCCGTGTCCACACATTGCCAATTGTACGTTACGCGTTTTCAAACGGTCGATGACTTGATCCCAATTATTAAGCGATGAATCCTGTGGATAGTGATTAATGTAAATTAAAGGTGTTCCTTTATCTGGATTCGCCGCAAAAACAGAATCCATCCAGACCAGGTTTTCTCGAGGTACCTGACCAGGACTCATCCGCATATTTGGTCCCGAGGTCGTCCCCATAAACATGTAACCCTTATGACGAAAGAAAAAGGTCTCACTTCCGAAGACCTTTCTAAACGTATTTGCACCACTTTCCGACCAATTACTATCGTGATTCCCGGGAATAACATATAAAGGCAAATGAAGGCTATCCAAGATACCTTTAGCTAAAGCGAGTTCTTCATCCGACCCGAATTCAGTAACATCGCCTGAAAGGATAACAAAATCAATATCTTGTTGGTTATTCAAATCTTGAACAGTACGCCTAAGGTCGTCTGCACCGGTCGCCCCACCGACATGTGTGTCTGTCACTTGTGCGAACGTAAACTCTTGCTGTGCAAAACAGACATCATCAAATAAAAAAAGGAAGGAAAAAAATAAAGTTAAACGTATCATACTGCTATTAAGTAAACAAATAATACAAGAGGCCAAGCTCATTGACCTCTTGCGTTTATGTATTGAATTTTTACACGCCTAAATTACCTTTTTATTTTTAATATGCTGTTGCTTGACGAACGGCCGCACCCGGTGATCCTTGACGAAAACCGGCGAGCATATGATGATACACCCGGCCAATGGAAGCATTCCAAAAATCATTATAATCAATCATGTTACCACTGGTATTTCGAATTACTAGGCTACCCTCATCAGAACCATTAGCACCCACCATACGAATACGGTAATCGATACGCGCAGTTCCTGATGAAATTTCAACCGTTTTATTTACTGTTACGGGCTCCCAGCCTGTTCCTTCACCAAAAGAAACCGGATTACCGAGATTAGCCCATTCACTTTTCTCACCGGTTTCGTTATTAACTGTATATTGAAACTGATATTGCAGCTTCAAACTTGTCGGCACACCACTTGTTTCATATAGAAAGTTATAAAACCTTACCCAAGCGGTAGTACCCGTATTTTCCGTTGTCACTTTGGGATAAGGTTCCTGGTTCGACAGAATTACAGGAGGTTTTTCAAAGTCGTGGACAACGACATTATGCTTGCCCGCTGGTAAATCAAAATTTTGATCATACGTCTGCAGCAAATCGGTGATAACCCCTTTATACATCTTAAGGTTAACTTGACTAGGCGTGGTAGCAAAAAATCGTCCTACTGCACCACTGGGCACAAAGTTAAACACCGATATCGGCGCCGTTTCGTTACTTAACAGCTTGTCATTTAACTCAACTCGATTAATGGTATTGCTTGCTCCCGATACGACGGGAACCATATAAAACAACTGAAATTCTGCAGTCGTTGCTTCGTCAATTGGTGTGGCCTTATATTCCACTACATGCTTTTCACACGATACCCCTATAAAGGAGCAAATCAGGAAAAGCAATATTTTATTTAATTTTTTCATAATAATCCACTTTTATGATTAATAAATGATCCGTTATTGCGGCATATCGCCAGGATAAGCAAACCACGGTATCGAAGTATGGTAATTATCCGCTGTTCCCGCAATAGGTACTAAAGTCTCGAGTGATTTTAAGTTCCACATATATTCTGAGTTATAGCGCGGGCGTATTCGATAAGCAGGAGAACCTTCGTTCTTCACGTTATAGGAACCTTTTCGCCCCTGAACCTGTGCTGGGTTTAAATAAAACCCTTTATAAACCTTATTTGGGTCTGTGTCAACTTTCTGATCAATTAACGCTTGTACCCAGCCATTTCCGTTTGATGGATAATCCCCCGAATAGGCAATATCAAAATGATACTTACGCAAGTCCACCCACGCTTCTGGTGCTCCCCAAGGGTAAAGCGCAACCCATTTTTGCATCATGATATTTGATAAGCTAAAATCAACTAAATTTCCTACGAACGGACCATTTAAGTATTCGGCTGCAAGACTACTAAACACGTCTTTGGTTATCTTATCACCACCCGTCGGGCTCCCTTCTTTTCCTGGGTATATGTACCGAGCCGATGTCTCCATATCAGCCGCAACGGCATCTTTGAAAGCTTGGAACGCGAGCGCTTTCTGCCCCATCTTCCAATACGTCTCGGCAAGACAAAATTGAATTTCTGAATACGTTGTTAAAATATAGGGTGCATCATCCCGGTAAATCCAACGTCCAATACCGTCGTGCTCTGTCCCAGAAATCGTGGAGGATACGTTCCGCCCGTAAAACGATGGCGCTGTACCGATAGGACCTGAGGCTCCCGTAAAACTACTTCCGTAATATTTATAGGCCTTTACGCTATCGCGATCGTCGATATCTAAATAATTCTTATTGCTCGTCGTTCCAAGCTTAACGGCAACACGGGGGTCGTAGTGCCCGATTTCATCCAACAAAGTGTCCGTAATGATTTGCTTGTCCGCTAGCTTGTATGGATAATAGGGGTTCCCATCAAATGGAATCTTGTCTCCGCTTGCAGGATCATATTCGGGAACCGTCCCAGTCATCACTTGAACAGCCCAATCATGCTGGAAATAATTATATGAGAGATTGGAACGAGCAGTACCCCAGAAGTTATTATACCCCGAATAAGGTGCAGACTGAGAACCTCCATTTATACTCAAGGTGGCATCATCGGCTGGACTTTGAAATGATCTCCCTGCGGCATCAATCAGCTCCTGTGCATATGCGGACGTGAAATCCGTTTTATTAGACAAGGAAGCCAAATTTCGTACGATTACCGCATAGGCAAATTTAATCCACTTGTCCTTATCTCCTTGGTAAATAAAATCATTGTCACTTATTTTGTTTCCGTAGGTATGATCATCGGGGCGCTCTAATAATTCAATGGCGGTACGCGCCCATTCCCTGACTTGCGGATAAATATCTTTTTGATAATCGTAATTATGCGATAGTAATTCGGGAACAAAAGCATCCTTCATCGGAATTTCGCCGTGGATCTTCGTCATCAGATCCCAACTGAAAGCTTTCATCGCATAGCCAATGCCGGCGAGCGTCCAGTCCTCGGCTTCGATCGATTGATTGATCATGTTCTCTAAATTCATCCCTTGGTTCCAGTACACCATTCGCCAAACCTCTCCTCCCGCATCACTTCCTTCGATATAAAAATTACCAGCAAAACTTGTGTAGGATGAGGTTCCCATCATCTGCGCCATCGGTGCTATTGCGCGTATGTCAAAATATATACCGTTGTATTGTTGCGTAATATTTGCTAAATAAAGATAGCCGTCCACTTCGGCTGGTGCATCAATATTTTTATTTACGTCTAAATATTTCTCACAAGCTGTCAGCAGGAGAAATAATGGAATTATATATATCAAAATTCTTTTCATGGCTTACTATATCTTTAGTTCAATGTTAAACTTAACCCAACTGAAAATCCGCGCGGATTTGGAAGTGACCAAACGTCGTAACCTTCGCCTCCGGTTCCACCGGCCGCCGCCGAGACGGTATTACCAACCGCATCAATTCCGGAATAATTTGTCCAAGTAAATAGATCATTTCCTACCACATAAACATCCATTCCGGAAATCACTTTTGAGCGATTGAGCAAGGCCTTCGGTAGTCGGTAAGAAAACCGCAATTCTTGCAGACGTACATAGTTTACGTCCTTTTCCAACCAATCCTCATCAAACCCAGTAAAAATTGTAGCTCCATATATGCGGTAATCGACCGCCACATTATTTTTAGTAGGGTTATCGCTGTTCTCATTACCGTCACGCAGCACACCGTCAAACACAAAAGGGCCACTTTCGCGCATATCGACAGATTCCAGGCTCGTACCATTCTGCATCATTGTGCGTTTGGTTCCATTAACGACCGTTGCACCAAAACGTCCGGCAAATAATGCTGATAATCGCATATTTTTGTAACTAAGCGCTGTCGTCGCACCAAAACGAAGTTTTGGCTCTCTGTCACCAATGACAGACCACTGCGAGCTTACAATTGGAAGTCCTGTTGTAGGGCTTATAAGAATTTCTCCCGCCTCGTTACGTTCGTATGCTAATCCTGTTAGGGTCGTAATTGGATGGTCTACCATGATACCGTTACGAATATTACCCGAATTCCAGGTGTAAGCATTGTAGTATTCGGTCACATTTTCGGGGAGGTATTCCACATTTGACATTCCGCGCGAAGCATTTACACCCACATTCCACGTTAAGCCATTTGCTTTTTTTATGATATCCCCATCGATATAAGCTTCCCAGCCTTTGGTTTTAAATGCACCAACGTTCATATTATTTAGCACAAACCCCGTTGCATAGCTCAAGCGAAAGCCCTTGACGATTTGATCGTCATTTTTTGTCGTGAAATAACTGAAACTTGCATTCACCCGATCGTTAAACAAGCGCGCATCGAATCCAGCTTCATGAGCTGTGGTCATTTCAGGACGTAAATTCGGATTTGGCCCTGTGAATCCATATTTAAAGCCTCCACCGGATAACTCGGTTGGCTCGAGCTGCGGATCAATTTCCAAGGGACCCGCATCCTTACCGACCTGAGCAATTGAACCGCGAATCTTCAAATAATTGATAGCCGGTACCTCCTTCATAAATGGCAGATCCGAGAGGATAAATGAACCTTCAATAGCCGGATAAAAATAACGGTTATTATTTACCGGTAAGGTAGAAGACCAATCATTACGCCCTCTCAAGGTGATAAAAGCGATGTTATTATAACCAAATTCTAGTTGCCCAGAAATGGCCTGTATACGCCTCTTTGTGTTCCGTTGCGACGATGTTTGTGTCTCGGGGTCAGTATTATTTATCGACTGAAAGTCTGCAACAATAAAACCGTTACCATTTGATGCCGACCGCGTAACTCCGTTTTCCACTTGGTGATACCCGAGCTGACCCGAGAATGAAAATTTATCTTCAAAAAACTTATTATTATAACCAGCAATTAAATTTATCGTTGGATCCGAAAAATTTGACTGGACCAAATTATATTCGCCAATTCCAGCATTCCTATTGAAATAGTAAGGATGTCTGGACGTTTCATACGTCTGCATTCCCACATCCCACCCGACTTGGGCCCGAAAGAAAGCATTCTTGATAGGGGTGAAATTTAGCGCTACGTTACTTAAAACGCGATCGGATTTATCGTAAAACTTATTTTTGTAAAGGCCAAATAGTGGGTTTAGCAGATCCTCATCAATGTAATAATCAGGGATCTTCATGTGGCTTCCATCTTCGGCAAGGTAATTCGCCATGTTGTCAACCATAGGCCATAACATCGCCCTGTACAATGGCCCATCCGTACCCCTTAAAACTTTATCATTTCCGGTCTTGGTATATTGAAGTGATCCTTCAAACTTCAACCAGTCGGTCACCTGCGCCTGTCCCGCTAAACTTAAGTTCGTGCGCTCAAACCCGGTCGTTTTCACCACCCCGTCTTGATCGAGATATGAAAAACTTGCACGCATGGTCGCCTTTTCTGATCCCGCCTCTACCGACGCATTATGGCGTTGCGAAAACCCAGTTTGCAAAATTGAAGACACATTATCGTATTGCTGTATTCCCTGGGGGTACAATCCTCCGAACTTCGAGGTGTAATAATAATTGGTTGTCCCGAAATTACCGTTAGCATATTTTGTCTGCATGTCGGGATACCCATAAGGCTTTTCCCATTTAAAGAAATTGCTATAACTAACACGACCTTTGCCTGCACGTCCCTTTTTGGTTGTGATAATAATCGCTCCGTTGGAAGCGTCCGAACCGTAGAGTGCGGCAGCAGCTGCGCCTTTTAAAACTGTTAAGGATTCAATATCCTCGGGGTTAAAGTCGTTTCCGCGCGAAGCAAAGTCTAAGTTCCGCACAGAATAACTGTCGGATCCGCTCCCGGCCATTCCGCCCAAAGGGTCAAAGGTCGAGTTGTTCATTGGTACTCCGTCGACAACATAAAGCGGTTGGTTGTTCCCCGAGATAGACGTAATATTCCGCAGAACCACCGTCGTGGAAGCCCCCGGCGATCCGCTTGTCGAGGTCACATTCAAGCCTGGAACCCGGCCAGCGAGAGCCGAAATAAAAGATTCCCTCCCCGATTCGGAAATGGTCCCTCCGTCGATCTGCTGCACCGATGAACCGACAGCTCGGCTGGTACGTTTTAATCCAAATTCGGCAGTGACCAAAACTTCTTCTAAAGCACCCTCGGTAGCTTCTAATAAAACATTCACAACGGCGGAATTTACCGGTACTTGTTTAGCCTTGTAACCCACGCTCGTAAATTGCAGCGTGCTGCCCCGTGGCGCTCGAAGCGAAAATCGCCCATCGGCAGCCGTTTGTGTAGAGGTTGAGGCTCCAACAACGGTGACAGTTACCCCTTGAACAGGGCCATCAGCGTCGGAAACAACACCACGTACATTGTCTTGATTGGGTGAAACGCTCAACGAAAACGCTTCTTTAAAGAAAGCATCTCTTCCAGCAGCTTGTGCATACTCATGCTGCGTCGAAAATACCACCCCTAAAGCCCAAGAAAATAGTAAGGATTTTCTCATAATAAAGTTAGTAAATTTAGTTAGTAATGGCGTACTATTTCATAATTCAGCCTATTCGTTCTTTCGATGTAACCACCAAATAACGCTTAAACATGCACTAATATAGCCAACTATAATTTAAAAACAAATATTTATGAGTTTTTTCTAGGGTTTAATCTGAAAATAAAAAAAACACGCATAAATGCGTGTTTTTGTAATACTCCTCACAGATTGACTGTGTTTCCTAAAATATTGATCCTAGTTAGAAAACTACCATCCGGGGTTCTGCGCTAAATCAACTCCGTTTTGTTTATAAAGGGAGATTTGATCAAGTGGAATAGGATCTAAATAATATTTATCTAATACTGTTCTTTTATTAGTGTTAGATGGTATGATGTATCCCTCAGTAGCTCCATCAACATAGATTCCTTTCAAAGCGCTGTCATTATAATCCGCTTTCACGATATAAGCCCCTCTATTAATTGTTGGGTTTCGCTCCGTATCGGCATATTCAAGCTTCTTCCAACGGCGCAAATCGTCTAAACGGACGCCTTCAAACATCAATTCAGATCTACGTTCCCGTCTAATTTCCCAAATAAGACTTGAAACGGATTCATCGCGAGCCGGGTCATCGTACACTTGACCGTTAACGGCGGGATTGCCACCGATAACCTCCAATGCAGGTAGACCAACTCCATTACGCTTGCGCAGCAAGTTAATCGACTTATTAAGATCTTCCGTGGTTAGTGTCCCCAATTCCGCGGTTGCTTCGGCGTAATTCAGCAACACCTCACCGTAACGGATAATTGGTGCGTCGGTTATGTTCAATTGACTCGAACCGATCACCGCGTCCTTTAAACTTTCATTTAAGAATTTGTGCGAGGAGTAACCCGAAGAAGAGAAGTTCGACACAGTATTCATTAACCGAATTTTCGGAACAACTGTTTGTACCATTCGCCCATCTCTTGACGCTAATGCATCCGCGACGGTCTTATCTCCAGCATATTTCGTCGAAAGACCAGTAGGAAGGCCATCAGACAGTAAATAAGAGTCCACCGCATTCTTAGACATACCCGATTGCGGCTCTAGGTTATTATAGGACATTAAGCTGTGCTGTAGGATCCCTTCCACATATTCTTTAAACATGATAATCTCGGAATTTCCTTTTAACGACTCTGAGGTAAATAGCCCGCGATAATCTGCAGAAATACTGAAAGCACCGGCATCAATAATCTGCTCGGCTGCCCATTTTGACGCTTCTAAATACTCCTTTGCTTTCGCTTGATCGACATCGTGATACTTCATCCATGTCCCTTCAAACAAAAAGACGCGGGACATATATGCAAGCACGACGTACTTATTGACCGCCTGCTGATCGGGTCCGTCGATCGCGCGCACATGCTCAGCGGCAAATTTAAAATCTTCTAATACTTTATCCATCACCAATATTCTGGAGTCACGCGGCTTATACAGGTCAGGGTCATCCTCCAAAAGTACGTGATCGATATATGGCACATCGCCAAAAGCATTAACAAAGTTTGCATATTCTAACCCGCGGAAGAAACGCCCAACGCCCGACCAGTGGTTTTGCACTTCTTCATCGAGCTCGGATTTAGGCACACTCTCGATAAAGTGGTTCGCCTTACGAATGCGTGAATAATAAGACGTTGCCTTTGTAGGATGCTGAATTGCCGGCAACGCCGGAGACCAACCACCACCAGAAGTAGGAACATTAATGATAAACTCCGCCGGCGTTTGCGGCGCAAAATCATCGTTTAAAGCTTGTCCCGAAAAGTACTCACCCCAGCTATATCCTTGTCCATACCCTTTGAAGTACGAGTAATAAAAGCCATAAGTATAGGTACGTATATTGTTTTCAGACGCCCAAAAAGCGGGATCCGTGAGCTGATCTAGTGGATCCTTCGTCAAAAAGTCGTCTCCTAAGAAATCTTTAGAGCAAGATGATAGTGACAGCACACTTGCAATAGCTATATATTTAAATAGTTTCATGTCTAAAAAGTTAATTGAAGTCCTAAGGAATATGTTCTACGATAAGGATAAGATCTACCGAAAGAGTTCTTATCGTTTTTATTATCTTCTGTATAATCTGTCTCCGGATCGATTGGAATATCTAAATTATCAAATTCAAATAAATTCTCGCCCGAGAAGAAAATACGGAACTTCGAAAGTTTTGCACGTTCGACAACAGCCGTTGGCAGTGTGTATCCAAAGCTCAAGTTTTTCAACCGTACATAAGACATATCCAAAAGATACCTGGTTTGTGGCATGTGGTTTAATGTGGCGTTACTTTGCCCTTGATCTGTCGGGCGGTAATAGAAAGCATCTGTATTGTCCGTGGACCAGTAGTCCATTTGATGTGCATACCATGCTTCTGCAGGTCTCCATCCCGGCACATTGGCAGCGCCACCAGCCCATACGTCGCGTTGACCGACTCCTTGAATAAAGAATCCTAGATCAAATCCTTTATAATTAAAGTCGGCTCTAAATCCATATTGATATCTCGGGTTTGAGTTCCCAATTAACTTCATGTCTCCCGAATTCTCTACCGTCCCGTCGCCGACACCGATCACGCCGTCACCATTGATATCCTGGTATTTAATATCTCCAGGACCATACTTGAACGTCGCTGTTTCATAGTATGATTGAGACGGTATACCATCAAGTAGTGTATAACTACCGTCCGCGTTGGCCGTAAAATCATCCGCTTGAAATAAGCGATCTGTTTGATAGCCCCATATCTCTCCGATAACTTTACCGGCGTAATTTGTTGACTCGCCGAGCGTGTTGATCTGCGCCTGACCATCATATTTGGTGATTGATTCTTTAAAATCAGATAACTGACCGCTCAAGCGCATACCTAAACCATTTTCAAATTGGTGGTTGTAAGCTAACTCAAGTTCCCAGCCATTAGTCTGCATTTCACCGTAGTTCCGCAGTGGCGAAGTCGCCCCAAAACTCGATGGCAACACGACACCACCTGTAATTAGATCAGACACCGTTCTTCTAAACCGATTGAAAGTAACGTTAAACTTGTTATTAAAAAATGCTGCGTCAACACCAATCTCTTTTGTTGTTACCGTCTCCCACGTTAATCCCTGTGAAACGATAGAAGGTGAAGTCATCGTATTTTGGTTTACCCCATCGATCACCCATCCCGATTCCGCTGGACTCAAAGTAGAAAGATATAACCCTGAAGGGACCGTCTGATTACCAACGCTACCCCACGATGCTCTAACTTTTAGAAAATCAAGATATGGTCTCGACCAATCCATAAATTCTTCTTTAGACACCACATACCCAAGGGATGCTGCAGGGAAAAAGCCCCAAACATTTGAAGAATTAAAACGCGATGATCCGTCATAACGTGCAAGAACCTCAAACAAGAACTTATCCGCATAATCGTAGTTCACACGTCCGAAGAAACCTAAGGTTGACCAGTGCGAAGCGGAAGAATTACCTGACATCGCACCAGTGGCCAATCCCAGTTGTGGGAAATCTTGATCCAATAGGCCTAGACGTTGCGACCATACCATATCATCTTTATAAAGCTCCGCGTTTGCACCCGCCATCACTTTAAAGTTATGGAGGTCATAGCTCTTATTATATGTTGCATACACATTACCCACATGCCTATCGGTTACCGTACGGTCTTTACGAGCGCGGTCATAGGTTGCGCCCGTGTAGGAAAGGTATTCAAAATCCGTTTTATTCCAAAAATCCCATCCGGTAACAGACCCGCCATTCTCATCGTAATTATTACTGTACTGCGAATAAGTATAATCTGCATCGATGGTAAGTCCAGGCATTATTGTCGCCGTTCCACCAAATGTGAAACGAGCCATATTTAAACGACGCTCGTTCATACTTGCTTGCTCCACGTCGGTTATGGCGTTACGCATTGGTAATCCATCAACAGTACCGTAAGGGTAGTTGCGCTGCCAACGGTATAGGTAGAACCATGGTTCATATACCGACCCGTTGTACGAAAATGGCTTATTCACCGTTGAGCTGGAATACAATACTTTTGCATAACCAGTTAACCAATCAGTAATGTCCGCATTCACGCCCAAATTGAAATTGTATCGGCTATATTTATCTTCGTTAACCTTCAATACACCCTTTTGCGATACCATCCCGAACCCGGCGTTGTAATTGATCTTATCCGATCCGCCCGTAATATTCAAGTTATGGTTCTGCTGCGGGGTAAGGTCCTTGATAAACATATCTTCGGCATCCCAGGTCCTATGAAAATATAAATAACCATCTTTCACCTCATAGTCACGACCTTCAATCATCTCTGGTCCTAAATCTTGTCCGCCATATTGCTGCTCCCATTCGGCCATTTTCTCAATCGCATAATCGTCGTAGCGTATACCAAGGTTATTGTACCCTGTCGATGAAGGATTGGCGCGCTGGAAAGCTAACAGCCCTGCTTGAGCACCTTCCGCACCGCCCGCAATTTCTAATGTCGTCGTCGGCGATTGGAGCGCGATATTGTTTGAATAATTTATAGCTGTCTTGGTGTTTCTTTTACCAGACTTAGTCTTGATAAGTATCACACCCCATGCCGCACGTGATCCATATATCGCCGCCGAAGCATCTTTTACGACACTCATCGTTTCGATATCAGTTGGATTGATCATCGCAAGACTAGGTACCTCAACACCGTCGACCAAGATGAGCGGAGATGCTCCTCCGGAAGTTTGCAGCGAACCGCTTACACCCCGTAAGCGAATTGTCGGATCACCACCAAGGTCACCACTAGGTGTAGATACCGAGAGCCCAGATACGGCACCTTGTAGCGCACGACCGGCATCTGTGATAGGACGGGTTTCAAATGTTTTTTCCGCATCAACCGTCGATACCGATCCTGTAATATTAGAACGTTTTTGCGAACCGTATCCCACGACAACAACTTCGTCCAACGTTGTGTCGCCCGCTTCCATCGTCACATCCAATTCGCTTCCGCTCACAACGGCTTCTTGATCAAGATACCCTAAGTAACTGAACCGTAATGTCGCACCTGCAGGCGCTTGTATCGTATAATTACCTTCGCTATTGGTGCTTGTAGAAATTGTACTTCCTACAACAGAAACTGTCACACCACGTATTGGTCCGTCCGCTCCCGTTACTTTTCCTTTAACAGCATTTTGTTGAATACCGTCTAATAGAAGAGTCGACGTTTCCGAAAGATGAGCTACATCTAGTAACGTCCTTTTGGCTACCGCATCGGTAGAGACAACCAATCCTAGAGCAACAGAAAACAGTAATGATTTTCTCATAGCTAGTTAGTTTGTTTTAATTAAAGATTGTACCATAAAATAGAGTTGTGCGTTTTTTCAAAAAATTAAAATCAATTAATGCTAAAAACCGCACTAATATCGTTAAAAATATGTTAAACAAAAGAAATTCATGCGTTTTTTAACAGCTTTTGCCGTAAAACAAAAAAAACACGCACGAGGCGTGTTTTTAAAAAATATCAAAAGAATTACTCGAAATCGGGATAAAGCAAATATTTGCTCCGCATAATTTTATATTCTTTCAAATCTTCCTGCCAAGTTTTACGAATTTCATCTTCTGTTTTCCCAGCTAGAATTTGTTTTCTTAACACATCGGTTCCCGCCAGTTTATCAAAAAACTCCGGACGCGCAAAGAATTCACTTTTATCCGGCATTTTATTATAAAAATCCAACACATATTTCAGCGTAAATTTCTCCGCATTAGCATTCAAATCACGAAGGTCTTCTCCATACATAGTCTCGCCTTTACCCTCGACATGCTTAACCATTCCTGATTTTTCTCCAGGAACAAATTCAAAATCACCATATACAGGGTCATTGTAGCCTACAACCTGGAATGGCCATTCGGTGCCGCGTCCAACTGAAATATCGGTCCCTTCAAACAAACATAATGAACCGTATAACCGGACAGAAAGATGATTCGGCAAACTTGGAGAGGGAACAACAGGAAGTTCGTACACCATGCTGTGATCCCATCCTTTAACAGGAATTACGGTTAATTTACACTCTTCACCACCATTTAACCATTTCTCACCATTGATCATTTTTGCAAGCTCCCCAACGGTGAGTCCATGAATCATCGCTATTTTATGGAAAGAGACATTAGACTTAAATTTATCGTCCTTGCGAACCGGGCCATCCACTTGGTCACCACACGGATTCGGACGGTCCAATACGATAAGCTGCTTATTATGTTTTACGCATAGATCCATCACCCGGTGCAACGAGGTGATATAAGTATAAAACCGTGCCCCCACATCCTGCAAATCGAAAATCATCACATCAATGGACTGTACGATAGAATCTTGCTTTTCATTTTTACCATATAAGGTATAGAGCGGAAGGCCGGTTTGCTCATCTACTTCATTACTCACCTTTTCACCACGTTCGACTTTCCCGCGAAACCCGTGCTCGGGAGCAAAAGCGAAACGCAAATCTACTTTCTCACGCACTAACACATCAACTAAGTGCTCTTTGTTTTGGCCAACCACAGATGTCTGGTTGCCCATCAGGCCTACTTTTTTACCTTTCAATAATGGCAAATATTCGGTAAGTTGATCCGCAGCTGTTTCAATGTGTATCGCTGAGTCTTGCGATTCCATGTTTGCATCTTCTTTCGCGCTCTTGGAGTTACCCGCACTGCAGGAACCCAATGTGAGTGTTAATAGGGTAAATACCTTCCAATTCATATTCTTGCGTTTTTAATTGTTAAACAAACATAAACAAGAAAAATGATTTAAAAAAATTCCCGAACAATTTGTTCGGGAATTTGAAGTTTTACACAGTTTACTCCGCTGAATCCCACCAAACCGGGAATGACCAAATATCGTCACTTGCTGCATTTGGATGCGATGCTTTAAAGTTCTCTGCATTATAGTTTATTTCGTGCGAAACCTGCATAATCCTTCTAAACTGCTTGCCGAGCGGAATTTTGGTTTGGGCCTGCGCAGTTCTGGTATATTCATAAGGAACCTCCCATCCCAAATACGACTCCGAACTGAAGTCATGCCTGCGCATGTCGTTCCAGTTTTGCTGCGAAAATGAAAGCGCGATAAACTTTTGCGTCATAATTTTACCCATAGTAAGATCTCCAACCGCGCCAATTCCTTTTTCTAAAAAGCGGTCTATTTTATCCTCGCTCATCGGCGATTTACTTGGATTTACATCTCCATAGGTCGCCAGTTTCGTATTCATCAAATCAATATGTGCTTTAATCCCCTCTTTGTACGCCGCGAAGGCGCCGGCTTTATCGCCCTTGCGCATCAAAACCTCTGCTTTAATGAAACACATCTCCGAATAAACCAACAGGTGCGTGGGTGCGTCCGGGCGTGAGTAAAACGTTCCAGAAGCCGCTACTGTTCCATCGTCCCATTTGAATATATCGGTTACATCTTTATTGTACCCAATGGAACTACTTCGAAAAGAAACATACACTGTATCACCCCAGCGCGCTTTATCGGCAGAATTTATATACCAACTGTGCGGCGCAATCGTGCGTCCATTATTGGTAATCGATTTGGAATCTGCATTATAGGCCGCGGCGATGGGTCCAGCAGTCATGCGAATATCCGAGCTCATATCGACTCCTTTTGAGCGTATAAACTTTTTAGGTGTTCCATATTCTGCCCATGGAATTAATTTATCCGCACGTGGATCTTCTACGCCGTAATTCGCGAAATTGGTCAAGATGTCTTCATACCACTTAGAGACACGGATATTACTGTTCATTCCAACATTGTCAAAAACAATAGAGGCCATTAACGGGTCGCCAAACAAAACATCACCAGTATTATCAGTAGCAATATCGACGTGATTAACCACCGTACTCTCGCCATTTGATAATGGTGCTTTTTCTAACGCCGCCAGGATTTCGTCTGGATTATAGCGATCCGATTTTTTAGATAAATTATTCAGCCACCGTGCTTTCAGGCCGTAACAAAGTTTCAACCATTTGTTAATGTCACCGCTATTCCAACTATCCCCTTCTGCTAAAGAGACCGCAGTAACCGGCTGCTCCATGTTAAAATAGATGATCGCGGAGTCAATATCGGCTAAACAGCCTTCAAAAATCGTTTTTCCATCATCGAATTTTGGCGTTATATCACCGGTAACCGCCTCGGTATATGGCATTTCTCCATACCAATCGGTCATCAGCATATAACCAACCGCTTTCATGACCTTAGCTGCGCCCAGGTAATGATAGGCCTGTTCTTGCTGAGCTCGCTTTTCTAGATCCCCAATATTAGAGGCTGCCGTAACAAAGAAAAATTGGTAGGGCGTAGTGGAGATACCCGCTATAGGATTCCATCCAGCCACCATGCTTTGCGACGCAGTACTATTGACAAACGAAAGCTGCTGCGTGATATAACCCGCTCTAGCGCCAGCCGTTCCTAAAGCATATAACACATGATGTTGTATCCATGGCAATCGGCTATTGATCGTTGCGACTTCGGCAGATGGGTTACTCGGATCTACATTCACATCGAGCCAGCTTTCCTTACAGGAGGAAAACGACAAGGCAATGCAGCATATATATAAGATATTTTTTATTCCTTTCATCATTCAAAGATTTAAAATTTAACATTCAGACCAAACGAAACGCCTGCAGTAGCAGGCACACCATTATAATCAATTCCAACGGAACTCGAACCAATAACGCCGGAGCCAGCTGCCGAAGTTTCAGGATCCATTCCTTTATAATTCGTTAACAGCCACAAGTTCGTTCCGGTAAGTGTCGCTGTCAATCCTTTAATGGCTTTGGATAGGCTTGCCGATTTCAACAATTCACTTGAGAAATCATACGACAAGGAAACCGAGCGCAAACGCAACCAATTTGTATTAGTCATAAAATTAGCGCTCTCCCGGGCGTAATAATCCGACCAATAATCTTGAATGATCTTACGACCACTTGTTGATACCCCTTTGATATCATACATCTGATCGGCCTCAAACGTAAACGTCTTATTCTCATAAATCGGATCCTCTGCAGTACCACCATTTTGAACAGCCCCGTCCAATGTAAGTACATCCCTTTCCATCGAGCGTTTACTCATCCCCTTTCCAGTCATATAATAATCGGTTCCATTGTAAATATCACCTCCTATTCTAAAATCAAACAGGAATGAAAGATTAAGATTTTTGTATTGAATACTGTTGTTAAAGCCTCCAGATAGCTTAGGTTCGCGATTACCGATTGCATAGGTTGTCGCATTATCGCTTGTCGGCATACCTGTATCGGCATCCAGCACAACTGTTCCGTCTGGCGTACGTGTCCATTTCGACCCCGATATAGCCATGAAGTCGCCACCGTTAAATGATGCAGCCTTCGCATTACCCACCTGCACGTCTGTTACATACAATACATCCAAGCCCTGGATGAGGTTATCCACTCGCCCTTTGTTCCGCGACATATTAATACTTGATTCCCAAACCAAGCCTTCTTTAACAATAGGCTTCCCGGTTAAAGAAAGCTCCATTCCCTTGTTATAGATATCTCCTCCGTTAACCGACATAAAGATATACCCAGTAGACTGTCCAGTTCTAGGAGACAGAATTTGATTGTATGAATTGTTGGTGTAATAAGCATAGTCGACACCCAATCTACCTCCAAAAAAGCGCAGTTCAGCACCAATTTCAAACGAATTTGTATTTTCTGGTTTCAGCACCGGATTTCCCTTTTGCCAATTATTTCCAGTCCCAATCAATCCGCCTAAGAACTCTCGTGAAGGCCACAGGTATGTATTTGTAACATATGGACTCGCATCCTTACCAACTCGTGCCCATGAAGCCCGAAGTTTACCGAAATTTAACCAGTTGAAACTCTCGTTATCTTTTAGAAGTTCAGTGAATACGAAACTACCACCAACCGACGGATAGAAGTACGATCTATTAGCTACCGGAAGCGTTGAAGTCCAGTCGTTACGGCCGGTAACATTCAAAAACAACATATCCTTGTACGAGCCCCGGAGTTCCCCATAAAGCCCAAATAGTCGTCTATCCGTATTTACAACGCGTAACTGTTCGTTGGCATCAATGATATTCTCGAAGCTGTAAAAATTTTCAACAGCGAAATCATACCCTACGCGACCATTCGTTGTCGTCGTGGTTTGTTCAGAGAAAAAACCGACCAGCGCACCGAAATCGAAATCACCGACTTTCTTATTGAAGTTCGACATCAGGTTTGAGGACCAATAATTGAATTTTACGTCGCTCTCGGACATCATACCATTTTGCCAGATATCTTTTACGGCGCCCTGCTCACCAATGATCGTTGAATTTTGCGTCAGATAGCTATCGGTACCCAACCGGTAAGAAACGTTCCACCAGTCGAACAGGTCAACATTCGCATTGATATTTCCGGTGAACCGCTCTGTCTTGTCCCCCAAAGTATTTCTGTTTAATATCCAATATGGATTCTCTACGTCATCCTTCAATTCTTGTAGACCATCGAACATCCGATATTTAGAACCATCCTCATTGAGGTATTTCCTCATATCGTCATTACGCGACCACCCGTAGGTGGAATTCATTGCTCCGGTTCCGCCGGAGTCATAAAGCCCTGCCGAGGTTAGCGTTTTATCGGTATTTGCACGTGAATACGCGACATTTGCACCAACGGTTAATTTACCGTATTTCTGATCACCGTTGAAACGGAACGTCGTCTTATCAAAACCGGTAGTTGGTACGATACCTTTCTGATCAAAGCGCGAAGCGGAAACATAAAAGGATCCATTTTTACTTCCTCCCGATAGACTCACGTTATTATCAAATGACGACGAATTCTGGAAGAAATCCTCGATGTTATTATACATCGTTTCCCCTTGAGCAAACGCTTCTCCCCAAGAATCGGTCGTATAGGTGTCTAGCACGCCCGCCGAGTTATACATACCTCGTTTAAATCTATCTTGCTGCTCTGGCAAGCGGTTAACCCAATTTGTCGAAGCGCGTGATGAAAAGCTAATCACTGCGCTTCCCTCCTTCCCTCTTTTGGTGGTAATTATAACCGCTCCCGCCGCAGCACGAGATCCATAAAGAGCCGCAGCTGCCGGTCCTTTGAGCACCGATACATTTTCGATATCCTCTGGGTTCACATCCATAATACGGTTGGCATTTGTCGTGGCAGTTGCCTGCGCACCATCAAAAGCACTGTTTCCCCCGATAACCGTCGAGTTATCGTAAATTACCCCATCGACCACAAAAAGTGGTTGGTTATCGCGCTCTAAGGATGTTCCTCCCCGTAGAATAATCTGACTACCGGCCCCCGCCGCACCAGAGGTTTGCGTGACATTTACCCCTGCAATTTTACCTGCCAAGGAGTTAATGACATTCGGGCTTTTATTTTTCATAAGTTCGGCCGCTCCGATATCTTGCGCAGCGTATCCTAATGCTTTTTTTTCGCGTTTGATCCCCATAGCCGTAACGATTACTTCGTCTAATGCCTGATCATCGGCAACGAGAGCAACCTTCAGATGCGTAGCGGAAGCAACAATATCCTGCGATACATACCCTACCGCAGAAAACCGTAATGTACTTCCGCGCGCCGCGGCGATAGAAAAAACACCGTTTTGATCAGTTTGCGTAACCGTGGTGCTGCCCACCACCATGACTGTCACGCCAGCGACAGATCCGGATACAGAGGAAACGGTTCCGGTGATTTGGTTTTGATTAAATACTCCGGTCTTGTTCAGTGCGGGATACGATTTCCTTGCGTGAGCAGCGACATGATCTGCAAAGGAAGTTTGTACCACACAACCCAAAGCTACAGAGAGTAGTAAAGCTTTTCTCATAATAGAAGTGTTAGTATTAATTCATAAAAAGGCAAGCTCGTTTGTCTTTCCGAGAACAATAGTAAACTATTTTTAGGAATTGTGCAATATTTTGCAACAGTAGTTGATCAATATCGCACAAAAACACAGATAATTTTCAACAAACACGAACATTGAGTCAGAAAAACAGAAGAAAGCCTGCAAAAAGAAAGAACATAGCTAACAGAGATGGAATTACTTATTCAAACGCTGTGTTAAATCACCTTGCATACCTAATTTTAATCGCAACTGACTCATAAAAGCCTCACCAGGATCAATTTTACTGGTTAAATAGTTGGGATCCGTTTCTTTCCACCAATTCGTTCCTCGGAAAGTTTGATATTCGTGATGACCGATCACAAACTCGATCGGATATTCAGCCATCAGATATTTGATTAGCGCTGTATTGGCCTCGAGCTGCGCTTCAGTGAGTGGATACCGAGCGGATCCAATGTTCTCGATACCAATGGCACAATAATTAAGTCCAATGGTATGCCGTGCGAAAGTGGTTTCAGGTAGCAATTGAAAAATCGTTCCATCCCTCCCGACAACAAACTGCGAGGAGACATTAAGGGAACTAGCCTTTTTTAAGTGGGGTCGTGCAGGTAGCTCTACGAAATTGAAAACATCTATAGTTTTCTCGACCGACATTACTGCGGTCCAGTGCACGACCACAATTTTCGGGATGATGGTGGCTGCAGTTGCAATGATGCCGTGCCGTTGCTGCAAATATTCAATCGATAACTGCTCGCGGTGATTATCCCATTTAATTAGACGCTGGACAATAGGAGGCCTTTCTTGGGTAACGCCCGAGAGTGGCATTACCCCAAAAAGAAAAATCATTAATATAATCCCTACAAAAATCCGCATACAACGAAAGTACCTAAAAATTTCAGGCCGTTTTGTAAAGAATTAGTTATAGAATATTACTGGATTTTTTTTGCGATGTATTCGCTTTCGTTGCTTAATCGATCAACAGCCTTAACCGCGATTACCTTAAGTGGCTTTCCATTCTTTTCGATAGGGAAGCTTTTTTCCGACGCATTGCCATCCAATATTTCATATTCCCAATTATCCCCATATTGTGCATAGGCGATCCAATGAAACACTTGCTCGGGCTGCTTATGAAGCCATTTGGCAAACACACTCCCGGGTTTCTTGGTCAAAAGTAGGGAAGGCTGTAACAGTGGATTGGCCGACAACCATGTGCTGCGAGGCACCAGCGCTTTGCTATGGTATGGACCATTTTTAATCGCCTTTAGCATATTCGCATTGCCGGTTAAACCTGCCATACTCCAGTGTATAACACCTGCACTATTTGGCACAATCTCACGCGTGGCATTAATTTGGTTTACGATCTCTTGTGGTCTATTCGAGGACTTCACGGCTACCGTATTGAGTCCTGGCCACAAATGCCGCTTAAAGGTGTTCTCCGATTCCCACCATTTCAACAGGGACGTAAAACTTTGTCGTTGCGGCTGAATCGGCCAATAAAGCTGAGGAGTAAAGTAATCCACCCAGCCTTTATTCAACCATAATTTTGCATCGGCATAAAGCTCGTCGTATTGCGAAGAGCCTGTAATGCCCGCTGGATACCCCGGCTTCCATATACCGAAGGGACTTATTCCGAACTTAACGTAATTTTTTTCTGCTTTAATCGCCTTGTATACGCGCTCGATAAACCGGTTTACATTATCACGGCGCCAGTCGGCTCGCGCTAGCTTTCCGTCTGTACGTTGGTAAGCTGCCCACGATTTTGCGTCCGGAAAGTCCGCGCCGCCATTATAACTCGCGTAAGGGTAGAAATAGTCATCAAAATGAACTCCATCAATATCGTAACGCTTAACGATATCGGCGACGACCTTCGCCGAATGGTCTTGTGTTTTTGGGTTTGCCGGATCGAACCAATACATCCCGTTGCGCAAGCGTACAACCATATCAGGTTCCTTCTTTACGATCGACTCACTGGTGACCGCTCCCCCCGATGAATGGTGAGCCCGGTAGGGGTTAAGCCATACGTGAAGCTCCAGGCCTCTTTTATGGGCTTCTTCGACCCAAAACTCCAAAGGATCATAATAAGGAGATGGACGCTTTCCGATTTGGCCGGTTAAAAAATAAGACCACGGCTCGTAAGGGCTATCGTATAATGCGTCACCCGAAGGACGCACCTGAAATATAACAGCGTTAAAATTGTTAGCTTTTAACAGATCCAACAACTTGATCGCCTCTCGCTTCTGCGATTCTGTCGAATAATCGCCTCTTTTTGGCCAATTTATATTGGCGACCGTCGCAACCCATGCGCCACGAAACTCACGCGAAACTGCCGGCAGTGTTACTTTCAGTGGCGGAGCAACGACTTCCTTCTTTTCAGGAACAGTCGTCTTGGACACGCCCGTAGGGATAGTGGTGACTTTATTGGGTCGGACGCTATCCGCAGCTTCCTCTGCTGTATCCGTTTCCACCATCTCCACAGCGGGAGACTTCAATTCTTTACCAGACTTTTTATGCTTACGTGAAGCGCAAGAGTTCAATAACACAGAAGCTAGCAGCAGAAAAAATGCTACGGCTTCGATCGGCTTTATGTTCATAGTTTGCAAAACTACACTTTTTAGATATACATCCACAAACACTGCGACAAATAATCGTGCTCTATGCGTAAATTACACCACCCGCTCACCTTGGAAATAAACGGAGTTAATACGAAAATCGTGATCAAATACAACAACATTTGCCCACGAGCCGGAATTAAAATTACCTATATCAGTCCTACCAATCACATCCGCTGGATAGACAGTTGCCATTCGTAAGGCCTCGTCAAGGGAAATACCTGCGTGATTAACACAATTTGCGACCGCCTGGAGAAGTGAGAGTGCCGACCCACTAAGGGTACCGTCAGGCAACACATAATGATCGTCTTTGAATACGTGCTGATAGATACCTTTATCACACCTAGCAACCGCATCGCTAATCAAAAATAATCTATCGCCCAAAAGTTTCTTACTCAAGCGGACTGCCGTATAATCGACATGAATGCCGTCGACAATGATTGAAGCGCGAGCCGATGGATGCGAGAAAATAGCCCCGGGAAGCCCGGTGTCGCGGTGATGAAATGGAGACATCGCATTCCAAAGGTGTGTCGAGGTTGTGATTCCCCGATCGAACCCAAGCATCGCTTGCTTAAAAGAGGCAGCGCTATGCCCCGCACTCAGCACAACATCATGTTCCAGCAAATAACGAATACTTTCAATGTGCATTAATTCGGGTGCGACGGTCATCATTTTTACCACCTCACCCCCCCCCCTGAGCAGTCTTTTGATGCGATCTATGGTGCCTTCTACGATGAGTTCCCCAGGGTGTGCCCCACGCTTGTGTATATTTAAAAACGGTCCTTCAAGATGCAGCCCTAAGGCCACCTTGGGGTTAGCGTTTGCGAACACCTGAACTGCCTGCTCGAACACTTCCAGGGTATTTGTCGCCAGTGTTAGCATAAACGAGGTACAGCCCTGCGCAAGTAAATTCTGTTCAATGCGTCCAATAGCAGATCGGTGAATA
Organism: Sphingobacterium sp. JB170; assembly: GCF_900163865.1. Classification (GTDB taxonomy): domain Bacteria; phylum Bacteroidota; class Bacteroidia; order Sphingobacteriales; family Sphingobacteriaceae; genus Sphingobacterium. The sequence continues at coordinate 37,870 of NZ_FUKU01000037.1, forward strand.
TCCGCGGAGAATAAATCATCGCCCGTACCGTATATCTGGAGATCAATTAATCCGGGACTAATATAAGCTCCTTCCACATCTTGCTTAACGTATCCCGCAGGAATATCTGAAAGGGCAACTATTCCACAAACTTTTTCATCCGCGAGCAATAGAGCTTGATTGTTCACAAGGGATTGCCCGTTAAAAATCACCCCATTAACAAGTGCAATATTTTTTGTTGTCATATTTTTCTCTCTATGAAGTTAAAGGTTATCTTTGATATACGCCCTGCGCTAAAGAAAACGCTTCCTATTTTCTGGCCTGTATCAGTCAACGCGCAATCCTAAGTCTGCAGCAAAAGAGGTTTGAGGAAGGTTGATAGTTTGCACATCTAACATAAAGGTGGCTTTAACACGAGCACGTTGATTATCTTTAAGCACCACGTAGCCTTTAAGATCAAGACGTACACGTTTATTCTGCAACAGATGCAAATGTTTACGACCTATATAAAGGGCCACCGAAAGCTTTTGTCCTAACGAACCTTGCGCATCCAAGTACAACTTATCGAAATTACGGATATGGAATTCTTTGACAGAAAACCGCACACTAGTGATAAGCACACCTTTGGCATCCCGCTTGCTTTCAAGCATCTCTAACAATAACGAGCCCCGAAGTAGGTGGTCTTGCTTATGCTCGGACTGACCCCATTGCAAAGACGGATTTAGCGAAAAATATTTCTTAAATCGAATGCTAGGTATGACGCTGCCGAATAAATACCAAAGGCCAAGAACGACTAGTATACTACAAATAGCGATTAAATATAAAGATAATGTTGTCATAATAATTTTGGAACAGCTATAATTTCAAAACGGCAGGGCTGCTACCAACACTATTAACGACTCATCAGAGAGAATAGTATCAATTTATGATAACTTGACCTAAAATTAATATCAAAAAAATATGGGAAAGCACACAAAGATCGCGGATCCAACTAATTTTGAATGAACTCTTTACACGATATCCATTCAAAATTATCAGATTGCTTCAGACAGTTTATATGGCCAGTTTCTGGCTATCATCGAAGATAGTGGCATTTTTTATAGGGTTATCTTTCAATAACCCCAAAATATCGTATTTTGCTGTAACCTGTTTTAAGGCATTTAAATGTTTTTCGTGGTGCATATCGGTACCCACTAAATCATACATTCCGGACTTCACTAACGTTAATGCCGCTGATTTAACATGCTCGCCATAATACCTTGAAATCGATAAAAGATTTAATTGAAGCATACAGCCTGCATCTTTGATTTCTTTATATACTTTAAAATTCTGATGATAATAGTTATAACGTTCTGGGTGCGCTAGTATCGGTTGATATCCCTTCTCTTGCACATCTTTAATAATCTGAAATAACGCCTTGGATTCGGCTAAATAGGACATCTCAATGAGCATATGTCGATTGGGCAACGGACACAAGTCGTCATTTTGAACCAATATGTCCAAATGATCGTCAACCATATATTCGGCCGAATAATGCAGGTCGAATTTTATATTCTGAGCCTCTAACGCAGCTTTGAGTTTCAAATACGCTTCGCGAATAGTTTTAGGTGTATTATTATGCACTCCGTGCATAACGTGGGGCGTTGCAACACACTTATTTATACCTAATTCCTGTAGGCCACGAACAAGTTTTAGAGAGTCCTCAATACTTTTACTTCCATCGTCGATCCCAGGAAGGATGTGATTGTGCATATCATATCCAACCCAAGTAAGCTTACCCCCGGTAGACGTATCTTGTTTTTCCCTCTTAAATAATTTACTCCAAAATGACATTTTTTTTAATCTAAGTTAATTCGGTGTGAATTGAATTGCAATATTACTTCGATTTACCTATAAAATCAAACGAAAATTGTAAACAAAACGCTACTTATCCTCAAATTAATATAGAACCCTCCTTTTCAAGCTGTTCATAAACATTCTTAACTTCTTGAGCATAAGACTTGTTCATTATTAAAACTGCATCATCTGTATTAACAAAAACACAATCTGAAAGTCCTAAAAAAATTGTTCTTTTACTTTCTCCTATTGCAATATTCCCATTTTCGTCCTTGGGGTGCCCCTTGTCCACTAAATAGTCGTATAAAGAATCAAACGATCCCATATCGGACCATTGAAAAAACGAAGGAACAACTTTTATTTTATCGCTTCGCTCCATAATCGCGTAATCTACACTTTTAGAAGGGATCTTCACCGACAGCTCTTCATCTAAAATGCCGGAAGCAGATGACTCAAAAGCTGCTTTTGCTGCCAGAAAGAGTTTTGGATCGAATCGCTCTAACTCACTTAAGTACGCCGATGACTTAAAGCAAAAAATCCCCGAGTTCCATAAAAAGTTTCCGCTTTTTAGAAAGTCCTTAGCTGTTTCAAAATTTGGCTTTTCACGGAAAGATACTACATCATTGCCGATCGATTCGATATAACCATAACCTGTTTCCGGCCGAATTGGATTAATTCCAAAAGTCACTAAATTTCCTTCTTTAGCAAATTCCACTCCTCTTTTTATGGCCTGTAAATACTGCTCTTCTCCTTCAATTAAATGATCTGATGGGGTAACGATCAAAATGTCTTCCGGATCAACAGAAAGAGCTGCAAATGCAATCGCTGCGGCCGTATTTCTTGGAACACTTTCTACGATGATTTCGTGATTAACATGTTTCAATTCTTCTTTTGCAAGGTCAATGTTTTTCACCGAGCCAACTAACACAACATCGTCGCAAACGCGCTGATTGCGTTCAATGGTCAATCCAAATAGGGATTTGTTATTGAACATTGGTAAATATTGCTTAGGCTTTGACTTTCTTGACAAAGGCCACAATCTGGAACCTACTCCTCCAGATAATATTACATTTATAATTTTTCCCATAAAACTAGCTCGCCACTTGTCCCTCAATTGGGAAATGCCTTTCAACTAAATCTTTTGTCACTTTATCTTGATTCATAAACAATTGTGCGCTCGCTTTAGCGTCGGATAATGGATCATGATGATTTAACTCGATCCCCATTATATTACAACAAATACTCAGTTTTGTTTTCTTAAATCCTTTTGCACGATAAATTTTACTCGTACACTCCCAAATTGGAGGAAGATTTAGCTCCTTATAATCCAATCCGAATAAGTTCATCGTTTTCATCAGCACTTCGCGGTCAAACTTCTCATTATGAGCGACCATTTTAGCTCCGGTTAAATAACCCTGAATTTCGGGAAACAATTCAAGAAAGGTAGGGGCGGAAAAAGTATCCTTCGGCTTTAGCCCATGTACACGGGTTGTTTGCCACATATACTCATTTTTCGGTGGCCGCACTAAACTATGAAACTGCTTAATAATTACATCATCTTCCACTTTTACAATTCCCACAGCACATACACTCGTATAAGCTGCCGTGGCTAGTTCAAAATCAATTGCTGTAAAAGTCATGTTATTGTTTTTACACAAATATAAGTTATTTTTAACAAACAATTCCCGCGCGCCAAGATATTGGTGTGCGGGAATTGTTACCCGTCGTGACTTAAATTTCCGATCGTGCCCTTCGCGTGCGAAAAAAATTGCTTATTTATATAAATATGTCGCCTAAATCATCTTTTAGACTGCATAAACGATGTTCCAAAAATCACCTATTTGATCGTAAAAACGGTTGCAACGCCGCGCTCACCATCATGATCAAACAACTTATTGTCCGAGGGGTGATTAACGATTCCCATCCCTTTAACCCACGCGGTCGTCGATCCCCCGCCATCCATGTTCATTGCGAAGCGGCACCCCAAAGCTTTCATGAGTTCGGCTAGTTGCGGAGTGGTTAAGCCTTGCGACTGGGATGAGCGGCCATCAATCGCCAACACAATTAAATGATTTTCATCTGTCAGGCCTACGACCGTTCTTGGATGCCTGTTGGTATTGAAAGCTTGGTCCATTTGCTCAATGATCTCTCCATTAAATATCAATAATGGCCCACCGGCCAGCACATAGCTTGCATCTAAAGCGGTCCATCCGGCCGCCGGCCTTTTTTCGATAGACACTTTGCCGCTCGCCGAAATCGCTAAAGCAGAATTTTCCCGGTAGCTGGTGAATCCTACTTTAGTTTGTGTTATAACTTTCCCAGCGTGCTTAAAGAATACAGTAGAGCCACCGACAGAGGTGTCAAAATAACTACCGTTGAACGCCAGAGTCGCATTTCCCTTTTCTGCTGCCTCACTCGTTTTTAAAAACCCCGAGCTAACGTGTGGAATATCAATCTTAATATCCGATTGGTTCAAATCCACATCGAACATATTAACGTATTGCCGGGAATCGAATATTTTATCAAATTGATATTTCTTCCAAATCATCCCCGACGACACTGTTTGGGTCTCCCATTCCGTTTTTTGCAGCAAATCTGCCAGCGACTGTGTATCATCAGTATTCTCGATAACGTGAGGGAGCTGCTGCCCTTGCAATTCATAATCTTCACAAGCGCCTAATACCATTAGGAAGCAGAGCGCTACATATATAATTCTCTTCATTTCAATTTAGTTTTGATTGTCTATTATTCCACTATTGCACCAATTATTGTTTTTCCGTTCCGAGAGCTTCCTTTGTAATCACCTTCAACATCCTCGCTTAACTCAGGGTCATATTGTTGTGCCACCTCCTTTAAACTCGACGCATTCATCCCGTGACTTAGCGCTGGGTTATCACTTCCGATCGGTAAAAATGAAGAATTAAGCATATTATCAGGATTAAAGGTTGCTCCGGAAATGATAGCATTAGAAACATCGTATGTACGCGCGCCGATAATACTGGCCTTATAGATTGGAGCTGTCGCATCTGTTTCGTATACGTCAACATCGGAACTTCCCGATGCCTGCTCATTCCCTGAGATGATGGAATTGATTACCGTTAGTTTATTCGTATTCTGCCGCCGGTAAATGCCACCTCCGGGGCCGGAAATATGATTCTGGGTTATCGTTGAACTAATAATATGGGCCTCACAATTATCGTAGAGCATTACCCCCCCACCCCCATTTGGAGAAGTGCTTTTATTTCCATTTATTAAGCAGTTAACTAAATAGGTTTTGGATTTCCCTCGGGCATAAACCGCCGCTCCATAGGACGTCCCACTGTTACTACTTACTGAAGAATTATACATGTAGAGCAAGGAGTTTGGGAATGCGTGCACACCCGCCGCAGTGCCTCTTGCATAGTTATTATCGAACGTCGAATTAAAAATATACGCTTTTGATTCGTCGACCCAAAGACCACCGCCATTTGCGTCGCTCCTATTGCGATCAACATGTGAGTCATAAATATAAAGTTCGCTTGCGGACAATGCATAAATTCCTGCAGCATACCCCGATACTCCGCGCACATTGGACGTCTTATTTTCAACGACGTTAACTTCACGAAGAATCGCACGCGCTCCGCTAATGACGATTCCTGCACCTTTACCTCGGCTAATTTCCTTTCCAGCTACTTTTATTGTCGTGTTTCGGTCCGAACCATTACCATCGCGAATCGTAATCCCCTGAAGCTCCACTTGTTCCTGATCAGCCAGCGGCGCGGTAATCGCAACTACGTGAAATGATGCTGCACCCGAGGGCAACTTCCCGGAGAATACTGTTTGATAAGATCGTGCATCCGGGACACTACCTTCTTCAGCATCCGTAGGATATCCCCCGATTAGTTTTATATTTTTATCGATTTCAATCGTACGATCGCCGTCCTCAGCGGCATCACCTCCGGAAATAGTTTTACTGGGCGTATAAGTTCCCTGGGTTAAGTGGATCACACTACCACTAGTTGCTTGGGCAAGTGCGTTATCCAAAGTCGTAGCGGCTTCCCACGAACGGCCGTCCCCCTCTCCTCCGGGTTTCACAAAAAACACGCTGATTGTACCGGCTTCTTGCACAACCAATATTTCCCGGTTTAGTTCCTCATTAATATACACTTGGATAACCCCCGTACGCTCCTCAAATTCATTTTTAGAAACTTTAAAGGACACTTTTTGTTTCCCTTTTTCTCCTTGCGACTGTTGGAATTGAATCCAATCAACATCCGCAGACACCGCGTATGTCACATTGGTCAACAAATCAAAAGAATAATCCGCATCCTTATTGGAAACTTCCATATAATCAGTTCCCACCATTAATACATCTTCAAGATCTTTACTGTCTTTAGAACAGCTCAACAGCATCATTACGCTAGCACACAGAAGTACTAGCATATATTTGAAACTGCTTATATATTTTACAGTCATGAGTTAATCGATTTGGTTTTTAAAAATTGCTTCCCGTTTATTCCCAATTCGGGTTCTGTTTCAAATTCCCATTAAGCTGAAGGTCTTCCAGCGGAATCGGGTAATAGTAATCTTTGGATTCATCGAAAATTCCTCCTTGCGGGAAAGGATCAATATTTCCTTTGTTAGCTTCACTATCCCCTGTTTCAGGATCACGTAATTTACGTTGTTGAATATTAATAGTTGAGGTGACCGATGATGGAGCTCCTGGTTTTGTTCCACGATAAACCAAAACATCCATTTTCCCATCACCTGTAAAATCATAGGTACCTACACTAGGAAAATAGACCCCAACCATCGGTTGTTCAAGCTTTTTACCTTCCTTCCAACGCATTAAATCATCCCAGCGCAGTCCTTCGTTAAACATTTCGACGCGTCGCTCGCGACGGATTTCCAAAATAACCCCTTTATTTGGACCCTGATCAACATTCGGATATAAAGATTCTTGATAGGAATCAGGCTGTGCATTTGCTTCCGCTATATTTAGGGAGGGCATCCCTACACGATTGCGTAATAGGTTTATGCTACGGTTAATATCGTCCTGGTTCAAGTCACCGAGTTCCGCTTTTGCTTCGGCAAAGATCAATAATGCTTCGGCGTATCGAAACAGTATAATATCAAAATGGCCGGAGCTCCACTGCTCACGTGCCGGGAGTGCTTTTATCACCCTGTACCCTGTCGTAGTCAAATTCAACGACACGGGCTCCGAGCTGCTCTGTCCTAAGACAGTGAAGTCAGGCCCCGCCGTTGTTTGTACCAGGCGAGGATCACGATTCTGCATCTCTTCCAAATAGCCTTTGGACTGGAATCCCGGTATCGCAGTAAAGCGTGTTCCATTAGCCATGAGATAAGAATTCACAAGGTCTTTGGTTAAACCCCATGACCCAGCCGTCGGGGAAGTCATCAAGTAGGCCAGGTTATGTGTTTCTATACCGCGCTCAAAGTCGGCAGCCAAAATAGTCTCGGTCACATCCTGGTTGTCCCTAGCAAAAAGAGTACGGTAAGATTCCGCAGCGCCTCCTGTTGTAAATAAAGTGTAGGCTCCACTTTTCATTAGTTCATCCGCGGCCGCTACTGCAGCCGCTAAAAACGGTTCGTAACCATCGATATCATGGTATTTCCGGAATGTTCCTTCGTACAGGCCAATACGGGCTTTTAAAATCAGCGCCGTGTATTTCGTAATCCGATTCAACTTTTTTTCTGCCGGGATATTCGCAATCGCAAAATCAATATCCGCCATAACCGAGTCCATAACAAGTTGACGCGAATCTCGCGCTTTGTACAAGTCTTCGTCCCCGGCGTTCAGCACCTTATTATACCAAGGGACATCGCCGAATCGTTTCACTTTATCAAAATAAAAATAAGCACGAAAGAAGCGTGCTATACCTCCATATTTCGCCTTAGCGGCTTCATCTTGAACTTTTTGGTAGTTTTCTAAGAAATAGTTGATTTTCCTAAGTGCCGACCAGTTCCATCCTCCGGTACCACTAGCAGTCGGCACAATCCGGTTTCCACGCACTCTGTCGCCTGCGATCAACGGCACAATATTATCAGACGATGCATCATCGTTATATACGCCCGTTGTCGATAAAATGGTATAAAAATTATTCGTCGCAACCTCAAGATCTTCCGGTGTATTGAAAAAGAACTCCGCTTCTACCTGATCTTCTGCTGGACGATCCAAAAAGTCTTTTTCGCACGAAAGGAAGACGAATACCGCCATACAGGCGAGTCCATATATTATATAATTCTTCATTTTCTTTTCTTTATTTTTTGTTACAAACTGATATTCACTCCAAAAGAAAACGTTTTACCCATCGGATAGTCCCTCAAGTCAGCTCGACTGACCGCAGATCCTGGCAACGAATAGTTCACTGCAGATCCAGCTTGTTCAGGATCTATATATTTTGTCAATCCACCAAACGCCCAAGTGAAAACATTCTCTCCGCTCAGGTAAAAGCGTAGACGATCAATATTTATTTTCCTTGTCATGGTTTGTGGAAGCGTATAACCGAGCGTTAGATTCTTCACCCGCAGATATGCTACATTTTCAAGATAATAGTCGTTCATCTCATAGAGCGAGCGTCCGCCATTTAACGATGTATATCCGCGGTAAATCTGTGGATAGGTGTTCCCTGGTTTGTCCGGGAGCCAAGCATTGTCGACGAGGTCTTTACGAATAAACGAGAGGTAAGGACGTTGGTAAGGCCCCCAATACACGTCACCGGTAGGGTACCAATGTTGTTGGCCAACCCCCGCGAGGGCAACAGACAGGTCTATTCCTTTCCACGATGCAGACATGTTCAATCCGAAAGGAAATTGCGGCATCGCATTTCCGATAGGACGAAGGTCTCCATGGTCTTCAAGCGTATAATTTCCTTGATCAATCCTTCCATCACCATCGGTATCCATGTATTTGATATCACCCGCTTTTAATCGGTTCCAATCGCTATTCTGTACCACATTCAACTCATAGTTATATACCTTACCCAATGAATTGGAAGGATTCTCGAAACTATTTTGGTAATCTAGTGCTTCCTGATCGGTTTGAAACTGTCCGTCAACATGGTATCCCCAGATTTGACCAAGGCGCTGGCCTTCCCAGTACGTGCTCATCAATCCGTTTGGATTATCGTATTTGGTAATATATCCTCTAGAGTTGGACACATTTGCTGCAACATTAAATGCCAACGGCGAACCAGCCACATCGAAGCTATTTCGATAGCTAATTCCCAGCTCGAATCCAGTATTCTTTAAAGCAGCAAAATTTTCTTGCGGTTCGTTCGCTCCGAAAACTGCCGGGAGCGGCTCCCCGGGTAGGTACATGCCATCAGTAATTTTATTATACCAATCGAAATTCACAAAAAGCTTATTTTGTAAAAAGCCCATGTCTACGCCCAAGTCGACACTTTGCGTGCTTTCCCAGGTCACCACCTTAGGCAGCGGTGCTGGTGCGTCGGCATAATAGATGCGTTGCCCATTCTCGAGCCATGAGGATTGTCCAACATCCATCAGTTGTTTAAACGTATTAACGTCAACCGTTTGATTCCCCAGGCGACCGTACGAGCCGCGAATCTTTAACGACGAAATATACGGCTTTATAGGATCCCAAAAAGATTCACGGTCGACTTGCCACCCCGCAGAGACCGAAGGAAAGAATCCCCAACGACTATGCCCTGGGAAACGAGAAGAACCATCATACCGAGCGTTCACTTCAAGGAGATATTTGTTTTTATAATCGTAATTGAAGCGCCCAAAATAGCCTTGTACAGCCCAATCCAATGTAGCTCCCGCAATATTAAACATGGTCGTCCCTAATTGCAAATTAGCTAACTCTCTAATTAACAACCCATCCATTTGAGCGGCAACGCGATCTCTATCGAATTCCTCTTGGTTGAAACCTAGGAGTAATTTGAAATTATGATCATCTTGTATGGATTTTTGATATGTTCCAAAGATATTTAGCGCCTTATATTTGTCTTTCCAGCGCCACTCACCCAATCGGTTAATTCCAGTCGTGATATAGTCAAGCTTGCTGCCCGAAAGGAATTCAAATTCATTATACCGGTAGGTTCTTCCTGTATTATCAAAACGGTGGCTATAATCTAAGTTCAGTTCTAGACCTTCCAAAGGCTTCACTTTAACACGAAAGGTATTCGTAAACTCCTCGGTATTGAACTTCATCCAGTTATTCCGAGCTTCCATTGCTGCATGACCTCCCTGTCCGCCATTACCACTCACCCCAATATCAGTGGGAACACCATCGATATGACTTGGGTAAAACGGAAATAAGTTATACCAGGTTGTGGTGCTCCAGAGCCCACCGTAACCGTTTCGAAAGCCACCATACTCCTTATCGTATTCGTTAATGAATTGAATATTATTAGAGATTTCAAGCCATGGGTTTGGCGTGAAGGTTAAATTTGTTTTAATGTTATAACGGTCCATATCACCGTCGTCTGCAATATTATTAATCGTCTCTCTTTTAAAAACGCGGCCAGACATATAACCTTTCAGCTTGTCGGTACCTCCCGAGACAGAGATATTATGAAAGTTTGAAGGTTGGTATTCTTTAAATAGATAATCGTACCAATTGGTGTTATAAAAAAACTTATTACTACCGTCTGCTTGAAGTTCATGAAAAGGCTCTAGCTGGCCATTTGCTACTAACTTGATCGTTTCCCAATCCATGTCATCATAACCCGTATAACTGGTCCCGTTATAGCCGTATAATGCAGCGTCTACCGTTTTTCCATAGATGTACGGGTCGGAAACAAAATCGGTACGAGTGGTGGGTGTGGTCCAGCCAAAATTGTTGGTGTAATCTACTTTCATTTGACCCACTTCACCTTTTTTCGTGGTGATCAAAATCACTCCAAAAGCCCCTCTAGCACCATAAATAGCCGCGGAAGCTGCATCTTTTAAAACCGTTACGCTCTCTATATCGTTTGGGTTAACCCTGGTTATATTCCCCTCAATTCCGTCAATTAGTACTAGTGGACTACCGCCATTAATCGAATTAAACCCTCTAATATTAATATCGGGAGTTTGAGTAGGATCACCGGTATTAATTTGCACGTTCAACCCCGGCATTAATCCCTGTAAAGCGCCGGCGATACTTGCTTCGGGGCGCAACGCGATATCTTTGGCGTCAATTTGCGCCACGGCGCCCGTCAAATTGGCTCGCTTCTGTACGCCGTAACCAACAACAACGACTTCTTCCAGATCACTGATCTGCAGCTTTAACACCACGTCAACCGGCGTCCCGCTACGGAAGGGAACCGTTTGCTCCTGATAGCCGAGCGAACTGACCACAATTTCGCCTTGCTCGGTGGCAATATCGAGAACAAAATGCCCTGTTTCATCCGTCGCTGTTGCGATGTTACTTTGCACTATTTTCACAGATGCTCCTGCCAAAGGTTCTCCACTCTCGGTTACCACGGTACCACTCAACGGACTTTGCTTTTGTTCAGTCAAATTGGAGAGTTTGGCTTTAATGGTCGTTGCCTTTTTAATTAGGACGGTATTATTTTCGATAAAAAATATGAGATCTCTGGGGGAGAGACAAGTCTCTAACACATCCGATAGGTTGGCATTTTTCACGTGAAGATCTATTTTACCTACATTTTCAAGCTGTGAGTTGCTATAGAGAAAATCTAGGTTCGTTTGTCTTTGGATCAACGTCAACACGTGGGAAAGTTCCGCATTTGAGACGGACAGACTTATCTTTTGTGCACGAGTAGTCGCGCTAGCATGTACCAAGAAAACAAGGAGAAATAAAGAGAGCAATTTCATAATAAGAAAGCACTTATGCAATCGTCCCCGATGCGGAGATAAAGCAACAATATTTTTATACATTTGAAAGGTATTTGGTATTATTTAATAACTGATAGTTTCCATATACATTGAACGAAGGGGGTGTTGGTAGCACCTCCTTCATCAATTTTGGTCGCCGGGCTTACTTCATAACGATCACCCTCCCCCCGTGGACAACAAATTTTAAATCGGAAACTGACGCGATTGCATCCAATACGTCCCCAAGTTTTTTAGATCGTTTCAAACTTCCCGTAAAATTGTCCGGAGCAGTAAGCTCCATCTGCACTTCTTCAATAGGGTACCATCTAGCCAACTCCTGTAGAATCACGCCGATCGGTTGATCATTAAATCGGAAATACCCATCTTTCCAGTCAACAATTTCACTGATATTTACATCTTTATTTAGGGCTATATCTGCATTTCTACTGACTACGGCCTGCTCACCGGGTGTGAGTCGTAATTTATTATTTTGGGCAGAGACATCAACTGATCCATGAATAAGCGTAGTTTTAACGGACATATCCTCAGAGTAGGCTGAAAGATTAAACTGCGTACCTAAAACCCGAACAATACTATTTTTAGCCTTTACGATAAATGCCTTTTGTTTGTTAGGGGTAACATCGAAAAATCCTTCCCCTTGCAGCTCCACACGCCGCTCATTTTCTCCATAGGAAGCCAATACAGTAATCGTTGATCCTGAATTGAGCCATACCCCTGTGCCATCAGGTAAATAAACATGAACAGCGACTCCTTTGGGAGCGGTTATTTTGTGTCGATCTGCTTCATTAAAATAGGATTTTTCAGGTGATCTGCGCTGCATCACGACGCTCCCATCGGTTAACCGCGTAATTTCTAGCCCTTTATATCGCAAAGTGTCGCCCGTGGATCCGTCGAGCAACATCTGTGTTCCATCGGCGAGAGTGACGAGGGCTTTTTCCTCGGGAAGCTCCATTGGTTCATTTGTTGTATTTGCCAATTCTCCCGACTCACGCATAATTCCGAAGATACCGTTGTGGTTCCCGTAATACATAAGAGCACAAAAAGAAACCGCAATACAAGCCGCTGCAACACGGTATATCGTTCTTTTATACCACGGTATAAAAGTATGCACAGATGACTCTGAACGGTCAATATTCTTTAAAATTCGATCAAATACGCCTTCTTGATTTGTGAATTCTACGTTTTCTTCTACAATAATATTTTTGTCAACCCAGGACGCGAATACCTTCGGATCTATATCCTGTAAACCTTGTTCGAGTTCCTTGTTCTCATCCATAGTTAGGTCTCCGCTAAGGCGCTTTAAAAACAATTGATATATTCTTTCTGTATCCAATCTATCGGTGCGTGTATATATAGGTAGTACACACAACGCTGATAGTAGGACTAGTCAGAATGAAAAAAACTAGAAAAATATGTAAACAAGTAAAAGAGAAATAAATCCCTGACTTGAAAGTCGATCTCGAAGAAATTTTAGCGCTTGTACAATGTGGTTTTTCACTGTATTTTGTGAGATGTCCATACGTGCAGCAATTTCCTGATGCGTGAATCCTTCCTCACGGCTTAAGATCCATGCTGTCCGCTGCTGCAGCGGGAGCTGCGCGATACACAATTGAAGGTGATGTTGTAAATCATTATGGTATACGCGACGTTCCACATCATTTACAAGATCTTCCTGAAAATATTCCATCGATTTTTTAACGATCTCCTTATCACGCAGCACATTAAAACACAATCGCTTACACATAACATAGAGATATGGCCATAAATCTCGCTCAACTTGAACTCCTGAACGGTTCAACCAAAGTTTCATAAAACATTCTTGCACCATTTCCTCGGCGAGATCGTTATCTTTCAATAACTGCGTGGAAACCGAATAAATACTGGGTGAGTAACGAACATAGATAGCTTTAAAAGCGGTCTTATCACCGTCTTTAAACTTCATCATAACGTCGATAGAAATTCTTTCCATGTTTCCCCAAGCAGGTAATAATTTAGATTTACATTAAAGATATATACAAAAATGCTTAAATCCAATCTCGCAACGAAGATACAATCCTAATATTAAGTTAAGATTAATTACACAAGGTGGCTCGCTAGAATCTTTAAAAAAGACAGAATTTCCCCCCTCCTTCTAACGGGAAGAGTCTGGTCACTACGCCAGGTCACAAAATTGTTAAACAGACACCACTCGCGTTTGTCCCCAGCGCGCCGACAGCCATTAGTAGAGGGTTTAAACGGCACGAACTGTCCGAGCTGGCAAAGGCATATCGAGGCGCACAAAAGCGTGCTCTAAATCTCCAATTTTAGAATCCGAAAATAATTCCGAGATTTAGACCGATTAACTAATCAACAACTATTATGTCGCTAAACAAAAAAATATCAAGAATCGGAATCATGCTGTGCGCAAGTACGCTCCTAGTGAGTACCAAACTACCTGCACAGTACAACATCCAAAATGAACAAACACGAGACCCCATCGTCGAAAAAATCGTGAAGGAAGCAACCGATAATTCCCAACTGGAACTTCTCGCCTTCGAGTTGCTCGACGTGGTCGGCCCTCGCCTAGTGGGCACACCACAGATGAGAAAAGCAAATGAATGGGCTGTAGAGAAGTTTCAAAGCTGGGGCATAGATGCTAAAAATGAACAGTTTGGCGAGTGGCGCGGCTGGCAGCGTGGCATTTCTCACATCGACATGGTTTATCCACATACCAAAACGCTCAACGGAACCCAGTTAGCTTGGAGTCCGAGTACTGGAGGAAAAGCTATTGAAGGAGAGGTAATCGTACTCCCAACATTCACTGACGCAACAGCATTCACGCGGTGGCTACCGCGAGCCAAGGGTAAATATGTAATGACATCGGTCTACCAGCCCACCGGCCGGCCGGATCACAACTGGTCCGAGTATGGCCGAGCAGAATCCATTGAAAAGATGAAACAAAATCGTGACTCAATCCAACAAGCCTACAACGAAAACCTCAAAAACATCGGGCTTTCGGCAAACTCTATCCCCGCAAAACTTGAAGAAGCAGGCGCGATAGGTATCATCTCGAGTTTTTGGTCGCGTGAATTCGGTGCAAACAAGATTTTCGGTGCCCGCACACACAGCGTACCTTCGGTGGATCTCTCCCTTGAAGATTATGGTCAACTATATCGGTTATCACAAAATGGTATTGCGCCAAAATTAAAAATTGAAACCAGCTCTAAAGAACTCGGAGATGTACCATCATTCAATACCATAGCGCAAATCAAAGGCTCCGAATTCCCGAACGAATATGTGATCCTTTCGGCACATTTAGACTCTTGGGAAGGGGGATCTGGAGCAACAGATAATGGCACCGGAACTTTAGCGATGATGGAAGTCGCGCGTGTACTAAAAACGGTATTTCCCAACCCAAAACGCACTATTTTAATCGGTCTGTGGGGAAGTGAGGAACAAGGCTTAAACGGTTCACGTTCTTTTGTGCTCGATAACCCTGCGATCGTCGAGAAAACGCAAGCGGTGTTCAATTTAGATAACGGGACCGGTAGGGTGGCAGAAATCAACGGATCGGGTTTCGTACACGCCTACGATTTTATGGGCCGCTGGCTACAATCGGTACCCAATAATATCACACAAGATATACAAACAACCTTCCCAGGTAGCCCCAGTGGTGGGGGGTCGGACCATGCTTCATTCACCGCAGCCGGCGTCCCCGCATTTATGCTGAGTGCTTTATCATGGGGTTATTTCAGCAACACCTGGCATACAAACTTGGATACTTATGACAAAATCGTTTTTGACGACCTGATCGATAACGTAATCTTAACGGCCATTCTTACTTACAAAGCGGCTCAGGAAGACACGCTAGTGGACCGCCAGCAGCGCGTGATGCCTTCCAAGCTCGACGGTACCCCGTCAAGCTGGCCTGCAATACGTCAACCGCGACGCAACGGCGCAGGCTATTAATAAATTACCCCTGCAGTAGCGTAACGACTATTTTCGGCGCTACTGCAGGGCTTAAAACCAATACCCAATCCACCTATTCGCCTGAATTAAATCTTGATGATTGCAATTTTAACGATTAAATTTTTTTGTTGTACCACAATCACTATATTTATAAGGAGCTTTATTTCATAGGGGAGCTATAAATCGAACATGAGGAGAATTAGGTTGATCAGACTATTTATATGTATATTTCTACTGATAGGGGTGTTCCATCAGGCAATAGGTCAACAAAAAATATCTGGACGAATTGTCGATGTAAAATCCGGAAAAGGAATTCCCGCAAGTGTTAAAATCGTAGGAACTACCGAAGGTACATCTTGTGATTCAACCGGCTTTTTTACACTATCGAGTAATCTAAAAACCCCTTTACAAATAATCGTATCGGCTGTAGGATATAAAGAAACAAGCCGTATTTACGATAGTATCCCTCCCTCGCTGGAAATAACCTTAGAGCAAAACGAACAACTCATCGAAGCGGTCGAGATTTCGCGCAGAAAGAAATACCAGAACCGTAATCCTGCCGTCGACATTATCAACCAAGTTATTAAAAACAAAAAAAGAAACCGCTTAGAGAATCAATCAAAGCTGCACTTTCAACAATACGACAAACTCCTTTTTGGACTTGTAAACCCCTCGGAAAAATACCAGAAGAGAATGGGTAACCTGGCCTTCGTGTTCCAAAACATTGATACGACATCTTCACCCGGAAACCGACTTCTACCGATATTCATGCAGGAGCAAATGGGCGACGTGTACGCACAAAATGATCCCAAAAACTTTAAAAAGTTCATAAGCTCGCAGAAACAGACCAAGCTTGACGAACGTTTTGTGAACAATCATAACATTCAGTCCTACTTATCCTATCTGTTTCAAGACGTCGAAATTTACGATGAAAATATCTTCCTAATCAATAAGCTTTTTATCAGCCCTATTGCGAACAATGCACCGACATTTTACAAATATTATATCTCCGATACGTTGAACACTGACGAGGGCACATTCATCGAATTAATATTTGAGCCTCGTAATAAACGAGATTTGCTCCTTAGTGGTAAGCTTCATATCACAATGGATTCACGTTATGCGGTGCGCTATGCCGAACTACACGCAAACAAAGAATCGAATTTAAACTGGGTGAATGAAATCACGATCAATCTACAGTATCGTCGGAACCAATACCAATATATGTATCTCTCCAAAAGCGACGTAAACATTATATTCGGTGTTAAAAATAATGATGCGGTCTATGGGCGTAAATCAACTATAAATTATGATCACAATTTTACCGCCAAATTTTCCGACACGGTATATAAAGGAGCGCCCACAGAAATATCGCCACAGGCGCAAGACAATGCGGACTTATTAACGACCAAGCGCCCCTTGCAGCTCTCGCCAGTGGAAGCTAATGTATATACGAACACCGACTCGCTGAACAATAACCGGACATTCAAAACGATGCTTGCGGTGGGTTATGTGCTGAGCCAAGGGTTCTATCCTTTCGGCCCCATCGAAATCGGTCCACTGGAATACCTTTATTCTCGAAACAATATCGAAGGAGATCGAATTCGCTTAGGAGGTAGAACGACAGCTGCATTCTCCGAAAAGTTGTTCCTCGAAGGCTACGTTGCCTACGGTTTAAAAGACCGTTCGGCAAAATATTTCCTACGCCCTACATTATCCCTAAATGGGGAATCCGTTGCCGCTTACCCGGCACACTACATACAGGCAGCTGTACAGCATGACATCTTCGATCCAGGCCGTAACCTAGGCTTTAAAAAGGGTGACAGCTTCTTTCAATCCATACGAAGCAGTAGGCCGACTAAATGGATGGACACTTACGCTTACCAAGTCAAACATCTTATAGAATTTGGCAACCACCTAAGTTTTCAAAGTTCTTTCCTCCATCACCGACGACGGGCGATTGGCGACCTGTCATTTGTGTCTTCGGGGGACTCCAAACGGTCCATCCCCGAGATAAACACCAACGAGCTAGAGTTCATCTTACGGTGGGCACCGAATGAAAAATTCTATTACAGAAACCTCGTACGCAGTACAATTGTTGAGCGTTACCCTGTTTTTAATCTCCAGTATAATCGCGGGCTTAAAGGTTTCTGGGGCGGAGACTATACATTTGATGCCCTTCGTGCATCCGTATCCAAGCGTTTCTTCTTAAAGCAGTTTGGTTTTGCAGATGCAACCCTCGCGGGCGGAAAAATATGGGGGACGCTCCCTTATCCACTCTTGGAGCTACCGGATGTCTATCGCGAAGAAGATCGACACGTGATTGACTTTTCATTGATGCAGGGCATGGAATTTGTAGCTGATGAATATGTTCGATTTTCATTTCAACATCAACTCGAAGGTTTCATATTCAATAAAATACCATTCATAAAAAGATTAAATCTCCGGGAGATATGGGGTGTTAAAATGTTTTACGGCGACTTGTCTGACAACAATAACCCCTACTACAGTGACCAGGTCATCCGGTTTGATAAGAACAAAGAGGGACAGACCATGACGCACGTCATGGACAAGTCTCCTTACTGGGAGGGAAGTGTTGGCATTGATAACATTCTTCGAATATTGCGTGTTGAATATGTACGTAGGTTGAATTACCTGGGCCTACCAAATATCGACAAAGACGCATATCGCGTTAGTTTGCACCTTAATTTTTAATCATGGATTCACCACAAAATTTTCTAGTAGACAAAAAAGGGAAAACCGCCTACCTTACCGTAAATCGGCCGGACAAACTTAACGCTCTGAATTTTGCTACAATTAAAGAACTTGGACAAATTCTACAAGTATTAAAGGCCGATACGCAGGTCCGCGGAATAATTGTCACTGGGGCTGGAGCTAAGGCATTTGTCGCTGGCGCGGATATTTCCGAATTTAAGAATCTTAGCCGCAGCCAAGCAAAAGATCTTACCCAAACAGGGCACCATCAGGTGATGGACGTAATCTATAATTTCCCAAAACCCGTTATCGCTGCAGTAAATGGTTTCGCCCTGGGAGGAGGCCTCGAGCTGGCTATGGCCTGCCACTTACGTGTGGCGAGTGCAAACGCAAAAATGGGTCTTCCTGAAGTCTCTCTTGGCCTTATTCCTGGCTACGGGGGCACGCAGCGCTTGCCCCAGCTTGTGGGACGGGCGAAGGCCCTGGAAATGATCATGAGTGGCGAGATGATCGACGCGCAGGAAGCATTACAATGGGGATTAGTTAACTATGTTGTACCACAAGAATCTTTAATCACCAAAAGTGAAGAGCTCCTGGAGAAGATGTATACGCGCTCTCCACATGCTATTGCAACAGCGATAAACGTCGTAAACGAGGGCCTACAAGCAGCCAATGGTGGTGGCTACAACGCGGAGATCGAGGCCTTCACAAGCGCATTCGACACCGAAGACTTTAAGGAAGGTGTTTCGGCATTTTTAGAAAAGAGAAAACCAAATTTCTAAAAAGCACTTCGTAAACAAACTAAACCCAACATTATGAACAACTCTGTTTTTTCGCAAAAAGAACGAAACATAATCATATTGATAATCGTGATTGTTTTGGGTGCTATCCTACTCTATGCGACACGCGGGTTATATGCCGCCTTTTTGGGGACTTCCATCATGTATACACTTTTTCGTCCCTTAAATATTTTTCTCATCGAGCGCTGGTCCTGGCCCAAACCCATCAGTGCAATCACAATCATCATTCTTTCACTTTTCATCATCATCCTTCCCTTCCTGGGGATCGGAAGTATGCTTGTCAATAAAGTCATTGAACTTCAAGAAGATCGCACGTGGATAAACAAGATCATTGAAACAATCAATAGCTTCGCTGGCGATAAGCTTGGAAAGCCGGATTTCCTGAAAGAACAGCTTGAAGCTAGTGCCGCATACTTAGGGGGGATGCTTACTACGATCGTCGGAGGTGCCGCAAACATCTTCTTGGAAATATCCGTGATGTACTTCGTTTTGTATTTTGCCTTTACCAACTATCGCGGTTTTGAGAAGAGCTTGACACATTACATGCCATTCGATGAAAAGCAAGTAACAAATTTCGGAACAGAATTAAAAAACGTCACCTATTCCAACATCATTGGACAAACAATCATCGCGATCATACAAGGAGCTTGTTTAGCCCTTGGGTTTGTTATATTCGGGGTAAGTGATCCCCTTTTCTGGGGCGTCATCTGTGCTATACTCTCTTTTATTCCTTTACTGGGGCCCCCGCTTATTTTCGTTCCTGCGGTATTAATCCTGCTCTCGCAGGGACAAACATGGCAGGGTGTCGGATTATTGGTGTGGGGTTTCGGTCTAGTAATTAATATAGACAACCTTCTTCGGATGATCGTCGCAAAAAAGGTAGGCGATATTCACCCACTGATTACGGTGGTAGGCGTAATTATAGGCCTTCCTCTGTTTGGCATTATCGGCCTTGTATTTGGTCCGCTGTTGCTCGTCTATTTTTTGATGGCCATAAAAATCTATACAACAAACAAACGACTGTCTTTAAAAAAAGAAACACTGGAAGAAAAGCTATAACAATAGCCTACAAAAAGGATAAAATAACATCTGGGTAAACGCCCAGAACAATCGTTAATAAAGCAGCAATTGTCAGAACAACCTTATAATTAGCAGATATCTCTAACCCTTTTTCCTCTTGCGCTGCGGGTGCTTTGAAATACATGTTTACCACCACATGTAAATAATAATAAACACCTATAGCTGCATTTATTGCTGCCAGGACAAGTAAGGTTACGTTAAAGGCACCCATGGCTTGATTAAACATCATAAATTTACCCATAAACCCTGCCGTTAACGGGATGCCAGCCAACGAAAACATAGCGATCGATAACACAAGAGCAAGCCATGGATCGCGTTTGGCGAGTCCATTAAACGACTCAAAATTATCCGACCCAGTACGCCGCTTCACGAGTATTAGCGCACCGAAAGCAATAACCGAAGCTAAGCTATACGCCGAAGCGTAAACCAGCATACTTGAACCCGAACTGACGCTAACAGCAACGATCGCAAAAAGCATATATCCAGCATGCGAAATACTTGAATAGGCCATCATACGTTTGAAGCTTGATTGCATCAGCGCCGTGATATTACCGGTGAACAGCGTTATCACCACGATTGTTAACAGTACAGGCGTCCAGAAGCCATCCAAGGGAACAAGAACGGTACTGAATAAACGAAGAAAACCTACAAAACAAGCAATCTTTACCACGGTACTCATAAAACTCGTAATCAGAATAGGCGCCCCATCATATACATCCGGCGTCCAAAAATGAAAAGGAGCGGCGCCGATCTTGAAACACAATCCACAAAGCATCAATAGGATCCCGCCATAGAACAACGGAGAGACAGCACTTACGCCATTTACATAGTTGCGCAGTCCGACCAAATCGAAGGTTCCCGAAGCGCCATACATCAGGGTAATACCAAAAAGTAAAAATCCTGTTGAGAACGCGCCCATCAAAAAATACTTCATGGAAGCCTCATTCGACGCTAAATCGTTCTTTCGTATACCCACAAGAATGTACAGTGCCACGGACATTATCTCAATGCCGATAAACAACATCGCGAAGTTATGGTAGCAATTAACGAGTAACGCCCCCACCAGTGAAAAGAGTATCAGCGTATAATATTCGGCAATATGCTCACTCATCGTACGGAAATATTCTTTGGATAGCAGCAAGATTAATCCTGTTATTACAATACATAGGATGGAAAATGATATTGCCAAATGATCAAAAACAACCATCCCGTTGAAAATCGGATCTGGAACCGTATTCCATTGCGACACATAAAAGCCTATCGCGACAAGCAATCCGATAAGTGCCGTCGGCAACAATGCCTTTTTCGCATTATATAGCCCAAAATAAAGTAATATAATGCCTAATATAGATAATGTAATTATCGCCCCCATAATATTTTACAATCGCTTTTAAAATTTGATTTGATTCAATAAATTCACTACCGAGGCTTCCGAAAGCTCCAGTATCGCTCGCGGCCAAACGCCTAAAAATAGAACGAAAAAACCGATAACCAGAAGTACCACGAGTTCATACCCATGAACATCTTCAAAAGAGGATTGCTCTGCCCCCTCAGGCAGCGGACCGAGCATGGCTTTTTTATAAAACCTTAGCATATAAACCGCGCCAAAGATTAACGTTAAGCCCCCAAATACAGCATACCACACACCGTAATCGAAAATACCTTTTAATAAGAGAAACTCACCAATAAAGCCATTAGTAAGCGGTAAGCCAATTGCCCCCATAATAAGCAATAAGAATAGCCATGCTAGTCGTGGCGCTTTCGCCGCATAACCGCCCCAGTCAGCTATTAGCCGCGTACCTGTGCGGTCCTGGATTAAATCAATAATAAAGAACAGCCCGACAACACTCAGTCCGTGGTTTACCATCTGTATAATACTTCCTTGTAAGCCTTCTAAATTCCAAGAAAAAACGCCCGCGGTAATCAGCCCGAGGTGCGCAATGGAAGAATAGGCGATTAAACGCTTTGCATCTTTTTGCTTAAATGCGATTATTGAAGCGTACACAATGCCTATGACGCAAAGCACCATGACAATTTGACCATAAGCCATAACACCGAAAGGTGCGATAGGCATCAGCCAGCGTATTAAACCATAGACACCCATCTTCAACATGACACCCGCTAACAGCATCGTTCCTCCTGCCGGCGCATGCGTATAGGTATTAGGCTGCCAGGTATGAAAAGGAAATACCGGGATTTTTATTGCAAAAGCAATAAAGAAAGCCCAAAATAACCAGCGCTGGGTGCCCTCATCCAAGTCAAGTGATGCCAAAGCAGCCCACTCCAAACTTTTTTCAGCACTTTGGTTGTACAAAAACACGAGCGCCACAAGCATTAGCAAACTGCCAAAAAAGGTGTATACAAAAAACTTCAAATTGATGTTGATCCGGTCCCCGTCTCCCCATAACGCACAAATAAAATAAATCGGAATCAGCGCCGCCTCCCATCCGATATAGAAAGAGAAGGCATCCAGAGCGACAAACACAAGTAGTAAGCCAAACTGCATAAACGAGACCAGGGCATAAAAGCTCCCTTTAAAGCTCTTTCCAAAACTAGTCAGAACGATCAAAGGCATCAATCCGTTTGTTAAGAGCACAAGCGGGAGGCTAATGCCGTCAAGTCCTATATGAAAGCTTAACCCCAAAGAAGCAATCCAAAGGAACTGCTGTTCAAATTGTATACTAGCGTCGGGGATAAATTGATATAGAAAAGGTAGGGTTAAACCGAATTCCAAAAGTGCTATCAGCAAAGCTAACATTTTTGCTGTCTTGGCATCCTTTGCAAAAGATAAGACGAGAGCACCTATAACGGGTAATAGCAATAATATAAATAGGTTGTCCATTAGAAAGTTAAAGTTTTAAAGATCCCTGTCTGTGAATGTGTGTTGATCAGATTTTTCATTTTGAATGCCTATTAAATACTATAAACGCCATAAAGCAAAATCACAATCACGCTAATTACCATCATCATCAAATAAAATCCTACTTGACCATTTTGCAGTTGACGAAGCCCCTTTCCTGTTGTCACAAAAAATTGCCCTATTCCATTTACAAAACCATCAATCGCAAGCTTATCCACGTATCGGTAGAAAACAATCGAGAGTCTGTTCAACGGTTTGTCAATAATAGCGCGATAGAATTCGTCAAAATAAAATTTATTGTATGAAAGGCGATAAAGTCCGCCGACTTGTTTTCCATCTTCTAAAGGAATACCTCGTTTAGTGACATACGTACTGTAGGCATACACCGCCATCGCTATTGCGCCAAGTGATGAAGTTGCCATTAAAATGTATTCCGTGCTATGGTTCAGTGCCAGTGGCGTCGTGTGCGCACTCGAGGCGTCGATAACAGGCGCTAGAAATGCAGCTAACCAATGATGGCCACCAAGCGCTTCGGGGACGTTGATGAATCCGCCAACAATAGATAAAAAAGCCAATATGATAAGCGGTAAGCTCATCTGCCACGGCGATTCATGCAACTGCTCCTTCTGTTCCTGGGTTCCTCTAAAGCTTCCGAAGAATGTTAGGTAGAGTAAACGAAACATATAAAAGGCTGTAAAAAGAGCTGTTAATAACCCAACTCCCCAAACCAACGGGTTATAAGCAAAAGCATGTGCTAATATTTCATCTTTGGAAAAAAATCCGGCCAGTGGTGGAATTCCACTTATTGCAATGGTTCCAATCAGCATTGTAGCAAATGTAACGGGCAAAGCTTTGCGCAATCCGCCCATTTTGCGCATATCTTGTTCATCGTGCATCGCATGAATCACCGATCCAGCGCCAAGAAACAATAGCGCCTTAAAAAATGCGTGCGTAAGCACGTGGAAAAAAGCCCCGGTGAACGCACCGATCCCGAGGCCTAGAAACATGTATCCCAGTTGGGACACTGTAGAATATGCCAGTACTTTCTTTATATCGTTTTGCGTTAGGGCAATAAATGCCGCTACAAACGCTGTTACCAGTCCAATTATAGCCATTATATCCATCGTTGTCGGCGCGAGTACAAACAGAATATTCGAGCGAACAATCATATAGACCCCTGCGGTGACCATCGTCGCCGCATGTATTAATGCGGAAACCGGCGTAGGGCCAGCCATCGCGTCGGGCAACCAAGTGAATAACGGAACCTGCGCAGATTTCCCCGTGGCAGCAACAAACAGCAGCAGCGTAATTATAAGTAGTGTACTGCTCCCTACAGGCAAACCTGCCGCTTGTTCAAATACAATAGCGTATTCCAAACTTCCGAACGTTTCTAAAATAAAATACAATGCGATTAAAAAGCCCAGGTCACCGATCCGATTCATCACGAAAGCCTTTTTAGCGGCCGCGACGTAAGAATTATTTTTAAACCAAAATCCGATCAACAGATAAGAACACAGACCTACGCCCTCCCACCCGATAAACATAACCAGGTAATTGGATCCCAGCACCAGTATAGTCATAAAGAATATAAAAAGGTTCAAGTAGGCAAAAAACTTACCAAAACCCTCATCATTAGCCATATAACTACATGAATACAGATGGATCAAAAAGCCCACCCCGGTAATGATCAATAACATCAATGCGCTTAACGGGTCAACTAAAAAAGAAAGTGCTACCTGTAGCTTCCCAACGGAAAACCAGTCAAATAGGTGGACGACGATCGATGCATTCTGTTCTGCCGAGCGCAAATTTAACACCTCCAGGTATACATTAATACTCAACAGGAAAGCGACTAAAACAACACCGCTTCCCACGAGTGCGTGAACCGATTTAGGGACGTGACCGCGCGTTAATCCATTAAAAATAAAACCTAAAAAAGGTATTAAGGGTATCAGCCAAATTAATTCCGACATACTATTCTCTTTCTATATAACTAATAAATTACCAACGCAGCTTGCTAAGCGATTCCACATCAACAGATTTGTTGTTCCGGTATACCATAATTATTATTGCAAGCCCGACGGCGACCTCTGCGGCAGCGAGAGCCATAACAAAGAAGACAAACACCTGCCCGCTCGCGTCGCCACGAAACGCCGAAAAGGCCGCTAAAAGTAGGTTTACAGAATTTAACATTAATTCGATCGACATCATAATTATAATCACATTACGTCGAATAAGCACACCAGTAACGCCGATAGCGAATATGATGCTACAAAATATAATGTAATGATCGAGTGGAATTCCCTGAATTTGTGTTACAATATCTTCCATTACGCTTTTCTATCCTCTTTTTTTGCTAATAAAACTGCCCCGATCATCGCCGTCAACAACAATATTGACGAGATTTCAAAAGGAAGTAAAAATTCATTAAATAATACCTTTCCAAGGTTCTTCACAAGCCCGACATCAGCATCGCCCTGCACGATAATATTCGAGGGCTCTATTACACGAAATGCGCCGAGTAATGTTGCGATCAAACACATACCGGCAACCGCCCCCATGATCTTTACCAGATTCGATTTCATTGGTTCGGTTTCCGCATTCAGATTTAAAAGCATCAAAACAAATAGGAACAGCACCATGATAGCTCCCATATAAACAATGAAATTGACGACAGCCAAGAACTGTGCATTTAATAAAATGTAGTGGATCGATAAGGTGAAGAATGTGATTACAAGGTATAGGACACTATGGACGGGATTCTTGGTGAAAATCGTCATTAAAGCGAAAAAGATAGATAAAAATGCAACAAGGTAAAAAACAGACATGTTAAATTGATTTTTCTTGAGTTAACATTTTGATATCAAATTTGGGCTCCACCAATTTATCCTTTCCATAAATAAAATCTTTACGTAAATAATCCGCCGTTACGTGTGGACCATCCAAATAGATTGCTTCTTTGGGGCAGGCCTCCTCGCATAATCCGCAAAAAATACAACGCAACATATTAATCTCATATACCGACGCATACTTTTCCTCGCGGTATAGGTGCGATTCGTCCTTAGTACGCTCTGCTGCGGTCATCGTTATCGCCTCTGCCGGACATGATAGTGCACATAATCCACAAGCCGTACACCGCTCGCGACCTTCTTCATCTCTTTTTAGCGAATGCTGCCCCCGAAAATTCTTCGAATACGGTCTCCGCTCTTCGGGGTACTTCACCGTTGGGATCTTCATAAAAAAGTGCCGTAAGGTTATACGCAAACCTTTGAAGATGGCTGGCAGGTAAATCCGCTCCCAAAAATTCATTGGTTTCTGCTCTATTACTTTCTTTCTATTTGATAATGACTGCATAGTTAAATCTTTTACCTCTATTCCCAAGTCTACTGGTTATTCCAAGTGTCCAAACGATTAGCTGAAATACAAATCTTTCACGACCGTGATCACGCCGGTTAGCACAATGTTCGCAATGGCCAGCGGAATTAACATTTTCCATCCTAAATTCATCAGTTGATCGTACCGAAACCGGGGCAAAGTCCAACGGATCCACATGAAGAAGAAAATAAATCCAAATATCTTAACGAAGAATACCAGTACACCAATAATTGTAATCCAGTTCTCCGACAGGCCTAGCTCATGCATAAATGGGAAATTATATCCACCGAAATATAAAGCTGCCATCAGGGCCGAAGAAACAAACATATTGATGTATTCGGAAAACATGTAAAGACCCAATTTCATGGATGAATATTCAGTATGGTAACCGCCCACAAGCTCCGTTTCACATTCCGGCAAGTCAAAAGGCACCCGATTACATTCTGCAAATGAACAAGTAATAAATATCAAGAAGCCTAATGGTTGAACCCAAATATTCCAATTGACAAATCCAGACTGCTGCGCGACAATTTCACTCATAGAAAGCGTGCCCGAGACCATCAGTAGTGCAATAATGGAAAGCCCCATGGCAATTTCGTAACTAATACTCTGCGAGGCCGCGCGAATGGCTCCCATCAATGAAAATTTATTATTCGATGCCCAGCCACCAATCATAATGCCATATACCCCCAAAGCAACCACACCAAAAATGTACAATATTCCCACGTTAATATCAGCCACTTGCAGGCTAACAACTCGGTCACCAATGGTCAAATTGCCTCCCCAAGGGATGACTGCCGAACTGATACACGCGGTAATAATCGCCAGTGTGGGGCCAATGACGAATAAAGACTTGTGCGCACCGGCGGGTATAATCTCTTCTTTGAAAAAGAATTTCCCTCCATCGCAAAGCGGTTGTAAAATGCCGGCAAAACCGGCACGATCGGGACCGTGCCTATCTTGCATAAAGCCAGCAATTTTCCGCTCGGCTAGGGTAGAATACATCGCTATGACGAGGGAAACCGTGAAAACGATAACGACCAATATTAATTTCTCTAAAATAAAAGCTGATTCCATATATTCTCGTGCTTATTTCAATCGTTCAGTTCTAGCTAATTGTTCTTCATTCGCCGCTTGCAGCTCGCTACTGTTTTTAATAACGGGCGGTGGGTTGAAGTTCAGGTAGTGGTTAGCCGTAATTACGGATTCATTGTCGACTTTCGTTGGGGCTTCCAAGATCCAATCTTGTGTCCTCTTTGTATCGAAACGACAAGTATTACAAATAAATTCATCGACCTCATTATATTCATCTTTACGGCCCGTAACACGAAGTACATCGTCCCCTTTATACCATAAAGTTACGTTACCCGAGCAGGTCGGACAATCGCGGTGTGCATCAACGGGTTTAGTAAACCATACTCTATTTTTAAAGCGAAAAGTCTTATCGGTGAGCGCACCCACCGGACAAACATCGATCACATTTCCGATAAAGTCGTTGTCTAAAGCTGCCTCGATAAACGTGGCGATCTCCGAATAATCTCCTCGGCTCAACACCCCGTGCTCTCGCTTCGTCGTCAGCTGGTCAGCGACATACACGCAGCGATAACATAAAATACAGCGGTTCATATGAAGCTGAATCTTATCGCCAATATCTACACGCTCGAATGTCCGCCGCTCAAACGCAAAACGCGTTTGCTCGGTACCGTGCTCGTAGCTCAGATCCTGCAACTTACATTCGCCGGCTTGATCACAAACAGGACAATCCAACGGGTGGTTGATCAACAGCATCTCCACAACACCTTTACGCGCCTCTAGTACTTCATCCGAGGTAATATTCGACACCTCCATTCCATCCATCACGGTGGTGCGACAAGAAGCAACCAATTTGGGCATTGGACGAGGATCTTTCTCGGAGCCTTTCGAGACTTTCACAAGACAAGTACGACACTTGCCCCCGCTACCCTCCAACTTAGAATAATAACACATCGCAGGCGGAACTATATCCCCACCAATTAGACGCGCTGCATTCAATATCGTGGTGCCCGGTGCTACCTCTACGGGTATCCCGTCTATCGTTACTTTAAATTTTCCTTCTTCTGCCATTTTACTTCGTAAAAAATTAAAAAAAAGCGACTTCTTTTTAGGAAACCGGAACTAATGGATCCGCATAATGTGCCAAGCCAAAGTTTCTATTTTGCGATTCCTCAGGATTCAAAATATGCCATTCGAATTCGTCCCTAAAATGACGTATAGCACTTGCCACGGGCCATGCTGAAGCGTCGCCAAGTGGACAGATCGTATTCCCATCAATATTTTTCTGTATGTCCCAAAGCAAATTTATATCGGCCATATTCGCCCCACCGTACTCAATCCTTTGTAGTAATTTCTCCATCCAACCGGTTCCTTCACGGCAAGGGGAGCATTGTCCACAGCTCTCGTGATGGTAAAAACGCGTAAAGTTCAACGTATTTCGTACGATACACTGATCTTCATCATAAACGATAAACCCGCCCGACCCCATCGAAGATCCTGTGACAAAGCCACCATCTGCAAGCGATTCATAGGTCATTAAACGCAATTCTCCTTTGGCTGTTTTAAGCGCAAGATTAGCGGGTA
This sequence comes from Sphingobacterium sp. JB170, assembly GCF_900163865.1. Classification (GTDB taxonomy): domain Bacteria; phylum Bacteroidota; class Bacteroidia; order Sphingobacteriales; family Sphingobacteriaceae; genus Sphingobacterium. Next base: position 66,889 of record NZ_FUKU01000037.1, read on the forward strand.
AAACAGGCACCGATGATCCGCCTGCAACGAGAGCTTTAAGTCGCTTACCACCTGCTATCCCGCCGCAATATTCCTCCGAATAGATAAACTCTTCTACCGATACCCCCAATTCGATTTCATATACCCCAGGACGGTTAATGTTACCTGAGGCGGAAATTAATTTTGTTCCGGTACTACGGTCAATCCCGATCTTCGCGTATTCTTCACCGCCATCGTTAATGATCGGCACTGTCGCGGCAATTGATTCCACATTATTGACGACCGTAGGGCAGCCGTAAAGACCGGATACTGCTGGAAAAGGAGGCTTAATTCGCGGATTTCCCCGTTTACCTTCCAATGACTCAAGTAACGCGGTCTCTTCACCACAAATATAGGCCCCGCCTCCGGGTTGAATATAGATTTCTAAATCGTATCCCGAGTTCAATATATTCTTCCCCAAAAAGCCCGCTGCCTTCGCCTCGGCAATTGCTTTTTCGAGAATTCGAATTTGCGGCATCATCTCTCCGCGCACATATATATATGAAACTTCCGCTCCCAGCGCGTAGCTCGAAACAATCATACCTTCGATAAGAGCATGCGGGATCTTGGTCATCAAAAAACGATCTTTGAATGTTCCTGGCTCCGACTCATCACCATTACAAACAAGGTAGCGCGGAACCCCTTCGGGTTTAGCTAGAAATCCCCACTTCATACCTGTTGGAAAACCAGCACCACCGCGTCCACGCAGCCCGGATTTCTTCACCTCTTCGACGACGTCCTCAGGGGACATTGTTTTCAAGGCTTTTTCTACCGAACGATACCCCCCTTTTTGACGATATATGTCGAAAGATTCTATTCCCGGTACATCAATATGTGTTAATAATAACTTACGTGTCATATTAGTTCGTTTGTGCTTTTTGCTTCAAATCGGCAATCAACTGATCAACACTCTCTTTTGTCAGCCCCTCATGGAAGGTGTACTTCGGACCAATTTGCAATACCGGGCCGAAACCGCAAGCGGCAATACATTCAACCCCTCGCCAGGAGAACATCCCATCTGGAGTTACTTCGCCCTCCTTGACGCCCAAGCGCATTTCGATATGCGCCATAATTTCTTCGGCACCGACTAAACAACACGGGCCCGTCCGACATACCTCCAAAACATACTTCCCTTTTGGTTGTAAGAAGAACATGGTATAAAATGTCGCTACTTCAAATACTTCTATCGGTTGAATAGCTAAAAATTCAGCGACTTTTGCCATCGCATCCGCACTCAACCAGCCGTATTCCGCTTGTACCAAATGTAAAATTGGCAATAAAGCGGACTTATGCTTCCCTTCGGGATAACGTGTCTTTATTTCAGCAAACTGATCGAACATTTCTGCCGAAAATTCAACAATCATATTTTCTTGAACACTAAGCATCTAATTCTCCTGCAATTACGTTTAAACTACTCATATTGATTATCGCATCTGAGAGCAACATACCGCTACTCATTGGCGCGAACATTTGATAATTGATAAATGATGGGCGTCGGAAATGTAAGCGGTAAGGAGATCGTCCTCCATCGTGAATCATATAGAATCCCAACTCACCGTTTCCACCCTCTACTGCAAAATAGACCTCGTCCTTTGGCGCTTCCCACTCGCCCATTACAATCTTAAAATGATAAATAAGCGCCTCCATATTTGTATAGACTTGCTCCTTAGGTGGCAGGTAGAATTCGGGCACATCAGCATGGAATACCCCAGCCGGCTCACCCGCTATTTTCTCTAACGCCTGCTCAATGATGCGAAGCGACTGCCACATCTCGGCGTTACGGACCATAAAACGGTCATATACATCCCCCTTCGTACCTACAGGAACTTCGAAATCAAAGTCTTCATACGAGCAGTAAGGGGATACCGCACGCACATCATAATCCACGCCGGTTGCCCTTAAAATAGGCCCGGACCAACTATAGCTCAATGCTTCCTCTGGGGTAACGGCGGCCACACCGGATGTACGTTCTATAAAAATTCTATTTCGTACAAATAAATTCTCAAATTCTTCTAAAACAGGAGGGAAACGTTTTAAAAACTCATGGATCTTGGCAAACGCAATATCATTAAAGTCGCGTTCAAAACCGCCGATCCTCCCAATATTAGTCGTTAGACGCGCCCCACATATCTCCTCAAAAATCTCATAGATAAACTCCCGCTCCTGCATCACGTATAAAAACCCAGAAAATGCGCCCGTATCGACACCAAGAATTCCATTACAAATGATATGATCGGCAATCCGTGCAAGCTCCATTACAATCACGCGCATATATTGTACGCGCTTTGGAATTTCAATCTCCAAAAGCTTCTCCACGGTCATGTGCCAGCCCATATTATTAATCGGCGAAGAGCAATAGTTCAGGCGATCTGTAAGAGGCGTAATTTGATAAAAAGGGCGATGCTCCGCAATTTTTTCAAATGCTCGGTGAATATACCCAATGGTAGAAATTCCACTTACGATACGCTCACCATCAATCTGCAATACATTTTGGAATACACCGTGTGTAGCCGGATGTGTAGGCCCCAAATTGAGTGTTATCAGCTCGTCTTGCGGGTCATTGTCGTAAAAGGAGGGTGCATTAGGTGCTATTTTGGTGATCGGTTTTGTCATTTTTCGTATCCTTTTTTTGTTTAGCGACCAAAATAAAAATCTTTCTTATCGACTCGGTTTGGGTCTTCGAGTGGATATTCCTTGCGCATCGGAAACACGTCAAGGTCATCCATATTCAATATACGCCTTAAATCAGGGTGCCCCTGAAAGTCAATCCCAAAGAAATCGTATGTCTCGCGTTCCATCCAGTTCGCTCCCTTCCACAACGTTGTCGCCGTAGGGATGGAAGGAGGCTCGCCACCAACGAACACTTTAATCCGAATCCGAATATTTTGGACAAGGTTATGTAAATGATAAACGATACAGAATGGATCTTCCAATTCCGGATAATGCACCGCGGTGATGTCCGTCAAATAGCTAAACGATAGCTCGTCGTCTTCTTTAAGAAACCTTAATAGGTCGATGATCCGCTCTTTAGCGGTACCAACCGAGAGTAAACCGAACGACTCACCTAGGATTTTCACATCCGTCCCAAAATTCCGCTGTAGACGATCTGTTATATATTGATTATCAAAATTACCCATTTTCAATCTCCGCTAGAATACCGTAACTTTCCAATAACGCTCTGTATTCAGGTGTGTTCCGCCTGTTCAAAGACTCACTCTTAACAATATCTTGCAATCTTAGAACGCCATCTAAAATCGCTTCAGGCCGCGGAGGACACCCCGGAACATACACATCCACTGGAATGATCTCATCGATACCTTGTAACACCGAATAGGTGTCAAATATGCCTCCGCTAGAAGCACATGCACCTACGGCAATAACCCAACGGGGTTCCGCCATTTGAACGTATACTTGCTTGAGTACGGGCGCCATCTTCTTCGCTATGGTCCCCATTACCAGAAGCATATCTGCCTGGCGCGGGGAAAAACTTGGACGTTCTGCTCCAAAACGAGCTAAATCATACGTTGATCCCATTGTCGCCATAAATTCAATTCCACAACACGACGTCGCAAATGGTAAGGGCCATAATGAATTTGCTCTCGCCAACCCTATTGCTTTATCTAATGATGTTGCAAAAAATCCTGCTCCCTCTACTCCTGGAGGCGCCTCAGCCAATGTCACTTTACTCATGACTATCGATTTTTGGTTTATATTAATACTAATGATGGGGGTGGATAGGTTTATACAACTTGGATAGGCGTGGTCACGCCGTTACCAACGTTAGGCGTCAAATAGAATCCTTCCTAAGGGTTGCAAAAATATAATATAGCTTGCAGTTGAACAAACGACAAGTCTTATTACTTCGACCTTAATTCCAATCCAGCGCTTTCTTCTTGATGACGTAAACCAGTCCGGCTAGTAACAAAGCCATAAAAATGAACATCTCAACGAGACCTTCCACGCCAAATTCGCGAAAATTAACCGCCCACGGATACATAAATATCACCTCCACATCAAATATCACGAACAGAATTGCTACTAAAAAGTACTTTATAGAAAACGGTTGTCTCGCGTTACCAACAACCTCGACGCCCGATTCAAAAGACGACAATTTATTCGCAGTGCGAACTTTGGGGCCAATTAAGTGAGTTCCTACTATTGTTAAAACGCCAAAACCAACGGCAACACCTAATTGTATTAAAATCGGTATATAATCTACTGGAGTGCTACTTAGGTTTACGCTTTCCATAATCATTCGTTTATTATCTGTTCTCAATAACAAATATATAACTTTTTCCCAATAAAAAAGGGACTGCGAGCAGTCCCTTCCATATTTAAATGTTATTTTTTTGTTAAAGTTGTTCTACGAATTGCGTGGCAATTTCGTCCGTCGGTCTAACTTTTAAAGTTTCTTCGAAATACGTCTTCGCTTTCGCGTTATCTCCTTTAAAGTAATGGTAATAACCTATGTAGTTATTCGCATCAGCGATATAAGAAACAGTAGTTTCATCCGTTTTACCAGAAGCCTTAATCGTTTCCAACAATTTAGTAAAAGAATCTAAATACAATCCCTTTACATTCTCCGGATCATACATCACATTGTCTAAAGCTAATTCGGATAAACCTTTCCAATAAAGTGAATTGATCAGATACTTATCAATTACATCTTGTTTGGTAGCCGCAGTTACGTTACCAAATGCAATAACAGCTTCGTCTAAAAATGGTTTCCCCTCGCTCAACTTCTGCTGACCTAACTCCGGAGTAATCTCATCTTCTGGCCCCGGAGATACAATTTTAGATCCTTTACTATACTGCCCCAAACCTAAATAATAGTTTGCATCGTAGTAGTATTCAGACTCTGGATCTGCCGCAGGGATACGGAATATTTTAATTGCTTCATCAACCTCGCCATCTTGATATTTTGCGAATGCTGTCTCGGCAATCTCTGTTTCTAGATTATCATCTTCTTCTTGTAACTCAACCGCTTTTTTCAATAACTCTGGCGCTTTAACCGAATCACCAGCACTTAAGTTCGCTAAACCTGCATACAGGTAATCGCGTGGAATTAAACGATCTTCTTCAACTTTAGAGAATAAAGCATTCATGTGTTCAGCCGCCTTAGCGTAATCCTTGTCTTGATTATACGCGATATAACCTAAATAACGGAACACTTTAGCGTCCACATCAGGCGCTTGTGCTAGCTCTTCTGCAACGGTTTTCAACTCCTCATAGTTACCCGAGTAAACTAAAAAATCAGCATAACGAGTTTTTGCTTCGATCGAGCTATCACCCGTTAAGCTAAGATATTTCTTGTATGCCTCAACTCCCTTCAGGTTTATCTCGCGATATTGATCTTCTGGTGCCTTCAACGAAGACAAGTAATACGTTTCCGCTAACTCACGATATAGTGGTGCATACTCGGGATTTTCGCCTATAAGTGCATTTAACTGCTCAAGAACTACATCATACGCCTGCGCACGACGGGAAATTACCGCTTGTCCAATTTTTGGTGCAAGTAATTCCGGATCCATGTATTCCGCATCACGGTAATTTACATAAGCTTGGCTACTCTCACCCATACCTGCATACGCGTCGCCTAGCGCAACGAAGATCGCTGGATCTTTTTCATTCTTTGCTTTTGCTTGCGTTAAATACTCAATCGATTTTGTATAGTTTGGTTTCGGTGCATCATTATATGCTTCACCAATATACAATAATGGTAGATAATCTCTTCTACCGAGTTGTGATACGGCTGTCGAGAATTTAGTTTCAGCAGCTGTCGAATCACCTTTCAATAAATCAACAATACCTAAACCCACTGTATTCAAAGACTCTTTAGGATCATTCGTTAAACCCTGATTAAAGACAATTGCAGCAGAATCTACTTTATCATTAACCAAATGAACTTTCCCTAAGTAAAAAAAGTTCTCACCTTTTTTCGCCTTCTTTTCAGTCAACTTCACTAAGATGTCTTTCGCTTTATCAAACTGCTCTTCAGCTAAAGCTTCTTTTGCATCTTTCAGGCTTTGCGCACTAACCGTACCCAACGTCGCGCCAGCCATTAATAGACTTAAAAATAATTTGCTGTTTGTCATAATTTATTCGTGTTCTACTTTTTGTTTCTATTTAATTAAATTTCATCCCTTATAATTATTTCTCGTCCCGGCATGGTCGCTGGTACAATGCCCGAACGCAATACTATCCGCTGTCCTCGATCACCTGTTACAAAGCCCGAGAAGCTAATACCTAATCCTAGATTAGGTTGATAATTTAAGATATAAAATGTACGTTGCAATGGATATTGCCCTGCGGCAATGGTTGATTGACTTGGAAAATAAAATTTATTATCCGCATGCTCACCCAGCGTATTTTGCACGCTCAAGATACGAATATTATTTTTATTTGAAAAAGAACTAATTAAATCTCGGAACTCTAAAAAGCCTAAAACACCTATTTTATTTGGGTTCTCAGCAACCATCGACAAAACATCGACACTTGTACCAACCGCTTCAATGAAATTCGAAGCCACTTTCTCAATCTTCCCTAAATCTTGCAAATGTCTAAAACTACTCGAGTTCAGATTATCAAAAACAACCTTTTTATTCCCAACGTTCACGCCCTTTAATAAATTAACTAGCGATTCAATATTAACGCTCGTATCGGCGGAATTAGTATTTCCGATAATAACTATTCCGTCCTTCCATATCGGAAACACGCGGGGTGTAATAGACCGGCTTTTAAAATAACTCGATTCCTGTTCATTCAACTCACGAGCCAGGATCGCGACACTTGCATTTCCAGAAATTAGCTCTTTGACCGCTAATAATTCGGGTTTCGCTATAAAATTAATCTTTGAATTGGGAAACGCCGAATGAAAAACTTCAGCCTGCTCCTGAATTAACGGAAGTATCGACCCGTCAACCGCCACAGACAAGCTATCGACAAGTGTACCCCCTTTGGGTGCTTTCTCCGCGACGAGCTTATCTGAACCCGCAGAATGCTCCTTATCCGACGACTTACAGCCCATCACTGATAAACCGAGCGTGATACAAATAAATATGGAAAAGATAATTTTCATATTGTTAGAAGTTACTCGTTAAAAACTCAAGTCATACCCATACCTTAGAATGAACAAATGTTCAAATAGTTTAATCGAGCAACAGACTATCTTTCTCTGTTGTTCAAAAAATTATTTTGCCATAGGCGTGCAAAACGCATAAATGAATAGGCAATCAACAGTATTCCAAAAAACGTTCTATATGTAGGGTCAATTTCGAGCGGGAACTTATCCCAAAAAATAATGAGTGTGCCCAGAATAAAATAAAACGCGAACATCGCTAGCCCTAAAATAGACAGAAATCGCTGGGTTGGCGATTTCTGTCTAAATTTATTTGGGCCTTTACCTAAGCCACTCATTTTACTGCTGTAAGTTTAACGAAATCGGCAGTGTGTACGCTACACGTACAGGACGACCATTCTGAATGCCCGGCTTCCACTTCTTCGCCCTTTTCAAGACGTTGATTGCAGCTTGACCAGTACCGTAAGAAAGATCTTTCACGACTTTGATGTCGGTTAATGACCCATCTCGTTCAACAACGAAGGATACAACAACTTGCCCCTTTACGCCAGCATCAATTGCTCCCGATGGGTAGGTATAGTTTTCACCAACCCACTTACGGAAAGCATTCAACCCGCCCATTGGCATTGGTTGCACTTCCACAGCGCTAAAAATCTTATCGGGATCTCCGTCAGGATCTCCTGTCGCGCTACCTGTAATTTGACCCTCTACTTTTTTCGGACCAAACTCACCAGTAGGCACACCCGCTGCACCTTTTGTACCTTTAAGGGTAATACGTGCAGGAGTTTTGTTTTCTTTCTTAATTTCCTCTTGGGAAACGACCTCTTCTTTCACTTCATTTTGAGGCACCACTTTCGGCTCTGGGAAACGCACTAGATCTTCTGCTGGTGGTTCTTGAGCAATACGTTGTGGTGGCTCTTCGATAGGAAGAGGTTCTTCTTCTTCGGGCTCCGGCGGTAATTCCAAGTCTTCCAAAGTCACCTCCGTAATAACTGGAGCTTCTTCAACTGGTTTATCTGGAAAGAGTTTAATATTAAACACTTTTGGAGCACTCAAAACAAAAACAACTATGACCATTGCAAATAGTGCAATATTGGTTGCCTTTGGCGAAAACTTACGTAAATCGTAGGCACCATATTCTTTATTTCTATTTGCAAATACGACATCTAGCCATTCTGATTTGAAGATATCTAATTTAGAACCAAACATATGTTATTTTGTTATGCGATTAGTCGTTAAACAGACCTTCGCTTTTTAATACTTCTATTTCGTCATCGTTGATTTGCGAAATCATATAGCGTTTAACATCAACAATCTTCATCTCATCTAAAATATCGACAAGGTTTCTATGAATTGATTTCTCACTAGGTCTGATTACGACAATCAAATCCTTCCCACCCGCTCTAGCTGGAACCTCTTTTTGCATTTTAAGCAACACCTCGCGTATACCATCATTACCATACTCAACCGTAGCTGGTGGATAAATCGGGTTCGCCAATTGGCCATAATACCAAGAGATTTTGTTATCTGAGCCTAATAAGAGCGTGATTGAACGATTATCTGCAATTTCCAGATTATCATTTTTATCAATCTTGTTCTTATCTGGCATCGCAACATCCATTGCTTGTGGTTTATTCAACGACGTGGTTAACATGAAGAAGGTGATTAACAAAAAGGCCAAATCTACCATGGCTGTCAAGTCGACTTTACCGCCGGCTTTCTTGGCTCTTACTTTGCCACCTTTATTTCCTTTTCCACTATCTTGATTTAATTCTGCCATTATACTTTTATAATTAGTTCGATTATTCCTTAGCTCTTAATCCTGTGACAAAACTAAATTTGTTTTGTTTCTGATTACGTAAAGTCTCAATAATCAAATGGATTGTTGGATACTTTTCCTCTGCGGCCGCTTTAATTGCAACCTTCATTGGTCCTGGATCCTCAAACCCCTTATCGCCCTCGCGTGAACGGTTATACTCAACTGTCGCTTTACGCGCTTCTTGTACCCAAGAATACAACTCGTTCGTAACAGTCTCTGTACTATCCACTGGTATACCTGATTGAATTTCCGGCTTTTTTTGTTGATCTTCTGGTAAGGATAACAATTGACGCAAATTTTTCACTGGAACACCGAACTCTTCGAGCCTTCTGAATTTCTCATACTCCTCTGCAGAAAACGCAACACCATACTTCTGTGAAATATTTTTCAAAGTAAGTTCCCGAACCTCTGGGTTTTTTACAGCGAAAAATATTTTACCCTCAGCGACCGAAATAATACCTAGACCATCGTCAGGTAATTGATCCGGCGTACTCGAGGATGGCGTATCTACCACCAGAACTTCTGGTTGGCGTGCTGTTGCTGTTAATACGAAGAATGTAAGAAGCAAGAACGAAACGTCACACATCGCCGTCATGTCGATATTGGTGCTGGTTCTTTTTACTTTTGCTTTTCCCATTTTAATTTACTTCTTTAATTAACAATCTTATTCCTTTATCTAATGATGATTTCTTTCTACCAATTCCATAAAAGAATTTAAAAAAGAATCATTTTTCTATTTGTGGTTTGCCGCGTAGGTTTGTACGATAGAGAAACCAGCCTCATCAATAGAGTAAGTTAAGTTGTCAATTTTAGCAGTTAAGATATTGTATAGTACAATTGCGAAAGTAGATGTTGCAATACCTGTAGCTGTGTTGATCAATGCTTCAGAGATACCGTTTGCTAATTTCGCTGAATCCGGAGTACCACCAGTCGCTAAAGCTGAGAATGCTTTAATCATACCTGTTACTGTACCTAATAGTCCTGTCAAAGTACCGATAGAAACCAGAGTAGCAATTACATTCATGTTTTTCTCTAACATTGGCATTTCTAATGAAGTCGTTTCTTCGATTTCCTTTTGGATAGCGACTATTGATTTTTCTGAATCAAGCACTGTGTTCGATGAAACATCTTTGTATTTCAATAATCCTGCTTTCACAACGTTAGCAACTGATCCTTTTTGCTTATCACATTCTGAAATTGCAGAATCAATGTTACCGCCGTTAATTAACGATTGGATCTTTCTTACGAAAAGACCTACGTTTCCTGTCCCTGCAGCTCTGTTAATAACGATAAAACGTTCAATTGAGAATACCCATACCATTAGGAATAAACCAAGTAGAACAGGAACCACAAATCCCGCGTGATAAACCATTCCTAGGTAGTTACCAGGTAGTGGTTGGTTTTCAGGATTGTTCTCAATAAAGTTTGCTGGATTACCCATTACGAATTTGTATACGATGAAACCAATCACGAAACAAATGATAATTGCTAAACTCGCAAATAAATTACCTGAATTTCCGCTTTCTTTCTTAGCAGGAGTAGTAGTCTTTGGTGCGTTTGCCATTTTACTAATTTTTAGATTTTTACTGTTGTTTAATATTTAATGTTTAATTCAATTTGTGCAATCTTCAAGCCCTTATTTTGCCGTAAAGCAAAACAAATATACTGTTTTGTGTTAAAAATAAAATTTTCTTTGCATTAATTTATACTTCTTTCAACGAGCAACATATTATTTGAACCACCAGCGGTTTCCTTCCCGATTAACATGTTTAGGCTCCTAGCATTAACGCCGCGAACAGCGATATATTTTACAATGAAAACCATTTTTTTTGGTTTATGCAAATTAAACAATCATTAACGTTCAAAAATAAGTAAGTGTTCACTTACGGAAACTAAAACGATAACGCACTGTTTTTCGACAAATACAAACACATTATCTAGAATGTATATCTGATTTAAAAGAAAAATACACGGTTAATGCAACCGATTGTAAGTATTTATCCACCAACCAATTTCACGGCATATCCCTCGGATTTTAAAAGCTCGGAAACTTTAGCTTTAAAGTCTCCTTGGATTAAAATATCCCCCTCCTTTGCACCGCCTCCAACGCCGCACTTTTGCTTTATTTTTTTTGCCAGATTATTTAGGTCATTCTCATTACCAATAAATCCTTGAACGATTGTAACAACTTTTCCTTTCCTAGCTTTGCGATCCAACATGACTTTCAGATGCTGTTTATTTGGAGACAACGTTTCCTGTTCTGAATCTTGTGGATCAGCATCCGTATATGAAAAATCATTAGCGGTTGAATATACGATTCCTTCAAAGCGCTGTTTCTTTTGCTTTGCCATACTAACAAATAATTTTAAGTGATTTATGCTTAATATTGATATTTAAGGTCTCCCCCATCTCGACAGGTTCACCGTCCACATGCACCGGTCCCTTGTCGTCCCGGACAATGGTGATTGCTTTTCCGGGAATAATTTCCACGTAATCGGATTGATCTGCGCTTTTTGTAAACAGATGAAAAACCATCTTTGGCACGAGATAGATGGGAAATCTATGCACAATACAGACATCCAATAGACCATCGTTGATGGATGCTTGTGGCGCTATGTATGCATTATTGCCGTATTGCGGAGAGTTCGCGACACTGATCATAAAGGCTTCTCGAGTATACTCTTTGCCATCGATGACCAACGTATATTTACTAGGCTTAAATTTATTCCAAACGTTAATGACAGAATTTAAGTAACCGATCGGGCCCCGAATATTTTCAGTAGCAAAGTGATCGCTTACAGAAGCATCAAACCCCAGTCCGGCGATATTGAAAAAATTTCGACCATTGATCACTCCCGTATCGACATCAACCGTTTCAAACCTATTGATGCGGCGAATAGCTGCAGATTCGTTTAATGGAATCCCTAAATAGAGGGCTAAACCATTGCCGGAGCCCTCCGGCACGATACCGAGGGGCATATTCGAGCCCAATATAGCTGATCCCAGTTCGTTTATCGTACCGTCGCCGCCAACGGCGACCACCGCATCATATCCGTCTTCAATAGCCGACTTGCCGAGTTCAAACGCATGATTCGGATGATCCGTTATCTGAAATGTAGGGTCAAATTTTTCAAGATCAAGAACCTCTAATACCTGTTTATTGAACGCCGATTTTTTCTTTCCTCCAGAAATCGGGTTGATCACAAACAGAATTCTTTTACGTCTTCGCATAAACTTATAACTACCAAATTGTTTATAAAGATATGAGATTTCCGTGGCATTTCTACTACCTTAAGCCCTGGCTATGGATCTGCAACCACAGCTACATAATAAAAAAGAGTTTATCAATAATGAAAAACTCTTTTTGTGATATATTTTGATGTCCGCAAGAGCTAAATACCAAAAGCCGTTTTGATTTTATCGACGTAGTCCAATTTTTCCCATGTAAACAGTTCGACTTCGAGCGTCTTCTGTTCCCCTGTAGAACTTTCGAAAGTTTTAGATACAAGTTGTGGGGTGCGCCCCATATGGCCATATGCTGCTGTTTCTGCGTAAATAGGGTTACGTAAATGCAGTCGCGTTTCAATACCAAATGGCGTCATATCGAAAATTTCACCAATTTTCTGTGCAATCTCGCCGTCGGAAAAGCCAACATTTGATTTCCCGTAAGTATTTACATAGATACCCATCGGATCTTTGACACCAATAGCATAAGAGATCTGGACCAAAATTTCATCCGCTATGCCTGCTGCAACCAAATTCTTTGCAATATGACGCGTCGCATATGCGGCCGAACGGTCAACTTTGGATGGGTCCTTTCCAGAGAACGCTCCACCACCATGCGCTCCTTTGCCTCCATACGTATCGACTATAATTTTCCGTCCCGTTAACCCAGTATCACCGTGCGGGCCGCCGATGACAAATTTACCAGTGGGGTTCACGTGGAACTTGATACCCTCGGTAAACAAATCCTGAAGTTCAGGTTTAAGCTGCGCTTTCACCCGCGGAATTAATATTTCTCTTATGTCCTGTTTGATCTTAGCGAGCATTTGCGATTCTTCGGCAAAGTCATCGTGTTGGGTCGAAATAACGATCGCATCAATCCGTTGTGGCTTATGATCATCACTATATTCAAGCGTCACCTGAGATTTAGCATCAGGACGCAGATAGGTAATCTCGTTATTTTCCCGGCGAAGTTCTGCCAGCTCGAACAATAGACGATGCGCTAAATCTAAAGCCAAAGGCATGTAATTTTCTGTTTCGTTACTTGCGTAACCAAACATGATTCCCTGATCACCTGCTCCCTGTTCTTCTCTACTTGCACGATCCACTCCTTGGTTAATTTCCACCGACTGCTCATGTATCGCTGATAAGACCCCACACGAGTTTGCTTCAAACATGTACTCCGATTTGGTATACCCTATTTTTTGAATAACCGACCGTGCGATCTTCTGCACGTCAAGATAAATTTTAGATTTTACTTCACCGGCCAATACGACTTGTCCGGTAGTAACTAAGGTTTCAATTGCTACCCGTGCATCCTCATCCCAGGCCAAGAAATTGTCAATCAAAGCATCGGATATTTGATCCGCGACTTTGTCAGGGTGCCCTTCCGACACCGATTCTGATGTAAATAAATATGCCATTAAGCTTTTTTTTGTGATCCGCGTAGAAAAGTAACAATGCAGATAAGTTGAAGTGAAAAAACTTCTTTCTACTGGCTTTTAGCACTTTTTTATCGTGGTTGCAATCTCCTCAGGTACGTCGAACGTACCAAACGCAAATCATTCCACATTTTTCGTGGACAAAAATACAACTCTTTAATTGATATCGAAAACCTATTTCGAGATTCTCTGGTAAAAGCCTCTTAATAATGCTATTCTGCACACGAAGCATGATAAAATCAAGTCGGGCTAATTAGGATTAAACAATGAACTTACTACAGAAGACCGCGTGCTTTTATCTCTAGATATTTATTAATGGAATTGATCGTCAGATGCTCGGGCGAAGTATACAGCGTCTGTATGCCACAACGAAGCAATTCCTGAACGACCTGATATTTTTCATGAGTGAGTTTCTGGGCAATAATTTGATTGTACACATCAAATGTCTTCGTACCTTCCTTTTTTGCTAAGTCCATAAGCTCCACATTTTGAAATACCACGACCAATAACACATGCGTTTTTGCAATCATGCGCAAATACGGCAGCTGACGAGATAACGCGTCAAGCGTTTCAAAATTTGTATACATCATCAACAGCGACCGTTTGTTAATATACTTTTGGGTAAACCCGTACAGGTTTCCAAATTCAGACTCCTGGTAGTCGGTTCGGATGTTATAGAGCTTTTCAGAAATAAGCATCATCTGGTTGTTGCGCCTTTCCGCAGGAATATGGTTCGCTACTTCGCTCGAATATGTTAGCATTCCGGCACGGTCGTGTTTCAGTATGACCGTATTGGCCAGTACCAAACTCGCATTAATGGCATAATCTAGCAGCGTAAGCCCATTAAAAGGCATTCGCATCACGCGTCCCGTATCTATTAAAGCATAGACAGGCTGGGACCTCTCTTCTTGATATTGATTAACGAGGAGCTTCTTGTGTTTCGCTGTCGCTTTCCAGTTCAAATGCCGATACTCATCTCCGCGAACATATTCACGAATATGCTCAAACTCAAAAGTTGCCCCAATTCGCCTTATGCGTTTCATACCCAGCTCCACCAGTCGGTCTGTCGTTGCCAAGAGTTGGTACTTGCGTAATTGAATGAACGACGGGAAACAGGCAATATCGATATGCTCCTTCAACGAGCATTTGCGTTCAAAAAAACCGAGGTATTTCACCAACACATGGCAGCGTTGAAAGGTATATACACCGCGTTTAGTCGGGCGTATCTGGTAGCTCAGGCGTTTAGATTCATGCGCTACTAAAAACAGACGAAATTGGACATTTCTGAGTTGTAACTGCTCAGGAAATTCTTCTAAAACACGCACGCGCACCTTCGAGGGGTAGTGACTTACTAATGAGATCGCCATCACATTCTGATCGCCGTTGGACAATTTCTCGGGATAATCGCGCCGTAATTCAATGCCTCGTTTAGATCCATACAAAAAGACTAGATCCCACACCCATGCCGCGAGAAATAGCCAGAAAAGAATAGTCGATGGAAGGAATAATGCTTTTACAAAGAACGAAAGCATAAAACACGCTGCAAGCAGCAATACGCCGTAAAAAAATAATGAATGGATATATAAATTTCGTACAGATTGCATTATCTAGGGATTTCTATACTATCAACAATTTGTTTGATAACATAGGCGCTTGTAAACCCCTCTATTTCTTTTTCCGGAGTTAGTAAAACCCGATGTTCTAAAATACTTGAGGCAACGTACTTCACGTCATCCGGCGTAATAAAATCCCGTCCTTGTAGTGCTGCATTTGCCTTGGAGGCTTCCAGAATTGCAATTGACGCGCGAGGGGACGCCCCAAGGGTCAAATTGGGATTGATCCTCGTTTGATGGACAATGTTTGCAATATAAGTGAAGATCTCGCTGTGCACATATAACAATTTAATAAGGCTTTGAAAGGAAGCTATCTCTTTTACGCTAACCACGGGACGAACCTGTTCTTCCTTATTATGCACTTTCAGAGCATGGTGTTGCTGCAAAATAACGAGCTCTTCCTCACGCTCGGGGTAGTTAACATCAATTTTAAACAGAAAACGATCTAACTGCGCTTCGGGCAAACGGTACGTACCTTCATGGTCAATTGGGTTTTGCGTTGCAAATACGACAAAAGGATCCGGTACGGCGTGCGTTATCCCATCGATGGTTACCTGCCTCTCAGCCATACATTCAAAAAGAGACGACTGTGTCTTTGCGGGTGCGCGATTTATTTCATCAATCAATACAATATTTCCAAAAATCGGTCCCTTCTTAAATTCAAACTCACTGGTTTTCAAATCCAAAATCGAGGAACCCGTTACATCCGATGGCATCAAATCTGGCGTAAACTGCACGCGCTTGAAATCTCCATCAATGCTTTTAGCAATTAGTTTCGCGGTGAGTGTTTTGGCTACTCCAGGCATCCCCTCCAACAGGGAGTGGCCGCCAGCCAATATCGAGATCAAAAGTTTATGAATGACCTCATCCTGACCTACAATAACTTTTTTCACCTCTTGCTTAACCTGTTCCATTTTAACTTGTAAGCCGTTCAAGTCAATACGATTTTCAAAGCTGGGTTCGAACTTGTTTTCATTTTCACTCATTGAATATTCGCTTTACGTTTAAATTCTTCTATTTCTCTATTAACCATTACGAGCTCCAGATCGGTCGAATGGCTCGCATATCTATTGCTTTTCAATATCGCAACAATATGTTCTGCATCCTGTTGCTCGACTCCCGTGCGCAGCGCGAGCTGCATGGGGAAATCGTCTTCTTGGAATTGCATAATATCCAATTGAAACTGCACGCGTAAATCAAACAGAAAATATTCTATCTTTTTAGCTACCAGATTCGTTGGACTCCCATTTTCATAATACAGTGTCGCGATAGTGCGGGCAAATTCCTTGGATAAATTTGGCTCAGGTTCTACCACGGGGACAGCACACTGCTCACGCTTACTTTTAAACAGCAGAAAAAGTATGAGTCCGAATAAAAGAAGGTACCAGCCCTGGCGCAGTCCCGCATTTTCAAGAAACACGCGAAGCGGGCTCTGCGATCGGTGACTTGTCTTAAAGTTACTATCGTACCAATAAATATTGCTGCTGGAGATAAAGTTCATTGCCGCAAGAGCATAATTAAAATTATCCTTTTTGAGCATAAAATAGTTGGCAAACATTAACGGCTCAAGGTGCAGGATAAAACGCCCTCGACCAATCTCGACTGAGATAAAATTGGGCACTTTTTTCCCTTCGGCTTCAAAGTACCCCAATATGGTCACCTGTGCAGAATCTAAGTCCCAGAAGACGCCAGGGTACATGAGGTCCGCATAATTCGCCTGCTGTCCATCGGCGAGACTGAATACACGCTCACGCTGCACGACGGCACCCAATTCCGCAGGATAATAGTAACTTTGCGCTATACCTAAGGTGTCAAGCAGCGCTTTAGCTAGACTGTTTGTTGAAATAAAAACTTCTCCACCTGACTGCACAAAGCGATACAGCTCATCAACGACCTGATTACCGTGATCGAAACGATCTTGGATATATACCACCGTTCCAGAATTCTTACCTTCCAGCAGGGTATCCACCGATTGGTAACCTGTCTCCGTAAATTCGTTCACTCTGGTCCCCTGCCCTAGGAAATCCCGAATCTTTTGATGCGTAATGTATAGTCCATACGGGATCTTGTCACGCTGATCATATGTTTTTCGCCAATCAATTGGCTTATCACCGGCGACATCAATCAAAGCAATCACCAGAATAGTCAGCCCTAGCAAGATTATCGCAAATCGATTCGTCGCACTCATCGCCATTTCTTTTGAAAGTTAAAAAAATAGCGTACATATTCCTCGTATAACTGGCCATCGACGGGTGCTCCACCATACCATATACGATTAAAAATATTCACATTCCTAACAAATTCCACCTTGATTTCGGCATCTTGAATTTCTCGAATAAATTCATCGTTAGTTTTTGTGTGCTTCCACTTTATGAAATCCTTTTGTGCTAAAAGCTGTGTATTCAACAAGTTTAAATAGCGAATAGCCAGCGCATAATCCCCTTCATGCTTCGCTTTATCGATATAGGGGATTAGGTCAACTTTCATTAAGTTTTTTTCAATAAACTTAATTTCGTCTTGCTGCTCATGCTCCTTTTTATCTTTGGCTAATAAACGTTTGTCGGAAAAAATAACGCGGTAGAAAATCCAACCCAGTAACGCAATAGCTACTGCAGCTAAAACATAAGAAAGCGATTCAGAAAATTGTCCATAACGGCCAATCGGTAGCAGGTTAGCCAACCACCGACTAATCCGGCTAAAAATGTTCTTAAAAAAGTTTATATCTCTAATATTCGTTTTCTCGTAGTCGAATTCCTCGCCAGAAAAAGTATCGCGCACCTGCTGATAATAGTTACTATCGATTGCTGGAACCGAATCTACATACGGGATAGCATCATAATACCCTTGTTCCATAAAACCCTCTACGTTATTGGAGAAATCGGTCTCCGTCAAAACACTATCGACCCGAATGAGGCTGTCCCTAGGATCTTGCGCACGAATAGAAAGCATCGCAAGACCAAGGATGAAAAAGATGATCCCGCTACGCACCCCGCTCCTTCCCTATTTGCACAATCTTTTCATACACGTTCTCGCCATAAGAAAACTCTTTCGCTGATTCGTAAATTATTCCGGAGACAAGAATGGAAAACATATAATAGATCACGTAGATTAGTACAAGGATCGTAACACCTATTGAAGAGAGAAAGCGTCCCGTAAAACTATCGAAAAAACCCTCGTTAAAGCCCAAAACATTATACGCTATCAACGCAATGATTAATGAGGGGACGAGCATGAGCATCATCAGCATGGCTTGAAAGATGAAACTGACGATGTAGGAAGCAACTCCGTAGGTAAAAAGTCTATTCTTAATTAACTTAAACGTATCTTGAAGTGCCGTATGCGCCTCCATATAGCTTTCACGGTAGAAAAGGAAAGCACAAAAGTACCAAATACCAAGTATTGTCACACCAATACCTAGGGCAAAATTCCCCACAAATGGAACAAACAACAACAAGGCAAATATCGCCGCCAAAGGGATAAACAGAAGCGCAAGCGAGATTAATGCTATCAACAGGAAAACGAAATATTTGCGAATATTCTTGATAAATCCCTCCCACACATCCTTTGTTCCGAATGCTGTACTGCGCTTGGTTTTCAAAAGTATAAAATACTCTATTCCAAGGCCGTAAAACAACATGCTGGCTATCATGAAGCTAAAGACGAAAAAAGCAGCTACAACAAGAACCTCCTTGTTTTCCAACCAACCCTGATCGCTGGTCAAATTGATCTTTGTCGTACCATAGTAAATCAACACCAACATCACGCAGAGTGGAACCACAGCGAGCCGGAGAATTGTGCGAATAAAGTGCGCGAAAATCAAGCGTATCAGATTTACAAAATCCTGAACGATGTCCCCCAGTTTACGGTCCTTACGAAATTCGAAATTTATTTCCATCCGTTAATTTTTGCGAGTTGAGAAGGGCGAAAGATATAAATATAAGCAACCGCAGCGAAAGACAGGAAGATTACCGCCAGCGATAACGTTAAAGAAACTTGGTAATGCCGGGTGATGAACCCTTCTAAAAACCCAGCGACAATAAAAAGTGGAACCGTGCTCAACAACACTTTACTTGCATTTTTAATGGCTCGTTTAAAGGATTCTATGCGCGTAAAGGATCCGGGAAACAAAATACTATTGCCAAGAGCAAGACCACACCCACCAGCAACAACAATTACGGAAAGCTCAATGGCGCCGTGGATCCAGATGGCAGACATAGCTTCAATAGCGACACCATGCTCATAAAACATATGGTGGAATGCGCCCACCATAATCCCGTTGGACAATAAAATAAATCCCGTGCCCACACTATAAAAGACACCAAACGCAAATGCCATAAAGGCGACCCTAACATTGTTTATCGTAATAGCCAGCGCCCCGCCAAGTGCATTACCTTGCTGGTAAACACCCGCTGGATTTCCATCTCGGATATTCGCAAGACTCATATCGACATATTGATCTCCTAAAATTAAACGAACAAAATCCATATCATAATGTGCCGAAACAAAACCCAATATCAGCGAGAAGGAAAAAATGATCAAGGAATAGAATAACGACCGGCGTATCTTCCATATCGCTTCCGGAATATCGTATCTAAAAAATGTTTTGATCTGACTTACCGAAGTTCTTTGGTCGCGGTAGAGCACCTGATGTGCTAAAATAGCGAGCTCATTTAAATATTCCTTGGTTTTAGATTCCGGATAAAAAGTCTGCGCATAAGCTAGGTCATTCGTCAATTCAATATAATTAGAAGCAAGTATATCCGGCTCAATATCAGCCTTGTTTCGGAGATTACTTTCTATTAGAATCCACTTTTCTTTATTCTGTTCAATAAAAGAGGCTTCTCTCATACTTAAGTTTATTGCTTATCTCACCAAAGATATGAAATAATCATTGTGTGTTTTAATTAAAAAACAACGATTTTTAACGATCTTCGCAAAGAAAGATATACGTTAATAAACTTACGAACGGGTAGCAAATCAATGACGAATTAATGAGCCTGCGAATGAACACACTTCCTATTAATACCCCTCAAAATGTAAAATTTGAGTATAACCTTGCTTCACTCGGCACTCGCATTCTCGCCTTTGCAATTGACTATTTTTTGATCTCTTGCTATATATTATTGATTTATTTAATCCTCGCTAAACTTGGACTATTTACATCGAATGATTCTTGGTTGATAGCGGGCGTCTTCGGGCTTTTGTCCTTACCCGCATTCATGTATCCATTTTTAATGGAAACAATTTTTAATGGTCAAACTATTGGCAAGAGGTTGACGAAGATAAAAGTCGTGAAGATTGACGGTACGCGGGCGACCATTTATCAATATTTTATACGATGGGTGTGCACCATAGTTGATATCTTTTTATGTATGGGTGCAATCGGAATCGGCAGTATCGTCCTCAGTAAAAAGGCCCAGCGTATTGGTGACATTGCCGCCGACACAGCGGTAATAAGCATCAAACAGAATACCGTAATTCAAGAAACGCTATTTGCCGAAATTACAGCAGAATATAATGTTACCTTTCCGCAAGTAATGCGCCTTTCCGACAACGATGTCAACATTGTAAAAGACGTCTTAAAAAAAGGATACGAGCGAAAAGATTACAATATTATCCTTGCACTGAGCAACAAACTTGTCGATCTTCTTGAGGTTAAGCCCCAAATGGCTCCCGAAGTATTCATTGACCTTGTGATAAAAGATTACTATTACACCTTTAAAAATCGATAAGACAAGCCCTGACCCCCCCTTAATTTCTAGGCAAAAAAGCCCACTGCACGTAATTAATATTTTTATTATCAGCCAAATACTTGCGCTCATAATACGTCTTTATCGAAAGCACTTCATCCACCAAATCGGAATGATAAAGATCTGTCGTTTGCTTTAATTTTGGAAGCCTTAAATCCTCTAGCTGCTCAATTGTATACGCATAGAAGCCATCGTTATCCGTTTTCAAATGCATAAGCCCCCCTTTTTTAAGTACCTCTTTATATCGGGCTAAAAAGTTGGGATTGGTTAATCGCTTCTTCTCTCTACTGTCTTGCGGTTGTGGATCTGGGAAAGTAATCCATATCTCATCAATTTCACCGGGACCGAAATGTTCAAGAAGCGTTTCGATCTGTATGCGCAGGAAGCCAACATTAGCGATCGATTCCTCAAGCGCCGTCTTGGCGCCACGCCAAATACGATTGCCTTTGTAATCGATACCAATAAAATTTTTATCGGGAAATAATTTTGCTAAATTAACCGTGTATTCACCCTTGCCGCATGCGAGCTCTACTATAACAGGATTATCATTTTTAAAAAAGCGATTTGCCCATTGGCCCTTATACGCTTTACCAGCATCTAGCTGTAAAACGTTGGAAAACGTTGCCACTTCCGCATATTTACGAAGCTTATCCTTACCCATTTTATGATATTTTGTCCGCAAAAATAACCTTATATTTGTAGGAATCAATAGTTCAACGTGGAAAAAGAAGCTAAAATATATGTTGCGGGTCACCGAGGAATGGTCGGATCGGCGATCGTGCGTGCCTTGGAAAAAACAGGCTACAATCATATCATCAAACGCACCAGTAGTGAGCTTGACTTACGCAATCAGGCGGCAGTAGAGACGTTCTTTAATGAGCAGAAACCCGATTATGTATTTCTTGCAGCTGCTAAAGTGGGTGGCATTATTGCCAATAGCACTTACCGTGCTGACTTTTTATACGAAAATATCGCCATCCAGACGAACGTCATCCATCAGTCGTATGTTCATGGCGTTAAAAAATTACTGTTTCTAGGGTCAAGCTGTATATACCCAAAACTAGCTCCGCAGCCCCTAAAAGAAGAAGCACTGCTCACCGGTCCGCTCGAACCTACGAACGAACCTTATGCTATTGCTAAGATTGCTGGAATAAAAATGTGTGAAGCGTACAGGGCACAATACGGATGCAATTTCATTTCGGCAATGCCCACAAATCTATACGGTATTAACGATAATTACCATCCGCAAAATTCACACGTATTGCCCGCATTAATTCGCCGCTTCCATGAAGCGAAAATCTCGGACACCCCGAAGGTAGAAATATGGGGGACAGGTACGCCACTGCGCGAGTTTTTATACGCTGATGACCTCGGACAAGCCTGTCTATTTCTAATGGCAAACTATAATCAAGCACAATTTATAAACGTGGGCGTGGGTGAAGATCTACGTATCGAAGACCTAGCATATATGATTAAAGATATAACCGGTTATAAAGGGAGTATTGAGTTCGACAGTAGCAAACCAGACGGAACACCACGGAAATTAATGGATGTTTCCAAACTAACGGATTTGGGGTGGACGGCAAAAACGAACCTTCCTGAGGGGATTCGTCTCGCCTACCAAGACTTTCTGGCTAAAAATATTCCCGCTTAATAGGTCTCCCTTATCGGGGTAGGTCCATTTTCGGCTATTTCTTTTTCCATCATCTCTGGTGTGATGGAGCCCTTCGCTTTTTTCTTATGTTTCCTTTTCGAAGGTTTCATCAAACCAGTTAATTTACTGACCAACCCACTGATTTTTGATTGATTTACCTGACCAATAGCCGTTTCCGAAGCAAGCAAAACCAGTAGCTTTTTTACCCAGCCCGAGTTCCGTAGAAGCGTAGTATTTAGCACCAGGGGTGCACCTAATTGCAGAACATTTGTGAGCCAATCCGCGTCTTCCCTTTTTGTCGCACGGCTTATCCCCTTGACCACGCCGCGCACTGCACCTGCACCAGGAATGGTAGAAACAATATTATTTACAACCCGAATTGGCGACTCAACCTTGTTTTTCAAAAGCCCATATTGGTTCACCAAAGTTGCTTGATGCCCCCGTTTGATCCCTTTCAACCGAGCGATTTCGAGCGCCAATTCTTGTATGCTATTTATTTTCTGTGATTCCATCGTCTACATTCTCTTTAGTTTCATCCTTAATTCCCGCTCCCTGTTCATCGTCATCTTCATCTCCACCCCAATTCTTGGTGATTTTGCGAATGGTAAAATTGACCAAAAATGACTCTAATCTAGGTTCAAACAACCGAATCAGTAACACTGATACAAAAAAGATAACTCCCGTTAACAAAAAGCCCAATGCATTACTCTCCAACAGCTCACCCAAATAAAAACCTAATGCAAGCGAACAAAAGAATATGATAAACAGCGTGAATACTATTTTAACAATATCCAATGCCAACGACCCAAAAATACGCGAACCTTTAGACAAGCCTCTTAAACGTAAGAGCTTAATCTGCGTATCTACGTAATCTTTTCCCGCTTGAATCGTATCGCTTATTGAAAACTTCTCTTCTTCCATAATTACCTTTTCTAGAAAAAACAATCGTCATCATACTCCAATGACCGAAATTTTCCCGTAGTTATAAATACCTTCAACTAAGAATATAAAAAATGAAGGGTGAAATTGGAGCCATTAAAAGTTAAAACAGAGTTAACTAATAATGGCTAGATACACACGTTGTCGGCGTCGATTATGCGTGCTCAATAACTTCGTCATCCAACGCAGACTCTACGTGCGCGGCTTTAGACTTAACTAAAGAAACTAATTTTTCTTTAAGCTCATTAATCTGGTCGAACTGCTCCTCAGCCCGTTCTTTCAATACGTCTCCTAAGTCTGCTAAAGAATCATTCAACTTATCTCTTGTCTCTGATCCTTTTTCAGGTGCAAACAACAACCCAATAACCGCACCCGCGGCTATTCCTGCTAGCAATGCTGCTACTACTTTACCGTTTTCGTTCATTTGATCCTCTATTTAAAGTTTTAATTTAATATATCGGTTTATATGTTAAACAACTAATCCCGCTAATCGTTTTAAAAATACGAAAGTTTTCCGGGCGATTGCCACATATATTGAAAGACAACAAAAACCTTTCCAAAAGCCCCCACACATAGGCGGGACGCTAGCACACAAGATAAATTTTACGCCAAGTTTACACGAAAACAATAACACGTTAAATTTCAGAAAATTAGAACACAAAAAATAGAAGGTGTTTAACTTTTTGTATAACTCAGACCTCATCACGAAGGTTGACTGCACTTTTGTCAGTCAGCACAAAAAAGCTGTTAAAACTGCTCAAAAAAATTCACAATCGACCACGGGTAGAGCAAGATTGTCAGTAGCAATCCCGACAAGGCACCGTATAAATGGGCATCGTGATTTATATTATCTGAAGATTTTTTTGATGCCCAGATACAGTAACCAAGAAAAAGAAATGCAAACAAATATGCGGGGATAGGAATAACCATAAACAGTCCTAACATTTGCTTGGGCTGAAATAATATAAAGCTAAACAACACCGCGCATATCGCGCCCGAGGCTCCTAAACTATAATACCCGGGGTTATCTTTATGGCGCAAGATTGTTGGCAGATCACTCAGGATGAGCGTCAAAACATAAAAGCCAGCGAATAAGAAATGACCGATGGGCCCACTAAACTGCACAAACATCGCTTCCAATGCGAAACCAAAATAATAAAAGGTAAACATATTAAAAAGCAAATGCATCCCATCCTTATGGATCATACCGCTCGTGATAACCGTATATAACTTCGCTTTATTTCGTTTTATCCCATAGGGATGGAGCATAAGCTTTCCGTAGTAATTCTCATTCGAAAATACAAATAAACTAAGCCCAATCGTCAATACGAATATAACCGACGCAACGGGAGTATAATTAAGATAATTTAATAGGTTGTCCATAATTTAAAATCTATCTTCTACTAAAAAGATATATAACTCTTTAGGGCCATGCGCGCCCAGCACCAGCCTTTTCTCGATATCTGCCGTGCGGCTTGGGCCTGTAATGGTAGAAACCATTGTCGGCCACTGCGAGCCGTATTTTTCATTCATCTTATTGAGCCCGTGCCGTATATCCATAACTAGCTGTGAGGCATAAGCGATAACAATATGTACGGGCGGGTATATACTTAACCGACGTCCCGATGGATTACCATTAGAAACCAGCACACTCCCGTTGCGGGCGATCAGCGCCTCGCAACTTGTAATACCCGCATCTGCATCCTCAAAAAAACGCTCTGCCGTATATACCGGGAATCCGTATTGTTTTAAAAGCTGTTGAATTTCGGATTCCCATGCGAAGGGCTTTTTTAATTTTAACTTCTCGGCAAGTAAAATGAGATTCTCGATGATTGCAATTTCACCCTCACAATAAATAAAATTACCCCCGATTGCAGTCAACTCGCCCGCAAATGTCACATCCAGTGGCTCTGGTTCGTCGTTATACAAGGGTGAATCTTCAAAATCAACATGCGGATTCTCGCGCTTTTGAAGCAATGCTTGCCGAATTTTCTTGAGCATTTGTTCTTTTGCTGTTGTATTTCTAATATTCATTTTTTATATGTGAACGGACCTGCTAAAATTTATCGCTTAGGTAATGCTAAAAATACTCAAGACTTTTCGAGCAGAAAAGCAGGAAAAGTCTTGATATCCTCGATGGACTACAAATTTGTATTATAACTCTTTTGTCGTCTCGGATTGTGTGTCGTTATTATTACTCTTCTCAGGAAGCTCGATAGGCAAATCTGTCTGCGGTACACCTCCGCCATCAGCGCCACCATTTACAAACTCATCATATGTGGTACGATTTTCGAAAGGCCGCTTGCCCAAAATTTCTTCCAAGTCGCTTTGGAATAAGATCTCTTTCTCCAAAAGCTTCTCCGCAATCTTAATCAACCCCTCTTGCTTATCAAGCAACAATTGTTTAGTCCGTTCGTACACCTTAGCAATTAAGATACGAACCTCATCATCAATTAGCTCCGCAGTTTGGTCAGAATAGGGCTTTTGGAATTGTGATTCAGTCGCGCCGTCTCTAAAAGATACGTTACCAACTTTCTCATTCATACCATATACCGCAGTCATCGCATATGCGAGTTTTGTAATACGCTCTAAATCATTTTGTGCCCCCGTACTAATGCGGGCGAATGTAATATCTTCGGCTACACGTCCTCCCATTGTCATACACATACTGTCCAGTAGCTGCTCGGTGGTATATAAGAATTGCTCTTTGGGCAAATACTGGGCATATCCTAACGCAGCGACACCACGAGGGACAATAGACACTTTTACCAGAGGATCGGCATATTCAAGAAACCAACCGGCAATTGCATGCCCCGCTTCATGATAAGCAACAATTTTCTTCTCTTCGGGTGATATGATTTTATTCTTCTTCTCCAGACCTCCGATAACCCTATCAACGGCATCTTGGAAATCCTGCATATCGATCGCATTCTTATTCTTACGCGCCGCGATCAATGCCGCCTCGTTACAAACGTTCGCAATCTCCGCTCCGGCGAAGCCCGGCGTCTGTGCCGATAGCTTTTTAGCATCGACCTCTTCAGAAAGCTTCAATGGGGCTAAATGGACGTTAAAAATATGCTCTCTACCGATCAAATCCGGTTTATCAATCGATATCTGGCGATCGAAACGTCCTGGACGTAGTAAGGCCGTATCCAGCACGTCCAAACGGTTTGTCGCTGCGAGAATAATCACGCCTACATTGGTGCCGAAACCATCCATTTCTACAAGTAGCTGGTTCAATGTGTTTTCCCGCTCGTCATTGCCACCCATTACGGAATTTTTGCCTCGCGCACGTCCGATAGCGTCTATTTCATCGATGAAGATGATACATGGCGCTTTCTCCTTTGCTTGCTTAAACAAATCACGAACACGAGAAGCCCCCACACCTACGAACATCTCAACGAAGTCAGAACCAGACAGCGAGAAGAAAGGCACTTGCGCCTCACCAGCTACCGCTTTTGCTAACAACGTTTTACCCGTTCCGGGAGGGCCTACTAGTAAGGCACCTTTGGGGATTTTCCCACCAAGGTCTGTATATTTCCGTGGATTTTTCAAGAAATCGACGATCTCCATTACTTCGGTTTTCGCTTCTTCCAGTCCCGCAACATCGTTAAAGGTGATATTAATTTGGGACTCTTTATCAAATAACTGGGCTTTGGATTTCCCGATATTAAAGATGGCGCCTCCGCCACCGCCAGCACCCCCACCCATTCTACGCATGAGCAGCATCCAGATACCAACGATTATCAATAAAGGTAGCATAAAAGAAACGAACCAACCTGTCCATGGGTTTGTACGGTCTTCATATTTAACGGCAACCTTAGCAACATCCGTCCCTAAGCTATCTTGCGATGCGTTTAACTTTCTTTCCAGAATTTCAGGAGAAGGTTCGGTAAACACATATTGCGGCCCGACCGCCGGGCTCATCATCAAGGAATTTTCTTCCGGTGCAACATCTTTATATTTTTCTTCAGAGAGTTTATCCTTTTTAATATAAACCTCTACATCGACTAAATCATTATTCTTATAGGCCACTAACTTATCCACGTCGCCGGGCAATAACATGTTTTGCTCAAATTCGGAATAACTAATTTTCTCAGCCGTTTCGCCACTAAATAAGAACTGTAAACCAAAGAAACCTAGGATAATTAATATCCAGAGCCACATCATGTTAAACTTCGGTGGTACAGGGGTAACTTTTTTATTCGGGATTTTCTTCATTATATTCTGTTAAATCATCTCTTAATTGTAAACTAAGCGCTTTGAAAGGATTCCAGTTGAGCGTCGCCCCACAAATCTTCAATACCATAACGGCTTCTTACGTCTTTCTTGAAGATATGCACTACGACATCCACAAAATCCAACAAAACCCACTCTCCATTTCCTCGCCCTTCTATATTCCAGGGTCTTTGACCAAATGCTTTGTAAACTTCGTCTTCTATACTTTTAGCGATCGCTCCCACCTGTATGCTTGATTCGGCGTGACATATCACAAAATAATCCGACAGCGTCGCGTTCACTTTCCTCATATCCATCCGCACAATTTCGTCTCCTTTCTTCTCTTGCATCCCAAATACGACAACCTCTGCGAGTCTGCTTGACAACTCCGTTTTTGTGAATTTATTCATTAAAAAACATTAGTTTTGAATGTTCCGTATACTCTTAACTCTATTCTCTTGCAAAATAACACATTTTCTGGACTTAACCTTAGACAAAATTTAATTGTGCTTGAAGAGGTAACCTCCACCAATGATTATTTAAAACTACTTTTGTCAAATATTAAGCCACTTGCCGAAGGGACTGCCATTATGACAAAGCATCAATCTCAAGGGAGAGGCCAACGGGGAACCGCGTGGCTAACAAAGCCCGAGGAGAACCTTACCGTCAGCTTTCTATTGTACCCAAATAGCTTACCCGTACAGCACGCCTTCAACCTAAACATCCTAGTATCGCTGGGTGTCCATCAATGGCTAACCCACTATATAAAAGATGTATATATAAAATGGCCGAATGACATATTTGTCGGTCAAAAAAAAATAGGCGGTATATTAATTGAAAACCAATTACGGGGCGCAATGGTCAAATCATCGATCGTTGGTATTGGAATTAATATCAATCAGCAAGATTTCCCAGATTCGCTAAAAACATCAGCAACTTCTTTAAAGCAGCATTTAAAATCGGCTAAAAACCTAGATATAGAAGCGTGCTGTCGTGACATGCTCACTCAAATTTTTACGTTATACAAACAATCGGACCTCAAGCATCCAGAAAAAATAAGAGCCGCTTACACCGCGTTATTATTAATGCACGGGAAACCTGCGTTATTTGAAGTCAACGAGAAACAAATAGAAGGCACTATCCAAGGGGTTGATTCGTTAGGGAGGTTAATCGTTTTAATTGGCCAATCGACCCAATCCTTTGATCTTAAGGAAATTCGCCTCCTAATTTAACAACAAAATTACTTGTTTCACACAGCGAGGCTTATTACCTTTGTGCCACAATTAGCGGATAATTTAAACCTACTGGGGTTTAGGTCGTCCAACTAGAAAGGTAAAACATCATAAATATGAAAAAATTAAGCTTATTAATGGCGCTTGTTCTGTTTAGTGTTGCAGGTGCGGTAGCTCAAATTTACAACCCCGTAACGTGGTCCGTTGCATCTAAAAAACTAAATAACAATGAAGCCGTTGTGTTTGTAAAAGCAACTATTGAACAAGGGTGGAATATATATGGCCTACAAGTTCCTGATGGCGGCCCTATCTCCACGTCTTTTAAGTTTACACCGTCAAAAGAATACACTTTAAACGGTAAAGTTGCGGCGCCGGCGCCAAAATCAAAATTTGAGAAATTGTTCAACATGGACGTCCCATACTATATCAATGAAGTTACCTTTCAGCAAAAAGTAAAACTCACTAAAGGGCAAACGAATGTTAAAGGTGTAGTTGAATTTATGGCGTGCGACAAAGAGCGCTGTCTACCTCCTGAAGAATACGCTTTCACAGTCACAATTAAGTAGTATTTACGAATAATAGAATACGAAAGGCGGTGGTTTACCGCCTTTTTTTTATTTTAGCATCTTATTGATTGAAACTATGCATTTATTCCTTAGATACGTTGTAGTTCTACAAATTTTTATCTTCTCCTTTATTCATATATCTTTTGCACAACAGGATACATTAATTTCCTTTGATGAGCTCGAGTTCACTAGTGGCGAAGCGGAAAACAGCGACTCTCCAACAAATACTGGAGAGCCCTTAATAGAAATTCCCGAGGACCTTGAGTTCACTGATGGAGCGGCACAAGACCTTACGTCGCAAAATAGCGCAGGGGATGACGTGCCAGCTGCTATGCCAGTAGAATCGCAAGAGAAAGCCTCTCTTTGGGGAATATTCATCGCAGGCATCCTAGGCGGCTTTGCAGCCTTTATCATGCCCTGCATCTTTCCGATGGTCCCCCTGACGGTAAGCTTTTTTACTAAAAAGGCCGGATCGCGCATGAAGGCTGTGTCCCAAGCGCTGCTGTATGGTATTTTTATCATTGTCATTTATGTTGCACTGGGCATGCTCATCACCATTA
>NZ_FUKU01000005.1 GCF_900163865.1 Sphingobacterium sp. JB170
TAGGTGGAAAAATACCCCGTAAATCCCCGTTTGAGGGTATTCACCGGATGCTTACGGTAATTCAGAACACGGTCGGTAATATTTTTAGCGGTCAGGTCGTGGGCGAAACGGCAAAGAGCCTGTCAGAACGCTTTGGGAAAGTATTACAGAAACGCCAAAGTATGACGATTAACCGAAATGACAAATCAACTTCAATTTCTACCCAATTAGACAGTCTTATTCCAGCTTCAAAAATCAGTACACTTACACAAGGTATGTTTGTCGGTTCAGTGTCCGATAACTTTGACGAACGTATAGAACAAAAGATATTTCACGCAGAAATTGTAGTAGATAACGAGAAAGTTGCTGCCGAAACAAAAGCGTACCAGAAGATACCGGAAATTTTATCCTTTGTCGATGAAAGCGGAGAAGATAATATGAAACGGGATATTGAGAACAATTATCGTCAGATAAAATTAGACATTGTTCATATCGTGGAAAGTGAAATGGAGCGTATAAAGAACGACCCGAATTTACAGCATTTGATACAGGAGGGATAATATTGAATTTTTAAATCATTTATTTTGAAATATTTTAAATTACAGCGTCTTATAAAAGAGAGCAGACTTTTTTATTAACTTTGTTAAGTGAAAAAAATGTTTTCAATATTATTATTGTCTGTGTATTTAATTTCGACAACTGAATTAGGTCAGTTATTGAAGTTTCCTATACTTATAGAGCATTATTTCGATCACAAAGAAAAAAATCCGGAGGTTACTGTTTTGCAATTTTTGGAAGTTCATTACGCCGGGAGCCATCTGGAAAACCATCCACACGATGACGATTATGAACAAGACAAACAATTACCGTTTATCGTACATATCGATGTTTTGAATATCAGTTTTGTACTTGTCCCCCCTTTTAGTTTTGATATAGAAACCAAAAAACTTGTAGGCAAAGAACCCAAAACCTTGCCTTTGGACGATACATTTTCTGATAACAATTACCGTTCTGCCATCTGGCAACCTCCGAAATTCTGTTAATCTTTTTTGATTTCCACGATGAATCCTTTCATCGTGCATTTGCTGTTTGATAATACTTTCATTCGGGCAGTCGGTGTATTTTGTGTCCGCCTGTAGGATTGATCATGTATTGGAAACGTCAAATCTCTTTATTTATCATTTACGATTAACAGAATAAATTATGCTTACAAAAATCATTGAGTTTTCTGTAAAGAACAAACTCATTATAGCATTATTGGTTCTTGGTTTAATCGGCATTGGCTCTTATCAGGTAAGCAAATTACCGATTGATGCTGTGCCGGACATTACCAATAATCAGGTGCAGGTTATTACAATCGCTCCGTCTTTTGGGGCAACCGATATCGAACGTCTGGTTACTTTCCCAATTGAACAGGCGAACTCCAATATTTCCGGACTCAAAGAAATCCGCAGTTTCTCCCGTTTCGGATTGTCCTTGGTTACCATTGTTTTTGATGATGGTATTGATGTGTATTGGGCAAGACAACAAGTGGCAGAGCGGCTGCAACAGGTTCAGAATGAAATTCCGCAAGGTATCGGAACACCGCAATTAGGGCCGATTTCTACCGGTTTGGGCGAAATCTATCAATATGTCGTTCGTCCTAAAGAAGGTTTTGAACAAAAATACGACGTTACGGAACTCCGTACCATTCAGGATTGGATTGTGCGTCGACAGCTACTTCAGGTCAAAGGCGTAGCGGAAGTCAGCAGTTTTGGCGGTAAATTGAAGCAATACGAGATTGCCGTGAATCCCGACCGACTCAATGCTTACGGCATTACCATCAATGATGTTTTTGATGCACTGAATGCCAATAACCAGAACACCGGCGGTGCTTATATCGAAAAAGGGCCAACCGTTCTCTACATTCGGAGCGAAGGTTTGGTGGGCAATATTGAGGATATTCAAAACATTTCCATTACCAATAAAAACAACGATGTACCGCTGTTTATCCAAGATGTAGCTGATGTCAAAATTGGCTATGCCACCCGTTACGGAGCGATGACTTACAACGATCAGGGCGAAGTTTCGGGTGCGGTGGTGATGATGCTGAAAGGTGCCAACAGTAGTCAGGTCATCAAAGATGTAAAAGCCAAAGTGGCTCAAATCCAGAAAACCCTGCCCGAAGGCGTGGTGATAGAACCCTTTCTTGACCGTACCAAAATGGTGAATAATGCCATCAGCACGGTAGAGAGAAACCTTATGGAAGGTGCTTTAATCGTGGTATTTGTCCTCGTTTTATTTCTCGGAAATTTCAGAGCCGGCTTACTCGTGGCTTCGGTGATTCCACTGGCAATGCTTTTTGCCATTTGTATGATGAACCTTTTCGGGGTGAGCGGCAATCTGATGAGTTTGGGTGCACTGGATTTTGGATTAATCATCGACGGAGCGGTCATTATTGTAGAAGCCGTCCTGCATCAGTTATCCCTCAATCCTAAGTTCAAGAGCCTGCTGAAAATTCCGTCCAATGATATGGATAGTGTAGTTACAGAATCTGCCGGAAGAATGATGAACAGTGCAGTTTTCGGACAAATTATCATCTTCATTGTGTACATTCCGATCCTAACATTGCAGGGGATTGAAGGGAAAATGTTCCGCCCGATGGCAGAAACGGTGGCGTTTGCATTATTAGGTGCATTTCTGCTTTCCCTAACCTACATTCCGATGATGAGTTCGGTTTTGTTGAAGAAAAGAAGTTTAAAACCTTCGTGGTCGGACAGGGTAATGAAGAAAGTAGAAGCGCTTTATTTGAAAACCTTGCTGAAAGTTTTACGCATTCCGAAAACCATTTTTACCATAATCGGGATATTGTTCATCACGGCAATAATTCTGCTAAGCAGAATGGGCGGCGAATTTATTCCGTCTTTGGAAGAAGGTGATTTTGCGGTGGATACCCGCGTTTTACCGGGCAGCAACCTTACCACCACGATTGAAAGTACGCAAAAAGCAGCCCATATCTTAAAAACCCGTTTCCCCGAAGTGGAAAAAGTGGTCACCAAGATAGGAAGTGGAGAAGTGCCTACCGATCCGATGCCAATGGATGCTTCGGATATGATGGTCATTCTGAAAGACAAAAAAGAATGGACTTCCGCCAAAACGTTTCCCGAATTATCAGAAAAAATGAGCAAAGCACTGGAAGATGTGCCCGGTATTACAGTTGGTTTTCAGTATCCGGTAGCGATGCGTTTTAATGAACTGATGACCGGTGCAAGACAGGATGTGGTCATCAAAATCTTTGGCGATAATCTGGATTCTTTGGTGCAAAATGCCAACCAACTCGGTAAAATCATTGAAACGGTAAAAGGTACACAAAACCTTTATATAGAACCGGTTTCCGGGCTTCCGCAGGTGGTGGTAAAATACAATCGTCCCGTGATTGCTCAGTATCATCTTTCTGTTGCAGATGTCAATCGGGTGATTAATACCGCATTTGCCGGACAGAGTACAGGTTTGGTTTTTGAAGGCGAAAAACGCTTTGATATGGTAGTACGCCTGAATGCCAGTGACCGAAAAAACATCAATGATATTCAAAATCTATTGGTTCCAACACCTGCAGGCAATCAGATCCCGCTCAATCAGCTGGCAACCGTAGATGTGGTGGAAGGTCCCAATCAAATTCAACGTGAAAATGCACAACGCCGTATTGTCGTCGGCTTCAACATCAAAGACCGTGATGTGCAAAGCATTGTGGAAGAATTGCAGGGTAAAGTGGACAAACAGATTAAACTTCCGGCCGGCTATTCTATTACGTATGGCGGTTCTTTTGAAAATCTGAACAACGCCAAACAACGGTTGATGATTGCCGTTCCGCTGGCATTGGCATTGATATTTGTCCTGTTGTTTATGGCGTTCAAGTCGATTAAAGAAAGTCTTCTGATTTACACCGCCATTCCGTTGTCGGTCATCGGAGGTGTATTTATGTTGAATTTACGCGGAATGCCTTTCAGCATCAGTGCTGCCGTTGGTTTTATCGCTCTTTTTGGCGTAGCGGTTTTGAACGGTATTGTATTGATTTCAGAATTTAACCGACTGCATAAAAACGGCATTAGAAATATCGTCAGAATTGTGATTGATGGCGGCGAAAGCCGATTGCGTCCGGTATTGATGACCGCAGCCGTTGCCTCCCTCGGCTTTATCCCGATGGCAATAAGCACAGGTGCTGGAGCAGAAGTGCAGCGACCTTTGGCGACCGTGGTAATTGGCGGACTGATATTGGCCACTTTGCTCACCCTTTTTGTCCTACCGCTTTTATATGTCAATATCGAAAATGGATTTAAAATGAAAAAACCAAAATCCAAACATGTCGCCTCTGTTCTGTTGATTTTTATGCTGTTTTCAGGAATAAAAATGAAGGCACAAACCATAATTTCTTTAGATGAAGCCGTGCAAACAGCGTTGCAAAACAATCGCAACCTGAAAAATGAAAAACTGCGTTCGGATTATGCCAAAGCATTGATTAAAACTTCTAATGCCGATATTCCGCAAACCGCAGTTACAGCAGATTACGGACAAATAAATAGTGCATACAACGATATGAAATTCGGGATTTCACAGAGCATCGCTTTTCCAACTGTGTATCAGAAACAGAAAAATTTGCATTCCGAAGAATGGAAAAAAAGCCAGTTGAATGTTTCGCTTAAAGAATTTGAACTGAAAAAAGCCGTCAGCCAAAGTTATTTCCAGATAGTGTATTGGAAAGATAAGGAAAAATTGCTGAATGAAACGTTGCAACTGTACACCCAATTTTTAGACAAAGCCAGTTTGCGTTTAAAAGCTGGAGAAAGCAATATTCTGGAAAAAACAACGGCTTCCAACCAAAAATCGGCGATTGAGATTCAGTTGAAACAAGTGCAGCAGGAAATAAAAACCTTGCAGTTGCAGTTCAGTTGGTTGCTCAATTCCGAAACGGAATATCTTCCTTTGGAAAATTCCAGACCGGTTCTTTTGCTTCAGGAAAATGCTTCGCATCCCTTGTTACATGTATTGGAACAGCAAAAAACGGTTGCCGGCAAACAAACCGAAGTGGAAAAATCCAGACTTCTTCCGGGTTTGCAAATCGGTTATAATCTCAATTCGTTCAAAGGTATGGGACCTGATGATAAACTGTATTCTGCTACACCACAGTTTCATTCGGTGATGGTAGGTGTTGGCATTCCAATATTTTCAGGCGGACAAAAGGCAAGAATTCACGCTTCTAAAGTGGCGGAAAGCATTGCGGAAAACGATTGGCATAATACGGAATTTGCATTAGAGAAAAAACAGAAACAGCTCAAGCAAATGTATCAAACGAATCTCGAAATCATCAACCGTTACGAAACTGATGAACTGAAAAATGCAGACATCATTACCAAAACAGCACAGCAACAATTCATTAACGGAGAAATCAATTATCTGGAATTTGTAATGCTCGTCAATCAGGCAGTTTTGCTCAAAAGCAATTATGCAGATGCCCTATTGAAACTAAACGAAAGCGTGGTTGAACTGAATTATATCACGATTCAGTAGTTGATGAACAGGATATTTTAAACAGTAAACAGAATTTTTCAAATCAATATATAATTAGACAAGAAAATGAAAATATTAAAATTATACGGTTCTTATTTTTTGGTCTTGATAGTACTGCTTTCCGCAGTTCAATGTCAACAAAAACAAGAAACCACCGCCACCAAAACTGCAAATCCGAAAGACGAAAACACGGTTATTTTCACCGATGCACAGTTACACAATACCCCCATTGAAACCGCGGAACTGTCGATGCAGCATATTTCCACCGTATTGAAACTCAACGGTAAAATTGATGTACCACCGCAAAATCTGGTTTCCGTAAGTACACCGCTGGGCGGCTATCTGAAAAGCACCCGCCTTTTGCCAGGGATGAAAGTAGTTAAAGGTCAGGTAATTGCCGTTATTGAAAATCCGCAGTTTGTACAGTTGCAGCAGGATTATCTGATGGCAAAATCCAAATACCACTTTGCCCAACTGGATTATAACCGACAAACTAAGCTCAACCAAAGCCAGGCAAGTAGTGATAAAGTGATGCAGCAGGCACAATCCATTATGAGCGATCAGAAAATTCTGATGAATTCCATTGCCCAGCAACTGAAGTTGGTCAACATAAATCCGGCTAAGATATCTGCCGGAAATATTCAGCAGAGCGTACCTGTCTATAGTACCATCAACGGTTTTGTGAGCAAGGTGAATGTGAATGTAGGCAAATATGTAACGTCTTCGGATGTGCTGTTTAAACTCATCAATCCTTCTGATATTCACCTCAATTTAAAAGTGTATGAAAAGGATTTGGAAATGCTGAAAACCGGGCAACAGATTGTGGCTTATACCAATGTAGATCCTTCAAAAAAATATGCCGGTGAAATTTTGCTGACGAGTAAAGACGTGGACGGAAGCGGCATGGCTGAGGTTAATTGTCATTTTGAAAAATACGATCCTGCACTCATTCCCGGAATGTATATGAATGCCGAAGTGAAAACAGAAAATTCTTTTGCCAATGCTATTCCGGAAGAAAGCGTGGTGGATTTTGAAGGGAAAAGTTATGTCTTTACAGAAACCGGGAAACAGACCTGGAAGATGGTCCCGGTCACATTGGGAATTTCCGAAAATGGCTTTGTTGAAATCCTCAACTTTGCTGATTTTCAAGGTAAGAAAATCGTGGTCAAAAACGCCTATAC
Source organism: Sphingobacterium sp. JB170 (assembly GCF_900163865.1). Taxonomy (GTDB): domain Bacteria; phylum Bacteroidota; class Bacteroidia; order Sphingobacteriales; family Sphingobacteriaceae; genus Sphingobacterium. The sequence continues at coordinate 6,705 of NZ_FUKU01000005.1, forward strand.
CATATTGATGAAGTTGAAAAATACCAGTGAAGATGAAGAATAACAGTCAGATAAAATCTGATATAAAAATTTAAAATAATGAGAAATTCAACAAAAATATTTACCCCGCTTCATCGTGGTTTACACTGGGGCACAGCTCTACTAATGACGGTTTTGTTTATCACCGGATTTCTTCGGATCAACTAGATGGGTAAAAAAGCCATTCTGGGAGCTATTGAAAAAAATATGCAAAGCATTGATTTAACCAATGAACAAACCATCGTAACAGTAAAAAGCATTCTGGACCCTATGTGGCAATGGCACGTATATGCAGCGTATGTTTTCTTTGTAATCATTGCGGTTCGCATCATTTATATGTTGGTAAAGGGCATTCGTTTTCCAAATCCTTTTTCGGCAAATACATCAGCAAAAGAAAAATTTCAGGGATTTATTTATCTGCTATTTTACTTGTTTGTGATTGTTTCATCCATCACCGGAGCCTACCTGAAATGGTGGAATGGAGACCTGAAAGATACAATGGAAACCATTCATAAATGGGCAATTTACTGGTTTCCGATTTTTATTATTTTGCATTTTGGCGGGATTTGGCTGGCAGAAAAAACAGCTCAAAAGGGAATTGCTTCCAAAATGATTGGCGGAGATGATTAATAAATTTAAGAATGAGACATTTATTATTGATACTCATATTGTGCGTTTATCAATTGGGAATAGCACAAACGGATAGTTTGGTAACAGGTCAAAAGATGGATCAATCATTTGACCACGCCTATCAATTTAAATATAAAAAGCTGATTGTACCTTCTGTTTTTATCGGATACGGAATCCTGAGCCTGACGTCTGATGATCTGAAACAGCTGAACCGTTCCACCCAATATGAAATTGGGGAGCATCAGCCGGATAAAATAAAACTGGATAATTATACCCAATACGTACCTGCAATATTGTTTTATGGATTAAATGCTATTGGACTTAAAGGAAAACATAATTTGAAAGACCGAAGTATTATTTTAGGCACATCGTTGCTGATTTCAAGTGCTGTCGTATTACCTACCAAGCATTTGGTGAGAGAAGAACGACCAGATGGTTCTAATAATTTGTCGTTTCCTTCGGGACATACTACAACTGCTTTTACAACAGCACATTTTATGTTCCGTGAATATCAGGATGAAAATATTTGGTTAAGTTTGTCTGGTTATCCAATTGCTGTTTTTACGGGAGTTTATCGCATTTTGAATGATAAACATTGGGTGGGTGATGTGGTTGCAGGTGCCGGTATTGGAATTCTCTCCACAGAAGTTGCCTATTGGTTGTTCCCAAAAGTCAGTCAATTATTTTCAAAAGATCATAGCAAAAATAGTGCTCTTGTATATCCGTTTTATCAAAATAAAACAATGGGATTAGGTTTGTCTTTAAACTTTTAAATTTATAAAAATGAAAAATATATATAAATTCATTATCGTTCTCAGCATTGCCTTAGTGGCACTTGTTCTGGAATTTATCCTGAAAGAACCGCATTATGCTAAAATCTTAATTACGGCAACCGGCATTTTGATGTCCATTGTTCTTCTGAAAGGAATGATCGACGTGCTTCGTTCCGGGAATTTTGGCGTGGATATTTTGGCGATTTCTGCCATTGCTGCAACCTTAGCTGTTGGTAATTATTGGGCGGCACTCATTATCCTCATTATGATTACCGGAGGTGATTCGTTGGAAGATTATGCCCAGAAAAAAGCCCGGAAAGATTTAAAATCATTGCTTGATAATACACCCCGAATTGCTCATAAAAAAACAGGAAACGATTTACATGATATTCCTGTGGAGGATATTAAAATCGGTGACATCATCATCGTAAAACCCAAGGAAATTATTCCCGTGGACGGAATTTTACTGAGTGCAGAGGTGCTGCTGGACGAATCTTCGCTCACGGGCGAATCCAAACCCGTCAACAAAACCAAAGGCAACAGCTTATGGTCGGGTTCGGTGAATGGTTCGGGAGCCATTACCATTCAGGTTTCCAAACTCGCCAAAGACAGCCAGTACCAGCAACTCGTGCAATTGGTGCATAATTCCGAAAAAGAGCCGGCACATTTTGTGCGAATGGCGGATCGGTACGCTTTGCCTTTTACCATCGTTGCTTTTTTAATTGCCGGAATTGCTTATTTGATTACCAAAGATCCCAACCGCATTGCCGAAGTGTTGGTGGTGGCTTCGCCCTGCCCGCTGATTCTGGCGGCTCCCATTGCCCTGATAGCCGGAATGAGCCGTTCCAGCAGAAATGGGGTGGTGATAAAATCCGGGACTGTCATCGAAAAACTGGACAGAATGAAAGCCATCGCCTTCGATAAAACCGGAACCTTAACCAAAGGCGATCTTACTGTGGACGACATCATCCCGGAAAATTCTTATTCGCAAGACGAACTGATTGATTTTGTAGCCAGCGTAGAACAGCAGTCTTCCCACGTTTTGGCGGTTTCGGTGATGAAATATATCGGGGATAAACCGATTCCTCTGGCAACAGATTTAAAGGAAATAGAAGGAAATGGTATTGAAGGAAAAGTAAACGGCAAACTGGTGAAAGTGGGTAAACTGAATTTTGTAACGACCGAACCCATTTCAATTAAAACGGAAAAAACCTCGTTATTTGTTTCGGTGAATGACAAATATGCAGGGGAAATCACCTTTACCGATGAAGTGCGCCCCGAAGCCCGGCAAACCATTGCCCAATTAATAAAAATGGGTATCCAAAAAATTATGATGATTTCCGGCGACAAGCAAAGTATTTCTGAAAACATTGCCAAAGAAATTGGCATTACGGAAGTGCACGGTGGCTGTTTGCCGGAAGACAAACTGAAAATCCTGAAAAGTATGCCCGACGAATTTCGCCCGGTTGTAATGGTGGGTGATGGCGTGAACGATGCACCGTCGTTAACCGTTGCCGATGTAGGCATTGCGATGGGTGCTAAAGGATCGAGTGCCGCCAGCGATTCGGCAGATGTGGTGATTTTAAGAGACAATCTGCAAAAAGTGAGTGATATTATTCTCATTTCCAAAGAAACGATGAAGATTGGAACTGCAACTAAAAATGAGAGACTTTTATTACGCTGCTAATTTTTCTTTTTTCAACAGCATTTCCTCCACCTGCTTAGGGGTTTTATAACCTAAAGCGGAATGTATTCTTCTAGTATTGTAAAAGCCTTCAATATATCCGAAAACCTCCAATTTAGCCGATTTTTGATCTATAAATCTCCTGTGATAAACCATTTCAGCCTTTAATGATTTGAAAAAACTCTCCGCTACCGCATTATCCCAGCAGTTCGCCTTTCTGCTCATACTCTGGATTATGTCATTATCGCTGAGTATCGATTTAAATTCGTCGCAGGCGTACTGGACTCCTCTGTCTGAGTGGAAAATCAGCCCTTTTCTCACACCTCTATTCTTAAGAGCCATTTTCATTGCCGATACGGAGGTGTTTTCTGCTGTCATATCTGTACTTAAAGACCAACCCACAACCTTTCTATCGGCAAGGTCAATAACAGTCGTCAAATATAACCAGCCTTTATCGGTATGGATATAGGTAATGTCACCGACCCACTTTTGCGAGAGCGCATCCGCTGAAAAATCTCTTTGGAGGAGATTTTCAGCTATCCTATAACTATGGCTTGAATCTGTGGTGACCTTATATTTCTTCTTCACTTTACTGCGTATCCCGTGTTTTTTCATTAATCTGGCTACATAAGATCTTGATACAACATTTCCTCCTTTATGTAGTTCTGCGGTTATACGTGGACTGCCATAGATGTAACCGCTATCCCTGTGGACTTTCTGTATTTTATCAGTAAGAATTTTGCTCCGCTGTGCCCCGGCAGGCTCTGGTGAAACTAACCAACGGTAAAAGCAGCCGCTGCTAACATTCAATATCTGGCACATCTTCTCTACGGAATATATATCGCGGTTCGCCACTATGAACCGGTATATGGACCGTCTCCCTTGGAGAAGATGGCTATGGCCTTTTTTAGTATGTCACGTTCTAGTTCGGCATCTCTAAGTCGTTTTCGCAAAATCCGCAATTCCTGTTCCTCAGGGCTTATCTTGGGGTTGTCAGGCAAAACTTTATTACCATTATAACGAGGGTTCCTACGCCATTTACTAAGTAGGCTGGGATCAACATCAAGCTCTTTTGCAACTTCCGATACAGAGCCCCTAACAACGCTCAGCTCGACAGCCATCATCTTAAATGAATCATCAAATTTTCTATGCATCTCTACAAATTTAAAATTACTTATTAAATCTGTCTCGCACTAAAGGTAGCAACTCCAGTTTCGTTTTTGCTGGTCAGGCTGTCCTGTACCAGTACACTTATCCTTTTGTCTGTCAGTGTCGTATCTGCTATTTTTGTCAAAGCGGTTATATCAACCAAAGCACCTGCCGTGTCAACCGCGCCTTCTTGCTGTTGGTTATGTGTATTGTTGCCGCACCCGGTCAAACTGTATATCAATGCCATAGCCATTATGCTAAAAAGCATGGATGACTTTCCAAAGTAAAATGGTTTCATTCTCGATTTTATTCAATGCCAAAATCGCTATATTGCACACCGAGTATAAAGCCTCTTAGGTCAATACAGCACTATTAATTATTATAGAAAAAATTAGGCGTTGAATCGAGGAGGGCGGAAGTTATTCTTGAAATGTATAAAACTGTAGTAAGCTTTATAATAGGATACGTATTTGTTCACTAACTGGATGGATATGCTTTCGGGCATCACCAGCCATTCCTGCATCTCGCAGAGAAAAGTTTCGTATTTTGCGTTCTGCGGAAGACTTTTATCGGATGATTTCTCTTCCAATGCTTTGAGCTTTTTCATCAGTACGCATTGACCATTGCAATGCATTTCCGGCTTTGCCCTGTTTTCACACAATACGTTTGTGATATAGGATCGGTTGCTTTCAAACCACACAAATACCCCCATACTTCCCAAACATTGGTAAGCGAGAGATACAAGTATTAGAAATGAAATGATCCTTTTCAATTTAGTTTATATCTTTTTAAAATTGTGCTAATAATTTTCGGATATCCGCTATTGCCTTTTTCGCTTCATCTTCACGGGTGCCATCGTAAACACCTCTTACGTGTCCGTTAGTGTCTACCAATGTAAATGCACCACTATGATCAAAGCCTCCGGGAATGTCGGGGTTTTCCTCCGCATACGAAAAGTAACCCTCTTTTCCTGCAATGTGATAGACAGCATCCTGTGGGCCATTTAAGAAGTGCCAGTTTGAGGGTGCGCCAAGTTTAGTAGCGTAATCTTTTAGCACAGCCGGCGTATCGTGTTTCGCATCAATGGTGTGCGATAATATCACTAAACGCTCCTCGTTTTCAAATTCTTTTGCGATGGTCAACATATTTTTAGCAAGTAGAGGACATATAGTCGGACAACGTGTAAAAAAGAAATCCGCCAGGTAGATCTTATCCGCAACATCTTCATTGGAAATCCATACACTGTCCTGATCCACAAAACGGAATTCAGGTATGCTGTGGTAGATCGTGTCATTAACCGTCTTGCCATCTTTCACCATTGAAACGATTTCTTTCTCGCCCATAATAGGAAGATCCTTATCATCGCGTTGTTGACCACAAGAGGCGAGAAATAATATGCCCAATGGCAGGATTTTGAAAATTTGAAAATACATTGCTCTCTACTGGTTTATTAACTTTGCAAAGTTACAACACTATATAGCTTTCATGGTTTACATAAGCGTGCTATGTGTTTAGGTTTTAGTGCATATCAGGTGTTGTACGGGACACTCGAGGTATTCAATCGATATTTAAGAGCAATAAAATGTATATTTGGTATTTAAATATCGTAGCGAAGAACTAAATTGGCAACCATTTCTTTAGTCTAGCGTTTTCTTTCTTCAGATCCGTTACTTCATCGCTTGTAGCTTATCGTATCACATCTCCGTTTAACCGATTTTCCCCAGCTTCCATAAATTCTTGGTTCCAAACTTAAAATTGAGATTGTGAAATTCAATGCTTTCTACACAATTCTGCTACCGAAGTCTCTGCGCGTAGGCCTTTCCATCACAATGAGAATCTTCTGTTCGGCTGTGTAAGTCTTACGGGTGTCTTTAACAAACTTTTCTGTACTTTTTTCTTTGAAGTGTCCATAATTAAATCTAATGCTTTTTTGATAATAACACTCCGGATCTTTTTAATATTTAGTGTCCACTTTTTGCTGACGATTTACAGGGGCAAAGACAGGGGTTTCAAATTCCAATTGATACTTCCCCTTTTTTAATTCCAATGAAAAACTACCCTCTTCATTGGAAGTCGTTTTGATAGAACTGTTCAATACAGTAACGTTCGTATGGGCAATAGCCTTGCCCGTTCGCGATTTAATAGTTCACCGTATGCTCTGGGCAAAACTGCTCGTTGCCGAAAGACACAGCAAGATTGTTATGATGTTCTTTAAACTCATTTTAAATTTTGATAATTAAGCTTGCCATCATTCTCCTTAGCATTCCCGGAGTAAATGTTCCGTAACCACCATAATAATATTTTTTATTGCCTAAATTTTCAGCATTGATGCTGAAACGGTAATGCGGCTGGTCATAAAAAAGATTGGCATTTAAAAGCGTGTATTCGTTGGTATAGAACTGTCCGTTCGTGGTATTGTTGATGAGATAGTTTTTCCCGTTAAAATTACCTCCAAAACCAAACCCAAGCCCTTTGAAAATGAGACCTCCAAAAGTATAGGAAGCATACCAGTTTACTGCATTTTTAGCACCGGAATTAACAGGACGGCGTCCGTTTACGGATTCTACGGCATTGGTATATTTACTGTCATTGTATGCCCAGCCGGCTTTCAGAAAAAGACCGGCTATTGGACTGGAAACCAAATCCAACTCAACGCCTTTGCTGTACTGATCGCCTTCCTGAACGGTATATGTCGGCTGATCTACATCGGCACGAAGCGTGTTTTTCACACGGATATCGTAATAACTCAAAGTTGCCGTCAGTTTGTTTTTCAGTAAATCTGTTTTAAAGCCAAATTCGGCCTGATTGGCATACTGTGGTTTGAAAACAGATACCGTTCCGTCCGGTTGTGTTACGGGTGCCACATTTTGAAAACCATTATTGTAATTGGCAAAAACAGAAAGTTCATTTTTTAAAATTTCATAAACAACGCCTAATTTGGGAGAAAAGGAATTCTGATTGTAGTTTCCCGAGGTAACTCCTGTTATCAGATTGGTAGAGCCATCATTAAAGAAACGGTCAAATCTAGCACTAAGCATTACGGATAATCTTTCAATGGGATTAAAAACATCTGAAACATAAATACCAAGGGTTTGCTGCACCGTTTTGGTCGATGTCGAACTGTATGAAGACAATGCTTCATCAATCAGAAAAGGATTGATATTATTATAATTGCTGTTGTTGCCTTCTATATTCAATTCATCAAAAACAGGCCTTCCACCTCTTCCGCTTAAAGCATTGCTTTCTGAATTGCTGGAATTTCTGTAGTAGTCAATCCCTGCAACAAGACGGTTTCGGACTGAACCAATTTTAAAATCTCCAATAAAATTCTGCTGAAGCTGAATGGTTGTAATCTTGGATGTTGGATATTGGGATACTTTTCTCTGGATTACCGAATCTCCGGATTTTATTCCAAAAGTCAGGTAATTTCCGGTATTGGAAGTGGAGCCATTTACGATGTTGGTCTGCATTTTCCAGTGATCAGAAAGTTTATAATCTATTTTTCCAAAGAAGTTTCGGGCAGGATCTTTTAGTTTGACAGAGTTGTTGGAGAAAGATTTTTTATAATCAATATTCAGTTCTTCGGGAGTAGATGCCCATGTTTCCGTGCTACCGGTCTGTTTCGGACCAACAGGTGAAAACTGTGGTTGGGAAGTTCCTTCTCTTTCGTAGATCTCTGCATCCAGAGATAAGTTTAAACGCTCATTGACTTTATATAGTAAACTTGGAGCGATAAAAGTACTTTTCAAAAATCCGGCATCCTGAAATGAACCATCGTAGGTATGGGAAGCATTGAGTCTGAAAAGTGCTGTTTTTTCTTTATTTAAAGGCAAATTCACATCAGCAGTGAACCGGCTTAAGTCGTAACTTCCAAACTGATAACCGACTGCTATTTTTCTTTCTTCAAAAGGTTGTTTGGTAACACGGTTAATAAGTCCACCAAATGAAACTGAACCGGAGCCGAAAAGCGTACCAACAGGCCCTTTGATTACGTCTACCTGTTCAATATTTACAGGATCCATATCCGAAGCTGCATAACTGATCATTCCGTTACGGATATAATTTCTCACCAAAAAACCTCGGGAAGTATAATACGGAGAAACGGAAGCCCAACTTCTACCGATGCCGGGGATATTCCTTAGTATATCAGGAAAATTGGTAATACCCTGTTGCTCGATAACCAAATGATTAACGGTATTAAGAACCTGCGGATTTTCTATATTTTTAAGCGGAAGCTTAGATGCGGTTTCGCTGGATCGGTCTAAAGCTTTTCTTTCTGCTTGGATAACTACTTCCTGAAGATTTTGGACTTGTAAAGAATCACTGGTTTGTGCATTCAAGTTTATAGCAAATAACAAAGTTGCTATGGATATAATTGTTTTGTTCATTTTGATTTTAAAAAGTTTAATTTGTTTGTTTTTCACTGCGGTATCTCATTCCTTTGGGGGCAGTCGGCCAAGTTTCATTCTGACCGTAAGTGTACTGTAAAGCACGGTTAATCATCCCTTGAATCATCTCACCACTATGGTGCCCAACGATATGCAGAGCTGCATCAATTCCGGAAGTAACGCCGGATGATGTGATAATTTTCCCTTCATCCACAAAGCGTACATTTCGTACCAACTGGATTTTCGGGAACTGCTCCTCAAAGTCGTCTGCCACAAAGTAATGGGTAGTCGCTTTTTTACCATCCAGAATGCCTGCACTTGCTAAAAGATAAGTTGCCGTGCATACCGATACAATTTTTGTTTTCGGATCTGCATTTTGCTTTTTGAGAAAAGCTTTCAGAGATTCATTTTCCATCAGTTTGTGTATCACAGGCATGCTTGCACCCGGAATAATGATATAATCAGCTTTCGGAAAATGTTCCAATGTATAATCTGCAGTAATTTTAAGAAGATTGTTTTCGGTATGAATTTCTTTGGAACTTAAACCAACCGTAAACGTTCTGAATTTTCCTTTTGTGAGATTCTGTGCCTTGTCAAAAACCTCAATAGGGCCTGCAAAATCCTGAAGCACTACATCATCGTACAGAAGAACAGCAACAGTTATTGTGTCTTGCTGTATTTTTTTTACAATGGAATACATTTCTTGCTGATGTACCCGCAAGGAGCCTTGTCCATAGGTTGTCATTCCCTGTAATATAAGTAGTAGTAGTAGTAGGTTAATTGCTTTCATTTTATCTTCGTATTTTGCTGGTTTATGCCAAAAAAATCTATAGTGTGTTTAAAAAAAGGGCTTGCTGCTAGCGAAATGAATGTGTATGATCAAAGCCTCCGGGAATGTCGGGTTTTCCTCCGCATACGAAAAGTAACCCTCTTTTCCTGTAATATGGTAGACAGCATCCTGTGGGCCATTTAAGAAGTGCCAGTTTGACGGTGCGCCAAGTTTAGTGGCGTAATCTTTTAGCACAGCCGGGGTGTCGTGTTTCGCATCAATGGTGTCGGATAATATCATTAGACGCTCCTCTTTTTCAAACTCTTTTGCGATGGTCAGCATATTTTTTGCCAACAAAGGACATATCGTAGGACAGCGCGTGAAGAAAAAGTCTGCCAGACATATCTTGTCCGCTACATCTTCATTGGAAATACAGATACTATCCTGATCCATAAAACGGAATTCAGGTATGCTGTGGTAGATCGTGTCATTAACCGTCTTGCCATCTTTCTCCATCGAAACAATTTCTTTTTCACCCATAATAGGAAGATTATTGTCATCGCGTTCTTGACCACAAGAGGCGAGAAAAAATATGCCAAATGGCAGGATTTTGAAAATTTGAAAATACATTGCTCTCTGCTGCTTTATTAACTTTGCAAAGTTACAACACTATATGGCTTTCGTGGTTTACTTAAGCGTGCGACGTGTTTAGGTTTTCGTGCATATCGGATGTTGTAAGGTACACTTAAGGTATTCAATCGATATTTAACAGCAATAAAATGTATATTTGGTATTTAAAATAGGATAGTATTTATCTTAATGAAATATGTAAGCTTCTCCTTATTCTTAGTTTTGACTATATGCTCCATGGGCTGTCAACAAAAAAAACTTCCCTATCTCGGCAATCCGGTTACGGAAGGGAGTGAGCTAATTTATCCTAAGATCGATGAATTTAGCATGCTTGATCAGGACAGTATACCCATCTCTGATCAGAGCCTGATCGGTAAGATCCATATTGCTTCATTTATCTTTTTGTCATGTCCAACCATTTGTCCGCAAATGAACGCGCAGATGAAGGAAGTGTACGATGAAACGATGGGAATGGAAGATATTGTTCTTCTGTCTTTCAGTATTGACCCTAAACGCGACACCATTGCGGCATTGAAAGCCTACGCTGACAAGATTGGGGTAAAAAGTGATAAATGGCATTTTCTATATGGAAGCCCACAAGATGTATTACATCTTGCTGAGAAATCCTATTATGCTATTGCCTATCCGGATAGTACGGCCCCTGGCGGATTTACACACAGCGGTGGATTTCTTTTGGTCGATAAGGATTTACATATCCGAGGTGTATACGACGGAACTTCACGCGAGGAAACCAAGAGATTATTAGCAGATATTGATATTTTACGAAAAGAAAAATAAATTTAATACATTCGCACCATTTTGAAAAGATTCATGTACATATCGTTGCTTGTAGCTGTATTGATACAGTCAACGAGTAGTATGTGGATTTTTGTAGGCTTTCAGCTCAACCGGGACTATATAGAAAGTCAGTTGTGTATCAATAGATTTGATACTATTCCAGTATGTAAAGGATCGTGTTATTTAGAGGAAAAAATTAAAGAGGACCAGCAGCATAATGATGCACCTGTGAAACTTAAGTTGCTGGAAGTAACAATGATATTATCATTGTTCACTTTAAACGATACGCAGCCTATTCAAACGGATGTTGGAGACCTATTAACCCAATCGGTTTCTACTGCCCCCTTATCAGATGGGTTTTGCTTTTCTATCTTCAAACCGCCTATTGCCTGATTTAATTGATCTATCGATTATTTAAATTAAGGTAATATTATTATGGTTGTCAAGACAGAAGAAATAAGAGTTTTGACACTGGAAGATTTTGAAAGTCCCGATTTAGGTTTTTTCATCACTTCGCTCCAATCTTATAATCAGCATTATTGTAGTCTTTTTTCGTTGCCAAACCAGCGAAGGTTCTACATGATAATCTTTTTAGAAGATCAAGCCGGAAGGTTTGTTGTAGATCAGTCTTCTACACAAATCCATAAAGGCGAAGTATTGAGTGTAAGCCCTACCAGTGTCTGTACATTTGAAATAGATAAACAAGCCAAAGGCTGGATGGTATTGTTTACGGACGCTTTCTTTTCGAAGCGATATAACGACAATGTTTTATACGATTTTTCATTTCTGAAAAGTAATAGCGTATGTAAACAGTTGGAGTATACGGAAGATATGCCCCGTTGGCGCATGATGATGGACGCAATGTACGATGAATTCAAGCGCTCAGGAGCTGATTCAAGAACGATATTGCGCTCTTACCTGAATATCGTATTGGGTATTATGGAGAGACACAATGGTATAGCTGTCGATGCTCCCTATAATAGAGAAAAAGAGAGTAAAGTACGACTGTTTGAACAATTGTTGGAACAGTATTACAGAAGAGAACGATTCCCTTCATTTTATGCCGAAAAATTGAACATCTCAACGAATTACCTAAACCGTATCTGTAAAGAACGGCGGAGCAGGAGTGTCGGAGAAGTAATAAGAGACCGAATACTGATGGAGGCAGAAAGGTTGCTCTATCATACGTTCAAAACGGTTTCGGAAATATCATTTGAACTTGGATTCGACAGTTCTTCTTACTTCATTACTTTTTTTAAAAAGAAGCATGGACTTAGCCCAGAAGAGTTTAGAAAGACACAGAGATAAAGGTAATATCTCCATTGAATTAATTTAAGCGGTTCCAGTTAGTTGGGACTGCTTTTTTGTTATATGCGGCAATCCATTTCTCCAAAATAGAAGCAGTTACGAATAGCTAAACTATTATCCTGTAAACCGCATAATTCTGTTCCAAAAACAGAAGCGTTTCGCACCTATATTTCCTCCGCTCTTCGCCGTAATGTCGGAATTTTATCAAAAAAAATAAACGAGAGAGATTTATGGATTTTCCAATGTTCCACTTGGACTGGTTAAATGACCGGTTTTTAATAGCGGTCATCGCTATCATCCACGTTATGATTAACCACGGCCTTGCTGTAGGTTTTATTCCCTATATCACCTGGTTGGAATACAAAGGTGTTAAGAACGCACCGACTGATCAGATTTCGGATAGTAAATGGGATACACTTATTTACAATAAAATGAAGGTGGCGTTTATCATCACTACGACAATCGGTGCCATGACGGGAGTAGGTATCTGGTTCTCCGTAGCATTAGTCAGTCCAAGTTCGATAGGCAGCTTGATCCGAGTGTTTTATTGGGCATGGTTTACCGAATGGGTTGTTTTCGTAACGGAAGTGGTGCTCATTATGATTTATTACTTGACATGGAAGAACTCCAATAAATCACTGAATGCAAAGCTAAAACACATTCGATTCGGTGTATTTCTGAGTATTGCATCTTGGATTACGATGGTTATTATTGTATCAATCCTCGGTTTTATGATGGATCCGGGGAACTGGAATGCCGATAAAAGTTTGTTGAACGGGTTTACTAACCCCATTTATATCCCTCAATTGGCATTTCGTACACCAGTAGCTATGTTGGTAGGTGGAATATTTGGTATGCTATTAACCACCATTTTTTCTAAGAAAGGCTCCGAAATACGGATTCTGGCAATCAAGTATGCAGGGCGATGGGTTCTGTTTTGGACAGCATTTGCGATTGCAGGAGCGGTATATTATTGGAATGTGATGCCGGAGGCGATGAAGGCCAATATGAGTACCGCAGTAGGTTCTATGGATTTCGAAGAATACTATGACCTGTTGAAATACTTTATTATCGGAGCAGCATCGTTGTCCATCGTTCTGGCATTTTGGGCTATTTTCAAACCCAAGAAAGTTAGTTTCGGTCTTGTGATGATACCATGCCTTTTTGTTTTCGGCTTTTTAGGAATATTCGAGCGAGTCAGGGAATTTGTTCGGAAACCCTACGTAATTGGTAATTATATGTATTCAAATTTGCTTCGTGAGGAAGATTACCCATTGTACAAAAAAGATGGGATACTAAAGCATGCTACATACACATCTGTTCATGAGATTACGCCCGATAATAAAGTCATGGCCGGACGGGACGTTTTTATGCTGACCTGTAGCCGATGCCACACGACCAATGGTGTCAATTCTATCGTAGATGTTTTCGAAAACATGTATGGCAAGGATAAGCCTTTGAACGAACAAGCTATGGCGAGCTATATACCGGGTATGCATCAAGGGCGGGCATTTATGCCGCCATTTCCGGGAAATAAAAAAGAACTGGAAGCGCTGGTTGCCTACATTAAGCAGTTACAGAGCTCAGGCGAATCATTGCAAGGCGCACAGACTGACGGCGTTGCCGTCAATGCAGACAATGCGGTAGACGCTGTTGCGAAGCGTATAGAGGCGGAAAAAGAACAAGAAAGCGAAAACAACTAAGATTTTTATATACATGTTATTACAGATAAACACACCAGTACCAAAAGATATTCCATTGGATTTACCCCTGCCCGAGTGGTTGTTGGTAACACTATTGATCGTATCTTTTTTATTTCACATTGTCTTTATCAACTTGATGGTAGGTGGTAGTATAGTCACCCTTTGGGCACAGATCAGAGGTTTAAAAGAAAAACAATATGATATATTCGCCTATGAAATTGCTAAGACCATCACGGTCAATAAAAGTATAGCGGTTGTGCTTGGTGTTGCACCTCTCCTGAGTATTAACACCCTTTACACCGTATATTTTTACTCCGCAAATGCCCTGACAGGCTTTGCCTGGATCATGATTATCCCCTTGGTTACGATTGCGTTTTTGCTGACTTACCTGCATAAGTATACATGGGAAACCATGAAGAATCACAAAGCTTTGCACATTGGTATCATTGCGCTGTCTGTAGCCATATTCTTATTTATTCCATTGATATTTTTGACGAATGTGAACCTGATGATGTTTCCCGAGAAGTGGGGAGCCGTCAAGGGATTCCTGAGTGCACTGGTTTTGCCTAATGTGTTCCCGAGGTATTTTGAGTTCTTAGGTGCCTGTATCGCTGTAACGGGTATATTCATTGTATGGTACAACGGACGTAGGAATTATCCATTCGAGGAAATCTATATTTCATTGACAAGAGCTCAAGTCAAGCGGGTCGGTTACCACATTGCGTTGATTGGGCTGGCCGCTCAGATTGTATTTGGAGCGATTGTCTTGATGACCTTGCCCGCAAAAGGCGTAAGTTTTGAAGTCATTGAAATTATGGGGGTAGCTGGTGGACTGCTCGTACTGGCACTTTGGTGGATATGGAAAACAATAAAGGATACTGACGAGCGTCTCGATAAGCATTTTTGGAAAATTACCATCGCTATGCTTGCCTTTATGATTTGTTATGGAGGCAGCAGACAGATGTACCGTCATAATGCGCTGGATAAGCACCAGAAGATGGTGGCAGCACATACAGCCTCGTTTCAAGCGATGAGCAAAGAAGCACGGGAAAACTATGTTGAGGAAGAGGGAGCTTTAGTAATCGACGAGTCATTAGGTGATTTAGCAAAAGGGACAGCACTATTTCAAGCAAGTTGTGCAGGATGTCACCAAATGGATCAACAACTGGTAGGACCACCAATCAAAGAAATGAAACAGATCTATGAGGGAGATGAGGCTAAGTTGATCGCTTGGATAAAAGCACCGGGAAGAAAACGTCAGGAACTTATGCAGATGCCCGGCTTTCCTCAGATCCCAGACGAGGATTTAAAAGAAATTGCGAAGTACATTCTTTCTGTTGAATAAGTTACAGAAGAATACCATGATCAACGAAAAAGAAAGAACCTTACAAACGAGAATAGTTGATGCCATACTCATCGGTTGTATGACATTAAAAATCGCTTACATACTATTTAATCTGTTTTTTTAAAGTCTTATGATACGTAACATACCCAAAATTAAAACGACATTTTTACTCGTACTTACCATACTGGCATCGCTACTCTTTGCGGTGCTATGGTACACGGAAAAAGAACCTCGGATTTGGATTCTTTTTATCGGACTTGTATTTGGCGTAATAGCCATTTTAGCACAGTGTCTCAATCTAATTTTTATAACGATTTTCACTGCTAAAATGCCCGAAGTCGGTTACAAAGAAAATGATAGAAACAAAACGTACGAGTTTATTCGAGGGCTTTACTAAAATTAATATGCAAAGTGGACACGAATAAGAGAACCTTCAGATCACTTTGCCCATTCCTCTTGATTTTGGCCAAACGGGCTCAAAACCATATTGAGCATATAAATCATAGGCATTTCCGTCTGCAATAAGATTTACGTAGCAGGACGATGGCAGTTCACGTTCGATAAAATCATTTAGCATCTGCATGATACGCTTTCCCAATCCTTTTTTCTGATGGGCGGGTAATACGCATATATCCACTATTTGGCAATGGCAGCCACCATCGCCAACCAATCTTCCCATACCTATCACTTCGTTTTGGTTGTTTGTGTCTAATACGATGACACTGCAAAGTGAATTTCTTAGCGCTATTGTTGCAGCTTTTTCCGACTTTGGAAAAAGCCCGCAAGTCTCTCTTAAAAATCGGTACTTCTCCACCGTTGGAGAGTCGTAAACAGCTTTGTATGTCATATTTATCAGCTTTGCTTAAAAAATCTATTCGAGTACTATCACATGGTCCGGGGGTTATATTACTTGCAGGAAAATTAATCACCGTAGTTAATGCTTTGGATAATAATTGTTCTAATTTGGGTGAACGCCTAAAAATGAAAATCATCTTCTACGTCTTTTTGGCGTTGTCGTAGTCCATATAAATATAAACCACATACCAAAAGCTACGGCAAATCCTATCCACGGTGTTTTCATAGATAAGGCTGCAAAGAATCCAACCGTTGCAATGATACAGGTAATAAAAAACCAAACTACATTTTTCATCGTTAGTCAAATTTACATGTTTAAATACTTAGAACGAATTACATGGAAAAAATATTCCCATGTAATTCATTCTATTTTATTAAGCGGCGACTTTTTCTGTTTTGTTTACTTGTGGTATTTCTATTCCTTTAGTCTTTTCTATACGTTTCAGCATTCTAATTTCAACTTTTCTAAATAGGGCGATAACTTTCCGCTGTACGTCATCCACAATCTTCCAGTCTTTCGCAATATAAATATCAGTTGTTCGATTACCCTCATCGACATGGTTGAGCGCAAGGGCTATATCATCTTTGCTCATACGGCATTCATTCCGTGCTACATTGGCAAATGTATGTCTGGCCCAATAATACGTTACCTCGGATAGACCAGTCAAGCGACATATTTCTTCCATCCCTTTGCTCAAAGCCTTATTTAGATTTCCGATAGTAGCATATCGCTCTGCCAGCTTACCCATATATTTTTCTAACAATGGTTTGGCTTCATCCACGATTTTGATACTTATAAAGGCTGAATCTTTTCTTCGATCTGTGGTTTTTGAACGTTTGTATTCAAGCCGGTCACCTTTAATATTTTGTTGATTGAATTTGTAAAAATCTACGGCATTTGTACCACATAGGTAAAACGAAAGCATATACAGATCTCGTGCAAGTTCTGCACGGCTACCGTGTTTCGTAATGCAATTCTTTATAAGAAAAACTTCTTCAAGATTATTATGCTTTTCTTTAGTCCTTGCAGGAGGTGAACCAACTTTATACTTCTTGAATGGATAATGCTTTATTCGGAATATCCCAATATCTTCTTCGTTATAACGGTTTCTCGCAGCGTTGAACAGGGTACGAAGATCACGCATATAATTATGAACAGCCGAACTACTTATGCCTTTTGAAATGGTCGTAACGGGTTTACCGAATTGATTAAGTCGGTTAATCGTGCGCTCCGACTTCAAAAAACGCTCATAAGATAAGAGCATGGTGTAATGAATTTGGTTTATAGAAAAGGATTCCATCTTAAAATAATCCACAAGACTGTTTCGCACTACATTGAAGTTTTCAGCACTCTTGGTTCTTCCTACCTCTTTTAAACCCTTTATATGTTCGTCGCAGAATTTCACAAAATCAACTTCCTCGTCCATATCTCTTAAAAAATCCCGTAAGGCCTCCGTAGAAAAATGGTCAAGTTTTGCCTCCAAATCACTGATAGTGTTTCGGTATTTCCTCAACTGTTGCTCGACTATATCCGCAACAAAAGGATCTTTAATTTTGAAATCTTTGGTCAGTTGCTTCCTGACTACAAAATGGGTTGTGTCGATGTACTTTCTGTCTCCTTTGTGATAGACCCTGATTTTTACGTTGTAAGTGCCATCAGCTTTCTTGTGATGTTCAAAGATTTTTGCGCTTACGGTTGCCATAATTTTTTCCTTAAGCACGCAGGAATTTCTGTACCCTATTTGTACCATTCCTACGTGAAGTTCAACAAAAAACTATGTAAATCACGCCATTTCGGAGAACCCGACTTGGCAAACGCAGACGTTCCTAATCTGCCCTAAAACGCAAAAAAAGCCGTTTTTTGATATCAAAAACGACTTTTTTTATTGGCTCCTGAAGCTGGGCTCGAACCAGCGACCCTCTGATTAACAGTCAGATGCTCTAACCAACTGAGCTATTCAGGAATCTATTCGCTGAAGCGTTGTTCCCGTTTCAGTGTTGCAAAAGTAGCGCTTAATTAGCTTATTTGCAAAATAATCTCATATTTTTATCCAAAAAAAACTAGATAATTCTTAATGAGCTCATATACAGCAACCACCTATCGACTACTGCTCCTTGCGCAATCTCAATCTTCAGTTCCGAAGGGAAAAAATCCAGCTAAGCCGTACCTAAATGCAAATGAATTGCGCATTAGAACTAAAGAAAAGAACCCATAAAAAAACGAAGTACATTTTACGCCGATCAAAACTTTCGCACGTACCCAGAAACTATATATAACAATCCGATTCAGGATGTCGGTTATCCTTCGAAAAAATTTTCCATCTAACCCTATAAAAGCAAAAAGCTATTCTTCTTCTCGAAAAACAGCCTTTTTTGCTCCTGAAGCTGGGCTCGAACCAGCGACCCTCTGATTAACAGTCAGATGCTCTAACCAACTGAGCTATTCAGGAATTTATTTACTGAAGCGTTGTTTCCGTTTCAGTGATGCAATTATCGGAAGTTTTAACGAATTGTGCAAATATTTTTTAGCATAAAACCACAAGTTACTCAAACCCAATACAATCTTTTTTTTACAACAGCGCGCCACCTAATATTAACGATGTAACCGTAAAATAAATTATTAGTCCGGTAACATCGACAAGTGTCGAGACAAATGGAGCAGATGAACTTGCTGGATCGGCCCCGAATTTGCGAAGCAAGAAGGGCAACATTGCCCCGACTATCGAACCCCACATAACAACGCCCACCAGCGAGAATCCAATAGCTAATCCATACAGTACCCAAACATCTCCATAACCACCAGTAAACGCTTGATCTACCGAAATACGAAGAAATCCCATTGTACCCAAAATAAGCCCCAGAAATAAACCCGAGAGGATCTCACGACGCATGACGCGCCACCAGTCTCGCAATGTAACTTCACCCATTGCCATTGCCTGGATAATTAATGTCGAAGCTTGCGATCCGCTATTTCCCCCACTCGACATAATTAATGGCATCAGCAATACTAAAATTGTAGTAAGACGATCTTCATAAAATGTCAGAACATTAAAGGTTAAAAGTTGACCGAGGAAAAGTACAATAAGCCAGCCTCCGCGCTTTTTCACCAAATTAAAGATCGAAACGTCTAAATACGGCTCATCAAGTGCTTCAGTACCCCCAATTCGCTGCATATCCTCGCTATATTCTTCATTTGCCACCCAAAGAATATCGTCAATCGTTACAATCCCGAGCATAATGCCTTGTTCATCAACAACAGGTAGCGCGACTCTGTTATTCATTCTAAAAACATTTACAGCCTCTTCCTGCGGATCGTCAGCATGAAGTGCAATCAACCGATTATCAATAAGATCTTCAACTTTGGTTTCTGGATCAGAAATTAATATATCACGAATACGAATATCGTCGACAAGATGCCCTTGCTGATCAATAACGTATAATACATCGATCGTTTCAGATGCATTACCATAACGCCGGATGTGTTCTAGAATGCGCGCGATCGACCAGTGTGGTTTCACGGTTATATAATCTGGGGTCATCAAACGGCCTACACTATCTTCGAGATAACCCAAGAGCGAAAGCGCCTCCTTGCGTTCTTCGGGAGAAAGCATAATAATTAAATGCTTTACGACATCACCTTTTAATTCACTAAAAAAAGACGTCCGGTCATCTGGCGGCATTTCGTTGATAAGCTCTCGGACTTTTGGTGCCGATAGCTTTTTAAAAATACGTTCTTGCGTGGGGAAATCTAGGATACCGAAAACATGAACAGCTCGGTTAATATTTAACGTTTCAATAAACAAAGCGGCATGCTCTGGAAGTTCGTCGATCAGCTCTTCGACGTCAGAAATGTTCTGCTCATTAAGAAAATCCTGAAGTATCGAGATCTCACCTTCCTCGATCCACTTTTCAACAAGTTCTACTTGCATCTCTAATTCTTCCATAACTATTCTTAGTTTATTCCAATTCCTACATGGGTATTATTTATTTGGAGCAAAAGTCGCTTTTTTTGTTTGAAATAACTAATACTATTTTTGACACCTTCCGTCATCAAAACAAACACAAATCATTGCAAACTGACTCCCGATTCTTTTCTCCATTAACCGGTATAAATGACCTAATGTCATGCGACATATTCCAACAATATGCGATGCACACATTGCCAGTTCGACTCACAGTCACCTGACAATAATACTCCGAACTGAATCTCGAATACTAAAACATTTATAGGCGAACTGAAGGAAATCTCACAGAGGGCTTCAAAAGAAAAAAACTCAAAATCAAACAAAGGCGAACCTACAATTCCAATTATAAGGACAGTATCTACGGAAACAAAATATCTACAAATTTATCTTATCTTGCATCATGCTTTTGCATATACTTCAACTGGAGTAAAACACCCAAGTTCAGAAGAACGGAAATCACAAAAAAGACAAAATAAATGATAAAAAACCGCAAAATAAAATATTTACAAAAACATATTTTACACTTATAATCAACACTTTACACGTACTACATAAACAATTAGAACAACTATAAAAGTCCTTTTCAACTAAAAATACTAGTAATCAATATATTTAACCTATGTATTGAACATATTAAACCATGATAATCAAACTAATAACAACAATTACCTTAATAATAATTACACTATCAAGCTTTAGCCAAATTATTGACGACGAGCAATCGCGTCCATCGATAGATTGGAAGCAGATAGACCATGAAAATTATCAACTTATTTTCCCCGCTGAGATGGAAGAAGTAGCTCAAAGACTCGCCGCTGATCTGCCTTATTACATATTGCGCAACGACGAATACTTTCGCATAAAATCCAAGAAAACGTCAATTATCCTACAGGGAAATCACCTTGCTCAAAATGGTTTTGTTCAGCTCGCGCCACGGAAGTCCGAGCTATTCCCCGTTGCATCTGCTACAGCGGACAACCAATCCTGGCTTCCAAATTTAGCGATACATGAACTGCGACACATTGCTCAGTTTGACAAAATGACAGGAAAAATGAAGCGACCTTTTCTCGAACAATTAGCATTTGCACTATATGGCTTAAACCTTCCGGCATGGTACTTCGAAGGCGATGCCGTCCTTTCCGAAACTTTAAATAGCACAGGTGGAAGGGGGCGATTACCTTCCTGGGAAATGCCACTACGCACAAACTTACTTTCTGGAAAAACATATAGTTTTGAGAAATACGTATTGGGAACATATAAAGATCTCACCCCCTCCTACTATACTATTGGTTACTTTATAAACAGCTATATCGCGAATCATTACACGACCAATAGCACCGATAACATATTATCCAAAATGCAAGGTAAACTGATCCGGCCGTTCAATTTTAGACGCGCTTTAAAAGAAGAAACCGGGGAAACCTCGTCCACTATTTTCCAAAAAGTAACACAGGAACTTAAAGAGAAATGGGAACACGAAAGGCCACGTTTAGCGAGCAAATCGGCGCTAATCAACACGCCCGAAAGCCCGTACCCAACAGACTATTTACTACCACAAATGGGAGACAGCGGAGCTATCTATGCATTATATAGATCGCCAGAAACCGTAAACAAAATTGTGAAAATTGGTGCAAAAAAAAACCAAGAAGTGCTCAAAACAGGCCTCCAAATCGCACCTCACTTCGATATTAGGGGCGGGGAAATAGTTTGGGACGAATATCGCAAGAATTCCCGATTCGGGAAACAAACCTACAGTGTTGTAAATGTATACGATATTAAAAGGCACAAAATCAAAACGTTAACAAAGAATAGCAGATACTATGCTCCTAGCTTTCACCCTAGATCCGATAAGATTGTTGCTGTTGAAGTTGCCACAAACCTCAAAAGCAGAATCATCATACTGGACTCAAAAACAGGCGCACTCGTTGACAGCATCCCTCCGATATCCGGCACACACCTTCAGCAACCTCGTTATAACGAAATAGGAACAAAGATAGTCGCGATCGCTGTATCCGAAAAAGGAACAAATTTAATTCAGTTTGATATCGATAGCAAACAATATGAATTCCTCCTGAAGTGGGGAAATCAGCAGATCGACCGACCATTTTACAATGATAAATCTGTAATTTATAAAGCTCATTACGATGGAATCGACAATATTTATAGCCGATCTCCCGAAGGAAAAGTGACCAAACTAACGAATGCTCAGTACGGGGCCTTCAACGGGACAATAGATAATAATGACGATTTATTATACAACGATTATCAAGCGGATGGTTATAAAATAGCGAAAACCCCTGGAGACAGTATATTTTCACGCGCCCCAGTCGCACGCCCACTATACCTCTCTCCGACCATAGAAAAGTTAAAAAACACACCGCGGCCACAAATAGATACTGGAAGTATGTCACTACCAGTAAAAGATTATAACTCCGATCGTCACCTTGTGAATTTTCACAGTCTATCCATTAGCGCTACAAATTTCGAAAGTTTCGACAACTATATTCCTGGACTATTTTGGCTTTCCAATGATATTCTAAATACCACGCAAATGCGCGTTGGGTACGAGTATGATCCAGAATTACAAAAAAGCCGATATTCAGCCGAAATATCTTACAGAAAATACCTCCCGATAATCACACTTCGCTATTTAAATCGCGGTTTAACGCGCAACGCAGTAAGTGCGAATAACCCTAAAAACACGATAATGTATGATTACCGCGATAATCATTTGTCGCTTGATATCGCTCTCCCATTTTCTATATATCGCCAAAACATCGTTTACAGCTATGGCGCAAACTTCGGAACCTCGTTTACAAATAGATATAATGTTAGTGTTGATTTACAAAATTTCACGAAAAATATTGTCTTTCCCCTAAATTACCAATTGTATTTCAATCGAAATACCATGCGTAGCAAAATGGATTTGGCCCCCAAGTGGGGGCAAAATATCAGCGTTACCTACCGCCACCTCCCATTTGCTCGAAACCAAAAAGGGCACATTTTTTCTGCTCGAACTAATCTGTACTTTCCGGGTATTGCAAAAAATCACAGCTTACAAATCCGTGTTGCGCTGCAGGACGGCCAAGGCACATACGAAGGCGCATATGATATACCAATGGTCGCTGGATGGGGTTATTTTCACTCACCGATCGTCGAAAATACAGTATCGGTAAACTACAAAATGCCCTTATTTTACCCGGACTGGAGCATCGGATCAGCGGGATATATAAAGAGATTTCAGGGATTTGTTTTCTCAGACTTCCAAAACATGCACCATACAGGAATTCCAAAAAGCTTCGGCGTCGGTATTTCGGCAGACATCAATATATTTCGGTATGTCCTTCCGGATATTAACCTCGGTATGAAGGGAACCTATGTCAATGATAAAACTGCTAGTCAAAAAATTGTTCCATCATTTAGTGTAAGTTATACCTACTAAAAAAGCCATGGCAAAAATTTCGCCATGGCTCACTTAATATCTATAAAATCGTTTAATCGTTCAATGCTTGAACACCTGGAAGTATCTTACCTTCCATATATTCCAACAGAGCACCACCACCCGTACTTACGTAACTCACGTGTTCGGTCATCCCGAATTTCGAAATTGCAGCTGCAGAATCACCGCCACCAATCAACGAAAAAGCTCCCCGCTCGGTTGCCGCAACGATCGCATCGGCCACCGTTTTGGTTCCTTTTGCGAAAGTCTCAAATTCAAACACACCCATCGGGCCATTCCATAGTATAGTGTTCGACGCACCAATTACCTCGGCAAAGTGAAATGACGAGTCAGGTCCGATGTCTAATCCTTGTTTATCAGCTGGAATTTGGTCATTCGGTCCATCGTATGTATTAGCGTCATTAGAAAACCCATCAGCAATCTGTGCATCCGTCGGTAAAACCAAGTTCACACCCTTTTCTTCTGCCTTTGCCACTAATTCGTTCGCAAGATCCAACTTATCTAGCTCGACAAGAGACTGACCAATTTCGCCACCAACAGCCTTAACAAAGGTGTATGCCATACCTCCACCAACAATCAAATTATCAACTTTATCCAGTAAAGATTCGATGAGTTGAATCTTGTCGGAAACCTTCGCTCCCCCCATAATAGCGGTGAAAGGACGTTGTGGACGATTGAGAACTTTCTCTGCATTGTTAATTTCTGAAGCCATTAAGAATCCAGCAAATTTCTCGCCTGGAAAAAATTGCGCAATGACAGCAGTAGACGCATGGGCACGATGTGCTGTACCGAACGCATCGTTAACGTATACATCGCCTAATTTTGATAACTTCTCTGCGAAAGCAACATCTCCATTTTCCTCTTCCTTGTAAAAACGCAGGTTTTCTAATAACAAGACTTGACCATCTTGCAACGCAGCACTTTTGGAAACGGCTTGTTCCCCAATACAATCATCAGCGAATTGTACATCAACCGCCAGTTCTTTCGATAAATGCGTTACGATATGCTTCAATGAATATTTATCAACGGGTCCATCTTTTGGTCTCCCTAAATGAGACATCAAAATTACCGAACCACCGTCATTTAATATTTTCTGTATCGAGGGTTTTGCCCCCTGAATACGATTATCATCAGTTATATTAAAATTCTCATCTAAGGGCACATTAAAGTCCACGCGCACAAGCGCTTTCTTTCCTGAGAAGTTTATATCTTCAATAGTTTTCATAAAAAATAAAATTTAAGTTGACCTGTGTATCTTCACGCCATAAATATAGAAAAAAGCAGTGACTTCAAAAAAAACTCGACTATATTTATCTGATCTCCACCTTATACGGCATACGAGCCTGTATTCCAGAAGATTTAGTCACCGTTCGTAACTGATCCAGATGCTCACGGAACTCACCGAACTCCTCGCTAAACATCCACAATTTTATTTTTTCCTTCGAGGTTCCTAATAATGAAGTAATGGGATCCTTGACTCTCGGGTAGTACGCAATCCTATAATCGGTCAAATTTGCTTTACTTGCAGCCGCCTCAATTGCACGTGAAACATTGCCGATACCATCGACTAATCCATTATCTAGCGCTTGACGTCCGGTCCACACTCTACCTTGGCCAATACTGTCCACTTCCGAAATCTCCATACCGCGACCAGTCGCCACTTTATTCATAAACGTACCATAGACACGATTGACTTCAGTTTGTATTATCGCACGTTCATCTTCAGTCATTAAACGATCTGGAGATGCGAGTAAATCGGCATACTTCCCTGTTTTAACTTCATCTAAATGGATGCCCAATTTATTGTTCAGCAAGCCTTTAAAACTCGGAATAAGCCCAAACACACCGATAGATCCTGTTAAGGTCTCGTTTTCAGCAAAAATAGAATCAGCGAGCGCCGAAATGTAATAGCCGCCAGAAGCTGCATAGTCGCCCATGGAAACGACAACCGGCTTACTCTCTTTGGTTAATTCGACCTCTCTCGCAATAATATCAGATGCTAATGCCGAGCCTCCTGGAGAATTTACACGAATGACAACAGCCTTCACGCGATCGTCTCTTCTTAGTTTGCGTAATTCGCGCGAAATCCGATCGCCTCCAATATTAGTTTCTTCACCTTCACCATCGACAATTGCACCATAGGCGTATAATACTGCAATGCGATCTCCTGTTACAGTCGTCTTATGAGTATCTCGATAATCTAAAATAGAGATAGCCGACAAATCTTTTTTCTCGTCAATCCCAACGCGTTCTTTCAGCGCGTTAATAACTTGATCGGTAAAAAGCATATCGTCAACAAAACCATACTTAATCGCATCCTCTGCGTTACGAATTAAATAATTATCTGCAATGTTTCGCAAAGAATCTATGGTAATTCCGCGCGAGGAGGATACATTTTCAAGAAAAGAATCGTAAGTACTACCTAAATAAGAGGTCATCTGTTCCCTATTCGCATCACTCATTTCGTTCAGAATAAATGGTTCTACCGCCGATTTGTAGGTCCCGACTTTCACGACCTGCATCTGCACCCCTAATTTATCCAACGCTTCTTTCATAAAGGTCACAGTCGCGGATAATCCCTTAAAATCCAAACTTCCTTCAGGATTTATATAAACCTTATCGGCCAGCGAAGCAAGCATATAAGCTTTCTGGGTAAACACGTCACTATAGGCTACGATAAATTTACCAGAGGTCTTAAAATCGTCGAGTGCGTCGTAAATTGCTTTGGTACTTGCAAAGCCGGTATTCACTGAGCGAGGATTCAAGTATATCCCTTTTATTCGATCGTCGGTTTTTGCGGCTCTAATTCTTCCGATGATATCATTCAAACCGAGAGACTTTACTTCGCCCAATCCTGGAACAGTAATACCTTCAAAAGGATTTTCCTCGGTCCGCTCAGTAATCTCATGGTTCAAGGAAATATAAAGAATAGAATTCGACGGTACCGGTGTATCGTTACCGGAACTCATTTGACGTACGGTAGTCGTAATGATCGCAATTAGTACCACAACCAGTAGCACAACAACGATTCCAATGCCTGTAACTGTCGCTAAAACGTATTTAAAAAATGATCTCATACAGTATATAATTAAGAATCTAAGATAATTCTTTATTTCCAACAATGCGAAATTTAAATAGATATGCATTATCTTTATGCAACACAATTATCCTATTCATTACTTCTAATGTGATGGGATAAGTAGACTAATATCCGCAATGAATAATGCATTTCTGCTTTTAGGCGCCAATTTAGGAGAACCAGATCGACAATTAAAGGATGCTCTAAAGGAAATTAACGAGAAAGTTGGCCGAATTACACGCTATTCTTCGGTATATGAAACGGAGGCCTGGGGCGTAACGGATCAACCAAAATTCCTTAATCAAGTTGTAAACATTGAAACCACGCTTGCTCCACTTCAAATCCTCGAGGTAATACAGGCTATTGAGGAAAAATTAGGTCGCGTACGGCTAACGACCTGGGGCGCACGTGTAATAGACATTGATATCCTTTATTATAACGAATTACAGCTTGACCATGAACGGCTGATTATCCCCCACCCGTATATTGCGGATCGAAAATTCACTTTAATTCCACTATGCGAAATAGCTCCCGAATACATTCACCCTGTATTAAAAATTAGCAACGCAGAAGTTTTAGAGTTGTGTAAGGACCCATTGAATGTTTACCGTTATCAACCCGAAAAATGAACACAAACTACAGCATCATAAAAACCAACATAATACAAGAGAACATGATGAGTAATCCTGATCTGATTAAACAATTCCTGACCTTGTATCAAACGCAGCTCCCAGTCGACTTTAAAGCGCTAAATGATGCAATTTCCCGTGGCGACTTTAAAGATATTGCCAACAAAGCGCATCACATAAAGCCAACGATGATATATATAGGCGCTAATGAACAGCAAAAGAAGTTACAGAAAATTGAGTCGGCCGCGCAATCAAAAAATAGCAGCGAGATCCAAATACTATTTAAAGAGCTAGAAAAAGACTACGAAACACTAACAGACGAAATCGACCTATATTTAAAGCACCTCTAAGCGCTAGGGCTTGGAACTTAAAAAATGGAGCTTGGAAAAAATGATATAAGACAACAAGACTAGTGGTAATGCTATGAATTTTAAGAATACAACAAGGGTTACCGTCAAAATTACAAAGATAAACTGAAATTTGTTTTTCTCCCAACTCGGTGACGATAATTTCATACTAAACAAGCGCACCTCGCTAACTAGTAAATAACTAACCATGCCGACTATTAGAATCAGCATGTACGGTGAATACACCAGATCGGGAAAATCTCTTCCAATAAAAGGTAACGATAGTACAAAAAATGTGTTCATTGGGGTATTAAGTCCAATAAAATCCTGGCTTTGCCGTTCGTCGACATTAAATTTTGCTAATCGCAGCGCAGAGAACACTGTCACTAAAAAACCCAAATATGGAAGAAAAACGAGATTAGTACTATCCTTTAACATCATAAAGAAGACTACACCCGGCACAAAACCAAAACTGACCATATCTGCCAAAGAATCTAACTCCTTTCCAATTGTAGATTTGACATGCAGCGCGCGAGCCGCCATTCCGTCGAAGAAATCGCATATTCCTGATATAAGAATGCAATAAAAGACAACCTCTATATTCTTTTCAAAAGCATATACCACCGCTATGCACCCGAAGAAAAGATTAAGGCAAGTAAGTGTATTTGGGATATGTCTTTTCATAGCAAAAATTTCAAGGCATCTTCCCGTAAACAGAAAAGATGCCTTAAAATTATCAAATATCGATGGTATTAACTATTCATACTTATCAAAAACTCTTCATTGGATCTGGTACCGCGTAATTGTGTTAATAGGAATTCCATAGATTCGGTTGAATTCATATCTGACAAATGATTACGTAATACCCATAAACGTTGAAGTGTATCGCGATCTACAAGTAAATCATCGCGACGGGTACTCGATGCCGTAAGATCGATCGCCGGGAAAATACGCTTGTTCGCCAATTTGCGATCCAACTGTAATTCCATGTTACCCGTACCTTTGAATTCCTCAAAGATAACTTCATCCATTTTCGAGCCTGTATCCGTTAGCGCGGTGGCAAGAATTGTCAACGAGCCACCGTCCTCAATGTTACGTGCAGCACCAAAGAAACGCTTTGGCTTATGCAGTGCGTTTGCATCTACACCACCGGAGAGAATCTTACCCGAAGCAGGAGCAACCGTATTATATGCACGTGCTAAACGTGTAATAGAGTCTAACAGAATTACAACGTCATGACCACATTCAACCATACGTTTTGCTTTCTCCAAAACGATATTAGCAATCTTAACGTGACGATCAGCTGGCTCATCAAATGTAGACGAAATAACTTCAGCACGTACACTTCTGGCCATATCAGTAACCTCTTCAGGGCGTTCATCGATTAACAAAATAATCAGATAAACTTCTGGATGATTTTTCGCAATTGCATTCGCAACTTCTTTCAAAAGATTGGTTTTACCCGTCTTCGGCTGCGCTACAATTAAACCACGTTGACCTTTTCCAATTGGTGTAAATAAATCCATGATCCGTGTCGAATAGTTACCTACTCCTAAATCTAGATTTAATTTTTCTGTTGGAAATAAAGGTGTTAGATAGTCGAACGGAACACGGTCACGGATTTCTGCCGGTACTTGTCCGTTAATTGCTTCAACGCGTACCAATGGAAAATACTTTTCGCCTTCTTTTGGCGGGCGAATTGATCCCCGCACGTTATCACCTGTCTTCAATCCAAATAACTTTATCTGCGATTGAGAAACATAGATATCGTCTGGAGATGTTAAATAGTTATAATCTGAAGAGCGTAAAAAGCCATAACCGTCCGGCATTATTTCCAACACCCCTTCGTTGACGATTACATTATCGAAATCAGTTGGTAAAACCGGTGATGAAGCCTCCGATTTGGTAGGTACAGGTGCCTCTTCAGGCGTAGCTGTTTTCACTTGCAAGTCCTGATTCGAAGGTCTCTCGACATCTACATCTGTTGCAACGGCCGGTCTTTTTGGTACTGATACCGATTCTGTTTTACTCGTTCTAACGCGTTTTCTAGGTCTGTCTGACATGTTTTCTTCACTTTCGCCGGTGTTTGTTTCACTCGAGTTATTCAGCGACTGTTTTGCAATTATTGAAATACGATCAATTAATTCTTGCTTTCTTAGTTTATCGACATCGGCGATGCCCAATACTTTTGCAATCTCGCGTAACTCTGACACGAGCTTGGTATTTAGTTCATTAATATCCATTAACTTGTTATTATGAGATATAGGATTTTACTGCTTTTGAATTTACCCATTTTCTTATTCTAGCACACGCTATTAATTTGAGACAAACTAAAATTATGACTGAGGACTATTTAAGAGCATGCTTATTTTAACTCCTACAAGGATAAATTTGAGAATCGGCACAAAAATAATATAACATTTGTAATTTCAAAAGAAAATGCGTGATTTTTTTTTACATAGAGTTTTACGTAGAGTAAAAACCAACTATATTCTTAACGCGCTTTTAGAATATTTGTTTTATTTGTTGCAAACTTTATATTTTTTTCTCACTTTTAGTATTCCTTATTAAGTTTACAAATAAACTAAAACGTTTTATCTTCTATGAAAGAAAACCAATCAACCAACTACCCCGCGCTATATACCTTGGTAGTTGTATTCTTCTTTTGGGGCTTTATAGCCGCTGGAAACAGTGTTTTCATCCCATTTTGCAAGAATTATTTTCAATTGGATCAGTTTCAATCTCAATTAATTGATTTCGCATTTTACAGTGCGTATTATCTTGGGGCCCTTTTACTTTTTATTTTTAGCACAATCTCTGGGAAAGACCTGGTGGGGAAATGGGGATACAAAAGAAGTATTATTTACGGCCTTCTATTTTCTGCATTAGGTGCTACGGCCATGATTATTGCCGTCGAGGTCAATGTCTATATAGGTATGCTCATTGGATTATTCATTGTCGCTTTAGGATTCTCTTTACAGCAGACTGCGGCCAATCCTTTTGCGGTACTGTTAGGCGATCCTAAAACGGGGGCCTCGCGAGTCAATCTAGGAGGAGCAATCAATTCGTTTGGGACCACGATTGGACCTTTGGTAATCGGATTCGCATTGTTCGGCACATTCGAACCAATTTCGGATGGAGAAATAGCAAATCTACCACTTGACAAAGTAGTATATCTATACGTCATTGTTGGGCTCCTTTTTGTATTGGCCGCCGGACTTTTTCACTTCTCAAAAAAGGTACCGCCCGGTATCAATAATGAACCAATGGAACCTGCAAACAAAGCGAAGAATACGTTAATAGTAATGACTATCCTCTTACTTTTAATGTTTGTTCCCGTGTTCTTAAGCTATAAGAGCGAAACGTCCATCATGGTTGAAAACCTACATACCCAGCTTGCTAACACCACGGATCAACTGGAAATTACGCAACTAAATGCAAAAATAAAAGAACTTATCCACCCATTAGAGCTTACTCGCATGGCATGGCTAGTAGGTGCATTGCTTTCCATAGTCTGCGGATTGCTGTTCGCTTACACCCGGGCAAACAAAAATCAAGAAGGATGGGGTGCAATGAAATATCCACAACTCGTCTTAGGGATGTTGGCGCTCTTTATTTATGTCGGTATCGAAGTCGGAATTGGTAGTAACCTAGGCGAATTGCTTAAACTCGACGAATTTGGAAACTTGCAATCTTCTGAAATCACACCATATGTCTCGATTTATTGGGGAGGTATGATGATCGGACGATGGGCCGGAGCAATTAGTGCTTTTCAATTTAAAACAGCAACCAAAAAACTGCTTTTATTAATTGTTCCAATTGTCGCATTTGCATTAATAATAGGAGTAAACAGTCTGGCTGGCTTTGACATGTCGCACCTAATCTTTTTCTTTATATGTGTACTTGTACAAATAGGAGCCTTCTTTTTAAGTAAAGAAAAACCAGCACGAACGTTAATTATCTTTGGTGGACTCGGACTACTGGCAATGACGATTGGTTTGTTTACGAGCGGAATGGTCGCCATTTACGCGTTCTTGACCGGCGGTCTTGCCTGTTCAATTATGTGGGGCTCAATCTTTAGCCTATCAATCGTCGGGCTAGGGAAATACACTGAACAAGGTTCCGCATTCTTAGTAATGATGATCCTCGGTGGAGCAATCATTCCTCCGTTACAAGGTAAACTTGCCGACATTATTGGTATCCATAACTCCTATATATTACCCGTGATAGGCTTTTGCTATATTATATTTTTTGCGGTAATCGTGCGGAAATTTTTGAAGGACCAAGGAATCAATATCGATGAAATAGAATCTGAAAGTTCCCATTAGACGTTAGATATTGTACTAAATACACTAAGTACAGAAAAATTTAAATTAATAAAAAAATGCCCTTACGTAACCGTAGGGGCATTTTTTTCACCATTTAATAAAAATGAAAATTCTGCAATTTCATTTTTTAAGTACTAAAATTCGTGTTTTTAAACTTAATAACGTATTTTCGAAAAGACAATATTGAATAGAATTAAAGCAAAAACTAAACATAACACAATAAAACCAAATCTATAATGATTATCATTGCGGACGGAGGATCAACTAAAACAAACTGGTGTTTGTTAGATGATTCAAATAAAAAAATATATTTCAATACCGAGGGCTACAACCCATATTTTGTAGACAGCGAATACATTGTTAACTCCCTTAAAAAAGGATTACCCCATGACCTTCCTTTCGAAAATGTGACTGAAGTAAACTATTATGGCGCTGGCGTACATAATGCTGAAAAAGCGAAAATAGTTGAAGTTGCACTTCAAAAAGTGTTCACGAACTCAAAAGTGGAAGTAGGCCATGACTTATTGGCGGCCGCCCGTGCATTATTAGGCGATAATGAGGGTTTTGCTGCAATTTTAGGAACAGGAACAAATAGCTGCATCTACAACGGAAATGAAATCACTTTTAATATCGATTCAGCGGCATATATTTTAGGTGATGAGGGTAGTGGGAGTTATATCGGAAAGAAACTTCTTACGGACTTTATTCGTAATTTGATGCCAGAAAATGTCGCAAAATCCTTTTTTGAAACGTATAACTTAACACCGGACGAAATAATGGACAATGTTTACACAAAACCTCTTGCCAATCGATTCTGTGCTAGTTTCAGTAAATTCGTTTACGACAACAATGTAAACATCGAATACACACGCCAAATTGTGGAAGATGCGTTTGAGGCGTTCTTCAAGAACCTCGTCAGTAAATACCCGGACTACCAAAAATACTCATTCAACTGTATCGGATCAGTCGGTTACAACTTCCGCAATGTCTTAGAAAATAAAGCGAAAGAGTACGGTATGCAAGTCGGTAAAATATTGCGTTCGCCGATCGACGATTTAGTGGTATTTCACATCAATAGAGCGGCAAAAAATAAGTAATATTGTAATACGGTTAAATACCAAAGGCCACTTCAATAATATTGAAGTGGCCTTTGGTATTAAGTAACCTAATACTTTAATCTTAAAGCGTAAGCGATTCGCCTATTTTTGGCAAAAACAAATCCAAATTAGCGGTTGCAAACTTCCCTTTTGCATCGTCCATGTCAATCGAGATCGGCGCAAAAGTGTTATAATGTATTCCGCATATCTTTTTACAGTTGATAAACTGCGCGGCCTTAATCGCATCATCGACATCCATTGTATAATGCCCGCCTATTGGAAGAAATGCCCAATCTAAATCCAAATCGCCTAGTAGTTTCATCTCCATTGTTAATGCAGTATCGCCTGCAAAGTAGAATTTACGTCCACCAACAAAAAATACGAAACCAGCAGCGACACCCGCGTACAATCCTTCTGGCGTACTGTTAGTATGCAGCGCATAGACCATCTTTACTTTCCCAAACGGTAATTCAAGTGTACCGCCAAAATTGAATTCTAACAATTTATTTTCTGGGATGCCCTGCGTACGGGCCCAATCTGCCGTTTCCACGATGGCCGCGACTGTAGCGTCACTATCCTTCTGGATGCGTGTCAAATCTGCAACATGATCCCCATGACAATGACTTAAAAAGATAAAATCTGGACGAATCGAATCCACGTCAATATCTTTAGCTAACCCATTGCTACTAATAAACGGATCCAGCAATACTTTAGTCCCGTGAAAATCAAATTCGACACAGGACTGACCATAATAAGTAACTTTAATCATACAGCGTCTTATTTATTAAAAAGATTACCGAAACCGCCAAGCAAATCTTGCGATACGGCCTGCATCTCCGATTGACTAACATTTTCAGCTTGCGCCAATGCCTTATTGACGGCGACAATAATAATTTCCTCCAATTCTTCTTTATCTGCTTGTGCATAAAATTCCGGATCAACCGAAATCTCGCGGACTTCTTTATTTGCCGTTACAATTACTTTCACTTTCCCTCCTTCTGCTTCGCCAGATACAGAAATATTGTCTAAACGTTTCTTTACTTCGTCAGCTTTTTGCTGCGCTTGCATTATTTTATCAAACATAATTAAATCCTTATTTTAACTGCAATTTACAAAATGATACGCATAAAGCGATAAACACGTGTTTTATTAGGTTCTTTAATATGCCTTCGTTATTTTTGCGTAAATTAAATGGTAACGCATGGAAAAACTCGATTTCTATAACAGATTATTAACAAACACGACTTCAACAAACCCTCAAAAAACTGCCGATCTCGAAGAAGAGGTTGACATCGTTATCCATAAACTGAAGTTCATTCCCGAAGAGTCGAGACCTTCGGTACTCGTACTTGATCAAGCTACTTTTTATGAACCAAAAAGCTCCCCCCAGCTCACAGATACGATATCTATCGGTGGAGGAAACCTGCTATCAGAAAAGTTCGACAATCCTAGCAAATTGGTGTTCATTCAACATAGTGGTAATTTATTCGCAGATATTATTTCTGTATTAGACGACGTAATATTGAGTAGAACAGATGCTGTACAAAAAAATGAAGTTTACATAATCAGTAAGCCAGATTTCGGCAATAATCCCGAAGATTTCCTATCGGATGTCGAAATCACTGCAGAAATTATGCAGCCTAAATATTTTGTTTATGGAAGACAGGGTATAGATTGGGTGAAGTTTGACCTTTTAGCTTAAAACAAAAAAAGCGAGCTGCTAATGTGTGCCTCAAATATTTAAATATTCTTAATTGGCCATTAATAGATTTTCTCGCTTTTTTTATGTCCGTTTAACGGCCCGGCGTCAACTATACACCAGGCCCGTCAACAGTAATATTTTAGAAAAATTTCTTTCGCAGAACAGCGTATAATTTTTCAACCGTCTGAGGTTTGTCGGCCCAATTATTTTTCAGCGCGTAATTCGTTTGTAGAAATGCATCTGCTTCGGCAAACGAATTATAACGATTCAACAATTCTACTGCTTCGCTATACGCTAAAGTATATCCATTAAAAAGATCTTTAATAAACAAGAGTTTATCGTTCAAGTTTATTACCGTTTTAAGATCTACAGATTTATTAATTCCCGGTACACCAGGGTTCGAAGTATTCGTCGCCCCCGGAGCAGCAGCGTCTTGTCGTTGCTGCTGCAATATTTCATTTATTGTCATCGGACGAGCATTCCTATTTTCCTCATTGGCTTTAGGTTGTTCGATTACCACCTCCCTAGGTTCTTCGATGACCTGGACAACAACGGGTTTACTTTCGGCAGCGGCATCGGGTTCCAGATCTGTCTCCTCCAATGCCCTCGACACAGCAGCCTCATTCCGTTCTTCCATTGACGGATCTTTGGTCTGGCCAAATAAAGTTTGTTTGGAGCCCTTCGAATAGTCTGTATTGGACAGATCCTCATTTTCTTGTTCGATAGAAGCTACCGCTTCTTTTTGAACTGGCCTCTGTTCTTCCGCATTTGGTGACGAGGTATCCGCGGCAGATTCTTCTAGGTCTTCGGGCGTTAACAACTCAGCTTTAGAAGAAGAATCCGTAGACTGATCCTTTTCAGATTTCGCATCTGACGTATCATCCGTGTTCTTTTCTTCATGAATTTCGGGTTCTACCAGCTGCTTATCTGACTTATTATCTAACTCGATGGGCGGTGTAAAAAAATCATTTTCTACCTTTGCTAACGTCTTGTCTTCCTCCAGCACGATTCCTGAATTTTCACTCACTACGGCTTGTGAGTTGTTGTTGGCCTCCGCTAAACGAGAGAGCACTCGAATATGGGTAGTCAAAAATTCTGATTTTGCTTCGAGGAGCACAAGCTGTCCCGTGTGATCATCAACTCCTTTTTCGGAGAACTCTTCGTAGGTATCATTGATTTCCCGAAGTAGCTCGCCTATTTTTGAAAAGATAGATTCTTGTGTGTATCCCATATGTATTTTTTTAATCCGGACTGCAGATATTTATTTTGTTTTCTAAAAGAAAATCATTGATTAATACTCTATTCCGAAGTAGACCTCATTTCCTAATATCAAATTTAAGATATAATTTCGATATTAGCATGATTCAACAATAAGTTTTAACGGTATTTTAACCAAGAAATCCGAAGCAAATAACACAAAACGTATGCTGTTTTCCGAACATAATTTTATCCGAGCACTTATGCACGTAGGAAGTATCGAAGTGATCTGCGGATCGATGTTTTCAGGAAAGACTGAAGAGTTAATACGAAGGCTCAAACGAGCGCAATATGCTAGATTACCTGTTGAAATTTTTAAACCAGAAATTGATGTAAGGTACGATGAAAATGAGATTGTCTCGCATAACAGCAATAGTATCCCATCAACGCCCGTATCCCACTCTTCAGCCATCTTACTTTTGAGTTCGGCCACAAAAGTTGTCGGAATTGATGAAGCACAATTCTTCGACGATGAACTTCCCAATGTATGTGTACAACTAGCAAATCGAGGCGTTCGAGTCATCGTTGCTGGCTTAGATATGGACTACAAAGGAGTGCCATTCGGACCCCTTCCAAATTTGTTAGCTGTAGCCGAACATATCACTAAGGTACATGCCGTATGTGTACAATGTGGTGCTCCGGCCACATATTCTTATCGAGTCGCAGCAAGTGAAGAACGCGTACTGCTGGGAGAAAAAGATAATTATGAGCCGCGCTGTCGCCGATGTTACTACAAATTGTACTAATTCGCCGGAAAACGTTAGCTTGAAAGCTTACGACGAACCTTATCTACACATACATTTATGGCTTTTCGTAAAATAAAAAGGGGACCACTAAAGTCCCCAATTTACTATTTTAAATTTTCGGTAATCGATGCATCAAGTGGTTTGACCTTTGAACGATACCGATGTACCAATTTCCCCTCTTTATTCACAAGAAATTTTTCAAAATTCCAATTGATCGCGCCGGTAAAATCTTCATTTTCTGCACTCGTTAAATAGGCAAACAGTGGATTAATATTCTCGCCAACTACGTCAATTTTCTCTGACAATAAAAAATTCACACCGTAATTACGTTCACAAAAGCTTTGAATCTCTTCATTACTACCTGGCTCCTGCCCTTTGAAATTATTTGCTGGAAATCCAATAATCACTAATTCTTCACCGTAAGTCTCATGAAGCGTTTGCAAATCCTTATATTGCTCGGTAAAGCCGCATTTCGAAGCCGTGTTAACGATCAGTATATTCTTGCCCTTAAACTCCGACATATCAATTTGCTTACCATCAATTGAAGTGAAACTAAAATCGTAAATGGATGTTGGTGGGCTTATAAGCGTCGCCAACAACATAATTGTGTTCAATAATACCATAATCTCTATTTTATTTGCATTAATTTCTGTTCTCTATCAACAATGTAATGGAATAAATGTTCAATAGGGTTTTTAAGAATCGTTCCAACCTTCACCCCAAGCACTTCGCACACTTCACGAAGCTGAAGATCGAAGTAATACGCTATACGACCGACAAAATGCACTTTATAATCCCAATAGTCGGGATATGTCATAATATTGGTACGTACAAATTCATCGAAACCATTACGTAGCAGCCGATCGATGTAGGGATGTAAGAGGTTTTCTGACATAAATTCCGCGAAAGAAGCTAAATATGCGTTAGGACGGTCCTTTTGATACACATTTTTAATAACGATATCTTTATTCAGCCTGTATTTTTCCCCAAATTGCCGCGATAAGTCTTTGGGCATTGTACCATACAGGTAACTGGTAATTAAATTTTTTCCAAACCACGCACCTGACCCTTCGTCTCCTAATACGTAACCCATTCCATGGATCCCAGAGTGCAGCTCTTCTCCATCATAAAAGCCGATATCCGAGCCCGTACCAATTGTGCTGACATATCCCTCACGATTTCCACATGTCGCGTAAGCACAGCCCAGTAAGTCACTTTCTACCGAGATAAACGCTGTCGGGAAAATTTCAGTTAATGCATTCGAAACAATCTCCCTACGATCGGGAGTAATGCAGCCAGCTCCGAAAAAGTACACTTCATGTATTTCATTGGCATATGGCAAAATCTCAGGCACATCTTTCATCACTTTTGCAATCTCTTTTTCATTGACGAAAAAAGGATTCAACCCTTTCGTTCTAAAAGATAATGGTTTACTATCTGGCAAATTTAGCATCCAATCGGAATTTGAAGATCCGCTATCTGCAACAAGAATCATAGGCTACACTCATATTTTTATATAATCAAATTTAAGCAAAAATTGGGAAATATAACCTAACAAGTTCAAATTCGGAACTAGCATTACACAGCCCTATGCGCCATATATGGAATGCTAGTTCGAATCAAATAATAATTTTAACGACAGCTTGAATATCACACCTACTCAAAAAGAGGGGGACCTCTGCCGACGGTATCACATCTAATGATAATTTCGAATTGCATCCCGAGCAGATTAAGGTTAGTTTTGTAGGTAATAAAAACACAAATTTTAATGTCAGACTCCAGTATACATTTTCGCATTTCCTTCATCGAACCGCAAGCCCATTATTTTGAGGTTGAAATCACCATCAAGAATTTCGACCAAGAATTCATCGATCTAAAAATGCCTGTTTGGTCGCCCGGATCATATCTCATTCGTGAATATGCCCGACATGTTGAATCGTTAACTGCTCGAAACGAAAATGAGTTGACCGAAAGTAAGAAAATTAATAAAAACACTTGGCGCATAAAGAACGATCGAGGCGTATTGAAAGTCAATTACCGCGTGTACGGGTTTGAGGTATCAGTAAGGACTAATTTTGTCGACAGTGATCACGCCTATCTTAATCCTCCTGCCACATTCATGTATATCGAGGGAGCGATTAACCATCATGCAACCGTAGAAATCGCTCTACCTGAATATTGGAAGAACATATCAACAGGTTTACCGTGCAAAAATGCAGAAGAGCATTTATTTTTCGCTGAAAATTTTGACATCTTATTCGATTCGCCGATAGAAATTGGGAACCAGGACACATGGACTTTTGATGCTGCAGGAGTGCAGCATGAATTCGCGATGGTCGGTGGTGGAAATTACAATAAGAATAAGTTAACGGAAGATGTTACCAAGATCATCGAAACAGAAACAGCGTTATGGGGTGAGAACCCGAATGCCAGGTATGTTTTTATTACCCACAATCGTCAGAATGGCGGCGGCGGACTGGAGCATCTAAATTCTACAGTCCTAGGCGCGAGCCGCTTCGCTTATCATATTGAATCATCCTACAAAAACTACCTGAGTTTAGTAGCGCATGAGTACTTTCATCTATGGAACGTCAAACGTCTACGTCCAGAAGCCTTAGGTCCGTTCAACTATAACGAGGAAAACTATACCGAGGGCCTCTGGATGATGGAGGGATTTACGTCCTATTACGATAACCTCGTTCTGCGCCGATGTGGTTTCTTCTCCGTAAAAGAATATCTTAATGCTCTTGCAAATGAATTCAATCTCGTGTATGCGCGTCCGGGGCATCGCTTGCAGTCTGCCGCCGAATCAAGCTTTGACACTTGGATTAAGCACTACCGGCAAGACGAAAATTCGCTAAATTCAGGCGTATCGTACTACAATAAAGGTGCGATGCACTCTGTTGCCCTTGATATAGAAATTATATCCCATACGAACGGTACAAAACGTTTGGACGATGTTCTCCGTGCTGCTTATAAAAAATTTTATAAAGAAGAACAGCGTGGATTCCAGGAGGAAGAGTTCTTATTACTAGCCGAAGACATTACAGGGGTAAGTCTCTCCGAGATATTTCGGGCTGCCCACGACGCTATTGAAATCGATTATAACAAATACTTTCAAAGAGTTGGTTATAACTTAGTCAACTTACTCCAAGAAAGTCAAGAGCTTCAACTGGGAATAAAAACAACAACCCACGATGGCCGTCTTCAAATTAAGAATGTTGAACGCGACAGCGCGGCATGGCAGGCAGGTCTTAATGTGGATGATGAATTAATTGCAATTAACGGCAATAGACTAGATAATTTAGGTAAAGAAATGGACTATGTGCTATCTACTGAAAAAGCCGGCGATATTATCGATGTATTAATCGCGAGAGACAGTCAAGTGCGAACGATACCTGTACCTTTGCTAACAAGCACCAAAAGCCAATGGGTAATTGAGAAAAACGAAGACTCCTCAGTGCAAGAAAGTGCTTTAGGTGATATTTGGTTATCTATCTAAGGATAATTCCATTTATAAACATACATATCATTTCGTATAGACGACTTGATTTCCTTTAAACCGAAAAAGGGCTGTCAGAAACAGCCCTTTTTCATTTTAATACTTTCAACAGACAGCTTTTAGCATTACCACACTTTCATTCTATAACAATAAAATTGCGTTATTTTAGAAAACATCAATCAGTATTCTAAAAAGACTTTTTGTACCGCCCTTTTTTGGGTTTTAAAAATCAAACCAAATTATTAAAATTTGTAACGTATCGATAATCCAAATGGATCAAAAATTTTGATCGAACTCTCTTGTAGGAAATCAAAATATGGTTTTACATCGACGGACACCGAAAATGGTGAGGTCGGAATCGCATATTCTACACCAATTACTCCATCAATACTTAATGCTAACTCCGATTTTGAGTCCGTTTTTCGAGTGGTAATCGACCCATCAGGATTTTCTGTTCTGGTTTCAATAGCTTTATATTTCATGCTACCTATACTCCCCCCAAAACCATAAAACCAAGTGAAATTTTCTGCAAGGGGTTTATGAAATTCATACAAACCAACTATCCGGAAACGGCGAGATTTGGAGTTACTCTGTACGCTTAATATCCCTTCCATAGCGCGATCTGGAGCCAATGTATAACGATAAGTAAAACCAGTTGCACTTCCGAAACGTCCCCCGGCAGCATGTTGAGTATCTAACTGCGCAGATGCCTTATCAAATGACAACAATAATAACCCCAACGTCAATAATAGCCAATTTGCTTTCTTCATGAATTTAATAATTTTTAAAATACCTCCAAAAGTAACATTTTTTTTGTGGCCCAAAAGTTAAATTCTGTTATCAAACCCAATTAACTTTTTTACCAGGGATTCGTTCTTTGCCTGTTAAATCAGTATATTAGTAGGAGGACAACACAAAGTATAAACCGCTAACTCAAGTGCATATGAACAGGCTTAATAGGTTGATTGACATACTAGATAATTATAAAAGCCAGCACGAAAAACCTGATATGGTTGCCGGTAAACAAAACGGAAGGTGGCGATATTATTCGACGGCTGAATTTATTGACCTTACCGATTCAATCAGCAAAGCACTCCTTGACCGAGGACTGGTCAATGGAGACCGAGTTGCTTTAATGTCAGGCAACCGTCCAGAATGGAATATAATCGATTTTGCTTGTAACCAGTTGGGTATCGCGATAGTTCCACTGTATCCCACACTATCTGCTCAAGATCTTTCCTATATAATAAATGATGCGGAGGCCAAACTCATTTTTGTGAGTAACCAAGAATTAGCGGCAAAAATTGATCAAGCTATCAATGAACATGATTTAAACATCGAGATGTATTCCTTTGATCAAGTGCCCGGAAAGCAGCATATAGATTTATTGATCGAGAAAGGAAAGCAACTCGCTACAGATCTTGTACCGTATAAAGACGCAGTAGTACCGGACGACCTACTGACACTAATTTACACATCGGGCACGACAGGGAAACCAAAAGGCGTATTTTTAACGCATAAGAATATCTTAAGCAACGTCGATGCCTCAGAACACTTAGTGCCCGACTATGCGAAAAAAGCTTTAAGTTTTCTCCCATTGTGTCATATATTCGAACGAATGGTTGTATACATGTACTTGACAAAAGGGATCACAATTAATTATGCCGAGAATTTAGATAATATTGTGGGTGATATAAATGATGTGAAGCCCCACATATTCACAACGGTTCCACGTGTATTAGAAAAGGTATACGATAAAGTCGTGGAAAAAGGAAAATCATTAACAAAAATCAAAAAATATATCTTCCTATGGGCACTTGATCTGGGGCATACCTTCCAGGAACCGTCAAAAAACAGTGTATTCTATAATATAAAATTAGAAATCGCACGTCGATTAGTCTTTTCGAAGTGGAAAGAGGCTCTTGGTGGTAATGTTGGTTTAATAATATCTGGAGGCGCGGCCTTGCAGGAACGATTAGCACGTGTTTTTTGGGCAGCAGACATCAAAGTGCTGGAGGGTTACGGGCTAACCGAAACGTCCCCTGTTATTGCGGTTAATTCCCCTATTGAAACAGATATTAAATTCGGCACCGTCGGTCGGGTATTGGATAATCTTGACGTGAAGATTGCTGATGATGGCGAAATTCTCGTAAAGGGTCCAAGTGTAACATCGGGATACTACAAAAACAAAGATGCTACGCGTGAAGCATTCGATGAAAATGGTTATTTTCGTACGGGTGATATTGGCGAACTTACCCCTGATGGGTTCTTAAAAATTACCGATCGAAAAAAGGAAATGTTCAAAACCGCAGGTGGTAAATATATTTCACCACAAGCACTGGAAAATAAATTTATGGAGTCAACACTTATCGCACAGATCATGGTCGTAGGAGAAAACCAGCGATTCCCCGCGGCGTTAATTGTTCCTGCTTTTGAAGAGTTAGAAAAATGGGCTAACCGCAGGGGAATCCCATTTGAAAGTCGGGAGTCTATAATCCAAAAAGCCCAAGTGATTGATAAATATCAACAAGAAATTGATCGTTTAAATAATGGATTTGGGCAGTGGGAAAAAGTAAAAAAGTTCGTTCTTTTAGCTAATGATTGGACAATCGATGGCGGCGAATTAACGCCAAAACTTAGTTTAAAACGAAAAGTAATATTACAAAAATTGGAGGACACAATAACTCAAATTTATCAAGAATCATAATGATTTTAGCGACGGTTAAAAAAGAAACACGTGATTTTGGAATGCTCTTGATTGATACTGTTAATCGTTTTCTTCAAGACAAATGTCTTAAAAAAAGTGCATCGTTAGCCTATTATTCAGTTTTTTCAATTGGCCCATTAATTCTAATTCTGATATGGGCAGTAGGTTTCTTTTACGGAAACCAGCTTGAGGGGCCAACGGGCGCACGCGACGAAATAATGCAAGAACTAAG
The DNA here is from genome assembly GCF_900163865.1 of Sphingobacterium sp. JB170. Lineage (GTDB taxonomy): Bacteria > Bacteroidota > Bacteroidia > Sphingobacteriales > Sphingobacteriaceae > Sphingobacterium. Next base: position 49,806 of record NZ_FUKU01000005.1, read on the forward strand.
CAGTTTGTTTGGTAATGACATTGCAGCGATGCTTAATTCCGCAATACAAAAGATTTCCCTCGAAAGCAAATCATCAATAGGACTCTATATCGGTATTGGCGCACTCATTTTCTCTTCAACGACAATATTCGTCGATATTCAAAACTCCATAAATGAAATTTGGCGGGTAAAAGCAAAACCAAAAAAAGGATGGCTAAAAATAATTATCGATCGCTTAATCTCGTTTTCAATGGTGCTGGGTTTGGGATTTCTATTGATGATTTCTTTAGTGCTAAGTAGCATAATTGGTCTAATGACGAACCATATAGTTGCATATTTTCCTGAACTGAACATTCAGTCGTTGAGCTTAGTGAATTCAGCAATTTCTTTTTTTCTGGTAGCTACCCTGTTTGCTTTTATATTCGCGTTTCTTCCTGACGCGAGAGTACGCTTCAAAGATATTTTTTGGGGTTCAATATTTACGACTCTTTTGTTTTTGGTAGGCAAATATTTTATCTCCTACTACCTCAGCAACAATGCTACAGCAAGCTCTTTTGGCGCCGCGGGATCAATTATTATTTTGCTCGCATTTGTCTATTATGCTGCAGCGATTCTCTATTTTGGTGCTGAATTCACAAAATGCTTTGCGATGAAATACGGTAAAGGGATCCGTCCGAATTCGTACGCCGTGCTCGTTAAACAAACTGAACTGGAGATCGATCTCCAAACAGGCATGCGTGAAATTGTGGAAACAGAAAAATCAGAGATAAAGTAGTGCAAAACAAAAGTCTTCAATACATGTTAATCGCCGGATTTCTTTTTGCGATTATGAATGTCTGCGTAAAGCAGGTCAGCCACCTGCCGACAATGGAAGTGGTGTTATTTCGCTCGATTATAAGTCTAGCCATATGTTTCGTAATATTAAAAAAACTACAGATTCCCTTATTTGGGAATAATAAAGTGCTCTTGTCAATCCGTGGAATCGCAGGGTGCATCGGATTAATAGGATCGTTTTACACGTTGCAAAATATCCCATTGGCCTCCGCCGTAACAATAAATTACCTCTCCCCTATGTTTACGGCCATGCTCGGTATTTTTTTGGTAAAACAACGCTTAAGACCGATACAATATCTATACTTTGTAATGGCTATCGGCGGCGTACTTGCTCTGAAAGGTTTTGACAGTCGCATATCCATGATGGACCTAACTATCGGTTTAACGGCAGCCCTGTCTGCGGGCCTCGCGTATAACATCATAGCCCGACTAAAAACTAGTGAGCACTCGCTCGTGATTATTTTTTACTTTCCACTAGTCACTCTTCCTATTGTATCGATCTTCACTATTCTTGATTGGCACTCTCCTTCAAGCACCGACTACGTTTATTTACTATCGATTGGGCTATTATCACAAGGGGCACAATATTACATGACTCGATCTTATCAACAGGCGAATCTAGGTAAAATTGCGAGTTTAAATTATTTGGGCGTTATTTATGCTATAACCTTTGGCTATTTCTTCTTCGGCGAACAATTAAATAGCCATTCGACCATAGGTATCGTATTGATCTTACTGGCCGTTGTTCTAAACTTCCTCACAAAACCAGCAATACAAAAATAGTTTAACGCCGTCGCGTAACAAAAAAAGTCACTCTAGCGATCAGACCTAGAATGACTTTATAAATTTATGAAAAATAACTGGCAGAAGTATTAATTCACTTCGTAATGATAGATTTGTCTACCGATCGCGCCTGACTGATCCTGACCTTCAATAATTACTTTATATTTTCCACTACCATCACCATTGTAATATTCGAGATTCACGCTTCCCGTTGAATCAGGCGTTACATGTGGATTCCAATAGATAGTCGTTCTATAATCGTTCGTATTCTTAGATTCCGGTGTCGCATATTTTGGCATATAGAATTTACGCTCCTTGACGTATCCGAGCGGCATCATCTCAATGATATTCGTCTTAGGCAACATACTTTCGATTTCGGCTAAGGACATGCGGGGTTGTTTTTTCGTATCATCTTTCTTAGTCATTATAGAAACTACCCCGTCATTCTGGTACATACGACTGACTGTCCCTAGATCGTCACGCAAAAATATTTCTATCGCTTCAATTTCTGCGGGTTGTATCGAATTTAATGAGGGTTCGTCAATCGGCATTCCGTTTAAGAAAAATTGAACGGGAACACGACTCCCTTGATTGTAATTTCTAGTTATATAATATTTTAACGTCTGGTTGTCGTACGTTATGCCTGTTAATAAAGTAGAAAGACACATAGTTAAAACGTTACACCCCGATACACGTTCGGCTTCGATTCGGTGCTCTGGCATCGACAGCCCGGACAACGCAGAAAACTCTTTGCTTGTCACAGTCTTTTTCTGTATCCCCGTTACTTCCACCTCATCAATTAATATTGAGGTCCTGTACTCATTTTTACTATTCGTCAAATAAGCCTTCATTTGTTGATCAATATTTTGAAGGTTATCATTCATATACGTATTACCGTCGTCAATTCCTGGAAAATAACTTTGGTCCATATTAATTACCAAATTCCGAAAATTATCATTCCCTCTCGCATTAACTGTTACTTTTGAGGAATCTGAAAACACTAAATTTTCAAATGCGAACCTTCCGTTATTGTCAGTGTAAGCATCTTTACGGAGTGCACGTGAAGGAACTGAGAGTAGCAAACCTCCATTCGGGTACGGGCGCCCGGTGTTCAACCGTAAAGTTCCAGTCAAACTAATCCCCTGTTCGGGGAAAAAATCGACCTTCGGCAACTTTTCGGCTAACAAATCATCATAAGAAAACCGGCGAAAGCCTTGCGTCATCAATAACGCATTCAGTGCCTCATTCCTATTTTCGTTCTCTCGATTAAAATAATAATTTGGTTTCTCCACATAGCCCTTTAAGTCTGATACCAGAAGAAAGTTGCTCAGAATTCCAATATCGTTATCATCATTAAAAGGAACCTTAACCTCATCTATTACGGAAACAGAATAATCCCCTACAAGTGAATCCTTCGGTGCCACATTAATAGATAACTTCACCGGTTCTTTCCTTGTATAATTATCTTTGTCGCTTTTAACAGCTATATCCAAAAGCGGTTGCGAAGCGTTGAATACCAATCGCTCGCTCAATAATTTTCCATCTGGCTGCATTACGGTGATTTGAATGATGCCATTTGGCAGTTTCTCCCGCGGGATATTCACTAAGATTGATGAATTCTTGAGCGTCGCTTGTGCGGCGTATACTAAATGTCCATTGGATTGACCGAGCACATAGAATGGTTGATTTATGTTGTTCTGATAAAAAGTTTCGTTTGTAATTAATGCTAAATTCAACGTTAAAGAGTCCTCCTTAACGAGTATGACATTAATACCCTCATTCATTACTTCAGGCAGGTCTACTGTTCGCTCTTCTTCATTCTCGAACTTTATCAATGCTTTGTATGTTTCTCCAGCTACGGGCAAAAAATCAATCGCGCCCATGCCCATCGCTAGGTCATGGAATGACGCTACTTCTTTCTTCTTGCTATCTATTATTTTACCTTCAACTTTTAAACCCTTTCCCGTCGTACTTACTGCTTTAAATGCTAATTTTTTAGACACCCCGGCTAACAAATCCCCCCCTTCAGGGAAAAATTGCACGTCGGCATCCCATAATGCATTCTTCAATGGGTAGCTGCCTCGCAGTTCTCCGTCGGAATTGGAGTTTTCGATGATAATGTTTAAACGTCCTTTTTTTAAGTATTCTTTTTCTTTAATATTAAGATTCACTGAAACCTTACCCATATCATCTGTCTCTGTCCTGCCTTTATCAAATGCATCCCACCCATCAATAGCCTGCCAGGTAACTTTCTTGCGACCCAAAAGGTTACCTGAACGATCCCGAAATTGAAAGGTAACTTTTGTCTTTGTTGCGTTCTGAGGTGAAAAAGTAACCTCAGCACCTAACTTTTTATTTATTGCGTCCCCGACAGGTACAATTTTATTATAAAAATAACCCGCATCGAAATTTGCCATCCATTTCGTGTATGCTCGAAAACGATAATTATCTTGTGCAATAAACTGCGGATCCAGCACAAGTTGACCCGATCCTCCGTTATCTTTAAGGGGCACGCGCATCGTCTGTATCAACGAATCCTTACTGTCAAGCATCTCGACATACACGATTTTACTTGGTGTATATTCAAACAGATTATGATTCAGATAAGCTTTAAACCACAGTGTGTCACCCACGGCGTAATATGGCTTATCAAAATGTAAGTGTACCTTTTCTACAGGATAAGAGCCAAAATATTTTTGAACTTTCTCAACTACGGTATTAATAGGAACAGTTGGCCGCTCTTGTGCGGACAAGTATTGTACGTTTGATAGCAACAGAAAGATGGCGGCAAAATAGAAATAGCTTTTTTTCATTAAAACTTTGATTATTCAAAGCGCTAAATATATTGATTTTTATTCCCAATATAAAAGAATTTAACAGCTTATAACAAGGGAGCCAATAATCGACAAATTGAATCCAAGCCACGTTTCCACGCTGGTCGCTTTTTCCACTTACTTAAAGTCATTTCTTCACATTCTTTTTTATCCAATTCGAATTGCTTTTCAAGTTGACTACATAACACCTCATCAGAAATTATAGCAGCAACTTCATAGTTAATATAAAAACTGCGTATATCGAGGTTAACGGTACCTATGAAAGATAATTTTCCATCAATATTTATAGTTTTTGCATGAATAAAACCCTTATCATAAAAATAAACCTTAACACCTCTTTCCAATAGCGGTTTGACAAATGACAAGGTGGCGTGTTGTACGAGGTAGGAATCTGATTTTTTTGGCAACATAAGTTCAACCTCTATTCCAGCGGCTGCGGCTACTTTTAAAGCTGTCGAAAGTTCATCGCTCGGCACATAATATGGCGTTACTAATTGAATTTTCCAATCCGCTTCTCCAATTCCAATAAGAATCGCTTCCATATTGAAAGGACCTACTGACCCCGGATCACTTGAAACAAATGTTACAGCAGCGTCGCCCTTTTTGGGGTTTGTGTCGTCGCGAATTAGATAACCGTCTTTAAGTTGATAGGGATATCCCCCCGCCAAATTCCATGAATTCCAAAATCCAATTTGCAACATTGCAACTCCGTTCCCGACAATTTTAACCGACGTGTCCCGCCAATAAAGTTCACCATCGTCCTCTTTATCGTTTATGTATCGATCGGAAATATTTATTCCCCCTATAAAACCAATTTTCCCATCGACGACTGCTACTTTACGATGATTACGGTAGTTACTATTTGCCAAAGAAGTAAACTGTACAGGCATGAATGAAACGAATTTAATTTTCGATTCCTTGTGCTTTACAAAATATTTCGTCAGTGTCGGCGAACCAATACTATCTACTAAGAGTCGAACGGAAAGTCCTTTCTCAGCTTTTTGTTCTAACAAATCCAATATATGCGTTCCAATTCGATCCAGTTCAAAAATATAGTACTCTAAATGTATCGAATGCTTTGCGTCTCTAATGGATTTCACTAACTCCACGAATTTTTGTTCTCCATTAATAAGCAAGGTCACCTGATTTCCTAAAGTTGGCGAGGAAAGTCTTTCATTCGTGGAAAATCTAAAAACACGCGAAAGGTTACCAATTCGATGGCTCAAGCGTTCCAAGTCTCTTTCCATATACGGAATGAACCTATTCCATTCGTTCCGTAATCGAAGTTCTTGTATGCGACTTTCACGCTTAATACGCTTGACTTTAATAAATTTCTGACCAAATAGGTAATACAATAGTAGACCAACGAATGGTACAAATGCAATAACTAAAACCCAGGAAATCGTTTTCGAAGGATTTCGATTTTCAATTAGAATAGTTGAAATTACGCCCAAATAAAGGATAAACAAAGGTATCCAATACCACTGCTTTACAAAATCCAAAACAACTAAGAATAATTCCATAAATATTTCAAAATATTCAAAAAAAGGCCTATTTTAAAGGCGGATACAGAGTAATATTAACGTTAAGAATTGTTAAAGAACCAAAAAAAATGCCTATTTTGTCTTATTATTGCACCTACTGTAACTTCGCTGTTACACACAAAAGCTGGTTAAACAAGATAATTAAAAGTGATGAATATAAAAAGCTTAAGGATAAAACAAATTCTATCTTTATCATTAGTAGTTGTAACTGCTACGATTGCAATAAAATGTTCGACGGGCAAATCCGAAGAAAATGACACCTCAAATAAACCGCTGGCACTTCCTGTATATACAGTGGATACAAGCGACGCTGTTACTGTTCGAGATTACCTCGGGACAATTGAAGGGAAAGTAACGGTAGACGTTCGACCACAAATAGAAGGTATACTTCGAGAAATATATGTAGACGAAGGTCAGTTTGTACAAAAGGGTCAAAAAATGTTCAAGATTGATGCATCCGCATTTCAAGAAGAATTAAACAATGCCGTAGCAACTCAGAACGTTGCCAAAGCCAAACTTGAAAATGCCCAGCTTGAGATCGATCGCTTAAAACCGCTCGTTGAAAACGATGTAATTTCTGAAGTGCGTTTACGTTCGGCAAAATCTGATTATGACGTAGCAAAAGCATCCTTAGCTCAGGCAACTGCTGCAGTCGGTAGTGCGCAAATTAATAAAGAATTTACTCTAATTACAGCACCTGTTACAGGCTATATAAGCCGGATTCCTAAACGAATTGGGAACCTAGTTACTAAAGGCGATAAAGAGCCACTTACGATGTTGTCTGATGTACAGGAAGTATTCGTGTATTTTTCAATGAATGAATCTGACTTTTTGTATTTCTCGAAACAGAAAGCGAAGGAAGATAGTATTAATGGTATAAAACGTGAAAACCAATTAAGCTTCCCCGATGCAACTTTAATCCTAGCTGACGGCGAAGCCTATAAAAAAAGAGGAAAGGTGGATGCGATCAATGGTCAAGTAGATCGGACAACGGGCGCAATTTCGTTACGTGCTTCATTTGAAAACACTGACAATATATTACGCAGTGGTAGTACAGGTACATTGAAGATTTCAGAAGTTAAAAAAGGTGTAATACAGATTCCTCAAATCGCCACAAGTGAATTACAAGACCGTACATTTGTTTATGTTCTGACAGCAGATAATAAAGCAGAACGACGCTCAATTACGATTAACGGTACAAGTAAAGATAAATATATAGTCGCTTCTGGATTAGAAATTGGAGATAGAGTCTTAATTTCTGGATTAGATAAAATTACGGACGGATCAAGTATAACACCGATTCAGCAATAATTTCTTTTATATTAATTATCAAAAAAAACTAAAAAAATTATATCATTTGATATAGTGCAAAATTCATATGCACCTTAATCCGCATCTATGTTAAAAACATTTGTAAATAGACCCGTATTAGCTACCGTCGTTTCGTTAATCCTCGTTATTCTGGGGCTTGTAGGGTTAAAAACGCTTCCCGTAAGTCGATTTCCTGAAATTGCACCGCCTAGTGTGGTTGTCTCTCTTAGTTATCCGGGAGCGAATTCAGAAACGGTAGCAGAAAGCGTGTTGCTTCCGGTAGAAGAAGCAATTAACGGCGTTGAGGATATGACATATATTAAGTCTTCCGCCACGAACTCAGGATCCGGTTCAGTACAAGTTTTTTTTAAAACAGGAACTAACCCCGATATTGCTTCGGTAAACGTGCAAACACGTATATCAAAAGCAATAAGTAGCATTCCTTCCGAAGTAAACGACAATGGTATTACCGTCCAACCTCGACAAAGTGGGGCGATAATGACTATCAATCTGTTTTCCGACCATAAAGACTCTGTATATGACGAAACATTTCTTCAAGCATATGCACAGATTAATATGATTCGACCGCTTTTGCGTGTCGATGGAGTTGCTCAAGTTTCCCGAATTGGCGCCCGCGATTATTCCATGCGCGTATGGCTGAACCCCGAGAAGCTCGCTGTATATGACCTTATCCCGCAAGATGTCAGTAAAGCACTCGCAGATCAAAATTTCGAAATGGCTCCGGGTAAATTTGGTGAAACTTCAGATGAAGTATTTGAAACCGTTCTCAAGCATAAAGGTCGCTTCTCTAGGCCAGAGCAATTTCAAAACATGGTCATCAAAACCAATAAAGATGGTTCCGTGCTTTACCTAAAAGATATCGCTCGAATCGAGTTTGGTGCGACAAATCTCGGTAGCGATAACAAAGTGAACGGACACCCGGGACTTACATTAAATATAACACAGACTAGTGGATCAAATGCCCATGAGATAGACATTGAAGTCCGAAAAGTGCTCGAAGAAATGCAAGCATCTTTTCCAAATGGTGTACATTATGAAATTTCATACAGTGTTCGTGATCAAATCGATGAATCCATTAGTCAAGTTCAGCATACCCTGTTTGAGGCGTTCATTTTAGTATTCATTATCGTATTTATTTTTTTACAAGACTTCCGATCGACCTTAATCCCAGCCATTGCGATTCCTGTGTCATTAATCGGTACGTTCTTCTTTTTGAGTCTCTTTGGTTTCTCTCTCAACGTGCTAACAATGTTTGCGCTAGTTTTGTCTATAGGTATCGTAGTCGATGATGCGATTGTCGTGGTCGAGGCGATACATCAAAAAATGCATGAAACCGGACTGAAGCCTCGCGCAGCAACGTTAGAAACAATGTCCGAAATCACCGGTGCTATTCTCTCTATTACGATGGTAATGGCGGCGGTTTTTCTTCCCATTGGCTTCATGGAGGGACCTGCCGGTATTTTCTACCGACAATTTGCCTACACGTTAGCAACCGCAATTCTTATTTCAGCATTAAATGCCCTTACACTAAGTCCTGCTTTGTGTGCCTTACTATTGAAACCAATCGAACATGAAAACGAGGGCGAAGAAGCGAAACCCGATAAGAACAAATTCCATACATATAAGAAACGGTTTTTTGATGCGTTCAATGTAGCTTTCGACCGCTTCACAGATAAATATATTCATGCTATCAAATTTTTGTTAGCAAAAAAGAAATTAGCGTTACTAGGCCTTGTCGTGATTACCTTAATTGGATCGGTTTTATTAACGAATACGCCCCGAAGCTTCATTCCCACGGAAGACGATAGCTTTGTCACCTATTCACTCGCCATGCCTCCCGGAGCGTCACTTTCTCGTACCACAGAAGTATTACGAACAGCAGACAGTATTTTAAAACGTCACGCTGATATAGCAGGCATGACAACAGTTTCTGGTTTTAATGCGTTAGACGGTAGCACAAGTCCTGCATTTGCGGCTGGATATATAAATCTTAAGCCAAACAGTCAGCGTACCGATATAAAAACGATCGAAGCATTCATGGATACTGTTCGTAACGACTTGTCTCAAATAAATGAAGCAACGTTTAAAGTATTTCCTCGCCCTACGGTGCAGGGATTTGGTGACTTTGCCGGAATAGAACTTGTTTTGCAAGACCGATTAGGCGGCGATATTCGCGACTTCGATTTACTTGCGGATTCCTTTATAAATCAATTAAACGAACTACCGGAAATCGCAAATGCGTATACAACATTTAAGTCAAATTTCCCCCAATATGAGGCAGATATCGATGTTGTAAAAGCAAAAAGTATGGGGATTGAAATCAAAGAAATGATGAACACGATACGCATGTATTTCGCTCGTGTGAAATCTGGAGATTTCAATCGCTTTGGCCGTTCTTATCGAGTTTATATGCAAGCCGATTTCGATTACCGTACAGATCCGGAATCACTGAACTCCATATTCGTACGCACAAAATCCGGTGCGATGGTACCGGTTAGTACAGTAATGACGCTAAACAAAGTAGTCGGACCAGAAGTTATTACGCGATACAACTTATACAATGCGATTATTGTGAACGCGACTCCAGCAAATGGATACAGTACGGGAGATGCTATGGCTGCCGTTGAAAGTTACGCGGAAGAAAATTTACCTGGGAACTATGGATACGAGTGGACGGGAATGTCTTACGAAGAAAGCCAATCCGGTTCGCAAACCGTACTCATTTTCGGTTTGAGCTTGTTGTTTGTATATTTTTTACTATCAGCACAATACGAAAGCTACATCTTACCTTGGGCTGTTCTCCTATCGGTACCTGTTGGATTAGTGGGGGTTTTCGCAACGGTGTTATTAGTGGGGTTAGAGAATAACATTTATGTTCAAGTAGGGCTTATAATGTTAATTGGACTATTAGCTAAAAATGCAATTCTTATCATTGAATTCGCTGTACAGCAGCGGAATAAGGGACTAAGTATATACGACGCCGCAATCGCGGGTGCAAAACTACGATTGAGACCAATCTTAATGACTTCGCTAGCTTTTGTTGCGGGCTTAATTCCACTAATGTGGACCGTCGGTCCGTCCGCGATTGGTAACCATTCCATAAGCTTTAGTGCAGCAGGGGGAATGCTAGCGGGCGTCGTGTTGGGTATTTTTATAATCCCTGTTCTATTTGTCATATTTAAAACATTGGACGAGAAATTTACAACAAAATTTAATTCTGAAGAAAAATAACATGAGAAACAAAGTAAAACACCTTGTTTATATAGTCTTGGCGTTGGTTGTTGTTTCAAGCTGTAAAGTCGGTAAGAAATATAGTCAACCAGATTTAAATGTTCCTCATCAATTTCGAGGGGATACCGTTTCATTCACGACAGACACAGCCTCATTCGGCTTACTACCCTGGCGCGAGTTTTTTAATGACACACAATTGCTTTCCCTCATCGACAGTGGCTTAGCAAATAATTATGATATGCAGACCGCTTTAAAAAATATTGAGATTGCGGATAGAAATCTCAAGCGTAATAAACTAGACTACCTCCCATCTATAGACGGGAATATCGCGTCTATTCAAAAACAATATCGCTCTGAGGATTTCTATGGTAATCCTTCTTCTAACTGGTATTCTGGAAAGGAAGATGAAGAGATTCCTAATAGCCTGTTTGCCTACCAATCACAATTTAGTACAGGCGCGCAGTTTTCTTGGGAAATTGATGTTTGGGGGCGAATAGCGAACAGTAAAGATCAAGTTCAAGCTCGGTATTTAGACACCCACGAAGCGAAAAATGCGATCCAGACGAAACTAATTTCTGACATTGCATTAGGTTATTTCAATCTAATTATGCTAGATGCCCAAATTGAAGTCGCTCGGCGCAATTTACAATTAAATGATAGCACATTACAGATGATCGAGCTTCAGTTTGCCGCAGGGGAAATTACTGCGCTGGCCATACAGCAAACGAAATCACAACGATTAGTTGCTGCGTCACTTGTTCCAGATTTAGAAAAACAAATTGCTATCCAGGAAAATTCTCTCCGAGTACTTGTTGGCGAAATGCCAGATACCATCGGAAGAGGTACGTCAATTGACAGTTTAATGAATATCGGCGGAGACGTATCTTTGGGTTCGCCAGTTGAGATTGTTCGAAATCGCCCAGACATTAAACGTGCAGAGTTTGGATTAATCGATGCGAATGCACAGATGAATATCCAACAGATTATGCGTTACCCTCAGCTATCGCTAGAGGGTATCTTCGGTGTAAACAGTATGTTACCTAAAAACTGGTTTAACATTCCAGGCGCTTTAATTGGCGGAATTGGAGGTGGCTTAACTGCTCCAATATTCAAAAATGGAAAACTGAAAAATGAATATGAGGTTGCCAAAATCGAACGAGAAAAAGCGGATCTAGGCTTACAAAAAACCGTAATGGAAGCAGTGAGCGAAGTTTCAAATACAGTTATCACAGTAGAAAAACAAAAAGAACAGCTCAAATTAGCCCAAGAAAGAGTCGAAAATTCGGAGTTGGCGGTAGAAAATGCTTCATTGTTATTTAAAGCCGGTTATGCAACTTACCTAGAGGTTATTACCGCACAAAGTAGCGCCCTCACGAGTGAGCTTGCGTTAGTCGATATTAGACAAAAGCAGCTGAATGCTTATGTAGATTTGTACCGTTCATTGGGTGGTGGTTGGCGAAACTAAATAGATATAGGATAAAAAAAGGCATCCTTATAATGCATTTTATGTTCTATATATATAGACATAAAATATCCAACAAAAACTCAAATGGTCAAAATTACAAAAAGTGAACAGGCATATGGTAAATTTCCCGCTGCCGTCGCTCAACCCAAAGAATTTCAACACCAAGGAGTTTTAGAACGGCTAATAACTGGCCGTCAGCGGTTTATTGTGCATCCACGAGGTAACTATATAGAATACAATGCCTTTTTTGAAAAAATGTATTCCAGACTTCAATCAACCGAGTCATTAACATTAAACTTTCCGACTTTGTGAACCTCGAGGTAAAACTCGAAAAGTGGGGATAACAAGTAGTCTGATCTTTTTCGCTAATTTCTACAATCGAAATTAACCAAACTAAAGCAAAAAAACGCATCATAAAGATGCGTTTTTTTATAAGAACTTTTAAAATCGCAAAGTGACGATTAACAAACTTTGGATGTTCCATTAGTCGCCGTTCTAGTGTCTATTGAACAAGGTAAAATAGACTTAACAACTTAAAGAAGATTGCTTTCATTAATATGCTGATATTTATCTTTATTCTCAGCATAACGCTTAAACCCATGTTTATTCGGGTTTTCGATTACTTGCTTAACGGAAAGAAGTTTATATACATAAGAGCCGGTCTCCCGGTTCAATTTAAGTTTGTAGTAGTTACTCGTACCTTGTCTACGTATTGATCCTCTGAGATTCCCTATTCCAACATTATAAGCAGCTGCTACCAATGTCCAATCACCAAATTCTTTATAGAGACTTTTTAAGTAACGTGCTGCAGCATCGGTAGATTTAACGAAATCACGTCTTTCATCTACTTTTCCATTAACCGTCAATCCGTAAAGTCGGGCCGTTGCCGGCATAAATTGCCAGTACCCACCCGCACCCTTGTGCGACGTAACCGTCGGATTCAAATTGCTTTCAATAAGTGGAATATATTTGAAATCCTCAGGGATACCATATGATTTAAGAATTGCGGCTATTTTTGGCAAATGTTTTGCCGCTTTGTTATGCAGATCGTAAGATTGTACTTTTCGATAGGTTAACCTATTTAAATACTTTTCAAATTTCGCCTCAACACTTGGAACTTTTAGAGGGACAGGCGTGTTCGCGAACCGTATCGAGTTGTAATAAGCCGACTTTTGGTGCTCTGGTGACATCGCTATCGCCCTCTTCTCTCGTTTTATTTGTTCCAATACGGCCTTTTTAATAGGATCCCTTTTGGAATAGGTACTAGACTGTGAGTATAGGTTACCTAACAATAACACGGAAAGTACTATACTACAACTTAAAACTTTTTTTCTTATCATTCACTCCCTTAATGCTATCTATCCACGTTCTCAGAATCAACAAAAAGCGTCCGATCCGATCAAAATAGCTTGGTTTTATTTTCAGGGCACAAATATACGGAGCTTTAAGCTAATTTCCAAATAGTTATCATTACAACAATGATTAAGGGGGGAATGTAAAATAGTGCAATTATTGTCGACTAGTCTTTGTAGCATGGATCAGGGCAAACACATTAAAATAAACACTTTGCTTATATACACGTAATCACCTTGTAGTAAGATAATTACATTGTGTTAGCTGTTTTTTATTTATATATAAACCTGACAATCAAATGGATATAAAATACAAAATATATGTCATTTGCACTTATTGTAACGAAATGGAAGATTTCAGGATAGACAGGAAAATGCAACATTTGCTAGGGGACATCATTACCGTCGGTACTGCAGCCATGTTATGCGGCTGCAGTAGTTACGATGATATGGGAGATTTTGCTCTGGTCAGGGATGACTGGTTCAAGACATTTTTAGCACTTCCGTGGGGCATCCCTTCGCACGATACAATCAACCGAGAATTTGCGGTAATGGATCCCCCTAAGTTTGAGAAATGCTTCCGGAACTGGATGGATTCCGTCCTTTCGGATACTAAAGGACAGTTGATCCGTATTGACGAAAAAACAATACGGGGTGCCAAAAGCCATGGGGGCAGATCCCCATCCATGTGGTAAGTGTTTAGGCACAGTACAGTAACATGGTTTTGGGACTGGTTAATGAAAAGAGAAATCCGATGAGATAACCGCAATTCTCGAATTGCTGAACAGCCTATTCATAATAATAGCCAGCCTGACCAGCGTAGATGCCATGGGGTGGCTAGAAGATATTGCAGAGTGCACCATAAAAGGAGAACGGGATTATGTGTTGGCCTTAAAGAATAGTCAGCATAGCCTATATGAAACCGTAGTAGACTCCATTCGTATTCGAAAGTCAGTCAGCTACGATGAAGATATTGACATCGGCCATGGCCCGGGTAGAAACCAGGAGATGTACCGTTATAACCGAGTTGGCACATATCGATGAGCCGCGGAGCTGGAAGTACCTGCGTGTTCTGATCAGAGTAGAAAGTGAACGTTGTTTCAAACGTCCCGGAGTAGCGGACAAAAGCGGTACGCTTTTACATAGAGCATAAAATCTCGGATGCCGGATTCGACCAGCGCAATATCAGCGGACATTGGGCTATAGAAAATAAATCACATTGGGTACTTGATATTGATTTTCAAGAAGATGCCAGCGGGAAACGAAGCAAGAACGCAGCCCAGGATTTCTCCCTGATGAACAATATGGCGATCAATATTCTAAAAAATAACCAAACAAAGAACATCAACATCAAAAGGAAAAAGAATATCGCAGCTTGGGATCTTAACTATTTAATGTTGCTCTTGAATTTTTAATACGTTTGCCCTGCAGCATGAATATAATAATTTCTCATAGTTAAATAAAAACTGTACCTTTGTAACTTAATTCTCAACAGTATGCCATTCAATAACAAGAGGAACAGTCGCGATGACAACTCCAACAAAGGTAGAAGTAACTCAGAAAGCTTCAAGCCTATGGGTGGTCGCAATCAACAATCTTCGTCGAGTCAAACAACAGGAAAATTTGATTCCAATCGTTCAAACCGATACGAATCTGATCGACCATTTAAAAAATTCGAACGTTCGGATAAAAAAGACCATGCGAAGGAAAATCGAGATAGCAAATCGTTCGGGGGTGAGCGTAGCGAGAACCGTGGTGGTAGATCATTTGGCGGAGAGCGTAGCGAGAACCGTGGTGGTAGATCATTCGGCGGAGAGCGTAGCGAGAACCGTGGTGGTAGATCATTCGGCGGAGAGCGTAGCG
>NZ_FUKU01000038.1 GCF_900163865.1 Sphingobacterium sp. JB170
TAATGGTGATGAGCATGCCCAGTGCAACATAAATGACAATGATAAAAATACCATATAGCAGCGCTTGGGACACAGCCTTCATACGCGATCCGGCCTTTTTAGTAAAAAAGATTAACAAAAAGCAAAAATAAGCAAAACGATTAAAACCGTTGCTATACAATGATTTATAAAACAGTAGTCTTAGTTTGGAACTCGGTGTCTGATAGGTTTTGGGCTTGGAAATACAAGGTTAGGTTACTAATTCGTTACCGATTAACAAAGGCAACCATATAGCTTAACTGATTATATTTCAGTCTTTTGCACCCCTTTTTACATTTCCTTGTAACTCAATATAATTTAATTTTAAACATTAAACATTTGAGTTATGGAACAGACAAAAAAGTCCACGTTCAAACTGCTTTTCTACTTGAAAAAGAACGAACTGAAAAAGAACGGTAATGCGCCGATTATGGCACGTATTACCATTGATGGAACACCTAAAACTTTCGGAACAAAGTTAGAAATAAACCCCAATAATTGGGATTTGAAGTACGGAAGAGTTGAGGGTAAGAGTGCTACGGCGTTGAATATTAACCAAAAGCTTGATAACATTCGGGGGCGTATCGACAAGATTTATGAAGATATGCTTAAACACGATGGTTTTGCTACAGCCCAAAAGGTAAAGCTCTCGTTTCTCGGTGTCGGCGTAATGGAAGATGCTATACTAAAAGTTTTTCGGGAGCAAAATCAAGACTTTGAAAAAATGGTCGCCAAGGGAAAACGCTCTCAAAGCACATATAGCAAGTACAACACTGTTTACAACCACCTTAGCGAATTTGTAAGGGAGCGTTACCACCGGGAGGATATGGCTTTCCGGGAACTCACTTCTGATTTTATCCGGGAGTTTGATTTCTTTCTTCGCATTGATAAAGATTGTACCCATAATACGGTTTGGGTGTACACGATGCCGGTTATTGCTTTGGCAGAATTGGCTATCAAAAAGGGCTTGATAAGGGATAATCCTTTTGAGGATTATGAAATTAGTATGGAGGAAACCGACCGCAGCTACCTTTTAAAAGAGGACGTGGAAACCTTAATGTTTCTGAAGCCGTCCAAACCCAGATATGAACTTGTAAAAGACCTTTTTATTTTCAGTTGCTTCACAGGGCTTTCCTATATTGACATTAAGAAATTGAAATGGAGCAATATCCAATCGTTCTTTGACGGCCATCAATGGATAATCAGCAGAAGGAAGAAATCTGATGTTGCTTCCAACGTTCGTCTTTTGGAGATCCCTAAACGTATTATCGAGAAATATCGTGGAGTTACAAGAAATGAGTTTGTATTTCCGATGCCGTCCAATGCGACCTGTAACACGCATATAGGTAAACTTATTGAAGAAGCGGGCATTGTTACCGAACAGAAAGTTACATTCCATACTGCCCGCCACACATTTGCCACCATGTTTTTGACCGAGGGGGTTCCGCTTGAAAGCCTCAGCAAAATGATGGGACATAAAAATATTTCCACTACACAGATTTATGCTAAGATTACCAGCCAAAAAATCAGTAAGGATATGGATTTGGTTTCACCTAAATTTAAGGCAATGGAAGATGCGTTTATTATTAAAATGGAACGGGAAGAAACAACACTATTGAATGAACATACAGATGCAGATGAAATTTACGATCGCGAGGAAGTTATGGTTTAGAAATTAGTGCGTTCTTTAGTTATCCGATTGAAGCAGAACTTAACCGTTCTGCTTTTTTTATGCCCATACTTTTTATACCCAAAGCACATTTACTTTCTCCAAGGCAATCCCCCCGCAGTAAAAGAGCTTTTGGCTATTTCTGAAACAGAAAATTGTAAAATGCGCCCTCACTGCTCCCTTTGTCAGCATTTTTCAGATCCCTGTTGTGGTGGCTTTCATAGCCACACAACTTAAAAAAGCAGTTTAAAAAATTCAGCGAATTGGAAGTGTTATTTCAATTCACCGGGAACCATTTCTCAATGCCATCTTCCCGGCTTCCACATTTTTTTATCCAAAGAACCGTATGCTTTTGTCCCATTTCAAGAGCAAAGGTATTTCCGTGTTCTTAACGCCGACAAAAGGTCAGGCAAGTTTGTAAAAAAATCTCCACCCTCTGGGTAGTATTTGTTTTCCAAAACCTTGTGTCGCCTAAACACGGACCTTTTATGCTCGTGAAACGAAACATAGCATACTCCGGCTCTTTACACGAATAAAAAAAATGTCAGATATGAAGATTAAAAACATTGGAAATGGTAATGAAACGAAACAGCACCTCCTCTCATTGCCGAATAAATCTAAAAAAAATAAAATCAATAACTAAAAATCAAAGGATATGAACATCACAGGAAGACTGACAAGGGATGCGGAAGTACGCACAACGTCAAACGGCAAACAGGTAGTAAATTTTTCGGTAGCGGTAAACGACAGCTACAAAACCAAACAGGGAGAACGGGTAGAGCAAACCGCCTATTTCGACTGCTCGTATTGGAGAACCCCGAACGCAGTGAAGATACTGACCAAAGGTCTATTGGTAGAACTGACCGGCAGGGTAAGCACAAGAGCGTGGGTAGGCAAAGACGGAGAAGCAAAGGCAGGTTTGAACTTCCATACCTCCGACTTCAAACCGCTTGCAGGAGGCAGGAGAGCCGAAACCGTACAGGCTACTGCACAATCAGAAAGCAACTGTACAGCAGGGCAAGGCACAGAGGACGACCTCCCATTTTAACCAAGAACATTCATTCATTTTTTAATATCAAAATTTTATCAAAATGGCACATAACATCAATTTCAACGAGAGAACAGGACGTTATTCATTTTTTAGCGTTCAGCAAAAAGCGTGGCACGGTTTGGGGCAAATAGTGGAACAATACCCGACAAGCGAGGAAGCTATCAGATACGCAGGATTAGATTACGAAGTCGTAAAATCCCCACTATTTACCAAAGGTTCGGGTATTATCGAAACCACCGACGGCATAGAGATAGGCAGTAGCGAATTAGAAGTACCTAACTACTTTGCCAACATTCGCACCGATAACAATGCAGTATTGGGCGTAGTCGGTAAGGATTACCATATCGTACAAAACCGTGAAGCCTTTAATTTCTTTGATGCTATTGTAGGCGGTGGCGAGGGCATTCTGTATGAAACCGCAGGGGCATTAGGCAACGGAGAACGTATTTTTATCACAGCCAAATTGCCCGACTATATCCGCGTAGGTAGTGGCGATGATGTAACGGAAAAGTACATTGTGCGCCCATAAGGGTGTTTAGTGAATGCAGTTTTGGCAAACTGCTGAGCAAGTG
>NZ_FUKU01000018.1 GCF_900163865.1 Sphingobacterium sp. JB170
TTCCGGCTCCTTTCTTGCTCCATACCTTGTATTGCCACGGTGGGTCGGCATATATAACATCGTATTTTTTTCTTTTCACATTCATTTTTTTCAATTTCAATAGACACTTTTTCATTTACGATGGCTAAAGTATCGAAGGGAAAATGGGGAGCTGTGAATGTGGCAGGGTTTGGCTTTGGGAGGTAGGATTTGGCTTATTAAATCAAAATACAGGAAGAATAAATTTGTAATTTTACGGCAATCAGAAAACAGGTATAAAATGAAATCATTTAAACTTATCGGACTTAAACTGCCAGAAAAGACGAAAAACGAAAACGGACAGTCCGGAAAAGATTGCGGCGTATTATGGCAAAAATTTGAAGTTGAAAAAATCGCAGATCAGATCCCCAATAAAATTTCAGATGAGGTGTATGCCGTGTATTTTGATTATGAAAGCGATGCAGATGGCTTGTTTTCCTATTTCATCGGTTCTAAGGCGGAAGACGGAACCGACGTACCGCAAAATTTAGATGAATTGATCATTCCCGAACAAACCTATCATAAGGAAACTGCCAAAGGTCAGATGACCAGCTGCATTACGGAAGTTTGGGAGAAAATATGGAATTCGGATCTCAACCGGAAATATGGTTTTGATTTTGAGGTTTATGGTGAAAAGAGCCATAACTGGGAAAATTCAGAGGTTGATATTTACATCTCCGTAGTGAAACAATCTAATGAAATTTTAGCATCCGACAATGAATAATCCAGAACTCAAGGAAATAATCGACAGGCAAATCGCAATACTCAATCAGGAAAACTGGTTGGACGTTAACTTTGACAATAGGATCAGCAACCTGCCAGATGAAGCTGCTTTTCAAAAACCGTTGCCTGAGATTCACAGCGTAGCGGAGCTTATTTCTCATTTGACTATTTGGAAAGAAGAAAACATAAAGAAATTAAACGGAAATCCGGCAACACTGACCTATGAAAGCCCCGAAAACTGGAAGCCAAATTCTCTGTTGAAAGAAGTTGGCTGGGAGGCGGTCAGAGAAGATTTTTATAGAATTTCTGCCGAACTGATAGAATTTCTTGAAGGTCAGAACGATGAGTTTCTAAACCAATACTGCCAAAGCAGCAAGTTCACCAACAGAGCGATTCTTGAAGGATTGATCCAACACGACGTTTATCATTTAGGGCAGATCGGAATAACTTTAAAGCTAATCAAACCGACTTTTCAATAATATCTATATGGTTAATTTTACGTTTGATTACTTAAAATTTGAAACATTCTACCAACTTCAGTATCCATTCTTGAAAAGGCAAACCATTTTTACCTCTTGGGTTTGACCAATGTTCAACAAAACAAAATGAACTATCAACAAATACTTCCGACAGAGCGATTGCGAAAATATGTCCGCTATTTTTGGGCTTTGGAAGATAATAGTCTAAGTTTTCCGGAAAAGACTTTTAAAATAATGTCGGACGGTTTGCCAGGATTAATTTTTCAGGAAAACCCACAAGCATTTGTTGACGAAAACGACAGATCGCTTCCACAAGCATTTCTATACGGACAAACGACAAGATACACAGAGCATAAATCAAATCAACCTTTTCGCAACATAGGTGTTTACTTCCAGCCAGATGCATTAAAATCTGTTTTCGGAATTGACGCAAACGAGCTGACCAACCGGCATATTAACATTACCGAACTGGTTAACACCAATCTAACAGACCAACTTTTAAATAACTTTACTACCGAACAAAGGATTGAACTTTTGTCGTCCTTTTTGATACAACAGGTTGGACATAGAAAAGTAGAAAGCGGAAAAGTGAATTTTGCAATTGCCCGGTTACAAAAAGGTGCGAGCCTACCGACTATACAAAACGATCTGAACCTATCTGAACGTTCGTTGGAACGGTATTTTAAACAGCATATCGGCATATCACCCAAACTATACGCAAGGATAAGCCGCTTTCAATCTGCTTTGGAAAGCGTGCGCCAAACCGGATTTAATTCACTGACCGAAGTTGCTTACCTGAACGCATATTTTGACCAATCACACTTTATCAGAGAGTTTCAGGAATTTGCGGGAACAAGCCCTAAACATTTTATACGCAACGCCAACGAACAGGTGGCTAATTTCCCTGAATGGAAAATTTAAGCATTGTCGGTTTTATCCAATTTTACCAAAAAGCAGGCTGATAATTTTGCAGGAAAGAGTAAAGTTATGATAGCCATTACAGGAGCAAACGGAAATTTAGGCAAAGCGACCATTCAATTTTTGTTACAGAAAGTCGCACCGACCGATATTGTTGCCATTGTCAGAAACCCCGAAACGGTAAATGAATTTAAGGAAAAGGGCGTAACCACCAGACAAGCGGATTACAACGATTACAATACACTTAAAAAGGTCTTCAAAGGTGTAGAGACAGTATTGCAAATATCCACCATCGGAGTGGATATAGAAACAGCCAAACAGCAGGAAAGAAATGTGGTAAATGCAATCGTGGAAAACAACGTAAAGCACATTGTTTATACCAGTATGGTGCAAGCCCGACCGAACACCGTTTTTCAAGGAACGCAAACACAATACCATACGGAAGAACTGATAAGGAAAACAAATATCCCTTATACCTTTTTCAGAAACAGCATGTATATGGAAGCCATACCC
>NZ_FUKU01000001.1 GCF_900163865.1 Sphingobacterium sp. JB170
TATACCGCCAAAATCTAACGGTACACCACCAGTAAATGGCAAAAAACAGGAAGCTTTCGGCGACCTGTTTTCACAAATAAACGGGAATGGCCAAGCTGATAAGCCAGGCGTTCCCGATACCATTCCCGAACCTGTTCCTTATAGTGGCGAACTGCAATCGTTCCACCGTAACGATTGCCTTATTATGGATAATGGTTGGGTCGGTCATTTACAAGATGTAGATACATCAGACGGTACGGCTGTTTTCCATCCTTTAGCTTTGCCCCCTTTACAGAAAGCAAGAGCCGAAGCGTACATTGCTGTACGTGATGTCTACCAAGAGCTTTACAATAAAGAGGCAAAGTTTCAGACCGAACACAAGGAAGAAAGGGAAAACCTTAATCGTCTTTACGATGCCTTTGTCAAAAGGTACGGCACCCTTAACAGTGCCGATAATGTCAAGCTCATCAAAACGGATAGCTCCGGTAAGGAAATCCCTTATTTGGAGCGTATCATCGGTGGCGTGGTACACAAAGCGGATATATTCAGCCGTCCTGTAAGTTTCTCCACCTTAACCATAGCAACGGACAATCCCGAAGAAGCGTTAGCGGCTTCGCTGAACAAATACGGAAGCGTGGATTTGGACTATATGTCCGAAATCAGCGCTATGACCAATGATGCTTTGAAAGAAGCCTTACACGGTCGTATTTTCTACAATCCACTGCAAAAGGAATATGAAATAGCCGAACGCTGGATTGCGGGCAATGTAGTGGAGAAAGCCAATGAAGTAAGGGCCTATCTGGAAAACAATCCCAATGATACGGAGGCCAAAGAAAGCCTTACCGTTCTGGAAGAAGCAAGACCAAGACGTATCGAATTTGAGGAACTCGATTTTAATCTCGGCGAACGCTGGATACCCGCAGGCATTTACGCCCGTTTTGCATCGCATTTATTCGATGCAGAAGTCCGTATCCATTATTCCGATAGTGCCGATGACTTTTCCGTAACCTGCAAACAGAAGAACGTACACATTTGGGACAAATATGCGGTAAAAGCCAATAGCAGGACGTATGACGGGATTGCCCTGCTCAAACACGCCCTTGTCAATACCACGCCGGATATTTCCAAAACAGTACAGGTAGATGGCAAAGATGTGAAGGTGCGGGATATGGAAGTCGTACAAATGGCGAACACCAAGATTGACGAAATCCGAACCGCCTTTACCGATTGGCTTCATGCCCAGAATGATGAGTTTAAAACAAGGCTGACCGATCAGTACAACGATACGTTTAACTGTTTTGTCCGACCGGACTATGACGGCTCGCATCAGGAATTTCCGGGATTAGACCGCAAGGGATTAGGCATTGGCGATCTGTATTCGAGCCAAAAGGATGCCGTCTGGATGATAAAGCTGAACAACGGTGCTATCTGCGACCACGAAGTGGGGGCAGGAAAGACGCTCATCATGTGTACCGCAGCACAGGAAATGAAGCGTTTGGGAATGGCTCATAAACCGATGATTATCGGGCTGAAAGCCAATATTCCCGAAATAGCCGAAGCCTACCGCACTGCTTACCCTCATGCCAAAATCCTTTATCCTGGCATTGATGATTTTACGCCCGAAAAACGCCTGCGGATTTTCGGGGATATTAAAAACAACGAATGGGATTGTGTGATACTCACACACGACCAATTCGGGATGATACCCCAATCTCCCGAAATACAAAAGGAAATCCTGCAAATCGAACTGGACAGCGTGGAGGAAAACCTTGATGTTATGCGAAGCCAGGGCGATGAAATAACGCAATGGATGCTCAAAGGAGCGGAAAAACAAAAGGAAAACCTCGAAGTAAAGCTCAAAACCCTGCAATACGACATCGAAAACCGTAAAGATGATATTGTGGATTTTAAGATGATGGGCATTGACCATTTATTTATTGATGAAAGCCACCAGTTCAAAAACCTTATGTTCAACACAAGGCATTCGAGGGTTGCGGGCTTGGGCAATCAACAGGGAAGCCAAAAGGCACTGAACCTGCTATTTGCTATCCGTACCATACAGGAGCGTACCCAAGCGGATATGGGTGCGACCTTTCTTTCCGGGACGACCATCAGCAATTCGCTAACCGAATTATACCTGCTGTTCAAATACCTGCGACCACGGGCATTGGCAAAACAGGATATCAACTCCTTTGATGCGTGGGCGGCAATTTATGCCAAGAAAACCACCGATTACGAGTTTTCCGTGGCGAACAACATTGTGGCAAAAGAGCGTTTCCGATACTTTATCAAAGTGCCGGAACTGGCTCAATTCTATTCCGAAATCACGGATTACCGTACGGCGGCTATGATCGGCATTGACCGCCCCGAAAAGAACGAGATATTTTACAACATACCTCCAACTCCGGCCCAGGAAGAGTATATCCGAAAGCTGATGAAGTTTGCCGAGACAGGCAAAGGCGAATTACTCGGCAGGGCTCCGTTATCACAATCGGAGGAAAAAGCAAAAATGCTCATCGCTACGGACTATGCCCGTAAGATGTCTTTGGATATGCGAATGGTAAGCGGAATGTACGACGATCACCCCGATAACAAAGCATCACACTGTGCCAACAATATCGTCAAATATTACCACCAATTCAACGCACAGAAAGGCACCCAATTCGTGTTCTCGGATCTGGGGACGTACAAGCCTAATGAATGGAATGTATATGCTGAAATCAAACGCAAGCTCGTAGAAGATCACGGCATACCTGCACACGAAATTCGATTTATACAGGAAGCAAAGAACGACAAGCAACGTAAGGCATTGATTAAGGGAATGAACGACGGCACAATCCGTGTACTGTTCGGTTCTACGAGTATGCTCGGTACAGGTGTGAACGCACAGAAAAGAGCCGTCGCCGTTCATCATTTGGATACGCCGTGGCGACCGTCTGACCTTGCCCAAAGGGACGGTCGGGCAATCCGAAAAGGCAATGAAATCGCTAAACATTTTAACAACAATAAAGTGGATGTGATTATATATGCAGTAGAAAAATCGTTGGATAGTTATAAGTTCAACCTGCTGTACAACAAACAGCTATTCATTAACCAACTAAAATCCAACAACCTCGGCAAACGAACGATTGATGAGGGCAGTATGGACGAGAAATCGGGAATGAACTTCTCGGAATACGTGGCTATCCTTATGGGTAATACAGACCTGTTGGACAAAGCTAAAATAGAAAAACAAATTGCGGGATTGGAGAGCGAACGGCAATCGTTCAACCGTTCAAAATCAAGTGCCAGATATAAATTGGAAGATTATACGGCAGAATTGAACAAAGCCCAATCCCGATTTGACCGTATGAGCCTCGATTGGAATAATCTGCAAGGGCGTATCCAAAAACATGCGGACGGCACTATTGCCAACCTTATTAAATTGGACAGCTTGTCGCCCAATGCGGATATAAAACAAATAGGTGCAAAACTCAATCAACTTGCGGACAAATCCCGTACAGGTGGGGATTATGAGGAAATAGGGAGCCTTTACGGTTTTCAGCTTTTGGTAAAAACGGAAATGTCGCAAAAAGAAGGCGTGGATATTCGGGTAAACCGTTTTTTGATACAAGGTGAGGGGAATATCAAATATACCTACAATAACGGTATCATTGCCAAAGACGAAAAACTGGCATCTATGAACTTCCTCAATGCTTTGGAAAAACTACCTGCCTACATTGAGCAGGAACAAAAGAAAATTGCCGAGATACAAAAGGATGTACCTGTTCTTCAGGAAGTGTTGAACGGTACGTGGAGCAAAGAGAGCCGATTGAGCGAACTCAAAACAGAACTGGCTTCCGTTGAGCGAAAGATACATTTATCAATGAAAGAAAGTGAGATTAAAGAAGAACCTGATGAACAAACCGGAAAAAAGCAAGAAACACCAAAGATTTCAGAAAGCATTGTCCGTACAAAAGGTGTTCATATGCCAAGAGGGATATTGTAAGAATCTTAGTTCATCCTTTCGTCATCTTCATCCATTTTTCTGATCAAAGCGTCACGTAAGCTGTCAAGGAATTTAGTCCGGTTTATTTTTC
>NZ_FUKU01000040.1 GCF_900163865.1 Sphingobacterium sp. JB170
TGCAATTTGCAAAATTGAATAATCTACGTCAAGATGCACCGTAATGAGGGCTTACGTTGTTTTCGGTAACTGTAAAATCCATCGTGGTTTTGGCTCGGGTGATAAAGTACGCCCCGCAAGCGTTAATATCTTGCAATGCGGCAAAGTCGATATAGGCCTTATCCATGATATAGATCGAATCAGGTGTGGCTATTAGGCTATCTAAGACGTTACTGTCGTGATATTTGCCGTCGGTGATCATAATAAATGCCGGGATACTCCCCCTGAGATCTAATAAGGTATGCACTTTAACTGCTCCGCGTGAGTATTTACCAGGCGCCCAATTGAACAATTTGAGGCTGAGTGATATCGTTGTAGAATCCAGTGCGAACACTTCGTTCGTGATATCCACTCCCGCAATACGCTCTTTATTATACAGGGGCCTGACTTTACCGATCAGATAATTCCCGAAATCGGAGAAAATTCGATGGTCACGGCCTTCATTCGCTCTAGAGAGCGTGGACTGATTCACATACTTTCGTATTCCAAGGTGATACAGCTTGTTCTGGTGCGCTTTCAGGCATACGCAGATATCTCGGAGCGAATTACGTGAGGTCAACTGACCGAAAAACAGTTGAATAAACTGATTCCAGCAATTGAATTCCCTCGTCCTGAAATCACCGTTGTATTTTGCTACACATTTATCGAACTCGTAACGGTCAATAAACTGAAGGATTTGAGCAAAAACATACTTTCCTGAATTCATAGCCACATTTTTAGGGTGGCAAAGCTACAGATTAATTCTAATCAAAAAATCAAAGAACAAATGTAATGTTTTAATAAACAGCTACTTGTGTTGGTTTTAAAAAACTTAACGCATCACTAGTAATTCTGATATGTTAATCGTAGGGTTGACGTAACCGAAAGGATACATATACTTCGATATGAGAGAACACTAGATCAATCACTTATTGGTCCTGCGTGCAGTGGCTCCTTCTTTCCAAACTATTATACGGGCATAAACGGCCGGCCAATTTTGGTGTAGT
The DNA here is from genome assembly GCF_900163865.1 of Sphingobacterium sp. JB170. GTDB lineage: Bacteria > Bacteroidota > Bacteroidia > Sphingobacteriales > Sphingobacteriaceae > Sphingobacterium. Next base: position 1,026 of record NZ_FUKU01000040.1, read on the forward strand.
ATTCTAAAGCTATTATCGCAACGTCAGGTCTTGCGTTTTCACGTAAAAGCAAACTGTTTAAACAGTTAGATAAGGTGTTACCCAAACCGCTAAAGGAGATTGGCAGAAACGAAGAAGACGAAGTCGTTTTGCAAAATGATAATTTCAGACCACACCACGTGATATTGGGCATGCGTAAAACAAACTATGTGCTTGGAAAAAAAAGGTGTGTATATGATTAAGAATTGGATTTTTAGATCATGCTTTCATAGTACTTATGAAACCACAGATTCAATATTTATTTTTTTCTTGATTTGCGTACGACCTTGAGATTATTTTACTTTTTCTTGTAGTTTTATTATGGCATTTATTTTGTTTATTTATTTTAAATTAAAAATGTTGTTATGGAAAGAAATCTACAAATCGGAATTTTGGCAGTAGCATTAACCCTCGCAAGTTGTAGTACTAAGGATAATGGTACACCCCAAGGGACAACACCTGTCACATTGAAAATGACAGATGCCCCAGCTTATTATGATGCAATTGTTCTGAATATCGATGAAATTGAAATTCTTACGACGAACGGACGCGAAACAATTGACGTTGACGAGCATCCGTTTGATATTTTGGCGTATAGAAATGGAAGAGATACAGTTATTGCAGAACATGATGTTCCTTCTGGAATGATTCAAGAAATTCGATTAAAACTTCACGATCAGGGCAATACTATTACAATTGATGGAGTGACTTCACCACTAACAACGCCTAGTGGACAATCTTCCGGCGTGAAATTAAAAATGCAAGATGAACTTATTCCTGATATTGGTTATACATTACTTCTCGATTTTGATGCATCAAAATCAATTCATCAAACAGGAAATGGAAAGTATATGCTTAAGCCAGTGATCCGTGCAATACCTGTTGAAGTGACTGGTGCCATCAAAGGTATGGTCGGCCCCGCTGAGGCATTACCACATATATATGCGATAAATGGGACAGACACGCTAGGAACGCTAACTGATGAAACAGGAGCTTTTTATTTTCCGGGAGTGTTACAGGGTGAATACAAAGTGATTATAGAACCAACGTCCTTGGATTTTCAAACAGAGACTTTATATGATGTTAATGTTTCAAATGAAGTGGTTAGCGATATAGGTACGATTGTACTCAAATAGCCTTAACAGTTCGTCAATTCGTTCAAAAGTCCATTCATAAATCATATATGAATGGACTTTTGCTTATTATAAATAACCGCGACTTCATCAACCATTGCATTTTTTTCGGTCATTTCACTCTTCTGAATTTTGGTAAGTCCTGTAGTTTGACCAGGTTTGCTCTTGTGAAAGATGATTGTAGCATCAATATCATTGGTATAAAACTAATGCTCGCCGAAGGGGATGAGTATTTTTGATCATTTCCGAGACGCACAAACAATTTTAAATACCATAGTGGGTTCGAAAAGGTACTTGCCAGTGTAGGTCTCCAGTATTAATCTAGAATTTTACTTGTTATTTTATTTGCAAGTGGCAATAGGAGTAATACGCATGCGTATACGATCGGCAAGGAGGTAAGCCAGGATTTCGAAAGTTCGCCAATCCAATTCTCAGATGAAACCTCGCCTGTACAACTTGATAACACTGACATGACAAAAGTTGTCGGTAGAACCACAAAAAAGGTGCTGATTGTCCGGTAGCGTCTATCTTTCTTAGAATTTGCCATTATTATTTTTTCGTTTTTCAGGAACTGGTATGGTTTCAACGACATCCCAATGTTCGATAATTTTATCGTCTTCAACTCTATATAAATCGTAGAATGCAACGTTGTCTCCTTTAAAAAAACCTTCACTTAATACGAGGACAAAATTTCCCTCACCAAGCACTTTATGGATTTTATTATAAATTTGAGGTTCCCCGTCATTTTCCCATTGTTTTAGCGTATTTAAAAATTCTTGTAGCCCATCACTCATGTATGGATTATGTTGAATCAGTTCGTCTCCCCGGAAATAATTTGACGCCGAGTCGATTTGCCCATTAATAAGAACGTCTTGAACAAAGTTCCGAACCAGTACTTTATTAACCTCAGTTTTATGATGATCTTTTACCTTGGTCTTTCCATCAGTCATGGTTCGTCCACTTTTATTCCGTGTTTTTGGAGTTGTTTGGAGGTTGTCCCAATGTTCAACGCTTACGCCGTTCTCAAACCGATGTATGTCAAATGCGACCGTAGGTTCAAAAAGAAAATAATCGACGTGGACAAATCCAAAATCACCATCTTGAAATTTTCGAACCACATTGGTGTATACTTTCTCCATAGGCATTTGATCATGTAGATCCAAAATTGCTTGTAATCCTGTTGCTACATGTGGATTGTGTTGTTTATAAGAAGTAGGATTGATCAATCCTATTTCTGCTAATGTTTCAGTTTCGATGCTATTTTGGATAGCTTCAGCTTTGTCTCTATTAAATAAATCCATTTTGTAATTTTTTTTATTATTTATTATTGACAAATGTACCGCCCTTTTACATCTGAAAAAATATAGGTAAAAATATTGCTATAGGGATAATTTTATCCCTATAAGTTGTTGAAAACGAAATATGTCGTAAATTAGTTCCTTAAATTGACAAGCTATGTACGAGAAAAAAATACCGAAAGATTTTAGTTGTGGCATCAGTATTACTTTTGAGATTATTGGAGGTAAATGGAAGCCCTGCTTAATTGATTCGATCAATCAAGGAATCCGAAGACCAAGTGAACTCGCAAAGAAACATCCGCTTGCGAGCAAACGAGTTTTAACCTTACAATTGAAAGAGTTGGAGGCGTATGGTGTTGTAAGAAAAGTAATTTATCCAGTACTCCCCCCTAAGGTCGAATATTTTTTAACTGAAATAGGCGAATCTCTTTTACCACTTGTGGATATGATGGAAAATTGGGGAAGCCATTTTATGAGTGATTTTTATAAGAAACAAGAAAATATACACTCCGAAACGATTCTAAGTGAAACATAATTATATAGTACAACCGTATCGACAAATTAATAGCAAACAAAAAATCGACCATAAGCAATGATAGGGGATGGGGACAAATTCAAACATGTTTTTAAGCGAATAGAAGTTCCTGCCAAAACCATCTTATTGCAGGAGGGAGAAATTTCAAGAACAATGTTCTTTATTGAAAAAGGGTGTTTGAGGACATGGCTTAATAATGACGGTATAGATATCACTACTCAATTTTTTTTTGAAGGTGATAAAGTATCGTCTATTGAAAGCTTCATAACAAATCAACCGAGTTTATATGGGATCGAAAGTTTAGAATCTTGTATATTACAAACTATTTCTCAAAAGGATTTCCAAAATGATTTAGCACATTTACCTGAAATCAAAGAAGAAATGCAGAAACATTTGTTCAGCAGATTTTTAAGTTCTCAAAAAACATTTTATTCCTATCTTAAAAATAATCCTCAAAAACGCTACGAGGAGCTTCTTAGGGAGCATCCACATATTATCCAACGCATTCCACAACATTATATAGCATCCTATTTAGGGATTACTGCTGTTTCGTTAAGTAGAATACGAAACAGACGATAAACTCACTTTTCGATTTTTTAACAATTGTTATCGTCCGATCATGTATTGATTTCTCAATTTTGTCCTGTATTTAAACAGTGAAAAGATGAGAATAGTAATCGTGTTCAATCACCCCAATGAAGGGAGTTTTGGCAATGCAATTTTAAATGCCGTAATAAATGGGCTTAAAAGTGCAAATCACGAGGTTGATTTGATGCACCTTGACAATGATGGATTTAATCCTGTAATGTCAAAGGCAGATTTGAAAGGATTTGTGGAACACAAACCGATTGACCCACAGGTTATAGACTATAATGAGCGTTTAGAAAAGGCAAACCACCTGATTTTTATTTTTCCTATTTGGTGGGATCTGATGCCCGCAATGACGAAAGGGTTTATAGATAGGGTTCTTTTTCCCGGAGTTGCATATGACCACCATCCGCGTGGTTTTGGGTTAGTGCCGCTTTTAAAAGGCCTTAAGGGTGTTACTGTAATCACTACCATGAATAAGCCCAAAATAATGTACTCCTTGCTCATTGGCAACTTAATCAAAAAAGCCATGATAAAAAGTGTTTTCAAGACAATGGGCTACAAAAATCTTAAATGGATTAGCTACAACTTGGTAAAATCAGTCAGTCAGGAAAAGAGGGTAAAATGGCTAATGGGTGTTGAAATCAAATTTTCAAAAATTAATTAAGCAATCGGGATATTATGAAACTGAACCGAAATTATATCACTCCTTTTATTTCCTTGGTTTTCCTCGTGGTGGGAATGTCGGGCATATTTATGTTTTTCCATTTATTTGATGGCTATACGGAAGTTGTACATGAGTTGTTAGGCGTGTTTTTTATTATATGTGCCATTTTTCATATCGTACTCAATTGGAGAGCATTAAGAATACATTTTAAAAAAGGCGTCTTTATTCCCACTTTATTGGGGGTGTTAACCATATCGATTGTACTAATTATTTCAGAAAGAATATATCCACCGGTGGACTTAATGATTTTTAATAAAACGGTAAAAGCGCCTATTAACGTTGCGTTTAAGACCTTAGGTGTAAATTATGAAAGAGTAGCTGAAAAACTAAAAAATAATGGAATATCGATTCAAGAAGCAGTTACTATAGAAGACATTTGGATTAACAATCATACTAGCCCCGAGAAAGTAATTGATTTGATCATGGAGGATTGAGCTTGGTTTCTAGTTGTAACATTTCGTCCCTTCGTGATATTTTTTGTCGGATAAGTTAAATCGGCATGATTATAATATTTTTAATTGGTGTGAGAAATGAAAATGAATTTGTTAAATCAAGCTACGGCAATCCTATTTTTCCTGCAAGAAAAAGTGGAATGGAATTGTCAAGTCATATCTTTGCCTATTTCGAGATTGTAAATTAAATTCTGTTATTTGATGCCAAGGAAAATATTTGCAGTGCCAAAAAGCAATTCGCTCTAACGAATAATTTTTACGAGAAGTGAGCCGGACAATAGCACAAAAGTTAAATTCATCTCCCAAATAATGAAGTTCATCAGAAATGTTATTGATTTATCATAAACCTCAAATGAAAAATTTTATTTTTGATAAATGGTTCAAATTAGGAAAATAGGCGCCAAAAAATTGCTCATTTTTTTCTTCTCTACGTTGATTTACGCTTTGTGTCAAATGCTGTTTAGCATTGTTTTGATGAAGGAAGATTTATGGAGCAATTTTCATATTCAACTGTTGTCGCATTATATGGTAATCGTTATTATGTGTATAGCTGATTACCTTTTATTAAGGTTTCTCAATTCGTATTTACCCTATTCCAAGAATATATTATATCGCATCATGGCGGATATTACCGGTCTGATCGTAATATGCTTGATTATATTATGGATTTTCAATTACTTGATTTATGATGTCTTGTTAATTTCAGAGGATGGGTTGCCCTCTTTTGTTGTCAAATTTGCATTTGCAATGACAAATAACATTCCTATTCTACTCGCGTTTGAACTGATTTATTATTTTCAGTCCGAACAAAAAGCCATCGCTGATTCTGAAATAGCGAAACGTCAAGTGTTGCTATTTCAGCACGAGACGCTACGCGCACAGATAAACCCACATTTCTTGTTCAATTCGCTAAATGTGCTTTCTTCATTAATATATCTGAATCCGGAAAACGCCAACAAATTCACAAAAGCTCTTTCAAAAACATACCGATATGTACTTTCACTCACCCGGCAACCAGTGGTTTCTGTTATCGAAGAATTGGATGCATTGCAATCTTATATCTTTTTGATGCGGATGCGGTTTGAAAACTCTTTTACTTTTACTGTAAATAAAACATGCGATTGTGAACAGAATGTGATTATTCCTCTTACGTTGCAATTATTGATTGAAAATGCATTTAAGCATAATATCGCAACAGAAGATTCGCTGTTAGAAATTAAAATTACTATTGGCAGCAAATATATTACGGTCGAAAACAATATCCAACCCTCGATTGATATCGGTAACGGTGGAATTGGACTAAAATACATCACCAAGCAATATCAATTATACGACAAAGAGGTTATAGTTGAACATACTGAGCGCTTATTTGTTGTTAGAATTCCATACATACAGCCATGAAGTACTTGATTGTAGAAGATGAACGTTTCGCATACGAAGAAGCGAAACGTATGATAACGAAATTACGTCCCGACTATTTATTGGAGAAACAAACTAAAACAGTTATAGATACGATAGAATTTTTGAAATTGTCGACTGTAGATTTAATTCTTATGGACATCCGACTAGCGGACGGTAACTGCTTTGAGATATTCAATCATATAGAAGTATCCACTCCGGTAATCTTTACAACTGCGTATGATGAGCATGCGATTAGAGCTTTTAAATTAAATAGTGTTGATTATTTGCTCAAACCGTTTGAGGAGAATGAGTTAGAATTGGCATTAACTAAATTTGAAAATATCTTCCATAATGTATCATATGCCACTATCCCTAAGAACTTTGAACAGCTGTTGTCGGTCAAAACTAAAAACCGCTTTTTAATATCAAAAGGGGAAAACTATCATTATATCGAGACAATCGATATTGCCCATTTTTATAGTGAAGATGGTGTCGTCTTTCTCCATACATTTAAGGACTACAGGTACATTATTAATTACACGTTAGATCAATTAGAACAGCAGCTTGATGGCCGTTTGTTTTTTCGTGTGTCCCGTAATTGCATAGGGAATGTTAAAGCTATTGAAAATGTTGCAAAATACTTCAATAGCCGTCTTAAACTTTCCTTTCTGCCAGAATGTCCTCATGAGGTTTTGGTAAGCCGTGTACGTGTACCGGACTTCTTAAAATGGATGGATGGAATTGTGGAATAACTATGGATTTCGAAAAACCCATCCCCTAAATAGTACATTTAAAGTGTTAGATTCTTAAGTCTATCTTTTATCCTTTTCATAATGGAATAGATCGTTGTTCTTTTGTTCACAATAAAAAAATAAATATCAAAATTTTAGAACTAAAGAAGAATGAAAAAGAACATGTTAACATTTGTTGTCGCAGTAGGTACTCTAGTTTTCTCTACTCAATTATCCGCTCAGGATAAACCCCTGACCGTTGGTGTTAAAATCGGTGCCAGTTTATCAAATTATCGCTTGAGTGGTCATATGAAAAGCTTTAATAGTAAAATGAACATAGGTGGTTCAGCCGGCCTTTTTGTGAAATATGACCTAAGTTCAAATTTTGCATTGCAAACCGGTATCGATGGATACTATAACACCACGACGCTGGAATCTAAGACGAATAGATCATCTGATAAACTCAAAACCTTCGGCGCTGAAATTCCTCTTTATGGAGTTATTCAGGGCAGGCTAGGAACCGGAAATGCGTTCGTAGGAGTAGGGCCTTACGTTGGCTATAATATCAGTGCAAAATTAGATGACGTGAACTTATTGAAAAAAAATAATGAAAAAGGAGTCGCAATGAACCATTTTGACTATGGTTTGGGAGGGATTATCGGGTACGACTTTGACAAAAGGTGGCAGATAAGTGCAAGTTATAAATTTGGTCTCGCTGATCTGCACAAAGGCGGAGGCGGTTCTATGAAAAGCAGCGGTGCATCCATCGGTATATCTTATAAATTTTAACATTCAACACAACGTATAATCATACATTGCATACCGATTTTTTGCGTATTAAAATATCACGACGCTTGAAATTCGGTATGCAATAATTTCCTGATCGTTGCTTCTACGCGCTATGTAAATCTTACAGAATAATATTGCTACAAAAAGCACTTTAACAATAGGACGACAGGTATTGTTATTTCCTGCTCTACAATTAAATAAATTAGAAAAATTAGCAACATATAAAAAATTAGTACCGATAAATTGATGGGCAGAAGAGCTTCTTTTTTTAGGTAGTTATTGCCAGATAGACATATCTAAAGAATGCACTCCAACGATTGCCGAAAAAAATTGAATTAGGTAGAGGTTTGTTGTTTGGAATGAATAAAAAAAATGGAACAAGGGTTTGGTCGATTGCATTCCATCCCTCATATTCCGCAATTCATCTTTTTGATTCTGAAGTCTATAATTTACTGCTTTCTGCCCCGCTTTAATCATCGTTGCTTTGCTTAACGAAGATAAATTATCTCAAATATAAATTTTAAAATTAAATGAAATTAAAGTCATTATTATTGACAACGTTGGTGACGTTGTTATATCTGCAGGCAAAAGCACAAGAAGTAACGTTCAAGACAGAATACATCGGGAAATCGGGTTATTACTATCTGCCTCCGGGCGAGAAACCAAAAGAGAAAATAGGTGATGCTAAAGGCTCTGCAATGGTTTACCAAGCTGCGGCTAATATCCCGTTGTCCATGAAGATGAATGAAAATAATCGTCCGACTGCATGGGGCATCGGTCTCGGAGGGTCATATGTTTCGTTGAAAAACCAAAACTTTTCGGAACAGATGGTCTCCGAAATCATGAATCTACAAGTAGGGATTTACCATTTGCGACCGTTGAATGACAGGTGGTCGATGAGGGCAAGTCTCGGGATGGGGGTATTTACGCCCACTACCGATTTTTCGAAATTAAGCTTCAAAAATGTACTGGCTAGTGGAAGTGCTGTCTTCATCCGTCATTTGAATCCAAATCTTTCGATAGGTGGAGGGGTTGCAATAAATAGTTCACTAGGCTATCCGATGGTATTTCCCGCCGTGTATGTGAATTGGAAAACTGAAGGCAAATTTGATCTGAACGTAGAACTAATAGACGGATTGGAAGTGTCGGCAGGTTATGATTTCAACGACCGATTTAAGCTCTCATACGCTCTTGAAATGAATGGTCAAGTAGCTTTATTGAAAAAAGACGGCAAGGATGTCATTTTTTCTCACCAGTATATTGTTACCGGATTTCGTCCCGAAATCAAAATTGATGAAAGGCTTTCTGTAACCGGCATGGCAGGACTCAATCTATACCGTCCTGCCTCTTACAGTGATAGAACTCTAAAAGGCGTTTTTGCATCCGATAACGATTATTTTTTTAATGTTGCACTCTATTCGTCGGTCGGCTTAAAGATGAAATTTTAACTATGAATAATCTGAAGCGAGCGCTGGGACTTATTGTATATAGGTTGGTCTACGTGGCCATTTATATGGTAAGTCTGCTGCCAATGGCATTGTTATATGCGATGGCGTCTCTTACTTTTTTCTTTGTTTACCAAATAGTTGGATATAGAAAAGAAGTTGTCATTCAGAATATTGCTCGTTCATTCCCTGAGCAGCAATATGGAGAAGTCCAAGCAATCGTGAAAAAATTCTATGTCTGCTTCGTATCCTATTTTGCTGAAATGATAAAAGGTGTTTCTGTTGACGCAAAAATACTTAACGAAAAAATAGTATTTGAAAACCTTGAGTTAGTGGATCTATACATAAAATCAGGACGTAATGTTATTGTCGCTCTTGGGCACTGCGGCAACTGGGAAGTGTTAAATTTTTTACCGCATAAAATTCAACACGACGTTTATGCAATATACAAGCCGCTAAGTTCGGGATTAGTGAATGATCTTATGATTAAAGTCCGATCTCGTTTTGGCATGAAGTTGCTTGCCGATAAGTACGCTATACGCCATATTTTAACTCAAAAAGCATTTCCGGCGGTTTATCTTTTTCTTGCCGACCAAAGTCCACGAATAAAAGAAGAGGAATACAAATTCAAATTACTAAATCAAGAGACATATATGTTTTCAGGTATGGAGAAACTAGCTCGTAAAAGTGAGGCTGCAGTTATATATCTACATATTACACTAATCTCAAAAGGAAACTATAAGGTGAGCTGCACGCCCATAAACGCTAAAGCAGAATCTACAAAAAAGGGTGAAATTACTAAAAAGTATGTCGAATTGCTCACAGAAAATATCAAAGAGGAGCCATATGGCTGGCTCTGGACGCATAAAAGATGGAAAAGATGACCTTTTGAATAATTATTACATACCCAATCTACAAGTAACCACATTAATATTTGGTACTCATACCGTCTTGATACTCCGAATTAACTACATGAACATGAAACATAAACTCGAAAGGTTGTTTCCATTTCTTTTTTTCATTCTAATCATCGGAAAAATAAATGCGCAGTAGACGTTTCACAGCCGAACTTTGGAAGGATCTATAGCCTAAACGGAGTCGTCTAGTTTTATCATGACGCTATAGGGTTAGAGGTATTGAGGGAATTTGAGAACCATATAGGTTATGACGGAGTCATGTTGGAATTACCTGACAAGACATACTGTTTAGAATTCACTCCGTATAAAGATCGAGCTCACTTGCTAGGGCCCACAAAAGAAAATTTAATGGTTTTTTTATTATGTTAATCCTTTTAATTAAACAAGCCAATGAACGACACTAAAAAACGGGAATTATTGCTGTTCAACCAGCAAACACCAATTGGAAGTATGTTAGTGAAAACCTATGAAGACCCAGAGCGTTGGAGAGTTATTATATTCAATGGTGTCTATAACCCATAATTAATTGGTCAGCGACTCGTGGAAAATTTAACATGAATTGATAAAATACCGCTCATAGCTGCTGTTGTTCTCGAGTTGGGCATTTACGGTGAAAATCTGATGTGATATAGAGGTTTATTCGTTCGACAGTCAATAAAATTTGTACCTCGTTGCTTGTCTTATTGGTTAAATTGCTATTTTTACATTAGAAGCTAATCGTTTTTTTACAAAGAGCTTTAATCAGGGTGGCGCCGTTCCAATATTTTCCTCCGCTTTTTCCACAACGACTCGTTACCTAAGCTCCAAATGCCATTTTAATAATTATTCTCGATGATTTCGTTTTCCGGAACGGAAATTAAATAGTGTAAAATGAAAGATAATTTTTATGTGATAACAGGCGGTCCAGGATCAGGAAAGACCACCTTGCTAAATGAATTGAACAAAAAAAAGTTTCAAACAATTCCAGAAGATGCTCGAAGAATTATAAAAGAACAAATTAAATTTCAGGGTCTTGGCTTGCCTTGGAAGGATAAGGTACTCTATGCAACATTAATGTTTAATGAGTCAATAAAGACATATCAAAAGATTAGAAAAGAGAATCCGTCCGGAATAATTTTCTTTGACCGTGGCGTCTTAGATACTGTTTGCTATTTCATTATGGAAAATATCCCGATTCCTAAAAAAATGGCGGTATTAATTAACGAAGTTATCTATAATAGAAAAGTCTTTGTCCTACCACCTTGGAAGGAAATTTATGAAAATGATGGTGAAAGAAAACAAAAATGGGAAGAAGCGGTAACGACTTTTGAGAGAATGAAAGAAATCTATATTCACTATGGATATAACCTTGTCGAAGTACCAGTTGGTACAATTGAAAATAGGCTGAAATTTGTTCTTGATGAAATTAGATAACCAAGGTTGGCAGTAATTCATGGTAAATGTGCTCGAAGGGCTTCAGGCCGAGATACGAGATTCCTCGGGTGCCCGCCGGGCAAGTGCGATGGGACACGCCATGGATACGGGTTTAACAAAGATAAATAAGTTACAAATTCAAAAAAATTGACAATGAAAAAGATCAAGATCGGAGAGACAAATTTAGAAGTAGCACCATTCAACTTTGGTGGTAACGTTTTTGGCTGGACCTTAGACGAAAAAAAATCCTTTGAGATATTAGATGCTTTCCTGGAAGCGGGATTTAATTTTATTGACACGGCGGACATATATTCCCACTGGGTCAATGACGGTGCTGGCGGAGAGTCCGAAACAATCATCGGTAAGTGGATTAAGGCACGAGGAAATCGCGATAAAGTAGTCATTGCAACAAAAGTTGGTGGGGCCTCAGGCGTGCATGAAACCGATGCCAGCCGAAAGCATATTTTAGAGTCAGTTGACAAATCACTACAACGACTGCAGACCGATTACATAGATTTGTATTATTTGCATTTCGATGACGAAAAAACACCCGTAGAGGAAACCCTTGGCGCTTTCGATGAGGTGATGAAAACCGGTAAAATACGCCATATTGCGGCTTCTAATATTTCCCCCGAACGCCTTCGTGAATCATTGACGTTTTCTCACCAACATAATGTAGCCAAATATCAGGCGTTACAACCGTTATACAATTTGGTGGAACGCGCAGGGTATGAAAACGATTATGCACCTATCGTTGCTGAGCATAACTTAACGGTATTCCCATATTATGCTTTAGCTTCGGGGTTCCTGAGCGGAAAATATCGTTCGGAAGCTGATTTTACCAAAAGTCCACGTGGACGAGGTGCTGCTAAATACATGAATGAAAAAGGTTTGAATGTATTAAATGCACTAGACCAGGTTGCCCAAAAACAAAATTCGGTTCCAGCAGCAGTTGCATTAGCTTGGTTATCTGCACAGCCTCATATCGGTGGGCCGGTAGCGAGCGCGACCTCGCTCGAGCAATTGCAAGAAATACTTTCGAGTACCGCGCTCGTTTTAGACAGTGCTGATTTGGACCTGTTGGAAAATGCGAGCAAATAAAACATATTACACCACTTTCTTGTTGACTATATATTCAAACCAAGCATGTTGTCATTGTCGATGGCAATACGATCGTTTACCAATAAATAAGATTTAAATTATAGTTAATAGGAGTTATTATGAATAAAATTAAAAAGACATTCCAATCATTCACCCTGTTTGTAGCGCTAACATTGCTTAGCACGACGCTTTTTGCACAATCAACGTATAAGGCAGACCCTGCGCACGCAAAAATTGCCTTCTCGACAGTTCATAATGCTATTTCGGACGTTGATGGCATATTCAATTCATTTGATGCGACAATAAAGGCTTCCAAAGCAGATTTTAGCGATGCCGTTTTCGATCTTACTGTTGATGTGAAGTCTATCGACACGGAGGTTAAAATGCGTGATGACCACTTAAAAAGTGCTGATTTCTTCGACGCGGAAAAATTCACTACCATCACTTTTAAAACCACCTCAGTAGAAAAAGACCAGGGGGAAAATCGTTACAAATTGAGCGGGGATTTGACTATACACGGGGTGACCAAAGCGCTCACGATGGATTTTTGGTACCGCGGGACAATTACCGACGCGCAAAGTGGTAACGAAATTTCAGGATTTCAGGTAACAGGTGTACTTAATCGTTTAGACTTCGGTGTTGGGACAAAAGTTCCCGAAGCTTTAGTAAGCAACGCCGTTCAAATTAAAGCCGATGGTGAATTCATCAAGCAAAAATAATTAGTAAGCGCGGGCGTGACTCTATTTCAATTCGCGCGAAATGAATAGCGGGCCTAATAGAAGGATTCACCTTTGTAGGGGAATGCTCAAGATATATACTCGGCGAATTAACTAAGTATCCGTAATCGTAAAAAAAGGCATGTTCTTTTTGACCTGTCACGGCGAAGAACAAAGTTTTCATTTTGCCGTTAGCGCAAAAAGAAAACCCGCTTCACGGAGCGCTTTGTGGAACATAAGGACCGTTATCATAGGCGTATAGACGAAAATTAACTTGTTAATAAATAGATAAACCAATTATGACAAACGTAGCGTCAATTCTTAAACAAGATCCTTACAAGGTGGAGATTACCTCGCCAACAGGGAACTGTGTCATTGCAGACGAACCGGCCGATAAGGGAGGGAAGGACCTCGGGTTTTCTCCAAAAGAGTTATTGGCATCGGCCTTAGCGGCCTGCACCAGTGCAACCGTTAAAATGTACGCCGAAAGAAAAGGCTGGGATCTGCAAGAGGTGCAGCTTGAAATAGCGCTGGAGCGAAACGACGATGAAAATAAAACGCAGATCTTTCGGAAAATGCATTTCATCGGAAATCTGGATGATTCGCAACGTATGCGGTTACGGAGAGTTGCCCAAACATGTCCTATTCACAAAATACTAACTAATCCGATCGAAATCAATACCCAATTGAAATAATTATGGACGAATATAAAATCCCAAAGCAAACACATATAGGTCACGTGCACTTAAAAGTATCGGACTTGGAACGGTCGCTAGCTTTTTACCGCGACATACTCGGCTTTGAAGTAACGACAATGTATGGCAACCAAGCGGCATTTATATCTGCGGGAGGTTACCATCATCATATAGGTTTAAATACCTGGCATAGTAAAGGTTTGCCGCCAGCGCTAACGAATAGTGTTGGCTTGTATCATACGGCAATCGTCTACCCGACACGAAGAGATCTAGCAGCAATTTACGACAGGCTTCGTAAAGCACACTATCCGATGTCTGGTGCTAGCGATCATGGCGTATCAGAAGCGTTATACCTGGATGACCCCGATGGTAATGGCGTAGAATTGTATTGGGATAGACCAAGAGATCGGTGGGAATATAACCCAGATGGAACGGTGGTGATGTATACCAAGGCGCTTGATCTGGGTAATTTGCTGCAGGAGCTAGCGTAACTACACAGCACGAAAAATACCGTAACTTCTCCTTGCCAGGTTACCATCCCGACCATTACTTGTGCGAGAATGCGTATGGTTAAGTGTATTTACTACCCGTTTTTTTGATATACATCCCCCCCCCCGAAAAGAAAAGAGGTATATATACTTTTCAATATGCAGATGCTTGGTGATATTATTACTTTAGTGGATTGAGCTTCTAAAGTTATAGCGATATCAGGCTCACGATAGCCCGTTAAAAAATAAATACGGCGTGCAAAAGAGAGATAAACAGGGAAGGACGCAAAAGGCTCAGGATCGGTTCATCGTAGCACCCCGATCGTTCTTAATTATTATGAAAATAGAAGGTTCCTAAACATAAATGGGCCGTCTATAGCTTTTGATGTGCCTAGTCAACGTGACAGCGCGCGAGTAGAACGATTTGATTTTATGTCCTGCTCGCGCGCGTCAAGGAAAATGATTTTAAGTATAGTCTATAAATAGTGTTGCCAAATAATGGGGATTGTACTCCTCACAATAAATTCAAAATTAGCGTTAATACTCGGCCTCGACGATGATAGGAAAGTGATCCGAAGGTAGTTTCGCCTCGTAATCTTTGAACGAAAGTTCTTTCGGGAAATCGCCCTTTTTCACGTCTTGCGAAACGGCTTTGGGCGCCCGATAAGTTTCCGCTAGTATAGCGTACTTTTTAACTTTTAATTGATCGGTGACAAATACATGGTCTATACGACTATCCGTGAACAGGTCGGGATCAAAAGCGTTGAATGATCCAGTCCACGCAAATCGAAAAGGCGCTAATTCGTAACTATCGCGAACAATGCCTGACTCTTCGAGGATATCATAAATTGGGTTATGCTGGTCAACGTTAAAGTCTCCAGTCAGTACTGCGGCCTCTTCTGGTTTAAGCATATCTTTTATTCGGCGAACGACAAGCTTGCTGCTTTCCGCACGCGCTTGCTGACCAACGTGGTCCATATGCAGGTTAAAGTACCATAATTTTTTTCCCGTTTCTTTTTCTTCAAGATGTATATAGGTGCAAATGCGCGGAAGGGCCGCGTCCCAGCCTTTTGATGGTTTTTCTGGCGTTTCAGACAACCAAAATTCGCCTGAATCCAGTACGCTAAATTTATCTTTTTTATAGAAAATTGGTGCATATTCCCCTTCCGTCTTACCATCATCACGACCAACGCCCACATAACCATATTCAGGCAACTCACGTGTTAAATCTTCTAACTGGTTGTTCAAAACCTCTTGGCAACCCACAATATCGTAGTCGATAAATTGGATCAATGAGCTTATCACCGGTAGCCGCTGGTTCCATCCATCACCATTGGTCTGGTCATTCTTGTTGTCATACCGAATATTGTAACTTCCGAGTGTCAAGTCCAAGGTTTGCCCTTTAACCGTGATGCACAATAAGCTCAGGACAATTCCGGCGCTTATAATTTTTAAAAAGAAGGTCTTCATATTATTGTGTTATTTCATTTAATTCCCGGGTAAAAGAGTAGGGGAAAGCACTCTGCGAGGTGCCTCGTTGTTTATTCGGCTGATCATCCATTTCAAATATTAAGCTACCACCTTTTTGCAACTCCTCATAACGCAGGTAGTTCTTATCGTAGTTTTTGCCGTTAACCTTTAGATCCCGGATATACACGTTTTTCACCCCTGTATTATTGGAGCCAATAACGACTTTATTTCCATTCTCAAGGTGTAGTGTGACCTTCTTGAATTGAGGCGATCCTAGAACATACTGACCAGTTGCTGGCGCAACAGGATAGAATCCCATAGCGGAAAATACATACCAAGCGGAAGTCTGCCCGTTATCCTCATCGCCCGCGTATCCGTCTGGAGTGGGCTGGTAGAGCTTATCCATAATTTTGCGCACCCAATATTGTGATTTCCACGGCTCACCAGCGTAGTTGTATAGGTAGGGCATATGTTGTATCGGCTGATTGCCGTGTGCATACTGGCCCATATTCATTACCTGCATTTCGCGCATCTCATGAATCATACCCCGACTGTTCATACCTTCATAACTAGGAATTACAAACACGGTGTCTAACATCGCGGTGAAGGCTTTGTTCCCACCCATCATATCGATCAAACCCTGCGGATCATGGAATACACAAAAGCTCCAATGCCATGCATTTCCTTCAGTGTATGCGCGAGACCAGGCGCTGGGATCGAAGTCCGCTATAAAATTTCCTTCACTATCTTTTGGACGCATAAGTTTTGTTTGCGCGTCAAAAAGATTCTTATAATTCATCGCACGCTTGGCATAAATCGCAGTTTCGGCGCTCGGGCGACCGATGGATTTTCCATACTGGTAAATACACCAATCGTTATAGGCGTATTCCAACGTACGGGCTACATTTTGATTAATATCCTCTCCTATTGGAATATAACCTAAATCATTATAGAACTGGAACCCCGTTCTGCCTGTTGCGGAAATATTTGGATGCACATGGTTTGCGCCGTGCTGAAGCGCTTCCCACAATATTTGCGTGTCGTACCCTTTTCTTCCTGTTTTTAAAGCGTCTGCAACAATAGATGCCGAGTTGTTTCCGATCATCGATTCGCGGTGCCCTGGGCTTGCCCATTCGGGTAAAAAGCCACTTTCCTTATAAGCGTTCACTAGTCCTTCCTGCATCTGATCGTTCATCGATGGGTATAGGAGGTTTAGTAACGGGAATAGGGAACGGAAAGTATCCCAAAACCCGGTGTCGGTGAACATCGCACCTGGTAAGACTTTACCATTGTACGGTGAATAATGGATTTTATTGCCGTTTGCATCTATCTCCGACAAATTACGTGGGAATAAAGTTGAACGGTATAATGCGGAATAAAATGTGCGTTTCGCATCGAGATTATCGTCTTCAATCTCCACGCGTCCAAGTACCTCATTCCAACGGGCTTTGCCGGCTTGCATCACCTGGTCGAAAGATTTGTTCGCTACCTCATTTAAGTTCAAATCGGCTTGTTCGAAACTGATAAACGAAGACGCCACGCGCGCAGTCACTTCTTCACCTTTCGTGGTTTTGAATCCAACGATTCCGCCGGCGTGGTTATCCTGGATTTCTAATTCGCCTTCTTGGATAGTGTTGTTTTTTACGCCGGCTTGATAGGTAAACGGCTTGTCAAACTCAATGACAAAATAGTTTTTGAAATTTTCAGGAACACCCCCGCTATTGCGCGTGGTGTAGCCAATAATTTTATTTTCCTTGGGAAGGATCTTGATGTATGATCCTTTATCAAACGCGTCGACGGCTACGAAAGCGCTATCAGTCTGTGGAAATGTAATTCTGAAAATGGCTGACCGCTCTGTTGGCGATAATTCGGTCATTACGTCGTAATCGGCTAAATATACACTGTAATAATACGGACGCGCATCTTCGGCCTTATGGGAGAACCAACTTGCGCGCTTCTCTTCGTCAAATTCCGCTTTTCCGGTCATAGGCATAATGGAGAATTGCCCGTAATCATTATTCCATGGACTTGGTTGATGCGTCTGTTTGAAACCTCTGATCTTATCTGCTGTATAGGTATAGACCCATCCATCACCCATCTTCCCGGTTTGTGGAGTCCAAAAGTTCATCCCCCACGGCCGCGCAATGGCCGGGTAAGTGTTCCCGTTAGAAAGTTCATACTTGGACTGTGTACCAACTAAGGGATTGGCATAATCAACTGGTGTTTTGATTTGCGCCGTTATCATGGTCACGAAAAGCATTAAAGCCGTCGTCACGAGGGTATTTATCATTTTCATCATGTTAAAATTATATAAACCAAATTGAATAAAAAAGTTTTGCTAAATCTATTTAGTCATTAATTGGTGGCTCAATGTTCGCAAGATGGAATTCTTCAGTGTGTTTTTTTTCTACCAATCATTCGATTGATCTTCTTGGGCGATAAGAGTGTTAGTCGGCTTTTATACAGTATTTTATCTTCTCCAGGCGCGCGTGTCAAGAGGTTTTCTAACCTGGCCGTTTGTAGCGAGGAGGAAGCTGGAGGTTCCTCATCCCAATACGTATTTAAGTTAACGCTGGGTAACAACGATTTTACGAACACGACAGGTAAAGCCTCGTTTATTTAGAGGTATAAGGAGAGGTGATTTTTGTTCGTCGATGTATTTTCTGTTTCTTTCGAAGTATGTCCTGCCCCCCGGGCTGGTAATAATAATTTCTAGTCCATAATGCCTAGTATGCTGGATTTTAGTTTGAGAAATTCATTACCCAGCGTATTACTGATGTATCCTTTTAATTCTTTAACAATGTATGCAGGAGAAAAATCGAGGGAAATATTTTTAACAGATGAACGTGATTAGGTCAAACTATACGTACTCGTGTGGATACGCATGCCGAATTTTAACAGTGAGGTTTTAGAGTTTGAACCGAAATGTTGTGTCATGTAGACTGTTAAATAATTTTGTATACCGTGAGGTAATTGATTGTCGTGTGCACTATCATTGTGGTTGAGCGTGTTTAATTAACCTTTTATAGTGGAGCCTTGGTCGTCATTTTCTTCGCTTCATGATAAAGTTAAATGTAAAATTCAAACCGTATTTGGACTAAATTTTTTTCAACATTTAGGGCGAAATAGTATTCTTCTTGCTATTCAAGGTTTATTTGTTGATAATCATGGTTTTAATGCGGCTGGGTCGAAGCTAAATTTAATAAGATGTTAAAATACGGTTAACACTTGTTAATATTCGGTCTGCTTGCATACGTAAATCTCCCGACATTAGAAGCGGTTAAATTTAATTGATTAACTAACTAAATGACAAAAACTAGATGAACAAAAGAAAAATTGCTTTTTTAGCAGCTAGTCTTTTCTTCTCGACCGGCTTGTTTGCCCAAACACAGCTAAAAGGTCGAGTTGTAGACGGGAACGGTGCACCCATCCCCGGTGTTACCTTATCCCTAAAAGACGGAACGGCTACCCAAACAGGTAGCAATGGCGAATTCGCTATCACTTATGACCAAGCAGGTCAGCTTAATGTTTCCGCTATTGGGTATAGTGGCAAAATGATTAACCTTTTAAATCAAACTTCGGTAGAGATTATTTTAAATTCGGCGACGGAAGATCTCGATGAGGTTATCGTTACCGCTCTTGGTATTTCTCGTGATAAAAAGTCACTCGGATATGCTGCCCAACAGGTTAATGCGAAAGAATTAACTCAAGCAGGACCAGTGAATGTGACCGGCGCACTTTCGGGTAAAGTAGCCGGCGTACAGGTGAATCAGTTTGGAGGTACTGTTGGGGCATCGGCGCGTATTAGTTTACGTGGCAACTCCGGCGTAGGGGCAGACCAACAGCCACTGATCGTTGTTGATGGCGTTCCGATCTCCAACGATACGCAGCGCTCGGGTGATAACACCTACAGTGGTGTCGATTACGGTTCGGGAATTAACGATATTAATCCCGAGGACATAGAGTCAATGACCGTACTCAAGGGAGGGTCTGCTGCACTGTATGGTATGCGAGCCGGTAACGGTGTCATTCTCATCACCACAAAATCGGGTAAAAAAGGCCAGAAGGGGATTAAACTTTCTTATGACGGGAATTTCACGGTAGATCAGGCTTCTTACCTACCAAAACTTCAAAATTCGTATGGGCAAGGTTTCAATGGAGATGAATTCCATTTTAATCGTGACGGTGGAAACTTATCTTACCAGGACTATGCCCGTACTAAAGGGTTTTCATATGATATGGGCACAGGAGCTGGTAAAGGTGTTTCTGACGGAATGGATGAATCTTGGGGACCTCGCTTAGATGCGGGGTTAAAGCTACCCCAGTTCGATAGCCCGGTAGAAAATGGTGTTCGTCAGGCTACCGACTGGATATCTCATAAAAATAATGTACGCGATTTCTTCCAGGTTGGGCATTCGATGAATCATAATCTGTCGGTACTCGCACAGTCGGAAAAATCCAGTACCCGGGCATCCTTATCTTTTCGTGATCAGGTCGGAACGGTACCGAATACAGATCAGAAGCGCTATGGTATACAGTTAAACAACAACACGACAATTTCCGAGAAAGTATCTTTCGATGTGAGTACGAATTATACCCGAACAGAAAGTGATAATATCGTGTCTCAGGGGTATGACGGCAACAATCCAATGAATGGATTTATTTGGACTGGCCGCCAGATTAATATGCAAAATCTGGAGGATAACTGGGACCAAAAGGATGAACGTGGCGAATACACCCTTTATAACTGGAATACAAATTACCATGTTAACCCATTTTTTAACGTTCATGAAAACACGAATTCCTATAAAAGAGATCGTTTTTTTGGAAAGACCTCTCTTTACTACCAACCGTTTGAATTCCTAAAATTCGAAGGACGTGCCGGATTAGATTATTATAGCGCGCAAGCGTTTGAGAAGAACTATTTCAATAGCGCGTTCCCGTTTGGTGGTTTTCGCGACCGAAAAACAGATAACACCGAGCTTAATTTAGATTTTATTGCATCATTTAATAAGCAATTTGGCGATTTCAATGTTTTAGCACTCGCCGGAGCCAACTACAGAGATGTACAGTGGGGTAACTCGGTGATTGGAGCAGATGCGCTTGCTGTGCTCGGCGTATACACGATTGCTAATAAAATGGGAGACGCTATTTCTACGATGGATCATACACATGTTCGTTCTAATTCGGTTTTTGCATCTGCGAACTTAGGGTGGAGAGATCAGCTTTATTTAGATCTGAGTGCGAGAAATGACTGGAGCTCCACAATTAAAGATGATTTTTTCTATCCGTCGGCAAGTTTAAGCTGGCTCCCGACATCGACATTCGAAAATTTGAAGGGTGATGTGTTAAGCTTTTGGAAACTGCGAGGAGGATGGGCCGAAATTGGCGCTGGCGCATCGGCCTATCAAAACAGGGCCTATTATTATGCGCAGGATAACGCTTTTAATGGGGTAGCACAGATGTATCATACGATGATCTTACCCAACGAAGACCTGAAGCCCGAAAGTGTTCGTACCTGGGAAATAGGAACAGAGATTGGCTTATTCAATGACAGGTTACATGCAGATGTCGCGTATTACTATAAAAACACACGCGATCAAATTTTAGAAGTTTCCACGTCGAATGTTGTTGGATTTAGCAGAATGCTTCTAAATGCCGGTGAAATTGAGAACAAGGGTATTGAGGTACAGTTAAGAGGTGATATCATTCGTAAAGAAGACGGTTTTAATTGGTCTACCACTGTAAATTATGCGAAAGACAACAGTAAGGTGATCGAACTTTATCCGCAACTGGAATTAGATACTTATCAAATTGGATGGACTTGGGGTGTCGCAAATGTCGCCCGTAAAGGAGAGAAATGGGGTACGTTAGTTGGTACTGGATATGACCGTGTGGAAGAAGGACCAATGAAAGGAGCCATCAAAGTAAATAACACTGGTCTTGTGGTAAATAAAAGCGGGCAAGAGATTGGGAACGTAACGCCAGATTTCTTAGCGAGCTGGCGTAATGATTTTACGTATAAAGATTTTTCTTTTGGTTTCCTATTAGACCTCCGTGTTGGCGGAGATATTTGGTCTCAAACAATGAACCATGGATATTCTGCAGGGAGTGCTGAAATCACCGCTGAAAACGGTGTTCGTGAACGCGCGATTGTTGCCGGCAGAGATGTAATGAAAGATGAAAAATTTGCGATGAGTGATGGTAACGGTAACTGGGTAGAAAATACGATCGAAACCGATGCCCAGACTTGGTATCGAGATGGGGGCGTGTCGCAGATGTATGTTTTTGATGGATCTTTTTTAAAGCTACGAGAGGCTTATCTAACCTATAATGTACCATCTCGCTATTTACAAAACTTGAAAGGAATTAGTCGCGTGAATGTTTCTTTAATCGGAACGAATCTCGCCTTACTTTGGACACATAAATCAAATACTATGCGTATCGATCCGGAGACTGGTGGTGTTTCGAGTGATAGCCGTGGTGTTGGTTTTGAGCAGGCATCCGTTCCTACTTCACGTAGTTTTGGGCTGAAATTAGGCGTTTCATTTTAAGAAATTAAAATCATGAATATAAAATTTAATAAATATACAATTCTAGCGTGCTTGACATTTGGTTTGGCCACGACGAGTTGCACGAAGTCTTTTGAAGACGTAAATACAGATCCCGATGCATTCACTGAAGTTCCAAGCACAAATATTTTAGCGAATGTATTACGTAATACCGGAGAAGAGTTTGGCGGCGATGTGGCCGGATATGGAACCTTTGCGGGGTATATCGTCAAGATCCAATACCTTGATTATCTAGGAGGATTGATTCCAACAAATAATACCTACGGTAACCGCTGGGCTGCATGTTATTATAATAACACACAGCTGGATTTATTACTTAAAACAACAGAAGAAAAAGCGGACTTATATAAGAATGTTCGTTTTGTCGCACGAATATGGCAGAATTACATGTGGTCCTACCTAACGGACGGATGGCGTAACGTTCCTTATTCCCAAGCATTGCAAGGACGCGAAGAAAATGGTAGTGTTCTTAAGGCAGAGTACGATAAACAGGAAGATATTTATCCGGCTTTATTACAGGATCTGAAGACTATAGCGGACGAAATGGATGCTGGGCTTGGAGAGGATGAACTAGGAGCTGGTGATTTTGTCTATGAAGGTGATATGGAAAAATGGCAAAAATTCTGTAATTCATTACGGTTAAGACTTGCAATGCGTATTTCCGCAGTGGCGCCGGAATTGGCGAAAACTACTATTGAGGAGATCGCAGGTGATCCTGCTAAATATCCTGTACTTGAAACCAACGCGGAGAATTGTTATTTGACGTATCCAGGCGGTGCGCCGTATTATGAACCATGGTATAATGATGGGATTGTAGGAAAACGTATAGATAATTATGGAATGGCAGATATTTTTATTGACCATTTAACAGAAATGGAAGATCCACGGATTGCTAAAGTCGCAAATAAAGCAAATGATGGAACCTACCGAGGATTCCAGAACGGCGCAAAGGCTTCTCCGTCGCCCTTAGACAAAATTTCATTTATTGGCGATAAATATATGGACGACCCTGCTGGCTTTACACCATTTTACAAATCAGCTGAAACATTTTATATTTATGCTGAGGCAGCGATGTTAGGATATAACGTTGGTATGACTGCCAAAGAAGCTTACGAGCAGGCTGTACGTGTGTCGATGGAAGATAACCAGATCGCTTCAGATGCGATTGCTAAGTATCTAGCGGGTAAAGGTAAATGGAATAACACGAAAGAGCGTATCTGGTGGGATATGTGGGTAGCTTTATTTAAAGAAAATTTTGAAGCTTGGAGCCTATACCGTCGTACAGGAATTCCATCAACAAATTACCCGTCGTTGAATTCTATTTTCGGCGATGCACATAACGATCAACCGTTTCGTTTACCGTATCCCAACAACGAATTTTTGTATAACACACAAAATGTAAATCAGGCGAATGCAGAGGTCAAAGACTATGTCTGGGGAGAACAGATGTGGTGGGATCAACGTAGTGACGTTTTTTAAACAGAATTTAAATTAGTAGATTAATCAATAGGAGAGCTGTCAATTGACGGCTCTCTTTTTTTTAAATACTGAATAAAAGAGTACTATCAGTTGTTAATATCCTGTGTAAATTGGCTAAAATGAATGTATAGAAGAACCAGATTTCTTTTTAGTTTTAGAGCGAGGAAATATGGCGTTTGATTGACGAGGAAAATTTTTAGATACTTATTGAAAAGAAAAGATGAAAATAAATAAAAGGATTGCGCGTATCGTGCTGCTTGTTACGCTTCTGGTTGAGGGTGTAAATGTAGTTCAAGCGCAGAGCGGCGATCAAATTTTAGATGGGATAGGGGAGACGGGAATGATTGCGCGCTATGTTTTTGATGGGAATTTTAAAGATTGGTCGCGCAATAATTTGCATGCCGAATTTAGAGGGGCAAAAGCAAGCTTCATTCAAGACGATAAATTTGGTAAAGTGTTATCTCTTGCTGGAGGATCAAATGAATATGTTGTTTTACCGGAAGGAACTTTAACAAATCTAGAATCATTAAGTATCTCCGGATGGTTATTTTTACGCTCATCACAACAAGGACAGTATTTCTTTGATTTTGGTCAGAATCATGATCAGCATTTCTTTGCGACTCCAGTGGGTTCTGCTCAGCAAGAAGGATTTCAAGCTTTAATAACGGCTAATAACACACGGACATCTGGAGCGATTTCTGCTGGAGTACCACAAAATAAATGGGTACATGTTGCGATTGTTATCGACATTTTCTCAAAATCAATTACAACCTATCTTGATGGTAAACACGTAGGGGAAGGGAAGGATATACCAAAGGAACTTGCTGTGGTGTTTAAAAAAGGGGAGAAGCAAACAAGCGGACTATATATAGGTAAGTCCCTTGATGCTGAAAGCCCAAGTTTAAACGCCCTTGTGCATGATTTTCGAATTTATCGTGTACCACTTACCGAGAAGCAGGTTGCAGGTATTTATTACAACGCGCTACAAGGGGTGCGCGAAGATGAACAAAGCATGGGCAAAGTGGAGGATGATCTTCCGAGCTATGAGCTTAGCAAAGCACAATTTTATAATACTTACCTCACAGCGGTATCGGATGTGAGCGTCGAAACGGCATTAGGGGATCTTCCACGGTTGCCTAGTTTTGTGCAAGGATCCTATAAAAAGGGAATGGTAGGTCCAAAAGTACGGGTATTATGGCCTGCAGATATAGATAATGATGCGGTACAAAAAGCGGGTGAATACACAATCACGGGACGAGTGCCCGGAACAGACTTGAAACCAAAAGCTGTGGTAAGAGTTAAAGATTTAAAAAATGAAACTACTCCCGGTGAAAAATTGGAGATTTTCGCATTAAACCAAGTTTCTTTAAATAGCGATGATCAAAAC
The DNA here is from genome assembly GCF_900163865.1 of Sphingobacterium sp. JB170. Taxonomy (GTDB): domain Bacteria; phylum Bacteroidota; class Bacteroidia; order Sphingobacteriales; family Sphingobacteriaceae; genus Sphingobacterium. The sequence goes on from NZ_FUKU01000040.1 coordinate 26,381, forward strand.
CACGATACTAAATTTATAGAAAATAGGGATAAATTTATTACTACCCTTGCGAAAACCGATCCCAATTCGTTCCTGTATATGTTTCGACATGCTTTCGGTCAGAAGCAGCCCGAAGGGGCGACACCGCTTGGGGTTTGGGATAGTCAAGATACGAAGCTACGAGGTCACGCTACCGGCCATTTTCTTACCGCGATAGCACAGTCCTATGCGAGCACGGCATACGATAAGCGTTTGCAAGAAAACTTTGCGCAAAAAATGACGTATATGGTCAATACATTATACGAGCTGTCCGAGCTTTCGGGTCATGCAAAAGTAGCTGGAGGGGACCATGTTTCAGATCCTACCGCCGTACCTGTCGGGCCGAATAAAACACAGTATGATTCGGACCTGAGCGACAAAGGGATACGTAACGACTATTGGAACTGGGGAAAAGGATATATCAGTGCCTATCCTCCCGATCAATTTATCATGTTGGAAAATGGCGCGAGCTATGGAGGACAGAACAATCAGGTGTGGGCGCCCTATTATACGCTGCATAAAATCCTAGCAGGTTTAATCGATGTTTATCTAGTGAGTGGTAACAAGAAAGCACTCGAGGTGGCCGAAGGGATGAGTGAATGGGTTTATATGCGTTTGAGTAAGCTTCCCAAGGAAACGCTAATTAAAATGTGGAATACGTACATCGCTGGTGAATTTGGCGGGATGAACGAATCCATGGCGCGCTTGTATCATATCACCAAGAATCCAGACTACCTGAAGACCGCGCAGTTATTTGATAATATTAAGATGTTCTACGGTGATCCGGAGCATTCCCACGGGTTAGCTAAAAATGTAGATACATTCAGAGGATTGCACGCTAATCAGCACATTCCACAGATCGTCGGTAGCATGGAGATGTACCGTGTTTCTAAGAACCCGGATTATTTTAAAATTGCCGACAATTTTTGGTATAAAGCTGTCAACGACTATATGTACAGCATCGGCGGGGTTGCCGGTGCACGAAACCCGGCAAATGCCGAATGCTTTATTAGTCAACCCGCAACCCTGTATGAGAATGGGTTCTCCGCCGGAGGGCAAAATGAAACATGTGCGACGTATAATATGTTAAAATTGACGAGTGATTTGTTTCTTTTTACGCCGCGTGCCGAGCTAATGGATTACTATGAACGAGGTTTGTATAACCATATCTTAGCCTCCGTAGCGGAAGATAGCCCAGCCAACACTTACCACGTTTCATTGCGGCCAGGAGCTATAAAGCAGTTCGGGAACCCGCACATGAAAGGTTTTACCTGCTGTAATGGCACAGCGATTGAAAGCAGTACAAAGCTCCAAAATTCGATCTATTTTAAAAGTAAGGATAATAATGATTTGTACGTTAATTTGTTCATTCCTTCAACCTTAAATTGGGATGAGAGAAATATCATCCTAACCCAGTCAACGAGCTATCCCAAGAGTGATCAAACACGTTTAAAGATTAAAGGGAGCGGCCGGTTCGCTGTACATATGCGTGTACCCGGCTGGGCGACTAAAGGTGCTAGCGTGCAAATTAATGGAAAACCGCAGGAGCTGCAAGCACTGCCAGGAAGTTACCTCGTAATAGAACGCGATTGGAACGACGGCGATCGTATCGATTTAACCATACCGTTTGCATTTCATCTAGATCCCGTTATGGATCAACAAAATATAGCGAGCCTATTTTATGGACCGATATTACTAGCTGCGCAGGAAACTGAACCTCGAAAAGAATGGCGTAAAGTTACTTTCGATGCGAGCAATATCAGTAAAACAATCAAGGGCGATCCGCGAAAATTAGAATTTACAATCGATGGAGTAGCATTTAAACCTTTTTACGATACCTACGGACGTCACTCGGTTTATCTTGATGTTACCTTAAAGTAACTGTCATAACGTTTATAAACCGCGCTTCGTGCAGATCGGAGCGCGATTTATATCTAGGGATCCTACGGATTGCGTTCGGGAATTCTTTTAGATATTGATCTTCTGCACTACGGTCTTGATTAGTTTAGCTTAAAATTAAGGCTGCAACCCTCATTAAGCGCGCTACTTCAAGTTTCGTACTACTATAGAACCTTATGCCCCACGGCGTCTTGGTTCATGGACTAGCTCGAGGAGAAAGGGTAGGCGAGATTCATACGGTTGCGGAAAATAATAACGGGTGTAAGCTAGTAAAGGTAGTAGCTTTTTTTTACGAAACCTTGCAAATACTTCCTCAACCGAAGATTAGTATTTAGACTGATCATTAGAATAGACAAGTATCGAAACCTGATATATAAATGCTTATTCAATGCTTGTGAAAGGTTTTCATTTAAGGAAATTCATCGTGGTGGGGGCGAAAAGAAACAATACGATATACTGCACAAACATAGCGCATATAGTACAGCCCGAAAAATGGAAAAATTAACACGTTCTGGCTAAAATAAAAAGCGAATGGCATTTCAAAGCAACAAAAAAGGGACAGCGACTCTTTATTATATTGGGAGCAAGCAGGCTGGGGTTCAATTTTATCAACATCACATTCGTTGTCATTCGGGGATAGAAATTGGGTACACTGCTTACTCGAGTTTGATTTCTATGAAGATGCTGCTAGGGAAAAAAAATTGATTGCTGCCCGCAATTCCTCCTTTGAAAAGGATGTAACGATGAATATTCTCAATAATGATCAACCCAAGAATGTCTGCATCAGAAGAAAAAGGCATATGGCCGCAGCGGATCTTGAAAAGATAAGCTAACGCAGGAATTTTTAATGTATTTGCCCTGATTTTGAAACAATCTACGAGATAAACTTTCCCTAGTTGCTTTTAACTAACAAAACGCTTTTGACCTCGCTCGGTATAACGAAATATCCTTGTGCATTTTTTTTGTATCCTTTAACTTTATAACCACTATTCTGTCCAATTTTCAAAAGCGTATTTTCGGCGTAGCTTTCCTTAGAGGCGCTGAGCGTAAGGCGCACCTTTGTGGTTTCAGGATCATATTCTAAGGATTTCAACTGACCTGCATCGAGCGTAACCCATAGTTGCTGCTCGGCCAGAAATACGCGTGCCCTGGAAGCAGTGGTTATATCTACTCTAATCTTTCCGCCAGTTTCTGAAAGGTTTCCACTGAAGGCTAACCACCCGAATTCGGGATGCTTAATGATATAGGTTCCTGAGTTCACGGCATACCCGTAAAACCCCGAACCGTAGTCGCCGGTGATCCCGTCATTTGCGAGCGTGGAGGGATAGGAGTGGAACGCCCCAGGAGCGAAACCGTCTTGAGTAACGTTTGCAAGTGCGCCCATCATTCCGGCATGCCCCACACGTAGAAGGTAGAAGTCTGCGGGGTTGTCCCGATACGCAGTCAGTAATGGGATGGCGTTAAGAGCCGAACCATAGTGGTGCAGTTGTCTTTCGATACGGGCAAGCTTACCACCATAAACAAAATCCCAATACCGACGAGCGCTGCCATTATAGCCCCAATGCGGTATCGCAGGGACATAGGCCAGAATAGCATTTAAAGTTACTGCTGCTTTTTGATCGAAACCAAAGTAGCGTGACCAGAGGTACACCTCTTCTTGGCCCGTGGAATCCCAGGGCATTTCGCTACCAAACGGGTAGTTTAATGTTTTCCAGTGTAAGGCGCGCTCCTTCATCAACCCTTCTAACTTACTGGCCTGATCGAGCAGCCCTTCTTTTTTTAGATCCATAAGGATGAATAGAAAGATACTGCCTTCCATCTGCCCAAATTGCGCATAATGGGGGGCTTTTTCTACCATAGCAACACCCGTCTGAAACGCACGCTCTAAATATGTTTGCCAAGTTTCCTCGGTAACTAATTGGCTATAATTTCTGGCTAGTCTATATAAGACCCAATGTGCGGCAGCGACATGCGGGTAATTGTAGGAGCGGCCCACATCGCTGGCCTCCTTTTTCGACCATGCGCCCCAAGTCTCATAGTTTATAGAATCGCTATAGGTACCTGTCGGTAGCGAATCGGGTTCGTAATAGAACAAGCTTTTGACCACACCAAATTTATCGCGCCCTTCTTTATGTTGAATTCTTCCAAACATGGTTTGTGCAGCGAATTCTTTAAGCTTGTTTATCTCCTGGGGATCGGGCTGGACGAGCTGTTTCATGATAGCTGCGAGCCAGCTTGCAGCGCCGGCTTCGTCGCTAAGGCCTGCAAACCATGCGTTTTGATGTTCCGTAACATGTGATTTTGTCTCGTAATCATAGGTGATAACGGACGGAGACCGACCGAATACGTCGTTGGGGTTATCATACCACTGTTCATTGGTGAGAAAATGGCCAAGATCTCCCACGATCCGCTGTTCAGATTTAATTACTTTGTAATGAATTGATTGCGTTCGTTCGTCTTCGTACGTGATTGTTAATCTAGAACGGCCCCATTTGTTCCCCGTCACTTTGTAACTCAACCATTTTCCCGATGTAGACCCTAGCTGTTTTACACTTACTGAACCCGTCGGGTATACATCGATACGCTTTACCTTCTGCGTATATTTTATGAATAATTTCGCGGGATTGTCTTGTGGAATCAGGTAGCCCGGTGCACCGATTGCTACAGGTTGTCCCTGAGTGAGAAGTTCCTTTTCAATCTCCCGAATACTGGGCGCTAAGACCAGCTTAAGGGCATAACTTTTCGTCTCACCCGGATCAAGAACTTCGGAAGTGGGGTCATTCCATTGCTTGACACCCTTCCACGCTGTTTGTGTAAGAGCCTTACTGTGTATTAACCATTCGTGAAATCCTTCGAAGGTAATGCTGCGTGGTGTTGGGTCGTCATTGAGGGGACGGTATGCCTCAAAACCCGCATTTTCCTGAGGAAGTACAAGGAGGCTGGGGCCATTTCCGTGTAACCTATTGACTTGTAGGTAGCCCGCGTCTTTTCCGATATAGGGGTCGAAGAATACGTTGTCTGCATGTGCGCTATCTAGGCTCTTCCAGTCCATGTTGTTGTTGAAAATCATCGGTATACCCAGAGCTCCAATTTCGTAAGCCTTCCGTGTGATGTTGGTGATTGTAAATCGTAACACGAGATCCCCATTATCTTGTTCCCAGCTGCGGATCACCTGAAGTGGGATATCGTTAAGGGTTGGTGCCATGTCCGCTACCGCCAAGATGTTTCCGGTGGTCATAAGAGGCTTAATGTTGCGCCGTGTTTGTGCGGAAGAAAATCGGGACCATGAGGAATCGCCCTGGGGACGTATAGTCAGGTTGATATCGCCAAGATGATAGAAATTATCACGGGCGCGGTATCCTAAAAGTTCGTCTGGTGTATAATCGAAAGCAGTATCGTCTTTCAGTTTCAATGCGCTGAGGGTTTGCGATGACTTAAGGATACTAAATTTTAATTTTTCGAGTGTATAGTTTTCCATTCCTGATTCTAGGTCAAGCGTGATTGGTTGATTTTTTATTTTCTCCCAAAATGGATTCTGTGCAAAACCCTCGTTACAGAATACTATCTGCAAGAGAAGCAATGCTAAGGGGAATTTCATCAGTCTACACATATAGCGATCAATAGTTGTGTTTTAGTTAAAATGAGCTCTGCATCCGTAAAAATTAAATTTGCTGAACGGTGTTCCAAAAATAATACTTGGACGCATCATATTGTTACCGGATATTGGTATTTATGGAGCGTAAATTAACCGGTGGGGCCATAAGTGTATTACTATTCTACATGAAAAGTTACTCACGGTTTTTCCATTCTTATTCACAGCCAGTGAATGGAAAACCTTCATGGAGCAATATTCTATTGCAAAATAGGACGATAGCGAAATTAAACATGCTGTGTGTCAACCAACGCAGCTCGTTTTTTCGGAGTAGACGAGGCTGTAGTTTGTTAATATTAAGTTAATCTTGTAACTTTCCTTTCACTAGGCGTATAGTCATATACAGTATTTTTAGATCGCTCACAGAAACTCGTCATGAAATTGATTCAATTTAATGTACCCTCACCGAAGGATAAAAGTGTGTACGTACAAGAGGAAAAACTATCAAATTTTTATCCCTATTTTCATAAGCACGAAGAGTATCAACTAATGTGGATCGTCAAAGGCGAGGGGACACTTTTCCTTTGGGATAGGTTTCACACGTTTCAGGAAAATGATATATTCCTCTTGGGACCAAACCAACCACATGTATTCAAAAAGAATGAAAACACCACGGATTCGACGAACGTTGAAAGCGTTTCCATATTTTTCAATTTAAACGGCGGGCTTTCAAGTTTGATAAATATGCCTGAGTTGCGAGATATATTCTCCTTTATTTTACAGAATTCCCACGGGTTTAAAGTTCCGCATGCCTATACGAGCCGTATTAAAAGGCGCATTTCCCTCTTAAAGGACGCTGAAAGTATGAATCAGTTGATGAGCTTCTTTGTCCTTTTAAAGGAACTTAGCTTGGTGGCCGATGAGCTTAAACCGCTTTCGGTGGCGAGGGTATTCGCCAAAGAATCAGGCTATTTAAGAATAAACGATGTTTGCAGGTTTATAAAAGATAATTTTCGCCGTAGCCTTACCTTGGAAGAGGCAGCGGATCATGCCAACCTTACCCCCCAAGCGTTTTGTCGATATTTTAAAAAGCACACTGGACTTACTTTCGTTAGTTACCTCAACGAGCTTCGCATTCAAGAAGCCTGTACGTTGATAACAGCACAGCGCTATGAGAGTATTGGACTTGTGGCCTACAACTCAGGATTTAATAGTATAACAAATTTTAATCGCGTATTTCGGACGATCACCGGATACTCACCCAAGGAATATTTGGCGCGATATAGAAACACCGTACTGTAAACACTTTTGTTAAAATGCGGTGAGTTTTGATTAAAACTCGATTAGCACATATCAGGAATAGGCGATAGTTTTGAAAACATTTAATAATATTATGGGTTTGCTATCCTTACCTGCCATTTATATTTCGATGAACACTATTTTCCTTGTATCGCTCATTCGTTTAACAATCCTATTTTTACCATTCGGGGGATTGGAATTGACCGTGTAACACAAAGAATTATTGACTATATGATATTTAGAATTTTATGTTGTTTGGTGCTAACAGTGTTTTATATACTACCCTGCTCGGCGCAAGGTACGGTTTCGGATTACAGGCGCGCAAAACAACTTAAGGGCGCTGTTGAAGGAAAACTGTACGACGCTCCCATTGCAAGCGGATGGAGTTTGGATGGCAAAGAATTGTGGTATGAAAAGCAGACGCCGAAAGGACGCGTATTTATACTAGTAAATATCGCGCAGCGCACTAAAAAAGAAATATTTACATTGAAAGAACTGTTAGGTTCTTTGCAAAATAAGCTTGGACATTCGATTGGAGAGGATGCACTGGATCGGGCGAAGATTAAGCTTTCTGGGCGAAGGTTGGAATTTGAACATCAAGGTTATGCCTGGACTTGGGACTGGGAGCATAAAAGACTAGTTCAAAAATACGCAATAGCGCGCGAAGATCGGTCCACTTATTGGGGATGGGTTCCTCCGAATCGTGAGGGCGAGGGTATTCCCTCGCCAGATGGGAAATGGACTGCTTTTATCAAGGACAGCAATATATTCATTCGTCCGACAAATGACACGACCACTATCAAGCAATTAACCTTTGACGGTAGACCAACAGAATATTATTCTGCACAAATCCACTGGTCCCCGGATAATAAAAAAATTGCAAGCAGTAAGGTTCACCCTGCCGCCGTACGTCAGCTGACCTTGGTCGAGTCATCTCCTAGCGAGCAGCTACAGCCGAAGTTGCATACTCGGGACTATCCAAAACCCGGTGATTCACTAACGCAATATTACCCAGTAATATATAACCTCGAACTCGACACGCTGTTTATTACGCGTGTTCAGGAACTAGAGAATCAATTTTCGATCAGCCGTATTGCTTGGCGCCAGGACAGTCGCGCGATAAGCTTTGAGTATAATAAACGTGGGCATCAGCAGTATAATGTGATGGAACTTGCGGCAAATAATGGACAAGTGCGACCGATTATCACTGAACGTAGCGATACCTTTATCGATTACAGTGGTAAGCGTTACCGCTTCGACCTACGGGACGGTAAGGAGATTATTTGGGCTTCCGAGCGCGACGGGTGGAATCATCTTTACCGCCTCGATGGACAGACCGGCGAAATCATCAATCAAATTACAAAAGGTGAATGGGTAGTACGGCGCGTACTGCATGTCGATCAACAGCAGAAACAGATAATCTTTGAGGGGAGCGGCCGGGAGCGAGGACAGGATCCTTATTTCCTCCAATATTATAGCATTGATTTCGACGGGAATAATTTACGCGCATTAACCCATGAAGATGGAAATCATACGGCGACATTTAATCCGGATTTTAGCTATTTTATGGATATGTATTCACGAATAGATACGGTTCCACGTACGGTGTTGCGTGATCGTCAAGGGACTGTGATTATGAGCCTGGAAAGCGCCGACGATTCTGAATTGCAGCAACTAGGGCTGCGTACCCCGGAGGCTTTCTCGGCTACTGGTCGAGATGGACAGACCGATATTTGGGGAATAATTGTTCGACCATCAAACTTTCAAGAAAATAAAAGCTACCCCATCGTTGAGTATATTTATGCTGGTCCGCACAGCTCCTTTGTTCCAAAATCTTTTGCAATAAACCCTAACGGAATGCAGGAGCTCGCTGAACTGGGATTCATTGTGGTGCAAATTGACGGCATGGGAACTTCCAATCGGTCCAAGCGGTTTCAAGATGTTTGCTGGAAAAATCTTAAAGATGCTGGTTTTGCTGATCGGATACTATGGATAAAGGCAGCCGCTGAAAAATATACTTACATGGATACCACAAGAGTAGGTATATACGGCACCTCAGCGGGTGGACAGAGTTCCGCTGGCGCATTGCTATTTCACCCTGAATTCTATAAGGTTGCGGTGTCCTCTTGCGGTTGTCATGATAATCGTATGGATAAAATATGGTGGAATGAGCAGTGGATGGGCTGGCCCGTAGGGCCTGAATATGCGGCGTGTTCAAATATTGAAAATGCGGCGAACTTGCAAGGGAAACTTATGCTAATTGTAGGTGAGATTGACGATAATGTCGATCCCTCGTCGACCTTTCAGTTCACTAATGCCTTAATAAAAGCGGGAAAGGACCACGAGCTGATTGTGGTTCCCGGGATGGGGCACTCCTCGGGAGGAACCTTTGGTGAAAATAAACGTCGCGACTTCTTCGTACGCCATTTGCTGGGGGTAAGGCCGCCCGAGTGGGATAATTATTAATTTGTTTATTGATCGCGGATTACGTTTCAAGAGGACCCTGAATTTGAGTTACGTCTCCTTATTTTACACGCTAATTTGCAAAGGTCGCGCTTACAAGTCACACCTGAAGCCGGAATCTGGGAATTAGCATTTGCTTTTTTTTCGTCAGTTCGCTACCTTTAGTTTATTATAACTAGTTTAACACTAGTTGTTTACGTTTGTTTGTGACATAAATGCGTGCGGACTTTGTGGTTATCATGCTGTTAAATAGCTTTTGGCCCAAATTTTGCCAATAACGCGATAAAGAAAGAGATATGAAAAAATTAATAGGTTTTGTGTTGATGGCGATTTTGGTGATAGGCATGTCTGCATGCTCGTCATATGGTTCGTATCACAGACATGGGCGAATTCCGCCGGGGCATGCAAAGAAAATTCACGGTAATAAATCGGCAAAACAATATGCACCTGGCCAGCAGAAAAAAAAATGGAAAAAAAGTAAGAAATACAAGGGTAATAATGGAAAAGGAAACAGGAATAACCGGAGGTATGATACCTCTACTTATCCATGGAAATAAGTCTGTCGTTTCGATCTTCGGTCGATAATTCTTTTCCCGAACTCTTGAAGGATGATAATTTTAATAATATTTTTTCTAGTTTAGAGTTTTGTAATACCTTAACCATTTAAAGATGTTAAAAAAATATGCTGGTTACAGCACGATAGCCTGCCTACTTATAGGCAGTTTGGCTTCCTGTGGCGGAGCCTCGACGGAGTCGGAAACGAAAACAGAAGTAGTTGGACAAGAAGAAGAACTTCATAATCCCGCGTCGCTAGAAGTGCCTAAAGAGGCCGAAGGTTTAGTTGGCCGTTGGGACCTGACTGTCGATAAAGGCGAGAAGAAAGCACCATCTTGGTTAGAGATTAAAGTTTCTGGATATAATACCCTTGTCGGGGCATTTGTAAGCGAAGCAGGAAGTAGCCGTCCAGTTTCACATATCGTGCTTAAAGAAGGTAAATTTTCGTTTGCTATTCCACCACAATGGGAAGGCGGCGAAGGTGACTTCAAAATCGATGGCGAGCTCGCCGGGAGTGATTTAAAAGGAACAATCACCTCGAACAAAGGAGAGACCTTCAATTTTACGGGAGTGAAAGCGCCCTACCTAAACCGTACCGGGGATGCCGAATGGGGAACGCCGGTCGTATTATTCAACGGAACGGATTTGAAAGGCTGGAAACCATCATCCGACGAAAATAATAAATGGATAGTCAAGGACGGTATCCTAATCAATACAGAAGCTGGTGCCAATTTGATATCCGAACAGACCTACGAAGATTTTAAATTAACGGCAGAGTTTCGTTATGCTGAAGGTGGTAATGCAGGTATTTATTTACGCGGCCGTTATGAAGTGCAGATTGAAGATTCACCCAAGGATAGACATCCCGGATCGTTGTACTTTGGTGGCGTTTATGGTTTTTTATCGCCAAACCAGCTTGCAACAAATGGGCCTGGAGAATGGAATACCTACGAGATCACCCTTCGTGGACGTCTCGTAACAATTGTTGCCAACGGGAAGACCATTATCAGTGAACAGGAGATTCCTGGAATTACAGGGGGCGCGCTCGACAGCAATGAGGGTGAACCCGGACCGATCTATTTACAAGGTGACCATACCGGTGTTGAATTTAGAAAACTGGTTATCACTCCAGCGAAATAAATTAAAAGACCAGCGCGTAGCACCACGTTACGCGCTAGGTTTTTAAAGACCTGTTTTAATTTGCTTATGCTTGGACTGCACCGCTCGGAATATAAGTTCCGCCGCAAAGCGCGCCGTACACTTGTCCCTATCGAAAGCGGGATTAAATTCCGCCAAATCCATGCTTACTAATTTTTTCGAATTGATTAGCGCATCAAACACGGCTAGAAAGTATGCGTCTGGAATTATGCCGTTAAATGCGGGCGCGCTGACGCCCGGCGCGAAAGCTGCGGCAAATACATCCATATCTACGGTCAGGTAAAGGTGGTCGATTTCCGCTAGAAAACGCTTCAATACCTCGTCATTTTTAGTGGCATACATAGGATGAAACTTATCGCGACTGATCCAGCGAACGTTCAACGTTTGTGCCCGATCGAAAAGCAGCTGCGTGTTACTGATAGATTGTATTCCTATCGCCAGATAATGATACGAACCGCCAGTACGCTGTTCATCCATCGCAATTTGATAGAAACTCGTGCCCGAGTTCCCCGCCGGTTTTGGGGTCCTGAGGTCAAAGTGAGCATCGAAGTTAATGATGCCTGTCTTTCCATCACGCACTTTTTTTACCCCTTGGAAGTGACCATAGCTAATCTCATGCCCCCCACCTAACACGATAGGAAAGCCCCCATTACTAATGATATATGCGACGCAACGTGCCAGCTGCTGCTGGGATTGTTCTAGATCTCCTGCAGCGCACCGTATTGTTCCCGCGTCGATTAAAGCACCTTTCGTTATCTCGCCTGCAGGAAGGTTGATAAGCACATCACGTAGGCATGCCGGCCCTGTGCTGGCGCCGGGACGTCCATGGTTTCGTCGTACACCTTCCTCGACAGCGAAGCCCAGCAGAACAATGCCGTTTTTAAGTACAGGATCTTTACGCAAGTCGACAATTCTTATAATTTGATGCCAGCGATTTTCGCGTGAGTCGTCTCCGTCGATACGCATGGCATGCGTATCGAATGCGGTTACTTCGTAGTTGTTCAATTCCATGGTTATTCCGGTTGTTTAGCAAATAGTTGATCGATTAGCGCAGTATCGGCTATTTCTGCGTGGGTGACTAGAAATGAAGGGCTGCGTTGCAGCTCGGCGGTCAATGCTCTTTGTGCATGCGCGCTGCCCGCCCAAGCGCGTCTAGCAATCCCGTTGTTTACATCATAAAAGAGCATGTTTTCCAATTTATGGTCCGTGTCCGCACTTCCATCGAGCAGCAATCCGAATCCACCATTAATAACCTCCCCCCAACCGACACCGCCACCATTATGGATGGATACCCAGGTGGCACCACGAAAACTATCCCCGATCACATTGTGTATTGCCATATCTGCGGTATACTTGCTGCCATCGTAGACGTTACTTGTTTCGCGGTACGGCGAGTCCGTCCCACTGACGTCGTGGTGATCCCTCCCTATGACTATGGGTGCTTTAAGGGTTCCTTCGCGGACGGCCTTGTTAAAGGCTTTGGCAATCCGTATTCTACCGAGCGCATCGGCGTAGAGTATGCGTGCTTGCGAGCCGACAACAAGTTTATTCTCGGCTGCTTTTTCGATCCACAGAATATTATCGGTCAACTGCTGTGTAATTTCTGGGTACGCCTGCTCGAGCAGTTCGCGCATAACTTGTAGGGCGAGCCGATCGGTATGCTTTAGATCTTCGGTGTCTCCCGAGCAACATACCCAGCGGAAGGGTCCAAAGCCATAATCGAAACAAATCGGGCCCATGATGTCCTGTACATAGGAAGCATACCGGAAGTCTTTTTCGCCGTGAGCCATTACAGGGGCGCCCGCGTGGGAACATGCTAACAGAAAAGCGTTACCATAGTCGAAGAAGTAGGTTCCAAGTGCGACATGTTTTTCAATTGCCCGGGCATGGCGAACGAGTGAACGCTGAACTGCAACTTTAAATGCAGCAGGATCATCTGTTATTAATCGGTTTGCCTCTTCAAAGCTCATGCCTGCAGGATAATATCCTCCAGCATAGGGATTATGCAACGAAGTTTGATCGGATCCGATAGCTACGTAAATATCTTCCTGGTAGAATGCTTCCCAAACATCGACCACGTTTCCTATAAAAGCGATCGAGCAGACTTTCTGCTGCGATATGGCTTGTTTCACGGTGTTGACAAGCTCGCCAAGGTTACTGATGATGATGTCGACCCATCCCTGGCTGTGACGTTTTTGTGCCGCATGAGCATTGACCTCAGCGCATACAGTGAGGCATCCGGCAATATTGCCTGCTTTTGGCTGGGCACCGCTCATTCCGCCCAGTCCGGAAGTTAAAAACACCTTACCAGCGATTGTGTCCCACTGTGGATATTGTTTCCGAAAAGCGTTTATTACCGTGAGCGTGGTTCCATGAACAATCCCTTGCGGACCAATATACATGTATGATCCTGCAGTCATTTGCCCGTATTGGGTGACGCCTAAAGCATTATATTTCTCCCAATCATCAGGTTTGCTATAATTGGGGATCATCATCCCATTGCTGATCACCACACGCGGCGCGTCTTTGGAGGAAGGGAAAAGCCCCATAGGGTGACCGCTGTACATATGCAGGGTTTGCTCCGACGTCATTTGGGCTAAAAACTGCATCGTACAGAGGTATTGTGCCCAGTTTTGGAATACAGCACCGTTACCGCCATACGTGATAAGTTCGTGCGGGTGTTGGGCGACCGCCGGATCGAGATTGTTTTGTATCATCAACATAATAGCTGCCGCTTGTTGACACTTTGCAGGATACGCTTGTATTGCTCGAGCGTGCATAGGATACTTCGGCCGGAATCGGTACATATAAATCCGTCCATATGTTTTTAGCTCCTGTAAAAACTCTGGTGCTAACACTTGATGCCAGGCTTCTGGAAAGTAGCGTAAAGCATTCCTCAGGGCCAGTTTCTTTTCAGCGGTACCGAGTATGTCTTTTCGAACTGGGGCATGGCTTATGGAATTATCGAACGTTTGTTTTTGGGGTAAATGATGTGGTATTCCCTGCAGGATTTCTTCTTGAAAAGTCATATTCATTCTCCTTTATTTTGTTTGGTACACGAGTTGTCCGTTCGCCCATACTAGTTGGGGCAATATGGTACCCTGATGGTAAGGGATATTTTGGTAGCTGTCTGTTTGATAAATAATAAAATCAGCCCGGTTGCCTGGTGCTAAGGACCCGCGGTCGGTTAAATTCAACGCTTTTGCTGCCCGAAAAGTGATGCCGGCAAACAGTTCAGCGTTACTCAGTTTTTGGGCGCTGGCGAGTATGGCAGCTTGCGCCATTAACTGTCCCATTGGGGCAGAGCCGGGGTTCCAATCTGTCGCAATTGCGAGAGCCGCTCCAGCATCGAGTAGCTTACGGCACGGGGTAAAGTTCATCCCCAGCCCGAGTGATGCACCTGGCAGCGCGACAGCAACGGTTTCCGATGCGCCTAGTAAATCAATATCTTTTTGGCTCGTCGCTTCCAGGTGGTCGGCACTTATAGCACCGAGCTCGCAAGCGAGCTTAGCCCCGCCGCTCGTAAATTGGTCAGCATGTACGGTGATATCAAAGCCCATATCTTTCGCACTTTGTAGATAGGGGCGGATCTCGTCTACAGAAAAGGCACTTTGCTCTACAAAGGCATCAATCCGGTTGCTGAGACCTTCACGAATTAGGATGGGGTAAAGGTATTCTTCAATATATTGAAGGTACGCGCTCGCCGATCCATTATAATCTCGAGGTTTCATATGCGCCGCCAAGCAAGTAGCAACAAGCGCGATAGGAAGTTCTTGGTTAGCCTGCTGTATGGCCCGTAAAATCTTTAATTCTTGCTCTATTTCTAATCCGTAACCACTCTTAACTTCTATTGTCGTGACGCCCTGCATTACAAGCTGCCTCGCGCGCGTACTGATCTGGGCAATAAGGTTCATAAAATCACAATTCCGCGTATCCTGAACCGTGCTCCATATTCCGCCAGCACTAGCTGCGATTTCCAGATAACTAGCACCACTGTTTCGGAGCGCAAAATCATGGGCCCGGCTTCCGGCAAAAGCAATATGGGTGTGGCAATCGACATATCCGGGTAAACAAACGCTATTTAGGCCAATGTCGACCTGTTCCACCTCCCCCTGGTACTGCTGTTGAAGTTCATGGTAATCGCCAACGGCAAGGATTTTCTCCGCCTCCACGACAATCCCCGCGGCATGTTGGACCTTTAGCTGGCTGTCTTTTATTGGGCCTTTCAGAGGTAGGTCCACCATGGGAAGTAATTGCGAGAAAGGACCGATGAGTTTCTTGTTCATGTTAAAATTGATTAAAAAGATGAGCTTGCTCCCCTAGATAGGGAACATTATAATCTTGTGCCACTTGTGTAGCCCGACCGACCAATTCTCCGGAAGCAACAAGCTTTTGCGAAGATGCTAAAATGTCGGTCATTGGTTGATCGGCTTCAATATGCGGGATGTGCTGCCGTACCGCCTGGTGGATAGCTTCGATAATAGGTGTTGAACGAAGCGGCCGATGGAAGTCGAACGCCTGTGCCGCGCATATCAATTCAATACTCAAAATATGACTTACGTTTTCGATTACCTGTAGGAGTTTTCGTCCGCTAATGGATCCCATACTTACGTGGTCCTCTTGCCCTAGAGAGGTCGGTATACTGTCGGCACTTGCAGCAAAGCAAAAGTTCTTATTTTCACTTGCGAGTGCTGCTGTGGTATACTGCAGAATCATAAAGCCGGAATTAAGTCCAGTCGCGGTGAGTAGCAGTTTGGGAACCCCTGGGGTATCACCTTCAAGCGAGAGGTAAACACGCCTGTCTGAGACATTACCGAGTTCCGAAACGGCAAGTAATGCATAATCCATCGGCAAAGCGATAGGTTGACCATGGAAGCTTCCGCCGCTGATGATTAGTTCGCGGTCGATGATTACAGGATTGTCGGTGACGGAATTTATCTCAATTTCGGTTGTTTGTTTTAGCTGGAGCCATGCGCTTCGCGATGCCCCGTGTATTTGTGGAATACACCGTAAAGAATAGGGATCTTGTACCCGTGAGCAGTTCTTGTGGGACTGTACGATTTGAGAATCGTGCAATAAATTATAAACTGTGCTTGCGACGTATTGGTTACCCGGGTGTGGGCGCAACGCATGAAGCTCCCCAAAGAAAGGTTTGATGGAACCGTTCAGCCCTTCTAACATGAGTGATGCTATAAGGTCCGCATTCTGCAAGAGATTTTGCATTTGAACGACCGCCATTACAGCGTGTGCCGCCATGAATTGCGTTCCATTTATTAAAGCGAGCCCCTCTTTAGCGCCAAGCTTGATCGGCGGCAAGCCGTGCGAATTTAATATCGGCGCAGCGGCACATCGTTTCGAATTCACCCATACTTCCCCATAGGCGATCAAAGGAAGAAACAAATGAGAAAGGGGAGCCAAATCCCCTGAAGCGCCGACCGATCCTTGTTTGGGCACTACTGGGATAATGTCGTTGTCAATATGCCAGACGATCCGCTCGATTGTATCCCACTGTATTCCCGAGAAACCTTTTGCTAGGGCATGGACTTTCAGGATGAGCATCAGTTTGGACAGGTCGCTACTGATAGGCTCTCCAACGCCCACAGCATGGCTTTTTAGTAAGTTTTCCTGTAACGTACGCGTATCCTCTGCGTTAATAATACTTGTACACAATGGGCCAAATCCGGTTGTTATGCCATACACCGTTTGTTGGGTTTGGACGATATGTTGCACGTGAGTCGAACTGCGTTCAATTCCTGATTTAGTTTCTTCAGAAAGGATTCCCATTCGGTCCCCGCGCATAATTTCAAGTGCAAGGCTGCATGTGAGCTGGTCAATTCCGTATTGGAAGGTCTTTTTCATAATACTTTTCTTTTAACGGTTCTTTTTCGAGGACGAAACCTTATTTTCAAAATTAATGGTTAGTTTTAATAATTATAAATACTATTTGTGTCATTAAGTAATAACTATGGGTTATCAAATAGAGCTTCGTCATCTGCGCTATTTCCGTGTTTTAGCTTCGGAGCTTCATTTCGGGAAAGCTGCGCAACGATTGTTCATCTCCCAGCCGGGACTCAGCCGGCAGATCAAACAAATGGAAGAAATATATGGCGTTCCCCTCTTAGAAAGAGGAAAGCGCTTTGTAAAACTTACTGCCGCGGGTACATACCTGAAGAAAGAGATAGACGAATTGTTTCTTCATATTACTAAAATTGAGCGTGGGGTGCGTACTTTGGGAGAATTCCCAATCACCCGGCTTCGATTCGGTTTCATTGGCTCCGCCGTGCAAATCGTATTATCCGAATTATTGATCACACTCAAGCATGATCATCCTACAATTGAGGTGGAAATCCAAGAGCAATCCAATCTCTTACAAATAGAAATGCTGCTGCGCGAAGAAATTGATTTTGGTTTTGTACGCACTAATGCCCTTCCGCAAGGAATATCGGCAATACCGATTCTTACCGAACATTTTTGTTTAGTCGTACCCAAAAGCTACCCTATACAACAAGGCAATTTTGAAACGTTAGCCGATTTTAAATTGGAGCAGTTTATCTTGTTTTCTAAGGATTATAGTCAGTCATACTATGATTTGATAATGAGTGTTTTTCATAGTGCAGATTTCCTGCCTCGGGTCGCATTACGCACCGTTAATGCGTTAACTATTTTCAACCTTGTGCAGCAGGGATTGGGCGTTGCCATCGTACCAGCTTCCTTGAAAAGAGGGTACAATATTGATGTTAATTTTATTGACTTGGATATGTTGGAGCAGCGAACTACGTTGTACTTAGCGTGGAATAGTATGAACTGGCATGACCGAATGCAGTTTCTGTTGGATATTGTGAGTGATAGTAGGGATCGAGCGATGCTATTTTAGTTATAAGCCGATGACTACAACGACAACGTCGGGGTTGTTATAGGAGGGGTGATAATTGGCGATCGTCCCGTTAAATTTATATTCCCGAAGCTCCTCGTATAGCAGTTGTCTTAATAAGCCTTTACCCTTACCGTGGACGAATCGTATTTCGTTGTAGTCCCAATAAATTGCGCCATCGAGCATTTCTCGAAAAAAGACAATAGTTTCACCCAGAAGTTCATCGGAGTTATAGTCTTGTGGATTATCGAGGAATGCTTCCGCATGTAGATCAATTTGTTTTGCCGGACGTGGGAGTTGTCTACTCATATGCAAAAATAGCGCGAAAGTTTATTATCCTGAAATTTTTGTGCGTTATTTTCGTGATGCTATTTTTTCCCAACACGGTTTACGTGTTACTTTCTTTATATTAGAGGGGGGAAGGGGGATTTTCTAATATGTTCCAATTTGATTTGAAATAACGCGGCCATCTTGCTTCCTCTACTTTTAGCTTCTGATGCGGTTGGACCTTCGTAGAGGGCGTCCACGGTTTGGTTAAACAAGGATAGCCACCGCTCAAAATGTTCTTTTTCGATCGGAAGTTGTGCATGAGGAGGAAACGGTCTGCCGTTATAGGTATGTTCATCAAGGAGGATCGTTTGCCAAAAGGTGTACATCTTCGCTAAATGCGCAGGCCAATGACCCTCAAGTTTTTCATTAAAAATGGGACCGATAAGATGATCTTTCTGGACTGTGCCATAAAAAGTATCTACAAGTACTTTAATGTCATCCACTGTTTGTATATCTGCCTTATTCATGTTTACATTCCTCTAATGTATAAAGTTAGGCATCACTTATTAGAAAAACGATGAGGTAATTCAAAAAGCACCAGTTTTTTATCTTTATAAGGTAAGGTTTACGCAAAATTGACATAGGGATTGAGCCACGAATAAACAGCCTTGGGAGCAAAGACTAGTTTTGTGGAAAGGGTCGGGCTTAATCCCTGCTAGTCGTTGTTTTACATGCACCCTTCAAGGGGTATTTCTGGGTAAAAAACGTCAGCATTCTATTCTATAACACAGAATGCGGACGTTTATTGAATATTAATAGTTATATTTTTCGACGGACTTTATTTGGTTTTCTCCTTCGGTAAAAACGAGTGTCGGCTGATAGCTCTCAGCCTCTTCAGGGGACATTGTCACAAAAGATAATATGTGTACGGTATCCCCGAGTTTTGCGTGCAATGCTGCACCACCGTTCATACATACTTCACCGCTTCCACGTTTGCCAGGAAGAACATAGGTCATGATTCGACTTCCGTTTACTGCGTTGTTAATGTATACCTGTTCGTATTTTTTTATACCCGCCGCGTCCAGAAGATCTGCGTCAATGGTGATAGATCCATTGTATGCTACGTTAGCTTCCGTTACTTTGACGGTATGAATTTTTGCTTTTAAAAGTGTTACTTCCATGATTTTATGATATTGCTTTTATGTTATAATCTTTTTCACTATTGCTTTGATCGCGATCTGGATCGCTCTTGAATATGAGAAGATTGTTGTTTTGTTCAATACTACAATTATTGTGCGTGAAGTGGAAGGTGAATTGATGAGGTTTTGTTAAATCTAATTGCTGAATGCAATATACCGGTGTCGTATATTCTATTTCCCCTTGCGTGTTATATTTCCGGAGTAGGTAATTAGTTTGGCCAATATGCTGGAGGTGGAACCACGCACCTTCACCGATTCCTCCGAGCCACTGCGCGTCTTTGGGTATGTGTTTTGGGCAGCCGGGAGCATCAATCCAACCAGAATTTGAGTCGATCCCTAAAGTTTTTGAACCTTGTTTTGTGAAATTATCCTTGATCAGACGAAACTGAAAAAGTAACGACTGACGCCGAGTCATCGGCATGGGGTGAAGCGTTGTATCGTGATAGCACATCACGCCTTCTTTGTTGGCCGCATTTACAACATTGCTTGTCGGGCTGGCTTTTAAGCTTTCAGGATATAGTATTTTCCGAATGCGGGAATCCTCAGGTTCCATTGCTTCGGTTAGCACCTGGGCAACATAGCGCGAACAACTATTATTGTTTGGCGCTATTGCCCCGTATAATATCGGTCCATCCGCAACAATTTTCTCGGCGTAAGCATCACCTTTAAGGAATGAAATGGACGGGCAGATACTATATAAAAGACGGCCACCTCCATGCGTAGCATCCTCTATGCTCTTTAGTTCTTTGAGCACATCCTCGATATTTGTGATCGAGCCATCGGACGAGAATTTTGCTCGTGTGTTAATGACTAATCTGGGATCAAATGCATTTGAGCGTGCACGTCCGTATCCACGCGGAACAATATAACGCCCAAAATCATAGTATTTTATTAAACCGGAGGAGCGCTGCACGAGTAGAATGGCTGCGTGCCCTACCTTGAAATTTAAATTTTTGATTATTCCAATTCGTTTAAAAAAAGCCATCCAACCTTCGTCTCCGCGAGCTGTTTTATCGGGCCAGGAAAGAGGAATAGCGATATCATTGTATGTTTGCATGCTTAGAATTAGAACGTGTTTTTTGTGTTATTAGTAGTTTTTAGTAGTTTTTTGTACAATTTACTTTTGTAACGCGAGCCGTGATCTGGAAACAACAATACGACTTGATCAGTCGGTTTAAAATTCATTTTCGTAAGATGCTGTTCTATCGATGCTATCAATGCGGCACTCGAGTACCCAACTAAAATATCCGTTTGTTCATAGTACTCTAAAGCTATGTGTTTTGTTTCACGACTTCCTATTTGAAATATTTCATCCACATAATCAGCGTCGAATGCTCCGGGTATAAAATTCCTACCGATGCCTTCAATACTGTCAAAGGCCTCGGGGTTTTCTGGCGTACGACGATGTTTCAGAAAATACTGCAAGATAGAGCCATTGGGTTCGACCCCCCATATCTTAATATGTTTATTTTTTTCTTTCAAGTACCGACCTACGCCAGAAATCGTACCACCTGTTCCAATTCCTGCAATAAAATGTGTTATGCTTTCATTTGTTTGCTCCCACAACTCTGGTCCGGTCGTTTTATAATGCGCCCGTATATTTTGAGAGTTGTAGTACTGATTGGTGAAATAGGAGTTTGGATTCGTTGCGGCGAACGACTGTGCTCTGAATTGAGTCGAATAAAAGTCGTGTAAGCCATTAGAATTTTCACACATTTCGATTGATGCGCCAGCGGTCTTTAATGCTTCTATTTTTTCGTTTGAACAGCTTTTTGAAACAAATATTTTTGCTTTATATCCCAGTTGTTTCGCTATCAATACGACGCCTAATCCAGTATTTCCACTACTCGCTTCCACAAAATAACCTCCCTTTGTAATCTTGTTCTTCGCTATCGCATCTTGAATCATGAACAAGGCCGGTCGATCCTTGGACGATTTCCCTTGATTATAAAACTCTTCTTTGACGTAAATGTTGGTGTTAAAGCGCACCGAAAGATGCGCGCACTTGCGGAGTGGTGTATTACCTATGTTTATTTCCGTCAATCTATTATTTTCTGTATCTTCCTGCAAGAACTAAACAACGTTAAATTTAAAATCTGTCATATACCTATGTCTATTTACAACGACCAATTTAGCGTTTTGTTTTTTGAATTCAAAAAAGTTGCCGCGAGTAGAGAGCCCACGACAACTATATTGAGAAGAGATGTTTTATTTTTATTTAGATTTAATAAAAACAATATTCAAATATAGCGTCAATAATTACATATTGATATCGTAATCGGAAATAAAAAAGAAAAAATCCGAAATAATCGAAAGAGTAAGAAACAGCGTTACTTTCAACTTTCGAAATGATAACAATTTGATTACAGCCAGAGAATTGTTGTTCTGTAACAACAGATATTAATTGATTAAGCGAATATCGCAGGGTGCATTAAAATTATGATTCAAATAATCAGTATGTTATAAATTATTTTCCTCTACATATTTGCAAATGGGAAATATCGCTGTATATTTGTCCCACGCAAAAAAAATGATACCGAATCGGGGTGTAGCGTAGCCCGGTATCGCGCCACATTTGGGATGTGGAGGTCGTAGGTTCGAATCCTGCCACCCCGACAAAAGCCACTGATTATCAGTGGCTTTTTCTATTTTTGGACATGTTTCGGACAATTTTCATAAAAATATCACTATTGTTAAGATGGAATAACTTAAGGAGAATTGTAACTTTTCAAAATACTAATAGGGCTGGTGACATAATTGCTGAGTAGTGCAGAGTGATTGCCATATTTCTTTTTTTAAATACGAAGGTGCAGAGATGCCTAAAAAATGGAGCTTTTGATCACTAAATGTTTGCATAGGGTTTTATTGAATTTTAATCCAATAAAAAAGGGCTGTCAAAGCCCTTTTAATATAATGATTTGGTAATTTTCTCGCGAGTGGAACCTATGCTCTATATAATAGTTCTCACTTTTTTATCCCACCCAGGTTCCACATTCTTTTGTTTAGTTTTGAATTAATCATTTATAGTTATCCCCCCTTTTCACATAAAGAGAAGTTGAATGCTTCCGTTTCAGGATATAACTGTAATGACAATATCTCATTGTTCAAATGATTTAAAAAGCATGGGAAACAGTGTTTTTTTGTCAAGTACCTTGATACATCAGCTGAACTTTCTATAAAATTCTTAATTGAAATCATTTTTGTTGAACCGAAATATCATTATCGTTACGAACATGATAAAAGAAATCAGATAAAGAAAGAGGTTTGTTTCTTTTATAGCTTTCAGAATCATGAAATTGAATGCAATTGAAGTTATAATACAAAGTACTGCGAGGAACAATTGCATTTTTCGATAGGAGGGCTCTCGAGTTGTCTCTGTAATTTCGAAGGGGTAATTGGCAAATTGAGGCTTCCATATAAAGAATAGTATAAATGCCAGAATACCTGCATTTGCCAATAATGCATAAACTAAATTGATTTTGTCGCCAAATTTGTCGGCTTCGCCACTGATATTCATATGTGTGACGACCGGTTGCGAAATCTGTGTGTAATTTTGAAGTAGAAGGAAGCCGCTAAATAGTAAAATCAGAATAGATAATGAAAATATGTATTTTATTTTTTTTGACATAGCTGGAGAAAATTAAATTCGAGCGGAACATTAGTTGGCTGTAAAAATAAAATAAGCGCCATTGATATTGCAAAAAAGAACGAAAAAATTCCATGCATAAGTATAATTAGTAAATAAAATAAAATCGCAAAAGGTAATAGATTCTTCCGATAGCGTATTGAGCCTGTGAGTGCCAAGAATACAACGATTGAAAATGTTCTACACTGTATGTTAAGACGGTTACTACAAGCGGCATTTGTGAAAAATTGAAGATTTGTGCTTGGATTTCACCAGTATTGCATAGTAGCCCGAGATGTTTACTATCTTTGCTATGTAAAATATAGAAATCTTAAAGTGTTTTTACTTTGAGTCCCACGTTGAAAACTGGTAATATTTTTGCCTATCCACAACTGGGGCTTGACAATGCAACAATTACACATTAAATTTGAAGATAGAATCAAAGCCTTCGGCAACTCCATTTAGGGTTCGCACACGAGGCTTACAGCCTCTTAGTACGAACCCTAAATGGAGTGAGATGACACGAACTATGTTAAAAAGCAAATAAAAAGTCCTATTATTTTTACATTCAGGGCTAAAAAGCTTTCGGCGAGAGCGACCTATCCGAGTACCGACTACCTTGCCCTAGGTGCTCATTGCAGTAAACATCCCCAGATTTATAAACGGCAAAAGCCTGTCGCAACAGCTTATTTGCTACGGCGATAAGCGCTAGCTTTGAAGGTTTCCCTTTGGCTTTTAATCGCTCATAAAACTCCTTGCAGGGCTCGTTGTAGCGGATCGCAGACCAAGATGCTATATAAAGCAAAGAACGGATCTCAGAGTCCCCATTTCTATTTATGGCACCTCTGATTTTTATTGATGTTCCTGATTGCTGGTAAGTTGGGCAGAGGCCGATGTAGCGGGATACCTGTTTGGCATTTTCTAACTGGGAGAACCCTCCAGTTGTAATAATCAATGCACTTGCTATTGTTATCCCTATTCCTGGAATGGATGTTAAGGATTTCATTTGTGCTTGATATGATTCTTTAACGATAGAGCACAAATCAGCCTCAACCAATGCAATCTGTTTTTTTAGAAATGTAGTGGTTTTAGACAAAACAGACAAGCTTTTTCTATCAGTCGTCGGTAAAGCGTCAAATGATTCCTTTAGGTTTTTTAATGCAGTCAATTGCTTCTTTAATTGTCTTAGAACAACCCTTTTTTGCTTTAAGACAATAATATCTTCGGTAGGCATTTTGTAAATTTCAGGTTTCATTTTTTCTCCATACATAGCGATCAACTTTGCATCCACCCGATCGGTCTTAATAGTAGCCATCATCATTCTTGCAAAATGCTTAGTCTGTTTAGGATTAATCAAACTGGTTGCGATTTGCTCTTTGCAAAGCATGTAAAGAAGAAGAGTGCTGTAGTTTCCAGTAGCCTCCATTACGCAATGATACTCTGTG
Source organism: Sphingobacterium sp. JB170 (assembly GCF_900163865.1). Taxonomy (GTDB): domain Bacteria; phylum Bacteroidota; class Bacteroidia; order Sphingobacteriales; family Sphingobacteriaceae; genus Sphingobacterium. Next base: position 50,775 of record NZ_FUKU01000040.1, read on the forward strand.
TGGGAGAATGAGGAAATAAATTTCTTGATGCCTTTTACATCGTTGACAAATTCTGCTGTTTTAAAACCAGTTAATTCCGGGTAAGCAACCACGAATGAGCTTTTTGAAATGTCAATACCAATAAATTTCATAACTTTATAATTAGATAACATTGCTGTCCCATTAAAATCTGAAATTGTTCTTTGAAATATTTGAAATATAGTTAGTTACAGAGGTTTTTAGACCGAACGGACTTGAAAACATAGCTTTGTGTTAAGATGAACCTGACAGTCTATGTTTCAAGATAAATATGTTTTCGCCCAATTGGCCTCGTTTCTCAACCGCAGTAAGTTCAATCGTATCGTAGCCAAGTATAACGGCGACAAGTACGTGAAACATTTCACCTGCTGGAACCAGTTGCTTGCGTTGATGTTTGGACAGCTTTCCAACCGTGAAAGTCTCCGGGATCTGGTGATCGCACTTGATGCCC
>NZ_FUKU01000042.1 GCF_900163865.1 Sphingobacterium sp. JB170
AAAGTCTCCGGGATCTGGTGATCGCACTTGATGCCCACCAATCCAAATGCTATCATCTGGGAATGGGCAAGAATGTCTCCAGATCATCGTTAGCCAGAGCCAACCAGGATAGGGATTACCATATCTTCGAGGAGTACGCCTATTACTTGGTCAACCAGGCCAGAGAGACCAGAGCCACCAACATCTTCGAGTTGGGTGGGAACGTATATGCTTTCGATTCGACAACGATCGATCTGTGCCTTTCCGTGTTCTGGTGGGCAAAGTTCCGCCGGAGAAAGGGTGGTATCAAAGTACACACATTGTATGATGTGGAAACGCAGATACCGGCATTCTTTCATTTCACGGAAGCTTCCGTTCACGACTCAAAGGCTATGAAAGAAATCCCTTATGAATCAGGGTCATACTACATATTTGACCGGGCTTACAACAACTTTAAGATGTTGTATAAAATCCATCAGATAGGAGCTTACTTCGTGATCAGGGCAAAGACTAATCTGCAGTACAAAACCATCAAATGGAAACGCAGATTGCCCAGAAATGTGCTTTCAGATCTAACGATCGGATTGACCGGCTTTTACCCGAAACAGTACTATCCAGGAGCACTTCGGCTGGTCAAATACTGGGATGAACAACAGGAAAGAGAGTTCGTCTTTCTGACCAATGCCACCCATATATCAGCCCTGCAAGTCGCGGATCTTTACAGGAACCGCTGGCAGGTAGAACTGTTCTTCAAATGGCTGAAACAGCACCTTAAAATCAAAAAATTCTGGGGCATTACCGAGAACGCCGTCCGGATCCAGGTCTATGCCGCCATCTGCACCTACTGCCTGGTGGCCATCGTTCAGCACGATATGAAATTGGACAGAAGCACTTACGAAGTGCTACAGATATTAAGCATCTCCCTCACCGATAAAGCGAACCTGCGAGAGCTCTTTAGCAAAACTAAATTTCAATATGACAAAGAACGAACGGACCTTAATGGGCCAAATTTATTTAATTTTTAAAACGTCCCAATTTTAATGGGACACTAGTGACGATACAATTCAAATAAGGTGCTTTTTCCGCTCCTACGTAATCCACTAACTACTTTGATAAGGTCTTTATCTTTATAGGCTAATAATTTAGACAGGTATTGTTTGCGGTTTGTGTAATTTCTCATAGTGCAAAGACATTCAATAAATCATTAAAACTTTAATTGTTTACAAGTTTTAATGATTCTACGACTTTTTGATAATCATGAGCTTATAGATCCACTAGAATTTAAGAGTTATTAAAACTCGCAGAAAACATAAGTTTTAATAATTAATTTACATGCTCATCTACAACCTTACCCAACTCTTCACTTACGATTTTTGCATATACCTGTGTTTGCTGTATAGTAGCGCAAGCAACTTACTTACATATTCTATGGCTTACCGTTGTTTAGAGCATTGCTAGCATATGTATGTCGGCTCCACTCAATCATTTCTAGATAATATTCTTCGGAAACATTTGATATATGGGATCTTTATCCGATTATCGAAGATGTAATTGTATAGATTATTTATTGCCCATATGTTTGCCTAACGTAGTTAATACGTAGCGCTGCTTGCTACTAGTTGGATTATCAGGGTCTAATAATCCGACAAGCCCTGCTTTAATCGCCGGATTTAAATATTTCTCACGGAAGTTTTTTCGGTCCGATAAGCCAAGAAAGCCCAGCAAACCCTCTCTGCTATGCTCTCCCGTAAATACTGCCAGAAATCTTTCGACTTGGGGGGAGACTTGGGGGGACACCTTCCGAAATCGGAAATATCATCCGGATAAAGTATCCCATGAAGCGGAAGCATTCCTTACCGTAACTTTCCAAAATACGTGGTACGCCAGAGCCGAGTTGCTCCACCAGCTCCAAATCTCTATAAACACGCATCAACTCTCGATTTCTCGGAATGGATACGCCCTCAAAGAAATCTTCTTCACTCAACCCCTCTGGCAACCTACCTGCCGATATAATTTCGATCCGATCTGAAAAAATATCGAACTTGGGTGGCACTTCACGGGTGTAATCATTGTGAATGATCGAGTTAATAATAGCTTCGCGAATAGCAACCGGATTCCAGAGCCGTTTATCAATCCTTTCTTTGGATGTAATCTGCGTTTCCGTCCGATTTTCCAATTCTATTTTATCCAACACAGTTTTCGTTGCCTTGATCAGTGAACAAAAACCGTATTCATTGTTTTCAATCAAGTCAACCCGAAGATTACAGAAATGCCAAAGCACAGTTTGTTTAACAGGTGTCAATCAGCTTATTTTAAGTGGACAGCAATGACGTCATATATTTAAATTAAGGTTAGTCGTAATATTGTATTGTCCCGAATTCAATAATAAAAATGTTATTTCTCATCTAGACGAATGAGAAAGTTGGGTTCTTAATCGCTAGAATGCCATAGCTACGTCGATGTTGCATACATAAACCAAACATACCAACGGCGATCGGTTGGGATAATGAACTGGTGCAAATTGAAAAGGGGGCGTCTCAAATTTAGTTTAAGCTGCCCCTTTATTGCAATAAGTCATACCCCTATTTAGATGGCAGTTCGAGCAATTGACGAATTCGCTTCACAATATCAGTATTGTCCAAAAATCCTTGAAAAATTTCTGCTCCCGGACCATATGACATCAACGGAACGGGGATCCCGGTATGGTCTGTAGTAGCAAAATTACCCAAGACCTGTCCTTTTTGTCTATTGGCATCTAATAGCACTAAACCTCCGGTTTCGTGATCTGAGGTGACGAGTACTAAGGTCTCGCCATTGAGATCTGCATACTGCAATGCCTGGCCGACCAAGCGGTCAAAACTTAGATATTCTGTCACGGTAAACGGAATAGAATTACTGTGGCCGCCTCCGTCGATCTTCGCGCCTTCAACCATCAAAAAGAACCCTTTATCCGCACTTCTATCTTCTAAAAAAGATACCGAAGGACGAAAAACATCTTCAATCAAGCGATACGCTGTATGTGCTTCATTTTGGTCGTCACGAAGCTTATTCCATTCCCGATCTACCTGATCTTGGGCAAATACCAGCAGACGATCGCTTTTTGAACGTGCGATATGATCAGCCCCATCTACAATCTCTACATTTCTTTCTCGCAGTTGCTTAATCACCAAACTATCTGCAGTAGCAAATTCCTTAGCCGATCCACCAACCATTAAAGATAATTTTGAATCTACGAGCTGAGCAGCAATACTATCTGCGTTATTCCTTTCGCGGACATGCGCGTAAAAAGCAGATGGTGTCGCACCCGTAATACCGTCATTTGATACTACTCCACCCACCATACCCGCCCTTGCGATCAAGTCGGGTAAATTGTCCACAGGCCTACCGGTTGTATCGACACCGATAAATCGGTTCCGAGTCTTTACCCCTGTTGCCAACGCACTTCCCCCTGCCGCTGAATCAGTGTGATAATTATCGGTAGAACTCGTGAATAGATAACCCGTATACGGCATATTCAATACATTCAACTGCCCTTTGTTAGCCATGGCGGCCGCCCAAAGTTGTGACAAGCCTGCTCCATCACTGATCAGCAAGATGATATTTTTCGGCCTTTCAACAGAAGCGTTGCTTTTCTTTTTGGGCAAATAGGTCTTGTAAAAGACATTATTCGAAAAGCTGTTCTTTGAATATGATCGCATGAATTCAGCGGCAGCCATAGGCTGATCGGTATTGATATAATCAATACCAAACTTCATCCATTCATACCATGTCGTCTTGGTATCTGGCGCTGCCCAAAATCTTACTTCCTTGCCAAGGCGATGTACCGAATCTATTGCATTTTTCACCGTTATCGAGTCCTGACGGGTCAACCGTCCCAAGCCATTCCACATCGATAATTGTGAAAACGGAGCACTAAAGAGTCCTATTCGCTCTAACTGCGCAGTCGTGTAATTTTTATTAAACTCACCATCAAAATAGAAGATATTATCATAGAGATGGAATTCTTCGGGTGTTGGACGATTTCCACTAATGACGATTTTTACTGCTTTCGGATTATTTTTACTATCAAACAGATCTCTATAGGGCTGAAGCTTCTCCGATAACAATTTCAAGACCGCATGCCCGTCGGACTTGGGGTCAATCAAGAGCTGCAACCGTCCATTTTCGGGATACAAGAATCCATCGGTAGTATTTTCAAATGCTGCTATTATCGGTTCCAGATACAACCTTTCAAAAGTATTCTCGGGCGTAATTTCCTCGTATTCATGTGCCACATATAAATTACGGTCTTTTAAAAAGAGATCGACTTCTATGGACCCAAACCCCAATCCATACGCTAATGCAAACGGATGGTTTCTTGTATAATCATTATGTGAATGCAGGTTTTTCAGGTAGCTTGTTGGCTTAACCTGCGCAACGGTAGGTACAGCAATCTGGCTTGCGGCGCCTACAAGCGCCATAAAAAATACTTTTTTCATTCGAATCATTTTTCTTGTCTTAGTTAACTTTTTCTTATTTACTAGATCGAATCTTTCTGCTACGGTTGGAACCAAACCTTTACATTTTGATCCGGCATCGTTCCGTCCATATGCTCCTGCACCCATTCGATTAGGCTCGGGTTGTTTTGCTCGTTATCGGAATACACATAACGTACGGGGATCTCTGCCCGCACTGAGGCTCCCGGTTTGATTTCGGGAATACCTGTTCTACGCCAGGAAGCCCACCCTTCGAAGCCATTTAGGAAGCTGTCCACAAAATATTGCTCAGCAATCATTGTAAGTCCTTTTTCGGATTGGTATTGATTTTCTGCATTTGACCAATATTCTTCCCGCTGATTATCACTGATATAAGGGTTTTGCGTTTGGTTTTGGCTGCCTACTTGTTTCCACTTATCAAAGGACGCCTCTACAGCCTCTTTATATATTTCGTTAGCCTGCCCCGAAACTCCCATACCTCTTTGAATAGCTTCAGTTTTTAACAGCAACAGTTCGCTATAGGTCATTAAGAATGCGCGATTGTCTCGTCTTATGCGGCGTCCTACTACCGAAAAATCGCCATCGGTGTAATTTGTACGTTCGTATAATGCTTCCTGCTCGGCGGAACTCAACCCAGCGGTCTGTCCTCGGTATTCCAAACTCCCGTTTGCCAAAAACGAATTTCTAGTCGGCGCGGCGTAAATAAACAAGCGGGGATCCCCTCCTTTCACTAGCAATCCAATCATTACATCACTTACTTTCGCATTATCCGAAAAGTCAACACCGCTTCCATCCGAAGAAGGATTCTGAATATACCAATTATAAAAATCGCTCGAATTATTATATACTAAAGTCGCACCGTCATCTACATTAGCGAATATGGGGTAACGGTCCGGATTGTTGAATATTTCCGATACTTGCTGCGACACATCTTTTTTTGCCGATTGCCTCATTAATATACGGATTTTTAGCGTGTTTGCGAATTTTCGCCACTTCTGAAGCTCGCCATCGTATAGAATATCTCGACTAATCGACGTTCCTTGGGGAAGTTCTGCCAAAAGATTGTTGGCTGAATCTAGGTCTGCTAACATCCGTTGATAAACTTCTTCTTGGGCCTGAAACTTCGGAAATTCCATTCCATCGATATTTCCCATGCCGGCTTCGTCATATGGAATATCGCCAAATGCATCCGTAACCAGTGAGAGAACGTATACCTTATTGATATATGCCAGCGCGATGTATGCCGGCTGGTTGTTTTGCTCCGCTAGAAGTTTCATTTGATTAATATCTTTAATTAATCGTACTGCATTATTCCACTCCTCACGCCAGCTTGCTCCTGTGAGATTAAAGCGTCCATCGTTTTCACTAGTTCCACCAGGATAAGCCAGATGTTGGACGTACTGCCCAGCTCGACGACCACTTCCTACCATAGTATTTGCACTGCCACTAATAATCGGTGGTAGCAGCATCTCGACGGGCACAACTGCCGGATTATTTGGATCTATATTAATTTCTTCGAAATTTTGGCAAGCCTGAAAGGATAGCATTACAATTACCAGACAAACGAAATAATTTTTCATATTATATAATTTTATATTTTAAACTCAGCTAAAAAGCCACATTGATCGACATCCCAAAATTACGCATAGATGGAAGGGACATTGCCTCTACGCCGACAAACTGCCCGTCGTATGCCGAAACTTCCGGATCTATATGCGGTACATCACTCCATAGCATTAAGTTTCTACCGATAAGCGATACCGAAGCCGCTTTAATCGCCGTTCGTCGCAATATGCGTTGCGGCAACCTATAGCTTATCTTTACCTCTCTTAGTTTGAGGTAAGAGGCGTCGAATGTTGCAATACGGTCGTTATTATAGTATGCCTGCCAATAATCACGCACGGGGATGTCTACGCTGTTCGGCTCGCCCGTATCGATATCGATCCCTTCCCCAACGATTGTTCCCGCACCATTTTCATCCCGAAATGGTAATGACTCAGGAAGACTTCCTGCCCCAATTCCTTCGATAAATGTCCGGGAATGTACTACACCTCCTTTTTGGCCTGCGAACAAGAAATTAAGATTCCAATTTTTATACCTCAAATCGTTAGCTATACTACCTATCCATTTCGGATTGACATTTCCCAGGTATCCCCAATCACCATTCTCTTCCTGCGGGAGTCCATTGCGGTGCACTAACTGATCGTTATCATAAATAAGATAATCGCCATAAAGAGAGCCCGACGACCCGTCACCTTTTGTGTTTTCGGAGCGTAGCTCCAGGGATGCCCAACGTTCCAACTGACGAATACGGGAAATACCTTGATCTTCAGCTAGCGAGATCACCTTATTTCGATTGAAAGAATAGTTGACGAAGATATCCCACGAAAAATTGTTGCTGCGTATCGGCGTTCCACTCACCATAAGCTCTAACCCGTGATTCGTCATCTCACCCACATTCAACAGTTTGGTATCGTAACCCGCCGAAGGATTGAGCGTTACAGGGATAATTAGATCGGTTGTTCTACTTTTATAATAGGTGAGATCCAACCCCAGTCGATTGCTAAAGAATCTAGAATCGAATCCAAATTCGTAGGACACTACCTTTTCGGGACGAATGTTCTCGTTAGGATAATTGTTATTATGAATAGCCACTGTCTCTCCCCCCCATCCTTGCGTCACCATGAAATTAGGCAGGGTACGATACGGTTCCAAATCTCTTCTTACCGAAGAAGCCGCACCCCTAATTTTTAACATATTGAGTTGCTCGCTACGCCATCCAAACAGTTCAGAGGCGATTATACTCAGGGAGGCCGACGGATAGAAATAGGAATTATTGGCTTTTGGTAATGCGCTCGACCAGTCGTTGCGGCCAGTTATATCTAAAAAGACCATATCCCTATAACCGATCTGACTGGTTCCGTAAATGGAATTAATCTGTTTTTCCTGATAGGTGTTCCCCGCTAACAACGGTTCTCCGTTATTGGTCAGATTGTACACGTTCGGTATTGCTAGGCGCGGAGCAATTGCCCCTAAACGCTTTGAAATCTGCGACATTAAGTTACCACCTATCGAAGCGTCGAAAGAAAAATCTGAATGCAAAACCGGACTATAGCTCAAGAGCATGTCGTGGTTGGACTCAATAAAATAGACATCGTCCTCCTGATAGTAACCATTCTTATACTGACTCGATGAGTTTGCATGTCTCATCGTCCGCTTATCATTGTAAAAATCTCTTCCCGAACGCACCATCAACTTAAGATCTGGGCGAATGTCGTATGTGGCCTTTACATTACCATATACGCGATCCCTATTATTACCATTCAGATTCTCGTAAGCGACAAAATATGGGTTGTTCCAAATTGTACCATTCATATTAAAGATTGGAGAATTTTGTTCGGTATTGTTACTTTCCGGCCGCCAGTAATCTTTCAACGAATTCATATCTAAGTTACGCGGCATATATAAAAACATTCGCATGACGGATTCATCATTCTTAGCGCCATAACTTGCCCGGTTATCACTCGAACTATTAACCCAGTTCATCACCACGTCCAATCTTAAATTCGGGACAATCTGATACCCCGCATTCATTCCGAGCGAATTTCGGCTTAAATCCGTATTTGGTACCATACCAGATTGAGACAGATTGGTATACGAAAAACGGTAATTGAGTTTGTCGTTGCTATTAGATATCGATAAACTGTTTGTAAAAGTTTTGCTAGTCTGCAGGAAATCTTTCAATTGATCACGATGTGCGACAAAAGGTGTTGCAATGCGCTCTCCGGTTGCCAGATCAATTGGCGAATCCCATTGCTTTATCAATTGACCATTCAAGGATGGGCCCCAGTTTTCCATAACGTTATCAAACTTTCCTGGATTGGTACCCGCACCATCCACATATTCATAGTTACCGTAGCGGCCCTGACCATACTCATATTGATAATCAGGAAGTTTCAATGGTGTTCCAAAATCCACATGTGTATTAAAATTAATTCCAACGCCTTTCGCGTCTTTACCAGATTTAGTGGTAATCAATACAACACCATTCGATGCACGTGAACCATACAATGCCGCAGCGTTAGGGCCTTTAAGTACCGAAATGCTTTCGATGTCATTCGGATCAATTTCCCCTGCCGCGTTTCCATAATCAACCTCTCCTTCCCCTCCTGTAAAATTGGGGTTATTAAAATCCTGTCTTCCAGTAAAAGCTCGTGTCGATTGTTCGTTGTTATTACTCACCGGAACACCATCAACCACGAATAGCGGTGAATTATTGTAATTATAGCCGCTCACAAAGTTCTGTCCTCGGATCTGTATATTGGACGAAGCTCCGATACCGCCAGAGGAATTTGTAATCTGTACGCCCGCCACGCGCCCGCTCAACGTGTTCACTAAATTAGTCTCATGTGCTTCCTGTATCTTATTCCCGTCCACCTGCTGTACCGAAAACCCAACCGATTTCGATGCCCGTGTGATACCGAGCGCAGTTACGACAACCTCCTCAAGCGACGACGACTGTTCGATCAAACGAACGAGTAACGAATTTTTGTCATCTGCACTTACCAGAAACTCGGTTTCGACGTGACTTTGGTAGCCAACACGTGAAAATACGATATTATAACGCCTGCCGACCCGTAGATTGCGTAGTTCAAAGACGCCATTCTCGTACGAGGCTGTAGAAACCGCACTGCGTTGTTCGTCTTTAGTTGAAACCGAAACCCCACTCAATGGATTCCCGTCCTGATCGAGCACACGCCCCTTCACTTGTCCGGTTTGCTGCGCCTGTAGTTCTCCAACACAAAAGAACATATAAACTAGGCATAGCAATGATAAAAAATGATAAAATCTGTTTAGTTTCATAGAAATTGTTATTGTTTGGTTTTTACTTGTGATTCATTTACTTTATTTCATATGTTTCCTCTTCCGGTGCCCGTATGTTATTTTTTAAACGGATTAGCACTTGATTAGCGCTTTCATTTATATATTGCAGATCGTTAACTAGGCAGATGGTATTTAAAATCGTTGCCAAATCATCATGCGCAGAGAACTCACCGGTGAACGTCAAGTTGCGCGGCACCGCTGGATCTAGGATGATACGTGTATCAAATTTTTGAGCGACCTGACGAATTATTTCTGTTAAATCACTTCTTACAAATCGAAGGTTTTTCGGTTGACCGGTAAGGCTATTGGATATATGCTGATCTACGATTTCTGATTGTGTATCCAGTTTTACTTTTACAGCAGGTTCCCTCACCATTATTTTACGGGTCTCATCTATATGTAACATCTCTCCAACGGTTAAGTACGTGTCCCGGATTCGCATTCTTGCCTCATTGGTGGAACGGATCACCACGTTCCCTGATAACAGGTGTACCGTTGTATTCGCTAATTTTCTACCGTCAACAATAAACTCCGTACCGAGCGCTGTCGTGGTAAATCCATTTGCCTTCACTTCAAAGGGTAACAGACTGTCACGCTGCACGGCAAACTTTCCTTCGCCAATCAGCTCTATTTGGCGGTTTGCGCTACCATATTCATTATCGTAACGGATGGTACTATGTGGTGAGAGCACGATCGTGGAACCATCGCACAACACATATCGGACCGTGTCATACGACGAGGAAACCGTATAGATTTTGTTTGACGCAATTAAGGTGTGAATAGCGTCTGTTGTATAGTCATTCGAATTCTGAAGGGTAAAGTAGGTGCCGAACGTACCGAGGATTACCAACACAGCAGCTGCAGCAATCCATTTATAAGGATAAATTTTTCTAACATGCCCGTGTATACCTGCTCGGCTGCGGATTGTCTGCAACAATTTGTAGGACTGATCCGAACTGAGCAATTCTTGGTCTTCTTGCTGCTCACCAAACTCCGATTTTAGCTGACGCTGTAAGTCCGACTGCTGGTTCTCAACTTTATCGAGTAAATCTTTCGCTTCGGCCTGTTTTAGCTTACCTTTCCAAAAAGAATGGATGCTATTTCGTATGTTGTTTCCCATCATACGTAAATACGACGGGTTAACTCAAACGGCAATAGGGTCAGTAGTTAACAAATTATTATTAAAACATTAATAACAAACCAACACACGCATACCGTTTGTTTTACAGATAGATATATGCACAGGCTAGAACTAGCACACTATTCCCATAAGCATAGGAATTACTGGTCGCTATGTGTTGTTTAATACTCTTATTGGCCTGTTTAAGATATTCTGAGACCGAGTTTACCGATAAACCCAACGTCTCTGCCACACGTTCTTTGGAATATCCTTCGTAACGGTGCAGGCGGAAAACCTCTTTCTTACGTGGAGATAATTTGTCGATAGCTTCTTCCAATAGTTGTAGCTGTCCGCGTAGGATTTCATCTTGCTCGTGCCCATTCTCTACATCTAGGTACAACGAATCGTAGTCCTCTACAAAATCGATATGGTCACGTAATTTCTTTTTGAGAAAGTCCATTGATTTATTAAAACTCACGACAAAAAGCCAGCTTGCAACGGATTTGTCTTTATCTATCTTATATCGATTTTGCCAAAGACTAAGGAAAACATCTTGTAAAATCTCTTGTGCATACTCAGGCGAGTGTACTATTTTTAAGATATTCGAATATATTTTTTGTTGGTGACGATGGTAAATTGCTGTGAATGATGATTCACATCCATGGTTTAGCTGGAGGAGTTCTTTGACTTCCCCAAATGATTTAAAATTATCTTTCATTGTTTTGCGTCATGCTAGACATTTACCAGTACTTTCGACCGAAGCAAAAATATCCTTTTCAGCATCCGACCTACGGCTAATCCATATTATATTTTTGTTAATTCGATTATATACTATTTTTTACATTTCCTGATTGGCGTTTATAGGCTAACGCAATAAGAATACAGGATTGCTGAAATTTAAACGGTGTAGCACATAGCCCCCTTTAAACTATAATTGCCCACGAATCATTTCTACAGATTTAAAACGTAGAATGTGACTAACTCGATTTTCAAATTAATAACAATCGCCGAAGCCTACATAAGACCAGAAAAAAAATTGATACGATTCGACAAAATCTTGATCAAACAGTTCCACCCAGAGTCTGTACTTTAGCTCTTGGATATTTAAAGAAAGTAACACGAAATTTCCTTTCAAAAAATGCCACCGTTTGCAATATTAATGATATTGAACCAATTATAAATTTGCAGCGTAAATCGATGGAGCGATTTAGATCAAAACGTACCGCACGCGTACAACAATTCGATTATGAATATCCTCAATAACAGACGATTTAGATAAATACGTTAATAAATATACTTGTAACCAAAAAAGAAAGAACTGACTATGAAATTAAGCTGCTCAATTCAGAAAGATACTTTCGCATTAATAACTTATATACATAACTGTATATCAATTAATATTATTTACGAGAAGACCACTACTATCTTAGGGTATTAAACCTCAACGCTTTGGCACACAACCATCGTACAAATAATACAAATTAACTAACCTTATTTAAACCGATGTATTTCGGACGAAACCTATATGTATATGCAAATTCAAAACAAAGTTAGGTGTTGGCACATCCATCGATTATTGCTCGGATTGATCGTGCTTACTTTAACGCAATGTAAAAAAGAGACGGTAACACAAGAAGGCGGCTTTGATGCTTCTAAACCGGTCTTAATCACAGACTTCTATCCAAAAGAAGGAGGAGTAGGAAATAACCTGATTATATATGGAGAAAATTTCGGAAACGACCCGACTAAAATTATAGTAACGATTGGAGGGAAAGTCGCAAAGGTTATTGGAATAAAGAATAATAGCCTTTATTGTACCATTCCCGAAAAAGCATATGACGGGGATATTCACATCGCAATTATCGATCAACAGAATAAAGAAGTAGCGAGTGCAATGTCGAAGGAGACATTCTCCTACAATAGAAAGCTGCTTGTATCTACCTTTCTCGGAAAATACTATCAAGTTTCAACAGATTTCCAAGAAAAAGAAGGGCCCTTCAATGATTGCGGTGCTTTTAAAGGGATAATGTGGCTCTCTTTTGATCCAAAAAATAAAAACCATTTATATTTTACTGCCGATGGTAACAGTTCCCGTTTGATCGACTTCGAAAATGAATATGTCAGTTACTTTCGAACAGGATTTGGAAGAACTTCTATAATCAGTTGGAAAGCAGATGGCGATCAAGATATGGTAGTTGCTGACAACCATGCCAGTGACACTAAATATGGAAATTACATATTTAGCAGAAACTCTAATTTCCTCCAAAAGGAAGCTATTCCTGTTTATGCCCGTGGTGTCCAGGGAACAATGGTTCATCCAAACGGTGAGTTATACTATTCTAGATATAGAGCGGGTGACGTACGCCGATACGATTTTGAATCAAAAGAAGATAAACTTGTGTTTGCGAATCCTTATAGTGGCATCGCAGTACGCATGGTAATACACCCTTCTGGAGATTATGCTTATTTGATCGAAAATGAAAAGCATTTTATCATGCGAACAGACTATGATAGAGAGAAAAAGACCTTTAAGACGCCTTACACAATTTGTGGAGGTGCCGGAATATCTGGATATGCCGATGGAATAGGAACTAGCGCGAGATTGCATAATCCTGTACAGGGTGTTTTTGTGAAAAATTTAGAATACGACGCTGCTGGCGGTGACCAATATGATTTCTATTTCTGTGATTCTAACAATCATGCAATACGTATTTTAACCCCACAAGGGAGAGTCGGTACCTTTGCCGGACGCGGAAATAATGGCACGAGTGGATACGCAGATGGCGATTTACGAACAGAAGCTCGTTTTAATAAACCACAAGCAATTGCTTACGATGACGAAAGAGAGTGTTTTTACATTGGTGACACGAACAATTATCTCATCCGAAAAATCGCTAGAGAAGAATAATCAATCAAAGTAGAACAAAAATTATGAAAATTATTTTACTAGCATGTATCGCGTGCCTTGGTATCCCATTTAATGCCATAGCACAGGTAGAGATCGTTGTTCAAGGCACGGTAACAGATATAAATAAGCATCCAATTAGTGGAGTAAGTGTTTCGATAAGTAACACTCCGGGTTTAGGTTCCATCACCGATATCGACGGCAAATACAGTCTAAAAGTTAATTCGTATCAAACACTTGTTTTTACTTATTTGGGTTACCAAAAGCAAGAAATATTAGTGAAAACTCAAAAGGAGATAAACGTCGAATTGAAAGAATCAGATGCAAGCGTCTTAAACGAAGTCGTGGTTACTGCTACAGGTGCGCAAAAAAAAATAGCTATAACTGGAGCAATTACCACCGTAGATGTGGAGCAGCTCAAATCAAACCCTTCTTCTTCCGTTGCTGATGGACTAGCAGGAGTCGTACCAGGTATAATGGCGATGCAAACTTCAGGTCGACCAGGGAGTATCTCAGAATTTTGGATACGGAGTATCTCGACATTCGGCGCTAGCAACGCTGCTTTGGTACTAATCGACGGATTTGAACGCGATTTAAATGAAATAAATGTGGAAGACATAGAATCGTTTTCTGTGTTAAAGGATGCATCCGCGACCGCAATTTATGGAAGTAGAGGCGCCAACGGCGTTATTCTGATTACAACCAAACGAGGTAAAGAAGGAAAAGTTAATATTCATGCTAAAGTGGAAGGCTTTTATAACACTTTTACGAAACTTCCAGAATTTGTTGATGGTTATCAATATGCTTCTATGGCCAATGAGGCAAAAGTTGCGCGGAATGAGCAGCCATTATTTTCATCTGGAGAGCTTGAAATACTTCGTCTGGGCTTGGATCCAGATCTGTTCCCCAATGTAGATTGGAGCGACCTTGTTTTGCGTGATGGAGCAAAAAGCCAGCGTAGTATTCTAAACATTAATGGAGGCGGAAAGACGGCGCGTTATTACATTTCGGGAAGTTACCAGAACCAACAAGGTATGTATAATGTGGACGATGCATTAAGAGATTATAACACGAACGCCAATTTCCGTAAATATACCTATCGACTTAGTGTCGATATGGATATCACAAAATCTACATTGTTAACTGCTGGTATTTCAGGATCATTACGTAAACAAAATGACCCAGGCGTTGGAACTGATGCTATTTGGACAGCATTGATGGGATATAACGCGATAACTGCTCCCGTTGTATACTCGGACGGAAAAATACCCGCCGACGATGATGGTGACGACGATCCCAATAATGGTGACGGCCGCATAAATCCATGGACTCAGGCTACAATGACGGGCTACAATGAAAATTGGAGCAATAATATTCAAACGACATTAAGTTTAAACCAAAATTTAAATTTCCTGACGAAAGGACTTCGGCTCGTAAGTCGCTTTGGTTACGACACCTATAATAACAATTATATCAACCGATCTAAACGTCCAGAATTATGGGATGCGAACCGCTATCGAGATGCTGACGGAGAATTAATCTTTAAAAGAATATTTGAAGAGAAGGTAATGACGCAAACATCAGGTTCAGACGGTGAAAAACGAGAGTTTTTTGAATGGGAATTACACTATAACCGTAGTATCGGTGATCATCGTTTTGGAAGTGTAATTAAATATAATCAGCAGGCAAAAGTATTCACTCAAAATATCGGCACCGATCTTAAAAACGGTATTGCACGACGTCTTCAGGGATGGGCAGGACGCGTAAATTACAATTGGAAATCCCGGTATTATATTGATTTCAATTTCGGATACACTGGCTCCGAAAATTTTCACAAAGATTACCGATTCGGCTTCTTTCCTGCAATCTCAGGTGCGTGGAATATTGGCGAAGAACCTTTCGTAAAGAATGCCGAGTGGATCAATATGCTTAAGGTTCGGTATTCCTACGGAAAGACTGGAAACGACAATTTAGGTGATGTTCGGTTTCCGTATTTGTATACGATCGAGCAAATGGATGGAGGCGGGTACAATTTTGGCGATTTTGACGCTTCCGATTCTTGGAGCGGAATGCGTTATTCGTCCGTTGCTGCTACTAACGTTTCTTGGGAAATTGCGACCAAACAAGATTTGGGAATCGATTACTCGTTTTTCCAAGATAAGCTTAATGGGTCGGTCGATTATTTTACAGAACGCCGTGAAGGAATTTATATGAGTCGAAATTTTCTACCCGGATTCGTTGGGTTAGAAAACAACACATCCGCTAATGTCGGTATCGTCGAAGCACAAGGATTTGATAGCCATTTTTCTTTTAAACAAAAAATAAGACAAGTGGATTTGACTTTTCGCGGTAACATCACCTATAGTAAAAATGAAATTATAGAACGAGACGAAGAAAATACAATTTACGACTATAAACTCCAGGCAGGAAACCGAGTGAACCAGGCAAGGGGATTAATCGACTTAGGCTTATTTAAAGACTATGAAGACATTCGGAATAGCCCGACACAGACATTTAGCGAAGTGATGCCTGGTGATATTAAATACAAAGATGTTAATGGCGACGGTATTATTAACGACGATGATAGAGTAGCAATTGGCGCGACCACTAGACCGAACCTCACCTTTGGCTTTGGTACGTCGGTCCGTTGGAATGGGTTGGACTTAAATATGCATTTTCAGGGCGTAGGGAAATCAACTTATTTTATTGACGGTTCATCGGTGTATATGTTTAGTTTGGGTGAAAATTGGGGAAATATCATGTCGGACATGGCAAATAGTAATCGGTGGATATTAGGTGAAAATGAAGACCCAAATGCTGACTATCCGCGTTTGACATACGGCGCAAATGCAAATAATTATCGTAAGTCTACTTTCTGGTTGCGAGATGGTTCGTACATACGGTTAAAAACATTGGATTTAGGTTATTCTTTACCTCAAAAGCTGGTAAACAGAGCACATCTTAAACAGGTTCGCGTGTTTCTTATAGCCACCAATCTACTGACATTCACCAATTTTAAGCTCTGGGACCCAGAACTGGGAAGTTCAACGGGTAAGACTTACCCATTAAGTAGAACTTTTTCAGCAGGAGTCTCTATTAATTTATAATCAACGACATTATGAAAAATATATATTCAATTTTAACTTTCGTCGGATTTACTTTATTAAGTACGGGATGTGCCGATTATTTGGACTCCGATTATCTATTTGATGAACGATTGACAACAGAAGACGCCTTCACGAACCCCGATTACGTCAATCGTTGGTTAGCGCGAACGTATTCCTTTTTAGGTAGTAACTATCTACAGGATGTAGCCAGTAAAAAAACAGTCCCTTTTAATTTCGCTGATGACATGTTCTTTGGCGACGAGAATAATGGTTACAAAAGATGGAAGAACGGGCAATATGATGAAGGTGGTTTGCACGGCGAAAGTAGTGAAATATGGAATACCGCGTATAAAGGAATTCGACAAGCGACTATTTTTCTTAATAATATCGATATAAACACAACATTTTCAGAATCAGAAATTGCTGCTCTTAAAGGTCAAGCGCGGTTTTTAAGAGCTTACTATTATTTTATCTTATTACGTACATATGGTCCAATACCAATAATTTCGGATGAGGGCATTGATTACACGAAAGAATATGATGAAATAGCGCAGCCACGAAATACGTACGAGGAATGTGCAAATTATCTTGCGAACGAACTTTCTAAAGCCGCTAAAGGACTTCCGCTGAAGCAAGGTATCCAAGAAATTGCGAGGCCGAGCCGAGGCGCAGCCTTAGCGCTTCGTGCCAGAGCTTTGTTGTATGCCGCAAGTCCGCTCGCCAATGGGAAAGCCCCTGGGGCGGTAGCAACGGCGATGATCAACGAAGATGGGACTCCCTTACTTTCGCCGACTTATGATGAATCTAAATGGGCAAAAGCGGCGGCCGCCGCAAAAGATGTAATAGATTTGGGGCAATATCAACTATTTGTAGCGTATAAAAAGGAAACAGGCGACATTGCATATCCCGCTACCGTTACACCTCCGCTAGATAGTGAATTTTCCAATGAAAACTGGCCATCTGGCTGGCTTAATATTGACCCCTTTGAGTCATATCGGGCTTTATTTAATGGCACGGTGCCTGCGTTTCAAAATCCCGAACTGATATTTACACGTGGTCAAAACCAAGGTGGTGAAGGGATTAATGTATTGGTATTGCATCAGTTACCTAGGCTGGAAGGAAAAGGCTATAATTCGCATGGTATGACACAGAAACAGGTGGACGCGTATTATATGAATGACGGAAGCGACATACCAGGAATGAACAGTATGTACGCCGGGCTAGATGCATACGAGGGACGTTATAATACGCAAGCCCGCAAGACAGGTTTTGTCACAAAAGATGAACTAAGTCTCTACCCTGAATTGGGACCATTAGGTATAGGCGTGAGTAAACAGTATGCACAGCGTGAGCCTCGATTTTACGCTTCGGTTTCTTATAATGGATCGACTTGGAATTTACTAAATTCAGAAAGCGTTAGAGACGAAAAAAGCAATGTTCAAATTTGGTATTATCGTGGAGATCCAAATGGGTATAAAAACACGACGTATTGGACACGGACTGGGATTGGAATAAAAAAATATATACATCCCGATGACATCAGTAATGTAGCCGTTACTGCCTATGATCAAAGTCGGATGACGAAAAAAGTTGATCCGGCAATCCGCTATGCCGAAGTTCTATTAATATATGCTGAAGCGCTGAATGAATTAACAGGATCATTTAACATTCCATCGTGGGATGGCAGTAAAACACATTCTATCTCGCGCAATATCAGTGAAATGAAAAACGGAATCCAACCAATCCGGATTCGATCGGGATTAGTAGATTATGCGAGCGAAGTATATGCCGACCAAAATAAATTTCGAAAAAAACTTAAAAGAGAACGCCAAATCGAATTATTTGCTGAGGGACATCGTTACTTTGATTTGCGTCGATGGACGGACGCCCCCGCAGAGGAATCGGCACAAGTTTATGGAAATGACGCATACGCGACAAAAGCGCAGGCAGAACTTTTCCACACACCAATAGCCACCCCGTCATTGCCCTCTATTTTTACCCTCAAAATGTGGTTTTGGCCAATTAGCTTTAATGAACTTAAGCGCAATAAGTACCTGATTCAGAATCCAGGTTGGACAAATCCTGAATAATAGTTTTAATTTTTTGTAATGAAAAAAAGTATTTATCTAGTTTTTTTAATGATTGCAACCGCAGGATGCGTTGTATCATGCAATGATGAGTGGAAAGAAGAACAGTTCGTCCAGATGCCTTCATTCAAAGCAAGCCCCAATACCGAAGGTGTAACGTTCTGCTACGTCCGATATAATGCGGCAGGGAAAATGCGATTTGATCTCCCAATAATTGTGAGTGGTTCGACACCAAATTCCATTGATCGAACTATTCATCTAGGATTGGATACGGATACTTTGGCAAAATTAAACCAAGAGCAATATGGCCATCGCAGCGAATTATATTTCAAACAGTTAGAAAGTAAATATTATAGTATGCCACTTGTCGTTGATGTTCCGGCAAATGTAAGCACCGTCACTGTGCCCATCGATTTCACATTAGGAGATTTAGATCAGTCAGACAAATGGTTGTTACCTTTACAGATTTTAGATGAACCTAACTACAACTACATCGCAAATCCTCACAAACACTACCGCAGAGCAATGCTGCGTATCACACCATTTAACGACTATTCCGGGGAATATGGTGGAACATTGTATAAGATATATCTTGAAGGAGATAATGAGCCGCTTACATTAAATACCCACCGTACATTTGTTGTGGATGAACAAACATTATTTCTCTATGCCGGTCTCAGAGATATAGACTTTCTCGACCGCAAAAATTACAAGGTGTTTATCAAGTTTACGGACGACAAGATCGATCTTCAAAAGAAAAAATTAGAAATATGGAGTGATAATTCGGAAAATAACAAATTTAAAGTAGGAGAACAGCAATCTTATTATACCATTGATGAGGCATGGGACGCTCAGCGTCCCTATATGAAGCACGTTTATATCACCCTATATCTTTCCTATGAGTTTGAAGATTATACTGCAATTCCTGGCCAACGACTAAAATATCGCGTAGAGGGGACATTATCCATGCAACGTGATTTGAATACATTAATACCAGATGAAGATCAGCAAATTCAATGGTAAAAAATAGTAATTTCATACGTTTAAAGGATACTTCCAATTTGTATACTTTTATCGTATGGAATTACTGCAACATAAAATGACAAGACAGGCTAAAAAAGGATAGCGAAATATTAGGTCTTCGAAATTTTATCGACGATATTCAGTTTCGCGTTGAAGAGAATTGAAATATTCTCGTGGGCCAAGTTTAAAATACCGTTGAAAGTTTTTCGTGAAAACGCTTTGTGACCTATACCCGACCATAGTTGAAATCTCATACAATGAAAACTCATTTTCGGCAATGAGCGTGACCGCCCTTTTTAATCGCTTGATATCGATCAATTCCTTTGGTGACAGCGAGGATAGAGATTTTATTTTCCGATAAAATGTCGGCCGGCTCATGTGCATATGATAGGCTAGCAAATCAATATCCAAATGCGGCTCTTTCATATTTTTACATATATAGTCATCTAACTTTTTAAGAAAAGACTCATCACCCTTGGATAGTGCGATTACCCTTACATCCTCGAACGGAGAATTTGCAATATGATCCTTTATTTTGACACGATTACTAAGCAAATTTGCCATTTGTGTTCGTAATAAACGTTGAGAAAAAGGCTTTTGTATATACGCGTCGGCTCCATTTTCTAGGCCTTCAATTTGGGCGTTAAATGTATTTCTAGCCGTCAACAATATAATTGGAATATGACAGTATTTAATATCTGTTTTAAGAATTTTACATAATTCAAACCCGTCAACTCCCGGCATCATCACGTCTGAAATGATTAGATGAACAATCTCTTTATTTAATAAAGACAAAGCATTTTCTCCGTTTTCTGCGAGATGTAATTTGTATGTATCTTCTAAAACGTCAGAAAGTAGTTCAAGTATTTCTTTATTATCATCAATAATTAAAATCGATTCTTTCATATTCGTACATTTTTCAACACCCATTTAATTTCGAATTCCGCTAATTGTCTTGGAATGTCGTCAACTCCGTGTCGATTTCTATTACCTATCCTGTAAGCAACAAATCAAACGTCCGCAATCTAAAACTTAAGTAAAAGAACTACTGTTTTGTAATCGCCACAAAAATGATTCACCGCCAAGCTTTCGCTAAGACCCGTTAAATTACCTGTTTTATGAAATGATATATCAGGCTCATAATTAGTTAAGACAACTATAGGCAAACTTTACATGCCTATTTACTAATATTCGTCTCGTTAGATAAACTTAATAAAAATATTCTTTTCCCCATAATCATCAAGATAATAATACTTTGATAGACAAACACCATAACAAACACACTATCAATATCATACGATTCGAATTTATTCGCAATCAGCATGTTTTTGAGACAAATCAACAAGAATTTGAATAATTGAAACAACAATAGTTCATCTTGAACTCGTTAACTTTGTTAATCGAGCGATTGAATTCAAGTGCGCAGCCGATCCACACGTATAGATCGGCACAAGCGGTCAATTAATCGAACATTAACTACTTTTGATCACGTACAATCTACAGTCAATATGCTTCGAAAACTTTCATTAGTAATGATAATAATAGGCGTCTGCGCTTTACAATCACTATTTGGCCAAATTGATAAAAATAGCCAGCCGAACGTAGTACTTATTATTGCAGACGATATCGGATGGGGCGACATCGGTTTCTATGGAAATACGGATGTCAAAACGCCCAACATTGACGCCCTGGCAGCTTCTAGTCTGGTATTTAACAATATGTATCTTACAACAAGCAGCTGCAGTCCAAGTAGGTGTAGCTTAATCTCGGGTAGATACCCGCACAATACCGGCGCCCCCGAGCTACACGACCCTCTACCGGCGGATCAAGTTATGTTTCCGGAAATCCTCCGGAATAAAGGGTATTATACTGCACTTTCAGGGAAGAATCATATGGGTAATGCGGTCAAAAAAGCTTTTGAATTGATTTCGCTAGGAAAAGGGCCTGGCGCAGAAGAAGATTGGTTATCGATACTTCAAAATCGGCCAAAAGAAAAACCGTTTTTTATGTGGTTTGCCTCACACGATGCGCATCGCGACTGGCAATTCGATCAGCACGGAACGATGTATAATCCAGACGGTATAAAAGTACCTCCAATGATGTTCGACGGACCTCAAACACGAAAAGACGTTACTGGATACTATCACGAAATTTCGCGACTCGACCATTACGTTGGTGAGGTAGTTGGCGAACTTAAACGTCAAGGAATTTATGAAGATACCTATATCATTTTTATGAGCGATAACGGAAGTCCATTTCCGCGTAATAAAGCTCGACTATACGACAGTGGAATAAAAAGCCCTTTTATTGTCCACGGCCCACAAATAGGTATTGCGCGCGATTCTTCACTTGTTAGCGCAATTGATATTGCTCCTACCATTTTAGAAATAGCCGGGCTTCCCGCAATAGACAATCGAATACAAGGAAAAAGCTTTTTGGGAACAATGCAAGGTCGCGAACATGCAACAAGAGATTTTGTATTCGCAGAACATAACTGGCATGTGTTTCAAGCCTATGAACGTATGGTAAGGTTTGGAGACTGGGTATATATCCGCAATGGTTTCCCAAACAGGCAAAACCTAGCTGGCGAATCAACAAAAATGTTCCCCGCCGGAGAAGAGCTCTGGACAAGCTACGAGCAAGGGGCGACTAACGCGAATCAAGAAGATGTTTTTCTAAAACCGAGACCGGCCGAAGAGCTATTTAATGTGTCGTCCGACCCCTTTCAATTTACCAACCTGGTGAACGACCAAAACAATCAAAAAATATTATCCTACCTGCGTAGCGTACTTACCACATGGATTAAAGAAACCGGAGATTCTCGGCCCGAAAATCCCACACCCGATCGTGACGATATCGAGGGGAAACGACTTCCGTTAAAATGGAGCAAGGGAGAAAAACCCGGTGCACAATTTAATGCTCACCAAATAAATCAACCTGGTCCTATATTAAAAAAACAATATGATCAACAAAATCAAAAATAGCATCGATCGACACCTCCGGCAACAGTAAAATTTGCTAAAGTGTTCCTCGACAGTTTTGCCTACCTATCGCGCCAAGAAAAAAAGGAGTCCCTGCAATACGCGCAAAGGACTCCTACGATAAAAACTAAGTATAATGTACTACCAACCTGGGTTTTGACCTAGATCAGGATTGATAACCAAATCCGTATTAGATATTGGTCGAAGGTATTTCTTTTGGTCAAATTGACGATCTTCGTCGTCTCGCCAGATAATATGCCCCTTGGTACCTTCTGATAATTTCGAAGCGCTACCGTCGATAACGACATATGATACACCTTGTTGCGGGGACGATGGTGTTTTACTAACAAACGAAACATCCGGTGTACCATTGCCATCTAAGTCCATTGCTTGATCCATCGCTGGCACATAAATACCTTTCCACGACATTTCTAGCAGTTCGCCTTTTTTCCAGCGCATAAGGTCATCATAGCGCAATCCTTCATACACAAGTTCGATTCCACGCTCTCGGCGTACTTCCAGTAAATATTTATCGGTGATATCCGGAAAATAGACTTGCTGCAAGTAGCGATCAGCAACGACGGGTCGATTTTCTTCAATACCGGCACGCGCTCTAAGGGCTCCGATAGTTTCATCCCAGATCAAGGGATCAGAAGTTAACTTTCCAAGTTCCGCTGCCGCTTCCGCATAGTTCAACAGAATTTCAGCATAGCGCATCATTGTGATGGAATTATATCCTTCTGCAACTCCATCCAAACGTTTATCATCCAAGCTAAATTTCAATAGATGGTAGCCCGTGAAGGTATACCCAAAGTTTGGAGGAGCAGCCGAACCGTCTGAGCGCGTATATCCTAAACTACGAACAGTTTGCGCCAGTCGTGGATCACGTTCTTTCATCTCCTGGACAAACGGGATCTCATCAAATCCTGTCCTATCGGTAAACCGGCTTCCGTCAGTGTTTAGATACGTGTTGACAAATTGTTTATTTAATCCCCACCGCGCGCCATAGGTAGCAGAATTAAATTTCCATGTAATCTCATGCCATCGTTTCAATGAATTATTGTGAACATTTGCCCACATCACCTCCGTAGAAACAGGATTTTCACTAATAAACAAGGTTCTATAGTCGGTCTCCGGACTTCCCGTACTGTACAAGCTATACTGTTTCGAGTCTATCAATTCTTTCGATGCATTAAATGCATCAGTGAGCCATTTGTCGGCCGTGTTTTGAAGATTTAACTCATCGTGGTACTTACGGTAGGTACCTTCGAATAAACAAATCCGAGATTTAAGACCGAGGGCTACCCATTTAGTAATGGTAGAGGATGTATTATCCTTGGCGTCTCGAATATTGGCTACCGCAAAATCCAAATCTGCCAGTACAGAATCCATAACGGACGCTCGCGGGTCTCTCGGCTTATACAATAGCTCGCGATCCTCCGTTGAGAGAGGCTGTGAATACCAAGGCACATCTCCATAATCTTTTACCATATCGAAGTAAAACAGTGCGCGGTAGAACCGTGCGATTCCGGCAAAATGATTTCTTGCTTCCTCAGGGATGGCAGGGTTATCATATTTACTCAAAAAGTAATTCACGTTTCGCAGCTTGGTCCAGCTCCACGCGCCTTGATCAACTGAAGAGAAATTCCCTGCAATAAACTTTGGGGAATTATTCTTAGAAGTATACTCTCCCATTTCGTCTGCCTGTACGAGCGCTAACGCGGATGGAGTAAATTGCTGATAGAACGAATTTACATAAAGCTGAAGGTCCGCTTCGGTATTAAAATATGTAGAAGGCACCAATTTGTCAAAAGGCTCGCGATCGAGGAAATCTTTGCTACATGATGAAAAAGCCACAGCTATGAATCCTAATATGCCGATTTTTAGTTTTAAGTTCATTGAAGTATGTTTAGAAAGTAACATTAATACCAAATGTTGTGGTCTTGAGCTGCGGATACGCATATCCTTCTCCGGATCCATTGGTTAATTCTCCGATTGGTTTTTCGATGACTTCTGGGTCGAAATTCTCCGTATGCTTAAACAAACCCGAAAACGTGAATAGATTCTGAGCAGTCAAGAACAATTGAACATTGCTCAATTTAGCTCCCTGTACCCACCGTTGAGGCAATGTATAATCCAAAGTCAATGTTTTCAGTCTTAAGTACGAAACATCTTGTAAATACCGTGTTTGTGGGGCGCCTAACGAACGGTCGGCACCAAGAGCGGTATAGCCACGGTAACGTGGGAAGTAAGCATCAGGATTATCCTCGGTCCAGATATCCTCCATCATCTTGGTCGGCTGGTAACCATAAGGTCTGTTATACGGTCCCCAGAATAAGCCGGCTTCTTTAGCGAAATAATAATCACGCTTGCCAACACCTTGGAAAAAAGCGGATAGGCCTATCCCATTCCAACGACCCGATAGTGTAAAACCAAATTGATAACGCGGAGAGTTGTTACCGATCACCTTACGGTCACCCGGATTATCCAGAGTATTGTCACCCTGGTTAACAACACCATCACCGTTGAGGTCCGCAAACTTCAAATCGCCTGCCAGCCAAACATTATTATTGGAGTTACGAATGAAACTCTGGTCAGCATGGTTCGCTACATCTTCGTCTGAGGCGAAAAAACCCAATGTTTGATATCCCCATATCTCACCGACTTCTTGTCCTACGTAATAGCTACTTAGCACATTTTCAGGATTGTTAAAGCGGGTAAGATGTGATTTGCTATCCCATAACGATCCGTTGATACCCCAATTGAAAGGTTTCCCGGCAAGCTCAAACTGATTGTTATAGTTAACCGTCAGCTCCCATCCCTTTGTTGACATATCGGCAAAGTTACCGTACGGTACTGCTGCACCAAATACATTTGGTAAGGGCTGACCAATAGTGAACATATCATAAGTTTTCCGGTTGTACCAGTCAAACGTCAAGTTCAGCGCGTTGTCAAAGAAGCCTAAATCCATCCCCACGTTGAAGGTCGTTGAACGTTCCCAAGTAAGTCCATCAGGAATTACTCCTGGAATCGACGTGTAACTTGGTTGTACGCCGCCCAATACAACATTTGTCTTAGCGACAGACATTTGTTCCAAGTAACGGTACGGCGCAACATTCCCGTTCCCCAATGAACCGAAAGATGCGCGGAACTTCAAATTACTGACCAGCGGTTTAGCATCTTCAAAAAATGACTCGTTCGACACGACCCAACCCGCAGACACCGAAGGAAAGAAACCATACCGTTGATCTTCAGGAAACTTGGACGACCCATCGTAACGGCCATTCAGCTCCAATAGATATTTACCATCATACGCATAATTTAAACGGTAGAATAGCCCTATGTATGCCCACTCGTTACCACCACCGGCGATATTATAGTTTAGCCCGTCCATCAGGTTAAAATCAGGTTTGTCCGGAAGGATAATCCCGTCGCGCTGTGCATTTAACGTTTTAAAAGTTTGCGATTCGACGTTATAACCTACCAAGGCATTAATATCATGCTTCTCGTCAAAAGTTTGCGTATAATTTGCGGTAATATTGCCGGCGATATATTTGGTACGTTCCCCCAGCTCGCGCAACATGCTGCGGCCGAAGCGATAAACCTCGCCCGGGGAGTTACTATAATCAACATAGTTGTTCGTCCGCTGCTCATCCTGCCACGTTCGCGAGTACGTTAAGTCCCCTTTTAAGGTAAGAGCACTAAACGGCTTAATGATCACGCCTGCTGTATTTCTTAATACCGTATTGTTTAAATCGGAAGCATTATTACCTTCCATAAAAGAAGCTATCCCAGTATATACTGCCGAATGGGTATATGTCCCGTCAGGATTATGTATTACCGCCATCGGATATCCTTGGTGTTCAAATTGACGCCAAATATTCCCGTCACCATCAGCAAACATGGGATAATGGTAATCATATGAACTGATTTCAGTATTATTTTCAAAGGTTAACCAGTCGTTAACTTTCACATCACCCTTACCGCGGATATTATATTTATTAAATTTATCTGGATTGTAATTGAAAATCCCGGCCTGATGATAATAACGTCCGGATAAATAATAAGATGCTTTTTCGCCGCCACCTGAAATGCTCAATGCTTGCTCGGTGCTTGGCATATCATCGCGATAGACCATATTATACCAATCCGTATTACCAAAATATTCCCAACGGTTGGTTGCTTCATTGAAGATAGCATCCTCGCCCGTCGGATTCTCCGATTGTTGCTTTAACCTTTCCAAATATTCCAACGAAAAAGGGTAAATATTGTTTACAGAAATTGGAGTTGACTTGTAGTCGTTCCATGCATTGAATGCCGTATTGAAGTTGTTTGCCCACTCGTATCCATTGGTTATTAATTTCGGTTCAACAACACGATTGTTGATCGAGAGGTTCGAATTAAATGTGACGGTAGCTTTACCGCCTTTTGGTGATTTAGTAGTGATTAAAACAACCCCAAATGCTGCCCGTGAACCATAGATTGCAGCAGACGAAGCATCCTTCAAAACCGTTACACTCTCAATATCATTCGGGTTCACCATATTCGGATCACCCTCTACCCCATCGATCAAAACAAGCGCACTACCACCGGCTCCAATCGAAGTTGTTCCCCGCACATTAAATGTTGCTCCACGTGTAGGACTTCCGTCCACCATTTTCAAATTTAAGTTCGGTAAGGCACCTTGCAGCATACGGCTTAAATTCGCTGCGGGACGGTTTTCTAACACTTCAGATCCTACTTGCGATACCGCACCAGTAAGGTTTATCTTTTTCTGTGTTCCGTAACCTACCACGACAACTTCTTCTAAGTCATTTTTGTTATCGAGCTGTATCACGATATTATTAAATGGGCCAGTGACTTGCTGTGTTTTGGTGGTAAAACCGACGTAGGAAACGGCTAGCGTAACAGAAGATGCATCGGTTTCTAAAGTAAATCGTCCGTTTTGATCCGTCGCCGTACCTTTATTTGTTCCCTGTACGGTCACGGTTGCATTTTCAATTGGATTCCCATTGCCATCGACAACTTGCCCTGAAATAGTTTGCTGATAATCGCTTCGGAAAGCTAGTTCGTTCCTTAATTTCGAAGCTTTCGACTCCATCGGGAAGGACAATATCGTCCCTGCCAATAGAAATATTGGTATGTATGGTCTCATAAAACGAATAGCTTATTTCAATTTTATATCAAATTGAAGATGTTTATCGCTGCGGATATAGGTCGATACGATTTCATAACTTAATTTAGCTTGCCCATCCTGCGCGGTTAATATTTGTGTAGATTCTGG
Source organism: Sphingobacterium sp. JB170 (assembly GCF_900163865.1). Lineage (GTDB taxonomy): Bacteria > Bacteroidota > Bacteroidia > Sphingobacteriales > Sphingobacteriaceae > Sphingobacterium. The sequence goes on from NZ_FUKU01000042.1 coordinate 27,846, forward strand.
ATAAAGTACGATACGCTTAGTACCGTTACCTTCTTTTAAAATCAACTCGAAATATAAATCACTATTATTTTTCACCTCGTAATACTTCGTTACCCGGTTCGTTTTTGCATTTTTCTTTTCGTGATAAGCCGAACCTACCTCGATACAAGCATCAACCAAATTACGTACATGCTCCTCTTTACCGAACAAGTATTTACTCGACCATGCTACGGTACGACCAGCATCGAGCGCTTGACGAATTGATGCGGCACTTTTATCTTTAGCCATCACAAGGGTCATTGTCCTATGAACACCTTCTTGGCCAATGTTATAACTATGTGCAATAAGGTTGTGTATGTCGGTATTCCCGATAATTGTGAGATCTCTGTCTAGGCCCCAGTCTAATGCCTTCTTGTGGAACCCCAGTCCGTTTACCACTTCGATACCGTGAAGCTTTTTCTCTTGATACATTTTCTCGACAAAATCAATCCATTCGTATGAACCGGGAATTTTATCCACCTGCCATCCTGGATGGTTCCAAAAGATAAATGCATCTTGCTCAATCGCTTTATCAATCGCTTCTTGATCTAATTTCGAATCGTTATCAGCAACCAGCTTATTAGCATCCTTAATAAAAAGTGCGTTAAAATGTCCCGGAGGCGTTTGACGGGTTATTTCGGTTGCTTTAATCAGGCCAATATTATTTTCTTTGGCTAGATTAACCGCTAAATCATGAGATCGGTTATGATCGACCTTTACGTCTTCATGATGGGGATTATACTCCATGTGTTCAGTGTACGAGATAACATCTAACCCCTCTTTCCATGCTTCTTGCACGCGAACATTCGGCCATACGTGACCGTCTGTAAATACAGTATGCATGTGAAAATCACATTTCAATACCTGAAAGCCGCCAACATTGGGAATACTTACATGTTGTCTTTTTACGGGATACGCAAATTCGTCCATGCGCATGATTCCGTTGTCAGTTTGAGCTTGTAACGATGCGCCGCAGAATAGCATTGCACCTAAAAACGACATTTTAATTTTCATCACTTTAATGGTTGATTATTATTTCCCAAAAGTAGCGACGCATTATTAACACACTATTAAGAATACATTTTAAATTAATTAACAATTTTTAACGTAAAAAAATAACAAGAAAGCTAACGTAATATTTAAAAACATCATTATTATCACATACACACGTAAAAAAAATGTTTTTAAATAAAAATAAATATGTTTTTTTTATGGGTGGTAGTGCTCAACCCTTCTATTAATTCATATTTTGATCACAATTAGTTAACGTGAAGGAAAAAATGAACATTTTTTCGAAGTTTTAAGCTTCAAGTAGGATCAAGGAAATAGCGACGAGGAAACATCGCCACTATAAATATTTCGGGTCTTTGAATAATGTATCGCGAGAAACCGTACCTTCAACACCTCCGGAATGCTAGGTAAATACATAATAACCAGATAATACCATTATTTATGTTCAGTCACGTACTCCCCCGCCACGGATCGCCACAATTCGGCCATTTTTTGGTGAGCCGCTGCCGTCGGATGGACACCATCCCAAAGCCAGTAATCCGAAGCTACCCGCGGGTGCTCATTTTCCAGCTCAGCGAACAATGCATGAAAATCCACTACCGTAACGCCGTACGCGGTGGCTAGCTGACGGACCTCCACGGAGAGTTTCGTTACAAGCGAAACATACCGTTCATCTTTCACACGTTCCCCACGTGCTACAAACGGTGTGCATAAAACAATCCGAACATCAGGGTATTTTTCGAGAGTTTGCTGTATTAACGTGGCATATGTTTGTGACCAAAGTGCGTAGTCGAATGATTTCTTTTCTGATTGCACAAATTGGGCAATGTCATTGGTTCCAATCAAAATCGAAACGACGTCGGGTTTTATATCAAGCACATCTTCTTGCCAGCGTTTGGAAAGATCATCTAACGTGTTTCCACTTATCCCACGATTAAAAAATTCGAGTTTATACTCGGGATACCCGCCCATATAAAAAGCCGCCGATAAATACATAAACCCACTTCCAAAAAGGTGGTTTTGATCCCAATGGTTACGCTCACTACTGGACTTTACGCCGCCCCCACCCCAATTTCCATCGGTAATAGAATCGCCGAGAAACAAGATACGTTTTCCCTGAGCAAGCAGACCGCTGGTATAGATCAGCATAATACACAGAACCAAAACACTTCTAAATGCATTGGTCGTACAATAATTTATAATATTTAAATTCGGCATATAACGAGATAGAATTATTCTTAAGAAAAATACTAACGACATCCTTGGAAATCAAGAACAAAAATACAAAATAGATTGAAAGCAAAATTCTTATAAAAAACTTTAGACCCATTCCCAGATGCTACGATACTGCGCCGTAGACTCCGCAAATGATAACAACCCCTGGTAAAACGGATGCTGCCCAATGGTGCTGCTATCGCCGATAATTATAAGCTTCTTCTTGGCGCGCGTCATCGCGACATTCATGCGCCGAACATCAGACAGAAAACCTATTTGCTGTCCACTGTTGCTCCTTGTCAAGCTAATATAAATCACATCTTTCTCTTGCCCCTGAAAACTATCGATAGTATTTATCTGAATAAATGCTGCAAAAGGCCGCAACTGCTCATCCTCGGTGATGATTTCCTTTAAGAATGCCGCCTGGCGGCGATATGGGGCTATAACGCCAATGCTAGGAAACGGCTTTTCGTGATAAGCCGCTGCAAGAGACGCTATTGTCTGGCTAAGGTGCTTCCGTAAAAACGCAGCCTCCTCAACATTAAAGATGGCACTATCAAGCTGGGTTTCTTCAAAACCACTACCCGCTGTATCAATGAACTCGATCGGGGCCGAATCTTGCAACAACGTCCAACCTGCAACCGTGCTAGCTGCTTGCAGTTTCCCCTGGTAGAGCGCTTGCGATGGATATTGCATGATCTGCTCATGCATCCGGTACTGCATATCAAGCAAAGAGACTTCTGCAGGATATTTTCGAACAAGCTTCTCAAATAAAGTATTATTAAGGCCTTCATACATGTTATGATGCGATTTCACGGTCGGCGGCAGCTGCAGGTGATCCCCTGCCAGCACGAGTTTGCTTGCTTTAAGAATAGGAATCCAGCATGCCGGTTCAAGTGCCTGTGCCGCCTCGTCGATAACAACGGTGGCGTACGTCCGATCACGAATTGTAAAATGATTGGCACCCACGAGGGTTGCTGTAACCACTTGCACATGGTCCAAAATATCTTGCAAAATATAATCCTGTACACGTTCAATCTCTTTACGTAGTTTGTGCGCTTCATCAAACAAAGCCTTACGCTGCTCCCGTTCATTCTTCCCAAAACTCCGTTTATATTTATGAGCTATCTCGGTATATGCGCGAGCTTGCTTGCTTAGGTCTTTAGCTTCTTTATTTGCTCGGTGGGTTTCCATCTGCGCATCGAGCGTGAGCTCCTGTAAGTGGCTAGACACTTTAACAGGATTTCCTATGCGTACCACTGACAGTCCTGCCGCATCGAGTCTCTCGGTGAGCACATCAACAGCTATATTGCTTGGAGCAACAACCAAAATTTGTCTTTTTTCCTGCTTTAATAATGCCGCTATGCCCTTAATTAATGTTGTTGTCTTACCCGTACCTGGAGGGCCATGCAGGATCGATAAGGGGCGCTCACTTAAGATATGCTGAATAGCGCTATTTTGACTGGCGTTACAGTTTTCATTCGTATAGTTTAATTCCTGTTGTAAGGCAGCTGCTGGCAAAACTTGTTCTCCGACAAGCTGCCGAATAAGTGCTCCTTGCTGACCAGCGGACTTTAGCTCTTTCGCTTTACGCAGGGCATCATGCATCTCCCGGTAAGCGTTTTCATCGAACAGCAAATCTACCCCCAGCTTACCTCTACGACTCCAGTCAGGGAGCTCATCCACGCGGAATGAAATGCGCATTGTGTTCCCACGCACAAAAGCAATAATTCCATCAATCCGATCATACTCTGGATCATGATTAGAGAATAAGGACACCGGCATACCGAAACGGAATTTATCTCCCTCTTGAAGATTATTAACTTTATTCACGCTAATGGTTAAATAATCACCTCGTCCCAGCTCACTCTCCCCAATAGAAATTGGAAACCAGGTCATCCCCTGCGCGCGGCGCTCCTGCAACGAGCTTTTTAATAAAAGGGTTTCATACTGCGCTCGATCGTAATGCTGCTCCTGATCTAATAGAGAGGTAAGTTCTTCGAAATATTCCATATACTGAATTAACGGCCGCAAAATACTTGATTTTTTAACCAAAACATAATCTAAGCAGCCTTATGGGCACACCAGACGTACAACAAAAGACCCGGAGGTATGTATCTATTTTGTATTCATCTTACGATCCAATTCTTGGATGGCCCGAAGCACTGTCGATATATCCGAAGGTGATTCGGGAAAAACGTTAGTAGTATAACTGTGAAATTTCCAGATCTCCAAGACTTCATTGATGCCAACTTGGTAAGGCTGGTAAGCAGGGTTTAACGACCGTAGAACAAGGGTACCATCGGCATGAATAGTCACCAATTTAAAAACGAAGTCATCTTGTCTTTTTAAAATAACAATACAGGGCGTATTGGGCTTTATGGAACTCCAGTCGGCAAGGTATTTACCTGTAATATCACTTCCCTCCGGTATAGGAAGCATGGAATCCCCTGTAATTGGAAATATACGATAAGTATCGCCTTTGGGTAAATTTGGCATCGAGTACTTTGGTAAACCGGCAATAAACTCTGGATCTGCATAGCCCGTAGCATAACCGGCCTTCGCCTTTATCGGGACGTACTCTACATGCTCATTGTTTTCTTTATTGACGCTGATAGCCAGCACACGCAGGTTACCTCCTCTTATATACACATCATTGCCCTCCTCGAGCTCGCGCAATTTCAGCTCCCCCAACTTGGACAAGTCTACTTTCAATAATGTATCGACACTAACGGAGAAAAAAAATGAAAAATTTAAATAATCTTCCGGTTGTGGAGACTTTGTATTTCCAGCTTCAAGAGCAGCTAGCTTAGCCCTTGTCAACCCAAGTTTTGCTGCACTCGCCTCTTGACTCATCCGCTTGCGCTCACGAAGAAATTTAATATTAGAAGCAAAATATATTTTTTGTTTTTCAGTTTTCATTTGCTATAATTGATAACACATGTTTGTTATTAATAATAACAAATGTACTTAATTTTTCGGATATGGTGGGGATAGAAAAAAAAGAAATCATCAAGAAACTGCAGCAAGAGATACTTTCGCTGGAAGGTTTCAAAAGCGCGACGACAGACTTACAACAAGAAGATATAGGTTTCCAGTTAATGGCGGACGCATTTCCTAGACATACCTTCCCAAAAGGAACAATTCATGAATTTATCAGCCAAACAGCCGCATGTGCTACTGCGGTAAGTGGGTTCGTGTCATCCATCTTATCCATATTGATGAATAATGACACACCTTGCCTTTGGATTAGCACCAAGCGAAGCTTATTCCCCGCCGGTTTAGGCTACTTCGGTGTTCAACCCGACAAGATCATATTCATCGACATTACAAAAGATAAAGAAGCGTTGTGGGTAATGGAGCAAGCACTCAAATGCAGCGCCCTCTCGGCGGTAGTAGCGGAACTCAGCGAGGTGTCTTTTACCGAATCGCAACGCCTTCAGCTTGCTGTCGAAAAAAGTCAGGTAACAGGCTTCTTGCATCGCAGAAAGCCACGTCGCGAAAATACACTTGCCTGCACCGCACGATGGAAGATCACCCCGCTAGCGAGTTATACAGAGAACGGCTTACCAGGAGTTGGCTTTCCTTTATGGGAGGTAAACCTAGAGAAAATACGAGGAGGAAAACCAAGAAAATGGGCCCTAGGTTGGCGAGACAACAAATTCATTTCTATTGCCGCAGAACAAGCACCACAACAACGCACATTAAAAAAACAAGCAGTATGCCTAAACGTTTCTTAGCGATATGGTTTCCTTATTTATCCGTAGATAATGTTCTAAAAAAGTCGCCCGATCTTCGTGATAAACCCTTCGTGCTTTGCGCTGCGGAGCAGGGAAAAATGATCATTAAAGCCGTCAGCACCCGGGCTAGAAAAGAGGGCATCAACGTAGGTGATGTATTGACTAGTGCTAGAGCAATCCTGCCGGAGGTAGCAAGTTTTCAAGACGACCCCATTACGACACAAAGGGTCTTAAACGCACTTGCAGAATGGTGCCTTCGCTTTTCGCCAATTGTTGCTGTAACTTCCCCCGATTGCCTACTCCTAGATATCAGCGGATGTACGCATCTATGGGGGGATGAACGCTCTTATATAGAAAGCTTAAAACATAGGCTTGCTCGCGAAGGGTACCAAATACGCGCGGCTATTGCCGATACAATTGGAGCTGCCTGGGCGCTGGCCCGCTATAGCAGCTCTCCGCTTCCCATAGTAGAGCCCACAAAGCATGCTGAAGCATTAGGCTTGCTTCCCCCGGTAGCTTTACGCATAGCGCCAGCAACCGTACTGCGCATGCAGAAACTTGGGTTCAAACACATAGGTCAGTTCATGAACATCCCTAGAAGCTCCCTGCGAAGGCGATTTGGAGAGGACTTATTACAGCGCTTGCATCAAGCATTGGGCAATTACCCGGAGGTTATTACGCCGATAAAACCGGCAGCACCTTATGAACAGCGTCTCCCCTGTTTGGAACCGATATGTACTGCTACAGGCATAGCCATAGCCTTGCAAAATCTACTCGAAGAACTTTGCGCAAGACTTCAAAAAGAAGGTAAAGGTCTGCGCAGCGGCATCTTTAAAGGGCACCGCATCGATGGAAACATACAGCAAATACATATCGGTACTAATAAAGCTTCTCATAATGTAGCACATCTTTTTAAATTATTTGAGCTAAAGATTCCAACCATCGAGCCTGCGCTGGGTATTGAATTGTTTGTCTTAGAAGCTTCAATAGTGGAAGATATACAAGATGCGCAGGAAACTTTATGGGGCGCCCCGAGCGCGTACAGCAAGATCGCTGAGCTCCTTGATAATATAGCAGGGAAGGTAGGTCTATGTGCCATTCGTCGCTACCTGCCCGCAGCGCAGCACTGGCCCGAACGCTCGATAAAAACAGCGCATTCGCTTCAAGAGGCACCATCCATTCCTTGGTCGAACAACCTGAATAGGCCAATACACCTATTGAGTAAACCCGAACCCATTAAGGTGACCGTACCCCTGCCCGATTACCCACCAATTTTATTCATTCATAAGAAAAAAGTATATAAACTAACCAAAGCGGACGGCCCAGAAAGGATCGAGCAAGAATGGTGGATAGAAGATGGAGAAGCCCGAGATTATTACCGGGTAGAAGATGACCAGGGAGCCCGTTATTGGCTCTTTCGTCTAGGTCAATATGGACAAGGGGAACCGCAATGGTTCCTGCATGGATTTTTTGCTTAAAAGATGGACTACGTAGAACTACAAGTAACCAGTAACTTTACCTTTTTGCGTGGCGGTTCTCACCCTGAGGAACTCGTAGAAACTGCTGCCGCTCTTGGGTACAAAGCTATCGCTATTACCGACAGGAATTCCTTAGCAGGAATCGTCCGTGCCCATCTAGCTGCCAAAAACAAAGATATTCGCTTTATTCCCGCATGTAGATTAGACCTGCTCGATGGTCCCAGCCTCCTGGCATTCCCAGCAGATAAAATGGCATATAGCAACCTCTCGAGCCTTTTAACAAAGGGGAACCTACGAGCGGAAAAAGGTGCTTGTCATCTCTATAAATCTGATGTATATGCGCATGCGGCGGGAATTACTTTCATCGTGCTACCACCCGATACCCTAAATAATGATTTTGACTTCGATACGACTTATCTCCAGAGTTTACAAGAGTATAAGGAAGCCTTTGGACCTAAACTTTATATTGGCGCAGCATTCCTGTATAGCAGTAATGATCAAAAAAAAATGCACCGCATATGGCAGCTCGAAGACAAATTCAACATCCCTATTGCGGCACTAAACGATGTACATTACCACAGCCCCGAGCGCCGGCAGCTACAGGATATACTAACCTGTATTCGTGAGAAATGCACCGTCGAATCGGCCGGGTTAAAACTGCATGCGAATGCGGAACGTTACTTAAAAGCCCCCAAAGAGATGTACCGAATTTTTCGCCAATACCCCCAGGCTATAGCAAACAGTTTAGCAATAGCGGATACTTGTAAATTCTCCCTACAGGAGCTTGAATATATTTACCCCGAAGAAATTGTTAACGAAAGCAAGTCTCCCATAGAAGAGCTAACTATGCTTATCTGGAAAGGTGCTCATCAATATTTCGGAGATTCCATCCCCGAGACACTGCGTGCAACATTGGAACTGGAGCTCGCATTTATCAAGAAAAAGAACTACGCCTCTTACTTCCTTACCGTATACGATCTGGTACGTTTCGCGCGGGAACGTGAAATACTATGTCAAGGCCGCGGTTCTGCAGCCAACTCGGCGGTATGCTACTGCCTGGGAATTACAGCGGTCGATCCCACAAAATTTAAACTTCTCTTCGCCCGGTTCATGAGTGAAGCCAGAAATGAGCCACCAGATATTGATGTAGATTTCGAACATGAAAGACGGGAAGAGGTCATACAGTATATCTATACTAAATACGGTCGTCACCGAGCTGGCATCGTCGCTACGGTAACACAGGTGCACTGGAAAGGGGCTATTCGGGATGTCGGAAAAGCAATGGGACTTTCCGTGGATCTGCTCGATAAACTCTCCAAGTCGGCTTATGAATTTACCGAGGATTGGTTTTCCAGCAACGAACCTACTACAGATGGCTTTGCTGCTGACGATCTTCATTTAAAAAAGACACTCGAGCTAACGAAAACATACATCGGTTTCCCCAGACAGCTTGGCCAGCATACTGGAGGTTTTGTAATAACCCAAAACAACCTTTGGGATCTATGTCCGATTATCAATGCGCGGATGGAAGATCGCACCAATATCGAGTGGAACAAAGATGATATCGAAGCGCTGGGCTTTCTGAAGATTGACGTACTGGCACTCGGGATGCTCACCTGTATTCGTAAAGGATTTGAGCTAGCCAAGAAGCATTATAACATCGAACTAACCTTAGCAAACATCAAGCAGGATGACGCTAAAGTCTATCAAATGATTAGCCTTGCGGATACCTTAGGCGTATTTCAGATTGAGAGCCGCGCACAAATGTCTATGCTGCCGCGCCTGAAACCTAACAATTTTTATGATCTAGTGATCCAAGTAGCCATTGTGAGACCCGGTCCGATACAGGGGGGCATGGTACATCCTTACCTAAAAAGACGAAATGACGAAGAGCCCATAGAATACCCCTCTAAAGAACTGCAGAGTATACTCTCGCGCACGCTGGGAGTCCCTTTATTTCAGGAACAGGCTATGGAGATCGCTATTGTTGCCGCAGGCTTCACCCCGGCACAAGCCGATGGTTTGCGCCGAACTATGGCGACTTTCAAAGCTAAAGGAAAGGTCGCCGAGTATAAACGGATGCTTATCCAAGGGATGATAAAAAACGGATATGAAAAAGAATTCTCGGAGCGCGTATATCGTCAACTCGAAGGTTTTGGTAGTTATGGGTTCCCCGAAAGTCATGCAGCAAGTTTCGCACTACTGGTCTACGTGTCTTCGTGGATAAAATGCTACTATCCCGATATCTTCGCCTGTTCGCTACTGAATAGCCAACCAATGGGATTTTACTCGCCGGCACAGATTGTCATCGATGCGCGCAAACATGGCGTACAAGTACGTCCGGTGGACATCAACCATTCTCAATGGGATAATACGCTGGAGGAAAAGTCAGGAATGCATCATATTTTACGCTTAGGTTTCCGTCAAGTGAAATCACTACAACAACAAGAAATAGCACTCTTGTTAAAAGGACGAACAAAGCCTTATCAAACAATAAACGAAGTGTTTCATAACGGCGTACCTATCTCCGCTATGGAGCGCCTAGCAGATGCTGATGCGTTTGCTTCTATTGGACTCGATCGCCGGCAAGCGCTATGGGCAGTTTCTGCCCTTGCAGACAATCCTACCGGACTGTTTGCGGAGCAGCTTTCAGATAGTGCTTTTGAGCAGCAGATCGAGCTACCTTCCATCTCCGTTAAGGAACATGTGATGCAAGATTATGCGTACACATCCTTATCACTCAAAGCGCATCCTGTTAGCTTTGCTAGAAAACACCTGCAGAAGCTCCACGTAACGCCCGCAACCCAGCTTAACAGCCTCAAAGATGGGGATCTTGTAAAGGTATGTGGCTTAATTACCGTGCGTCAGCGTCCGGGTACGGCCAAAGGTGTGTTATTTATTACGATAGAAGATGAAACAGGGTTTTCGAATCTTGTGGTATGGGGGAAAACATTTGACATATACCGAAAAGTAATTTTGCAATCTCGCTTATTGATGGTTGTTGGAAAGCTACAAATAGAGGGTAAAGTTCTCCATGTAATTGTACACTCTTGTCACAATATGAACCAGCTCTTACAGCTAGAAAGCATGGAACAAATCAAAGGCACAGCGGATAAAAAGGCACAAAAAGAACAAAAATTAACCCGCACCATGCACAACCGTTCGAGCAAAAGCGTGCAGACGGAGTTATTTCCATCCAGAGACTTTAAATAAAAAAAGGTAGAGACCATCTAAATTGGGCCCTACCTAAATCATAATCAACCAATATTTTTAGCCTCGCGAAGGTCTTGGCGCCCATTTATCGTACGGCGTCAAATCAAACGCATTAACTTCTTCCATAGTAAGCCCTAGCGCAGCAGCTACGCCTTGGCCATATTCTGGATCTGCTTTAAAACAGTTCCTGATATGCCGAATCTGAATGAATTTATCGGCTCCACCTACCTGTGCAGCAGTATTATCAAACAACAACTGCGCTTTTCCGTCGGCTTTAATAATACGGAATAAATCACCGGGTTGCGTGAAATAATCTTCATCATCATCTCTGAAGTTATGTGCATATGCAGTACCCTCCAAATCTAAAGGAGGTTCTTTCGCTTCAGGCTGCTCTTCCCACTGTCCGTAACTATTCGGGTTGTAATGAATCGTATCTCCATAGTTACCATCAACCCGCATTTGTCCGTCGCGATGGAAAGCATGGTAAGGACATCTCGGCCTATTCACTGGAATTTGGAAATGGTTCACACCTAAACGGTAGCGCTGTGCATCGCCGTAGGAGAACAGCCGACCCTGAAGCATCTTATCGGGCGAAAAACCGACCCCCGGAACAATGTTCGTTGGGTTAAATGCTGCCTGCTCGACATCTTGAAAATAGTTTTCCGCATTTTTATTTAATTCAAATTCACCTACGGGGATCAATGGGTAATCCTTTTTCGACCACACTTTAGTTAAATCGAACGGGTGAAAACGATACGTCTTAGCTTCTTCCTCACTCATAATCTGAACGAACATCTTCCATTTCGGAAAATCCTTACGCTCAATAGCATCGAATAAATCTCGTTGCGAAGACTCGCGATCTTGGCCAACCACTAGAGCTGCTTCTTCGTCCGTATAATTCTCTATGCCCTGCTGAGAAACAAAGTGGAACTTAACCCAGTGCCTAACATTATCTTTATTTATAAAGCTATAAGTATGGCTTCCGAATCCATGCATATTTCTAAAACCTTTCGGAATCCCACGATCACTCATTACAATGGTTACTTGGTGTAGCGATTCAGGTAACAACGTCCAAAAATCCCAATTGCTATTTGCATTACGTAAATTCGTTTTAGGATCACGTTTCACCGCATGATTTAAATCCGGGAATTTCATAGGGTCACGAAAAAAGAAAACAGGTGTATTATTTCCCACCAAATCCCAAATACCTTCATCGGTATAATACTTCATCGCAAACCCGCGAATATCACGCTCTGCATCTGCCGCACCACGTTCACCTGCAACAGTAGAGAAACGAGCAAACATTTCAGTCTCTTTACCTATGTCACTAAAAATACTTGCTTTGGTATATTGCGTAATATCATGCGTAACCGTGAATGTGCCAAATGCTCCCGATCCCTTCGCATGCATCCTACGTTCCGGAATAACTTCCCGATCAAAATTTGCCATCTTTTCAAGGAACCAGAAATCTTGCATTAATAAAGGACCACGAGGACCGGCCGTTTGCGAATTCTGATTGTCTGGTACTGGTGCACCAGTTTGTCTAGTAAGTTTTGTTTTTTTTTCTTCCATTATAAAACTGTTTTCAAAATTTCAATAACACATAATACAATAAGACAGGTGGGGATAACAATGAGCGAAATTGGCTACTATTAATTCAAAAAAAAGAACGTAATAATACAAAAAAACCTCTCTATCGATTAACAATATAAGAATTTCTAACTAAAGTTCAATATTAATTTTGTTTAAACAACTCTATAATATGCGCTAAAAACAAGTAAACAAATTAAAAGTTTTCCTAAAAAAATAAAAGCTTTCCACTACCCAAGAATTCTGGATATTTTTTATATATTCGTCTAACGAAATACAACAAACGCACCAACAAAATGAAAGCGCTCATTATAGTCGTTACCTTGATTATTTACAAAGTCATTTGTACCTCAATAGACTTTCATTACAATCCACTCTCCGACGGTTTGCAAATAAAAAACCTGTTAATTGATGTCGTACTGATGATATCCGTTCTGGCAACCGTCCGCTTTGTGGCTAAAAAAATTCAGCACCTATTAGCGGCACGTTCAACATCAAGCGGAAACTAATGCCGCCTAAAACCAAATGCGACATTCCATATATTACTGACCTTAAAGCCAATCTGGGTAAATCTTAAAAACTTTCTCCGACGCAGTAATAAATAAATATTCATTGTTGCTACCCCCAAAACATACGTTCGCCGTCCATTTTGCAGGCACCCGAATATGTTTTATTTGTTCCCCCTGAGCATTATACACAAATACGCCGTCGCCAGTAAGATATAGATTTCCATTTTGATCGACCGTCATCCCATCGGACCCTCGTGCACAGAATAGCTTTTTATTAGCAAGAGCACCGTCATCAAGAATGTCGTAGACATAAGTCTTACTAGCCCCGATATCAGCGACATACAAAAGTGTACCATCCGGAGATCCAACAATACCATTCGGACGGCCGAAATCAGCATCCAAATTTTGCAGCTCGGTGCCAACCAACTTATACACAGCTTCGGGTAGTTCCGATTTCGTCCGGGTCCAATAAGAACGCTGGTAATAAGGATCCGATAAGTATATGATCCCTTGCTTGCTAATCCATAGATCATTCGGACCGTTCAACTTTTTACTCTTGTAGCCTTTAACCAACACCTCTTTTTGCTTGGTGGTCGTAGAAATACGCCAAAGCTCATTGTTCTGATCCGCACAAGCGATAATATATCCTTCTTGGTCGATATAAAGTCCATTAGAGCGGCCTGCGGGCTCCAAAAAAAGGCTGAGCTGCCCACCGCTGGAGTATTTCCAGATACGATTATTGGGCTGGTCGGTAAAATAAATATTGCCCAAGGAATCCCGCGCAGGTCCCTCGGTAAAACTAAAATCCCCCGAAATAAGTATAACCTCCCCTTTATCCTGTCCCCAAGCAAGGACTGTATTACATAATAAAATTAATAGGCATAGGTTTTTCATACCTTAAAGATACAGATTTTACACGAACCGAAAAAGCACGCTGATAAACTGTAAATTTCACACTTGAATGCCTATCTTCGTTTTGGAACAACTACGTATGCGTTGAACGAATATCTCTTATTTATCGATACAGAAACCTCGGGTGTGCCCTTACGCTGGGACCGTCCCTATTCGGACCAGAAGAACTGGCCTTCGGTCATCCAAGTTGCTTGGATCATCTACGATCGCCAAGCCAACGAAATCCGGCGTGTCTGCGAATACATCTATGAAAAAGATATCTCCATCAGCAAAGGCTCAAAAAAAGTCCATCAGATCGATATCGCGCTACTCGCCGAGCGTGGCAACCGCCGCAAAGATGTACTACGCAAACTGTCGCACGATATCAATAAATACAATCCCTTAATTATTGGTCATTTCGTTGAACTCGATGTGCAGATTCTGAGTGCTGATTTTTTTAGAGCGCAGCTCGACAATCCATTTATTGGAAAAGATTTTTTCTGCACAATGCTAAACAGTGAAAAATACGCGCTTAATCCGCAGACAAAATACTTGAAGTTAGCGCAGCTCTATGATTACCTTTTTAAGGTGATGCCAAAAACTTTACACGAAGCCCTCGCAGATGCCGAGCTAACAGCAAACTGCTTTTTTGAACTTCGTAGTAGAAATGAACTCATGCGCGAGGATTTCCAAATCCAGCAGCAACGTTTTGAGAAAGAACTGAATATTATAGAAAAACTAAAGGTAAAACGAGGACATAAATAAAGATAGGTCTTATGGAAAACATGATCGAACTCCTAAAAAGGACACAACCTTTTAACCTCCTTCCAATGAGTGTACTCACCGAAGTAGCTAAATCGTTGACAACAAAAACCTTCACTAAAGATACCCTAGCTTACCGGCAAGAAATCACCGAGCTGCAGGGGGTTGATTTTATTGTAAAAGGTGAATACGAAACTTTTTTCTTCGATAGTGTGCAGAACAGGCGGTTGCTAGAGACACATAACTCCCCGTATTGCTTCGGTGGACTATCGATCCTACTCAATAGAACAAAGGCATTAAAATCCGTTATGGCAAAAAAGGGGACAGTCATTTGCAGCCTGCCACGCAAAGAGTTTTTGGAATTATGCCAAAGTCATAATGAGTTCTTTCAATATTACACCACGGATTTCGGCCAGCGAATGTTAAACGATGAGTTTTCTCATTTTGTCAAAACACCAGCCTCCTTCGAGGAAAGCTACATCGCCGCCGAACAGCTCTACTCCCGCCGCATTGATGGCATTATTTACAAGGATATCGTTTCCTGTCTGATAGGAACCCCTATCTATGAGGCCGCCAAACATATGGCCGACAACCGCGTGAGTTGTTTATTTATTCGCGATGAGCAAGAAAATATTATCGGCTACGCCACCGATATTACCTTGCGCGATAATGTAATCGCTAAGCAGGTTGACACCAATCAAACAATAGATTCAGTGATGGATAACCCCATTGTATCGATTTCTCATCAGGCATACCTCTACGAGGCCGTATTGATGATGTTCCGCACAAAAACACGCTATTTACTCGTGGAGAAACACGGCAAATATGTCGGGTTTTTGAGCAGAAACCGTTTACTGAGTGAACAGGGGCAATCTCCCCTGGTATTCATCCAATCGGTCAAACTAGCTGAGACCACCCAGGAGCTGGGACAAAAATGGAATTACGTGCCCGAAATCATCAACCAGCTTCTGGGCCGCGGGATCAATGCAGAAATTACGAACCAAGTTATCACAACCATTGCAGATGCGATCGCTATAAAAGTCATCGAGAAAGTTATCCGTGAAATTGGCGAGCCGCCGGCTAAATTCGTATTTATGGTTACCGGTAGCGAAGGTCGCAAAGAACAAACCTTAAAAACAGACCAGGATAACGCTATCATATATGAAGATAAGGCCAACGAACACCGTGAAATGGTACGCGCCTACTTCCTCGATTTTGCCAATAAAGTCTCTGACCAATTAAATGAAATCGGCTTCGTTTACTGCAAAGGAGGTTACATGGCAAGCAATCCCGATTGGACCCATTCGCTCTCACACTGGAAGCGAAATTATAAAAATTGGATCGATGAAACCGTACCCGAAAATGCCATTAAGTTCTCCACATTTTTCGATTGCCGCTTTTTATATGGAGACCGCACGATTATCCACCAATTGAAAGAATTTCTGGAAGAAGAGCTTCAAAAACCCAATGATCGATTCTTCACTTTTATTGGACGTAACGCGCTGCAATACGAACCGCCGCTAACATTTTTTAAAAATATTAAAACCGAAAAAATCGACAGGTCCGAGGTACTTAACATTAAAAATGCGATGACACCAATCGTCGATTTGGTGCGCGTGTATGCTCTTAAGAACCGTATTTATGAGGAAAACACAGGGGAGCGATTAGCGAAGCTCACCAAACTCGGCGTGTTCAGCAAAAAACAGTACGAAGAGCTTTACCAATCATACTATTACCTAATGGCGCTGCGTCTTGAAAACCAAGCCAATCAAATCTTAATTGAAAAGATAGAACCGAACAACTATATCCGGATTGACAAATTGACAAAAATCGAAAAAGTTACGTTAATCGAAATTTTTAAAACAATTAACAACTTCCAAGTGGGTATAAAAATGCGATTTACTAACAATCTGCTCGGTTGAGAAGACGGCAATAGGAAAATTTAAGACAAGGTAATCTCTAGCACGTTGTCAACCTCCAGGCTGGTATTTAGGTAAAACAGCCTATTTTTATTGCCCGACGACATTTTTAGAACAGCGGTATTTGGTGGTATCCCCCCTTCATTATCCGCCACAAAACGTATCCGATTCAATCCCTTTTTAAGCGTTATTCCGATTCGCTGCGGCTCGCGTAAAACGGCTAGTCCATTTTGGACCGGTACCTCATTTACCAAAATACTAATCTTATCTCCGTCTTGAATTTGATCGTCCCAAAACTCGAGAAACAAGATAGGATCGGAGACCTTCCATACGCCGACCTTTCGTAGCGCACGGGGCACCTCTACTGGCTTATCGCTTACCGCAACGGTTTTCCCTTTACGCGCAGAAGTTTTGACATCGTTTTTTCCGGCCGTTTTGGAAACCGAATCCGGCTGATAGTTAAAACTCGCAACCATTAAAGTTGCAAATGCATTGGAACGATCTGCGAAATTAAAGCTATAACCTCCGTAGTCTGTGTCGGTGAGGATAAAATTCGCGGTATTCGGTGGAAGCTCTCCATAGTTATCTGCAAAAAAAGCAATATAATTCTGTCCAGAATCGAGCTTCAGTTTTCGCTGCTCCATCATACGCTCGATGGGCACTCTATTAATAAAAGTTCGGCCATTATGTACGATCGTAATCGTATCCCGATCATAACGTTCCTGATCGCGTATCGATAAATCGAGCTGCTCACTGTTTGTGGAAAACGTGTCGTAGATTCCATAATAGATCGAGTCGGACGAGAGTATTTCATGAATGGCGACGCTGTCCGACCAGGCGAGTGGATCAACCTTTTTTAATTCCAGCGGGGTACGATACAAAAATTCACGTAAATAAACTTTATCATTGACAAAAACCTCGTTGTCAGACAGCCCCTTCATAAAAAACGCAAAATTATCGAACCACATCCGGCGAATACGAATCGAATTGTCCGCCGTCCGATGAAACACACCGTTGAGGTATATCATCCAAGGTCCGAGTGAATAAGGCGCTTCCCTAATCGGGTATTTATTTCGGGCAATAGCCAGCTCCGATTCATTCTTTCTCACCAAGAGTAGGCTATATTCACCCACAAAATCTCGATATTTCAATGTTAAACGAGACGGATAAAGCATTTGGGATACCGGCGCCGCAATATCAAGCGCCATTTCAAGAGGCGGCATATGTGGCGCCTGCTTGTAGCGTAATTGCCACTTCCCTTCCCACGGGATGGTTTGTCCGTAACAAGTAACACTAAACCAAAAAACGAATGACAAAACACCGATCAATATAGGAGCTTTGCAAAGAAACCGAGTACGTGAAAAGAAATATTTCTTCATTGTAAACTGCGTAGTGCTGAAAAATACAGAATACAATCCGCGGAAGCAACTTGCGTGTTTATCAAACACAAAAAAATAATAACAAAAACATTTGCTTAGTGTTAAAAATACACTATCTTTGTGGTTCATAATTTAGGTTTATAATTGGTTAGTTAGGGTTTTCATTCTCCCCGTTTGAAAACCCTTCTTTTTTTCTTAAAAACCTAATAACAAAATAAATAACATCTGATTCATCGCTCAAAAAAGCACAGCGCCCGTCTTAGGAAACGATCCGCAATAAAACACATTCGCTTAGATATCGATTTGTTAATGATCGTATTTGTTTGTATTTTTAGTATTACATTATAAAAGCCGCTTCAAGCATTAACAATCAACCTGTATACGCACGTTAAACGTATATTACAAATCATCAAGTTAATACCGCGGCTGGTATATAAACAAAAAAAGCAACTATGACGATGAAAACAATCAAAGGTCCTGCAATCTTTCTTGCGCAATTCATGGATGATCAAGCACCGTTCAACAATTTAGATAATATCTCCACATGGCTCGCCGATTTGGGGTACAAAGGTGTCCAAATACCAACCTGGGACTCGCGTTGTATCGATTTAAAAAAAGCAGCAGAAAGCAAAACGTATGCCGATGAACTCAAAGGAAGCCTACATGATAAAGGAATAGAAATCACAGAACTTTCTGTACATCTTCAAGGACAACTGGTTGCTTCGCACCCTGCATATAATACCATGTTTGACGGCTTTGCGCCGGAGGCGTTCCACAATGACCTTCAAGCGCGTACAGAATGGGCCGTCAATCAAGTTGAATTGGCAGCAAAAGCATCAGCAAACTTGGGGCTGAATACCCTCGCTGCGTTCTCTGGAGCATTGCTATGGCACACGGTGTATCCTTGGCCTCAGCGCCCGGCAGGCCTCGTTGAAACGGGCTTTAAAGAGCTAGCAAATCGCTGGAAACCACTTCTTGATATCTGCGATAGCTACGGTGTAGACGTTGCTTATGAGCTTCATCCAGGAGAAGATCTTCACGATGGTGTCACCTTCGAGCGATTTTTGGAAGCACTCGATAACCACCCTCGAGCGAATATACTTTACGACCCGAGCCATTTCGTATTGCAACATCTAGACTACCTTCAATTCATTGATTTCTACCACGACCGTATTAAGGCTTTCCATGTTAAGGATGCTGAATTTGTTAAGAGTGGCAAATCGGGCGTATACGGTGGATATCAAGATTGGATTGATCGTCCAGGACGCTTCCGCTCGTTAGGTGATGGGCAGGTAGACTTTAAGGGCATCTTCACGAAGCTATCGCGTTACGGTTTTGACCGCTGGGCGGTTATTGAATGGGAATGCTGCATCAAAGATCCTGTACAAGGAGCGAAAGAAGGCGTTGAATTTGTCAATAACCATATCATCGAGGTAACAACGAAAACTTTTGACGACTTTGCTAGCACCGGTGCCGACGATGCGTTAAATCGTGAGATCCTAGGTTTATAAGAAGTAGCATAAACAAATTCGTCACTTATGCGAACTTGGATGTACACTACTATCGGCTGCAAGCGTCATACTTATACTGTCCATCTGGCTTCTCAGGATAAAAACTAAAAAAATTCGAAGGGACCGACGAGTACACGAATGGAGCGAAATTTAGACTTTAACTGGATGTATGCACTTTCAATAAAGCTTGAAACCCAGTCCATCAGCGATGATTGGGGAGGTTACAATCCTGCCTTCAGCAAGGAAAAAGCAAATTTTCAAAAAGTATCGGCTTTCTTTTGTTGAGAGAGAGTCAATGCTTTTTAAAAATTAAACTAAAAAAGTCGCTATCGAACCGATAAAAATTATCGGCTCGATAGCAACTTTCGTATAAATTAAACCTTATTGGTTACTTTTTTGTACCAATTACGTTCACCCCAACCTCAATATCTTTACTGATACCCCATTCTGCAGGATCTGCCGCTGTAGCACCAAATTTAATACCCCAAGCTGTACGATCGACGATGAATTTACCATCAACGGTAACCTTATCATCTTCGAGAGCAACTTTCGCTGGAAACGAAACGTTTAGCGTGCTATCCAATAGGGTCAAGTTACCACTCACTGTTTTATTCGAACCCGCAACCGCACCTTCTGCCGCTGCTCCGCTTAAATCCGTTACGCTGGTAATTTTGAAGTCCGCGTTAGGATGCTGCTCAACAGCAAAGAAATCTCCTGTTTTCAAATGATTTTCAAGATCAGAAGCTTCTTTATCAGCTTCCGTAACAGATGCTGTATCTACCGATATCGAAGACATATCGATAACGAATTCACCAGCGACGATGTTACCGTCAGCAACCGAAAATTCACCCGAAGACAATGAAATAACTCCCCATCTAGGTGCAAATCCACCTTTATGTGTTGCTTTCCATGAAACAGAAGAAGTACCTAAATCTACCGCGAAAACATCACCTTGGTGTTCCGCAACTTCTTGCTTTTCGCTAACATTTGTATTCGTTGAATTACCGCCACATGAGGCGAAAATGATGGCTGCTGCAGCCACAATAGATAAACCGATTTTTTTCATTTGTTAAATATATATTCTTTAATCTATTAATTCAATTTGTTAATTCAAAAGTATACAACATTTTTAAAATTCGAGATATCATATGTTAAGAAAACAAAAAATATATGTCTCGTCCCGATTACCCTGCAGTGAATCAATGCCGCGTCCCCTACGATTGTCCAGCCTTAGCCTTGTTTACGGGGAAGCACCTAGGTTAAAACATCTAGCGAAACCTTTATAATTTCCACCGCTTGGTCAATTTCTCCCTTCGAAATGACAAGTGGTGGGGCAAATCGTATTTTATCCCCGTGTGTGGGTTTGGCCAGCAAGCCATTTCGCATAAGCGCTAAGCATAATGTATAAGCTGCCTGTGGATCCTTATGTTTAATAACGATCGCATTTAACAATCCCTTCCCGCGGATCGTCTCCACAGCAGGGTGATGGATCGCACGGAGCTTTTCTCGAAAATATTCACCGAGCTCCTGTGCTCTTTTATCTAACTTTTCCTCTTCCAGGACTGCTAAGGCTGCGATAGCAACTGCACATGCTAGCGGGTTCCCCCCATAGGTAGAGCCGTGTTCTCCTGGACCAATGCTTAACATCACCCGGTCATCTGCAAGTACGGCAGAAATTGGAAGCACGCCGCCGCTCAAAGCTTTACCGAGAATTAAAATATCGGGACGCACCCCTTCGTGGTCACAGGCTAGCATTCGTCCCGTTCTACAGAGCCCTGTTTGCACTTCATCAGCAATAAATAAAACGCTATGTGCATTGCATAAAGCGTAGGCTTCCCTCAAATAGCCATCATCAGGCACGAGTACGCCGGCTTCTCCTTGAATTGGCTCTACCAAAAAGCCGACTACGGCAGAATCCTGTAATGCATCTTTCAACGCGCTAAGGTCATTATAGGGAATGGTTATATACCCCTGGACGAAAGGACCGAAACCGTTTTTTGCGGCTGGGTCTGTGCTAAACGACACCACGTTAATCGTCCTTCCATGGAAGTTGCCCTCTACGGTAATAATTTTTGCTGTGTTGCTAGGAACGCCCTTGACCTTGTATCCCCACTTACGGGCTAACTTCAAAGCCGTCTCAACCGCTTCGACTCCCGTATTCATAGGTAACACCTTCTCGTATCCAAAATACTTCGTGATATACTGGGTATACGAAGCCATCTTATCACTATGAAATGCGCGCGAGGTCAAGGTCAACTGCTGGGCCTGTTCGATCAAAGCTGAAATAATACGTGGATGGCAATGCCCTTGGTTAACAGCAGAATACCCCGAAAGAAAATCAAAAAACCGCTTCCCTTCCACATCCCAAACGAGGGAACCTTTCCCTTTGGACAGCACAACGGGTAACGGGTGGTAATTATGCGCTCCATATAATTCTTCGGTTTGAATATATAATGCTGTTTTTTCCGATATACTATTATTAATTGCCATAATTAGATCTTTTGGAATGTTCAAACTAACGGCAGCAAGATAATGAAAAATACAGAAATTAAAAGCCCAAGCGGCTATTTTAGAGCTTAAACAACGAAACTCAAAATTCAATGCTAGGAAGATTGAATCGTATTACTTACCTTAGAATAGAACTAATATAAATCCTTATGCCAGTAAAAAAAATCACATTATTTATGTTGACATTAATAGTTACCGTTGGTTTACCCTCCGCTCATGGGCAAGACAAAAGCGTTACCGAAGTCGAGGAAGCAGTAAACAATCTTGTAAAAGCAATGTTGCACCCCTCGGAGCCGGCCCTTAAAAATTTATCCATCGAACAATTGACCTACGGACATTCTAGCGGGAAAGTGGAAAGTCAACAAGAATTTATCGGCACCTTGGTATCGGGCACTTCAGTATTTGAACAGATCGAAATTGAGAATCAAACCGTTCAAGTAATAGAGAATACAGCAATCGTGCGTCATACCCTACTCGCAAAAACAAACGACCCTGGAAATGGGCCGGCGAGTATCAAATTAGGCATTGCCCTTACCTGGATAAAGACTCAAGGGACATGGAAGTTATTAAGCCGTCAAGCATTCAAGCTACCCTAGAAAGGGTCGGCAAAAAAACTAAAAAAATAGCGGGATAAACTAATGTCGTATCCCGCTATTTTTATGAAAATTCAAACAATTGTTAACTTAAAATCACTTCAGAGATCTGATTTCCTTGCTTAGTACGAATAAATTTGTACTTCACATGCTGATCCAGGCGTAACACAATCCCCGCAATTTTATCGTTAAAATAAACGGTCTGTTTTGTTAGATTATCTCGGATGAAACCATAGTGTCCCTCATTATTATAATAAGAAACTTTTCCATGGTGATATTCATCTTCGTCACTCGTTGGACGCAATAGATCCTCTTCCTTAAATTCGTATTTTTTCTCTGGAGGTGTATTTGAAATATTCCCAAATTCGTCAACATACGCAAACATTTCTTCTAATGCTTTACCTTTGTTGTTATCGGATTTGTGAAGTTCCTTTTTTTCTTGCTTCTGTTGTCTTTTCTGTTGTTGCTTCTTAACGCGCTCTTTTTTGTTAAATGTAATTTGGCTTCTACCCATTCAATGAAATTAATTATTTTAAATTATTAGAAATGCTATATGTCTTAACACTTCGTATTTTAGAGCTTTATCGAAAGATAAAAGGCGGTGTTAAAGGTATATGTGCAAAGATACGAAATTCACCACCCATTTCCAAATTCTATCTACCCCATGAACAAGCACTTAAGCCGTTAGATAACCACCTGAGCCAGGCCGAATTAATATCATTTAACCGAAGTGTCAGTGCCCATTATACCTGGGGAAGCGTGTACCCATTATGATATTCTGCACGTAAAAATGTGTTTGCTTGCGCATCGGTAAATTGACGTTTTTGCTTGTCCCAATACAATTTTTTACCCGTTTTGTAGGCTATATTACCCATTTGCGAGAAAATCGCGATATGGGCGCCCGCCTGAACAGGGGCATGAAGCAGCGCGGTGTCTTTTTTATGAATTGCAGCAACAAAATTCTGCATATGCATCAATAGTCCATCATCACTGGACGGCTGCAAAGCTATGGCTTCCATACGATCACCCTCGGGAATTACCTCCCAACCATTGCGATCTAACACGAGTGTTCCATTATTTCCAATAAAGGAGACGCCATGATTTCTGTTATACGGCCCTAAATCAATTCCATTGGCATGTTCCCACTGAATATTAAAATCATCAAATTCAAAAACTGTGGTCAACGTATCGGGCGTCTCGGCAGCGTCATCGGGATAAGCGAACTTACCTCCGGCCGCCATAACAGATTTTGGATCTGAAACTTTCATACCTAATAAGGCATAATCGAGCATATGAACACCCCAGTCGGTCATAAGTCCTCCGGCATAATCCCAGAACCAACGAAACTCGAAATGAAAACGATTTGGATTGAACGGACGTTTCTTAGCGGGGCCAAGCCATCTGTCGTAGTGTACACCAGCCGGAACGGCAGTATCAGGCTTCACCGGAATACTCTTCATCCAGCCCTGGTATGCCCAAGCTTTCACCAGTCGTACTTTGCCCAGTTTTCCCGAATGCACAAAGTCAACCGCATCTTTGAAATGCTTTTGGCTGCGTTGCCACTGCCCGACCTGAACTATACGGTTGTACTTTGTTGTCGCAGCCACCATCGCTTCACATTCATGAATGGAGTTCCCTAACGGTTTCTCGACATATACATGTTTCCCTGCAGCTACCGCATCGATCATCTGTAAACAGTGCCAGTGGTCAGGCGTACCAATAATAACAGCATCGATACGCTTATTTTCCAAAAGCTCCTTGTAATCTATATATCGCTCTACTTTGATATTCTTGGCTGCAAGTTCCGCGATACGCTTATCTAAAACATTTTCATCCACATCGCATAGCGCGATACATTCGACATTAGGCACCTTCAAGATCGCGGTTAAGTCTGCCCAGCCCATACCATTCACACCAATTAACGCGACCCGAAGCGGTTCATTATTCATCGTTTGGGCAGAAGCTTTATAAAACATACCGCTAGCTGCAAGCACAGCGGCGCTTCGTATAAAATCTTTTCTTTTCATGTATAAATTAGTTTTTCGTTGATTAATCTTTAAAGTGCGGCAATTGATAACCGTTATGATAAGTCGCAGTCAATAATTTATTTGCTTCTTCTTGCTCAAACATATTATTTGTTGCATCCCAAATCAACTTATCCCCCGTCCGGTAAGCAATATTAGCCATCTGCGAGAGTTTAGCAATATGGGCCGCTTGCTGTATCGGCGCATGAACGTGTCGCGGGTTACCGTCACGCACGGCATTGATAAAATTTACCATGTGCCGCTCGAGTCCGTTGTCCACCTTGGGCTGCACCGGAACGCTCTGCATTCGATCTTTCTCGGCAATCACTTCCCAGCCCCCTCTATCGAGTACCAGCGTCCCCTTATCACCTATGAAAGCAATACCGTGCTCCCTTCCATAGGGGCCGTTACTTATACTCGTTGCATGCTCCCAGACAATATTAAAACCATCAAATTCATAAACAGCGGTTAATGTATCCGGGGTGTCACCAGCATCATCTGGATAAGCGAATTTACCGCCCATCGCCATAATTGCCGTCGGTGTTGAAGCTTTCATACCCAGTAGTGCATAATCCAGCAGGTGTACACCCCAGTCAGTCATCAATCCACCCGCATATTCCCAATACCAACGAAAGTTGTAATGGAAACGGTTGGGATTAAATGGCCTCCGCGCAGCGGGTCCCTGCCATGTCAGATAATCAACTCCCGCCGGAACCGGCCCATCGGGCATCTCAGGCACACGTTTTTTCCAACCTAGATATGCCCATGATTTTACTGTCCGTATTTTACCAAGTTTACCACTGTGAACGAACTTGACGGCGTCATTGAAATGTTTCTGACTACGTTGCCATTGTCCAACTTGTACAACGCGCTGATATTTATGTTGTGCTTGAATAAGCAGATCACACTCCCCAATGGAATTGGCGAGAGGCTTTTCTACATACACGTCTTTACCCGCCTGCATGGCGTCTATAGCCTGCAAACAGTGCCAATGATCGGGCGTTGCCACAATCACGACATCGATATCGGCCTCGGATAACATTTTTTTATGGTCCTTATACCATTTGGGCTTCATACCCATTTCTTCCAGTTCCTTTGATCGTTCATTAAGTACAAGGTCATCGATATCACATATGGCGACACAAGTCACATCTGGAACTTTCAAGATCGCTTGAAGGTTATTCCACCCCATTCCTTTAAGGCCGATTGCCCCCACTCGAATTGTCTTATTTAAATTATAATGCGTCATTTATTTTATAAGGTTTATGCTGAAGAGCAAAAGCAATATACGAATTTTCCCATCATCTAAGAATGATCAAAAAAATCTGGGCGATATTGTTACATTTTAGCGCTCCCCTTTTTTTCCGTACCTTTAAATGAAAACTATTACACACAAAAGCGCCTGATGAAAATCTACATAAAAAACATGGTTTGTGATCGCTGTAAAATGGCTGTGGAATCACAGCTAAAGCAGCTCGGTTTCACACCTGTAGTGGTGAAGTTGGGAGAAATAGAGATAAAAGAATCCGAGCTGGGCAGTAAAAAAGAACAACTCATAAACAACCTGTATCAATTGGGTTTCGAGCTCTTGGAGAACGACAAAAAGGCGTTCGTACAGCAAATAAAAGCACTTATTATCGAGCACATTCAACAGGATCACATCCTCCGATATAACCTTTCGGATTACCTGGCTAAGCAATCAGGAAAGAGCTACGCGTATATTAGTTCGGTATTTAAAGAGGTCGAAGGGTATACTTTAGAAAAATATTATATACGTCAACGAATTGAAAGGGTGAAGGAGCTACTCAGCTATGCGGAGCTAAACTTGAACGAAATTGCTTATAAACTCCATTACAGTAGCGTTGCCCATCTGAGCACCCAATTTAAACAAATAACGGGCATGTCACCCACAGCCTATAAAAAACAAAACAACCATAACCGAATTCCACTCGACCGCGTGTAGCCTGCCATTGCTTTAAGGCTTGTGCACGTCATCGCCCCATCCCTCCTCTTACTCTTAAATTCTATAATTTTTTGGCGGAATAATATAATAAAAACCTACAAAACGTTTCGATATTTGTATTGTTTAGATAACAAGATTCAATCCGATTTTCAAGCCGAGCACTGCCTATGAAAGCAAATCCTCTTGCTTGGAAAATCACCATTTAGAACACATTAGTATGACCAAACAATATAAAATTTCTGGTATGACTTGTAGTGGTTGTAAAGCAACCGTAGAACGTAAACTAAATGAGTTACGTGGCGTTCAGGCCACCGTAAACCTAGAAACGGCAACAGCAACGATAGAACAAGATGGCAAATATTCTTTGCCTGATCTCCAAAAACAGCTAGCTACTGCGGGCGGCGCTTATCAAATTCACGATCTACATACTACGGTTATCACAAAAGACAAAGAGCAGCAACCCTCACCTAGCGGCCGTTATATATGCCCTATGTTGTGTGAAGGCGACCATAAAGTTTACCACGAACAAGGCAGGTGTCCGGTATGCAATATGTTTTTAGTCCCGATCGAGACGATCGATCAACATACACACGCCAATCATCATCATGAAAAAAAGTCTCCTCCAGCGGAAAACGCTGGTAAATATTATTGCCCTATGATGTGCGAAGGGGATAAGGTTTATGACCAGCCGGGCTCATGCCCAATTTGCGGCATGAATCTAGAAAAGATTCCAGCGTTAACTTTGCGTACGGAGTATAGCTGCCCGATGCACCCCGAAGTGAAACAAAATCACCCTGGCAACTGTCCGATTTGCGGAATGAATCTGGTAGGTAATACACTTGAGGAGGAAGAAGATACCACTTACAAAAATCTCCGTCGAATGTTCTGGATTAGCTTCGCACTGACACTCCCACTGTTCATCATTGCAATGGGCGATATGCTACCTGGCAAAATAATAAGCCAGGTTATCCCACCTGCAGTAAACCCCTATATACAGCTGATTCTGACTCTTCCGGTTGTGTTTTACACTTGCTGGATGTTCTTCCGACTGGCGTGGACGTCATTCAAAACATGGAATTTGAATATGTTCAGTCTGATTGGTCTTGGCGCGGGAGCTGCGTTTATTTACAGTCTTGTAGCGCTATTTTTTCCATCGATATTCCCTGACGAACTGCTCGGTCAGCACGGCGAACCACCACTTTATTTCGAATCAGTTAGCGTTATTTTGACACTCGTGCTACTCGGACAGCTTATGGAGGCCAAAGCGCATTCTAGAACAAACTCTGCGATGAAAGAGTTAATCAAATTGGCACCAGCAGAAGCAATTCGTGTTCAGGGATCCAATGAAGAAAGAATCGCGGTATCCGATATTGCAGTAGGTGATACCTTACGTGTGCGCGCTGGCGATAAAATACCTATCGATGGCAAAATAATAGAAGGATCAAGTAGCATTGATGAATCTATGATTACCGGAGAGCCCATTCCTGTTGAAAAGGAGGTGGACAGCCCCGTGATTGGCGGAACTATTAATGGGAATCATACATTTTTAATGCAAGCAGAGCACGTAGGGAACCAAACGCTCCTTGCGCAAATTATTCAACTAGTGAACGATGCTAGCCGAAGTCAGGCACCGATCCAGAAGCTCACCGATAAGATATCACGTGTTTTTGTGCCTGTGGTTATGATCATTGCCTTTGTCACTTTCTTGACCTGGTATTTCAGTGGAATAGATAACAAGTTGGCCTTTGCGCTCTCGAATATGTTAGCGGTCTTGATCGTTGCTTGCCCATGTGCATTGGGGCTCGCGACACCCATGTCCGTTATGGTAGGGATTGGAAAGGGGGCAAAAAATGGCATCCTTATCAAAAATGCAGAAGCTTTAGAAAACCTTCAAAAAGTTGACACCTTGATCGTCGATAAAACCGGCACCTTGACCCAGGGGCGTCCTAGCGTATCGGAGATCTGGCCGAACGAACAAAACGTTCTCACGAAGAAAGACATTCTACAAATTGCCGCATCGGTAAATAAAACGAGCTCACATCCGCTCGCTCAAGCCATGATGAACAGCGCGAAGGAGCAGAACCTGCAGCTATTGGATTTAATAAACTTTGAAAACATCCCCGGAAAAGGGGTTTCCGGACAGATTCATCATATGCAAGTCCTACTCGGAACCGAAAAATTAATCAGCGAGCACCATGTTGAGCTTCCAAAGGACCTGAGCACTAAAATCACACAAGCGCAAAAACAAGGCAACAGTATCTCTATACTTGCGGTGGACAAAAAATACGCCGGCCTGCTGACCATCATTGATCAGGTGAAACAATCTAGTAAAGAGGCAATCGAGCACATCCAAGATCAAGGCATCACTGTCCATATGTTTACCGGTGACAACCCAAACACCGCGCAGGTTGTCGCTAAAAAAACAGGCATAGAATTCGTCAAAGCTAGTATGATGCCCGCGGATAAGCTCCAAGCGATAAAAAAACTGCAGCAAGAGGGGAAAATTGTCGCGATGGCCGGCGATGGCATAAACGATGCACCTGCGTTAACGCAAGCTAACGTTGGTATCGCTATGGGGAACGGAACAGACATCGCCATGCAGAGTGCCCAAATAACGCTCATAAAAGGCGACCTTCTGGGGATAGAAAAAGCAATAATGCTTAGTCACAAGATGATGCGGAACGTAAAGCAAAATCTACTCTTTGCCTTTTTATACAATATCATCGGTATCCCTATAGCTGCGGGCATCTTATACTCCAGCTTTGGCATTTTGATGTCGCCAATGATTGCTGCTGCAGCAATGAGCCTGAGCTCTGTTTCGGTAATCCTCAACTCCTTAAAGTTAAACGGTTCGAAACTTTAACAAGCTCCCAAAAAAAGAACCTCCCTTTTTGCGAACATATAGCTTGCAAAAAGGGAGGTTCTAATCTCTAAAATGTATACAACCCTTAGATATCGTCTTTACTCAGCGAGAAAGGTAAATCTCCTTTATTTACGCCGCGATTTTTATTCGGTTCGGACTGCATATCAAAAGAAATATTAGCGCCCTTTACAAGTTCGCTATGTTTAATATAATTCTTCGTGTAATTTTTCCCATTCCATTTCATCGCATTGATGTATCTGTTTTCATTCGAATTGTTTTCCGCTTTAATGGATACTTGTTTTCCATTGGATAAATGTAGAGTCGCCTTTTTGAACAATGGTGCTCCCAAAATATACTCGTCCGTAGCTGGAGTAACCGGATAAAATCCGAGCGCAGAAAAAACATACCAAGCAGATGTTTGCCCGTTATCTTCGTCGCCACAATAACCATCAGGATTCGGTGAATACATACGATTCATCGTTTCACGAACCCAATATTGCGTTTTCCACGGCGCACCGACATGATTATAAAGGTAGATCATATGTTGAATAGGCTGGTTCCCGTGTGCATATTGTCCCATATTAGCAACTTGCATCTCGCGGATCTCATGAATAGGAAATCCATAGTAAGAATCATCAAATACGGGTGGCAGGCTGAACACCGAATCCAACTTAATTTCCATCGCTTGATGCCCCCCCAACAGGTTCGCTAACCCTTCAATATCCTGAAAAACAGACCAGGTATAATGCCAGCTATTTCCTTCGGTAAACGCGTCCCCCCATTTAAACGGATTAAACGGAGATTGGAATTCACCATTTTTATTTTTACCACGCATTAAACCTGTTGCCGGGTCGAATAGATTTTTATAATTGAACGAGCGGGCCTTATAGAGCTTCTGATCCTTTTCGGGCTTATCCAGCGCTTTTGCAAGCTGATAGATCGAAAAGTCATCATAAGCATATTCTAGTGTTCGTGCTGCGTTTTCATTGATATCTACATCATACGGCACGTAACCTAACTCCTTATAATAAGAGGCTCCAGCACGGCCTACCGCAGGTAGCGGTCCTGCATTGTTCGCTCCATGGAGCAATGCTTCGTAGAGCGTTTCAATATCTTTGGAGCGTATCCCTTTAACCCACGCGTCAGCAACGACCGAGGCCGAGTTATTCCCCACCATGACGCTACGTAATCCTGGGCTCGCCCATTCAGGTAGCCACCCACTCTCGCGGTACGCATTAGCGAGTCCTTCCTGCATTTTTTCACTGACTTCTGGATACATTAAATTTAGGAATGGAAAAAGGCTCCGGAAAGTATCCCAGAATCCCGTATCGGTGAACATATATCCAGGTAAAACCTCGCCATTGTAGGGTGAATAATGCACCACTTGTCCTTGCTCGTCGATTTCATAAAACATTCGCGGGAATAATAACGAGCGGTACAAACAGGAATAGAAGGTTCTCATATCATCGATCGTACCACCTTCAATTTCAATTTTTTTGAGCTCGGTATTCCAAATATCTTCACCCTTCGCGACCTGCTCATCGAACGTCACGCCGTCGAGCTCTTTCAAATTAATGGCCGCCTGTTCTTTTGAAATAAATGAAGACGCTACTTTTACAAGTATTTGATCTCCTCGATTAGCAATCTGAAAACCAACGAGTGCTCCCACGTGATCGGCCTTCACGAGATAACGATCCTCGCTAAGTACGGAGTCGGCGAAGGTCGCAATATTTGCAAACGGATGATCAAACTCCAACACATAATAATTTTTAAAATTATCGGGTACTCCCCCACTGTTCTTGGTCGAATAACCAATTATCTTTTGCTCCTTGGGCAATACCTCTACATAAGAACCTTTATCAAATGCATCCAGGAGTACATACGCCTCATCGGTCTTAGGAAAAGTAAGACGGAAATATGCCGCACGTTCAGTCGGCGTAATTTCGGTGGTCACGTCGTAGTCCGCTAGATAGACCGAGTAATAATGTGGCTTGGCAACTTCCGCTTTATGTGAGAAGTGACTAGCGCGCTTTTCCTCATCGAACGATTTCACGCCCACCATAGGCATAATAGAGAACTGACCGTAATCATTCATCCATGGTGAGGGTTGATGGGTCTGCTTAAAACCACGCAACTTTTCAGCGGTATAGCTATACATCCAGCCATCACCCATTTTTCCAGACTGCGGGCTCCAGAAATTCATTCCCCATGGCAAGGCAATAGCGGGATATGTGTTTCCGGTAGAAAACATATAAGTGGACTGCGTACCGACCAGTGTACTCACCAAGTCGATCGGATTTTCCACTTTATCGATTGTCTGGCTGTGGGCAAAAAGCAGACTCCCGCTTAAGAAAATTGTTGTTAAAAATTTAAATTTCATCAATTTATCGGCTTATTTAAGAATCCTCTAAAGTAAACAAAAATATCTAAAAACCGATAGCTAAAAGTATTTAGCATATCATACAACGAGAACAATTTTACCGAAAAAATTGCCAGATTCCATCAATCGATGTGCCTCCGCCGCGTCTTCCAGTGGGATTTCCTTAAATACTTGTGGACGGAACTTTTGCCCGAGAAACGGCCAAATATGGGTAAATATCGATTCGGTTAATTCGGCCTTAAAGCCTGTATCGCGCGCGCGGAGCGTACTGCCTGTGATCAGCAAACGCTTCTGCATAACTTTAAAAATATTTAAAGGGACTTTTGCACCCTGTGTGGCGTTAATATAGACCAAACGGCCATCCGGGGCAAGCAAATCTATATTTTTCTCAAAATAATCACCTGCGAGGCTATCCAAGATAACATCAATACGTTCGTGCTGTAATACGGCGTAAAAATCACTTTCTTTATAATTTACCGTACGATCAGCCCCCAATTCCGTACAATACTTACATTTCTCTGGTGTGGAAGATGTAGTAAAAACACGCGCTCCAAACGCTTTCGCTAGCTGTATCGTCGTACTCCCAATTCCGCCAGAGCCACCATGAACAAGAATACCGTCCGCCGCAGAGAGCCGCCCACGTCGAAAGACGTTATCCCAAACGGTATATATATTTTCCGGCAGTATTGCCGCTTGCGCATAGCTCAACCCAACAGGCACAGGCAGGCAGATATCTTGGTGTACCGCGACATGTGTCGCATAACCGCCCCCACCAACGAGCGCACAAACGCGATCGCCGACCGACCATCTTGTCACCCGTTTTCCTAGCGCTACAACCATCCCAGCCACCTCCAAGCCCGGGATATCTGCTACTACGCCGGGCGGCGCTGGGTAATTGCCTTTTCGCTGGAATACATCAGGCCGATTTACACCGGCCGCCTTCACGGCAACCAATACTTCATCATCCCTTACCGGTGGTGTCACTCTTCGGACGAATTCGAGTACTTCAGGTCCGCCAAACTTTGTAATTACAATGGCATGCATATTATTTCTTCTTTGGATATTTCTGCAACCGCACATTTAAAGTCACCATAAAATAACGCCCTAAACGGTTGTTTTTAGCTTCGTAGAGATCATTTCCGATGTATTCGCTATAGGTACCCATATTCTTGTTTTGATCGAGCAAATCGAAACCCTGAATACGCAGCACGGCGGCTTTGTTATTAAAAAATGAAAATTCCATGTAAGCATTTATGATCGTCGGGTTGCTATTCATGAAACTGCTCTCATATCCCGAATTAAATCGTTGCGACATTTCTGCACCTAGGGTGATATAATCTGATAAATAACCTTTCGTACCAGCACTGAACAATAAACTATGGGCTGTAATTTCGGTTGCATAGGGCCATGTGTAACTCGCATGGTTTAGTAAGTAATTGGTATTAAATAACGTCTCAAAATAGTCACTCCAATTGTATCGAAATTGAAGCGATTGCGAATATATAAACTGTTCGGTTTTATTCCGTTCATCATTTACATAGGAAAGGTTATTATAAAAATCGGCGCTTCCTACCAGATCCAGTTGAAGGCTCTCGTTAAATATCGGCGTATTAAACAAATAATACCATTTTAGATCATAATAACCATCTGCATTCTTGAACGTCGTTTCTTGTATTGTGGAGGTCGTATACGCTTTCTTGTCAGAGACGATCTTGTTGGACACGAAGTTATAGGCAAAGTTTGTTTCAAAATATTGGCTACGGGCGGTGATAAATTTACGGAATGTCGTGCTAATACGATTCGAAAATTCAGCCTTGAGTTCGGGATTACCTACTATAATATTCTGTGAATTGCTGTTGTCACGCACGGGAATGATGTGCAAGAAATTAGGCTGATTGTTTTTACCCCTGTAATCTATGGACCAATCAATCTCTTTATTTATTCGCCATTTGAAACCGGCGGTCGGCACGAGGTTGACGTTACGATAGCTGTATATTAAATCTTCAGCAGGTAAATTTCCGACAAGCTTTAGCGGCTGAACAGCAAAACCAATATTCGCACGGACATTACTGTTGGGCGTATATTGGTAGTTTAACCCTACCTTGCTGCTGCTGAACCGGTAATTGTAGTTTACGCCCAGCGAATCTACGTAATAAAAGTGCCCAAGCTCCTCGGTTTTATTTTTGTCTTCCACGAGCCTCCTTGTGGTCATATCGGTCAATTGGTAATCGTACACAAGTTCTAGCTTGCTGTAATCCGAGAATGGTTCTACGTACGATAACGATACTTTCATCCCGTCGGATCCGTTATCTTTCTGAATAAAATAACGTTGTTCGAAATTGGAAACTGTTGGTGAACCGGTTGAAGAATCGACCGTGATGTATCGATCCAAAACATCTTCCAGTTCATCATTGCTATTGAAGTTTAATGTAACATTCCCAATAAGCTTACGCCCCGGCTTCTGAAAGGCCTTTGAATAAACGACGTTGACATCCATATTAGGGTTTTTCGAATAGGAAGTATCTCGATATGTTCCTCGATTCGAAATTTGGTTATTATCGATTTGGCGTTCTCGGCTGTTTCCAGTATACGTCTTGTTATAGGTGAATACTGGTCTTATCTCTAAGAGGTCCTCATTTTTAAACTTGTGTTTCAATTCCGCTGTAAATCGGTGGTAGCTATCGTCGTTGTTGGTTTGATAGGATTCCTGATTCGAGATCAGATTCTCAATATAATTAGAGCGCAGCCAAGAGGTACCTCGGGTGACATTATCCTTTCGTGTAAAACTATAACTCCCATTGAATTGTGTGTTGGTCGTAATATTATCAGAGAAGTTAAATCCGACGGATTTGATATTATTTAGTCCATCGGTAGGATCGACAAAATCTGTTGCATCATACAAAGAACGGTCGCGATCCCCCACACCGTTAGGTGATCCAAAAGAAAAGAGACTCGTATTGGTATTATTGATCGAGCCGACCACCGAAAACTCCTGTCCGTCGTCAAACCTATTCACACCGATACTTCCTATAAACCGTTCACTGGTTCCTCCTCCTGCGGTGACTTGTCCAAAAGAAATACGTTTACGATCTTCTTTTAATACAATATTTAGAATTTTCTCCGGCTCATTGGTTTTCATACCTGTGTTCGACGCATTTTCCCCGTAGGAGTTAATAACCTGTAATTTAGCGATAAAATCCGCGGGCAAATTCCGCGTTGCTGTCAACACATCGCCTCCGAAAAACTTCTTACCGTCCACGCGCACCGATAAAATAGGCTTCCCCTGCGCATAGACTATCCCGTCACGGGAGACCCGTATACCGGGTAACTTCTTCAACGCCTCCTCTAGCAGGGAGTTCGTCCGAAAGCTGAACGCATCCATGTTATATTGAACGGTATCGGTGGAATAAATTACAGGGACCGTTTTAACTACGTAAACGCCCTCAATTAAAGATGATTGAGGCGTAAGTACAACGTTAGGCATCATGTAGAAGCCTGTTCTGGCTGCTACGGGCAGCTGTTTATTAATAATCTGATAGCCCAGCATGCTATAGGAGATTTGGACATTCTTTCCCTTAACAGGTGTAAATTCATAATATCCTGCGCTCGAGGTACTCGTCACGAGTGTATCAAATTCACTCGTTAAACGGACCGTAACACCATCCATACGCACATTTGCAGTGTCGATGACATATCCCTGTATTTGCCGGTCAGCTGTCTGCGCTTGAAGTTCAGACACACCTACTACATGGATGCAAACCAAAGCAACTATAACAATAAAACACTTTAGATACCCCACAAATATTGTTTTCACTCGTTTGAGATCAATATACGAAAAAAATGAATTTTGATATACCTTTCTCTCCTAACGTCGAAACTTTATTTTTTGTATAAAAAAAGGGCTGTTTCTGCGAAACGGCCCCAATTATGAATTATCTTGAATTAATTACTCCCCGTCAAAAGTAACTTTCACTAAGTGTTTGTCAATCTCCCAACGTCCTGTACCTTCTTCTCCAATTACATCAAATAATTCGAGAATACGACGCGCAACATACTCCTCTTCCACTTGTTCTTCTAAGAACCACTGCAAGAAATTAAACGTCACGAAATCTTTCGCTTTCATACATTTGTCTGCAATATTATTAAACTGCTCCGTAACAAACATTTCTTGCTCCAAAGCCTGTTCAAAAACACCACGAAACGATTCAAAATCCACAGGGATGTTTGTGATCTCTGGCGAAACTGCGCGACCTCCGCGATTATTGATAAAGTTGAAAATTTTCAACATGTGTATGCGTTCTTCATCAGCTTGCGTAGCAAAAAATGTCGCTGAATTATCTAGTCCCTGATCATCGCACCAAGAAGACATTGCTAAATAAAGAGCCGATGAATGTGCTTCTACTTTAACTTGTGCATTTAATATATTTTCGATATCCTCGCTAAGCGATGTTTTCAATTTCAATAAATCTTTCATATTATTTATCCTTTAAGATTCTACAATAGTAACAATGTTAGCCCCACATTGTTTGCTACAAAAATACATCAATAAAGATCTATTTGCATAAAAAAACTACAATACGAATTCAGTCTAAATTAGACTAGAAAATCTGTAAGCTATTTATAATCAGTATAATTAAACAGAGGACCCAACCAGAAACACACCTTCTTTACGCAATATCTTTTTGACATCACTATTGAGTTCGATCATAAATTTAGCCCCCGACAAAATTTCACGCAAATTCAAAATATCCTGTACGGACAAAATAAAACAACGTTCGGTACGGTGTGGCATAATAACCTCAAAATCAGAAGTACGAGAGGTATCGTTAATCATAGAAAAAATATCGATACGATCGATACATTTTTTAAAATGGAAAAAATCAGAAACACGGAAGGCGGTCGTTGAGTCTTGGAACTCTAACCAATAGCAATTTTTGCGGCTGCATTGATAAACAGCCCCATTTTCAGTGTGGTATACTTTTTCAAAATTTGCTAATGGACAAACAATCATCTTTTCGATCTACTTAACGCACCAAAGGTAATTATTATTAAGATTGAATCCAAATAAAAAGGCTGATTTTATAATCAGCCTTTTCCTATAATTTTCCAAAAGAATCACACTTCTTCTTCGGTACCGCTTAGCAACTCTTTATGGTTGCTTAGATTTGTTCGGGTTTTGGTTTTATGTTTATTAATCTGCCTACGTAAGGACTCAACGGCTGTGTCAGTCGCTTCTTCAAAAGTTTTCGCCTGTGCTTTGGCAAATAATTGGCTCCCTGGAATATTTATTTTGAGCTCCACTACTTTATTGATCTCATCATCCACATTTTCCAGTCGCAAATAACAAGCTCCTTCGATGATATTATCTAAAAACTGCTCTAATTTAGCAGTTTTCTTTTTGATAAATGTTACCAATTTTTGATCTGCGTCAAACTTAATCGATTGCACAATAATATTCATTTTTCCTCCTTTTTTTAAGCCTTTGGATGGGCTTGTTTATAAACTGTTTTCAACCTCTCAACAGAGTTGTGTGTATAGACTTGAGTGGCCGCCAACCCTGCGTGTCCAAGTAATTCCTTAATGGCATTTAAATCAGCTCCATTGTTAAGTAATGTACTCGCAAAACTATGACGCAATACATGAGGGCTTTTTTTCTTTTGCGAAGTTATCTGTCCTAGGTAATATTGAACGATCCTGTAAATCATTTTTGGATACGCCTGTTTTCCTACTTTGGTAACGATTAAGTATGCGGAATTGTTTTTAAATTCCTGCGTATATTTAAGTTTTAAATACCGCTTTATTTCCTCCATCAACGTTTTGTGAATCGGAATCAATCTTTCCTTATTTCGTTTCCCTAGTACAAGAACACGCTGGTTATAGGTGTCGATGTCGCGTTCCTGGATATTTAGCAATTCTGAAAGACGAATACCCGTCCCGAATAGCAGTTCCAGAACCACAAAATCACGCGTTTGCTCGAAATCATTCTGCTGCGCATGCCCTTGCTCCAACAAAGCAATCATTTTGTCCTGTTCAATTACAACCGGTAACTTCTTCGGTGTTTTCAGTGCATGGACCAATCTCATGGGGTTTGTATCCACCAATCCTTCCCTCAATAAAAACTTGTAATAAGAACGGAGCGATGAGATCGAACGGTTCATGCTGGTAGCTTGTCGGCCGGCTTCTTTTAGCTGCGCCAAATAGACCCGAACATCACGGAATGTGACTTCCAAAAGTTCCAAATTTTGCGTCTCTAAAA
This sequence comes from Sphingobacterium sp. JB170, assembly GCF_900163865.1. Classification (GTDB taxonomy): domain Bacteria; phylum Bacteroidota; class Bacteroidia; order Sphingobacteriales; family Sphingobacteriaceae; genus Sphingobacterium. The sequence continues at coordinate 65,669 of NZ_FUKU01000042.1, forward strand.
AAGCATGGTAGGCATCAATTTCAAGCGAATACGCATTAATCGTATGGACAGAATATCGTTTCTCAAACTTCAAAAAATTTATAAAGCTCTGTTTGCTCATTAGCCTACCCGTTTTTTGTAATTACTGCCCCAAAAAATAAAATAATTTTACTCCGATTGCTGAACTATAAATATAGGAATTCATCGCCGACAAACAAATTAAAATACAGTCAATAACCTGTAATATTATTAAGCGGTCTTTAGCCTCCACGTTGAACAGGTGACCTATAAACCCGCTAGCAGATTGCATTAACGCATCTTTTATATCCACAAAAAAAACGATGTAACATTTTCTAAATAAAAAGAACGCAGACATGCTGCGTTCTTTTTATAATAATATTAAGCGCGAAAAATGGCGCGGAAACTTATAGTTTTGAATTAACGTCGATTGCATTTAGCTCTGTAAAACCCTGTTTTAATCTTGCAACAAATGCCTCCTCTCCTTTGCGTAACCAAACGCGCGGATCGTAATATTTTTTGTTTGGCGAATCAGCACTTTCTGGATTACCGATTTGTGTTTGCAGATACTCGCGGTTTTTAGCTTCATACGCACGAACACCATCCCAGTACGCCCATTGCATATCGGTATCGAGATTCATTTTGATCGCACCGTAAGAGATCGCTTCCGCAATTTCTTCTGGAGCTGATCCCGATCCACCATGAAATACAAAATTTACAGGCTTCTCAGCGGACAAATTAAATTTCTTTTTAATATATTCTTGCGAATTGTTTAAGATAACAGGTTGAAGCTTCACATTCCCAGGTTTATAGACCCCGTGAACGTTACCGAATGCCGCAGCTACAGTAAACTTATCAGAAATTTTCGAAAGTTCCTCATATGCGTACGCCACTTCTTCAGGTTGGGTGTATAATTTAGAGCTGTCCACGTCTGAATTATCAACACCATCTTCTTCACCACCAGTCACACCTAATTCGATCTCAACAGTCATACCTAGCGGTTTCATACGGGCTAAATATTTCGCTGAAATCTCGATATTCTCTTCTATAGGCTCTTCTGACAAGTCTAGCATATGCGAGGAGAATAATGGCTTACCATGTTGTGCAAAAAACTTCTCTCCAGCGTCGAGTAACCCGTCGATCCACGGTAGCAATTTCTTAGCGGCGTGATCGGTGTGAAGGATAACCGCAACACCATAGTGCTCTGCTAACAAATGTACGTGATGAGCTGCAGAAACAGCACCCAAAACACATGCTTTAAGTCCGTCATTATTCAACGACTTCCCGGCGTAAAACTGCGCACCACCGTTTGATAACTGGATAATCACTGGAGAATTCACCGCTTTAGCGGTTTCCATAACTGCATTGATCGAATTTGTTCCGATAACGTTTACAGCTGGTAAAGCAAATTTATGTGTTTTAGCAATCTCAAATAACTCTTGAACTTGATCTCCCGTCAAAACACCTTTAAAATCTTTTAGGCTCATATGTCTTGTCTAATTTTATATTGTGTCACTAAAGGTAATGATATTTTTTTGATTACAGAAAACACTTAGTGTAAAAAATACACATTATTACTCCATATTTACTCTCCAAATTCCGCTCGGAACACCGAATAACGGGAGACATTCCGCAGGTAGGTTAAAGAGCTCCACACCCCATTTTTTACTTGTCTTTTGAAAAAAAATGTATATTTACAATTAGTTCTATAAATGGACTACATCTGGGTAATCAAAGACACAAGGTTGCCAAAAAAAAAAACGAACACTGTACCGCGCGAGGTATGCTGCACACCATATTAAATGCAGTCCGCTGACCGCGCCGAACGAATAAGAACATAACGATAAAATTATGATACACGTATATGGCATAAAAAACTGCAACACGATGAAAAAGGCATTTACATGGCTTGAAGAAAATGACATCCAATACCATTTTCATGATTACAAAAAGGAGCCTGTAAGCAGAGAAAAATTACAAGAATGGGAAAATAAAATATCTTGGGAATTGCTTGTTAATAAAAAGGGAACAACCTGGAGGAAGCTTAGCCCTGAACAGCAGGCTTCCGTTCGAGATGCTACTTCAGCTAACGATATTCTTTTGTTTAACAACAGTATGATAAAAAGACCTGTAATTGAATACCCAAAAGGAATATTATTAGGCTTTGACGAACAAGAATACAGTAAAACACTCAGATAATCATCATAACATGCTAAGACAAATAATTTACTCTGCGATTTCTAGCTGCCTTTTATTATCCCAAGCAGCGGTGGCACAAACACAAAGCGCCTACAATTACACCGAGACTTTTGATCCTATATTTTACACAAAAAATGGAAACGCTTACCGAAGTGCCTCGGGCAAACCCGGACCATCCTATTGGCAAAATGCCGCTGACTACATTCTAAAGGTATCGCTCGATGATCAGTCCGATCGCGTCTCAGGATCGGTGTCCATCAAATACACGAATAACAGTCCCGAAGAATTAAAGTTTATTTGGTTGCAACTTGATCAAAATCTATTCAATGAGGATTCGCGTGGTCAGGCAACCGTCCCGCTGGAAGATAGCCGATATGGCACAGCGGGATCCGATTTCGACGGCGGGTTCTCACTGAGCAAAGTAACCCTAGGTGATGATCGTGATGCGGAGTATATTGTGAACGACACCCGAATGCGTATCGAGCTTCCAACTCCACTAAAACCTGGAGGAAGCACGGTAGACATTAAAATTAATTTCGACTACGCAATACCGGAATACGGTGCAGACCGTACCGGAATATTAGACACCCAAAATGGTAAAATATACAGTATTGCGCAGTGGTATCCACGCGTATGCGTATTTGACGACGTATTAGGTTGGAACACAGATCCGTACACCGGTCCCGGCGAATTCTATCTTGAATTTGGAAATTATCAGGTAGAAATAACAGCACCAGCAAATCACATCGTTGTCGCAGGAGGTGAGTTGCAAAACCCTCAAGACGTTTGGACTAAAGAACAGCTTTCACGATACAAAAATGCCTCCGAGAGTGATAAAACGGTTATCATTCGATCTGCGCAAGAGGTGAATGACAAAAATTCGCGTCCGTCCGGCAAAACGCTTACCTGGAAATATAAACTGGACAATGCGCATGATTTTGCCTGGGCAAGTTCCCCGGCATTTATTATCGACGGTGCAAAAATAAATAACCCCAGCGGCACCAAATCACTCGCCCTATCGGCATATCCCGTCGAAAGTAATGGGGGGAACGCTTGGGAACGTTCAACGGAATATACCAAAGCGTCAATTGAGCACTATAGCGAAAAATGGTATGAATACCCCTACCCGGTCGCGGTTAATGTTGCCTCGAATGTTGGTGGAATGGAGTATCCGGGGCTATCTTTCTGCGGCCACAAAGCCAAAGCAGGCAGCTTATGGGGTGTTACCGATCATGAATTTGGTCACAACTGGTTCCCGATGATCGTCGGAAGTAATGAAAGGCTACATGCGTGGATGGACGAAGGGTTTAACAGCTTTATAAATGATATATCAACAGAAGCGTTCAATAAAGGCGAGTATAACAAAACCTTTGGAAACAAAAATGCGATTTCTAAAGCGCTTGCCAACCCAAATTTGGAACCGATTATGTCGGCGCCAGCGGGAATGCGAGAGCGTAATATTGGTGTACTAGCATATTACAAACCTTCTTTTGGTTTACGTTTGTTGCGTGATGAAATAATCGGTGCCGAGCGATTCGATAAAGCGTTCAGAGCCTACGTCGAGAATTGGGCGTACAAGCACCCCACCCCGGATGACTTTTTCCGCACTATAGAAAATGAAACCGGTGAAAACTTAGCTTGGTTTTGGCGCGGGTGGTTTCAAAACAACTGGACATTAGACCAAAGTCTTGCAAGCGTTGAGTATGTCAATTTGAATCCAAACGATGGCGCTTTAATCACGGTCGACAATTTACAGAAGCTTGCGCTACCCGTAGTGATCGAAGCAACAACCGAATCGGGAAAGAAAATCCGGAAAAAACTCCCGGTAGAAGTGTGGCAGCGCAACACGTCTTGGCGCTTCAAGCTCGAATCAACGGAGAAACTTTCCAAAGTGGTCATCGACCCTGATCATGTCTACCCAGACATAAATTCAGATAATAATGTTTGGCCTCGAAATTAAAAGCGTATATGGAATATTTAAAAAAGATAAGCATACTCACGATAGTACTTATCTGCTCGCTCACCAGTATCAACGCGCAGCAGCTAAAAGGTATTGTTCATGAGTTAAATAGTAGCGAACGCTTACAAGATGTGATCGTAAAGAATCTACGAACTAACAATGAAGTAACCTCAAATAGAGATGGTGAATTTCTTATTGACGGGGCACTTAACGACCTGCTAACTTTTAGTCAGACTGGATATCAAACGGATACCGTATTTGTGTATGAACACGGTATTCAACGGGTCTACCTTGTCCGTGATAACAATAATATCGTTATCGATGAAGTACTAGTCACCCGACTTACCGATAGCCGTCTAGCCGCGGAAATCGCGACGGCAAGAAACGAAGGTAAGGTTGTCGAGGCCTCACAGAATCGCGGTGGATTACGTGTGTCGCCTTCGCGTCTGTTTGGACGCAAAAGCAAACAAGCCCGAGGAAATCTCAATGTGCTAATCACCGAACAGCAAAACAGAAAAGTAGACCGGTTATTTTCCGAAAAGCTTATCCGTAGCATCATTCCTATCAGCGCGGAGGAACTACCTTTATTTCGTGACCGATATCGGCCAGAGCTTAAGTTCATTGAGACGGCTTCGGCCGAAGATATGCGCATTTACGTTCTGGATTCCTATTCGAAATTTAAGAAACTATAAACCAAATATTTCATAAAAATCCCCCGACATGATGCTATATAAGAAGTCAATCCCGCAAATCATCGAAGAAGCAAAAGAAACCGGAGAGCACACGCTCAAACGAACGCTTTCGGCGACGGGACTCGTAGCATTAGGAGTCGGTGCGATAGTGGGCGCGGGCCTGTTCTCGCTAACGGGGATTGCCGCGGCGGAAAATGCGGGGCCCGCAGTTTTACTCTCTTTTATAATTGCGGCCGTAGCCTGTTCTTTCGCAGGTCTTTGCTATGCAGAATTTGCCTCGATGATTCCCGTTGCAGGAAGCGCATACACCTACTCCTACGCGACCATGGGCGAATTTATAGCGTGGATCATTGGATGGGATTTGGTTTTAGAATACGCCCTTGCCAGTGCTACGGTCGCCGTAAGCTGGTCGCAGTATTTCAACGAACTACTGTCCACTTTCAATGTGTCAATTCCCGAACAGTTTTTAAAAGGGCCTTGGGAGGGCGGCATGGTCAATTTGCCGGCGATAGTGATCGTATGCTTACTCTCGGTATTATTGATGCGCGGAACGAAAGAATCAACGACCGTGAATAACCTACTCGTTATTTTAAAAGTGACGGTCGTACTTATTTTTATCGCACTTGGCTGGAGGTTTATTGACCCAGCAAATCACACCCCGTTTATACCCGATAACCCGGCAGAAGAAATGGTCAAAAGTGGTGAGCTTGGCCTATGGGCATTTCTCACAGGGCAACACTTCGGGGAATTCGGGATCAGCGGCATACTGCGTGCCGCGGGCGTATTATTTTTTGCATTCATTGGATTTGATGCCGTCAGTACGGCAGCGCAAGAAGCGAAAGATCCCAAAAGAACGATGCCTATTGGTATTATCGGCTCTTTGATTATATGTACTATCCTTTACGTGTTATTCGCTTATGTGTTAACCGGCTTAGAGCATTACACCTTGTTTAAAGACAACGCAAAACCGGTCTCTACAGCTTTTGCCAAGACCGGATATACGTTCTTAAATACCGCTTTAACGCTCACCATCATCGCCGGATACACATCGGTAATCTTAGTCATGCTTTTGGGGCAAAGCCGTGTATTTTACTCCATGAGCAAAGATGGTCTCTTACCCAAGATTTTTTCTGACCTATCCAAAAACCGCACGCCCTGGAAAACGAATTTTATATTCATGATTTTCGTTTCCCTATTTGCAGGCTTCGTACCTATTTCTGATTTAGGTCATATGGTAAGCATTGGGACGCTTTTCGCTTTTGCTTTGGTGTGTCTGGGAATACTTGTGTTGCGTAAAACCTCGCCCGAGCTTGAGCGTCCGTTTAAAACACCATTTGTACCCTTGGTGCCTATTCTGGGGATTCTCGTCTGTGGGATACTCATGGCATCACTGCCAGTGGAGAGCTGGGAGCGTCTCGCTGGATGGTTATTATTAGGCTTAGTAATTTATTTCTTTTACGGCAAGAAACACAGTAAGCTGCGTGAATCAGAAGCGGGTAAAAAATCATAATTTACGGCGTAGATGCAGCAGGTAATGCGGGCTTATGCTAACGGAATCTTTCTAACATTTACATTGACTTACTCATGAGAAAAGTACTATTACTAATTTTGAATATCTCCTTAATTTCAAATCTCGTGCAAGCACAAAAGAACGACAAAAAACTGACGAAAATTATTGAGCAAGAAATCGCCTCATTTGACGGTGAGATCGGAATATATGTCGAAAACTTTAAAAAGGATATTACGGTAGAAATACAGGCTGACAGAATATTTCCAACGGCCAGTATTGTTAAAATACCTATTCTGGTTGGCGTATTTGACAAGATAAACGACGGAAGCTTGAACCTCTCCAATTCATACATTTATGATGCTAAACGCGAATATGGCGGATCTGGTCTGATGCAATTTTTCAAAGACAGCGCACGTACAGATTTATCAACAATAGTATCATTAATGCTTTCCTACAGCGACAATGTCGCTTCGATATGGTGTCAAGAACTTGCCGGAGGTGGTCAAAATATAAATCGAATAATGGACGAACTTGGTCTCAAAAATACGCGCGTAAATTCGAAAACAGCCGGAAGAGAGGATGACTGGAACCAATACGGTTGGGGACAAACAACACCGAAAGAAATCGCAACGCTTCTGGCTAAAATTCGGTTTAAAAAGGTATACGATAACCGACTCTCAGACAAAATGTATCGCTATTTGAAAAACCAATTCTACAACGAGCGATCACTTTCACAAATCCCGGCAGAAATTGCCACCGCATCGAAAACCGGATCGGTAAACGAGTCCCGTGGTGAGGTCGTTTTTGTTCATGCGCCTTCTGGAGATTTTGTATTCTCCATATTAACCAAGAATAATAAAGATCAAAGCTGGACGCCGGACAACGAAGCAGAAGTACTGACACGCAAAATAGCCAAGCTACTTTGGAACTACTTTGAGCCTAAGCACGAATTCACACCTTATGCGCCCGTGAATTAACGCGCGTTCTTAAGGCAAGGAATCAGAAAGAGGTAGCACTGTTAGTTTGTAACAGTTCTTCCCTTACTCTCCCAATCGACAAAACTCCCCATATACAACTTCAAATTTTTAAACCCTATAGATTCTAAATACGAGTAAGCGATCGACGCGCGGTCACCCGATTGACATTGGATAATAAACGTTTTATCGGCTATAGTCCGCAGACGTTCCATTTTGGGTAAATGACCGACGAAAAAATGCTCGGCCCCCGGAATATGTGAACGGTGATATTCGCTGGCATTGCGCACGTCCATCAAAACAACGTCCGGCTCATCTTTTAAGTTGGCTACCTTCACATCATCCACCAGCTCTGTACGGATTAATGATGCGCCCGAAATATCGGAAACAAACCCCACGACATTATCCATACCGATCAGCGATAACTTGCGGACAATCTCTTGCTGCTGTTCAACGGGCGCAATAACGACAATCTGTTTACTATAATCCAGCATCCAACCGGCCCAATTTACCATACTTTTTTTATTCTGGATGTTGATCGAGTTGCCTATGTGACCAGCTGCATACTCGGTCTTATCACGCGAATCGAGCAAAACAATGTCGGTGCGTCCTTCGAGCTGCTCGATCGTATACTGGTGTAACTCATTCGGCGCAGCGTACAACGGGCGGTTCTGCTTATTCCAAATTTTCATCCGTGAGAAATACGTTGGTACTTCTGGCTGCCCCGCTAGCAGTTCATTGGTAAACCCTTCTACATCATCCCCGTATTGCAGCGCCCAGTTACGTAATTTTTCATAACCAACCGTACTACTGGGTACGCCTCCTAAAGCTTTACCACATGCTGAACCGGCTCCGTGTCCCGGCCACACTTGAACAAAATCTGGCAAAGCGGTAAACTTCTTCAGCGATTCGAAGAGCTTCCGTGCGCTCTGATGTTTACTATTTTGAATGCCGGCGGCCTCTTCCAATAAATCGGGCCGGCCCACGTCGCCCACAAACACGAAGTCACCCGTGAAAATCATCACGGGTTCATCGCTCGCGGGGTGATCGCGCAGTAACAGACTAATACTTTCGGGTGTATGTCCTGGGGTATGCATGACCTCCAAACTTAAATTTCCAACCTTGATGAAATCGCCCTGGCGAAGGCCATTATGTGAATACTCATATTGCCAACGCGTACCGCCCTCAGCCGAAAGATATATTTGAGCACCAGTTTCGGCAGCCAGCTCCGGCGTTCCTGCCAAAAAATCAGCATGGATATGTGTTTCCACAACGTGGGTAATCGTTAGGTTTTGCTGCTTGGCTATCTCTAAGTAGTATGATATGTCCCGCTGCGGATCGATCACAATAGCTTGCTTTTTGTCCTTGCAGCCCAGAAAATAACTTGCCTGAGCAAGATTTTGATCGTATACATTTTGAAAAAACATATAAAATGAATTACGTGTAAAAATCAATTGATAAGTGCAGGCCAACCTGCATACTTTTAATGCCCCAAATATAATTCCCGCAGGATAATATACATCGCGACGAATAATAAAAGAACGCCGAACCCCGTGCGCAATTTAGTCCCGGATACTACAATACTCAGCTTGAAGCCAACAAAAATTCCGATTATTGCTAAGCTTGTGTAGCCGATAAGAATTGACCAGTCGAATGTGGGGAATTTCTCGACATCGCCCAATATACCAAAAAATGAATTTATAGAAATAATAACCAGTGAGGTTGAAACGGCTCGCTTCATTGACATTCCGTTAAAGTTTATCAGCGCAGGGATAATAAGAAAACCACCACCAGCACCAACTACGCCCGTGACCAGCCCCACAATAAGTCCCTGTACGACCAACATGCTAGTTTTTACATTTCCCGGTAAAACAACCTGTCCGGTTTTTACGTTTGCGCCCCGAATAGTAACCAAGCCCGCCACTAGCATCACACATGCAAATAACATCATCAGAACCAGATCTTGCATAAATTCCCATCGACCGATAACTATTATCTCCGGCACGAGCGGTAGAATATAGCTGCGTGTAACAAAAACCATCAACAGTGATGGAAGACCAAACAAAGAAATCTTATTAAAATCTACCTCCTTATTATAGACTCCACGGATCGATCCAACTAACGAAGTGACCCCTATTGCGAACAGAGAATATGTTGTCGCAAGAACAGGATCTACCTCCAAAGCGTACACCATGATCGGTACAGTAAGTATCGTACCGCCACTCCCAACCAAACCCAAAGTTACGCCGACCAGCAGTGCTAATATAAATCCCAAAATCATCATATCCGCGATATCGATCTACCTTGGTCTATTTCAATGCAATAATTTATTGCGCAAAAGTCCATACAAATAAGTTCCCAGTACCGCCGAGATCGCAACAACAAGCATAGCCTTCACGCCTGCGCCGATCAACACAAATATAGGTGCGGGACAGGCGCCAACAAGTGCCCAACCCAATCCAAATAATATACCCCCAAATAGGTATCGAGCAATCGAGCGCCGCTTAGGAGCAATATAAATCGGCTTGCCATCAATATCCCTTCCTCGGCGTTTTAACCACTGCGTGGCAGGTAACCCGACAAGCAGTGCGCTCGCTATAAACCCATACATATGGAAGGAATCAAAATTAAACATTTCGAAAATTCGAAACCATGAAGCAGCTTCTCCTTTGTACATTGCTACTCCAAAAATTAGGCCTAGCCCTAAATATATTAGCGTTCTCATAGGCTAAAAATAAGTGGAAATAATACGTGTACCATGAATAACCCGCCGAAGAAAAACCCAATAACGGCAATCAACGAAGGCAACTGTAGATCGCTCAATCCCGAAATCGCATGCCCCGAGGTACAGCCGCCGGCATAGCGCGTTCCAAAACCAACGAGCAGCCCCCCGAAAATCAATAAGGAAACATCTTTAAATGACCAGGATTCAAAAAGTTCGGTGGGATAATAGCTCTCTCCTACACTGGTAATACCCAACAAGTTTAACCGTTCAACGGTGGTCGATGAGATATCAGGCATATGCTGATTGGGAAATATTTGTGCCGCTAGAAATCCACCTGCCACGGTTCCGACAAGAAACAGCAAATTCCATCGCTGCGATTTCCAGTCGTAGTCAAAAAAACTACACGTCTGCCCCGCCCCAAGTGCCGAACAAATCGTGCGAAAATTAGAAGAAAAACCAAAGGTATTCCCCATCCACATCAAACAAACCATCACTAAGCCGACAACGCCTCCTCCGACATACCAAGGCCACGGTGCAAATAACCAATCCATATTTTCTTTATTTAGATTTATACAAAAATATATTATAATCTACAGTAGAAAGAACATTTATTAAGATGTATAGAAAAATCCGCTGAAAATAAGCCCTTTGCGCCAGCGCTGTCAGCCCACAAAAAAAAGCCTAGATTGTTATGTCTAGACCTCCGTATTTCCAACACACCTTGCGGTTAAATAATTGCTTCTCTAACGCGTACCAACTTTGCGATCAGCTCTTCCAATAAATCTAAATGGAGCATATTAGCGCCATCTGATTTGGCATTTGCCGGATCCGGGTGTGTTTCGATAAACAGTCCGTCCGCGCCTACGGCAATTGCCGCCTTGGCGATCGTTTCAATCAGTTCGGGCTTGCCGCCGGTAACCCCAGAGGATTGGTTTGGCTGCTGCAGCGAATGGGTACAATCCATAACCGTTGGCACACCAAAGGCACGCATTTCGGGCAGACCTCTAAAGTCAACGATGAGATCTTGATACCCAAAAGTGTTTCCTCGGTCAGTTAAGAAAACTTTATCATTGCCACAGTCTTTCACTTTATCAACCGCAAACTGCATCGATCCCGCAGAAAGAAATTGTCCCTTTTTAATATTTACCACCTTACCTGTTTGCGCAGCGGCAACCAAAAGGTCGGTTTGTCTACATAGAAACGCTGGTATCTGTAAAACGTCCACATAAGCCGCTGCCATCGCCGCCTCATGGCTCTCATGTATGTCTGTCACGGTTGGAACGCCAAAGGTACGACCAACTTTTTCTAAGATTTTCAATGCCTCTTCATCCCCTATACCCGTAAAGGAGTCTACTCGTGATCTATTTGCTTTACGGTAAGAACCTTTAAAAATGTATGGGATATTATATTTGTCTGTAATTTTTACAATACGCTCGGCAATATGCAGAGCAATGTCTTCCCCCTCAATTGCACAGGGTCCTGCCATAAGAAAAAACTGCGAAGAGTCGCCGTTTTTAATATTGGGCAAATAGGTATGAATCATATGTTGTTTGTGTTTAATTCCCTAATTCCGACATGAATTTGATACGCATAAGTTGGATATCTTCAAAGGTGTAATCCTCCTCCCCCAACTCATTTAAAGCCTCCTTAATGGAGTCTACTTCAGCCGCCCGGAAGTAATCATAAACTTCCTCCTGACGATCACTATCAATCATTTCATCGACAAAATAACCAATGTTAAGCTTTGTACCGGAATTCACAATCGATTCCACTTCTTTTAGCAAATTTTCGTAGCTTATACCTTTCGATAAGGCGATGTCGTCGAGTCCGATTTTCCGATCTATATTTTGTATAATCGAGACTTTTAATGCCGATTTATTTGCGGTGCTCTTGACCACCATATCCTGCGGACGATCAATATCGTTATCGGAAACATATTGTTTTATCAACTCTACGAAGGAACTACCAAATTTCACGGCCTTTCCTCCACCAACCCCTTGAATCTGCTTCAACTCATCCATTGTAACCGGGTAATGCGTGCACATCTCCTCAAGGGATGGGTCCTGAAAAATGACGAAAGGCGGTAACGTTTTTTGCTTCGCAATTTTCTTACGCAGATCTTTCAGCATTTTAAGTAAACCTGCGTCCACCGCATTCGATCCATGTGACAGCACATCCGAGCGCTCATCAGTGGCTTTCTCCATCGGATTATTAAGAATAAACTTAATCGGATAGGGGTTTGCTAAGTATTTCTTTCCACTTTCGGTTAAAAATAACAAACCGTAATGGTCAATATCTTTCTTAATGAAATCAGCAAGCACGGCCTGACGAATCAGTGAATTCCAATAATTCACTCCCAAATGCTTTCCCGAGCCGAACAAAGAATGCTGATCGTGCTTATACGAGGAAATAGGTTGGTTATTTTGACCGATAAAGACGTTAATTAGGTGATTGTCATCAAATTTATGCCCTTGCTCTTTAATGAAGTTTAGTACTTGAAGGATCGATTCTTCCGCGTCAAAATACGTCTTCTTTGATCGGCAATTATCACACATATTGTTGCAGCCCATTTCATCGAACTGTTCACCAAAATAATGTAAAATTTGCTTTCTGCGGCACACCGAAGATTCCGAATAATCGATAACCTCTTTCAGAATTTGTGTTCCAATTTCCCGCTCCGAGACAGGTTTATCCTTCATAAATTTCGTCAGCTTTTCAACGTCTTTCTCCGAATAAAAAGCTAAACAATTCCCCTCGCCACCGTCTCTTCCTGCACGACCAGTTTCCTGATAGTACCCTTCCATAGATTTGGGAATATCGTGATGGATAACGTACCGAACATCGGGTTTATCGATCCCCATTCCAAAGGCTATCGTTGCAACGATAACCTCCACATCTTCCATCAAAAATTTATCTTGTGTGTCCGCACGTGTTTTTGCGTCCAAACCAGCATGATAAGGCAACGCCTTGATGCCATTGATATTCAACACTTCGGCGATTTCCTCTACTTTTTTACGACTAAGGCAGTAAATAATCCCCGTTTTTCCAGCGTTTTGCCGAATAAACTTCACGATTTCCTTGACTACATCCTTCTTTGTTCTAACTTCATAATATAGGTTGGAACGGTTAAAAGATGACTTGAATAACCGCGCGTCAGTCATTTGTAAATTCTTACGGATATCAGACTGCACTTTCGGAGTCGCTGTCGCGGTGAGGGCTATAATTGGTATATTATCCCCAATCCCATTGATCACCTGCCTGATCTTTCGGTACTCGGGGCGAAAATCATGTCCCCACTCAGAGATACAATGTGCCTCGTCGACGGCGACAAAAGAAACTCTAATTTGTTTTAAAAACTGCGTATTTTCTTCCTTAGCTAATGATTCAGGTGCAACATATAATAGTTTCGTTTTACCCGCTGAGACATCTTGCTTGACTTTCGCAATCTCTCCCTTATTAAGAGACGAATTGAGGAAATGTGCTATACTCTCATTACCACCAAAGGCACGAAGTTGGTCTACTTGATTTTTCATTAGCGCGATGAGCGGTGAAATGACAATCGCAGTGCCCTCGCTCATTAACGCCGGCAACTGATAACATATTGATTTACCGCCACCTGTTGGCATTATAACGAATGTATCTTTCCCTCCTAGGATGTTCGTAATAATTGCTTCTTGATCACCTTTAAAGTTATCAAAGCCGAAAAATTCTTGTAGATTGTCAAATAATGACTTTTCTATTTCCATTGATTGTAGGGCAAAAAATTAGATGGACCTGTTACTCTTTTGAGTTTTAAAAACTTACTTTTGCAGTATTCTAATATAAAAATAGACATTATTTCTGTGATACACAACATCGATATTAAAAAGACGGCGATTGAAACATTGGAGCTCGAAGCGAATGCAGTCCAAAATCTAACGCAACTAATTGACTACGATTTTGTTCAGGTTGTCGAACATATCCTCGCACTCAAAGGTAGAGTGATCGTTACCGGAATTGGAAAAAGCGCCATCATTGCACAAAAGATCGTCGCTACATTCAACTCCACAGGAACACCCGCCATTTTTATGCACGCGGCTGATGCCATTCATGGCGACCTCGGTATCATCCAAGACGACGACTTTGTAATTGCATTATCAAAAAGTGGAAACACGCCCGAAATTAAAGTTCTTGTTCCCTTTTTAAAGCAAAAAGGAAATGTGCTGGTAGCGCTTGTTGGCAACTTAAATTCATTCCTTGCGCAAAATGCGGACTTTATCCTAAACACTACCGTAGCCCGCGAGGCATGTCCTAATAATTTAGCCCCCACAACAAGCACCACCGCGCAGCTGGCCATGGGCGATGCGATCGCCGTGTCACTCCAAACATGTCGCCAATTCTCCGATCAAGATTTCGCAAAATACCATCCCGGAGGAGCGCTTGGTAAACAGTTATATTTAAAAGTGAAGAACCTCTCCGACAGCAACGGCAAGCCAGAGGTCAGTTTTGATGCAAAAATAAGAGACTTAATTATTACCATTACCAAACACAGATTAGGTGCCACGGCCGTGATTAAAGATGCTCAAGTGATTGGGATAATTACCGATGGCGACGTTCGCCGGATGCTCGAAAAACATGAAGATCTCAGCTCATTACGGGCCCAAGACATCATGTCAAAAGCACCAAAAACAATTGAACGCGAGGCCCTAGCTGTCGATGCGTTGCATAAGATGCGTGAGAATAATATCTCCCAACTAGTGGTCATGCAAGACAATCACTATCACGGCATCATCCACTTACAAGACCTTCTAAAAGAAGGGATCATTTAAGACAAATTACTGTAATATTTTCATATAATTAGAGCGAAAAAGATATAAACGCTGTTATATGTAGTACTTTTGGCGTATAATTTGATTGTAATACACATATTAAAATAAATATGATGAAGAAAACATTAGGAATTTTGATGGCATTTATCGCGGTAGTTAGCTTCACTGCGATGACAGTAGCTATAGGGGAGTTTAAGTTTGAAAAGGAAACGCATGATTTTGGCAGCATTCCACAAAACCAACCGGCTTCTTTTGACTTTAAATTTGCCAACAATGGAGATGCACCCATCATCATTAGCGAAGTAAAACCCTCGTGCGGATGTTCGGTAGCGGAATTCACAAAAACGCCTATTAAACCAGGAGAGTCGGGAACCATTACTGTAACGTACAATGCGGCAGCAAAAGGTCCTTTCACAAAACAGTTCACTGTTAAATCCAACACGAAGACACCTGTCAAAACGTTAACCGTAAAAGGTAACGTACAATAATATCTTAATAATCGCTGTACAAACAAGGCCATCGCAATCGATGGCCTTGTTTGGTTTCCGTCATATTGTAATCGTACCGGAACGCCATGACGATATCGTGCGCGGCCATAGGCGATCAGTAGTTTTACTGACTTCGCGTATTTCACTCGCTCAGATCTTATTCTTTTTGCTAATTTTGCAAAAGAATTCTAAATACAAATGAAGATGCCAAAAATATCAGAAAGAGGCGTAGCGATGCCAGCATCGCCGATTAGGAAGCTAACTCCGTTTGCTGATAAAGCGAAGGAAGATGGCAAAAAAATATACCACCTGAATATCGGTCAGCCCGACATTGAGACGCCTGAGACTATGCTTAACGCACTTAAAAACATCGATTTTAAAGTATGGGCTTATACTCCATCAGAAGGGACTGCCTCGTACAGAAATAAATTAACGGAATATTACAATAAATTAAATTACAATATTGACCCGGAGAATATCCTTGTAACCAATGGGGGCTCAGAAGCAATCACCATTGCGATGCAGGCCTGCATGAATCCTGGTGATGAAATAATCATCCCCGAACCGTTCTACGCCAATTACAACGGCTTTGCTTGCAGCGCCGACGTGGTGGTCAAACCAATCATTTCGAGTATCGAAACGGGCTTTGCGCTGCCGGCAATCAGCGAATTTGAAAAACTCATCACCTCAAAGACAAAAGCAATCGCAATTTGTAACCCAAATAACCCTACAGGTTACCTTTATTCAAAACAAGAATTAACGGCGCTTAAAGATTTATGTCTTAAACATGACCTATACCTTCTCTCCGACGAGGCGTACCGTGAGTTTTGCTATGACGGCCGAGAATTTATTTCTCCGATGCACCTCCCCGGACTCGAGCAAAATGTCATTGTCCTTGATACCGTGTCAAAACGCTACTCGGCATGCGGTGCTCGAATAGGGTGCTTGATCACCAAAAACAAAGAGCTATACGGTACGGCACTAAAATTTGCACAGGCGCGATTAAGCCCTTCGCTAGAAGGACAAATTGCAGGCGAGGCGGCAGTCGATACGCCAGACAGCTATTTTCAGGCCGTATCAAAAGAATACACTGCACGCCGCGACATGCTCGTTAATGGTTTAAATGCGATCCCTGGTATATACTGCCCAAACCCTGGTGGAGCCTTTTACGTTGTTGCTCAACTTCCCATAGATAATGCAGATAAATTTTGCCAATGGATGTTGGAAGATTTTTCTTTTCAAAACCAGACGGTCATGATGGCGCCTGCCACCGGATTTTACAGCACGCCAGGCGCAGGCACAAACGAAGTACGACTCGCTTATGTACTGAATCAACAAGATTTAAAAAGTGCACTGATCTGCTTAGAAAAAGCGCTAACGATATACCCTGGAAATACCGGTCAGTAAGCAATACGCGCTAATTCTTTGATTCACTTCTCGAAAGCGGAACGGATTAACGGCTGAAGATCGAATAATGCTTCAACACGTTTTATTCGTAACGAATAGATGGAATTAAGCCCCTCCGTGCAGGGGCTTTTTCGCGTACATGACACATTCAAAAAACAATTTCTACATTCAATCGTTATAAATAGTGTACTAAAACGATAGAACGACTATGGATAAACTTAAGAAATTTGATTTGATGGCGAAGATTGCCAGAGAACTCGAAGATGTCAGAAATAGCCAGCAGGCAGTTTTAGAGAAAATTGGTAAAATCGAAGTTGACAACATCGAACTTGGTGATGCAACCATCGAAAAGACGATACCTGATATCTACCAAAGGACAGCAGACAATGCAGACGCGATCAGGCTAATATTAGAATCATTTCAAGAAAAAACCGACGATTTCGGCAACAAAAACAAGGTTGATCAACTCCGTGAACAGCAAGATATAAACAACCTGAAATAGGCTAATTTATCCGAAAGCGTTCAAAATGTAACCAGCGAATTCGCATGAAATGGAGAGATTTCAAATTCGCTTTATAATACAAAGAGTAGGACATTATGTCCTACTCTTTGTATTATATTTTTCAACTTGATTCTTACGATTACTACTATTTAGCTTCCTCTTTTACCGCTTCCTCTTTCACAGTCGACTCTGATTTTCTCTTCGGTAATGTTCTTGGTCTTTTTTTGCCATAAGACCCCTTTATTATTTTACCTTTTCGAGTTTTTTTATCGCCTTTGCCCATAGTTTTTTATTTTAGTGAATTTTTGTTTTAGTGAAAAAGCAATTTAAGAAAAATGCGCCAGTATATCAAGTCGCAGACCGTTTAATAACTAACCTCGACTATTGTAATTCGGAGCTTCTTTGGTAACCGAGATATTATGCGGATGTGACTCGCGTAACCCCGCTCCCGTAATACGTACAAACTGCGCCTGTTTCAAACGATCAATTGTAGGTGCTCCACAGTAACCCATCGAAGCGCGTAAACCACCGATATATTGATACACCACCTCTGCCAAAGTTCCTTTATAAGGAACACGCCCGACAATACCCTCGGGTACTAATTTTTTAATATCATCTTCTACATCTTGGAAGTAACGGTCTTTCGAACCTTGTTCCATCGCTTCCAATGACCCCATTCCACGGTATGACTTAAACTTCCTTCCCTCATAAATTATCGTTTCGCCAGGCGCCTCCTCGACGCCAGCGAATAAAGAACCTGCCATAATCGTATCGGCACCAGCAGCAATCGCTTTGGCGATATCCCCAGTTTGCTTAATCCCGCCGTCCGCGATCACAGGAACACCGGTATCTTTGAGCGCTTTAGCAACCTCGTACACTGCGTATAGTTGCGGCACCCCTACTCCCGCTATGATACGAGTTGTACATATTGATCCGGGCCCAATACCAACTTTAACTGCATCTGCCCCAGCTTCAGCTAATGCTTTTGCGGCGGCACCCGTCGCGATATTACCGACAATGACCTGTAAATTAGGAAATGCTAATTTAACCTCTTTTAGTTTCTCGATTACACCCTTGGAGTGCCCATGTGCAGTATCAATAGTCACCACATCAACTCCCGCATTTACTAATGCGGTGATGCGTTCTAACGTATCTGCTGTAACTCCAACCGCGCCACCCACCAGCAAACGACCATGACTATCTTTAGCGGCGTTTGGATAATGCTTATACTTTTGTATGTCTTTGAAGGTAATTAATCCCTTTAGAAAACCATCCTTATCGACGACAGGTAATTTCTCAATCTTTTCATTTTGCAATAATTCCTCTGCCTGAATGAGATCCGTTCCTTCGGGAGCAACAACTAAATTGTCTTTTGTCATCAAATCCTGAATTGGTCTTTTCATGTCTTTCTGAAAACGGAGATCACGATTAGTAACGATCCCCACAAGCTTACCTGTTTCGTCGATAATCGGGATACCACCAATTTTATGATCTTTCATAATTTTGAATGCATCACCTACGGTAGCCTCAACTTGTAGGGTAACCGGATCTTGAATCATTCCACTTTCCGAACGCTTTACCTTACGTATTTCGGCGGCCTGTTGTGCAATAGTCATGTTTTTGTGCAACATGCCAATCCCCCCAGCTTGCGCGATCGCAATAGCTAAATCAGCACCGGTAACCGTATCCATCGCGGCCGAGACCAATGGGATATTTAACTTAATCTTTTTTGTAAGATAGGTACTTGTATCCACGTCACGAGGTAAACTTTCGGAATAAGCAGGTATTAATAAAACATCGTCGTAGGTAAGACCTTCAGCTACGAATTTTTGTGGATCTAGTTCCATATGGCAAATATCTTTGGAGTTTCTATTTGCCAGGCAAAACTACGCTATTTTTAGAATTAATCAAAAAAAATAAATGCTTTTATATCCAAATGACATTGTGATGAAAAATAGGGTTTTAAAACTTTGGCAACATATTTGCTCGTATTAGCCTATCGAGCTCTTTATCGAAAATCGATAAAGCAAAACTATTATTATATTTAGACATGAAAAAAGTATTCTTATCTCTCTTAGCTGCGTCTTTTATCGCTGTTGGTATTCAAGAAGCTAAAGCGCAAACTCCGTATAATACAGCAATCGGTTTAGGTGTTGATTTAGGAGACGGTGAAACACTTGTTGGTCCGCAAATTAAACACTCTTTTGGAGGTGCTAACGCGGGAAACGCCCAAGTATTATTTGGGGATAACATCATAACTATTGGCGCGGACTATTCGTACAACCAACAATTCCAGGGCACTAACGGCCTAGGTTGGTATGTGGGGGTCGGACCTCAAATTAGCTTCGTTGATTACGGTCCAAGAGACGAAACATTTTTTGCAATCCGCCCGGCTGCAGGTATCGAATATAAAATTCCATCTGCACCTTTAGCGTTCCACTTCGACTGGAAACCTTGGTGGAACTTATCCCATGAAACGGATTTTGAGCCTTCACGTTTTTCGCTCGGCTTCAAATTTACGCTTAACTAAGCAACGATAAAAAACACATGTTTAGGTCTATACGGTATCCGTATGGACCTTTTTTTTATAGCTATAAACGGAAAATTTCTATTCCGTTTATTCACGTGTATATAATTTCAAATAACTTCTGTTTCTACAAAATTTTTATAACTTTGCGAATCTTGGCTACGTATTATAAAGCTAAATTGGACGTAAGATTATATAACTATAACGAATAAATTCACGAATAACAGAAAATGCAGAGTAAAGGGCTGATTAAATTTATGGTGATAGCGGTATCAATAGCATGCCTCTACTCATTATCATTCACGTTTGTTTCACGAAAGGTAGAACGAGATGCTGCCGCATATGCGAAGGGCGATATGGCTCTTGAAAAAGCGTATTTGGATTCAATGGCAGGTGAAGAAGTTTACAATTTGGGAATAGCGAAGTTCACCTATCGTGAAGCGAAATCATACGAGCTCGCTTTAGGTCTTGACCTAAAAGGTGGGATGAACGTAACCATGGAGATTTCATTGGATGAACTTGTGCGCAACCTTGCGAGCAACCCAAAAGATGAAAAATTCAATGCTGCATTGGATGCCGCTGTTAAAAAAGCCAGAACGACTAATACCGGTCTGGTCGATCTTTTCGTGAATGAATACCAAGCCTCCGGTGCGACAGCATCCCTGGCTTCATTCTTTGCCACGCAAGATAATGCATCGTTAATTAACAATTCAAGCTCAGACAATGATGTCAAAAGCTTCCTCAATAGAGAAGCAGATAATGCTATTCAAAACTCGTACAAAGTAATACGCACACGTATTGACAAATTCGGTGTCGCCTCGCCTAACATTCAGATTCAACAAGGTACAAATCGTATCTTAGTAGAGCTTCCTGGTGTTAACGATGAGGAGCGCGTTCGTAAACTACTACAAGGGTCGGCGAAACTAGAATTCTATCAAACGCACGATAACTTCCAAATATATCCCCTGTTAGAAAATATAAATGGCATTCTAGCGTCGACAACAAAACCTGAAGCGAATAAAACTGATGCAGTAGCAAAAGTTGACTCGGTCGCTAAAGATTCGACAGCAAGTGACGATAATTTACTCGCTAATCTTGGCGCAGGAACCAAAGATTCAACAGACTCAAGTGCGATTGATTCGGAGCTTGCAGCTAGTAATCCATTATTCGCGATCTTGAACCCATCAACAGGTATGGGGGAAAATGGCCAGCCTTCCCTAGCGCCAGGCCCAATGGTAGGTATATCTTTATTAAAAGACACAGCAAAGGTTAATAGCTTCTTAAACCGTCCTGACGTTAAGGCTACAATTCCAAGCAACCTGCAATTATTATGGGCGGTTAAACCCGAACAAAACACGCCAAACTATATTTCATTATATGCAATTAAAACAGCGGGAACCGAAGGTGGTGCTATATTAACTGGCGATGTTATCACGAATGCTCGTGACGATTTTGACCAACAGAACAATCCTGTTGTTTCCATGGAAATGAATACCGAGGGCTCCCGTCAATGGCGAAAAATTACGGCGGATGCTGCTCAAAATAGAGAAGCTATCGCAATTGTACTAGATGGCGTTGTGTATTCCGCACCTTCTGTTAACGAAGAAATACCTAACGGAAATTCTCAAATTTCAGGAAACTTTACAATCGAAGACACGAAAGATTTAGCAAACGTGCTAAAAGCTGGTCGTCTTCCGACGACTGCAAAAATCGTCGAAGAAGCGATCGTAGGTCCATCCTTAGGTCAGGCCGCTATTGATGCCGGTGTTAACTCTGCCGTTATCGGTTTTGTAGTGGTGATGATTTTTATGATTACTTATTACAACCGTGCAGGTGTCACGGCAAATATCGCTGTACTTTTCAACGTATTCTTCTTAATGGGTATTTTAGCCTCGATGGGGGCTGTACTGACTCTGCCAGGCATCGCCGGTATTGTGCTCACCATGGGTACGGCCGTGGATGCGAACGTACTAATTTACGAACGTATACGGGAAGAAATGCGCGAAGGTAAGAGTATTCGTCAGGCTATCGCAGACGGTTACAAACACGCGATGCCTTCAATTTTAGATTCACAGATTACGACATTTCTTGTCGGTCTAGTATTATTTTTCTTCGGTAGTGGTCCAATTTTGGGATTTGCTACAACGTTAATGATCGGTATTATTACCTCATTATTTACGTCTATATTCATATCTCGTTTGATTTTCGAATTCATGTTAAGCAAAGACATGAAAATCACTGTTGCTTTCCCGTGGTCGGCCAATACGTTACTAAACGCGAACTTCCAGTTTATCAAAAAACGTAAAGTATTTTACATTTTATCAGGTATCTTAGTGGTCATTTTTTTTGCATCCATCTTGACGAAAGGATTCACCCTCGGTGTTGACTTCAAAGGAGGACGTACGTACACTGTTCGTTACGAACAACCCGTGAATGTGGAAGAGGTTCGTCAATACTTAGACGAAGCATTTAACTCAACAACAGAGGTGAAAACATTCGGTAGTGAAAACCAAATCCGAGTTACTTCTACCTACCGTGTGGAAGACACGGACGATGCTGCAGACAAAGAAGTATTGGCAAAATTAAACGAGGGTCTTTCGAAAATCAGTGGAAACAACCACGAGATACTTTCTTCACAAAAAGTGGGTCCGAGTATTGCCTCAGATATTAAAAATAGAGCCATTTGGTCAGCTGCGTTCGCGCTTATTATCATCGCTATCTATATATTAGTAAGATTCCGCAAATGGCAATACTCTGCGGGTGCTGCAATTGCTACGGTTCATGATGCAATCATTCTATTGGGTGTATTCTCCCTGCTAGATGGTATCGTACCTTTCTCGCTAGACATCGACCAGCATTTCGTCGCCGCGATCCTAACGGTGCTTGGTTACTCGGTAAATGATACAGTAGTTGTATTCGACAGAATTCGTGAGAATCTATCGGGACCTCGTAATAAAAAAGTTGGATTCGGAGAAGTGGTAAACCACTCGATCAATACGACGCTGAGTCGTACGATCATCACTTCTCTAACGATTATATTCGTACTGGTTGTGTTATTCGTCTTTGGTGGGGAGGTGATCCGCGGATTCTCCTTCGCTATCTTAATGGGTATCATTGTAGCAACCTATTCGTCGATTTTCTTAGCTGCACCAGCAGTGTACGACCTAGGTAAAAAAGGAAATTTCGACGAGGAAAAAGCGATAAAACCTAAAGTAGTGATGCCGTAAGTTTTCACACAGTAAAAATAAAGAAGGGTCTCTACCGAATGGTAGAGACCCTTCTTCATTTTTAAATCATTTCACATAATTTAGCTAGGCCATTGTCGGTTTTTTTCCTAGTTTTGGATATAAAGAAATATGCTAATGATAAAATATTTTTACAGCGGACTTACACTAGCTTTAATTACAGGCTTAACAGCCTGTCAGTCAGAAGCCACAAATAACAATGCCGTACAACAAGTTCAACAAGAGACTCCTGCAGCACACCCGCAAGCGCAAGCTTCCCAGCCTCAAACCGCACCATTAATCAAAGATGCGGCAACTTCGCTCCCTGCTTTTAAGTTCTATAAAGTAAAATCGGGCATCGAGTTTACAAATGCCGATATAGAGTCAGGAAAAAACACGGCTTTTGTCCTGTTTGATCCAAACTGTGGCCATTGTCAACACGAAGCAGGTCTTCTGGCCAAGAATTACGATAAAATAAAAGACATCAATATATATTTTGTATCGATGAATGAACCCGCACTGATGGCCTCGTTTCTTGAAACATTTGGTAAGGAACTCGTCGACAAGCCAAACATAGAAGTTTTGTACGATCGTAATCAAGAATTTATTCAGAAGATTCATGTTCCAGAACAGTTCCCAGCAAACTATATCTATGGTGCGGACGGATCTCTAAAAAATCACTGGGAAGGTGAAAAAGAGATTGGTTTTATTTTGTCAGAGCTTACAAAATAATGAACATAGCAATCAATGGCTTTGGTCGAATAGGCCGTAATACTTTGCGTAATATTTACCGTCGTGGACTCGAGCGAGAGCTTACTGTCGTTGCAATCAACGACGTGACCGACACGGCGACCCTCGCCCATTTGCTAAAATACGATTCAGTCCACGGGCCTTTTGAGCATGAAGTTACCTATCACGATAATCAGTTGATTATTCAAGGGAAGACTATTGATGTCTTTCGAGCAAGCGATCCCATTATGTTACCTTGGAAAGATTTAGATATTGACGTGGTGGTGGAAGCTACGGGGCATTTCACAAGCGCAGAGAAAGCTTCACGTCATCTTCAGGCAGGTGCTCGGCAAACCATAATTTCTGCGCCATCGCCGGATAAAGAAGTACCAACGGTCGTCTTAGGAATTAACGACAATACGTTCGATTGGAACCAACCACTTTTTTCTAATGCGTCTTGTACGACAAATAACGTTGCGTCATTGGTTAAAATTCTTGATGAAAACTGGGGAATTCGCGACGGGTACATCACAACCGTCCACTCCATGACCGGTGATCAAAATCTGCACGATGCACCGCACCGCGACTTGCGTCGCGCACGCGCAGCTTCGTCCTCTATCATCCCAACAACAACTGGAGCAGCAAAAGCAATAACAAATGTTTTCCCTCATCTCGAAGGAAAACTCGGTGGCGCAGGCATACGTGTCCCCGTATTAAACGGGTCACTTACAGACTTCACTTGTATTCTGGAAAAAGAAACTAGCGTTGAGAAGATTAACCAAAAATTTAAAGAGGCGGCTAGTGGCTCGTTAAAGGACATTCTCCAATACACCGAAGATCCAATTGTCTCAGTTGACATTATCAATAGCCCCTATTCTTGCGTATTTGATGCGCAGCTCACATCGATTGTAGGGGGGCTTGTCAAAGTCGTAGGGTGGTATGATAATGAATTTGGTTACTCCAACCGAATGGTTGATTTACTCGTCAAAATTTCCAGAACGAACACACGATGATCCGCTTCATTTCCTCCGTGCAAACGCTTCCCCTTCGGAGTTTAGTATTACGCGACTCCCTACCACTTCAGGAATGTATCTTTGACCAAGACGACGATTTGACAACATTTCATTTAGGCTTTTTTACAGTGCGTCAGGAGCTGGCCTGTGTACTGAGTTGTCAGAAGGAAAACCATGGTAAACTCCCCCATGACGCCTATCGTCTTCGGGGAATGGCGACTCATCCGCAGTATCATCGCCGCGGATATGCCAGAGAGTTGCTACGGGCAGCGGAGGACCACATCAAAACACAGCTGAATATTGATTATTTGTGGTTTAACGCCCGCGAGATTGCTTTTGCTTTTTATCTTTCGCAAGGTTTCGAATTCATGTCTGACATGTTCGAAATTCCGGAAATTGGCCCGCACAGAGAAATGTTTAAATTACTTTAAATGCATTTAGCGTCCCCCCTTAATACTCCCCTTCCACCCCCATCCCAAAGAGGGCAAAATCGTACTTTACAGGATCCATCGGATCGAACGTTTTTAAGGCATCTGTCAATTCATTGGCCATATTCCAGCTGACTTTGTCGATGGCAATCAAGCCAAATTTACGAGCTACACGCTCTACATGTACATCACAAGGACAGATTAAGTCCTGCGCATAGATACGATCCCACAATCCGAAATCCACACCATTGTCATCTTTGCGTACCATCCATCGCAAATACATATTTAATCGCTTGCAGCTCGACTTGCTTTGCGGTGAACTGACATGCTTCCTTGTACGCACCGGGAAATCTGGAAGAGAGAAGAAATATTTTTTAAATTCAATTAGACTACGCTCCATCGAAAAACCAGCAGTTAACAGATCCTTATCCCGCAAAAAAGCATCTTCGAGCGACTCGAAATGTGCATAATGAAAGTGTAGAAACGAAACGAAATACAGCAAATCCGTATCGTTAAACGTGCGGTGCTTAAATCCTAACAATCGCTTCAGATCACTATCCTGGTGGTTACGAATAAATTCTGCAGGCTGCCCATCAAACCGCTCAATCAACTCTTTACACTTGTTGATGATCGTCTTTCGTTGGCCCCACGCTAGAATAGAAGCAAAGAAACCCATTATCTCAATGTCCTTTGGGTTCGTAAACAGATGCGGAATACTGATGGGGTCATTCTCAATGAATGATGGTTTGTTAAATGCTTCTACTTTTTTTTATAAAAAGATTAGTTTGACCTAAATAGGTTCATTAAGAGTAGATTACAAGAATGGAAAATGCTATCGGTAACGATTTAGTAATGGTGCTTACTGCACTTGCTTTCACTTGATTACCTTGTAAATCATTAATGCAAATGTAATAAATTAATGGGTAAAGTACATTACTGCTTTACCCATTTTTTCATCTAAGTTCTATGAAAAAATCCCCCCATAGGGTGTAATCTGTGATATTGGTTTCAAGATTATTTCCAAATTTTGGCTTATATACAATAATTGTAACTCCGAAACAAATAGTGCTAACTTTTAAAATGATTACGCTATGGAAATCGTATTGAGTAAAATATTATCGCAAATTAGGTATCAGGAAGATAAACTTTCATCTCAAATGTTGCCAACATCGGAAGAAGCATATCAAATGACCTTATTCCTTAATGAAATGTTGTGTTCCATAAAAACCCAAGTCGTACAGACTGGATTTACAGATGAACAGCAAGAGATAGAATTTTTCAAAAATATCAAACCGCAAGTTTTAGGTAAACTCATATACTATAACAAAGTATTCCGTATTGAAACAACTTGTCCGGTGAGTAATGGGGAAATACACCAAAGCTATTATGAGAACCTATTAAAATCGCTGAAATCAGAATATAAAGAGAGTATATGCAATGAAGATTTTTACAGGTACTATCGTACAGGAAGGACTGACCGAGATCATTCTTTTTTCAGGCTCGGGCAAATCAATTACCACGATGGCTTAAAGAGTGGCGTATTTGAAATCGACCTTAGTTTTTCAACATACTATGATAACAAGATAGCTCATATTATAGCGAACGAATTACTTTATACTTATATGATTGCTAAAATAAATCCTGAAGAAAATCCAGATTTGATTTTAATAAATGGAGATGCAAATAAAGATATTTCGTGGACAAATACTCAAAATGCCCTTATCGAACTTATATATGCTTTATATGCTTCAAATTCCATTGCTTATGGAAAAATAGGTATTAGAAAATTAGCTTTGATTTTCCAGGTGTTATTCCGAACGCCCTTAAACGATATACATCATTCTTTCCATAGAATGAAAACAAGAGCAGGTTCTCGAACGGCATTTTTAGATCAGCTCAAAATATCCCTTGAAGAGTATATGGACAAAGACCTTTAGTTGTTTCATTACAGTTTTTAAGAGCAGAACATTTTTTGTACTGCTCTTTTATTTGCCCATAAATGCCAATTGGCAAATGTCAGTAAAACTCCATTAAGAAATATCTTAAATGCTCCAAAACCCTTATTAAACAAGGGTTTCTCATAATTGTAAAAATTTTCAAAAAACCGCCTAACCAATTGGCGAGGGTTGGCGGACAAACACTGCCACCTTTGAGAATTTTGCATTGTAAACATTAAGGAGCAATGCGATGAAAATAATCACAATCGAAGAAGAAGCGTGGCAACAGCTCAACAGCCGTATTAATGCCATTGCTGATTACCTGAAAAGATTAGACAACACAAGCTATGATGACTTGTGGCTTAACAATCACGAGGTATGCCAATACCTGCACATCAGTGAAAAAACTCTATGGCGTATGCGGACCAAAGGCGAGATAGCATACTCGAAAATCTACGGTCAATATTTCTACACTATTGGAGCCATTAAGGATATGCTCAATGCCAATGCTATACAAAGCAGTGATGAATTTGTACAGGAATTAATGGCAAAAGGCAAAAGCTATATGGAAAAAGGCAGAAGACTAAAATCCGACAAACCCTAAAAAGTGTGGCTATGAATATTGATAGAATGGAATTTATAGCGTGGATGGAACGCTTAATGGGTCGCCTTGATATGCTGGGCGATAATATAGATGAACTGCAAAGGAAACGCAACAGCATAGACGGCGAAGAATTATTGGATAATCAAGACTTATTGCAAATGCTGAAAATCAGCAACCGCTCCCTGCAACGGTATCGCTCCATTGGCAAGCTACCCTATTATACGATAAGCGGAAAACTGTATTACAAGTTGTCCGATGTGCATCAGTTCATAAGAGAGAGCTTTAACCCTCCTCCTAAGAAATGAAAGCCAATGAACGCCAAATACTGCCTTTGAGTGCCACATCGGGCGAGGCAGTGAACGCTTATTTTACTTTCGGCGATGAACTTTAAATTTTTCAGATTATGACCGAAGAAACAACAAACAAACAGGAAATGCCCGAACAACTATCGGACATATTATTGGTGCTGGATAAAGATAAAATGAAAATCCAAGCAGTAAAGAGCATTGACAAAAACGGGAAAATGGAAACTGTTGACCCCACAAAAAAGAACCAAAATCAGTTTATGCGTGTGGACAAGCACGGCGATTTCTTTTCAAATTTCTTCTCCAACTTTATCAGCCAACTGAAAAACCCGACCAACTTTTCATTTTTCAAAGTACCCGAACCTATCGCCGTAGAAAAGGCAAAGGAAATGCAGAAACAAGTTGACAAGCCTACACCGGAGGGCGAAAAAGTGATGAAAGAACACGAAATAAAAACCGACACACAAGAGAA
Organism: Sphingobacterium sp. JB170; assembly: GCF_900163865.1. Lineage (GTDB taxonomy): Bacteria > Bacteroidota > Bacteroidia > Sphingobacteriales > Sphingobacteriaceae > Sphingobacterium. Next base: position 94,170 of record NZ_FUKU01000042.1, read on the forward strand.
TAATAAACAAGAAAATAAAAATGATATGGCAACAGCACAAACAACACCGGAAACAAGCGAATACCGCTATAAGCCGGAGCAGATTGATTGGGACACAATGAAAAATCTCGGATTGAGCAAGGAATACCTCGAAAAAAGAAACCTGCTCGACCCTTTGTTACGAGGTTTTAAAACCAACGAACTTGTACCAGTAGGCATTAACCTTGGAGGTTCTATCCTCCGCACAGATGCCCGTCTGTCTTTACAGCAGGGCGAAGGCGGAAATGTTATCGTGGCAATACACGGTATCAAAAAAGAACCTAATCTGCACTTTGAGTTCTTCGGACATAAGTTTACGGATGAAGACAAGAAAAACCTGCTCGAAACAGGCAATATGGGGCGTGTGGTTAATCTAATCAATTCTAAAACAGGAGAACTGATGCCATCCATTATCAGTGTGGACCGGCTGACCAATGAGCTTATTGCACTAAAGACAGATTTCATAAAAATTCCTGACGAAATTAAGGGCGTAAAGCTGAATGAAAAGCAAAAGCAAACCTTAATGGAGGGTAAGCCGCTTCAGTTAGACGGAATGATTTCTAAAAAGGGAACTGAATTTTCGGCAACCGTACAGTTCAATGCAGACAAGCGCTATGTTGAATTTATGTTTGACAGAAGCAACTCTAATCAGCAAGCACAAAGCAGGGGGCAGAATAACCAACAAAGTCAGCCGCAGGAAGCTCCAAGAACATTCAGAGGTAAGGAACTGACAGATGAGCAACATAAGGATTTTAAAGCCGGACAAACCGTCTATATTGACGGATTGAGGGATAAAAAAGGGCAGCCATATCAGGGTTACATCACTTTCAATAGAGAAACCGGAAAAACCAATTTTGAATTTCCTAATAAATATAAGGAAAGGGTTAAACCCACCGAAGCTCATAAAACGCAAACTGCCGTCAATTCGGAGGGCAAGACCAACGAAGCGACCAAAAACATCAAAGAGCCTTTGAAGTCGGAGCAACAAAGACCGAAAAACAAACAGCAGCAGGAACAACAGGAAAAGCTCAAAGCTCCTGCAAAGTCCAAAGGCAGAAAAATGTAGTAAAGTATGAAAACAATCATTGCAGAAAAACCAAGCGTAGCAAGGGAAATAGCCGGACTTGTGGGAGCATCCGAGAAAAAGGACGGCTACCTGACAGGCAACGGCTATTTTGTTACGTGGGCATTCGGACACCTTATCGGGTTGGGAATGCCAGAAGATTATGGAATATCAGGATTTGATAAATCAACCTTGCCAATACTGCCCAATCCCTTTTTGCTGACCGTTCGGAAAATTAAAAAAGACAAAGGTTATACAGCCGATACAGGTGCATTAAAGCAGCTGAAAGTTATTGAACAGCTTTTTAACCGTAGCAACAGTATTATAGTGGCTACCGATGCAGGACGTGAAGGCGAACTCATTTTCAGGTACATTTATGAATACCTGAAATGCAACAAGCCCTTTGAACGCCTTTGGATAAGCTCACTAACAGAAAAAGCCATTAAACAAGGTTTTGATAATCTTAAAGACGGGACAGCATTTGACG
>NZ_FUKU01000069.1 GCF_900163865.1 Sphingobacterium sp. JB170
AAGCAGACATCACGTATATACCGATGTTCCGAGGCTTTATGTATATGTTTGCTATAATCGATGTATACAGTCGCAAAATCATGGGTTGGGATATTTCCAATACGATGCCTGCAGAATGGTGTACAGATGTTACCTTAGAGACGATTGCTCGGCATGGTAAGCCCGCGATATTTAACACCGATCAAGGTTCGCAGTTTACCTCCGAAGTCTTTGTAAAAGCCCTTCAAAAAGAGCAGATACAGCTCTCCATGGACGGCAAAGGACGTGCACTAGACAACATCTACATTTATCCAAACTTATTCAATATCCCAACTTCTAATTTAATAGTGTCATAATCAATAACTTCTGTGTAGAAAGTTGGGGTAATATTATCGTAAATTGTGTCTGTAATTTAAATATCACAACTATGGACACATCAAATCTTCGGAAGACCCATCACAAGTTAATGGAATTCCTTGTTGAAAACGGTTACAAGAGAAATGCTCTCAGGCAAACTAGAAAATGCATCCGATTGGCTCTGGAAGTTGGGGCATCACCACAAGTTACCTCCTATGAGGAACTCTTTTTTATAGAAGCCGAGAAGCAGGGTTATACGCCTGGGGAAGGAAGATACATTTCCTTAAAGACCTATCTGGGAAATGTCTGGCGATTTGACTGCAAAGGCTTATACCCCAGTAGAATCCGCCCCAAGAATGGTTTTCTCGCACCCAAACCCTTATACGATCAACTAAACACAATTTTTCGATCGGCTATAGACCATCATTTAGCCACCGGTGGATTACAAGGAAAGCTGGAAAAGACCGTATGGACCGAGTATCGTGCAACGATGAACTTCTTTCTGCATGTACAGGAGCTTGGGGCAGAAACATTCGACGATATCGAGAACAAAATGGTCTATACTTTCTTTTTCGATGGAGATCGGCAGATCAGAGGCAAGGATTATTGCAGCTTGATTAAAGCTGCATTGAAAACCGCTGTCCCATTGTACGCAGAAGCGGTACTAAGAACGCTAGAGATGCTTCCCGCCATAAAATCCGGCAAAAAGAACTTTCAATACCTGACTGAAGAGGAGTCTACGAAAATACGGACGTGCCTTGAAAAAGAGGATTCGGGACTGACGCATCTTGAGCGGAGTATCGTATGCATACGTTGTTTCAATAGGATCTCACACTTACTTAACGGAAGAAAGTACCTCAAATGCTACGCTGTGAACCATGGCTTGAACTGTTTGTGCCGTAATTCTCTATCACACTTGAAATTATACTGCTTATCTGTGTCTGTTTTTAGCAAAATGATCGAATAAAAGATAATCTGAGTAGCTCTTAAGTTGGCGAAAATACTTTAGGTAGTTCAGGCATCGATCTTCCAATGCAGGAATATTTATTTCCAAATTTCGAGCGTCAGTCTCCGCGATATCACCCAATAATTCAATAGAATACATGCCGTCTTTTGTTATTTTTTGAGATATTTTTTTATTAGTTGAATTCGGCAAGTACCGTTGAACAAATTCCCACACTCTTTCATCGTCGTATGTAACGTCCCACTTCAAAAGATTTCTATGTAAAAACTGGATAGAATGATCCGTACCAAATTGAACCATTGTGTTGCCTATAAACATACCGTCTACAATTCGTCCGCAACTACCAGGAAGCACGTCGATCATATAGTAGTCGGTGTTACTGGCGAGCCAACTAAATTTAAATGTATCTTTATCACCCAATAAAATGCGGTAATAGTATTCTCCTAGACGATTAAAATATAGACATAGATTTAATGCTTTCCAACACCTTTCCACGTCGATGAGTATTTGTCCGCTTTCTTGTTCAATAAGATCTTTCGGTTTTACACCTGTGATTTTCCAAATAGAATTGCTTTTTCCGGTTTTCCAAAAATCTGGCCAAAATAGAGCACCGTGCACTCGGTATTCCACGCTCTCGAATAAGTAATTTGGATCTTTTACACAGATATTGTCGGCGTCCAGAAATAAAACTTCTTTAAAACTACTATTCAAAATCGCCAAGGGTTTCAATATATAACCTCTTTGAGTGACATTTGTATAGCGGTTAAAATCCCTGAAGGTCACATCCAAATTCCGAAATTCTGCGATGATCTCATTCGAAACCTCATTTCCAACGTGCCATACTTCTATTGGCAGTGTACAACCTGTATTCCTTAACTGCGAAATTGATACCCACAAACAGGTCACATAGCTCACGCCTCCAGCCGTATATACGATTCCTTTCCCCTGATATCTATCTCGCGGAAATTTGCCGATATCCGATAGGTAATCTTGCCAATCTTCTTTCAGATGTGCTGCCTGATCCTCGGTATAAGTAAAAGAGACTGTACGAAATCTATCCTTTCTAAAATTGTTTTTCATGCTCGTCGGTTAATTGTTTTGTGGAATTATGGGGTAAATTTATCAGAAAAGATACGTTCTACGTAGGGTTTCCATCAGAGAATCTTCTGCTGGATTTAAGTTTCCCTCGGTGCCAAACCAATCCCACATCTTATTCCAAAGATGAATGGCATATGCTTCTTCAGGTAATTGGTTCGCCTTCTTGGTGAGTATATCTTTATAGTCGTAGAAGTTGATTGGACAAAATACAACCGGATCTAATACATTTTCCTGCCTGTTTTCAATTATGATATGCTTCGTGAGGAGGCCTGCACCAATCTCTGTCCATTGTATATCCCTAGTATTTTTCTCTTTTAGTAGATCGCCAATGTCTGCTAAAATCCCGAGTAATAGCGGTGCGTTTGCTGGTGATTTTATTACCGCATTGCAGATGGTAATGTTACCGTTTTGATCTGCCAGTTCTGTCGCGAATGCGTAATCGTCTTCCAAGTGAAAATGCTTTAAGCAAATCACGTCCGAATCAACCCACCATCCACCACGTGCATTCAAAAGTGCTATTCTAAACCAATCGGAAAAAGTAGCGTACGAATTATATTGGTCGCGAAACACATTGCCGGAAGGCAGTATTTCGTTGGCATCACAAAGCACGACACCTTGTGGCAAATTGTTAATATGTCCATATGAATACAGCTTCACGAGGTGTCCGTGTGCACAAAAAGAATTGTAGCACATGCGTTGAAGATCGGTAATTTCATCGTCAATCCATAAAGATTGAACTGTTCGGTTTGAACTATTTGCATGTGTACTCATAACTTATCGAGTTTGTTTTTTGTTGGATATGGTCTGCATTAATGGTTCGATTCGCCGAAGCCAAATAACTTTTTAGCTTTAAAATAATATAGGTCAGCGTGATCAGAAATGATCGGTAATATACCTGAGAAAATGCGTGTCGTAGAATGCTACCTGTATTTAAGTTTCGGGTGTTCGTGTAGAACTTAGTAAATTGGTAATTGATCAACTCTAGAATAGTTAATTTGTCATTCAAGAACATTTTCAATGCCGTAAGTGAGAATATCGGAGATTCATTGATGTTTACTTGTAATAATACGTTTGACGCGATATTATTGAAGCTCGTTCTGAGTTGGAGCTTATTCTGAAACTCAAAGTTCAATAAAACACAGATATTTCTGTGAAATCCATGTTTCTCAGGCGTATTGTTAACAACATTTCCTTTAAGTCGCAGATCACTAGTTAATTCGTTGAGGCCTATACGAGATTTCTTTGATATCGACGGATTTATATGGACATTGACATCTCTCGCGTAGCCAATATTGGCAAACGAGGCGTTCAATATTGAACTACTAGCTAAGTGTGTGACTTTTTTGTTGTTGTCGTTGATGATAAATCCCAAACCAAAAATAGTCGTACTCTTTCCCATTTTGAAAAATGAAAGGTCAAAATTATTAGAAATGGCTGTCCCCAACAACGGATTACCGAAAGACACAGAGAACCGACTTGACTGACCTACGGATGGATTCCTCACGTTGATATTTGGTCGCTGAATGCGTTGATTGTACGATAGATTGTTAGACTTTTTTGCTCGCTTCCGTTGTAAATTAACCGGAGGTAAGATACACCAGAATGAGCTGCCGTGGGTTTCGTCGTATACGGTTGGTAAATTCGTGTAATCGAATCGCGCACCCGCTTTTACTACATGTTTTTCGGTCGAATATTCTAGACTTTTGTATAGGTTGTACACATTACAATTGTATATGGAATCGATCGTTGCTACATTTTGTATTCCCCGATAAAAGGTGTTTGGATTTTCTTGGAGATTAATTTTTACTCGCGTGTCCATAACAATATCTTTGATCTTGTAAGAATAATCGGCTTGTACAAAGTTCTCTAGTAATGTTGTGTTTTGTTTTGTTGATCGAATGCATCTGATTGATTCGACGTTTCTAAACTCCATAAGTGATTGTTATCGGTGATATCGTTTTTCGTATTTGCATGTTTGTTTCTGAAATTAAATGTTTTATATTTCTTGTCTTTGAAAATGTGTTGATAATTCAAAACGACATCTGTTGAACGCCAGTTGGCGAAGGAATTCTGGTCGATGAAATTCGATATTCCTTGATCCGACGACATTATGTTTTGCTGTAGTTGAGCCATTCGATAAAAATCATTGAGTTTTGTATTGTAGCGCACGATAAGGGTATTCAAAGCGTCGATCTCGCAATTCAACTGTAAGTTCACATTTTGTACATCGCCATTGTACTTTTGTGTGCCATTTTGTGCGATGCTTCTTCCGTTCTTCGGAAAATTAATGCCTCCGCCAAACGCGGTTACCAGTTGGTGAACGTTTAAGTAAAAAAGAAAACCATCCACACAAATTTTCCGGTTTTTATCTGTGACGCTAGTACTTCCGATAATAGCGAATTGGTTATTGTATGCCGCGGAAATGCTTCTCTTGAATTCCTCCACGTTGTTTTCCAAGATAACAACATTTACTAAACCTGGCAAATTTTCGGAATCATATTTCGCTGGATGCGATGTAATGACTTCGAAGCGCTCTATTCTGTTGGCAGAGATGGTAGACAGAGCACCCGTTAGATGATTTTTGAGTTGGGCAGAAGGCTTTGCGTTTAAAAGAACTTTGAAATTTCGTATTCCTTCGCGCTTCACGTTATTTGAATCGTCAACTGCCATGAGTGGCATCTTTTGCGTAATATTTAATGTGGATTGTACACTATACGCAATGCGATCAATCTCTTGTCTGACCAAAAGACGAGAGCCAGTTGCGCTAATCTCTTTGAGACCAATGATGTTTCTTTTCAATTCTATTTGCCGGGCGACATAATATGTTTGTTCGATTTGCATTGGTACGCTAATATTCAAAATTTTCGTCGCGCGCGTTCTCGCTTCGACGCCCAACTTGTATTCTATCTCTTTTCTGCCATTAAATGTGAATGACCCGGTTGAATCACTTATTGATATGGATATACGCGTGTTTTGAACAAGATACTGTATATCATTCAACAGACGCCCTATAAGTGATTTTGCATTTATATCCAAAACTTTATCCGTGATAAATTACGTCCGAGGAATCCCGTTGATATTCATTCGTGACTCCAGCAATCGTGAACAGGGACAGGGGGGCTAGATAATTTTTCATGACATCAAAACTTTAAAATAGGAATCACAGATGTTAACAAGCGTTCATTAGATATAATCACCTGTGCCGGTATATCCAAAACGTCTAACATTAACTGGTTGCTGTCTGTCCGTACATCGTTTAAATCGATCCATACGCGGAAATTATTATTCTTTATCAGTATCGGTGAAAGTATTTCAAAACTGTATTTTCCATGTACGGAATTACCATCATTGGGGTTTCGGTAGATCATTTCTATTTCTTTCCGGTTTTTTATACTTTCTAAGTATTTTGCGGGGATATCCAAACTTCCGAGCACGTCGGGGTCTTCAACTCTTAATATGAAAGCAGAATCCACCTTCCATATTTTTCCGCTTTCATTAACGTTTGCAAAATAAATGTTTCCGCTTTCGGGGGATACAATCACGTTATTCGTGTCTCCGAACGTACATATCGTATCGTTCCGCGCGATATGTTGGCCATGTTTTAGGCTTGTATTGATTTGTTTAGTGCCAATCGGTAGATCTATAGCAATTTGTGAACCCGACGTGTCGATGGTCAATATTGTGTCGGCAACAACACGTTTTCGGATCAATAATGCTGTTAGAATTAATAAAACTAAAGCCGCGAACACGGCGAAAGTCCCCCAGTTGGTTATCCATCCAGGCACTTTATTCATCACTTCTTTGACATTCGGGTTTATATCGTTCAAATATTTATTCGCCATTTTTTTTTGATTAGTACGTTTAGCCAAAAACAGGAAATGTAACATTGCATGATTCTTAAAAAGATCATCAAGACAATTGTTTTGTGACCAATTGATAATATTCGCCTTGTAAACTAATAAGTTCTTCATGCGTGCCTTGTTCAGAAACGGATCCATCCTTCAATACGATAATATTGTCTGCTTTTCGTATGGTGCTCAATCGGTGAGCGACGATCAAGGCCGTTCTGCTAGCGAGAAAGTGGTCCAGATTATCGAGTATTTGTCCCTCATTGTTTGCATCTAATGCATTAGTCGCTTCGTCTAGGAATATAAATCTGGGATTTTTTGCAAAGGCTCGTGCTAATAAAATTCGTTGACGTTGTCCTTGACTGATGCCGTTTCCCTCATCGCCAATTCGTGTTTTGTATTGGAGCGATAGTGCATCAATAAATTCGTGAATATTGGCTAGCTTTGCGGCGGTCATGACGGTGGCTGTATCGATTGATTCACATCCAATTCCAATATTGTTTTCGATCGTGTCGGAAAAAATAAAGCTGTCTTGTAAGACACTTGAACAATACGAACGCCATTTTCGGTGAGAAATTGTTCCGAAGTCAATGTCGCCAACCGTTATAGTTCCACTAGTCGGCGTGTAATACTTTAATAAGAGTTTGCAAATCGTGGTTTTTCCTCCACCGCTTGATCCGACTATTGCGGTAGTTTTCCCCTGTGGGATTTTGAAATTTAAATTTTGTAGAATTGCAGAGTTTCCTGCACCGGGATAGGTAAAGCTAACGTTTTTGAATGTTATGTCGCCTAGTTCGGGCAGTTGGACGACAGGATGATCGGTTGTATTTTCCTCGTCTTGTTCTTGCTGAATTTCGTTCAGACGATGTAGGCTTAGTTTTGCATCTTGAAAAGATTGTATAAACTGTATGAACTGTTGAATAGGGCTATTTAGTTGACCAATAATAAATTGGATAGCTATCATCTCACCAATCGAAATCAATCCGTTAATAACTGCAAGTGCAGAAATAAATGTAATTACTATATTTTTTCCCTGATTGATAAACGTTCCACCAACTTCTTGATATTGCGTCAAGGTAAGACCGCGTATTTGTAGTTTGAATTCCTTCAATTGTATATCTTCCCAAGTCCATCGTTTTAGCTTTTCGCTGTTCGTCAGTTTGATCTCCTTAACGCCCTGTATTAACTCGATCATAGCGCCTTGATTGATCGATTGTATTTCAAAGCGCTGTATATCAATTTTGCGTCGGTATTTCAGAAAGAAAAAAACCCAACCGATATAGGCTAGTGAAAAAGCAACAAATGTGATGAATATCGGAATGTAATAAAATGATAAAATAATCGAGAAAATAACGACGGTGAAAAGTGAAAACGCGACCGAAACGGTATTTCCGGTAACAAATTCTTCCAATCGTTTATGATCTTTGAGGCGTTGAAGGATATCGCCGGTTTGACGGGTCTCAAAGTAGGTGATCGGTAGTTTCAATAATTTTCGGATGAAATCCGATACGATCGAAAGGTTGATGCGCGTGCTGATGTGAAGTAAAACCCAAGCTCGAGTAAGATCTATAAGCACCTGACCGCATAAAAGCATTATTTGTGCGAGCAATACCAAATAAATAAAGGATAAGTCCTGACCTTTTATCCCAACATCTACTAATGATTGCGTAAGAAATGGTAAGGTCAATTGGATGAGGCTCGCGAGCAGAAAGCCGAGCAGTAGTTGAAATAGTAATCTCTTGTATCTCAAAAAGTAGCTGAAGATACTACGCATAGAAGATATATCCTGCGCATCATCGTCATCTTCGATGATTTCTGCGGTAGGATAGAGTACCAGTGCAGCTCCTCGTGTATCCGAATGTATGTATTTTTCATCTTCCATCATCCATTTGTGCAAGAATATGCTTTTCGAATATTTTATTTTTCCTTTCGACGGATCGGCAATATATACGTGGGTTTTAGAAATTTTGTAGACCACTACGAAGTGATTACCATTCCAATGGATAATACAGGGCAATGCAATTTTTGAAGAAAGATCGTCCCAGCTAAGTTCCGCAGCCATCGCCCTAAAACCGATCGAATTGGCAGCATCGCATAAACCGAGCAACGAGCCGCCTTCTCGCTCGATATTTACTTTTTTTCGAAGGGTATGCATAGCGAATTTATGACCGTAATACTTGGCGATCATTCTGAGGCAGGCCGGACCACAATCCATGCTATCGAATTGTCGGTAATAAGGAAAGCTGCTTGGCAACGAAATATCCATTTAGTACTGAATAGTTAACGTATCTTCTGCCAGGATTCGGCCATTCAGTGTAGTGTACTTCCAATTGTAATTACCCGGAGGTAACGAGAATGTTAAGGTATTCTGATTTCCTTCGATTACTGAAAAGCCAAGAAGCATGAGATTGCTTGTGTCGTAAAATTTGACAATACCCAGATGGTCTGCTTTCTTGCGCTGTGGAATCTCTATTTGAACAATTTCCGCAGCATCCGGTGCGGAAAAAGTTGTGCTTGGATAAGAAATTTCCTTGCGCTCCGGGGAGTAACTGTTCATTTTAGCCAGTCGCTCAATATCGCAGTACACGCATTCGTCGTCCGTATTTTGATAATACAGTAAATGAATGTTGGCCGTGGCTCGTGGAATTATCGCATGATAAATTCGTTTGTTCATCAGTTCGCATTTGTTGTAGTAATATAACAAATGATTTCCTTCCATGTATTGTTTATAACCTTGATACCGTGACGAATTTTGGTCTATATTATTTTGCTCGACCAATGCGACTATGTTATAAAAAGGTTGCGTATCTGGAGTACCTGAAAAAAGTGCCTTAGCGTGTTTGGGAACCTTAAGCTTACGCAACAATTTCTTATCCAACCGATCGAGTTTTGTCGTCGAGAAACCGTTTTCGGTATCTTCATTATACCTCGTATAATCGCCAAACACGTCCAATACAATTTGAGATTCCTCGTTGTAGTAAGTAGGGTCCCCATCTACCATCACTCCGCTTGACAAAACCTTATACCCGCTACATCCACTTAAAAGCAAAGAAGCTACTAGTTGTGCGAAAATTATGTTTCTAACTTTATGCATAGCTTGTATCGTTGTATGGGTTATAATTACATTTAGCAGGTTTTGATAGAAAGTTGTCCTTATCACTAACATAGGCGCGGCAATCTTGACATATATACCTGAACTCACAGTCTTTACAAACTTCAATTTTATCTTTTGTCACGGACCAAATGTCTCTGAAATCTGTGTGATGTACGATGTCATCCAATGTTTTCGTTTGGATATTTCCATACGATTTTACCATAGAAGGGCAGTTCTTGATGCGGCCTTGTGTGTCGATACCGATCTTCTTGTTTAGACAAGAGTTATACGATTTTGCTTCGACGAAAGAAGGTGTGTTTATTGTGAAATACCATGGACTTACTACTCCACAGCATTGTTCCGACGAAACTTTTTCCTTACAGAAATAGAGAATTATGTCGGTGTGTTCGTGCAATTGATCCGCAGGAGCGGAGTGAACCAAAATACGTTTTAGTCGGGGAATTCTCCGTTGTAGCATTAGAATGCTTTCTTCCGTGTAACCGTCTCCATATTTCATTAGAACATGAATTGAACGTAATGTGGAATCTTGCGTGGAGTTCAGCAGTTCTTCAATTGCGCTAAGCGTACGGTATGAAAAAAAACGGATCTCAAGAGATTCGCAACCCAGTGCCGATAATTGATCGACAATAGTTTTTATGTCGTGTTTTGAATTGTCATCAAAATCAACGACCGCATTGGTGACAGTCTGATAATTGAAAAAATGTTTGGTATCTAAAAGCGGAAATTGTTCGGTATCATCCGTAAAGAATCCGTATTGTTGATCTTTTAAATACGTAAAGTAATCATCGATAACGGCATCGTGCTTGTTATTAAAGTATTCTTTAATATCCGCTATACGGTGTCCGCGAAATGTGGTTAGAATTTCATATAGCACATTGGGTATGGAAAGATAATCTTCGCGTTGCAGGTCGCAAACAATGCTTCTTTTGGCACCTTTAACGGGTACACAACATGAAAACAGCAGGAAATAATTATTCATCATCTTTAAAATTTTCGATCATTCGCGTAATATGTTTATGAAATGGTTGCGTATCGTAATTTTTGTTGTGGTGATACGCACAAGATGGCATAAATTCCTGCGCTGGTACAGGTAACTCCGAATATTTACCGAGTTCTTCTGCCAGTAAGGAATTTAATGATAAGAGCGACTTATCGGATCGGCTGTCGATTTCTGTGATAAAATTTTTCATGACACAAGGTTTTTGTGATCCATCTTTATTAATGTTCGAGCAACTTCGTGATGCAGGTTGTAGTTGCAGGGAAAATCCACCATTCCGAATTGTCCGGTAGGATTAATTTCTAAAAAAAAGTAGTTACCTGCTTTGTCTCGGATAAGATCTACCGAACAACAATTCAATTTGAAGCGTTTAATGAGTTTTTTTAATTTCATTTCCAACTCTTTCGGTAGTGTATATGGAACAGTTCTATTGGGTACTTGCCAGTTGTATCTGCGGAAGTCCACTTCGGTTTGGTTATCCAATTGCGAGAAAATTGCCATAGAATAGAATTTTCCAGATAGAAAGAAGCTTCGGATTTCGTATTCCTTTTCTACTTTTTTCTGAATTAATGAGGGAAAAAAAAGGCTTGGGATATGTGGTAAATCCTTTTGCGTCACAACAGTGGTGAACATGGTAAATATGTCGGATTTCGCATCGGATTTGCGTAATATCCACGGATCTTTGATCGATTTCGTGATGTACGAATCGGGATTGTCTTGTAATACAGTTTTGGACGTAGTAACTGCGGAATTGGGAATGTTAATGCCGAGGTTTGAGGCTTCGATAAGTACTTCAATCTTGTTTAAGTTTGTTGATTCCGGCAATGTCAACCATTTTTTCTCTTTTAAAGTGCCCGTTACCGCACCAAGCACTGATGAAAACTCCTTGGATATATTATCTGCCACGTCGATTCCAAAAGTTCGAGATATCGATTGATATTGTTGGCTTTTTCGGAAAAATCCAAACTTGCGAAACCAAACTGCACCTACTTTTTTCAGATCTATTTCCTGTCCGTTTATAGCCATCGTGCAGCGATTATCGGAAATATTAATATAAAATCCAGCATCCAGAAGATCGTAAGAATTTATTCTGTAGTGCGGATAGTCATAGTATTTCAACACATCCATTACGAGGTCTGTTGACAAATCACCATCACCAGAAAGTAGTAAAATCATTGGCGTATATTATTAGTAGTGGACAATTCCAAATAGGTTCTGTTGACAATTCGTGATCAAAGTGATCATTATTTATTATATAGCTACATACATATCATCTAGCTAAATACAGGGGGGAATACACGTATTCACCCCTGAAAAATAAAACGATTAATCGTTTTTGATACCATCGTCTCCATCGTCGGTACCACCTGGTATCGTCAATGTGTTGGCAGTGTACCCACCTTTAACACTTTTCATTCTGCCTCTACCCATTTTTTTGAGGTTGTTGAAATCAACTGCGTCGATTTCCGGGAAATTTAACTTTTTCATAAAAATAAATTTAAAATTTTGCCTACTCTAGTACTTGTTTTCGGCTTCCCAAGTTTGTCTAAAATGTATGTCCAAAAATCATCGTAGCGCGACATTTTTTTGCAGTTTGGCCTTTCGGAGATTCCAGCGCTCCATAATACATAATATGTTGGCCATGTCAATGCCGAGATGGTTTTCTATATGTGTGAGTAAATCAAAAACAATGCGTTTAATGTCTCGATTTTCGTCTTTATTTGCGTGAGATTGGATGGTTATTTTCTTGAGCGCTGATTCCAGTGGAGCTAAATGATGTGGATGTTGTGTTGCTTCCTGGCTTCCGTCAACGAGTTCGATGTATTGTTCAATTAGGTTTGTCGATAACAGGTTGCTATCACCATGATGAACAATATCAAGCTCGCGAATGTGTTCTAATATCTCCTGAGAAATGTGTATACTGTTTACAATTATTCCGAGGTAACATGTGGTCCAGTAGAGTAGCGATGGGTAAGAAACCCCTTCCGTGAGAACGGTGTCCAAACTAAAAAGCGTCAATATTTCTTTGATCTCCTGTAAGTACAAGTCATTCTCCTCGCGATTGAAATTTTTCAGCGTATTATTGTGTATGTTGTAATAGATCACCTGTGACGGAAAATCCATGAATATTTCGTCGTTGTTATTGATTAAATCAAACGTTGATTTACTATTATGTCGCATCAAATAAGATTCAATATGCTCAATAATGGTCTGGACACGACACGTTTGATCGGTATCGGACTCACTAAAAAGGTAGGTGAAGTTGATACAATCTCCACGAGTAGTCGACAGATAGATGACGAATCTTTCGGGACTGTCATCGATTATTATTGGCTTGACAATATTCATAATAGCATGCCAATATTCCATATCAATAAAAACGCTGAAACGCGCCGCAGAGTATTTCTTTGATTCCATAGTGTGTGTTAATGAATAGCAATGTCAGATAACCAATCTTTTGTATTCACTTGAATCGTACTGAAATGATAATTTTGCATCATCTTTCGACGATTCGTGATGGCCTCATGAAACATGATGATCTCTTTTGCCAACTTTTCGTTCTTGATATGGTGTAGAAATTCGGTCGGCCGAAGCAAATTAGGCGACGCTAATCCGAAGGGCGTTTTTAAATACGTTTGGTTCAGCGAGCTCGGTTTGTTTACGAATAGTGTTATGTCATCAATTTCCTGCCAAAATCCCGTGCAAACTGACTCGTCGCGAACATCGTATTCGAATTGTGCTTCTATAGGGGTTGTCAGCCTCGATTTGTTTGTCGCATCTAGCGTTGCCGTGCTGAACATTGTCGCCGAGGCGAGCGAATTATCACCACGTAGTATAAGATAGTAGGTCTCGTAAAATGTCTTTTGCTTGATGTAAACGTCAGATTTGATTTGATCTGTTTTTCGCAAAGAATCTTCGTGTGGTATGGCATTTCTAAATTGATGACCATCTATTACAATTCTTCTTAAACCCAACATTTCCAGTCGGTTTATCAAATCTGCATCCTCAAAACTATATCCGGTAAAGCCTTCATCATATCCGCGTACGCGGAAAAAGTCGCACTTACGGACAGCTATTTTACCTAAAAAGTCGCTGTTTCCAGTAATCCAGTCTTTTGTATTGGGCGAATAGAATGTGCGTGACGTTGTCGATAGAAATATGTTTGCGTTTGTATCGAACTGGTCAATCAGGTATTCGGCAAACCGTGGTCCGGTAAAGTTGTCAGCGTCAATATTGCAAACAAGCTCACCTTTCGCAAGTTTAAATGCTTGATTTTTCGAATGGCTATGATTATATGAGGCTTTACCTTCAATTCGGTAGTAACTCATAGATCTATTCGACAACATGTCATCATAATTTGAATATAGCCATTCCTTTAAACCGTCGCCAGAACTATAATCGAGAATAAGAAATTCCAATTGATTTATACAATCAATGTTATCTATAATGTTTTGAGGAAGCGTCATTTTTAGAAAATCTAACCTATCCATAATTGTTGTGCATAGGGTCAACTTTATATTGTTTATCATGGTTTATAATTTTAAGAAGATATCAAAGATCGCCCTTGAAGATTCTAATTATATTCGTTAATGAGGAACGATTACTAATATATAACGCTATTTTTTGTGATTTGTTGTGAGATATGATGAATTAATTTTATTATGTTGATAATTAGAATGTTGATTCTTGTTGGTGGACACTCAGCGATATCCCCGATTCCATATTTCAACATTAAAGTCGACACTTTTGTTTGTATTTAGTTATTTTGGTAGGTCGAACTTTGGTATGGAGATAATCACCGACTTTATAACAACAGCGACAAGTTGTCATAGTGAGCGTATTGAGTATTCGCCAATATTAAGGCTAAAGATTAAACTTAAGATCTTAACCGGAGATTTATCTACAATGTAAATGGTAAGTAGAAAGGGATCCAGTGCTGAGTTTAGGGCTGGATTAACGTTCGCGGCTCTAAAGGCCCCATGAACTGTTACGGAATTGGCTGTCCTTTCGAAGTCCTTCCCACACTGATCGAAACATGAAAGAGGCATTTCCTAGAAGAAGACAGTCGGTTGTATTTTGAGAAATCTGTTAATGTGAAGGTTCAACATGCGGAGGAATCCTGTGTACACGAACAGATCGGCAAGCTTCAATGTAGAATAACTGGTAAAAAAAGAAGTTGTCTTAAGCTTCAGTGTGTGAGGTTGGTGGCATATGGTCTATTAGGAAACATCCACGGGTAAAAGCGAGAAAGTATGCTTCTGAAGATCCACCATTCCGGATTCCATTGTGTACTCAATGTAGAAAGCGAACTGAATATGGCGTTGCGCGGGCTAATTGATCGGTTTTTTCTGGTGAACGTGCGCAAGGGTGTTGTGTTGATACGCGCGTATCTTTGGATGATTGAAGATGATGGGATCTATGTAAAATGGAGACGTTGTTTGATGCGTCTAATGGCAGTTGGCAATGATACGCTTGGGCCCGTATGCAGTCTTTCCCAGACCAAATTTATTCTCTGTTGGGTTGTTCCCCAGGACTTACACGATTTTGTGATACTTGTGCTTTCTAAGGGTTTTGCATGCAGCTATTCCTAGTTCTTTCAGAAACCTTCTGTTCTAGCGGTTGCAATCGATCTTGTTGGGCAATACCGTTTGTAGAGAATTTCCGAAGCTACTCCGGCATTTTGTGCGCTCGTCGGTATGCATGCAGCCTCATTATATGCGTCCCATTCGAGATTATCCAGTAATGCAAATCCAGAAACTAACTTTAGGTTAATTTTCGTGCCAAACTCCACTTTTTCCGTAGACTTTCCTGTAACGATAGGACGAACGTGAGGCTGATGAATATTGACAATTCTGTCATTTATGCTGTATGCCGATGTCCGTAGGATAGGTGATGTCGTGAGGGCAAGGAGTCACATCAACGTTGAGCTAGCCCGATGATGCGGTGGATCCTCAGGATTGTTTTTACCATTCCAAATTCCCGATAGAACCTACTCTCGATGTTCAGAATTTAGAAAAACGATGAGATTATTTATCTTCACGAACCCACCTTTGCCAAACGGTTTTCGAAACTGAACAAATAGAGAATAATCAAATGGCTCTACATTGCCAAAGCTCGAATAGTCTAAAAAATACTGTATATTTCAATTGAAAAGTATACCACTTTTTCATTTTAAAAGTATACCATTTTTCACAAAAAAAGAAAACTTAGTGACTAATTGAGAGTTTTCAATTAAGAGTATCATCTTCATCGAATGTTCTCGCAATTTTTCATTTTCATTTTTTTTGATTCATTAGTTTTGTTTCTTTCAATCGAAATGACTTTCCGTTCATATTCAGTAAATATGCTTTATGGGTGAGCCTATCTACCAAGGCTGCTGTTAATACAGGATCACCAAATATTTCTTCCCACCGATCAAACCCCAGGTTTGTCGTTATGATTGTTTATTTTCTGCCTGTTCTTAATGAAAGGTGATTGAATAACAGTTCTGCTCTCATTTTATCACGAGACAAATCCGAATTCATCACAGATGATTAGGTCATAGTTCTCAAACCGGAGCTTAGCTTGTCGAAGGGTACGTTCAGAATGGATTCACGCAACTGCGTCAACAAGCGATGGACAGTAGTAAACAACACCTTATGCCCTTGTAGACAAGTCTTTACCCCGAGGTCTACCGCGATATGTGTTTTACCAGTTCCCGGATTTCCTGCTAGAACAATGTTTTGCCCACTTTTAATAAAGTCGAGCTTTTCCAATATCGGAAGTTTCTCTAGGGTATCCTTAGGCAATTGATCTCGTTTTTAGCTTATTCAAATACATTTTTGAAAGAAAGCACGCTTGTCTTATTTACGATTTCTTTCTCGTCTTGGCTCTGTGTTAATATTCTCGTTCCATCAGCTGCAGCAGGAATACCTCATATTCCATTTGCTGCTTGGTTGCCTCCTGGCAAAGTTCCTTAAAATCACGCCTGAAAGCAGGAAGTCGTAATTCTTTGCTGTATTGAATGATGGTTTCATTTCTTTTAGTATCCATGTTATAAGGGGTTTAATTTAGTAATGATGTTTGCTCCGATAATTGTTTCTTAGATAAATGAGCAATGTGATCAAAAGGAATGGGTGGGGTTGGAATGGATTGATTCCCTAAGAGTACAATGATCATCTCTGTGGATAGCTGTCGAACTCCTGATGCATTCAATCGATTCACTACTGCTTCCAACTGCTCATTATTAATCTGGTTTTTATGGCAATAATCTAACAAGTCAATAAAGTCTCGTGCTTCATTTTCAAAATGGGTCAGGAATAATTGTTTCAAGTAAACACTACTGGCAAGCGCAACACTTCCTGACAAAGCTCCCGGTTTCTGTTTAAAGGTTCTCAGGTAATGCTCTATGCAAATTACCCATTGATGAGTTTTATAGCTTCGTTCGTGTGAGGCCACTATGTCATTGAGTTCAAAGATCTGTATTCGCCTGCTGAGTATCTTGACATGAATAAATTTGCCTACTAAACGATCGGGAACTGAGTACCGGTTGGTACGGTAACTAATGGTTGAGTATTTATCCACTATGAGCTGTATTTGCTCGGCACAGGTTAGTTTAAAGGGAGGTATAGCGCAGGTTGCTCTTTTGCAAGTAATTCATTAGCTGAGAGTCCTCTGGTTTGTTGCTTCTTTGCGATAAGCCTTTTCAAAGTGGACTGCAACCATCCTTGAGCCTCCTCAAGACTTGAAAATTTACTTTTTACGCCAAAAGATTTGTGACGTATGTATTCAACGTTTCGTTCAACATGGCCTTCTTATGTAAAACTTTACATAAGAAGGGGCACATAGAGCGTTCAATTTGTAAATGCTAAGTGACAATTTATTATTTTAATGGGTTGATTTCAAAGGAATTTTGGTCATTATTTTCGACCTTTTTCTTAATTTTTTTAGTTTTTAAGTCAGTACTCCCGAAGCTGTAGCTTATACTAAATACAAAAGATCTATAGTTTTGCTGAACAAAAGTATGCGAATCAAATTCAGGTACGGAATAGTCGTTTATACGCGTATAGTATGTTTTAAAAGGATTGTTCACTGAGGCAAAAATTGACATCTTTTTCTTGAGTAGTTGTTTTGTAAAACTGATCGAATACCCCGTAAAGGAATTAGATTTACCTTGAAGGAACACATTAGGCCCGGTATGTCTTATGGATACGTTCGACCTAAAAGAGCTTGAAATGGGGATAGACATATTGAAAGACATATTTCTTTCTAAGCCCTCATTTTTCAATTTAACATCTTTATAGAGCCCCTCTAGTTCGACGTAAGATAAGCTACCGTTGAGGCTCATTCGAATGTTTTTGAGAGTATATCCTAAATTTAGGTTTGCGTCATAGCTGTTCTCTCTACCAATATTAGCGTACGATATATTGATTAAGGAGTCACCCTGAGCGTTGAAAACTTGTTCTATGGCGTTATTCGTGTAATAATAACCGAAATCGGTTATCACGGATAGCTTATTTATATAACTATAAGAAAGGTTGTAATTGTGTCCTTTCGTTGGGCTCAGCAATGGGTTACCTACTGATACAAAGTTCGGATTTGATCTATCGCTAAAGGGACTCATCTGTGATATGTTCGGCCTTGTAATACGTTCGTTATACGAGCCATTAATGCTGTGATGTGCACCTATTTTCCGTTGAATAGCAAGCGAGGGGAGTAAATTAAATTTATGCTCTTGTGTACTGTGATTGTCTGGGAATGTCATCAGATCCATTCTCAGACCTCCTTTGTACGACCAGTTTCCTTGTTCGTACCCGATGGTTTGATATAGGTTAAATACGTCGTAATTAAAATTAAATTCATCGCTATTCAATGTTCCGTTCGCAACGCCGTACTCGTACTTACTGGTGCTGTTTCGGGACACGAACTTACCGCCAGACTCGAGCAATAAATTTCCAGATTGATTTTCATAATCTATCTGAAGCGAATTTTCTGTATATCCGAAGTCATTGTTTTGTTCATTCGCGTCCCAGTTAATTCCCGTGTAATGTAGATTGTCACGTACTGCATTTCTTGATGTTAAATACTTGTAGGAGAAGTTTAAATACTCTTTTGCGTTGTTTTTAAAACCTCGTTGATAATTAAAGTCCAGGTCTGTGGTATTCCAATAGGGGCTGCCGTTTTGGTGTATGGTATAATCTTCAGGCGTACTAGACTGGTGATTTAGAATTTCGGACGTCATGTCATAATTGTAGCCATTCCAGCTGCCAGCTAACGACAACATATTTAAGGAATCTATATCAAATAGGACTTCCCCGCGAATTAATCCGGTGTTACCTTCAAATTTTTGCTGTCCCTGTTGTTCGACTGTTTGGCCGTCATGAAAATAGATATTGTTTGCGGTAGAAGTGGATGGCGTTTTCTGCATAGAGCCTGAGGTCATTAGGCTAAATTGAAGTCTATCCTTTTTTGCGTTCGCAGAGAGACTAGCTAGGGGACCAAGAGGATGCATGTACGATGCGCCAACATAAATATCGTATCCGTTGTCCATCTCCTTTTTTGTCACAATATTGATGAGTCCCGCGATCCCTTCTGCATCATATTTTGCGGGTGGCGATGTTATAACTTCTATGCGTTGGATATCTTTGGAGGGCATCGCTTTTAAAGCTATGCTTGGGTTTCCCGAAAATAATGCGGAGGGTTTTCCATTGATCAATAATTTGAAATTTGATTTTCCTTTCAGTGCGAGATTGTCTTGTCCGTCGACGCTTATCAAAGGTACTTTTTGCAACATATTTAAAGCGTTGTAAACGTCTTTATCCGGGTCGCTTTGTACATTATAGGTGATCCGGTCAATTTTTCTTTCAATCGTTGGGGGTACGCCGGTTATTTCGACCGTCGAAATTGTGTTGGCTTTTGAGTTTAGTAAAATTAGGCCAAGGTCGATGTGATCTGACACGGTGTCTGAAATGTGGACTCTTTTGGAATGGTAATTTACGTGAGTTATTTCTAGAACTCTCACTTTTTGATCGGTTTCAAGTAGAAAAGTGCCGCTATTCGAACTCATCGTTTGTGGGGATTGGTCGATGTGCCGTAAAGTCACGGTAGCGTCTGGAATAAGCTGGTTTGTTAGCGAATCCACGAGTATTCCCTTTACTAGGATCGTTCTTTCTTGCGCAGTAGCAAAGGAATAAAAGAAAGAAAAAGAAATTGTAAGTAATACATTAATCTGCGTACGGGTCATATGAGCTTATAATTAATCGAGGGTTTAAATTTATGCGATCTGTCACGTCAGGGCGATGATTTCGGCATATTTCTATATCCACCGTCTGAACGGATTTCCATGTTAACTTTGTGCGATGTCTATCGTCATTAACAATCACTTTTGCGAATGATACCAACGATTGCGATGCGGTTTACATTTTCGAACGATCTACGAATAAATCGACGATTCTTTATCTTACCCGGTTTATCAATCAGTTGAATTTTTATTCAGGTAAGAAGTAAATATAGTAATTAATTTTAAACATATAGATTAATATTCGAAATTGTCTAAGGGTCGACGTACTATAAATTTACATTGACAATTAACTTCAATGGGTCTGCATTATTCCATTCTGCTTTTTTTTATTTATCCCTGAAGCTGGATTATTGGATCGATCGGCTTTGAGTATATTTAACGCCAGTTTCCTTACAACCGAAAAATTCTAAAGGACTCTTCGATGACTTGTGGTGTGATAGTTTTGGACGAATCCTACATCCAGACGCCTGTGTAATTGATTCTCGATCTCCTAATGTGCATAGATTTAATGATGAAAATATGCTGTACCGTTTTGTTTATTATAGGTGTAATATCTATGCTGCGTATTGTGTTTATAACCTATGATTCGCTCTGAAGGGGGGGGCATGAAAATTGAAGAAAAGCCAAAACGATCTGTAATTGTCTACGAGTATAAAGGTAGGAGTTACAGGAATAGGAAATTTGCTCATTTTTTTCTGTACACATTTATTTTTTTTCCATTAACAATTTTGGTTTGTGAAATTTCTATCAGATCATTATTTCGCACCATAGCAGTTGAAATATATGAACTAGAGTAATCCCATTTCAATACCGAAAAATATTCTTTGATCTCATGGACCGTAAGTCCAATTTTAAATTTCTGCTCTTTCAAAAGATAGTATCGTATGGCGTAACTAATACTAGGCTTCTTTTCTAAAAGTGGACTATAAGCGGTGTGATGTTTATGTTTCGCTAATAGATTATGACGAAAGTTGTCTTCAAATTTTATTTTACTATTATTCATTTTACGAATATCAATTTGAAAAAACGAGGCGGACTTATTTATGTCATCGACGGTAAATAAAGACTGCTGTTCTCTTATTCGCTTAATCGTTCTTACTGACTTTTCCAATAGATTTGCAAATTCAACATCGGTGATTCCTGATTGGTCGATAAGCTTTAAAATATTTTGTGTAACTGTGAGGCGGTTAAGATTCTTCATGTCACAAAAGTCTTTCAGGTCATGATAACAAAAAGTGACATTTTATTCTTTTTTTGTTATTTATTATGTACCTTTGATTTTATAATAGTAAATGTGAGTATTTAATAAAGAGTCTTGCGGCTACATTTTTCTCAGGCCGTAACGCAGGGCAGTAGTTAAGTATCCATATCTATACTTTTATGCTATATTTGCATATAAGATAGATGTGGGGCTACTGTAAAGCCGTGTTACGTAAGGCCTGAGAACTGAAAAGTAGCCACGGTTTGTAGCCCCACATGTATCATGTGGCCTAATTAGCAGGACTCGTTTTTATCCATAACGAGTTATGAAATATAAAAAACAACTTTACAAGAATCTTATCTCGGCGCCAGTATAATCTGGCCCCACGTTAATCATTGGATGCGTTGACACGATACCGTTTGAACCGACATATGAATACCAAGAAATAACCCGCATTCCATCCCAATTTATTTACTAACAGCGTCGCGGTAACCGACCGAGCTTCGAAGACTGTATCAACAGTTTTCGAATTCAATTTTACCGTGGTCGCGTAACCTTAAAAGAATGCGAAAATTACGCAGATGGGAGAACTACGCACTTTTGCGAGGCTTTATTCCCCAAATAATTAATACCATTTTTAAATCAAAATATAACCAAAGCAGAACGCTTTTCAGCTTGATTTTATCTTTTTCGTTATTGTTTAGTAATCTAGTGTTTGCTCAGGAGCCCCGTCAGGACAGCGGGGCCGATGGGCCGACGACGATTAGTCCTGTGCAAACAGGAAGTTATTTACCTGAACGCCTCTGGAACCTTCCGCTACAGATTGTAAACCGTCAGGAAGGAAAAGAGCATATTATGCTGGGTGACTACAAGGATAATAAACTGATTATCCTGGATTTCTGGGCGACCTGGTGTGGGCCGTGCCTATCTTCCCTTAATGAGGTAAATAGCTTTTATAAACGCCTGCCTGATGATGTTCTATTTTTGCCGGTAACTTACGAAAGTAAAGAGAAGGTACAACAGCTCTTAAATGAGAAGAACTGGATTATGCCTTCTGTGTACGGAGATACAATATTAAAGAAATATTTCCCTCATCAGAGCATGCCTTTTGTGGTTTGGATAAAAGACGGTAAGGTGATGAGCAGTACGGGGGGGCAATATTCAAAACTTGCCACAATAGAAGCATTGCTAAAAGATGAAGAGGTAGCCATGCTGCAGGACGCAAATGTGGAGTTTAATACCTATGACCCGGTAGATACGAACAATTTTTTGTACCGCTTTGAAATCGGGTCGAGGCAGAAGTCAAATATTGGCGGTACTATCTGGCAGCCTGCCGGCATTAGCAGCTATAACTTGTCCTTTGTGAATATGCTAGGTCAGGTGTATATGGAACGTATACCGGAATATGATCTGCCGTATCGGCTAAGATGGGAAGTAGCGGACAGCGTGCGCATAGAACTTGAGCGCCACGGCCAGTTTACAGGAAAGTATGAGGAAGATGTAGCATGGCAAGAGTGGTTAGGGCGGAACACATTCTGTTTTAAGCTCGAGACTACACTGCCAAACGTGAAAATATCGCGGCCTGCAATTCGTCTGGCATTGGGGGAGGAGCTGCGGCTATTTTTTGAGCGCAGCCGAGGGGTTACATTTGGTCTAGTGAAAAGAAAAGCTAGCGCATATGTTATACGGCCCGCCGCCGATTACCGGATATGTCAGGCACAGCTTACTAGTGGTAGTGTTACCACTGGCTTCCGGTGGATGTCTCTTACAGCATTTCTATCCACCTGGCGACCAAAGCTGTCACGCGCCGATCTGCCACTTCTAACGAAATTTTCAACTGGAAACGCGAAAATGTGGCTGCCAGATCTAAAAGACGCCAGCGAAGCGGAAATCATTAAGAAGTTAAGGATGGTTGGCGTCGTGGTAGAAAATAAACAGACAGAAATAGAGATGCTAATTATTAAACCAAAAAATGCGAATTTATGAAAAATGTATTATCGGGAATACTGTTTCTACTCTGCCTATGCTGCCAGAGAAATAATGTGCTAGCTCAGCAGCGCTACATGGCACGAGTAGTGGACAGCCAAACACGCTTCGCGATAATAGGGGCTACTGTTCGCGACAGTATGGGGGCTTTCCTATCTGCAAGTAATGAACAGGGGGAGTTCATGCTCCAAGAGATGACAAAAGGGCAAATCGTAAAGATCAGCGCAATGGGGTACCAGGAACAGCAGTCGAGGATAACGACCAGTGACACATTATTCCTTCTTATCCCAGATTCGCACATATTGGAGGCTGTCGAGGTTAGCACGGGCTACCAGAAAATTTCTAAAGAGAGATCCGCAGGCTCATTTTCCTACATTGATCAGTCGCTTATTGAACGTTCAGTGAGCGCGGATATCATTTCGCGCCTAGAGGATGTGACACCTGGCCTTCAGTTTGACAAGCGTAGCAGTAACCCTTCAAATGGAAATAGTGGAACCTCGCTGCGGGTACGCGGGATAAACACAATCAACAGTTCTTCGAGTCCTTTGATTGTTCTGGATAATTTCCCCTATGAAGGTGATATTGAATCCATCAATCCCAACGATATTAAAAGTGTGACCGTACTTCGGGATGCCTCAGCAGCATCTATATGGGGTGCAAGGGCGGCAAATGGCGTGATTGTCATAACTACAAAGTCAGGTGCAGCTAGTGGGGATATGAAGATAAACTATAGCGGGAGCACCGAATGGACGGAGAGACCTGATCAGTATTATAGTCGGGACTTCATCAGTTCGGCAGACTACATTGAGCTAGAGCGATGGTTGTTCGGCCAAGGCTATTTTGACGCGCAAGAAAACTCTTCGGCCCAGCCTGTGCTTTCCCCCGCAGTGGAGCTACTAATAAAAATGCGCGACAACTCCAGTCTTGAGCAGCAGGTCGACGATGAACTGAAACGCATGTCAGGGCTCGATGTCAGAAGGGGTATTGACCGTTATCTTACGCGTACTGGTTCGGCGCAACAGCATCACGTGTCGATATCTGGCAGTCCCGCCAGAGCCGATTACTACGTTTCTGTGGGTTACAATAACGATCTCAATAATCAGGTATCCCAAAGTTCAGGGCGATTCACACTGACAACGCGTAATACCTTCCATGTGCTTCCGTGGCTCCGGTTGAAATCGGACATCAACTGGATGCGCGGAGAAGAAAAGGATAAAGGTCTTTTTTCAGGAATATCCAGTTATCCATATAATGAATTGATGGGTCAGGACGGTCGTGCCGGTTCGATATATACTGGCTATCGGCAGAACTTTAAAGAGGAATCTATGGCGCAGAGCGGAGTGGACTGGCTTTACAGGCCATTGGAGGAAATGGACAGGTACAGCTCTAACGGTGTTACCAACAGGTTGATACTCAATTCCGGACTGGAGGTAGATATCCTCGACGGTTTGTCTCTGCAAGGGATGTACCGATACCAGACCCGACGCGGAGAAACGACGATGGAATATTTTTCAGATTCTTACTACGTTCGAAATTTGGTAAACAGATACATGCAGAGTGATGGTGTTAGTAAATTTCCGGACAACGGCATATTGCGGCTGGACGGTACGGATGAAAAAGGGTATGACATTAGGGCGCAGCTAAACTACCGTAAATCGGTTGGGGAGCTGCTGGATGTTGATGCTTTGGCAGGATATGAAAGGCGGGAGTTGATACAGGAAGGTTCTATTGCACAGTATTTTGATTACGATAGGAATCTACTGACAAATAACAACCAACTGGATTATGTGACGCGTTTTCCGGTTAAGCCCAGCGGAACAGCACGACTGCCAACACCATTAGCGTCTCTAACGCGGCTGATAGACCGCAATGTTTCCTATTATGGGAATATTGGTCTTTCCTTTTCCTCTAGATATACGCTGACCGGTAGCTTGAGGTGGGACGCGTCCAATCTTTTCGGAGTAAAGGCAAACCAAAAGGGTACCCCACTGTGGTCAGTGGGAACAGCGGTGTTTTTAAGTTCGATGAAAGCGTTCCAAAGGCCGTGGCTCGATATGCTGAAATTGAGGTTGACATATGGCTACAACGGGAATGTGAACACAGGAGCCAGCGCAGTAATGACGGCATATTATTCTACGAACTACAGCACAGGGTTGCGGTATGCAGAAATTAGAAATCCGGGTAATCCGCAGCTCCGGTGGGAGCGTGTAGGCGTGTGGAACCTGGGCGTCGATTTTTCATTATTTGACAACCGTCTTCAGGGTAGTGTCGATGTATACCGTAAAAGAGCAACAGATTTGCTGGGCCAGCTTGAAACCGATCCCACCAATGGTTTTGTTGTCATTGATCAGAAGAAGAATTTAGTCAACTATGGCGCGATGGATACGCGTGGCCTTGATCTGCAGCTGTCGATTACTCCTCTGCGGCGGTCGTTTGAATGGCGCATCGACAAAATAATAGGATCCACGGGAAACAAAGTTACTCGCTATGAGTTTGATGCTCTGAGCGGCGAGACTTTAAGGACCCGGGTGGGAAATGCATATTCCGGAGCGATCGTCAAAGAGGGAGTGTCATTGGATGCTCTTTACACGTTGCCTTGGCACGGGCTAGACGAAGCAACCGGCAACCCGTTGGTTATGTTGAATGAACAGAAGAGTCAAGATTATACAGCTTATATAGCGCAGCTTTCAGTAGAGCAATTGCAGCACCAGAAGATCCAAGTCCCTCGATATTACGGATCATTACGCAATACATTTTCGTGGAAAAATTTTAACGCAAGTTTTAATATTGTCTGGAAAGCAGGTTATTATTTCATGCGCAGTACTGTTAACTATAATACCTTGTACAGTATGAATAAGATGAACAAAGATTATGAGAATCGGTGGCAGCGGCCTGGTGATGAGGAACGCACCGATGTACCTTCCCGAGCGCTGATCACCCAAACAAACTTGGGAGGACGCGATTTTGTCTACGCCTCTTCGGCAGCAGTAATGGAGAACGGTGCACACATCCGACTGCGAGATGTACGGCTAGCTTATCAGTTGCCACAGAACCACAGTTTTGGGAAAGGGGTAAGAGCTACCGTATTTATCTATGGAAATAACTTGGGTATTCTGTGGAGGGCAAACAAACACGGGATTGATCCGGATCTTTCACAAGCAACTTTGCTGCCAGGCCGTTCGTGGAGTGCCGGCCTTCGGATTGATTACTAACAAAAAATAGAAACGATGAAAGCAAGAATATTAAAATACGCGATGTGCCTGGTTGGCCTGTCGTTCGGATGTAGCGAGCAGTGGCTGGACGTAAAAAAAGATCAGAAATTGATCGTGCCTTCAACCATTGAGGATTTTCAGGCGCTACTGGACAATACGACGATCTTTAATATGAGTGATGGTTACTTGGGAGAAGTATCTAGCGATGATTATTTCTGTCAAGACGACCAATTGGAGTCAGCGACCGAAAGTCAGCGACGTGGGTATGTCTGGGATAAAGAATTGGTAGAAACATATTCCAATACGAACTTTAATGACTGGGCTAATAATTATCAGAAGATTTTCTATGCGAATGTGGTGCTGGAAGGTTTGAACAAAATGGAGGCAAAGAAAGACGTAGCGGCCTGGAGATCATGTTATGGGCAGGCGCTTTTTTGGCGCTCGTGGGGCATGTTTCAACTTTCACAGCTTTTCTGTATCCCGTATGCCCCCTCCGGGAATTCAGGAGTATTGGGTTTGCCTCTTCCTTTGGAGGCGGACATAAATATGCTGCATGAAAGAATGGGATTAGATGAGACATATCATCAGATAAAAGACGACCTTACCTCCTCGATTGACTTTTTGCCCCCGACGTCTAACGTGAAGACTCGACCCTCGGCCCTTGCGTCCTTTATTTTGCTTTCAAGACTCTGTCTTATAACCTCGGAATATGCCCAGGCATTAATTTATGCAGAGTCGGGATTGAACATAAACGACAGATTGTTAAATTATGCCGATCTATCATCGGATGAAGCTTATCCATTTGTAACAGAAAATTTGGAGGTTGTACTTCATACAACAATGAGCTACCTTCCTAATGGTGTACTTGCTGAGGGTCGCTTACGGGTCGATACCGTACTATATAAAATGTATAATGAAGCAGACTTGAGAAAAGACCGGTTTTTTAAACAGATCGATGATTATCATACTTTTAAAGGGATGTATACAGGGACGCTTCAGTTTTTTGCGGGTCTTGGAATGGACGAACTCTATCTTAATTTCTTTGAAGCAGCGCTTAGAGTCGGTAAGCGTGATATAATCAAAAAATCTCTAGATTATTGGCTATCTAGCAGGTACGTGGAAGGATATGATCTTATTTGGGACAACGATGGCGATATTCTTGATTTTATTATGAAAGAGAGGAGGAAGCAGTTAGTATTCCGAGGAATAAGGTGGTTTGATATCCGCCGGTTAAACCAAAATGAGGGGAGCGAAATTATACTACAAAGAAAGATCAAGGGTGACCTCATCACACTCGCCGCAAATGATCCTAGGTATGTTTTTCAGATTCCGACGAATGTTCTTTCTCTTAACGCAAAACTGATTCAGAACGAAAGATAATTTTAACTCCTACGTTCTTAACGTAATTTTTTTGGCGAACCAATTGCAGATACCTTGTTCGATAACTGATAGATGAGAAGCGTGTTTATCACGTTTTACTACGGCACTTTAGTACTCGCTTATAAGGCAGCAACAAAGATAATGGTAGCGACTTCACCGTAAGGATAGAAAACGGACCCCACTATTAGGGGGTCCGATAACAGTGTAGCATGGACGAAGGTTAGTTTGTAGATGCTTTTCTTGTCGTTTCCTGAATTAATTGATCGGGATCTTGACTTGCATTATCTATTGGAGCATCCCCTTCAGAGGTAAGATCCTCTTGATTAAATGAGACAGCACAATATGCGGTTCCAGTTGAACAGTCTGCTGGCGGTGCCGACATAGGGTTATCCTTATCAATATTTCCGGCCTCATCTGTAGGGAACCATACCAGGGCGAGGTTACCCTCGGCAGGCCGTTGCGCGAATGTGTAGGCTGAAAAACTGGCTGTGAAAATAAGCGCCAAAGCGAACATCATCACGCGTTGTGAAATTTTTAAATTTCTCATTGTTTTAAATTTAATTTTTAAAGAATTTTATTAACTATATAGTCTTTTGGCAGACGTGCCCTCAGCGGTGGCTCGTCCAGAGCCATCACTTCGATGTTGTGATCGTTTTATTACAGCAGCACTAAAGCTGATAAACAAGAAAAGAATGTTAAACAATAGGTGAATATTCCAATCCAGTTTTTCGATAAGCAAATTGCATTTACAGATATAAGTGTTTGCTCCCAGAAAAATAGCCATTCCTATGTAATTTGTATATGCCGTCATAAGAATAGTAGAAATGCGTAACGCAGTTGATGTATAGCGCTGGAACGCCAGTAGTGATGCCGTCAAAAGCTCGGATATGGGAAGTAGATATGCGAGAATCATGGCTGCGAAGTCTGGGAACGGTTGCGCCAAAAGTGCGGCTTTAAAGGAGTTAAAGTGGTACACTTTGTCCAGTCCAGACAATAGCCACAAAATTAAAAGTATGATTTGAAAAGCGGTAAGTAAATGAACGTGTCGTTTCATATCTGTTTGTATTTGTTTACAATAACAAAGTTAGAGGGAATGATAAACGGACGGCGGACAATTTTAGACCAAATAGGGGACATTTTCTGACAACATTCCCAGTTAAGGTTTGACTAGTGGCGGTTAAATTTGGTATCTACTCGAGACACTGAATAAAATATGGTAATAGTTTCCTATATGCAATTAGGTAAATGTATTGATGGATGACTGCGCCTCGAGTTATTTGTTTTGTTTAAAGAGGCCTGTTGACGTCTTTCACTTTTTTCCGATAATCATCGGGCGTTATTCCGACGAAATTTTTGAATAACCGTCTAAATGTTCGAGAATCAGTAAAGTAATAAAGTTCACTTATATCACCTATTCGCGCCTCGGAATAGAGCTGTTTTTTAGCCTTTTCTATTATGCAGAATTTTTTATACCATACCATAGTTTGTCCGGTTTTCTGTTTGAAAATCCTATTTAGGTAGCTTAGACTCATAGGAATGGTGTCAGTCAGAGAATTTAAGCTAAACAGCATGCCTGATTTTTCAACGCCCAATTCTATAAGTTCCTTTGTTTTTAGTAAATATAGATCCATATAATCACTTTGTCCATTCGCTATTTCGATTTTGGTGAGTGAAAGTTTAATTAAATTTTTAATTTCCATCAACAACGAAACTTGTCGATCGATGTCTCCGGTTTTTATATTTGCACACAATCGGTTGATATAATGAGTCGTTAAATGTCCGATTTTGAATTGCATGCTCTTATGTGCAGCAGACGCATTTTGGCGATAGGCATATAATAATTCCTTTAAAAAAGCAAAATTGTTGTCGGCGCCGTCGTCGAAAATCCCGACGTCGAAGTAAAACCCGAAAAATTGATATTTACCTTTTTTTAATTTTAAAAGGTACGTGTCAGAAGGCAGATAAAGGTAAAATGCGCGACGATTGTCCAGTACAGCGATCGATTTGTGGTTAATAGTCGAGATGCAGCCCTGTTTTTCTACTAGTAATGGATATATCACATACACATCTTTTTGTTTGGTTTGAATTTCTATTGCGGATGGCTGTTGTAACACGAGGTCGAACTGATGCAAATACGCTAATCGCCCTTTAAACTCTTGCTCAATGCAGGTATTTCCGTTCGTGCTACGATAACTGGTAGTGCCATCGTTAAAGCAGGGGGACGGTGAGAGTGATCCGAATTGTGCGCGGGACACTTTGGGACCAAAAGTAGGTTCTAATTTTAAAAATATACTTCGTCTCACCGTTAGTCAAATGCTTAATGCCAAGGTATCTTTACTTGTTACTGTAGGTGTTTTGCACGATTTCATTTCTTTACGATTTACGGTGCCTTTAATCCGTGTTAATTATGCCGTATTCGCTCCATTAAGGGTAGCTTTTCTTCCACTTTTTGTAATTTTATCCAATCGCTAGGTGTTTCGCCAGTCATACGTTTGAAAAACTTACCAAATGAATTTTGAGTATTGTAACCTAGATTATATGCGACCTCCTTTATGGTGAGATCTCCTAAAAGGAGATACACAGCAGTTTGTAGCTTGACAGAATTGTAGTACTCGCGAAATGTTATTCCAAAGTACAGAAGATGGAAATGATTTAACATGCTGTACTCTAAACCAAATTTTTTGGCGACATTCGTGTATGATACAACTTCGGTTCGAGCGACTACAAACCCGTAAGTTTCCGTGCGTATTAACCCGACGCTATGATCAGAGATGTACGACAAATCGCCAATAATAGATATTTGTCGCCCCAAACTGATCAATTCAGTTGTCATACTGATGATAAAAGCCTCATTAGTTTGACCGTCAATTAAGTTTTGACAAAAATATTCAATAGTACATCTGATCCTATGATCGATGGGGAAAAGATTGCTGATATGTACATTAGGGGATTTTTGATCGTGAGCATCAAATATTTGCGACATAAAGCCAAAGTGAGGCTCATATTTAGGGCTGATAGTCTTTCGATTAAAATAGATGATGAGGATATTCGTTTGTCCTTTCGGTAAACGAAGCTTATATTCTCCTTTGGGTATATACAAAATACGGCTTAAGGAATTTTCAAAAATGTAGGTTTCACCGCCATAACTGAGCTCAAAGCTGCTATCACAATGCAATGCATATATCATGTGAATATCGTTGAATACTGCTTTCATTGGGATTTCTCTTTGATCCGCTAAGGAAAACTCCGTGAGATGAAGGTAGCCGTAACGACCATCGAACTCTTGCTCTGTACAGCTGTTTTCGCCATTCTTCCACATTTGCCGGTCGGACAACTCCATCCGCAGGGAAACATCTAGGCTTGCGTTTTTGCTTTTGGAAAGCGGGCGTCCGAAGACGCTTTCTAAATTGATGTAAATGCTCTTTTTCATAATATTAATTTGTTTAATAGTAAAGATCGACGTTATAAGTATCGCTGTCGAGTGACAAGGGTGACATCATATAGATGAAATTTTATCTGTGTAACTAATATTCCGAGTTTAATGGTCCTTGAATAGGGTGACATTGGGCAAAAAAAAAATTAAAATATTTTGATTTTTTTTGAATCTGTTTCAATTTGTATCAATAAGTTAAGTTTATAGGGCAGTTGATCACAAAACACAGAATCATATGGTTCGACTGGGGGCCCCGTCCCGCTAGCTCTCAGGCTGAAAACAAACTTCATATAATGAAAGACATAATGGGAATCCAGAAACTTTATATGTCAGTCATCGGAGTACTTTCAACAGGATAAACACATGCGGACATGGTGGAGCATGAAAAGACTGCTCAGGGCTCTATGGTTTCTACCGGGCTATTATTCAACTATGACTATACAATGCTGGTAGTACCAATACTTTTCACCCCTTTTTTGCCAGCGCATTTCATATTCACCCATAAATACTTCGATATGGAGACTGCTAAAGCGGAACGCCGGCATTTCAATGTGCTTCCGTTCTTCCCTTGCGGCCGTGTTGAAGCTTTCTTTAAAGGCATTTTGGTTAAGTAAAATCATACTTCGCTGATGTTTATCAATTTCAGATTTTCGAAAATCGTACCTACGATCGTCGAGTGAATTAACATCGTAAAATTGATGAGTTTACAAATAAAAATTCCCCTAAAAATTAATTTTTAGGGGAATTTTTTCAGGTAAAAACCTGAAAAACATAGGTTTAATTTTTAATTATATATCCTATCAGATTCTTTAATGTTGAAATATCTGCGTCTGTTTTTCGATTTGAGCATCTCTTTGCCCAGGTTATCCTTAAAATACTCCAGTATGGTATCGTAGCTTAGCAGCTGGCGGCAATTCTCTTGGCCGTCCCCTTGAGAGAGCGTGAAATAGTTATGGATCAATCTTGCCCATAGCTCGGGCTTTGCCGAAAGGAAATCTCTGTCTGTTCCAGGAGCACGGAGACCTCTTAATTGCATGAAAAGGTCGATCAGTAGTTTTTGGTCGCCGTTCAAAATCGTAATTCTGTTATCTGGAGCAATATTTTTCAGTCGGTCCTGTAGGTCCTTTACGGCTAATCTCTCCGTCTCTAAAAGAGATTCCAGTCTGTTTTTCTGCTCAATGATTCTTTTGTGCTCTATAAAAAACTCATCGGAACCGACTTCGTCAAAAAGTAATTTTTTTAATACAGTTTTTGTGTCGTTAACATTCTGCCAATTCATTATTTCCTGCACATAGGAGATGGACTGTCTCATCCGTTCGTCGTTTGTTAGTGATAGATCCCATTTATCTACCTCTTTGAGGACATTCCGGAATCGGGACAGTTTATATATCCTGGTTTTAGACGTCGTGTTATAATAATCCACTGTTTCCCTTGAGTTCACATCTTTGCCAACAATTTCCAGAACCTTTGTGAGAAACAACCGCTCGCTGCCATCTACGTGGTTTGCGAGAAAATATTTCAGATGGTAACGGTAGAAAGGTAAGTATTCCTGCTCTGGTAGACCAAAAATCCGCATCACAAAATACCCCGAAATGTGAATAAGGTTCAAGTTGAATGACGGTCCTAGATCAAATCTGTTTTTTCGTGGTCTCCATGTTTTTCTGAGCTTGAAGTATTTATCGTCCATAGTCTAAAATTTAGTCAGTGCATTATTAAAGAATCGGTACTTGTCGGTTCGTAGTTCACTAAAGCTCGTATAACCGAATGTACCTCAGCTTCTTCCCAATTGTAATCTACTGGTAATTATGTGAATTGCATAATCCGTTGAGGAATAAAAGAAGATTTTTAATTTCCAACACGCAAGGTTTTTCCCGCTTCCTAATTACCATTTATCCAACGAAAGCGTATAGATGTCACGCTCGAAAAAGAAATTGGATATTGATTATGTGTTTTTTTTGGCTCCAGATGAGATTGGACTTTGGAAGAAATTATGATGCTCGATAAGGTTCAAAAAAAGCAACCGTTATCGAATTTTGAAGAAAAACATTTAAAAAAAAGCCAATAGAAGGTAGAAAGCCCAATTTTTACATAGTTAAAGAGGTTCAAAAAATAGGTCAAAAGGTTCTTATAAATGTGGTATCTATGACTGCGGCTAATTTTTCATTAACGCTATGTTGTTTTGCATAATAAGGCCGTTTACTTACCGTTTCTATCACTTCGGTTATTATAACTTTCGTATTGCGGACGGAATGCGGCCCCCTGGTAGGAAATCTATCAGGTAGAACAAGATTTTATTACACTGCAGGCTTTGGATGCTTTATTTAGTGGTGAATTTATCAAAGAACGTTTAACATTCCGTGGAGGAATAGCATTGCATAAATTAATTATTATTAAATTTGCGTTGTAAATTATTTAATCAATTATGATCTTGAAATCTCCATTTAATTACAAAACATTGCTCTGTTTTGTCGGGGCATCGTTTGTATTCTTTACGAGCTGCTCTAAAGGATCTGTAGTACCTAACGTTGGTGAAGATGACACGCTTGCTAATGAATACGAAATTGAGAGTTTAGTGTATTTTCTCTCTGACAGTGATAAAATAGATACGGTAAAAGTTAATTTTGATGCTGAAGAGTTTAATAACTCCTCAAATACACTTAAAACAGTACAGCAGGTTGAAACATTTAATGATCTTGTCAAAACTTCCGTTTTTCAATTGGATAAGACCGGGGATGAGTTGCCTCATGATTTAGATATAGCTCAATTTGAGGTTAATGTTCCAGGCGTATACTATCCTGATGGAACCTTTAGTTTTTACTCGGAACGATTTTCATTAAGTGATACCCTAGTGAAAGAACCGTATAATTACAACAACTCATTCACCTTGGATTTGAAAGTGCCTGCAAATTCAAAATTAATAGTTAAAAAATCAATTGATCAACATAATATGGTTTGCTCTTTTGAATTGGTATTCCGAAATAAAACTACTGGTGAAATAATTACTTTAAATGGGAAATGGAGAGGGGTATTACGTTATTTTAACGAACACTTCAGGGTAGAAGAAAAAACATGGGACCGATTTTAAACCGGTTTCGAGCTAGGGAATTATGTGTGCGTCGCTATTTGTATCCGTTACCTTGCAGTCCTAATGAAAATATTAAATAAAAATTAGTCGCTTGACCAGATTTGGAAACTAAGGGGATATGGTATATTCGATTTATCAGAATAAATTTTACAGAAGCGAGATGAAAGCCGTATAATTTAGAATTGCAAGACATTCTAATAATCTAAAAGGAGTTGCTAAATTTTATCATCAAGCTATAGGGTTAGAGATATTGGGGGATTTTGAGAGCCATTTAGGTTGTGACGGAGTAATGTTGGTGTTGCCTGACAGGGCACACCATTTAGAATTCACTCACCATATACATAAAGTTCCCTCGCTAGAGTCTACAAAAGAAAATTTAATGGTCTTTTATTATGGTAGTCCTGATGAATACAAACACGCCAATAAACGAATCCAAGAAATGGAAATCACGCCTGTTGCACCAGAAAATCCTTGTTGGAAAGATAAAAGCGAAACCTATGAAGACCCAGACGGTTGGAGAGTTATTTTGTTTAATGGTGTTTATAATCCATAATTAATTGGTTTCTCGCGAAAAATTTAACGTGGATTGATAGTTCCCCAGTTCAGTGCTTCTTCTGTTCTCGCTCTGGACATTTACGGTAAAAAATCTAGTGTATTTTAGAGATTTTTTCATTCGACAGTCAATAAAATTTGTACCTCATTGCTTGTTTTATTGGTTAAATTGCTATCTTTAAATCAGAAACTGAACGGTTTTTTACCAATAGTCTTAATTAGAGTGGAATCGTTCCAAAAATTTTCTCCCGCTTTTTCCAAAACGACTCGTTACCTAAACTCCAAATGCCATTTTAATATTTATTCACGATGAATTCATCTTCCGAAACGGAAATTAAATAGTGTAAAATGAAAAATAATTTTTATGTGATAACTGGTGGTCCAGGAGCAGGAAAGACCATCTTACTAAATGAATTGAACAAAAAAAAGTATAAAACAGTTCCAGAGGATGCCCGAAGAATTATAAAAGAACAAATAAAAATTGATGGTATTGGCTTGCCTTGGAAAGATAAGGCGCTCTATGCGAAACTAATGTTCAATGAGTCAATAAAGACATATCAAAAGATTATAAAAGAGAAGCCGTCCGGAATTATTTTCTTCGATCGTGGCGTCTTAGATACTTTTTGCTATTTCATTTTGGAAAACATCCCGATTCCTAAAAAAATGACGCTATTAATTAATGAAGTTATCTATAATAAAAAAGTCTTTATCCTAGCACCTTGGAAGGAAATTTATGAAAATGATGGTGAAAGAAAACAAAATTGGGAAGAAGCGGTGCTGACATTTGAGAAAATGAAAGAAATCTATTTTTACTACGGATATAACCTTGTCGAAATACCATTTGGTACTATTGAAAATAGGGTGAAATTTGTTCTTGATAAAATTAGATAGTTTATAATATGGGGTCGTTCCATATACCTACCTTCTCGTATTGAGGTGATTGCCGAAAGCCAACTTCATGAGGTTCCACGGTGAGGGTGTAAAGTAAACGCGTCAGATAAAGAATAAGTATTTTTTTATATTAGACACAGATAATGAAAAACGACAAATTTGAATTCGAGCGTTTCAAGGAATAAGCGATGAAAGGCCTCTACGAAGGCAAGAAAATGAGCGGTACCGATGGTGTATTTGCTCCTATGTTAAAACACCTCCTGGAGTCTGTGCTCGAGGGAGAGCTAGAACATCACCTTGAGGAGAATAAGGCCTCTGGTGACTCCAATCGAAAGAACGGTAAGACCAAGAAGACCGTCAGAAGCCTTCAATCGGGACATTTTGAACTCGAAAGTGGTCGAGACCGCAATGGTACTTTTGAACCCAAGATCGTTGCGAAACGTCAATTAATTATCACAGAGGAACTTGAAGACAACGTTATCGCCATGTACGCACGAGGAATGAGTACGCGTGATATCTCGAATTATGTAAAGGATATGTATGCCATGGATATCTCTGCGATGGAGATTTCTCACATTACCGATAAAGTTATCCCCGCAATGAATGAATGGCGCAACCGTCCATTAGAGCCTATATACCCACTTGTATTTCTCGATTGTATGCAGCACTATAAAGTTAAAGATAATGGTAGTGTTCAGACCCGTGCTGTATACAATATTCTTGGGGTGAACAGGGATGGTCACAAAGATCTGATCGGCGTCTATCTTTCAGAAAATGAGGGCGCTAAATTTTGGCTTTCTGTCCTAACCGATCTAAAACAGCGAGGTGTGAAGGATATTCTTGTTGCATGCGTCGATGGATTGAAAGGATTTCCCGAAGCTATTGCGTCTATCTATCCAGAGGCCCAAGGTTCAGCTTTGTATCGTTCACCAGATTCGGACAAGTTTACGCTATGTTCGGGAAAAAGATAAAAAAGCTGTTGTTGCGGATTTAAAGCCTGTTTATCGGGCTAATAACCAGGAGCAAGGCTACGAAATGTTGTTAGAATTTGAGGAAAAATGGGGGTAGAAATACCCTCTTGCTGTAAAGGGATGGTTGAATAATCGAGGAAATATATCTACTTGTTTTGAATATTCGACAGATATAAGACGAGCTATTTATACCACCCATGCTATCGAGGCTTGCAGCCTCTTAATCCGAAGCCTAATAGGAGCTCTGACAGTTCGCTGTACACTACCTCCACGGTTGTCCATTCGACTAAAAGAATATATTGGTTCGTCACTTCAGTACATTTATTCAAAGTATGTCGGATATATCCCTCGATTGAAGAGATGTACTGTCCTGTCGTCTGAAAATCTCGTTCAAATGTGGATGCTTTTTCGGGTTTCACATTTAGTATAGCAACTTTTAAAATCATCGTGTTTTCGCTTTTTTAGTAATTAGGATCAGCATTTAGACAAAACTCAAATTAAACTCATCCCACTATTCTTTATTTGAATATCTATAATTTTGTTTGAGGGGTTACTTCAGGAATGACAATTAGATAATCAAACCCCTCAATAAAGTTCGTAAGTACTGTTGAGCCCATAGTTATCTTTTTCTTTGTTGCTTCATTTCTAACCTTATTCAAATCAAAAAGTAACCATTCTTTTTTATCAGTTGTCAGGTCTAAAAAAGGCTTTAAATAAGGCGCACCATTAGTCGCTATATCTTCACCAAAAGGCGCTCCTAAACTTCCAGATTTTTCCATGACGGCGATATGTAATGATTTTTGTCCCTCTGCATCTGCAAGGTTAAGTGCCATATTACCCACATCGGGTGTGTTGTGACTAAGACTTTTATGCTTAGTGACATGATTTGCCCCAAACTTAAACAGATTCCGCTTTCCGACCAGCTTGTCATAATTATTTAACAAGTTCTTTTTCATCAATGAGATTCTCGTATCATGTGAGCGAAGATAACTACCTTCGTAAACTAGAGCATAGATGTTATCGCTAATGACAAGATCATGTATTATTCTTTCCTCCTCAGATGAAAGGTTCAAGGATAATAATGGTTGTAGTCGTTCCGTAAGTTCTCTTACACCTAACAAGGGAAGTTCGTCTTTATTAAAGGGTGGCTGTATATTAGGGTTTTGTTTGTATTTTTCCCACCTCGATTCAGATAAGTCCAACAACTGCCTGTAAACTGTTTTTGCCTCATTGTTTTCCGTAATATTTATTAAGTCGTTCAGTATTGGTCCATCGCTACTGCCATACACTTGATCCAGTTCAATTACATTCTTATCTGCTAACAGAAAAGTTTCTAATATTTTTCGGTCTTTAGAGAACGTATAAAACCCTAAATGCTCTGGATATTTTGTTATCAGTTCGTTGTAATCTTTTTCCGATTTTTTAAGCGTTTTCTCCAATAAATTGGTAACAAATTGGTTTCCCTCCATGATGTAATTATCAAACTCGATTTTTTGCATTAAATAGGTGACGAATAATGGCACTTCATTTGTATGGTGCTGTTCTCCTATTAGGATGTAACGGTGTTCGGCTATTTTATTTACCAACGTATCTAAAGCCTCTCCACTAAACGTATTATTACGGTAAGAAAAGGTTTGCTTGTGTTCTGTAATGATACTGTCCACAACATTTTCTTGTGCATTAGCAACAAATGAACTAAAGGGCAGCAAGAGCAACAATAAAAGTGATCTCATAGTTGTTTTTTTGTGAATATAATGATTTTGGTGTTATTTATTTTGTGTTCTTTAATTCGTTATTAATGAATGCTTGCAGTTTTGCTTTATCGGGTAGTGACAATCCTCCAGTTGGGATATTGCTCCTTTGTGATTATCGGACAATCCAACCTTTCGTATGTGAGCGTGTTGATCTGTCGTTTGAGTTCCTTTACGATGGGTTGTGTTTTTAAAATTAGTAACTCGTAAAAAAGCCTTTTTAGATCATCTATTTTGATGAGTTCAGTAAAGTGGGTATAAAAAACAGGTTGAAAAACACTAGAAAAGTGAGCTAGATCGTCTTTTCTATTATCGTTTTGTAATTTTTGGGCTGTCGACCCAAGAATTGATTTTTGGATATTTGAAATAGTAAAATCTTCAAAGAAATCGGGAGGAACCAGTTTTTGAATTCTTTGATTATCAACCCAAAAATCTGTAGAGAGGTGTGGTAAACCTGTCTGCAGCGGGACAGTTCTGGCGCTGGCAGGCCTTTGATATTGATATTTTTCGCTAAGTTCTCAAGTAGTTTAACCCCGTATTCAGCACAGCCACTTCCGTTTTGCTCAAAACCTACAAGGTAAAATCCCCTAAGCAAATTTTTGCGTATAATTTGTTTACAGCTTTTACTGCATTATTCTGTAAAAACTCGTTAGTCCGCTGTATGCGAAAAGTTAATTTTTCAAAATTCATTTCTCACCTCTTCATTGGTTGTAAAGATAATAAAACCGCATTCCTAAATTTTTCATATGTGCCTCTAGAAAATAGTGTCTCTGAGCGGGCGACACCTCTTTTATCTTTCCAATATGGGGTGTCTCAGTTAAGAATTTCTTCCAATAATGCTTTCCAAAGCATGAAGCCTTTATCGGGATCGCTATAGTCGTGTACAACGCGGCTGAAGTTGCTAGGGACATTATCTTCCAAGAACCTTTGCCGGCCTTTTTCGCGAATAATCTGCAGGTTCTTGTCGATCATCACTATGGTGTCTTTCAAGACAGTTCTATTTTTCTCGGTGTGCCAGACGTAGGTGGCCTCTTCCGTGTCTAATGTTTCGAGAACTACATGGTACTGGTTTTCTCGCGACAAAAGAAATACAAATGCGAATGGACGGAGAACAAACCTAATTTTCATGATACTGGTCAGGTGATGATCGGCTAGAAATTGTACATGTCGAGCGTGTTTGTATTTTCGTAGTTTAAGGATTTCCGCGAGTAATTCTTCGCCATTTGCATATACAGTCTCGCCATGCTGTAATTGATCGGAAGTCAATATGTTTTGTTTTTGCAAAGGTGGCTTACCTAATAAGCCTTTATTTAGAAACTGAAATTTTGCACCTTCCACAATTTCTTTATTTATCCGTTCTATTTCTTCCGAGTTAGCCATTTGAGCCACCAGTTTTCCATATTCAAATTCAGCGTTTAACTGAACCTTAATGTTTTTAGATTTTAGGATCTTGATAAAGTACGGTTTTAAAACCTCAAATTCTGGTCGTATCTCCAGATTGTCGATTCGAAATTCCAAAACTGCATGCATCTCTTCCACTTTATACGTAAACGCTACGTGACCATAATGGAATGAAAGGTCCTCAATAGCGATCTTGATGTTTTTTTCAAAGTTAAACTGATGCCCCATTTCAGGTTGGTGATCTATAACCGGTTCATCAAACAATGTAGCTTGCTTAGAAATTTTGCGGTAATAGATATTTCGTTTAAGGAACATTTTGTCAAGGTAGTTGATCTGGATATCACGATAGTCGTATATCGTTGGATTGATTTCAGAGCGTTGTACGCGACCAATGTATTGAATTAATTTCCCATGGAAAGAAAACGGATACGCTAAAAAAAGTGTGCTGATGTGCTGAATATCCGATCCCTCGCCAAAATACTGGCCCGTTGTAATTAGCACTTGAAAATTTCCTTCTGACAATGATTTCCATTTTGTTTTCTTGCTGCTGTCCGAGTCGTCTCCACTAAGTGTTACCGTTTCATATATGGATTTCAATAGCAGATTTAGGGCCTCAATATGTTCTTTCCGTTCAGTGATTATAACAGCCTTTTTTCCTTGGTTTAGTTCAATGGCCACATCTTCCACGATGATTTTATTCCTCGTCGTATCGTGAATGAGGATCTGGGAAAGTGTTTCAAAGCTATCTGTTTTAGAGCTAAAAGGAACATTGAGCTGCGTATTCCGAATGACAATCCTTGCTGATTTGTAATCTTCAATTTGTTCTGGACGAATTTCAGTGATAATATCGCCTAGATATGTGAAGATCAATTTGTCATCGTTATACTTTCGAAAAGGAGTAGCTGTAAGTCCGTAACAATATACACTGTCTAGTGATCCTACAGCATTACGAAAAGATTCCGCCGGAATATGATGACATTCGTCGATTAAGATTGTGCCAAATTTGTCGTGAATAGCTTCAATCTGTTTTGGAATGCTCTGTATCGTTGCAACGGTTACTTTACCAGTACCCAATTTTGCTTTTCCCTGACCTATAATTCCAATCTCTGCTTTCGGTATCCCCAGGAATGATTCTATACGCGCGACCCATTGATCCAATAGTTGCTTGCGGTGGACGATAATAAGTGCAGGCTGTTGTTTGTCGGCAATAATTTTCAGACCGATAACAGTCTTGCCAGCTCCGGGTGGGGCAACGATCACACCGAAATCCTTTTTTGCGACTGCGTTTACGGCATTGGTTTGATGATTTCTCAGTGCGGCATTAAAAGAGAAAAGAATGGTTGGGAGTACTTGTCTGTTATCGACAAATTCGTGCGCTAGTTGTGCTTCTCTACAGAATCGCAGAAGTTTTCCAATAAACCCTCTTGGGATGCGAATTTCATCTGCCGTTTCCTCGATTAATTTAAAAAATCTGGGAGTGCCGAAAGTGTTTCTACCAGAATTTTTCTTAATGATAAACGCTGAATTCGCAAAGTTGAGTTGTTCTTTTAAAAAAATGACGAGTTTATAAGGTATAGCA
This sequence comes from Sphingobacterium sp. JB170, assembly GCF_900163865.1. Taxonomy (GTDB): domain Bacteria; phylum Bacteroidota; class Bacteroidia; order Sphingobacteriales; family Sphingobacteriaceae; genus Sphingobacterium. The sequence goes on from NZ_FUKU01000069.1 coordinate 41,081, forward strand.
TTACTATTTAAACAGATTGTATTACGTAGGCTGATTCTTATTTTTTTACCTACGGCTGGATTATAGCGGTCTATTCCAGCACCTGTTGCGTCATATAACTTTTCTAAATGATCGAAACTAACCCGCTCAATGCCTCGCAAATAATTGATCTGATCAGGAAAGGGATCCGATGTTTCCGGATCGATAAAAGCACTATTACCTTTTTGTAATGCAGGTAGAAATAACGGAAGTGCAATTAAATTTCCCAGCGCTTTGCCGGACAAGTAGTCCTGATTTGGGAACAAACGGTCGAAACTGGAACTTTTATCAAACGGTGAGAAAGCACCACACCTCTCCAAAATATATGTAAATAACTTACGGCTTTTTGCTGCCGGATATGGTTTTTCAAAGAAAATCCATACATGCCCTCCGTTACCTGACCGAGAACGTTCAAGATATGCCGGGATACCCTGCGCCTGACATGCTTCGAGGAAATTTAAAGTTTGCGTATGCCAATCGGATTTATCAAAATCAGCAACCAAAAAATGTGAGGTGTCGTTTAGAAGTAATGGATAAATTCCGATTTGCTGCACACCATTGAGATGCTTCGTGATTTCCATGCCGGACAATGGCCGATAGGTTTTATCTTGATAACTTTTTAAGTTGCCTCCTTTTGCTTTATGAAGTCGGTAGTGATGCGGATCATAATTATATGCTGGCATATATCCACTTTTATCTCCTTTCTCCCAACGTATAGCAAATACTTCGTCACGACCTTTGAAAAGGTTAATAAGGTATGCTATGTCGTTGTTTGTGAATTTCACGCTGGAATTAACATTTAGAGTCAAGATAATAAATTGGAATTTAATAGCCAATATTTTCTCCATGTAAATATCCTTGTATGATACGGTAAATTTTACCTTAAAAATTTAATAATCTGGTACGTTTATTTTTATTTCCGATGTTTATTCTGGGGAATAATTAACCGCTTGTGGTCGGCAGGAATTGTTTTCTTAGGGATCGATTTTGAAAAAAAACTGTCTGTTCCAAGATTAAGAATCTTCATTCTTATTTAAGCATTGTTATTTTAGCTTTAAGGTAGTGGGCTTCTCTAAACTTTGGATGTGCGCATCAAATATGCGTCCAGTTCATGCTAAGATATGCAAGGTGCGCCGATGACTGAAAAAGTATAAACTAGAGTTACTGTATGCGTTATTTATTCGCGTGGTTTCGAATAGGTATTATGATAAATAACTGCTGCCTACTGCAACTTGGAAACCATAGTCTGTTACGATTCCATAAGGTTTTCGTGTAATAATTTAATACCTTTATAAAGAGGTGTTTAGCGTTGTGATCTTGATGGGAAATAATTTAAGTTTGGTGAAAGATGATGTAATAGGCGCTACTTCTAAAGCTTTGCTTCTGCTAAAGTTGGATCACAGATTAATCAAATCATTACTTACGTTACTGATAAAATGGAGAAAGAAGGAAGGTTGAAGGAAGGGTGCTCTTGGATAGCTAGCTGCTTATAGGAAGTAAATTATATGAACAAAATAACCGATGGGACGAATATGGCAACAACAAGTCAAATAGAAATTTATAATGCCAATGATGGCTCTACACAAATTGGAGTACAGTTACAGCAAGATACTGTTTGGCTTACGCAAGCGCAAATGGGAGAATTATTTCATAAAGATGTTCGTACCATAAGTGAACACATACAGAACATCTATTCTTCAGAAGAGCTTTTGGCAGATTCAACTATCCGGAATTTCCGGATAGTTCGACAAGAAGGTAAAAGGCAAGTTAATAGAAATATCGATCATTATAATTTAGATGTTATTATATCTGTAGGTTACCGGGTCAACTCAAAACAAGGTACTCAATTCCGTATTTGGGCCAATGGTGTTTTAAAAGAATACTTAATTAAGGGCTATGCTGTCAATGAAAAGCGTTTAGCCCAAAAAGAACAAGAAGTACAGATTTTAAAAAATGGCATTCAAATATTAGGTAGAGCTATTGAAGAGAAAACGGCTGATAATTCCTGGCTAAGTATTTTTGCTAAAGGATTAAGTTTGCTGGATGATTACGACCACGAGCAATTAGACGCAGAGGGATTAACTAAAAAAGCTGCGCAATATCCAAGCCTGAGAGAGTATCAAACCCTCATTCACGAAATGGTAGCTGATTTTGATTCCGCAGTGTTCGGGAAAGAAAAAGATGATAGTTTTCAAAGTTCCTTAAGTCAAATTGAAAAAGGCTTTGGTGAGCATGATTTTTATCCATCTTTGGAAGAAAAAGCAACCATGCTTTTATATTTAATTGTTAAAAACCATTCCTTTGTAGATGGCAATAAACGAATAGCAGCAGCTTGCTTTCTAAAGTTTTTGCAGCAAAATAATATGCTTTATAATACTCAACAACAACTTATAATCAATAATGACACATTAGCGAGTTTAACACTTTTTATTGCTTCAAGTAAACCAGAAGAAATGGAAACCGTAAGACGATTAGTGATTAGCGTATTAAACAGAAATAGATAAAATAACCGATAGCTCAATTATCTAAAATAATAAGAGTAATATAACTACCAAGCACAAATTAAAACTATGCGCACAAAAAGGTGACCTCGGTTTGTGTTTGATCGTAAATAGGTTTGTTTGGTAAATTATGATTTAGCGAACTTACATTAGGGTTTCTTATATTTGCTGTATAGCAGTCGATTCGATAACGGATCTTTTTTGAATTTAAAATGGCAGCTAAAATAACTTAATCCCAATGAACTAATGTGATTATGGCATTACCTATAAATATAGAAGAACTTGTACATGGGAATACCATTGAATGGGAACGGCTTGAGTTTAAACAAGGCTGGAATCCTGAAGATGTTTTGCATTCTATGTGTGCATTTGCAAATGACCTGAATAATTGGGGTGGTGGTTATTATTATTGGAGTAGGTGAAAAGGACGGCCAACCCGTTTTGCCTCCAATCGGATTGCGGCAAAACCAATTGGATAGCATTCAAAAGAAAATTATAGAATTGGGTCATAAAGTTAGTCCGAACTATTTTCCTATTGTGCAGCCCTATGTTTTACAAGACAAACATGTACTGGTGCTGTGGTGTATCGCTGGAGATAATCGGCCTTATACAGCACCAGTGTCATTAGGGAGCGATGGTAAACGCCAACCTTATATTCGATTGGGTGCTACTACAGTTATCGCTAAAGGGGAAAACTTGAGAAGATTGCACGAATTAACTGCAAGAATCCCTTTTGATGATCGGATGAATAACCAGGCAAGTATCCAAGATTTTGATTTAGGTTTGATTCAGGCCTATCTACAAGAAGTGAAAAGTAGTTTGTATGCTGAAAGCCTAAGGATGTCATTGTCGGATATTAGTAGAGCCATGTATATCGCTAAAGGCCCTGATGAAGATCTACGTCCCCTTAATGTAGGATTGCTTTTCTTTTCAAAGGAACCAGAGCGGTTTTTTTCTAGACCATGGATTGAAGTAGTTTGGCATGAAAGTACTTCTGGTAGAAAATTCAAGGAATTTTATTTTAAAGGACCTTTGCATAAGCAATTAAGAGACGCTCTATCTTTTCTGAAAACAAACATCATAGCTGAACAAATAGTAAAGCGACCTGATCGGGCGGAAGCTGATCGTTTTTATAATTTTCCATATGAAGCCGTGGAAGAAACCTTGGCTAATGCCGTTTATCATAAAAGTTATGCGTTAGGCGCGCCAATTGAGGTGCAAATATGGCACGATAAGATCGAAGTATTAAGTCTCCCTGGCCCAGTTCCACCAGTAAATGCGGTTACTCTAAAGAATCAAAGAAGGATTGTTGCACGAGAAAATAGAAACAGACGAATTGGCGATTTCCTGAAAGAGCTTCATTTAACAGAAGGTCGTGGAACGGGTTTTCCTACTATTTATGATGCGATGGAGAATAATGGATCACCTGCTCCAATATTTGAAACTGACGATCAAACTTACGTTTTGGTTACACTTGCTACTCATGAGCTTTTTCAGACTAGTGTTCAAGAAAATGACCAAGTTGGTGACCAAGATAACTCGCTTTATATTAGTACTTTGGTAGATTTGATGGCTTTTGTTAACCAAGCTGCTAACCAAGTTACTAACCAAGCTACTAACCAAGCTCTAGCTGTACTTGACAAGGAGGTTCATGGACGGGTTTTGGATATTCTGGCAGAAACAGTTAATTGGGTAAAACGGGAAGATATCTTTAAACATATGGAATTAAGTAATCAGACATTTAATCGGAAAAAATTTTTGGATCCATTGATTGATATTGGGTGGATTCAATTAGCGTATCCTGATACACGTACCCATCCCAATCAGCGTTATAAGATAACCGACACTGGAAGAAGATTATTAAATATAATAAATAAATAGAGCGAAGCTATAATTAAAAGAACAGGAATGTAGATAGAATTCAGTTCCAAACATAATCCTTGATGGATCACGTCAAAAACCTGATTACGCAACACATTGTATTTGTAACTATAATCGGAGTCGATTTCCTGTTTCATCTGCTCGAACAGCACCATAAATTTTGCTGCTTGGCTATCGCTAATGTCCAGAATGCCAAAACCTCCCGGTTTATAAAAAGGGTATTCTTTGATATTGCCGTTCCGATTGATAAATTCTTCGGTAAATACGCAAAAGGCACCGTTATTATTGCACGGATCAGGCGTCCACCTGTAGGGCACCAAGGATTAGCAGACATGAGCATATTCTGATGTACGTCAAAAATTTTGTCAACATAGTCTACCTGATGTTTTCCTTTTATCAGTGCAATTTTGTAATAATCTTTTCGGCTCTATGGCATTGGAAAGGGGTACTCTGGACCGGAGAAATTGGTCATTTCAAATACATTGAAGTATGCTGTCCTGATCTTCCAACAACTTCGCCGCCTTTCTTAAGTATACTATGTAGAGTAATGCTTTTATTTACAGGTTATTGTATTTTTAAATTTATAAGTAGCTTAAAAAGAAAGAATCGCAATATCGAAGAAGTCAATATGTGTTTTTTTTTAGTTATTTGTTTCTATAAGTAAATGAAAAATTTCAGGACTTAGAAGAATAGTTTCTCATACTGGAGATATCAGTGCCAGCATAGAATGGTAAGCCAAGCGTTCATGTCTAGCTTACATTGAATCACCTAGCGTTATGGACGACTATCGTATGAGGTGGATCGATTGGGCAAAAAAACAAACCAGAAAATAAGGAGTTAATAAAAGTTCCCGACTTTTTGTTAAAAGTCTTGCTACAAAAGAAAGAAATTTTTATAAAAAAAAACGATGAGAATAATTATTTTAATCCTAATGCTTTCATGCTGTAATCTTACATCATGGGCGCAAAATAAACCAACAGATATTATGGAATCAGAAAGATTTAAAAAAGGCTGGCAAAAACTAATGGAAGTAGATGGAGCACTCGGCGAAAAAGTAATTAACGGATTAAAAGATGTTTCGCCCGATTTAGGTAAATATATCATCGAATATTCTTTTGGCGATATTTATAGCCGAGAAGCACTTGGCCTAAAATCCAAAGAAATTGCCGTTGTAGCAGCATTAACCGCAATGGGTAACGCAGCACCTCAACTGCAAGTACATCTCAACGGTGCGTTAAATACAGGAAGTAGCATCAATGAGCTTAAGGAAGTGATATTGCAAATGTCGGTTTATTCGGGATTTCCTTCTTGTATCAATGCCATGAATATGTTAAAAGAAGTATTGGCCGAACGTAGAACGCAAGGTGTTATAGATTCCATCGGAGAAACCGCAACCAATATTAGTAGCGATAGGTTGGAGTTGGGAAAGAAAGTGCTTTCTTCAATTGACAATTCCATCGTTGATAAATTAAAAAACGCCTACGACGATATATCTCCAGAACTGACACAGTTTGTAATGGAATATGCCTACGCAGATATTTTTTCCAGAAAAAATTTAGATAGAAAATTTCGACAAATAGCTACGATAGCGGCTTTAACAGCGTTAGGTAATGCAGCATCCCAGCTGAAATTCCATATCAATGCGGGCTTAAATATTGGCCTGACCGTAGAAGAGGTCAAAGAAATTATGTTACTGATGACGGTTTATGCAGGTTTTCCTGCAGCAATTAATGGCACGAATAGTTTGAAAGAGGTAGTGGAGGAAAGGGTGGCGAATAAATAGTAACATTAAATAAATTCGTGTCATATATTCAGAAAGTTTTTCTAATATTTCATGCCTAAATAAATTGAATAATTAATCCTCTAATTATGTCGACTATACAACAGATTTCAAAAAAAATGGTAAAACTACTTCTAGACAAAAATTTTGTCTTGGCTTATCAAGAACTATTTAGTATTGATGCTCATAGCATAGATCCTCTTGATAGTTCGCCGAACTGCACTATGGGGCTAGACAACCTCATCGCAAAAGAAGAAAAATTCCTTGACATGACCCAAATACGTGAAATTATGATATCAGAAGTACTTGTTTTTGGCTCCTATTTTACTTTCGGCCTTCGTATGAGCTATTGCATAGAAAACGTCGAAAATGAATTAAATGAACTCTGCCTATATAGGGTGGAATCGGGAAAAATTATCAGTCAACAATTTTTTATTTCATAAAGGATGAAAATACTTCTTGAGAACTTTGTGAGAATAATGAGAAGCAAAGTCTAGTAAGAACTCCATTTTAAAGGGACGCCTTGTCTAGATATTAAAAAAAAATTATGAACACAAAAGAAAGCTTATTGAATTTTTAATCAAGCATATACACCATTTAAAAAAAGAAAAGTATTATATTTACTGTTTATGAAAAATATTAATTTCCTTCTGCCTACAATAGAGGCCTAGCCACAGGTTAGACCATTACTTTATTGTAATATACGATGTCATTTCCTGTGGCATTAATCTTTTATACAATTAACTTAATTAATAATTGTGGCGGTTTACGCGTGGTCAAAAAATCCCCATGCCATAAACGTCGTGAAAAAGAATACGGAAATGAAAACATCATCCATCATAATACGTCCGGAAAGAAATGACGATCACGCAAAGATTTCTCGACTAATTAACCTGGCCTTTGGCCGACTTGACGAAGCAGAACTCGTCGATAGGCTAAGGAATAGCCATGCCTTTATACCTTCCTTGTCCTTGGTCGCAGTTCAAGAAAATGAAATCGTAGGACAAATACTTTTTACTCATATTAAAATAGTCAACGGAAAACAAGAAACGTCTGCATTGGGACTAGCTCCCTTGTCTGTACTTCCAGTGTTTCAAAACCAAGGCGTTGGAAAACGGCTGGTACAGGAAGGATTGCAGAAAGCAGCAGCGTCAGGGCATAAATTAGTCTTCGTATTAGGACATGAGTTGTATTACCCTAAATTTGGTTTTCTCCCGGCAGATAAATGGCATATCAAATTTCCAATTGATGTCCCATATCAAAATTTTATGGCGTTAGCCTTGGCACCTGAAGCGTTACAGAATATTTCAGGAATGGTCCAATACGCTCCCGAATTTAATATCTTATCTCCAAAAGTGACCACTGGAATAACTATCGAGACTGAAAGATTAATATTAAAGCCTTTGACCTACGATCAATTGGTTAAATATGTGCAGTGCGACAATTCTTTAGAGTCGGACCTGAACCTCAATAAGTCATCAAGAATGATCTCAGCGGATTTGAAAGCTGCATTCGAAGAGACAATCTTTCCTAATGTGGCAGACAAAACCAAAAACTATTTGTTTTGCACAATATGGACAGCAATCTCCAAAACCGAAAACATAATGGTCGGCGACATCTGTATGTATGGTGAACCGAATGAAAAGGGAGAAGTGGAAATTGGTTATGGGGTTTACGACGAATATCAAAACAAAGGATTTATGAGCGAGGTCGTTGCTGCCATGATAAAGTGGATTACTAAACGGCCCAATATAAAATCTGCCATTGCTTCTACAGAAAAGGGCAATATACCTTCGTATAAAGTTCTTGAGAAAAATGGTTTTATTAAAATAGGTGAAACAGACAGTTTGCTCCATTGGAGGCTTTCAACCGATTGCTAGAAATCAGTCTTGCTTCTTACGCATTTAACCCGTATGGGTTCGCTGAACAACCTTGTCTTCATCATTAAATCTTGAAGCAAAAATACAACTACAGTGTAATCTTTTGATTACGAAGGACAGTTGCATGCTTCATTTTAATAAAATCAAAAAACTATGAACGTAGAAATATGCCTAAAGGGCTATCTTGAAAATAGAATTGTCCAGGCCATGGACTTTATCGAAAAAAACTATGCGGAAAAAATATATCTTGAGGATATAGCCATGGAAGCATGCCTTTCGAAATATCACTTTATTCGGATTTTCAAGGAAATTAACGGGATCACACCTCATCAGTACTTGACATCTGTACGAATTGAAAAGGCGAAGCGACTACTAGAAATTGAAGTCGCAGTAGCTGAAGTTTGTTTTGCAGTAGGGTTCGAAAGTATAACTTCATTCAGCATGTTGTTTAAACGTGCTGCTGGTGTATCACCCTCCTTTTATTTACGGCAAAAGGACAGCTAATCGGACGAAGTCGTATTATTAATGTAACCGTCTTTATTGAAATTCAATAAAGACGGTTTTGCTTTCATGAATAATTTTCTATTGTACGATGCATTTGAAACTTCACAAAATTAAATACGTAATAATTCTCCTGAATTTATCAGATACGACTGATATCTGGTAAATAGTCGCGTAAAAAAGCGCTTTGATTAAAAACCGCAATATTCAAGAGGATAATTTGAAATTATGTCCTGAAATTTGACTTATGTAGATCTGTAAAATTTAGGTACAGAATAAACATATGATAGAATTTCAAATTTATAATTACTATTTGCGTATTGTATTTGTGATTCGAATACTCGTCAAGGAGTGTAATTGGAAACCATAATGCGAGTTATTTAAACTTTTGAGACGCAAAAACGTATGCTAAAAAATCGACAGCGTAATAGAAAGTAACCTTTTACTGGTACAGCATACATTTGTTACCCTGTTTTTGAGTACGGAGGTTCCTTTGGAAAACTTGCGAAAATTGTTCGGGCGCACGAATATTGCCACTACGCCGATTCTTGTCCCAATACCGATGAAAAAGTACGTAAGAATATGCAAAGGTATCACATAAATTTAAATGTTTGGAACCGTCTTATATTTCGCAGCTGTTCACCTTCGAAGGCAATCAGGTGAAATTCAATGCGCTTAAGATTTATTTTTTTAGTTTAGCAGTTGAGAAAATAACTTTCATAGACATATAAAATGCCGTTGCGATTACCCGAGAAATGATTATAATCTGATTAAAAAATAACGTCTCCATAAATTGAAAAAAATGATAACAAAAAACGATGTTTTAAATCTTGAAAACCAACTTTACGAAGCTATGAAAAGTAATAACGTCGTAATGCTCGATAAACTGTTGCACAATGATTTGCTTTTCATCGTCCCGAGCGGTGAGACCATTACCAAAGAAATGGATTTAGAAACCTATCGGAGTGGTAAACTAAAAATAGTTGAGCTTATTCCAAATATTGAACAGCTAAGTATTATAGATGATTTAGCTGCTATTACGCTGAAAATGAACTTAAAAGGAAGTTATGACAGTCGACCTATTGAAGCCCAATATAGATATATTCGCTTTTGGAAAAATTTCTCCGATGGAATAAAAGTTGTGGGAGGAAGCGGTATTTCGATTTAATTTTCCGAGAAAAGTTGCAGTACCTTGATCATATACAACTCTCGGGAAAAATTTTCCATTTGAGTTTGAGAAAAAGGATTAGTTCGTCCTCTCTATTTTGTTGCAATGTCGCTTAACTAATATGTAGCATCGCGCTGATCTGACGCACTATGGGTAGATTTCGCCGTGCAATAAACCTAACCACAACTGATGAGAATTTAAAAATAATCAAATAAAAGTGGACATAAAATAGAGCATCCCCCAAAAAACTAACATGAAAATAGAAATACAGACATCGATTCGGACCCATCATCCCAGAATAGATTCTGATATAGTACTGATGCGTTAAGTTTTCGCATCAAATAAGTTCCATAAATTTTGTTCTTTGATATTTTGATTCTGAGCGATCAGTTGAGTTAATGGTGTTTTATCGAATGTCGACACGCCCAATATTTGCATAATCTCATAAATAGAGAGTTTGCTTTTTAGGCTGTGTTTTACCAGCGCTACGGTCAGATAAGTGCATATGGCCACCCAAATATGAATATTGACTGCATTTTCCGAGTGTCCCCATAGCGACTTAATGACCAGATTTTGTTTGATCCATTTGAAGAACACTTCTATCTGCCATCTATGGCGATAAAGTCGTGTGATTTCAAGTGCCGACACTTCAAAGTTATTGGTAAGGAATACCAGTTCAATCTGTTTATCCCCGTCGTAATACCTTATCAGTCTTAATGGCCCCGGATATAGTTTTTTGGATTTGTATCCGTTAAGTACAATGGTCTGGTCGGCCAATAACCCTGTTAGGGAATCAATGTTGAAGTTGTTTTGTAAGCTGTCAATACAGCACATGTAGTCCTTTTTCCAAGAAAGGGTCTTTGGA
>NZ_FUKU01000043.1 GCF_900163865.1 Sphingobacterium sp. JB170
ATAGCGATGAAGACGGGCTTTCTGTACCCAAAAAATTATTTAGGACGCTACTGATGCTGATTCGGTTTATGTTTCTTTTTGATTAAAAATTGTATCTTTATTTTTACCAAATTATTTAAGAAAAAATATTTTAAAGAAAGTATTTAATGTGTCTTTTTGAATATATCTACAAGGCTATTTGTCTGCGGATATAGCTTATGAAAATTATGTTGTAAAAGGTTAGCTCGAAGACGTACGTTTCCGGGCTAATTTTTTTATCGGTGCCGTCGGGCCCATTGGAAAGGATTAAAAGCCTGGACCTCCATGTGTATTAGTTACCGTAAAATTTTACAATATTTGTTGCGGCAATGGGGTGAGAGGCGCTAAAGAAAACGACATAGATAAGAATTAATTTTAGTATTGTTGGCTGTCGACGGTGCTTGCTTTGATCGAAGTTTGTTAGAGTCGGGCTTCCGCTTTAGTACTGACTTGTTCAGCCGTAGTGGGCACGCTGTAAAGCTCGTGTTTCGTGTAGCACCCTTCGAGATTGCTCTTGGCCATGTTAACTACCGAGTCCAGGGACAGGAAAATACTTGCAGAGCCTAATCGTTCGCCTTGAAGCCCGAAAAGTTAGAACTCCAGGTCGTATGGTTACGGGCTCCGTTACGCGGCTCTAAAATAATACATCTTTAATTTCAGGGGTCTTCTCGAATACGCTTTTTGCGTACGGGCATAACGGAAGGATTTTACTCCCTTTCGCCCGTGCATATTCTGCGCCGGCCATTACGAGCTTTCTACCGATCCCTTTGCCTTCATTTCCCTCGAACACTTCGGTATGATCAATTATGAATTTATTATCACCTGCCCAAGTATAACGCATTTCACCTGCGCGCTCTCCGTTTTCGAAAATTTCGAATAATCCTTTCTTGCCTTCTTTGTTTGATATCGTTGTCATCGCGTTTTTTCTTTTAAATGTAACACATTTTTTTACAAGTTAGATTTGAGTAGCTATATTATTCGGTCTTTAAAAACGCCCTTTTATTGAAATTACGATACCTAAGGGGATCGTTAGTCGTTAAGGTTAAATATTTGTAAATTAATTGTTTAATAATATTGGGGTGGTAAAGGCGTTATATTGTCGTCGCACATCGTAATTGAAAAATAATTTAGGATTTGTTTCATCTATTTCATGTAAAAATGATAATTTTAACTATGTTTTCAACCTGTTCTCATTTTTTTATTTAAATCCAATATAACATGAATTTTGAAAAACTTACTTTTAAAGATTTTGAAAATATCCCAGAACTAGATCTAAATGCACGCTCGAAAATTTTTAAAGAGTATCTATCTTACATGGGATTTGACGATTACCAAAGTTATAGAATTATAGGCAAAAGCGGTTGTAATGCAAATATGACACTTGAAAGCCAACACGGGGAATCTTTTATAAGTTTTGTGTCCAACGACTACCTCGGTTTCACGCAACACCCTAAGGTAAAACAAAGCGCCATTGAAGGTATTGAAAAGTACGGTACAGGTGCTGGTGCTTCGCCTTTAATAGGAGGCTTTTTTGATTACCACCGATTATTAGAGAAAAAAATTGCCGGATTTTTTGGCCGACCAGATGATTGTTCGGTGATTTATACCACCGGATACACGGCTAACAGTGCGTCGTTACAAAGTTTACTGCAGAAGGAGGATATCGCAATCGTCGATATGGCGGTTCATACTAGCGTTCATGAGGGGTGCATTCTGACGAATAAAAAAACGTTTCTGCACAATGATACGGATGCATTGGAACGGATATTACAAAATACGACTGGTAAATACCGCACACGTATGGTCATTGTAGATGGTGTTTATTCGCAGGATGGGGATGTTGCTCCGTTAAAAGAGATTGTCGCCTTATGTAAAAAATATGGGGCTTACATCATGGTCGACGATGCGCACGGGGTAGGGGTTATCGGTCAAACTGGTCGAGGGGTCCTAGAAGAAGCTGGTCTTTTGCAAGAAGTTGACTTTATTACTGGTACGTTTAGCAAAACTTTTGGTGCGATTGGCGGGTATGTTGTATGTAACGCGGAGAATGCGGCATTTTTGAAATTTCAGTCGCGTCAGCAGATTTTTTCTGCTACTGCCGGCCCGGCAAGTCTAGGGATTGTTAAAGCGATTGAACTCATTGATGAAGAGCCAATATGGCGAGAAAAGTTACAACAGAATATGGAACACTTCCGTCAGGGACTACTCGATATAGGCATTGACATCGGAACGACAAATTCAGCGATTTTTCCGCTTAAACTAAAAGATCCAATTTTAACAGTGGCCATGAATAAGGCGATCTTTAAAAAAGGAATCTATGCTAATGCGATCTTGTACCCCGCGGTGTCAAAAAAGGATGCGCGAATCCGTATGAGTTTGTCGGCATTACATACGCGCGAGCAACTAGATACCGCGCTTTCGAGTATTGAATCTGTTTTTTTAAAAGAAAAGCAATTCGTGTATTAAATAACGAAATGCTACTGACAAAAGGTTGTCAATCGACCGATTATCTTTGTTCGTATACTTTAACTTAAAAAGAGAAAAACATGCACCTAAAACAAATTATTTTAAGTAGCCTGGAATATAACCTGTGGGTTAACGAGCAGTACGATAAATGGTTGTCTGATAAAAGCGATGTTGTATTGACGAGTCACGTGGATTCCAGTTTTCCGAGTATGCTACTGACCTTGCAACATATTTTGCAAACGCAAGAGTATTGGTGGTCTGTTTTAATGGAACGACAAAATATAGCAGTCGAGAGGCAGGAGGAGGATGGTTTAAACCGTGATCAAGTATTTGATTCATTAATCGAAAATTCCAGACTTATCCTAAATCATTTTAACGCCCTTAGCGAAGATGAATTGCTTAAAACGTTAGCGATTAAAAATGAATGGTTTAGTTGTAACTTTTCGAAATTCGAATATGTGCAACAATTGATGTATCATGCGGCCTATCATCGGGGACAAGTTGTAACGATTGGCAGAAACCTTGGTATTATAGATGCCCCTTTAACGGATTATAATTTTTGGAATTTATATAAAGACCGAACAGATATATTTGCTGGAATGGGCAATTAACAGTCACAATTTCTAAGTGGAATGTCAAAGTTTAAATAAAAGACTTTTAAGTCTTTTATTTAAACTTTCTTTTTTATCTTTGTTCTATTCAATCGTTGGGCGCAACAGTGCAACGGAGGAATTGGTAAATGTGTTTTAAAATATGGAAACAACTTCGATATTAGACGGGATTGAATATAATGCGAACCGGCCAGTCGTTTCGGTTTTGCTTCAAAGCACTGCTGGAAAAGAAATGCGCATTGTCTTTCGTAAGGGACAGCAGCTCAAGCAGCACAAAGTCGGATTTCCAATTGTTATACATGTTGTCGAAGGCAGAATTGATTTAGGTGCCGGACCGGAGCGTTGTGAATTTACGGTAGGTAGTTTAATAGCCTTGGAAGCAAATGTACTTCATGATCTGATTGCCATTCAGGACAGCATTGTTCGGCTTAGCATTAGTGTTAATGATACTGCCGGTCGAGTAGAACGATTGGTTCACAATTAATCAGAATTGTTATATTCGAAAAATATTAAAAGTCAATAATGGGAGTATTTTCCAAAACATGTGAGTACGCGATCCGAGCGGTGTTTTATATCTCGCAACGCACACATGAAGGGTATAAAACGGGCATAAAGGAAATCGCGAGCAATATTGATTCGCCGGAGCCCTTTTTGGCTAAAATTCTCCAGAAATTGGCGAAAGCTGGTATTGTACAATCGGTAAAAGGTCCAAATGGAGGGTTTTATATTGATATAGCTAGTTTCGATCGGCCCCTTTCGGATATCGTGGAAGCAATCGATGGGGCAGAGATATTTACCGGTTGTGCAATGGGACTAAGTTTCTGCTCGGAGGTAAACCCCTGTCCGTTGCACAACGACTTCAAAGAAGTGCGAAATCGGATCACTGAGATGCTTCACAGAACTAGCATCAGCCAATTCGACGAAGAATTGATCCGTGGACAGCTTTCATTGAATAAATAGTACTTTTTTTTACCCTAATAGAGGACAAAAACATCTTTTATTTTTTTAAACAACAATGAACAACAATATGACTACAGAACAAAAACAAATGGTGAAGGCAACAGTGCCCGTGTTGAAAGAGCACGGTGTATTATTAACAACGCATTTTTACAAGCGTATGTTTGAACACAATCCAGAATTAAAGCATGTCTTTAATATGGGGAATCAACAAAATAGCAAACAACAAACCGCGCTCGCACACGCGGTATTAGCCTATGCGGAGCACATTGAAGATCCCTCGGTTTTGTTACCGGTTGTAAATAATATCGGCCATAAGCATACAAGTCTTGATATTCGCCCTGAACATTATGCCATCGTTGGAAGACATTTGATCGCCTCCATCGGTGAGGTATTGGGGGATGCTGCAACACCCGAATTGATCGACGCTTGGACTACAGCATATGGACAGCTAGCTGATTTGATGAGTGGTCACGAGAAAGGCTTGTATCAGCTCCAAGTCGAGAAAGAAGGTGGATGGACAGGGTGGAGACCGTTTGTCATCCGCAATAAGGTAGAAGAATCGAGCGAAATTACATCGTTTTACCTGTACCCGGCAGATGGGGGAGCCGTTCCTGATTACAAACCTGGGCAATATATTAGTTTACGCTTATTTCTCCCCGAATTAAATCTTTTACAGCCACGTCAATACAGTATCTCCTGTGCACCAAACGGCGAGTTTTACCGTATCTCGGTGAAACGTGAGACAGGAAGTACCCATCCGGATGGAATGATCAGCAACCGTCTTCACAACTTTGTTAAGGAAGGTGATATCGTTGATCTTTCTGCACCAGCCGGCGTATTCATTCTAAATGAGAAAACTTCTGCGGCAAAGGTATTTATTAGCGGAGGAGTGGGACAAACGCCATTGATGGCGATGCTCGAAGGTGCACTAAGTAGTTCTGAAGGTCAAGGTCGCCCTATTACATGGGTTCATGGATGTAGGAATGAAGCTGTGCACGCATTTAAAGATCGTCTTGCTGAAATTACGCATATGTATGCTAATGTAAATCGTCACATATTTTATGATGACCTCGAGCAAGAAAATGAAGCTACACATCGCGGATGGGTTGAACTCGAAAGGATCAAAACGCAGGTGATACACGAAGATGCAGACTATTATATCTGTGGCCCTGCACCGTTTATTGCAAAGCACTACAATTATCTGGTAGAGAATGGTATTCCTAAAACAGCTATTCACTTCGAGGAATTTGGTCCGGCTTCTTTGAACATGAACTAATTGTTTATATTCTGATTGTTTAATGAAAAGGTTCTCCCGAGAGGACCTTTTTTGTTCTCGAACAACTTGATCGGTAAATTTCACCAAGGTGTTTATATAGCTCGAGGAGATTCTGGGATGCAAATTCGAATGCCCGGCAATTCGTTCATACCATTGCCACGTAATCCATTGTCTTTTATAAAACAGGGAGAGGAAAGCCCTGTTGCGGATAAATTGATACGAATTGTCAATGTATTGATCTATAATTGCTATAAGATGGTTATTCTTTCGGTGTATCTTTAACGTTGAAATTGAACTCTCATCACGCAGCATTCAATGGGAGTATAACTATTATACCGCCTACAATTACCATAAATAAACCATTTTGTGCACTATATACCAATAATAATTAAACGATGAGACGAAGAACATTTTTACAAGCACTTAACCTGGGAGTTACGTCCGCAGCTCTTTATAACGGATCAGGATTCGCAAGAACTTTAGCAACATTCTCGGAGAATTTTAAACAGCAAGAAGACCTCGCGCACCACCGGATAGCAGAAATTAAATTTTCCTACGTACAATTAAATTACCCACGCTTAGTTGGTAAAAATGCTCGACTTGATCTTCACGGGTATGGACCGAAAGTGGAGATCTGTGTTATAAAAACTGATCAAGGGGCGTCTGGATGGGCCTCGCTGCGCGGATCAAGACAAGACGCTGAAAAAATCGAAGCCGAAATAATTGGGAAGCGGATTTCTGAATTGTTTTCCGTGAATCAAGGCATTCTCGATAACCGCCATATTCCGTTCGATATAGCACTACATGACCTTGCAGGAGTCATTTTGGATAAGCCCGTCTATGCATTATTAGGAAAGGAAAAGCCCTATACAACCGATTATTATAGTGGTATGATTTATTTTGATGACCTTGAGCCTGAAGCTACCCCGGCTGGTATCGATCGCATATTAGAGGAGTGTCGATACGACTACGGATTAGGGTACCGACAGTTTAAGTTGAAAATCGGTCGTGGTCATAAATGGATGCCTTTTAAAGAAGGATTACAACGCGATATTGAAGTAACCAAATCGGTCGCAGAAGCTTTTCCTGATTGCAAGATTTTAGTGGATGGAAACAACGGGTTTTCCGTTGACCAGTTTATCCAATATCTTCAGGGGATACCTGCGGTCGAGCTGTTCTGGATTGAGGAGCCATTTCATGAAACAGTTGAGGATTATAAAAAATTGCGGAGCTATATCACCGGGGACGGTAGAAGTGTGCTGCTTGCTGACGGAGAAGCAGATCCTGATCCAACGTTGTTACGTAAGCTCTTTGAAGAAAAGCTTTTGGATGTACATTTGACCGACATCGAGGGATTGGGATTTACAAACTGGCGAACATTGATGCCGGAATTAAAGCGGTTAGGAGCCCAGGCATCACCGCACGCTTGGGGATCATTGCTAAAGAGTTATTATACCGCACATCTAGCAGGCGGGCTCGGAAATACGGTGACCATAGAAGGTGTAAGCAGTACGTCGGACGATGTTGATTTCTCCGGGTATAAAGTCGAGCGTGGTCGGTTGATTCCGTCCGCAGCAGCCGGTTTTGGGATGCCGCTATTGAAGAAAATATAACTTCGACAGTTTCGAGAAATTAAATCAAAACGTACGACGCAAACAATTACTTGTTAAATGAATTGAAAAAATGAAAACATGATGCCGCCATGCGGTGGAGAGCTCCATGACCGCGCTTCAGGCACCATTCGGCACGTAGTTATCATGCTTTTTTTTCTATAAATTCTTGATTCTTGTCCTAAGGCAAGTACTTTGAGCAACCAAGTCGTTAAACTTGTATGGATCATTCAATTACGCATTATGGAAAGTAAATTTGAAGCCGGTGTTAATATCGCTATAAAGATTCCTAAAAATAAATACGAAAAGACGATTGCATTTTACCGAGATATTTTGCAGTTGAGGGTCGAAGAACGCCCAATAAATAATCCAACTGTCTCCAGAACATTTGAAGTGCAGTTTGGTAATAATATTATTTGGTTAGACTGCGTCGATAACTACACACATTCAGAAACTTGGTTACAGCTTACCGTTGCTGATGTGGAAGTGGCGACAAAATACTTGCAAGCTAACGGGGTAGACACATGCGACGAAATTGAGGAGATTCCCGAAGATATGCATTGGATTACCGATCCAGCAGGTACCGTTTTTAATCTCCAAAAAAAAGACGGAACTCAGGGTGCCGGCTAACGCATTGCGGAGATCTCCCTACGTTCGAAAATGATGTGCAGGAACCAAGTTCAGTTCGTTTCCCAGCGATTGATAATTCGGTTTGATGAGTCGCAATTCGCTTTCTAATAATTTCTGTCTCACCGAGACGGGCAAAGCAGATTGAAAGGTATATCGGACATTGCGGTTCGCGTGCTCTGTCTTTTCGTTTCTGGGCCGACCTTTGTAAGTTGGGCGACTGGCCCTGTTTAAAACTTTTTATCATGGAAACTGTTGATACTTTAAAACGGTATTTAATAGCGAATGATGCCTAACACGGAGACTGTTGAACGCAAATCTTTTTTAGTATGGAAAAGGAAATAAAACCACATTACCAGAATCTTATCATCGGATTTGGAAAAGGAGGGAAGACGCTCGCGGCTTGGCTGGCTGCGCGAGGAGAAACCGTAGCGATGGTAGAAAAATCCGAAAAAATGTATGGGGGGGCCTGTATCAATATTGCGTGTATACCGACCAAATCATTGATCAAAAATGCAGAAAAGCAAATCCCATATCAAAAAGCGTTCACTATCAAGAATGATCTAACGTCAACCCTTAGAAAGATAAATTTCCGCGCCCTTGAACAATTACCATTCGCAACGGTTATTTCTGGTGAAGCTTCCTTTGTGTCTGAAAATGAAGTGCAAGTTAAATTAGGTGCAATCGGTGATATCGTTAAGATTCACGCAGACCGTATCTTCATCAACACTGGGTCTAGACCCTATTTGCCACCCATTGATGGCTTAAGAGCTTCGGCGAGGATCTTTACCAGTACTGCCTTGCTGGAGCAGTCTGCCCTAGAAAAAGATATAGCGATCATCGGTGGAGGCTTTATTGGGCTGGAGTTTGCAGATATGTATGCGAAGTTTGGAGCCAAAGTAACAATTTTTGAAAGCGGAGACACCTTCCTATCAAAAGAAGATTGCGATGTCGCGGAATTAATTTATGAGATTTTAACTGCAAAGGGTATCCATATTTTAACAGGTGTTTCGGTTGAAAAAGTAGAGGATATTAATGACAAAAAAGTGAAATTACGTTATAAAAATAAAGCGAATGACTGTAAATCGCTTGAGGTGACAGCTATCTTGGTGGCAACAGGGCGGATGCCGAATACAGCAGGACTAAATTTAACCGCGGCCGGTATCAAAACTGGGGAACGGGGATTTATAATGGTCGACGATGAGTTAAAAACTAGTGTTCCAAATATTTGGGCGATTGGCGACTGTAACGGAGGACCCCAATTTACCTTTATCTCTCTTGATGATTTTAGATTGATCAGAGATCAGTTGTCAGGCGGTAGCTACACGTCTGTTAAACAAAGAAGACAATTTGCCAGCTCGGTTTTTACGACGCCGCAACTTGCACATATCGGAATACGGGAAAAAGAAGCCAAAGAACGTGGCTACGACTATAAGGTTGCGAAATTACCTATAACAAGTATCCCTCGGGCGAAAATTAATGGGGAAACACAAGGTTTTTTAAAAGCGGTGGTCGATTTAAAGACAAATAAAATATTAGGGTGCACGCTGATATGCAACGATGCGAATGAAATGATAAACACCGTTCAAGTGGCCATGAATGCGGAACAAGATTACCAAATCATTCGCGACGCTGTGTTTACACATCCTTCTATGACCGAAGCATTCAACGATCTGTATGCGTTGGTTTAATAGTTGATCGCGTCAACGTTGACGTGTTTTTCAGAGAGAACAAATAAACCGATAAGTGCGTTTTAGATAGTTTTTCCATCGCTTTTTCCATCAGCTTATCGTGTATGTTGCGGGCTTTGTCCAGTCAAAACTTTTAATAAACCACTTAAATATTTGGTCGAAACATTTAATGTATCAGCAATGTATTGTACCGTTGGCAATATTTATGAAATTAAATCTTCGCTGTCTATGGCATTTATCGGGGTAGTCAAGAATCTTTTTGGTACGGGTGCGCTAACAAAAAAACGGTAAACTCAACATACGTTGAACTTACCGTAATTGATTTTGTGAACCCACTTGTACAGAACTCGAACTATTTTTTGGAAGATTTACGCAAAATAAATCATCTGCGAGACCGTCCGTAGCAATATGATTTGGACGCACAAAAGGTAATTCCTCTTAAATCTAAGCAAGCTCAAAATCCTACGAAAGTAGTAAAGGTAAAAAGATAAAGAAATTGGATAGCTATTCTCGCTAGTACGAGGCGGATGATAAAAAACCTAGTAGTGTTAACTCTATTGCAAAGTCCTATTCGGCTAACGCCGCAATCGGGTTTATTTAACAAGGGCAGTCTCTTTTGGAAAGATTCAAATACTGCACAAAACACTACATTTACTATTTCAAACCCTGCCTTTGCTGTTTTATGGTTTTAGTTTTGCTATAATTACCACAAGTTTGATAAAAATTAAACTTAACACCATGAAAAAGATCATCTTCACATTACTCAGCTTCATTATTGTGCTATCTACAGTCAGTGCACAAAAAGGCATCAACTTCAATCACACGTACCCGGGTGGAGGAAGACTACTCATGACGGTTGATAGTTCAGCTAAAAACGTCTATTATGACATTTACTTCCCCAATCAACCTAATACCTCCTTTAGTTATTTACCGGAAGTCGACAGTGTAAGTATCCAAATATATTTTAGAAAGAAAGATAGTGTAGAGCATTATCGGTACACAATTTTAGCCGATAATAAGCCAATAGTGGTAAATAAGGCGATCAACAAAGCGGGACTAAAAGATTTCGACAGGGGAGACGAACTATCAAGTTTCACAACACTCGGTATTTTTCCAATAAAAGGCAAAATGATTACGACACTAGTCTACAGCATCGAAAATCCTCTTGATATAGAGAAATCTGTTTTTTACGGGAAGCCTATTCCCAGAGCGAAAATCGAAGTCTTAACAACGAGTTTTGCAACTGAAAGCGGCGTTGACTACAACTATATAACACAGCCAAAAGAAAGGGTAGATCTCACGTTCACTGAAAACGACGACGAACTGACCGTTGTAAAAGAAAGAACGGATATTGACTATCTGTACTTCACCTCCATAAAAGACAAGAAAACAGATAAAATAGTCTTTGAATCCACTTCATGGCTATATGGCAGCTACCTTAATAAAGCAGGTAAACTTTCACCTTACATAAAGATCGATAAAAGCGTTTTCAAAAAGTCGGGAGATTATGAAATTATCGTTCAGCCTTTGATTGACTGGACTAATTGCCTTGACTGCGATATTTCCGCAAAAGAATTAGAAAAATGTATAACCAGAAATACGCTTTCTATAAAGCTAGATGAGGAAAACTATACTAAAAAAGAACTTTTAATTTATACGCTGATCGCAGCATTTTCTATTGGACTAGTTTTTCTCATTATTCTTTACTTCATCAAAAAAAGAACCAAAAAGAGGCTGGCAGAAAAAGAGCAACAAAAAAACATTGCCAAGCTCAAACTTAACTCAATTCGTTCCCAATTAAACCCTCATTTTCTGTTTAACGCACTCGCGGGCATTCAAAGCTTAATGAACAAAAACGAAATAGACAAAGCCAACACGTACCTCTCTAAATTCGGTCGGCTAACGCGCAATGTACTTGATGATAAAGAACTGATTAGTTTGTCACGAGAAGAAGCTTTATTAGACGATTACCTGCAAATGGAGCAATTGCGGTTCGGCTTTACGTACGAAATCGATCACGCCGGAAACTTAGATTTAGATAACATAGTAATACCAAGTATGCTGCTACAACCATTTGTAGAAAATGCGGTTAAACACGGCATGTCGCAAAAAGCTAGCGATGGAAAAGTTATAATCACATTTATTAAGCAAGCAAATGATTTGGTGTTAACGGTTACCGACAATGGTAATGGCTTTGATACAGGGAAAAAGCTTAATGGTTTGGGACTGGTATTAAGTGAAAGTAGATTAGCACTATTAAATAGTGTTTATAAAGAGAATCGCTTTATCTTAGCTATACAATCAACTACTAACGGCACTAAAATAAGCCTAACATTAACCGATTGGCTATAATATGATGAGAGCAGTTTTAATAGATGACGAAATTTCCAACTTAGAAAACCTGCGGATTTTGCTAGAAAGGCACTGTTCGCAGGTAACTATAATCGCAACAGCACAAAATGTAAGTGATGCAGTTGATGTTATTCAAAAATATTCGCCTGATTTAGTGTTTCTGGATATTCAAATGGACAAGCAAACCGGTTTTGACGTACTTAAAATGCTTCCTATGCGTAATTTTGAAGTTATTTTCGTTACCGCTTACGACAAATATGGGGTACAAGCTGTGAAATTTGCGGCCTTAGATTATCTCTTAAAACCCATTGATATCGAAGAACTGATGATTGGGGTAAACAAAGCCGAACACAAATTGGCAACACAAATACAAACATCGCAGCTCGATTTTTTACTGCAACAACTAAAAAAGCCAGAGATGAACGTGAGTAAAATTGCCCTACAGATGCAAAGCGAAATAAGGTATATCACTTTATCTGAAATTATACGTTGCGAAGCAGACAATACTTATACCCATTTCTTTCTTTCGAGTGATGAAAGAATAATGGTTTCTAAATCACTTAAAGAATATGCAGATTTACTGTGCCCCAATGGATTTTTAAGAACTCACCAAAGCCATTTAGTGAATCCAAAGTACATAAAAAGCTGGTTAAAAGAAGACGGTGGCATTCTACTCTTAATGTCTGGAGAAAAAATACCTATTTCTAAGCCCAACAAAGAGACTGTAAAGCAAGCCTTGCAACAGCTTTAAATAATATATCTGGCTTTTAGCTTCTTCATTTAACATCTATGAATACGCTTGCTTAACAGCGTTAATTGAGAAGCATACCTAATATAATGCTCCTCAATATTGGGCCGCTGATTAAATTCATGCATTTAACCGTTCAAAAATCAGTCCGATCTCTTAAACCAAAATGCCAATCTAATCATTTCCAGTTTTCAAGTTCCGGAACATGTAACAATTCGAACCCCAGGTGGGAACAAAAAAGGCGCTATTTCTAGCGCCTTTCGTGATCCCGCTGGGATTCGAACCCAGGACCCATACATTAAAAGTGTATTGCTCTACCAGCTGAGCTACAGAATCATTTTACACCTTTCGTGTGAAAGATTACTCTTTCGTTGTTTGGAGTGATGCAAAGGTAGAAAAATAGTTGATTTATGCCAAATCTAACGAGCTTTTTTTGTTTATTTCTTTTTAAATAGTTGTTTCTCAGTTAAAAAAAAGCAATCCAATTATATGCTAGCTTTGATCATACGGTTGACTTGGTTTATATCTTTACGAATTTCTATTTCTTTGTACCCTTTTTTTCGTAATAAGTCAGCCGTTTCGGCCGCTAAGTACTGGTTGATCTCACAGTATAGGTGACCAGGGGAATTTAAATGGCTTTTTCCGAAGTCTGCGATTGCACTATAAAAAAGTAACGGAAAATGATCTTCGACAAATAGTGCCGAATGAGGTTCAAATTGCAATACGTTTTTATGCATTTTCAATTGTTCTTTTGGTGTAATGTACGGTGGATTGCTGACGATAATGTCGAGGTTCATTCCATCGGAGAGTGCCATTTCCCACTCCAAAATATCGGCTTCAATGAACTCAACTTGGGGCGCGAGCCTTTGGGCATTTATGCGTGCAATTTTTAATGCTTCTTTAGAAATATCGAGGCCGGTCAGGTCGGCATTTTCTAGTTTTCTTTTTAAGGAAATTGCGATACAACCGCTTCCAGTTCCGATATCTAGAATCGTTAAACGCTTTTGTTGGTTTCTGACGTTATCTTTGATTATCCAATCTACTAATTCTTCAGTTTCTTGTCTTGGAATTAACGTATGTTCGTTTACAATAAACGCGTTACCGTAAAATTCTGCTTGGCCAAGAATATATTGGATCGGACGACCTGAACAAAGCTCTTCAAGGGTATTCATATATTTTTCATATACAGTAGGAGGTAAGTTCGCACTTTTTTCTAGCGCATAGTGCACGGCCGGCTTACCAGTGACGAATTGATATGTCATCAGACAAAGTTGACGAATTTCACCTTGGTCATATAAATGGTCAAGGTGTTGTTCAAATAAACTTACGACCTCCTTAAGATTTCCCATAATGCAAACTTACAAAAGGATATCACACTTTCTAAATTGATCAATTAAATAGTAGCTTTGTAATATGGATTACGAGGAAAGGTATATGCGACGCTGTCTAGATTTAGCAGTTCTTGGTGCTGGTAGTGTGAGTCCTAATCCGATGGTAGGAGCAGTCGTTGTTTATGACCGTCGTGTAATCGGCGAAGGCTTTACTTCGCCATATGGAGGACCACATGCGGAAGTAAATGCGGTGAACGCTGTGCTGGAAAAATATGGCGAGAGCGAGTCTAGAAAGCTCTTTAAACTTTCAACGATATACGTAAGCTTAGAGCCTTGTTCGCATCAAGGAAAAACACCACCATGTGCGGATATGTTAATCGACTACGGTTTTCAGAAAGTTGTTATTGGTTGCTTAGACCCTTTCATAAGTGTAAATGGGAGGGGATTGGAAAAACTTCATTTGGCAGGAATTGAGACCAAGGTTGGGGTTTTAGGGAAGCAATGCGAGTTTATTAACCGGCGGTTTTTCACACATATCAAACAGCAACGTCCCTTCGTGATTTTAAAATGGGCAGAGACGGCCGACGGGTATTTTGCGCCTTTGCATAATAGTCAACACTGGATAAGTAATGCCGCTAGTAAGCAGCTTTCACATAAATGGCGCAGCGAGGAAGATAGTATTTTAATAGGAACGTCCACAGCACTTAACGATAATCCTTCCCTCACCACGCGAGAGTGGAAAGGGAAAAATCCTAGACGTATCTTAATCGATAAAGATTTGAAAGTGCCTGCATCGGCTGCGGTATTGGACAGGTCGGCCGAGACCATCGTATTTAATGCGATTGAGTCAGACTGGCGCACTAATATAAAACGGATCGCTTTAGAAAATTTTGAATTTTATCTACCACAAACCATATTGTATCAATTGTATCTTATGGATATTCAGTCGATTATTATTGAAGGCGGAATTCAAACGCTTCAGTCTTTTATTGATGTGGACTTGTGGGACGAAGCGCGGGTCTTTGTGTCCCAGCAGCATTGGGGTGAGGGCAGAAAATCACCTTCTTTCCAAGGTGGCAATGTCATGAAATACAAAGTTGGAAATGATATGCTTCGACTATATTATAATGAGAGGTACTAATGTAACTTCGGACTGTCAAGTAAATCACACACATAGCCTAGAACTTCATGTTCCGTATGCCCATCTTCTAACATTGAAAACGTTAGGTATGCCGCGTATATTTCAGCGCTAAAAGTTACATGTTTATCTTCGATAACGCGATCGATAAAGTCTTCGTTGACTTCTATTCCAATGTGTTGAAGTTCATTGCGCAAATTAGTTGAAATCGAACAGTGCTCTTCACCAGAGGCAAAAGCTGCAATTATGTGTAGGATTAATGTATCTAATACATCCTCTTGTATGGTAGATGCCTTTTCGCCATATTCGGAAATATCAATTCTTTGTTTAGCACTATTGACGATCTTATCCCAAATAAGGAACTCTGTTTTAGTGTGCATAATTGTAGAAGTTTATATTGTAGACTAAAAATAGGAAAAATCAATCGATAATAAAAACTCTTGTAATTTTTAAAATTTTCGAGAAGTTTATTCATGTTGAGTTATTCAGGCCATCTTTTTGGGAAATTAGCATACTTTATCCGGTCAGTATTGGTATAAAGAACGTGGCTAGGAGCGACTGGAATTTGAGTAGATTGTCAGATTACGCATTAAAAATTCATGGAATTTAAATTTTAAATATCATTTATAATGAGCAAGTTAAACCGGTTTGAATGGTACATTGTTACTGTTTTTCTTAAAATAACTGTCTGACTAACAATTAATTGCAATTGGTGCTTTGAAAAAGTTAGTTTGGATTGCGATAAATCCATACCTTTAAGCTACAACTATAAACTAAAACTTAACTCAATTTAAACACGACACTATGCAACACTATGCCTATTTACAACAAAAAGTATGGATCAAACCTTTTGTTCTTGAAATGAAATAAGCGTCTCGACGATCAATTATCATTTCTGTGAACTTATGGAGCTAACCGAAAATTGATTTTTCCATTGTTAATTATATAATTTTTTCCTTTTAAGGATCGTAGTCAAAGCACATGTGCTGTTGAGACGAATTTGCACCGCCCGGTATTTACCGGAGTGGGGTGCTATGATATTCTGAAATACGAATTATTTACCATGTACACAATGATTTCAATTAGTAGTGAAACCTAAATTTGAACTATCAATTTCAACTTAATAAATTAAAACTTATGCTTAACAAACGAAACTACAAGAAGGACCTGAAACGGTTCTTGTGGATGGGAGGATCCGTGTTCGCCTGTTTGAGCTATTCGTTTACGCCTGTAAATGGATTTGCACACGAACAAAACAGTAAAGTTCCAATCACCCTAAATCAAGAGAAAGTTACAGTAAAAGGAATTGTCACGAGCCAAGCTTCAGGTGATGTAATTTCTGGAGTAACGGTTTCTGTTGTTGGACAGACGATCGCCACAACTACGGATAATCGCGGCTACTACGAACTGAAAGACGTGCCGGCTTCATCGCAGATTTCCTATGATATGATTGGTATGCAGTCCGTTCGAGAAGATTTGGCCGGACGCACTAATATCGACGTAATGTTAATCGATGTCAACTCCAACATCGAAGAAGTCGTCGTCGTTGGTTACGGTACGCAGAAGCGTGAGACGGTCACGGGATCTGTAGTTGCTGTTAAAGGCGAGGAGCTCCGGAAATCACCAGCGCTGAACGTTTCGAACGCAATTGCCGGGCGTGTTCCTGGCGTGATAGCAACCAACGGGAGTGCGGAACCCGGGAATGACGGATCGAGTATAAAAATTCGTGGAACCAATACCCTTGGCGACAGCTCTCCTTTAGTGGTGATCGATGGTATTCCAGCACGAGAAGGAGGAATTGACCGTATTAATCCGGCTGATATTGAGAATATTTCGATCCTTAAAGATGCGTCGGCAGCCATTTATGGAGCGCGTGCCGCAAATGGCGTAATTTTAGTTACAACCAAGCGCGGTAAAACCGGTAAACCGAAGTTATCGTACAATTTTAATTTAGGCTTTTCGCAGCCTACAGTGATACCAGAATTGGCCGATGCGATGCAGTACGCAGAAATGCGTAATGAACTTGAAATTTATAAACTACCCGTAGCCGAATGGCAAGGCGCATTCGACGGTTTTAACTCCACAGGGAGTTACGATAGAGAAAATGGGACAGTTCTCAATGCGCCATTCACACCTGGAGATATTGAAACGTTTGCCAATGGATCTGATCCCTGGGGGCATCCCAATACCGATTGGTACGACGATGCCCTAAAAAACTGGTCGCCTCAACAGAAGCATAACTTGCAAATTGATGGTGGTACCGAGGATATGCAATATTTGTTGTCTTTAGGTTATCAGGATCAAGATGCATTTTATAAAAATTCGGCAACAGGATACAGTCAGTATGATTTTAGAATTAATCTAGATGCTAAAATTAGCCCGTATATTAAAACGCAATTTGGTGTGCTTGGCCGTCAAGAAGATCGGGAATACCCGACAAAGCCAGCATCGACTATATTTCGTATGTTAATGCGTGGTAATCCTACAATGCCCGCATTTTGGCCAAATGGGAAACCGGGACCTGATATTGAAAACGGCGAAAATCCTGTTGTGATTACTACAAATCAAACGGGTTATGATCGCGATAAGCGTTATTACCTCCAAACAAACGGGCAAGTCGATATTACCAATCCATGGGTAGAGGGTTTAAAACTATCGTTAAACGCATCGGTTGATAAATATATTAAAAAAACGAAAAGGTGGGAAATTCCCTGGTATTTATATACTTGGCAGGATGAATATGAAGCCGATGGAACGACACCTAAATTGGTTGAAGGTGTCCGAGGACCTGCGGACCCGCGCTTGACGCAAACTGATGAAGATCAATTGAACATATTGATGGGGGCAGTTTTGAGTTACGATAAAACGATTAACGATCACACGCTGAATCTATTAGCGGGTGTGAACCGAGAAACGATTCGCAACGACAATTTGTCCGCCTATCGACGTTATTTTATCTCCCAGAATATAGACTACATGTTTGCTGGAGGTGATTTAGAGAAAGATAATGATGGAGGAGCCTGGGAGCGAGCACGATTGAACTATTTTGGTCGTATGGGTTACAATTATAAACAAAAATATATTGCAGAGTTCCTTTGGAGGTATGACGGATCATATATGTTTCCCGACGATTCTAGGTATGGTTTTTTCCCAGGTGTGATGCTCGGTTACATGGTGTCTAATGAGGATTATTGGAAAGAAAACGTTCCTTTTATCAATTATTTTAAGATCCGCGCGTCCTATGGACAAATGGGGAACGACAATGTTTACTATGATGATGAACTTCAGGAATACCAGTATTTCTTGACCTATGGTTTCGGTAGCTATATTATCGGCGGTAATGAAGAAAAAACGTTGAGTGAACTGCGGGTGCCGAATGAATTTATCACCTGGGAGGTAGCGAATAACTACAATTTAGGTTTTGACTTCCAGTTTTTCGATGGTAAAATGAATGCGGAAATTGATTTTTTCAAAAATAGTCGTAAGAGTATATTATGGAGGAGAAATGCTTCGGTTCCCCAAAGTACAGGTATGAGTCTACCTTCTGAGAATATAGGTAAGGTCGATAACTCCGGTTGGGAATTTAATGTGGGATGGCAAGATAAGGTAGGCGAAGTTGGCTACCGGGTTTCGGTTAATGGTGGTTACGCCAAGAATAAAATTATTTTCTGGGATGAAGCGCCAGGTGCACCAGAGTGGCAAACGAGTACCGGTAATGCAATTAACGCGGAACTTTATTACGTTTATGACGGTGTTTTTCGCGATCAAGCCGAAATTGATGCCAATACTATCGACTATACCGATGTCACGGGAAATTTGCGCCCAGGTGATATGAAATATCAAGATTACGATGGAGATGGAAAAATTACAGCAGATGACCGCGTACGTCGTGATAAAAATACGGAACCAACCTTCCAGGGAGGTTTTAGTTTAGGTTTAAATTACAAGAACTTTGACTTGAGTATCTTATTTCAAGGTGCCACCGGAGGCGAACTTCGGGTAGCAACGGATGAATCTGGTGCAATTGGTAACTACCTAATCGATTTCTATGAAAACCGTTGGACGGTTGATAATCCGAGCA
Source organism: Sphingobacterium sp. JB170 (assembly GCF_900163865.1). Lineage (GTDB taxonomy): Bacteria > Bacteroidota > Bacteroidia > Sphingobacteriales > Sphingobacteriaceae > Sphingobacterium. Next base: position 18,910 of record NZ_FUKU01000043.1, read on the forward strand.
GTGAGCACCCACGCATTACCGATAGAAGTGATCAATATTATTCAAACAATAATACATATTGGTTGCGTAGCACGGACTACCTTCGTTTAAAAAATGTGGAGTTAGGTTATAACCTTCCATCGAGTATCTTAGAGAAGGCAAAAATAAGTAACCTACGTATATTCGTAAGCGGGATGAATTTGTTGACCTGGAGTAAAAATAAAGCTTATGATCCGGAATCAACCAACCAGTTAGGCCAATATTATCCGCAGTCCCGGTTGATCAATGGCGGGGTGATGGTTTCATTTTAACGATTTTAAAGTATGAAAAATTTTAAATATTTATTATTTATTGGGTTGATTACCGGTGGGTTATCTTCTTGTAATGACGATTTTGTCAGCACAAAGCCGCTTGAAGAGGTGCCTGCTGAAGATGTCTGGGCCGACGGCCCGTTAGCACAGGCTTTTGTTTTTGAAATTTATAATGGATTTGGTGTCGGTGGTTTTGAGGAGCAGCAGCTTGCTTCGATGTCTGATGAATCGCTATTTACTCATCCAGGTCGCGGAATTAATACGGTAAATGAAGGTCGCGCAAATGCTGCCGACCAAGGGTACATTATGCCGACCTATGAATATGGAGCAATGTATACTAGGATTCGGGCGACGAACGTAGCCATACAAAAGCTTCAAGCACCGGAATTTGACGACCCGGCTTTGGCGTCTCGATTATTAGGTGAAGCCTATTTCCTTAGGGGGTATTTTTATCAACAGCTGGTTCGATTGTATGGGGCGGTACCGTTGGTGGATGTCGTATATGAATTAGGAGAGGACGACTATACTTTGGCGAGAAATACGTATGAAGAATGTATCGCCTTTATCGTCGACGATTGCGACTCGGCAGCACTTCTGTTAGCCGGAGTGGAAACCGTCGACGGTCGAGCTAGTGATGTGGCTGCATTAGCGCTTAAAGCGAGAACATTAACTTATGCAGCAAGCGATCTACATGACGTACCGACGGCTAAAGCGAAGTCGGCAGTTATTTCAGGTTTTTCTAATCCCGAGTTTCTTGGGTACGTGTCGGGAAATCGAGCAGAACGATGGGAACGAGCAAAAGCCGCAAGTAAGGCCGTGCTAGAACATGCAGAGCACGCGTATAAGCTAGACCTTTCGGCCCCTGTTTCAGCGGAGGAAGGGCAGGCAAACTACCGGTCTATCGCGATGGGAGGAGGAAGTAAAGTGGCAGATGTAGCCGGAAAGCAAGATTTGATATTAGGTCGTTTTTTTGTTGATTTAAAAGACGAGCGTGGCGGCTGGGTTGGTCGCGACAACGGGCCGAATGGTTACCACAATTGGTCGGGGAATACGCCGACGCAGTTGCTCGTGGACGACTACGAGATGATTGACGGTAGCAAGTTCGACTGGAGTGTCGTTGCACACAAGTCGGCGCCCTACGAAAAACGCGACCCACGGTTTTATGCCTCGATTTTACACGATGGCGCTGATTGGAAGCCGCGGGCTGCAGATGTTTCCGGCCGTGATCCTTACGATCAAATTCAAACAGGTCAGTACCAGGTTATCAGCGGAGGTAAAAAAATCAATCAACCAGGGCTCGATACAAGAAATGGTCCGGTGGAAGACTGGAACGGTTCGTATACAGGGTATTACTACAGTAAATTTGTCGATTCTGACCCCGCTATCGAAGATCAAAACACACGGCAAAGCATTCCATGGCCAATTTTGCGGTACACGGAAGCCGTGCTCAATTATGTTGAAGCGTGCATCGAGTTAGGTGAGGAAGCAGAAGCAATTTCGTGGCTTAATAAGATTCGTTTCCGTTCCGGTATGCCAAAGGTTACCGATTCGGGAGCTAAGTTAAAGGAACGTTATCGAAATGAGCGCCGCGTGGAACTCGCTTACGAGGAACACCGTTACTTCGATGCCCGCAGGTGGATGATCGCAGAAGAAACCTTGGGTCGCAAGGTTACCCTAATTCGAATTCAGGGGACATTGAAACCAGGCAAATCAGTTACGCTTTATAAGTATGATAAAAGCAATTACGATTATACCTATACGGTTGGTACGATTGATCCAGGAATTGAAAATAGAGTCTGGAACGACAAGATGTATTTTACACCGTTAAATCGTGATGAAATAAATAGGAATACGAAACTTGTGCAAAACCCAGGTTATCAATAGGTACGTTTTTCTATAAGCAAATGCAGGCGGGAGTTTCTAGAAATTAGAAGCTTCCGTTCTTTATATGCCGCATATTGCAAGCACAATCGGTAAAGCCAGATTCCTTTAGGGTGGGGATATAAGGCTTATTTCTTTTATTTGCTATACGCTTGCGGCCTTAAGGAAAGTAGAGGGTGGAGAGGAAATTTAAAGGGGAAAAGTATAGCAATAACCGTTTTAATATATAATTCGTATAGGGTATTGACTGGTTCTCGATCTTCTAATACACTTAAAAGTCTAAGATAACAAACATTTAAATTTAGCCTGGTTGTATGCAGCAATAGCCCCACCCTTAGTTAAAGTTTATAATATCTAATAGCCTTATGCTCTCTTTTTAAATAGAATATAAACACCTTAATTATTGGTTAATATATTTTAGCGTATTTTTAATAAAACTAGTAAATATAAATTTCACAACTGTTCTGCTATATGATAATTGCAAAACGGTTTCCCTTTTCTACTCATACTGTATGCATGTCATAAAGTAGGTGATCTGATTAAATTGGGATTATGCTCGAAAAATCGAGATAAATTAAAACGTAGATAACATTATGAATATAACATTGGAAGGACGAATAGCCCTCGTGGGAGGGAGTAGCGATGGCATTGGATTTGCAATTGCACAGGTGCTTGCTGAATGTGGAGCGAAAGTCGTGCTGATGGCGCGAAATGAACAAAAATTACAATCGGCGGTATCGAAGCTATCTGTGCAGAGCGGGCAATCGCATAGTTTTATTGTGACAGATTTTAATAATCATCAGCTACATAAACAAACACTTAGAACTTATTTTGAAAACCACAGCGTTGATATTTTAGTCAATAATACCAATGGACCGGTTGCTGGAGATATGTTTTCGAAATCTGAATTAGATTATCAATTAGCATTTGATTTACTGTTTCAAAATGCCGTATATACTACTAATTTGGCGGTAAGCTCGATGCGTGAGAAAGGTTTCGGCAGAATTATTAATGTTTCTTCGATGACGGTGAAGGAACCGAGCGATACCCTTGTGTTATCGAACACCATGCGCACGGCGCTAGTGAGTTGGACCAAATCGCTATCCAACGCGGTGGGAAGGCACGGGATAACGGTGAACTCCGTGTTAACGGGCTTTTTCGATACAGGACGGTTGAATAGTTTAATGCGTCTGCAAGCGGAGAACTCGGGCGTGGCATTTGAAAAAGTTAAAGAAAGTCGTATTGGAGATATTCCCGTGGGACGACTCGGGGAACCCAGAGAGTACGGCGCCCTTGTAGCATTTCTAGCATCTCCCTATGCTGATTTTCTCACAGGAACAGCTATCCCATTGGACGGGGGTGCGGGCATCGCTGCATTTTAAGTTAGATAAATATCCCTCTCAAATTGAAGTGATATTTATTGCTGATTTTAATCATTTTCGAGTTGCTTTTTGTAGGACTTCAGTTGATCCTGAATATCATTGTCCAATTCCGGGTATTTGATATCTTTATAACTTGAGAGTACCTCCCATAGGATTTTCGCCACAAGATACCGGGAGATATCTTTATCGTCAGAGGGAATGATATACCAAGGTGCTTTATTTTTACTTGTTTTCTGAATCGCCTGCTGGTAAAAATCCATGTATTGGCTCCAAAGCTTCCGCTCTTTAAGATCTCCAGGGGAAAATTTCCAGTTGTGCTTTTCTTTTTCAATTCTTCGCAATAGCCGTTCTTTTTGCTCTTCTTTGCTTATGTTTAAGAAAAATTTAAAAACGATCATCTTGTTTTCGGTAAGATGTTTTTCAAAATTATTAATCTGTTCGTATCGCTTTACCCAAAAATTGTCCGGTATATTCTTGATCTCTTCAATGCCGGGAATATTCTCATTTAATAAATATTCGGGGTGCACACGTGTGACGAGTACATTCTCGTAATGCGTACGGTTGAAAACACCAAACTTACCTTTGGCTGGAAGGTTTATATAATGGCGCCAGAGATAATCGTGCTGCAATTCGAGTGTTGTGGGGGTCTTGAAGCTTTTGACCTCTACACCACGTGCATTGAATTCCTCAAATACTTCGCGTATTAAACTGTCTTTTCCCGCGGTATCCATGCCCTGCAAACAAATTAAAACGTTATATCGATTGTGTGCGTACATCACATCTTGCAGCTTCGCCAATTTTTTTCTTAAGTCTTTTAGTTCCTGCTTGGCAAAGGTTGGGTCAATTTCGCGGCTTATATCTGTCGGAAAAGATTGGAGGAGGAACGACCGTTTTGCTTTAAATTTTTTCGAATATTTATTCATGCGAGTTTCAATATAGGTTATTGCGTGTATAGTCGGTAATCGTCAGTACAACCGGTGTTTTAAGTTAAATATACGTATTCATACCGAGAAATTGTGTTTATTTAATGAGACTTTAGATGCCACCATCGGCGGAGCTATATTTCAGTTGACCAGGCGGCGTAATGTATATTATATATTTCCACCAGCGCGAGGGAAGCGGTAGGCCGCGGGCATGGGCTTGCGAAACCACTAAAAAAAATAGTAATCAGCGCGCTCCGGTCGGTGAAGCCTGACGGACTATTTGGATGGTGCGACAGTACTATGGTGACTATTCGCTTCGCGTAGGTTTTAAAGGGACGTGCCGTTAGTTTCGTGGGACGGTTGTTTTCAGCATCGACCGTATCTATACCGGCTTGAGTATATCCGCAATCTCTTTGAAACCTTTTTCCATTGCCAGGTCAGCCGCTGCGGCACCCTGATCCGTTTTTATGGTGATGTCAGCCCCCATTTCTAAGAGCAATATGATCAGATCAATGTTTCCTTGCTGCGCAGCAATGTGTAGTGGGGTGATGCGAGCATTTTGAACGATGTTAACTTCTGCCCCTGCCTCGATGAGCATCTTACTGATGTTATCAAATTTCCCGGTTAGGGCAGTGTGTAATGGGTAAACATGGAAACCGTTTTGCGAACATATATTCGGGTCGGCATGTTTTGTTAATAGTATCCGAACAACTGCTTCTTGTCCAAAATGCGAGGCAATACCAAGAGGAGTAAAACCGTGAGAAGAGATTTCATCGATTATTTCTGGTTTCTGTTGAACCATCAATTCCACTTGATCCTCTATACCGATCGCACAGGCTTCGTGGATGGTGATGGTTGTCAAATGTTTTAAGATCGTCTTAATGACCTGGTCTTTATGGTAATAACAGGCTAACAATAACGGAGAAATTTCATGACTCGTGTTTTCACGTAAAAGGGACGAATCTGTTCTAAGCAATATTTCTAAATCGTGGTGGTTCCCCGTTTCTATGTACTCTTCAATCTTGTATAAACTCATCGTGTATTATTTGACGATTACGAATAAACAAAAAAGATACGAAAAATCGGCGTGTTGTGAGAAACTTTACTTGTTTATTAACATTTTTCGGGCGGCGAATAGGTGTTCTGCTGTGATAGACTCCTTAAACCAATTATAGATTCATCATTTACTCAACACGCGCACGTTGATTTATACGCCGCTATGCCCAAAACTAGCGGGCGGTAAGGATGCTAGTCTCGCGAAAAATGTGTTTTTACGAGTGCGACCTTTTTTATCTGGACGCGCCACGCGCTTGCTACCGAAGAATAGAATTAAGCCGTTTATTTTTATATTCACTCGGTTTTTTGGGCTTTGGGCATGCGTAGTTATTGTGCTACAAGTTATCAGAAAAGCTATTTTGGTTTTGTAGATGATAAAGTAAAGGGTATTTTTGTAGTGCCCTCCCCAAGGGCATGTTTTTCATAGGTAGATGTAGGGTCGGATATTTATATTCGACCCTTTTTTGTTAGCTTTGTTTTGAATATGATCCAAAAGAAAAAAGTTATTATCGCTATCACGGGAGCGAGTGGTTCAATTTATGCAAAAGTATTGTTAGATAAGCTAACTAAGCTACATAAACAGGTATCTCACGTTGGTATTGTGATGTCCGATAACGCGAAAGATGTTTGGAAGTTTGAATTAGGTAATTCCAGTTTCGATAGTTACCCCTTCGAATTTTACAGTAAGCAAGATTTTATGGCTCCCTTTGCTTCTGGATCTGCAAATTATGACACGATGATTGTCTGCCCATGTTCGATGGGTACTTTAGCACGTATTGCCCATGGAATATCGTCTGATTTGACGACCCGGGCAGCTGATGTCATTTTGAAAGAACGTAGGAAGCTTGTATTACTTACGCGAGAAACGCCCTTGAGCTCGATACATATTCAAAATATGAGTTTAGTTACACAAGCTGGAGGTATTATTTGTCCTGCGAGTCCATCATTTTATAGTCAGCCAAAAACAATGGAGGAGCTTGTAGCTTCTGTGATTGATCGTGTGTTTTCGCTGTGTGATATCCACGTGGACAGTTATACTTGGGGGGGGTAATATGAAAAACATCGTTTTAAGAAAGGGCGCTATCAAATTATTTTGTACATTTGTTTTTCAATGAAACAGATCGCAGACTTGAATGCACTCAGGCCACATTTCATTGGTTTTCTACCGAAAGAAATCAGCTTTTTTCCTGCCTTGAGCCGGATTTACCTTCTATTTTGTTTTACCTATCCCCTCATATACATTTTTGAATAATGAAATCTATGAATAATATTTTAATTTCCTCTGCAACGCTTGTATTGCCTGGTCATACTCAAAATGGGAAGATCGTCGATATTTTAGTTGAAAACGGAAATATTAGTCGGATAGACGGTAAAATACAACGTGAGGCTACAAACGTTCATTTGATTGATGCAAAGGGTTGTACGCTTGCTCCCGGCTTCTTTGATCTGCACGCTAATTTCGGCGAACCGGGATTAGAAACGAAAGAGGATATTTCAACGGGTACAGCCGCCGCCGCCGCTGGAGGCTATACTGCTGTAGCGGTATTTCCTAATACCAATCCACCTGTCCATAGCCGTTCAGAAGTTTCACTTATTGTGAATACAGCGAAAGGCAATTTGGTTGATGTTTACCCTGTTGGCGCGATAAGCCGCAAAACTGAGGGGAAGGAACTCGCTGAACTTTATGATATGCAATCCGTTGGTGCGATAGCATTCAGCGATGGAAACCACAGTGTTCAACAGGCCGGCCTTATGGGACGCGCGTTACTGTATGCAAAGGGCTTCGGCGGTTTAATAATTGCATTTGCGGAGGATGATTCCATTGCAGCGGGCAACCAAATGAATGAAGGCGACGTAAGTACATATTTAGGAATGAAGGGAACGCCTAATTTGGCGGAAGCATTGATGATCTCGCGTGATTTATTCTTGGCTGAATATAATGATGCGCCAATACATTTTACCAGTGTATCAACGTTCGAGGCGGTAGAATTAATTAAACGAGCTAAATCTAAGGGAATCAAAGTTACTTGCGATGTGGCGGCGCATAATTTAGTATACACCGATCAGGAAGTAGTAGGGTTTGATAGTCATTATAAGGTGTCTCCACCTTTACGGACCAAAAAGGACGTGAAAATGTTAATTAAAGGCTTAAAAGAGGGCACGATCGATGCGGTCGTGTCCCAGCATACGCCGCATGAGATTGAATTTAAGAATGTAGAATTTCAAATCGCGAAAAACGGTATAATAGGCCTACAAACTACCTTGCCATTTCTTGTGAAAGCGGGGTTGACCGATCAAGAGATTGTGCAGAAGCTGTCTATCGGCCCTCGTCAAGTGGTCGGAAAGCAAGTGCCAAGTTTTGAAATTGGCAGTGCTGCTAACTTGGTTCTTTTCGATAGAAATCAGGAATGGATGTACGACACGAACAATAATAAATCAAAATGCGCAAATAGCCCCGCTTTTGGAGAGAATTTACTTGGTAAAGTTCGCGCAGTCATTAATCATGGCCAATTGGTCGAAAACTTATAAATTATGGAAGTAAAAGTAAAAAAAGCACTTTTATCTGGGATTAACGCTTATGCATACTCAGAAAACACGGATGCAAATGAAATCATTTCAGAATTAACAAAGGCATTCGATCAGGAAGTACCTTTTATGGAAAAAGTGGCTCTACTCGATGCGACATTGGATGATCACCAAAAATTTGAAGAATTGCGCGAGGTCATTTTTGATCTTTTGATGGTGAATTTCTTTGCTCAAGATGTGCAAAAGCTGGAGGAAGATTACCTAGATTCTCCCGAGTGGGAAGCAATCGAAGAAGAAACAATTGATCGAGGGACCGAACTGTTAAATATATTTTTATATCTTAGAGAATGCGCGGATGACGAAGTGGAACCGTCCTTAGACGACTATCTTAAAGAGTTCTTACTGATCGAAGAGGATGAATTTCAAGATGAATACGCGATTTATGAACAAGTCATTGCCAATCAAATATTGGTTGACAGCTCCTATGGAGAGATTAGTAAAGTTGCGAACGGTTTGTCCTTTCAGGACGATCTGAAAGAATTGTTTTATCCGATGGTTGCATTTTTCAGTGAATTAGATCCATCTGAACAGCAGGTTGCCGAATTTAAGACAGCGTCTCCAAATCCGTCTTTTGACACCGCTATATACCAAATTATTGTAAACTTTAATAAATAAAAAGATGAGTCAAGACTTTAACGGATCATTTCCTAGCCAAGAAGTAAAGACCGAAGGTATTAAATATGGTGTTTACCTAGGAATAATTGCACTGGTATTAACTATTGTTTCGCTGTATGTATTGATGAATAGTGCTGATTTTAAGCTTAGCTCTATGATTAGTGGCGGGGTAACGATTGTAATTATGATCGGGCTCTCGGCTTATTTTTCGATATTGTTACGGAGAATTGCTGGAGGTTTTTGGACTTTCAGTCAAGCTTTAAAGGGAATATATGTAATGCTTGCCATTGCGGTCATAATTTCTGGATTGGGGGGAGCTATATTTAATCTCGTGGATCCTGAGCCGCAACAAATTATTTTCGATAAGACAATAAATATGACTATCGAAACGATGGAAGGTCTTGGGGTTGATGAAGATATAATTGACAGTCAAGTTGCGGAACTAGAACAAGCGCGAGATACATCGAGAGGCTTTTCAATTGGGCAAACGTTACAAAGTCTTGCCATCAGTTTAATCATGTATTTTGTCTTTGCGCTAGTTTTAGCGGCTATCCTTAAACGCGAACGTCCAGCGTTCTTGAATGTGCCTAATACGCCGGACCAAGATGCTGATGATATAGCGCAAGTGAATAGTTAGGTCCACGTACAAGACATAAGTAGGGTATATCTGAACGAGTGCCCTTTTTTTTATTTCATATGAATATATCAGTTGTCATTCCATTATTTAATGAGGAAGAATCTTTACCGGAATTGGTGGAGTGGATCCGCCAGGTCATGCGGAGTAATGCATATACCTACGAGATAATCCTGATCGATGACGGTAGTAACGATTCTTCGTGGGAGGTTATCGAGCGACTGAAGCTCGAACATCCCGAAATTTCGGCGATAAAGTTTCGTCGGAACTATGGTAAATCGGCTGCGTTAAATGTAGGCTTTGCAGCTGCCGAGGGGGAGGTGATCATTACAATGGATGCCGATTTGCAAGATAGTCCAGATGAAATACCTGAATTATATCAACGGATTATCGGGGGGGCGGATTTAGTGTCCGGCTGGAAGCAGAAGCGCTACGATCCAATTACGAAAACAATACCTACAAAGCTCTTTAATGCAGTCACCAGAAGTATGTCGGGCATTCATAATTTACATGATTTCAACTGCGGCCTAAAAGCTTATCGTAATTCGGTCGTAAAAAGTGTTGAGGTTTATGGAGAAATGCATCGTTATATCCCAGTACTTGCTAAATGGGCGGGATTCACGAATATCCAAGAACAAGTAGTACAGCATTATCCGAGGAAATACGGAACGACTAAGTTTGGTGCGGGACGATTCATCAAAGGTTTTTTAGACCTTTTATCGATTTTTTTCGTTGGAAAATTCGGGAAGCGTCCTATGCATTTTTTTGGAACTATCGGTGTATTGAGTTTTATTGTAGGTTTTGTTATTACCATATATTTAATTGCCGAGAAGCTCCTGAGTATTGCTCAGGGGACCGTCTATAGAAATGTTACCGACCAACCTTTATTCTTTTTATCGCTTGCGGCTATATTGATTGGTACACAATTATTTTTAACGGGCTTTATCGCGGAGTTGGTTTCTCGGAATGCTTCTGAACGTAATAAATATCATATAGAGAAGGTCCTTTAAGATGTTTTTCTCGATTATTGTACCCCTGTATAACAGACCGCAAGAAATTGACGAAATGCTTGATTCGTTGACTAAACAGCACTATTCGAATTTTGAAGTGATTGTTATCGAAGACGGCTCCACGATTCCTGCTAAAGAGATTGTCGAGGGTTATAAAGGCAGACTCGATGTCCATTACTATAGCAAACAAAATCAAGGCCAAGGTTTTGCCAGGAACGATGGTTTTGCGCGAGCAAAAGGGGATTGGTTCATCGTTTTTGACTCCGATATTATTGTTCCTTCGGAATATCTGCAGCACGTTGCCCGCGGCATAAATAATCAAAATATTGATGCATTTGGCGGACCCGATGCGGCGCATGAGTCGTTTAGTGCCACACAGAAGGCAATTTCTTATTCGATGACCAGTCCGTTCACCACGGGCGGAATTCGAGGGAATAAGGCGCATATCGGTGCTTTTCATCCGCGAAGTTTTAATATGGGTATTTCGCGTGCTGTGTATGAGCAAACAGGAGGATTCCGGTTTTCCCGGCGTTCGGAAGATATCGAATTTAGCATAAGGATGATCGAGCAAGGTTTTCGCGTAGAGCTTATTGCCGATGCGTTTGTTTACCATAAGCGTAGATCCACTTTTGGACAGTTTTTTCGCCAGGCACAGTCTTTTGGCAAGGGACGAATCGATATTTATAAAGTGTTCCCGAATGAACTCAAGTGGGTACATGCCTTACCTGCGTTTTTTGTTATCGGATTGGTCTTGTTGCTTGTCTGTTTAGCTTTACATTTGGCATGTGAAGGCGAACATGCTTTATTTTCCTTCTTGAGCTGTTTGGGAGGAAGTTTGCTATTGCTTTATACCGTGCTACTTTTTTTACATGCTTTAGGTAAGACGAAGCGTATAAAGATCGCCGGACTATCGGTCGCTGCCGCATATATCCAACTTTGCGCATACGGATTGGGATTCATTGAGAATTATGTGGAGAAAGTAGTGTTGAAAAATTAGCATACATCGCCGCTAATAAAGTAAATAAAGTTTTATATTTTGTCTGAAAATTTGCAAACGTGATAGCATTTACACAACATAATTTAGGGAAAATTGAAGATCTTTTTTCAGATTTAGGATATCGGGTACGTTACGAAAAGGGTTCATTTCGAACGGGTGCGTGTGTACTCCAAAATACGAAAGTGATCGTTGTTAATCGATTCTCTAACCTCGAGATTCGTATTCAATCATTAATTCAATTACTGCTGGAAATGGTTATCGACGTCAGTCAGTTAGAGGATAAGAAGAAGGAGTTCTATAAGTCTTTAAAAAAACTAAATGCCTAATTTAAAAATTACGTTTTTGGGAACAGGGACGTCACAGGGCGTGCCAGTTATAGCGTGCGATTGTGCAGTATGTGTATCAGAGGAAACGAAGGATAGACGTTTGCGAACTTCGATTTTAATCAGCTATGAGGATGTGAATATCGTTGTCGATACGGGGCCGGACTTTCGGTACCAGATGCTTCGTGCGAATGTGAAACACCTTGAGGCGGTACTAGTAACCCACTCACATAAAGATCATATAGCGGGGATGGATGATGTACGTGCATTTAACTATCAACAACAAGATTCTATTCCAATTTATGGTACCCCGGCGACTCATGCCGCCTTAGAACGAGAGTTTTACTACGCCTTCGCGGAGCACAAATACCCGGGGGTTCCGCGTTTGGAACTACGAGAAATTTCAAAAGGAGAGCCTTTCCTCATCGGCGGGCTAAGTATTATGCCACTTGAGGTGCTCCACTACAAAATGCCCGTGACGGGTTTTCGCATCGGTGATTTTGCATATATCACCGATGCTAAGACAATAGAACCGGCGTCAAAATTACTGTTAAAGGGTGTTCAGGTCTTGGTGGTTAATGCACTTCAAGAAGAGCCCCATATTTCCCATTTTACTCGCGAAGAGGCGGTCGCATTTTCACAAGAAATCGGCGCGCGAACAACTTACCTGACCCATATTAGTCACCGTTTTGGAAAGCACGAAGAAATTCAAGAAAGGCTTCCCGACGGCATTTTTGTCGCTTACGACGGTTTGATACTTGATGTTTAACTAAAAATCCAAAAGATGTAAAACATTTTCTCATCAATGGCTGTTGTTTTATTAGAGATTAATGAATAATATATCAATTTGAAAAGTTATGGGAAATATTCTTTATTTAGTAGCAGTTATTTTAGTGATAATTTGGGCTGTAAGTTTTTTTGGCGGATTTGCGACGGGTGGTATCATTCACGTTTTGTTAGTAATCGCTGTTATAGCTATTCTCTTACGAGTTATACGTGGAAGCGTTTAACGGATACAACATTTTTAAGACAAAAATAATTGGGCTATTTGAATGTCTTCGGGGTATGTAATCTTAATGTTCTTACGGTCTCCCGGAATTAGATAAATCGGATAGCCCAATTTTTCTACCACAGAAGCATCATCGGTAAATTGAACCGATTCATGCTGTTCAAATGCATCGCTTAATAAATCTCCTCTAAACGTTTGAGGCGTCTGTACCTGCCAGACGATGTTTCGATCGACCATTTCGTTTGACTCCGTGGTTCCTTTGCGAATCGAGTTCACGCTTGTGACTGCTAGTACCGTTGCACCTACGCGTTCTGTTGTTGTATAGCAAGTGTCGATTAGGCGACCTTTTATCAGGGGACGGGCAGCGTCATGAATCGCGATATAGACGTCCTCCATTTTATTCAATTCGATTTTTTGAATTTCTTGCAGTCCATTTTTAACACTTTGAAACCGACTATCTCCACCGAAGGTCACCCGATGAGGCACTTTAAAATTATATACCTCACAGAGCTCGCGCCAGGTGTTTTCCATCAATCTATGAAGCACCACGATGATGGAGGGTTTGCTAGTGGCATTATTGAATTGCTCGATAGTATGCATCAGTATCGGCTTTCCATTGAGATTGTGGAACTGTTTAGGCATCTCGCTCCCCATACGCGTTCCTGTTCCTCCCGCTACAATGATTGCATACCTTTTTTTCATACTCGAAGTTATCATTTTTTTTCCGCTAGCCGTAATTAACCTGACTGCCTTTGTCGGCATCGTTGATCACCGTTATTGACGAACTTATTTTTTCCTTCAACGCATCAACGTGCGAAATGATCCCCACGATCCGATTTTCGCGCTGTAGGTACTGCAGTGTTTCGAATACGATATTTATGCTTTCAGCATCTTGCGTTCCGAACCCCTCGTCGATGAAAAAGAAGTTTTTGTCTGCTTTGTTTAACGATTGAATATTTTCAGCGAGCGCCAGCGCAAGACAGAGGGAGGCTTGGAAACTTTGGCCTCCAGAAAGTGTCTTGACAGACCTGCGATGTCCGTCATTTAGAAAGTCTACGACTTCAAATTCATTCTGATCGTTTATGGTAAGGCTCAAGCCGTTTCGCGTCAGTCGGTGGAATCGTTGGTTAGCAATTTCGCAAAGTCGCTGCAGGTGTATACTGGAGACGAAATTTACAAAACCGGAACCACGAAATAGATTTTCGAGTGTCGTTAAGTTACTTTTGCGGGTGTTTAGCTTTTCGTAATTTTCTAATAGTTTTTCCTTTTTTGAAAACTCCGTCTGAAGGCGAAGGTTTTCTCTATCTAAGGCCGTTGTTAAGCCGATTTGCAGTTCGAGTTCTTGTCTTTTGAGAATCAACAATTCGGATTGCTCGTGAAAATTGATTTCATCGAAATCGTCGGCTTGTATGCGCATAGCTAGATCGGAAATTTGCGACCGTAATACGCCGATATTGAGATTAAACTCTTGTATTTTTTTTCGTAATGAGGGAACTTCCAAGTTTTTTTGCAATGTTTGCTGTACTTCGATGATGTCATTATATTTATGTTCTTTGAGAAGGCTCGAAATCTCCGCTTGTTTGCCGTTGAGCGTCTGCGAGAGCGATTGGAATTGCTCTTTAGAAGCATTCCTTTCCGCGTTGATCGTCGCAAATTCCGTTCTTAGCTGCTGTAAAGATTCCGACAGGTCTTTATAGCTCGAGTCTATTGTTTGTATTTTTTCGTATAACTGATTTCTTGCGGCCGTGATTGCGGTTGCAGTTTCAGTCTTGTAATCATCTTTATCTAGAAGCCGGAGTTGATTTTGGTGTTGTACAATAATACTCTCGGAAATAGCGATGCTTTGCTGAATCTCTTGTAACGTAGTTTGATACTTATCAACACGTATTTTTACAGTCTGCAGGTTCGTACGAGCTTGTTTTAACGCATTATCGGCTATTTTAATTTTACTTTCCGACTGTTGGTTTTCTTTTTTGTAATTTAAAAACTCCTTTTGGTCGTCTTTGGAGAAATTGGTCCAAACGAATAAGCTTTTGTGGGCATCTTGCTGCCGCCGTATGTCTGCTATTACGGTTTCTATCTGATTTTGCTGTGCCACTTTCTCATGGTAACGTGCATTTAGACTAGCGAACTTTTGGGAACGCATTTTCAAGTTATAAATCTGGCCTTCTATTTCTTGTTTTGCGCTGTTTAGTCTACTCTCGCGTGCAAGAAGATCACTTTTCACCATTGGATGCGGATGCTCTAAAGCACCGCATAAAGGACATGGGGTGCCCGAGGAAAGGTTGTCTGCAAATTCAACCAGCTTTGCCTGTACCCGAAGGTGTGTTTCGTCGTGTCGCAAGTGATTACGTTTCTCTTCTAGCGCTTTTTCATGCTCGTCTATCTTCGCTTCCCATGTGTCCAGCGTAAATCCTTGTCGCCGGAACTCCTCGTTGATTTCTGACTTTTCTTTGGTAAGCTTATGGAGCTGCTCGGAGAGTTCTTGTTGCTTTTTTTGGTAGTTGTCGTTTTGTTGATACCACGATTCTAAATTAAGAAGTATCGTCGTATCGAGTTTATTAGCCTTTAGGTCTTCGAGTTCTTTTTCTTTTTTACCGACATCGTTTAAAATTTCCAGCTCCTCTTTGTGCGCGTCTTCTAAGTGAGGCTTGCCTTCGTTCAGCCTTTTCACATTGGTGGAATACACAATTTTATTCTCTGCTATAAGGGAAAGGTGCTTTAAATCTTCGGCTTGCGTCCTGAACTGTTCAATTTGCGCATACTGCGCGGCCGTATTTTTCCACTGCTCTTCGGTTTGTTCAAGCCGCTCCAGCACCATATGTTTTTTATTGTCGAGCCCTTCTATTTTATGCGTTAGATGCTCCTTGTCTTTATTTAAGGTATGTGTATGATTTAAGAGTTCACGGAACGCTTGGCTAGTTGTGACGTAGATTTCTAGTTCATTTTCCAACTGCTGGACTTTCGACTCTTCGGAAACAAATTGTTCGAGCGATTTCGTTTTTTGTTCAAGGTCTGCTCGGTATTTTTTGGCTTGGGATAAACGGGCGATTTCCGCTTCAAGAAAGGTATGCTCCGATTTTATAGTTTGCAATGCATTTTGTGCATCGACGAGTTCGGTCTGTTTGCTTTGTAAGGTTTCCACACTAACCTCCTCAAAGCCTGATAATGTACCTTTTAGTACGTCCAGGTGCATGGTGTTTTTTCGTTGTAGTGCAATTACCTTTTGGCCTAAATCGAAACGGTTTAAATTGAATATTTCCTTCATCATCTCTGAGCGATCTTTGCCACGGAGTTCTAGGAACTCTTTAAATTGTCCCTGTGGAATGATGATCGTACGACGGAAATTGGAATACGTTAAGTTGGTGATTTGTGATCCGTCTGCTGAGGTTAATGGAACCCACTGCTCGTCTATCCATTGATAGGCCGTACGTTCAAGTGTCGTGGTGTCTTCAAATTTTTTGCGGCGACGCCACTGTGCAACAAATCGATATTTATTACCCTGGAAATTTAAAAAGTCAAAAGCGATACAGGCAGCATTTGACTTTAAGTTCAACATGTTATACGTTCGTTTTTCTTGCTTGTTCAACCGTTCTGTTTCCCCGTAGAGCACAAAACCGATAGCTTCAAGGATAGATGATTTTCCGGACCCCACCTTACCAAATATTCCGAATAGACCGGTCTGTGTTAAGGTGGTGAAGTCAATCTCTTGCTTCTGTTGGTAGGAGTATAATCCTTCAATACTAAGATATAATGGTAACAAATTTAGTCCTCCGTATTAGTGTTGTTGTTAATAACTTCTTTTAATAAATCCATTATTTCCGCATTGGGCTGCTGTGCATACTTATACTGAAAATAGTCTTTAAAGAGTACATCTAGGTCTTGTTCCAGATTAACCATTTTATTTGTGGTATTGGTAGGTGTCTGTGAACGTATGACAGGAATAATATGGATGATGCCGTCATGAGCTTCGTGTATTCGCTTCAAATCCGCTGAATTAATAAACTCATCACTCACCAACGTCAGCTCTACGAGCGCGTAAGGATTCGATCTTAGCCAACTAATTGTTTCCTCGATATCCTCAAAGCGCTTTCGTTGTAAATTGCGCCCTGATTCTAAAGGTACAAACGTAAACTGTGCGTCAGTTTGCGGAGAAAGTTCGACCATCACAATACCCTTTTTCTGCCCCGCTTCGGAGAACGAGTAGGCTAGCGGGCTGCTCGGGTATACGACTGGCGACCGGTGTCCACCGATCCGTTGGTATCGATGCAAATGCCCCAGTGCAGTATACTGTATTTGCTCTGGAATGCAGTCCGAGTAAATAAGCTCTGCGTTACCGATTTTGATTGGTTTTTCGCCTTCAGGTTCCTCCAATAATTCGCCACCGCGTTGCGACACGTATAAATGTGTTGTCAACAGGTTCACGCCGCTTACATCACAGTATTGATCAGCAAGCTCGGTCCAGTGCGCTTTCAATAGTTCGTTTAGCTTTTGTTCTTTGCCCTCGAGTCCAAGATACTGTTTCAATCGAAGCTCATTTGCATAGGGCGTGTGTAACACGCGCATAGGATAGGGGATATCAGGTAGCTGTATTTCTAAAAATCCCGGAGCCGAATTGGTGACGGAGAACCCAGAGGGGATAACATATGGTTTTATGTGTGCTTTGGGGTAGCCGACGAAAATTATACCACATTCACGTGCTATAATGTCGGGTGCGTCAATTCTGTCAGGACTGTCATGGTTCCCTGCAATGGCAATCACTGGACGTCTACCGTTCTGTGACAAGGTTCGTAAAGTACGATAAAGTAGTTCTAATGCCTCAACAGCAGGGTTGAAATTATCAAATAAATCCCCCGCGATAATTATTGCATCTGCTTGATGTTCGTCTGCAAGCACACAAAGTTCGGCGAGTACTTCACGTTGTTCCTCTAATCGAGAGAAATTATCTAATCGCTTGCCCAAGTGCCAATCGCCGGTATGTAATATTTTCATGTTGGAAAAGAATTATTTCAAGCAATAAAATTAACGAAAACTAAACAAAAACTAGGTTAAGAAATGTGAAAGAATAAAATCAGCGCGCTTTCAGGTGTATGCGAGCGGGATTCGTATTTTGATTTATAAATGAGATTTTCGATGATCTGTACGGTGCGCGAGGCTATCATTTACTGGACAAGACATAGGTTTAGAGCTTCACGGCCCGCTTAATTTGTAGGCTGGGTTCTCGCATAGCGGCTTATCAAAAAACATGCTTATTATTTTAGTAAATACTATTAATATTAGTATATTTGATAATGACTTCACATACAAATTCCGGGGAATATTTTAAAGGAAGGGGTGCCCAATTTAATCCCAATAATAAATTTAATGAACATCAATATGCGCAAGAATTCGTTGAAGGGCTCGATGAACCATTCCTGCAATCCGAAAAGACAGTAGTTATTGATTCCTATCCCAAATCTATTATATCGAAGGTGAATAGTCCGGATATTGGTTTTTCTCAATCACTCAACCCGTATCAGGGTTGTGAACACGGCTGTATTTATTGTTATGCGAGGAATAGTCATGAATTCTGGGGGTATAGTGCCGGCTTGGATTTTGAACGAAAAATCCTTGTCAAGCATAATGCGGTAGAGCTACTAAAACAAACCCTTGAGAAAGCAAATTACCGTCCGCAGACCATATTCTTGTCCGGTAATACTGATTGTTATCAACCCGTTGAACGTAAATATAAAATCACGCGAGAGCTATTAAAAACAATGCGGGAATATAAACACCCTGTTTCTATCATAAGTAAGAATGTTTTGATGCACCGAGACCTCGATATTATGCAAGAACTTGCTTCGTTGGGGTTGATTTCCGTTACAGTGACGATAAACAGCCTACAAGAAGAAGTGCGGCGTAAGATGGAGCCGAGGACTGCGACGGCTCTGGCGCGATTAAAACTAATTGAATCCTTAGCGAAGAGAAATATCCCCGTGTCGGTATTAATAGCACCGATTGTTCCAGGAATCAATAGCATGGAAATGCCTGCCATTATCCAAAAAGCCGCAAATGCTGGGGCGGTTTGGGCTGGATATACTATTGTTCGGTTAAACGGGGCCGTGGCCGATATTTTCCACGATTGGGTCTATAAGAATTATCCTGATCGTGCGTCTAAAATTATACATGGAATTCAAGAATGTCATGGAGGGCAGCTGAACGATAGCGCGTGGGGAAGGAGAATTGCTGGCGAGGGACGGATTGCTGAGGGGATTAAACAACTGTTTAAGCTAGCACGGAATAAACATATGGGTGATCTTGGGCCGCCGGTTGTGCGTACCGACATGTTTGTACGTCCAGAAAGTTCGGGGCAACTAAGGCTGTTTTAAGTAAAATGGCGCATCCCGAGATCATAGATCGGGATGCGCCGTCTCGAATTACGATATTATCCTTGTTGAATTGGCGCAGGTGCTTCTTCTTCGAACAAGGGTAAATCTTTAAGTAGATTGTACCAAGAAATAATTTTCTTAATATCTGAAGAGTACACGCGGGACTCGTCATGTCCTGGCGCAACTTCACGGAAGAATGCGCGTAACGCATCGCCACTTGCTTTCACTTCAGGCGTTTCTTTTCCTTGGTCTTTAATTGCGCCTAAGACGTCGACTAATCGAATTTCTTCGTCTTCCCCGTAGATTGTGATGTCCTCTAGGGTCGCCATTTTTGTTGTTGAAATGCTAACTGTCGATTTAATCTTTTTCTCGTCGAGAGTTTCCAAAATAAAGCCGGCTTTATTTTGGCCAATTAATTTATACAGCCCTGGTTTACCCGTAACTGATACTAATGCTCTTAAATTCATCTGGAATTTATATTAATCTTCAATAACTTCAATACTTACGATGCCGTCCCCCTGTTGAATGGCATCAACAAGATCAACGTTTTCAATAACTTTACCGAAGCAGGTGTGGTTTCTGTCAAGGTGTGCTGTATTATTACGGCTGTGACAAACGAAAAATTGTGATCCACCCGTGTTACGTCCTGCGTGCGCCATTGACAACACGCCGCGGTCGTGGTATTGGTTCTCGCCCGTTAGTTCACAGTCAATTTTATAGCCCGGTCCACCGGTACCTGGAACGCCTGTTGCTCCTTCACGAGTGTTAGGACACCCTCCTTGGATTACAAAATCAGGTATTACACGGTGAAACTTTAACCCATCATAATATCCGGATTTTGCAAGTTTGATAAAGTTCGCAACTGTATTTGGTGCATCTTCTGTGTAGAATTGCACAGTCATGTCGCCTTTTTCTGTCTTAATAATAGCTTTGCTCATAGTCTTTTTTATTTTACGTATGGACTGCAAAGATAAAATTTCTAATTGAATTGTGGGTTGTCTTCACTGGATGAATTGATAATGGTCTTTATTCCAGTTGTTTGGTTTTCCATAATTCTATCAGTAGGTTTGACTTACATGATTTAGTAGGGGGCCGTTTGAAACATTTCTCAATAGGGGCTTTGCTGCCCAATACTTACCGAGGCATGGGATTAAATTTTGTTAAATTGAAGAAATCGATGGTAATTGATGATGGTGAGATCGACTTTTTGCACATTGAGCCATAGGAATGCGGTAGCCGTAGTTTTATAATGATACGGCACCTGTAAAATCTATAATCTCTTTTAGAACAAACCGAACATCTCGGCTTCTATTTTTTCGATCACTAAACCCAGATCTTCCGGCTTCTGTGCGAAATCAAGATTATCTTTGTCGAGCACAAGAAGCTTTCCTTCTTTATAATTGCCGATCCATTTCTCATACTTATCATTCAATTTGGATAGGTAATCTAAACGGATCGCTGATTCGTAATCGCGTCCCCTTTTTTGAATGTTATTTACAAGTGTCGGAACCGAGGCCCGCAGATATATTAATAAATCCGGCGGTTTTATATAATGAACTATACTTTGAAAAATATTGCTGTAATTTTCGAAATCACGCGCGCTCATCAACCCCATATCATAAAGGTTCTCGGCAAAAATATAGGCATCTTCGTAGATTGTACGATCTTGAATCATATTAATGCTTCTTTTCTGTAGCTCAACGATATGGCGAAACCGGCTGTTTAAAAAAAATATCTGTAGGTTAAAAGCCCAGCGTTTCATGTCACTATAAAAATCCTCCAAATAGGGGTTATTTTCTACCGCTTCAAACTGAGGTTCAAAGTTTAAATGACGAGCTAACTTCTCTGTCAAGGTCGTTTTTCCAGCCCCGATGTTTCCTACAATTGCTATATGCATATTCAAGTATTAATATAATTTCTTTATACCTATAATTTTGCGCACCTCGTTAATAGTTTTTCGCGCGCTTTCACTCGCTTTTTCTGCACCAAGACGAACAACCTTTTTGATATATTCTTCGTCATTGGAGATGTCTTCGATACGTAGGCGAACAGATTCAGTCGCATCAATCATGTCTTCCGCAAGCTGTTTTTTAAAGTCACCGTAACGAATTTGACAATTGTCGTAGAGGTTTTCGAAATGGGTCAGTGTATCTGCTGAAGATACAACCTTCATTAAATCAAATAAGTTTTGGATTGCTTCGGGTTTCGGTTGATTTATTTCAGTCGGCCCCGAATCTGATACCGCGCGCATGACTTTTTTGCGTATCACCGCTGGAGAGTCGCTTAGGTATACGCAGCTTGCCTCACCGTTGGATTTACCCATTTTTCCATTTCCATCTAAGCCTGGAATTTTTACGAGTTTATTACCGTAGCTAAAAGCAAATGCTTCTTTGAAATACTCTACATTATATAATCGATTAAATCGGTTCCCAAATGTTCTGGTCATTTCTAAATGCTGCTCTTGGTCCTTGCCTACTGGAACTTTGGTGCCATGGTGTAGAAGAATATCACACGCCATCAAGACGGGGTAAGTAAGAAGTCCGCTATTTACATTGTCCGGATTAGCGCGGACTTTATCCTTAAAAGCAGTAGCCCGCTCTAGCTCACCTAGGTATGCATTCATATTCATATACAGGTATAGCTCGGATACTTCCGGAACATCTGACTGTACATATATGGTTGACTTCTCTGGGTCGATACCCGCTGCCAAATATTCTACAACCACCTCTCTTACCGTTCTGTTTAAGTCGCTTGGTGTGGGGTGGGTTGTTAGCGAATGGAGATCTGCTATGAAAAAAAAGCAATTGTATTCGTTTTGCATTTTCACAAAATTGTTCAACGCTCCATAGTAATTCCCTAAGTGTAATTTTCCGGTACTTCTGATACCGCTTACAACAGTTTCTTTCATGATGCAAATTTAAGGATTAATTGGTAATTAATTACAGGTGGTTTATATTTGTTGTAATTAATAAGTTCCTCGATTATGAAGTTTGCAATACCGTTATTCCTGTTTTTTTTCTGTTTCTCTTGCGGTGCTCGATGTCAAACGGCAACATTCGAGTTTGACGATCAAGTATGTTCGTATCAGGGTATTTACGATACCGCTTTGTATACCAAAAGTCAACTTAAGGACACTTACCGTTTGGTAGCAGATAATTATTACGTTGCCGATGAGGGAAACGTCGCGGAAGTAACGAGGCGATATCAAGCGGTTATTGAGAGCCTGGATTCATTAGAAATTGTGGAAAACCCATATTTTCAAATTGTAAGGGATTCTGTCCGCACGTATTTAAAGCAAACACTTTCTTTAAAAAGAGCACAGAAATTGGCTAGGGAAGAGCCATCGCTTCTTTTATCTTCCGTCGCGGCTGATTCGCGCGCGTATCGGTACGGGCAGGCGCTTGTCGCCGGGGGTGAGCTATTATTAACCGCATACAAGGAACTTGTGGAAGAACAGATGAAAAATAATGCGATGCCGGATTATCTTTTTGATGAATATCAAGCCGTTATGGACAGGGATAATCGTGAGGAAATAGCGTTCGAGAAACTTCTCGTTTATGGCTGGTGGAACAGTGCAAATGATCAGAGCGATCACCTCCGGGATCGCCGTCTGTTATTCGAAAGTTTCCTAGAATTGTTTTTGGAGGTGAAAACAGTCCACTGCGACGAAGTTTAACGAGCTGCAGAGATTGTTATTAATCCTTCGTGTTGCCCATACCTTTGGCTTCATTCCAATATACGTCCATCTGTTTAAGTGTCATATCTTGAAGGCGTTGCCCAGTTTCGGCTGCGCGATTTTCTAAATGATTGAAGCGCTGAATAAACTTTTTGTTTGTCCGTTCGAGTGCATTTTCTGGATTGATACCAATATGACGGGCGTAGTTGATGAGCGAAAATAGCAGGTCTCCGAATTCAGCTTCGGCGCGCTGTTGATCGATCGCTTGATGATGCTTGATGTCAAATTCCGCTTTGAATTCAGATAGCTCTTCTTCTACTTTTTGCCAAACTTGTGTCTTATCGTCCCAATCAAAGCCAATGCCACGCGCTTTATCTTGTATGCGGTATGCTTTAACTAATGCAGGAAGTCCTTTTGGCACACCGGAAAGGACCGATTTATTTCCTTCTTGCAGTTTTATCGTTTCCCAATTCACTTTCACCTGGCTTTCATCGCTGGCAATCGTGTCGCCGTATATATGCGGGTGACGTTTTATGAGTTTGTCACAAATAGCATTTAGCACGTCAGTGATATCAAATTCTTGTTGCTCAGAGGCTATCTTAGCATAGAAAAGTAGGTGCATCATCACGTCTCCCAATTCGTTTTTAATTTCCTGGAAATCCTTTTCTAAGATGGCGTCAGTCAGCTCATACATTTCTTCGATAGTCAGCAGCCTTAGGGATTCCATCGTCTGTTTACGATCCCAAGGACAGTGTACGCGCAAAACATCTAGAATAGTGATAAGACGCTCAAAAGCCCCACTTGGGGTCTCCTGATACGATGGTATATGGTGACTCATAGAAATTAAATTTGATGCGTGAAATATGAGCCAAATATACAGGAAAAAAGCACGAATTTACAAATTTAGCATCGATGGAAACTAGGATTAATGCGCTGTATTCTTGTCGGTACGCTCTATACGCTATAATATTTAAAACATAAGTCCCGCCATAGCTGTTATTGATGTAAAATAGATTTAATTAGTTATGGAAACGAAACACAAATACGAGACAGCGGACGTCGCATTAGAAAAGTTGAAAGAGATGGGGTATACGACAGATTATAATATCGCCTTTGATGAAATTTCTGTGGATGCAGACGATTATCAAGTAGACCATTTATATCGTTACGAAGGGGACTCCAATCCGGATGATGAATCTACAGTATATGGTATTTCAAACCCTACCAATGGAAAGAAAGGAGTGTTCGTTGCGGGCAATCTGTCGTTAATTGAGGGCAGGAAGCGCGACATTATTTTGAATTTAGAAATGAAATTTAAGAAAAAAGATGCCTAAGAATCTTTTCATGGTGCTCTTAGGGTGTAAACCCGAGGGGCGATTCATTGAACAGCATGATATTTACTTTGGAATAGCCGAAGAGTTGCCGGAGTTGAAAAATGACATGATCGAGTATTGGCCCCAGGCCCGCGGGAAACTGCATATCGATGCTTGGAAGAAAATTACGTATGTTGAAGGGTATACGATTTTAGTACGTCCGAGAAACGATGCCGCTGAGCAGCGCAATAAATTATTTTTTGTTAACCTTGGTGGCTATAGGGAAAATGATTTTGAAGAATATCATTTTAAACAGCTGGTCGTCGCTGAGTCTTTGGAACTAGCAAGCCGGCTTGCAAAAAAAACGCGCTTTTTTATAGATCATATTTCACCTCATATCGATGACAAATATGGTTTGGATGTGGATGATATATTTGATGTCGAAGACATTATTTCGCCTTCTTTACGCGCGCAGTATAGCTTGGAAATCGTGCCTATTGATAGTAATTTAGCTTTGGAAGATACTCCGAATATTGGTTACTTGAAATTCTCGGATTTTTAGTTGGTGTGCTTTCGGCTATGTGTAGTAGTAGAGAGTCAAAAAACGAGCAAAGTAGCGGACGTTCTCATATACTTTGCTCGTTCTAGATAAAAATTAAATTCCCATCTCCTCAATGATAAATTGTGCATTATCAATTTTGTCAGCTACCCATAATACGTAGCGTATATCAACACCGATCGAGCGGCTATAGTCTTCATTCCAGGCAAAATCGTTTATCGTTGCATCATATGCACGGTCAAAATTAACGCCAATTAGGTCACCGTAGGCATTCATTATTGGAGAGCCAGAATTACCGCCTGTCGTATCCATATTATACAAAATATTTACCGGAACGTCGTTCAGTTCTTTCTTAGCGTATGCGCCAAAGTTTTTCGCCAGCCAAGCTGCTTTTATAGACTCGGGATAGGCAAATTCAGGGAGCTCGGAGTTTCCTTTTTCTATTAGTCCTTTTACAGTCGTAAATGGAGTCATATAGGTAGCATCGACAGGACTATAGCCTTTAATGTTACCAAAGGTCAGTCGAAGCGTCGAATTGGCATCAGGGATAAAGCTTTTAGATTGAAACTTTTCCTTGACGGCCACATAATCGCCCATTAATCTATTTAAAACACCTTCTCTGCGTTTTTGCTCGTCATCAAAGCTGAGCAGCTCTTTATCAAGTTTCGCTTGAATAGCGAGTAAATCATCGTGATAATTCTTTAGGGACTGTACATCGCGTAAAATCTCATTAAATACGTCGTCTTCACTGTTTAGTTCCGAATGATCCAAGGCAGTGATGAATTCTTTCACAAATTCTTGCTCGGAATGACCGACATGAGCAGAGTCGAAATAACCGAGTTTATTATCGCCTTGGAAGCCGTAAGCATCTTCAATCATTCGTGCTCCAATATTTTTATCAACTTGCAAATTAAAACCGTCGTATATTTTGGATAGAAAGTCCTTGACCTGGTTGATATTAATATTGAAAAACTCTTCTTGCGCTTGAAGACCATTCTGTTTCAATAAAGCGTCTCTGAAACCGTTGATCGTACTTGCTATTCGCAATAAACTCGAACTGCTATAGAGATTATTAAACCATAGCTCTTTTAACGCTGTTTTGTCTACTTCTTGGTAGTAATCGTCGATGTCGGCCATTAAGCTGCCATAACGCTGCTTGTACTCTGGTTTACTTTCTATGAATTTAGCCAGCGCCTCATCTTCTTCGTATTTCTGTTTTACGAGCGATAAGTTCTTTAATCCTTTTAATTTGCCGCGGTAATTTTTCATCACATTGGCGTTTCTTTTCATTCGCGTTGCAAGAGCAAGTTGCGTGGAAACATCACTCTTGCTTGCAAAGGACATTTGTTGGTTTTGGAAATCATAAAGATTCGATGTGTACGGCAACAGGAAGCGTTCCTGGTACTCCATGTACTGCGCAGGACGATGTCTAAAAGTTCGGCCAGGGTACCCCAAAATAAAAACGAAATCATTTTCATTTACGCCTTTCGGATTTACTTTAAGATGCTTCTTAGGTTGATAAGGTACGTTCTCTTTGGCGTATTTCGCCGAGGACCCATCGGGTGCAACGTAAGCACGTAGGAACGAGAAATCGCCCGTATGACGTGGCCAAACCCAGTTATCAGTCTCTCCTCCGAACTCGCCAATATCTTGCCTGGGAACGTAGACTAACCGGACATCTTCAATTTTTTTATACTTAAACAATACATAGCTCTTGCCAATGAACATTTCGGACACTTCGGCCGTGATACTCGGGTCTTGTTTCTCAGCTAATTCAGCTAATTCTGCTCGTTTTTTATTAATTGCGTTAATTCGCTGCTTTGGATCTTTAATATTTTCAACGGTCTGCAGTACCTGATCCGAAACGTCCTGGTAGGAGTCTGTAATTCGAATGGTCAACCCTTGTGCTTCGATTTCTTGCTCGAGACCGTTGGCCACAAATCCATTTTTTAAATAATTAAACGCAGGGCTACTCGCTAGTTGAACGGCGCTAAAAGCGCAATGGTGGTTGGTTATAATTAATCCGTTTGGAGAAACAAACGAACCCGTACATCCCCCGACCTTTACGAGCGCATCTACTAATGCAACTTCGTTATTGGGGTTATAGATATCTTTTTCTGCTATCTTTAACCCCGCCTTTTTTAGACCTGCACGACTTAGTTCGCTCAAGGGAAACATTCCCTCGTCGGGGACAGATGCCGAAAAGATTAACATGCAGATACCAAGTAGCAGACCACACATTAAAGTTCCTTTTAATTTATTCATAAATTCTAATTTAGCGTGGTTCAAAGTTAAGAAAGATTTCGCGACAAATATCTCGCATATTTACGCCGAATGAGGGTTTCGAATTTAGATAATACGATATGGTGAAAATCTGTCGTAAATACGTGGAAAAACTCTTAAAGTTGTACCTTTGTATAGCTAAAATTTATCGAATGACACTTGTTCAATTAGAATATGTTATAGCGGTCGATACGTACCGTAGTTTTGTCGCCGCGGCCGAGCACTGTTTTGTTACACAGCCGACTTTAAGTATGCAGATTCAAAAGTTAGAAGAATCTTTAGGAGCGAAATTATTTGACAGAAGTAGGCAGCCGGTAGTTCCCACAGAAGTCGGGGAGAAAGTTATCAAGCAGGCGCGTCTGATTCTAATGGAAAGTAAAAAGATTCTGGAAATTCTCCAGGAGGAAAAAGGGGAGATTTCTGGTGAGTTGAAAATAGGCGTGATACCCACTGTCGCCCCGTATCTACTTCCAGATATTCTCACATTATTTTTAAAAAAATACCCGAAGCTTCAAATGCAAGTTTGGGAGCATACCACAGAAAAGATCATTCATGAACTTAAAATGGGACGGCTTGATTGCGGAATTGTGTCAACACCATTACGGGAACTCGGAATCGATGAAACTCCCCTCTATTATGAATCGTTTGTGGCTTACGTTTCTGAGCGGAGCCCATTATATCAAAAGAAAATGATCAGCCCCGACGAGATCGCAAGCGAAAAGTTATGGTTATTAAACGAGGGACACTGTATGCGTGGGCAGGTGTTGAACCTTTGTCAATATAAACATAAGTTGGGTAGCGAAGGAACCTTTGAATATAATACGGGGTCTGTGGAAACGCTTAAACGAATGGTAGACGTGAATTCTGGAATAACAATTGTTCCGGAAATGAGTATTCTGGGGTACGAGGAAGATCAGCTAGCACATGTTCGCTATTTTAAATCCCCCGAACCTGTTCGTGAAATTAGTCTCGTTACGACGCAAAATTATGTAAAAAAGCAGGCCGTAAAAGCACTAGAGAATGAAATTTTAGATATTATCCCCGAAAGGTTTAAAAATAAAAAACGGAAAGAAATAATGGGATTCGAACTTTAATTATTGGCCAGCATATTAATGAGAACTAAAATTCAGATAAAATTAGAACACGTAAATAGGTGGAGAATGCAAAAAATTTCTAACCGAAATTTTTTGATTATTCTTTCTGTCGTCGTAGGAATTATCGGTGGGTTAGCCGCTTCATTACTCAAAGTTATGACCCATTATATCGCCTCGAGTCTCCAAAATGATATTGAATGGCACTATAAATATTCCTTTTACCTTATTTTGCCATTAATCGGAATCCTATTTAGTGTTCTATATGTTCGTAAGTTCCTTAAAGGGAAGAATTTCGAGCACGGAATAACGCCTATCATCTATGCCATTTCTAGAAAGTCTTCTCGAATCGAACCACATAATGTTCATTCGCAGATTGTTACAAGCGCAATTACGGTTGGTTTTGGAGGATCGTGTGGTCTAGAGGCGCCAATTGCCTACAGCGGGTCGGCGATAGGTTCGAATATTGCGCGGTTTTTTGGTTTACAGTATAAGGAAATTACGATGCTGTTGGCGTGTGGCGCGGCGGCCGGTATTGCCGGAGCTTTTAATAGTCCTATCGCTGGGATGATTTTCGCCATTGAGATTTTACTCCCTGAGTTCTCTATTCCTGCATTTATTCCACTCTTGATGTCGGCGGCTCTGGCCTCGGTGATTTCGCGGATGCTGTATGCTGAGCCATTGTTTCACACGGCCACTACAGAATGGGAGATTTCGGCACTGTTTTTTTATGTACTGCTTGCGGTGATTGTCGGCATTTATACTGTTTATTTTGCGAAAATTAGTACGGTGGTGAAAAATAAGTTCGCAAAGATCAAAAATCCGTACGCAAAAGTTTGGGTGAGCGGAGGTTCTTTGGGGATTATGATTTTTTTATTCCCAGCGTTGTATGGTGAGGGGTACCTAACTATCCAGCAGATGCTCGATGGTAAATTCGATGCGATTGTAAAAAACAGTTTGTTTTTTGAATACAGTCACCTCGGCTGGGTTATTGTTTGTTATACTGTACTGACCCTGTTCGCTAAATCTCTTGCCTCGCTTTTTACATTAAGCGGAGGGGGCAATGGGGGGATTTTTGGCCCCAGCTTAGTAATGGGGGGCTTACTTGGGTTTGCATTTGCGTACGGAATTAATCAAACAGGGGTCGTCATGCTGAATGTGCCAAATTTTGTTGTTGCCGGAATGGCTGGAGCGATGGCCGGGATAATGCACGCTCCACTCACCGGATTGTTCCTCATCGCTGAAATAACGGGAGGATACACCCTGATGGTTCCGCTGATGTTGATTACGTCGATTTCCTATTTGATCAACCGCTCCGTGTTGAAGCATTCCATATATACGAAGGGATTGGCCGAATCGGGGGATTTACTTTCATATGAAGACAAAGATCGAACGGTATTAAGTATGATGAAGCTTCGGTATGTCCTAGAGACAAATTTCATCGTTTTAGGACCGAAGCAAACGCCAATCGATCGCCAAAGTCAAATTATACACTCCAAACGGAATATTTTTCCTATTGTAGATGATACAGGCGTACTGCTGGGTATTATATACAGCGAGCGACTGTTCTCGATTTTACTAGGGGAAGAAGAGGGGGCGAATAAACCCTTTGACACTTTGGCTCAAAAACCGAATGACGTGATAAAAGAAAGTGAAAATATGGAAATCGTAATGGCGAAAATGAATCGCGATGATGTCTGGATTTTACCCGTTGTGAATGATGAGAATAAATATCTTGGCTTCGTGTCCAAATCGAGCGTGTTTAATAAATATCGCGCATTGTTAGTTCGTCAAGGACAATATTTAGAATAAGACCGCTTGCGCACGATGCGCCTAAGCGCGTGCGTCTAGGATTTTAGCCACATATTTTCCGATTATATCAAACTCTATATTAATTGTATCACCGACCTTAACCGACTGCAGGTTGGTGTACTCAATGGTGTAAGGGATTATCGCAACGGAAAACCGACTGTCTTGTGAATTTACGACAGTCAAACTGATTCCATTAACCGTAACCGATCCTTTTTCTACGGTGACGTTGTCTTGTAGGTTCTTTTGGTATTCAAACGTAAATAACCAGCTCCCATTTTGATCTTCAATGGCTACACAGGTTGCCGTTTGGTCCACATGGCCTTGGACAATATGTCCATCTAAACGTCCCCCAGCGACCGTACATCTTTCTAGGTTAATCAAGTCACCTACTTTTAAAAGTCCAAGATTTGATTTAGCAAGTGTCTCTTGTATCGCTGTCACTTTATGAGTTTGTGCTTGTATGGCTACCACGGTAAGGCATACGCCGTTATGCGAGACACTTTGATCAATTTTTAGCTGATCAGAAATTGACGATTCGACATAGAAATTAATATTCTGCTGCTCGGTCTCTATTCGGGTGACTTTGCCCAGTGTTTCGATGATGCCTGTGAACATAAGTTTTGCTTTTGAACAAAGGTAAGGAACGTTGCGTTAAAAAAAATAAAATTAAAAATTTTGTATAGTGTATTTTATACACTACTTTTGTAGTATCATAATTTAGGTTTATAATTGGTTATAAAGGTTTTCATTCTCCCCGTTTGAAAACCTTTTTTTTATATCTGATTATCAAGTAATTAACCTAAATATGTAGAATTATAACGACATTTATTCCGAAAAAATTTGGGGAATATCCAAATAATACTCTATCTTTGTGATAGGTTTAGGTTGATTACCTCGTACAAGAGGTTATATTTTAAAGCCTGGAGGATCGCCCGATTCATCCAGGCTTTACTTTTTTATTAAAATTTGTAGGTTACGCCCGCGCCCACAATTTGTCTGACTTGAAGACCTGGACCTTTTTCTTCAATACCATTTTTAACTTTCGGAACCATCGTATTGTCGTCGTATATCAGTTGAACGCCTGCATTCACCGTAATAAATTTATTTACCGTCATAAAAAGATTTGCGGTATAATCGACGTCCACATTTTGAGGATCTTCCAGGTAGTTGGCGTAAAGTTTTAACGTATTTTCAAAGGAGATGTTCTTCATTAGATCCACTTTGTAGTAAGCATCCAAGGACGCGCCAAACTCTGTACGCAAATTTTTATCGGCATCTAGCCCATAGTCTGTCCGGAGTGAGTCGATCCCTACGAAGATGAGCCGTGCAGATGCTGGCGAAAGGTTTACACGGAAGTTGTCCGAGCGTTTGTATGCAAAACCAGGACCGAAACTTAAGTACGCTGGAGCAAATGGACCTGATAACACTTGTCTTTGTTCGTTTGTGTAGTCGTATCCTTTAGCAAACTGCGTGTTAAAGTTTAGGAAGAACGTATACATCCAATATTGTTTAGCCTCGTAGCCGAGTAGACTGTTTATCATAAACCGATCATCGTTCTTTCTCCAATCCGTTTCTTTTTGAAAAGTTTGACCGTAGGCCGCGAGGACCTTGTTATCCCAGTTCCACTTTCCTTTTTTGTAGTTGAAATCATAATTAAGAACAAGGTTACCCGCAAACGAGCTCACTCCACCGGCCGCCCAATTGGTGAACGAACTTTGATTAATTAAAAAGGTGTTTTCTCCCTTAATTGTCCAGGTTTTTGTGGTGTCTGTGGTCTGCGGGTTTGCCGGAGTGATATCATCTTGTGCAAATGCAGAGCTGCCTGTAATAATGGCGCCGGTAGCTAAAAAGATTTTTAGTAGCTTCATTGTGGTTTGATTAAAGTGTAAAAAAATGTAATATTGAGTTCATACGATAAAATAAATTAATGATTTATATTTGCGTGAGATTAAGAAATTCTAGTTAGGCAGATCAAGCTTTAGAATATAAAGGTAAATAAATATTTCTTTTTTGCAATAAATAGCAGGTATTAGGTATATGAAAATCACTTTAATTTGTATTGGTAAAACGGATGAGAAGTTTGTGATAATGGGGGTTGAGATTTACCTTAAGCGCTTAAAGCACTACATTAATTTCGACCTTGTGATTATTCCGGATATAAAAAATGCGAAGAATCTTACGCAGGACCAGCAAAAAGCAAAGGAGGGAGAATACATTTTAAAGCAAGTTGGAAATGCTGACTTTCTGGTACTTTTAGATGAGCGGGGTAAAGAATTTCATTCGGTCGGTTTCTCACAATATTTGGAGCAGAAAATGATCAGTTCGGTGAATAACTTGGTTTTTGTAGTCGGCGGGCCTTACGGATTTTCTAACGAGGTATACCAGCGCGCGAATCAACAAATGTCACTCTCTAAGATGACCTTTTCACACCAGATGATCAGGCTGTTTTTTATTGAGCAGCTTTATCGTGGATTTACAATCATAAAAGGAGAGCCGTATCACCACGAATAATTTAGCTAATTTTAGTATATTTATATTATGGAATTTGCGGATGGATTTCATCATTAGTTTAAAAAGGAGGCGTAATGGATTTAAATAATTTAAAGCGAGATTATAAATTTAAGAGTGAGGAAGCGTACCGCGATAAGAGGCGGAATAGAAATTTGATTATAATTTGTATGGTCTGTGTAGTGATACTATTCTTTTTATTCGATAGGATTTTCTAGAACAGATATACTCGTTACGGAGTTTTTTCTAGTTCGTATCAAAAATTTTTATTTTCTCGTTCGAGCAGATTTTTAAAAGTATGCCATGCTTGCTTGTCGGTCTTAAACGTTAATGACTTTTCTTGCAGCGTGTCAACCGGGACGAAGCGAAATACCTCCAGTTTATCGGCTTGTTTTTCCTTCGAGAAGTCGAAAGGACTTACCTTTATATCAAATGTAATCGGCCCTTTGGCTTTCACTTGGTAATAGATCGAAAGAATTTGACTTTCGTTAAAACTGGATTTTTCATAGAAATCCGTCGTATAAATATGACGAAGAACATCGATTTCAAGTTGACATTCCTCCATAAATTCGCGCTTGAGGGCATCAATTAATCCTTCGCCGTATTCGAGCCCACCTCCGGGAAATTTGGTGAATGATACATTCATAGTCTTCTCGTCGCTGACTAGTAACTCATTTGTTTCATTGAGTAAAAGGCCGTATACACGGACGTTAAATAGATACATTTAGTGTGTATTTTATTTTTTATTAGACAAGTCTTTAAGGTAGATGTTTCGAAATTCGACCGGTTGCCCCTCACTTTGTAGGGCGATATAACCATGGTCTAAAATTTTGCCATCTACCTTTTCCGCCTGCTTATAATTATTTACTATCGGTCCCCCAATTTGTGGTTTACTATAAGTAAGTACGGTGTCGCCTTCAATAATATGGGTAACCAGTGAATCTCCTCGTACGATTAGTTCGGCGTGCACCCATTGGTCACCATCATATGTCTTTGAAAGCGAATTGATACAATGCGTCTCAAGGAGCTTTCCTTGATATACGATGTGTGTACCAGGTGAGCACATATTTCCGGTTGGCCGCGCAACGCTGTCGCCAAGGCCACCCAAAAACTGCATTTCGACCGAAATGGGCCAGTCTTGGTTCACAGGCATCGTTCGTGGATCTTGGGAGTGAAACATCACACCGCTATTACGCAACGTGAAAGAGGGAGCGCCCGGGTACAAATCACCAACAAACCGATATTCTAATTTTAAATGGTAATGCGAAAAGGGGGTTTCATAGTACAGGTGGCCGTATCTATCGTCAAATTCTCCGCCATAACCATCGTAGTTTACTTGAATTACATCATCGTTCACTCGAAACGTATTCGCGAAGTTTTCACCGGTGGGGTAGGAATAAATTTTGGTGATCCAGTTGTCAAGATTTTCACCGTTAAATAATCGGATCCATTGGTCTTGTGGCTCCTGTTTTAGAACAGGATTACAACCAAACAACAACGTTGTAACGCTTAATGCGTATAAAACTGATTTTATCATTTTATAGGAATTGGAATCCGTTTTCTATCGACATTTCATCTACCCCAAAGAATGAATAATGTTTAGGAAGAAACCATTGCAGCGTATTCATGATTATTTTAAAATCCTTTTCATGTGAAAACTGTATCGGTGTGATATTAAAAACGAGATCTTGAGAAGCCTTTCGTTCGTCCTCGTAATCGCGGGCAATTAGCATCATTTTTGGGTTTTGTACACCTGAAAATGTTAAGAATTCGCGAATATGTTTCCGTAAGTATTTTGGAAATATTTCTTCCGAAGGTTGCCCCACGAGGATGTCTTCGTCGTTACTGATTTTGGTTCGTTCTTCTCGATTCGAAAATAAGCTAACATCCGTATAAAAGGAACCGGAAAGTTTCAAGTTAACTAGATCACCGTATGAGAATACCCATTCAGGTTGTCCTTGGTGTGCATTAATTACAATTCCGAACCCTTGGTCCATGATGATAGCAAGCTGTTTTTCGATGACATATGCTTGAAAGCTTTCTCCAGTGGAAATGGTTTGTAACTGTATATAGGGGAAACCATCATTACTCGTGATAATTTCAGGGTCACCAAGCTTTAGATTTGCGCCGGCGATTGCACCTAAAAAATCATCTCGCCATTTCTCATCGCGTTGCTCGAACGGGATTTGCATTAATTGGTTGATAATGATAGTTTTCTCCAAATCGCCTAAAAATTGTTCTTTCTGAATTGTTTTGTTCTCGCTTTTATTCATCTTGTATTTATCCCTAAAAGAGTCTAAAAGTAAGTATAATTGCTTAAAACAAAAACATCTTTTCCGAATTATAGAGCGCGCTTAACAGGAACCACTATTGGGAATACCAGGTATATTTTAGTACTTTTGCTGAAACCATAGTTTAGTATATGTCTGAAACTATCAACAATGTAAACAGTGATTTCGAAACATCCAAAATCAGCTTTAATGACTTTCGTGAGATCATATTGCATGATTATAAGATTGCCGTTCAAAGCAGATATGTAAGCGTGCTGGGACGGAAAGAAGTCTTAACGGGAAAAGCTAAATTTGGAATATTTGGTGATGGTAAAGAGGTCGCACAAATTGCATTATCTAAAGTATTTAAAAACGGAGATTGGCGATCGGGTTATTATCGCGACCAGACTTTTGCTTTTGCATCTGAAATCACCAATGTATATCATTTTTTCTCGCAATTATATGCAAATCCGGATCTGAAGTCAGAAATTTCTTCTGGTGGAAGACAAATGAATTGTCATTTTTCTACTCAGTTACTCGATGGACAGGGGAATTGGTTGAATCAAACGGAGCAGAAAAATTCTGTCTCGGACATTTCGACTACAGGAGGACAGATGGCACGCGTGGTTGGACTAGGACTTGCGTCGAAATTGTATCGCGAAAATAGAAACCTAGATTATCTATCCTATTTTTCAAATAAAGGCGAGGAAGTCGTATTTGCGATGATCGGCAATGCATCGACGTCCGAGGGGGTCTTCTGGGAAACATTGAATGCAATTGCTGTAAAACAAATACCTGTGGTTGTGTCGATTTGGGATGACGGATACGGTATCTCGGTCCCCAATGAAGTCCAAACGACCAAGGGAGACATTTCGGCTGCTATTCGTGGTCTTCAACGTGAAGGTGGTAGTAATGGTGTGGAGATATTCAAAGTGCGTGGTTGGGATTATCCAGCTTTGTGTGAGGTGTATGAAAAGGCCGCTTTGTTAGCGCGCGAGGAACATATCCCGTGTGTAGTACATGTTACTGAAATGACGCAGCCGCAAGGGCACTCGACCTCGGGTTCCCATGAACGCTATAAAACGGATGAACGTTTAGCATGGGAGGAAAGCAACGATTGTAATCTAAAAATGCGGGAATGGCTATTAACGTCCGGCATTGCACAGGAAGAGGAACTTTTGACACTTGAGAAAGATTCGAAAGAGTTTGTTCGTCAGGAACAACGACGTGCTTGGGCCGACTGCAACGGGACTATTCGTAAAGATCTGGATGAAGCGATCGAAATGCTCGCTGCAATCGAACTTCCAGTCGTTGAAATTCCTTTAAAAACACTGAAATCGTTAAGTGAGCCATCTTTAAAAATCGTATACGCGAATGTGCGCCGTGCTATTCGTGATTTGCGCAGCGAGAATAGCATTGAAAAAACTGCATTGGTAAATTGGTATACAGGGAAAACACGGGAGAATTATGGCAGGTTTAATGATAAACTTTTTAGCGATACGAAAGACTCACCACTTGATATCGCTCCTGTAGCGATTGTGTATAACGACGCAGCACAATTGGTCGATGGAAGAGAAATTTTAAACGCTTGTTTTAAAGCAAATTTTGCACGGGATGAACGCATTATCGCCTTTGGAGAAGATGTGGGATTAATTGGCGACGTGAATCAAGGATTTGCCGGCCTGCAGGACATTTTTGGTGAGCAAAGAATATTTGATACCGGTATAAGGGAGTCGGTCATCGTTGGCAAAGGGATCGGGCTGGCCATTCGGGGACTTCGT
Organism: Sphingobacterium sp. JB170; assembly: GCF_900163865.1. Lineage (GTDB taxonomy): Bacteria > Bacteroidota > Bacteroidia > Sphingobacteriales > Sphingobacteriaceae > Sphingobacterium. The sequence continues at coordinate 55,277 of NZ_FUKU01000043.1, forward strand.
CCAATTGCGGAAATACAGTATCTAGATTACTTACTATATGGATTGCCGGTATTAAGCGATGATTTAGCGAGTCTCAGTTACCGTACCAAGGGAACACAGAAATCTCCTGTAATTATTCGCACACGCGGCCATCGTTTGGAGGGCGTGTGGCATTCGGGCTCTCCGATGACAGTATTATTAGGTGCCCTGCGCGGAATACATCTATGTGTACCGCGTAACATGACCCAAGCAGCAGGCATGTATAACACCTTACTTCGTTCAGATGAACCAGCATTGGTAATCGAGTGTCTAAATGGCTACCGGCTAAAGGAGAAGATGCCGAGCAATGTTGGAGAATTTACCGTGGAAATTGGCCAGACCGAGCTCATGCGAGAGGGTACAGATATCACCGTGATATCCTATGGTGCCACATTACGCGTTGTAATGGACGCCTCTGTTGAACTGGAAAAACTGGGGATTTCTATCGAGGTAATTGACGCACAATGTTTACTACCATTTGATCGTACGAATCTGTCGAGTAAATCACTAGCAAAAACGAATAAGATTTTGGTTGTGGATGAAGATATGCCAGGCGGTGCTTCTGCTTTTATTATGAACGAAGTGTTAGAAAATCAAAATGGCTATTATCTGCTCGACGGCCAACCAAAGACATTGTCAGCAAAAGCCCATCGACCACCTTATGGCTCTGATGGCGACTATTTTACGAAACCATCGATCGATGATATCGTAGAAGTGGCTTACCAGATGATGAGTGATTATAATGGAAACAGGTTCCCTAAATTGTTTTAGGAGGACACTGTTTCATGCTTATAATTTAAATAAATAGTGAGGCTGCTCCTAATATTGCAGCCTTTTCTGCAAATTTTCCGACAAAGATCTTAAAGGGTGCAAATTTCTCGCTGTTGTATTTTGATATTATATCAAATGCTTGTGCGATGTTTCCTCCTAATATAAACGTTTCGCACTGATGAAGGGCTGAAAAATGGGTTAAGAAATCGCTAAAGGAAATACTATATTCGTCCATAAGAACTTCAAAAGCATCTGTCTGGCAATGTTTCTCTAGTATTTCTCGAAATCCATCTTCGCGATGACCCGTTAGCTCATAAAATCGCTGCGTGAACCACCGAGTGGCTAGGTACTCCTCAAATATACTCTCGCGGTAGGAGACGTTCCATAAGTCGGCGTCGAAAGCTTTTCCATTTTTTCGCCATACTGAAGATCCTAAACCCGTTCCCAACGTAATGCCTAATATCGCAGGCTTGTCTTCTAGTTTGGCGGCAAATACTTCACCCTGCAAGAAAGCGGCTGCATCATTGATGAAATTTACTTGTTTATTGTTGCCAAGTAGAGCTGTCAATTCTTCCCCTACATTAATTCGATACAGGGAATCGTATTTATCTTGACCATGCATCAATGAGATGCCATTTTCGTAGTCAAATGGTCCTGGGACCGCAATTCCAAGGCGTGAAACTGTTACCGAACTCTCACTTATCGATTGGCTAATTGTTTGTGCCCATATTTGTAAAATCGATTTAGCAGATTGCCCTGAATTTACGCGGCTTCTAGAGATAGTATGTTCTAAAATTTCCCACGTATTAATATCGACCACTGCACATGTGATATGCGTGCCCCCAATATCTGATGCGAGTACTAAATTATTCTCCATTGGTGTATGCTTTATAACGTAGGTAATGATCGGCTAAAACTAATGCAGTCATTGCCTCGACGATGATAACGGCACGCGAAACGACACAAGGATCGTGACGACCTTTGCCTGTGATTTTCGTGTTTTCCCCCGCGTTGTTTAATGTGTCTTGATCTTGCATTATTGTAGCGACAGGTTTGAAGGCAGTTCGAAAGGTGATGTCCATTCCGTTAGAAATGCCCCCTTGAATCCCACCAGAGAAATTGGTTAGCGTACGTACCTGATCGTCGTTCTTTACAAAAATGTCGTTGTGTTGTGAACCACGCATTTCCGATCCGTTAAAACCGGACCCATATTCAAATCCATGTACGGCATTTATACTTAGCATGGCTTTGCCTAGATCGGCATGTAATTTATCAAAAACCGGTTCACCTAAACCGACGGGGACACCACGAACAACTGTCGATATTTTGCCGCCAATAGTATCGCCACTTTTTCGAACCTGATCGATTAGTTCAATCATTTCTTTTGCAGTTGCGGGATCTGCGCAACGAACAATATTGTCTTCTCTAACTTCGAGCAAACGATTCAGGTCTTCTGTGTCTAAATTAGGTGCTTGCAAGCTACCGACGGCATCGACGTGCGCAAATATTTCTATTCCTTTGCTCGCTAAATACAACTTAGCAATTGCACCGGCGGCTACCCGTGCTGCTGTTTCTCGCGCGGAGGAACGGCCGCCACCGCGATAATCACGTATTCCATATTTTTGCTGGTAGGTATAATCAGCGTGGGAAGGGCGATATTTGTCTGCGATATGCGAGTAGTCTTTTGAACGCTGATCTTCATTTGGAATTAGAATAGCTATTGGAGTACCTGTGGTTTTACCTTCAAAAACCCCTGAAAGTATCTGTGCTTGATCACTCTCTTTGCGTTGCGTTGTGATTTTTGATTGCCCAGGTTTACGCTTATCCAATTCGGATTGGATAAAAGCTTCGTTGATCTTTATTTGCGCAGGGCAGCCGTCGATAATTACACCGATAGCTTTTCCATGAGATTCACCAAACGTACTTATTCGAAATAGGTTGCCAAACGAGTTTCCGGCCATAATTATTTTTAATATTCCGTAAATATATATGAAATCAGCAATAACAAAGAACGAATGACACTGATTTCTTGAAATTATTATTTAGTTTGAAACCCGTGGTCTTGCAAATGCTGCCAAAATTCAGGGTACGATTTCTCTACAACAAGCGGTTCGTTAATTATAACCTTGTCGAAAACGAGCGCTAAAGGGGCGAAAGCCATGGCCATCCGATGGTCTTCATAAGTGTCAATTGAAATTTGGGCTGGGTAATAAACGTCCTGTGTTTTTACGTGATACGTTTCCCCATCGGCAATAATTGTTGCGCCGAATTTTTCAATTTCATGTTTCAGGGCAGCGATACGATCTGTTTCTTTTATTTTTAACGTTTCCACACCTGTAATGGAGATATCTCGTTTGATTGCCGCGGCCAATGCAACAATTGTTTGAGCAAGATCAGGACATTCTTTGAAATCAAAAAGCTTTTGATCGCTTCCCCCGCTGACCTTGGAGATACGAAGTCCGTCTTCGTGGAAAGAACTTGCAACGCCAAAGTGTTTCATGATATTGACTATCGCAATATCACCTTGTAAGCTATGTGCCTTTAACCCCGGAAGGAGTATTGTCCCTTCCTTTGATAAGGCGACTATGGCATACCAGTATGATGCCGCGCTCCAGTCTGGTTCGACAAATATCGTTGCCGGTAGGAATTTTTGGGCTGGAATCTCAATAACGTTATCTGTCCAAGAATGCTTAATTCCGGCCTCGAGAAGCATGTTCAGCGTCATAGTCACATAAGGACGGGATGTGAGCTCTCCTTCGATGCGGAGTTGCAAGCCTTTTTTCAATGACGGGGCAATTAGTAATAGCGACGAAATATATTGGCTACTGATATTCCCTGGAATAGAAACTTTGTCGGCTGTTTGGACGAACCCGCCGTCGATTTTTATCGGCGGATAGTTTGTTTTTTTCTCATACTGGATGTTCGCTCCTAGTTCGCTCAACGCATCGACTAAAATACCAATTGGTCGTTCCTGCATTCGGTTTGTTCCTGTCAGTGTGAATTGTGCACTTCCCAACGTTAGGTATGACGTTAAAAAACGCATAGCAGTTCCCGCGGGGCCGATATTGATTGTTATCCGGTCATCGGAGTCGCTCGCGGCTTGCACCAGGGAATTTTGCATGATCACCGTATCGGCTGCATTAGAGAGGTTTTCGATCCGGACCACACCGCGGCTTAATGCTTGAATAATAAGGGCACGGTTGCTCTCCGATTTAGAACCAGTGAGTTGAACCGTTCCCTTAATTTGTGTGGTAGGATGAGAGAGAAGTCGTGTTTCTACGCTCATTATGCCTCCGCTACTGGCTTTACGTTCATTACTTCGTTTTGTTTACGAATTGATTCGTTATGTAATAGCTCAAGGTATTTTGTCGCGAACTCTTCACCAAGCGCGAGTGCTTTAGCTAGTTGAAGACGTTTTTCAACGATTTCATCCCAACGGTTTACTTGAAGAATTGTAACATTATTATCACGCTTGTATTCACCAATTTTTTCAGCGATTTTCATACGATCACCTATTTGCTTTAATATAGCATCGTCTAGTTTGTCTATTTGCTGGCGGAATTCCGATAGTCTGTCTTCAAAAGCAGGGTTATCAGATTCTGGACGACGTACTGATAGATTGTCTAATAACTCAGCTAGTGCAGCAGGAGTTACTTGTTGTTTAGCGTCGGTCCAAGCCACAGACGGATCGATATGTGATTCGATGATCAGGCCTTGCAGATCCATATCCATCGCTTTTTGTGCAATGTACGGAATCAGTTCACGGTTACCACAAATATGGCTAGGATCGTTGATGATCGGAAGTTCCGGGCAGGCTGATTTTAACTGGATCGCTAAATCCCACATTGGTTCGTTACGGAATGCTGTTTTTTCGAAAGAAGAGAACCCACGATGTATCGCGCCTAATTTTTTAATTCCCGCACCGTTAATACGTTCTAATGCCCCAATCCACAACGATAAGTCTGGGTTTACTGGGTTTTTAACTAATACAGGGACGTCAGCTCCGACAAGTGCATCCGCAATTTCTTGGACTGTAAACGGGTTAGCTGTTGAACGGGCGCCTATCCAAAGAATATCAACTCCAGCTGCCAATGCTTCCTTGACGTGTTTTGCTGTGGCAACCTCAATTGCGGTTAACAAGCCCGTTTCTTCTTTAGCGCGTTTCAACCAAGTTAGGCCAACGCTACCGATTCCTTCGAATTCACCTGGACGTGTACGTGGCTTCCAAATGCCAGCACGTAGAACATTTACCTTTCCAGTGTTTGCTAGAAGGTGAGCGGTAGATACAAGTTGTTCTTCCGTTTCGGCACTACACGGGCCTGAAATAATTAATGGCTTGTCACCTGTATCTATCCAAGATTTTAAAGGTGCGATGTCTAATGTATGTTTCATTTTTTTGTTTTTTTAGTGTTTGGGATATGATGGTTATGCTTTTTCGTTTTTAATATATTCCCCCATGATGCTAAAGTTCACCGTGTGTTTTAATACTTTGCGTATTGCTGCATCATAGTCGGACTGTTTTTTCCATTCCACGTCGACATAAAAGTCATATTCGTTGCGTCTTCCTACTACTGGCATGGATTGAATTTTACTAAGATTTACGTTTTGTTCAGCGAAACATTGTAATACGGTAGCGAGGGACCCTACCGAATTCCCGGTTTGGAATGAAAGAGATGCTTTATTGGCATTTTTTTGCTCGACCACGTCATTCTTAAGAATTAGAAAACGTGTAGCATTCTTTTTATTCGTCTCAATGCGGCTTTCTAAAACATTTAAGCCGTAGAGTTTTGCCGCAACAGAGCTAGCTATAGCCGCTGTATTGGTTAGTTTGTTGTCCGCGATGGTTTTCGCACAAGCAGCGGTATCCATTCCTTCTTTAATTGTCCAATCCGGATATTCACCTAGGAATTCATCACATTGACGAATCGCAATAGGGTGGGATTCCACAAATTTGATATCGGAAATTTTCACGCCGGGTAGCGCGATTAAATTTTGATGAATATTTAAATGTACTTCCCCAACAATATGGAAACGGAAATCACGTAACAAATTGTAGTTTGGAAGAATGCTTCCGGCAATCGAATTTTCAATAGCCATTACGACATAATCTGCTTTGCCCTGTTTTAACATGTCACACGTTTTTTTGAATGATTCACATTCAATCGTTTCAATTTCATCTCCGAAATATTTGAAAGCCGCTTCCTCATGAAAAGACGCTTTGACACCTTGTATTGCTATTCTTGTTTTCATCTTAAAATATCCTCCTAATTAAAAAGGTCCCGATTATACTTCGGGACCTTTTTACCTATTTCGTAAATACACACCGGCCCCGTTATTTATTCTTAAAATAAAAATAACTAAAGTAGAAGTATGTATCGCGTTTTGCCATGTCTCAAATTCTATGATCCAAAAGTACTCTTTATTATTAAATAACCAAAATATATTTTAATTTATTTTATAGAGTTTATTGCTGTTATATGGAGGTATTTTATCCTCTTTTTTAGGGTGTTTTTATGTGTTTTTTGTGTTGTATAAAATGAGATTGTTATTTTGGAGTAATGATGCTTTATTTGCATATTAATGGCTATTTATTGATTTTTACACTCTTTTTTTAATCATATATTGCTAATTTATATTGATTTTTTACATCATTTATTTGATTAAAATTGGTTGTAATTTTGCTTATTTATAGTGCTTTTTTTGTGTGTAAAATTGATGTATATATTATTGATTTTACTCGATGTTTTATGGCAAGTAATGTGGTTTTTTATATTAATTTACATGCATTCATCTGTTTATCAGTTAGTTGTAAAATACCGAGCATTTTTAGGTAATTATTATAAAGATTCGTAACATTGGGGCTGAAAAATAAAGTTCTACTAGATATTTATTGGTCATTGATTATGTTATATGTTCTTTTAAGCGTTATTTGTAGCGTTACTGTTTCCGTTATTATCAAGATAGCAAAAAAGAACGGGGCAAATTATTTGCATCTTATTGTTTGGAACTATCCGGTAGCTGCGCTAGCGACGGTTCTTTTTTTAAACCCCGGATCTACAAACGTGTCGCTCGCACTACTACCCTGGGGACTGTACATTGCTCTTGCAATACTTCTACCTGTAATTTTTCTTTGTATTGCTTATTCCATTCAGTATAGTGGGATTGTGAAAACAGAAATCGCACAAAGGTTGTCTTTGTTTTTACCGTTGATGGCTGCCTTTTTTATATTTCATGAAGAGATAAGCCTAGCAAAAATTATTGGAATCGGGGTGGGGGTGCTCGCAATCCTTTTAACGATCGGTTGGGGAAAAGGAAAAACGTCACTTGCGAACGGGAAGTGGGGCTATGCAATTGCTGTTTTTATTGGTATGGGGGTTATCGATATCTTATTCAAGAAAATAGCGACCTATACGAACGTGCCTTATGTCTTTTCTATGCTGGTGGTATTTATACTAGCAATGCTGGTTGCTTTTAGTTTGTTATTTTACAATATGTCAATCCGGAAGCAACATATTGATTATAAAGTAATACTATGGGGTATTCTTTTAGGAGGGTTTAATTTTGGGAATATTTTATTCTATATGAAAGCTCATGGCGCTTTATCTACGAGTCCGTCTGCGGTCTTTACCGGGATGAACATCGGCGTGATTTTGGTAGGCGCTATAGTTGGCGTATATATATTTAAGGAGCAGCTGTCTAAATACAACAAAATTGGGTTGTTGTTAGCCGTGTTATCTGTATTAATCATAGCGTTTTCGTGAGTTTGTTTGAAGACACATATGTCACCATTGAACAGCCTAGTGAAGGGCTGTTTAAAGACAAAGGAAGTAAGTTTATTGCTTATGCTTACCCTTTCAAAGGGGAGGAGTCGCTTAAAGAGATTCTTGGCAAGCTAAAGGCGCTTCATCCAAAAGCCAGACATCATTGCTGGGCTTACCGGGTTTCGCAAGATCGGAATGTGTTTCGAATAAATGACGATGGCGAACCCTCGGGTACTGCAGGGCGACCAATATTGAATGCATTATTGTCAAAGGATGTGACCGATATCATAGTGATTGTCGTTCGTTATTTTGGAGGGACATTACTGGGCGTTCCTGGATTGATTAATGCCTATAAGTCAGCGACTGTTGATGCCATCGATAATAGCTTTCTGGTGGAAAGAACTGTGAATGAAACAATTGTGATCCGATTCGATTATTTACAAATGAACAGTGTGATGCGCTTGGTTAAAGAGGAAAATTTAACTACCTTAAAGCAAGAATTTGACAATACCTGCTCGATAGAAATTGAGGTTCGAAAAATGCAAGTAAACTTCGTTATCGACAGGCTTGAAAAAATGGAAGGACTAACCTATTCTTTTGGAACGACATTATGATTGCAGACTCAGAATTAATATTAAATGCCGACGGAAGTATATATCATTTAAATTTATTGCCGGAGGATTTGGCACCGACGATAATCTTTGTAGGAGATCCCGATCGCGTGGAAATCGTATCTAAGCATTTCGATACAATTGAGATTCGAAAAGGGAAAAGAGAATTTATCACGCACACCGGGATGTTACGTAAAAAACGTATCTCGGTTATTTCAACCGGAATTGGTACGGACAATATTGATATCGTGTTTAATGAGATTGACGCATTAGCGAATATAGATTTTGCTACTCGTTCGTTGAAAAGAGACTTAACAAGTCTGGATATTATTCGAATAGGAACATCAGGTTCTATTCAGGGCGATATTAAAATGGGCACCATACTGGCGAGTGAATATGCAATCGGATTTGATGCGCTTATGCAATTTTATATTAAAAGCTACTCCCCACAGGAGCGGGAAATACAAGCAGCAATCCAACAAGAGTTTTCAAGCCTGTCGTTTAAGCCCTATGTGGGAAGCGCAAGCGAAAAATTACTTAATCAAATTGCTGGAGACCTTCCTAAAGGCATAACGATGACTGCTCCGGGTTTTTACGCACCCCAAGGGAGGTCCGTCCGTTCAGCGAATGTTTATCCTGATCTTATTCAACGTGTTAATGCATTTACGATTAATGGACGCTTAATTACCAATCTGGAAATGGAGACAGCTGGAATTTATGCACTGGCCAATATGTTTGGGCATCATGCACTTTCAATTAATGCGATTTTGGCAAGCAGAGTGAACGAAGACTTCTCGAGTAACCCCAAAAAAATCATTGATCAAACGATTCGTTACGTCCTGGATAGATTATAGAATGACCGTATCTTGAAATGCCTCTTTACCACCGCATAGTTCTGCCGGTGAATTTGTAAAATCTTTTCGGACAGGCATTAAGAAATTAAGAAAAGGCAGAATGAAATTGGCTTCCTATTTTTAGATGATTGTTGGAAATGAAAATTTGGACAACGCGTTATGGAAGTAACACGGCTCTAATTTGGAAGAGAAAATTTTCAGTATACGATGTCGCTAAAATATTTGATATAGACAAGATGTTAGAATTCGTTAAAACCGCTTCTACGTTGCACATTTAATACGGAACTAGGGAAAATGAGATGCGGAATAACGATGACTGCTGAAAGGCGGAAGAAAATCCCCTTTATATTGTAGATGGGGTCTGGAAACGTCAGTTTGAGTGACGCGTTAATGACGCAAATAAGCGTTTTCAAGCACCTTATTTCAATCCCATCGGGAAATATTATTGACCAAAATTTCACTATATATTGGACCGAGATCGATCGAGATTACCCGTTTAAACCTTTTCTACTAGAATCGAAGCGTAGTAGTATAAATAGAAGTATCGTAAAACTCCATAATGAGGATCCCCCGTAACTTATAAAAGGCAGCGGGATCCCAATTACAGGTACAATTCCAATAGTCATACCTATGTTTATAAAAAAGTGAAAGAAAAGTATTGACGCCACGCCGTAGGCGTAAATACGTGCGAATGCCGTTCGTTGCCGTTCGGCGATATTTATCAGCCGTATCAAAAGTGTCACGTATATGCTGATCAACACTAGACAGCCGACAAACCCCCATTCTTCACCGACGGTACAAAATATAAAATCCGTGCTTTGCTCAGGTACGAAGTTGTATTTTGTTTGTGTCCCCTGGAGGTAACCCTTTCCAAAAAGTTGACCTGAACCTATGGCAATTTTAGATTGGTTTAGGTTGTATCCCTGACCGCGTGGATCACTCATCTTGCCCAAGATAATATCGATTCGGTTACGTTGATGGGGTTGTAATATTTTTTCGTAAGCGAAATCTACCGATAATACATAAAGAGAACATGCGGCAAATAGGATACCTAGATTTATCAAATACTTCCGTTTTTTGCGTAAGTTATATGCGAACAGACCACAAATTAGTAATAAGATACAGATCAAAAGCCACTGATTAACCAATAGTGCCATGACAAATAGGAAGATTGCTAACCCTCCAAGCATTAATAGCCCATTTCCCACGTAGCCTTCACGATAAAACACGAATATAAGCGCGAAGAAAGCTAAAGCAGAACCCGTATCAGGTTGTAACATGACCAATGTAACTGGGAAAAGCACGATCAGCGTACTTATGAATAGTGTTTTTTTGTTGGGGTGTTTTTGCGTCTGATTACTCAGGTAAGATGCTAAAAGCAAGCAGGTTGCTAGCTTTCCAAATTCGGATGGTTGTAAGCGGAAGCTCCCAATAGCGATCCAAGCCTGATTTCCACCGACATTTCTACCGATTAGGAGTACTGCTATCAGCAGAAGTATGACGATAATATAAATTATTGGTGACGCCGAAATAAAGAATTTTGAGTCTATGATCAGGATACTGAAGCCAATGATGAGCGCCGTAAGTATATAAATAGATTGTTTTCCGTAGTTGGTCCCTAGGTTAAATAAACCAGGCTGCTCCGGATCGAATACAGCGGCGTGTATATTAAACCAACCTATTAAACATAATGAAAACCAAAGGATAACGGTGAACCAATCTATGCTGCCGAAGAAACTTTTTTCACCAATCTTATTCATATCTATTTCTTACCTGGCTATGGTGTACATAATATTCCTTTTTAGAACCCGGCATTTGTGCGCTCTTAGGCGGTGTTTTTAATGCGTCTTTTTTCTTTTCTACGCTATCTTTTTTTACGTCTTCTTTTTCCGGTTCGGGAAGGAAATGAGCATTGTAGATTCGATCTTGTACATACTTAGGCATTGTGATGGTGTCATTGATGTATTTTTCGACCATCATACTCGCTATCGGGCCAGCCCATACACCGCCGTATCCAGCATTTTCAACGAAAACGGCGATTGCGATTTTGGGATTCTCCCTTGGAGCGAAAGCGAAAAAAACCGCGTGGTGTTTACCGTGTGGATTTTGCGCGGTACCGGTTTTTCCACACATTTCAATACCGTTAATTCTTAGGCTATAGCCCGTACCACCGGGCATATTTACGACGCGACTCATCCCTTCGATCACGGGTTCGTAATATTTCGCATCCACTCCAGCGCTCATTTTTTCCGTGAACTCCTCTTTAATGATTTTTTTCTCGCCAATACCTTTCACCAGATGAGGGCGATAATAAAATCCACGGTTGGCAACAATCGCCATAACATTGGCCATTTGTAATGGTGTGATACCTAATTCTCCTTGACCAATTGACAGGGAAATATTATAGCTTGAACTCCATTTATCGCTACCAAAACGTTTCGTGTAAAAATCGGATGTTGGAACAAGTCCGGCACGTTCACCGGGTAAATCAATACCTAGCTTTACACCCAGACCGAATTTATGTAATCCTTCGCGCCATAGATCATACGCCTTTGGTCCAGACATTCCGCGGGAATCAATCATTTTAGCATATGTATGCCCATAATAGGTGTTACAGGAACGCTGGATCGACCGCACTAAATCAGTTGGTCCACATACGTGTGTGCAGCGCATGATCGCTCGTCCGCCTCTTCCGTAACGATAGCCACCAGGGCAGTTGAAAATGGTGTGTTCGTCAATGAGACCAGCCTGTTGCGCTGTCAGGGCGGATACCACTTTAAATACCGACCCCGGAGGGTATGATGCTTGAATAGGGCGAATAAACAAAGGACGGTTCTCGTCGTTTAAAAGTTTCATGTAATTATTCCCGCGCTCGCGGCCGACCATTAAATTTGGGTCATACGATGGTGCGCTTACAAAAGAAAGTATTTCTCCTGTAGAGGGTTCTATGGCTACGACCGATCCTGCTTTCCCGTTCATAAGTTTTTCGGCCAACACCTGCAAATCTTGATCAATGGTCGAAATTAACCCTTCACCCGAGACCGCTAAGGTGTCGTATTTACCTTCCATAAATATACCCTTAGGTCTATTTAACGCATCCACCATTTGGTTTTTCACCCCGCGCTGCCCACGTAGTAAGTCTTCGTATGAACGTTCTATTCCAGCGCCACCGATATAATCGCCGGGTCGATAAAATCCGCCAGAGCGCTCGATGTCTTTGTCATTAACCTCTTGTATGAAGCCTGAAAGTTGTGGCGCAATGCTATCGGGATAGCTACGAACCGTACGGTTTTGAACATAGAATCCGCGGAACTTATAAAGGTGTTCTTGAAGGCGGGCGTAAATACTGGCTGATAATTGTTTTTCGAAAATTGATGCACGGTATGGTGAATGTGTGCGTGCCTTATTCATTCTTGTTTCAAACCCGCTTTTGTCGATATCAATTATTTGACAAAGTAGTGCAGTGTCAATCTCTTTAGCCTCTCTGGGGGTAACCAAAAGGTCATAGACCGGTTCATTTTGAACAAGTACATTTCCATCCCTATCGTAAATCACCCCACGTGCAGGATATACGACTACTTTTCGCAGTACATTATTGTTCGCAGATAGGAGGTAGGAGTCATCGATAATCTGAATATAGAATAGCCGAATTACAATAATAGCTGCTATTGCTATAAAAATCCCTTGAATTACAAATTTGCGCGCGAAAAAACTATTCATTACCCAACCTATCCCTATTTAAAAACTACTTATCCGTGATTTCCTTCTGTATGTCAGTAAACTGATCAAGAGCAGTATACATACGGTAAATATACTACTTAAAATTGTGCTTGCTAAGGTGTGGAGAAAATTAGAAAAAGAAAATGTTTCTATCATATAAAGGAACAGGTGGTGAATCAAGCTTCCGAAAAATATATAGGAGAGAAACCATTTTGTTCCCATTTCCCCAATTGAGGGCGTATTGAACGAATCTTTGATCTCCACATCGAGCGTTATCTTGTGGAAGAATATTCGGAATAATGCCAGTGCAGTACATGCCGCTGCATGTACGCCGACAGAGTCATAAAACGCATCCACTGTTAACCCTGTTAAAAATGCTAAAATAAATAACATGAGGTTTGATAGCGCTATTGGTAACAAGAAGACGAATAGTATGTATGGGAATCCTGCAACAAAATTATAATATCCAATATTCTTAAAAAGGGCAATCTGTAGTAGCAGAAGTACAATAAAACGGACGATATTTGAAATAAAAACCTTACTCATGATCTTCAGTTGTTACTTCTACGTTTGATTTCTCTTCAAGCATTAAGTCTCGCACGATGTAGACATGGCTGAGGTTCGCAAAGTCAGTTGAAAGTTTAATCTTTAGGTCGAGGAAGCTCTCGCCGGATGTGAGCCCCGTTTCTTCAATTTTGCCTACTTGAATACCGGATGGAAATAATGAATAGCCCGAGGTAAAAACTTTTTCGCCTTTTTTGACTTGAACATGGTTCGGAACGTCGCGTACAGTGCCAAATCGGGGGTCAATATTGTTGCCCCATACCAGCGATCCGAATACTTCTGAACTATCCAAAGTTACTGAAATGCGCGTATCGGGGTGTAATAACGATTGTACAACGCTGAAATGCGGAGAGGTTTGAAGGACTATCCCAACCACACCATTTGATGTGATAACTCCCATGCCTTTTTCGATACTATCCAAAGAACCTTTATCAAGTGTTAAGTAATTGCTTTTTTGATGGATACTATTATTTGCGACGCCTGCAACTGTAAATTCATAACGACCTTGTTGGATTGAATCAGCCAAGAATACCGAGTCTACCGTCGAGTCAGCGTGTAGGATATTTTGGATCTGTTGACGGAGAAGTACATTTTCATCGGCCAGTTTTCTATTTGTTTCATCTAGAGCAAGGTAACTTTTCCAAGAATTCACATTTTGATAGAAACTCCCAACCACCACGTTCGAAGAGTTGACGAATGAAGCACGTTGGAAAGTATTATTGCGAACTACAAGGACGATCGAGATCGCAAAAAAAAGAATGAACCAGAATATAGCATTATATCTTACAAGAAATAGCCAAAGGTTTCTCATTCGTATTCGTTTACTGCTGCTAACAAATACGCGATATAGAGTACTAGTAAGCCTTTCTATATCGCGTATATGTAATTAAGTGTCAATTCTTTATTGCATCAAAAATTTGAAGCGTCCAATGTTTTTTAATGCGATTCCAGTACCCCTCACGACTGCGCGAAGTGGATCTTCGGCAACATGGACGGGTAGCTTTGTTTTTGCTTGTATGCGTCGATCTAGCCCACGGAGTAGCGCGCCTCCTCCCGTAAGGTAGATCCCTGTTTGGTATATATCGGCCGAAAGTTCTGGCGGAGTAATCTCTAAAGCTTTTAATATTGCTTCTTCAATTTTTGATATCGATTTGTCTAAACAGTGTGCAATTTCGGTATAAGAGACCGTAATTTGCTTCGGTATCCCCGTCATCAGGTCTCGCCCTTGCACTGCAAAATCCGCTGGCGGATCTGAAAGTTCAGGTAAAGCTGCCCCAACTTCAATTTTTATCTTTTCTGCGGTACGTTCACCGATCATTATATTGTGTTGACGCCGAATATATTGTACGATGTCCGAATCAAAATTATCACCCGCAACACGGATAGATTGATCACAAACTATACCTGAAAGGGCAATTACCGCTATTTCCGTGGTACCTCCCCCGATATCGATGATCATATTTCCTACTGGCTCTTCCACGTCGATACCAATACCTACCGCTGCAGCCATCGGCTCGTGAATTAGGTAGACTTCTTTTGCTCCGGCAATTTCCGCTGAATCGCGTACTGCACGTTTTTCAACTTCCGTGATGCCAGATGGGATACATACCACCATGCGTAAGGAAGGGAAGAACCAAGATTTACCATTATTTACAAGTTTAACCATTCCACGAATAAGATGCTCGGCTGCCGTGAAATCAGCAATAACACCGTCACGTAATGGTCGCACAGTTTTTATATTGTCGTGTGTTTTACCTTCCATTTGCATGGCTTGTCGTCCGATCGCAATTACCTTATTGGTGGTACGATCAAACGCAACAATAGAAGGCTCATCCACTACTACTTTGTCATTATGTATGATTAGGGTGTTAGCAGTCCCCAAATCGATTGCAACCTCTTGCGTAAACCAGTTAAATAACCCCATTGAGTTTGTGTTGTCTTGATTTCAAAATTTAATGCAAACCTAATTAAAAAAAATGGTTTTACCCGCTTGTTCTATAGGAAAAAATGATACCCATCGTAAATCATTAAATGAATGAATTTAGCATTATTGGCTAACGTGAAACCGAGGGCTTTATTGTTTTAGTACACCGATATAATAATTAAAAGTGTCGATTTCTAGACTTTCTAAATCCTCGAGTTTCAATTCTACAGGTGTAAAAGCCGAGCTGATCTCAAAACGTTGTAAAGTACCGCCTTTTACCCCCATGTGTATGGGCATTTTAAATTGATTGACTTCGCTTATCCATCGAGCCATCAACTGGTTGTTGTTGTCTAATTTTACCTCTAAAGTGGGAATAGATTTATACTGCACGTATTGTTGGAATACTTTCGTTAAATCAAATCCACTTTTTTTATTGACATAGTTTACAATATCTGCATAATTAACCGTTTGGTGGTAAAATGTTTTATTTAATCCTCTGAGTATGCTTCGCCATTTTTCATCATTCTGTATGATGGTGCGTATCGTATTCATTAAGACGCCGCCTTTGATGTACATATCACCGGACCCCTCTTTATTCACGCCGTATGGTCCTTGAATAGGAGAATCATTTAGTATACCTTTTCTATTACCATGCACGTACGCCTGACTGGCTTGCTTTCCGAAATGGTAGTCGATAAAAAGGGCTTCCGAATAATTAGTGAAGCTTTCATGTATCCACATGTCTGCTAAATCTTTCGAGGTAATGTTATTTCCAAACCACTCATGACCGGACTCATGGACGACAATAAAGTCCCATTTTAATCCCCAACCGGTGTCGGAATTATCACGTCCTAGGTATCCGTTTTGATATTTATTGCCATAAGCAACAGCACTTTGATGCTCCATACCTAAATGTGCTGTTTCGACGAGTTTATATCCATCACGATAAAAAGGGTATGGTCCGAACCAATGTTCAAAGGCTTGCAGAGTTTGAGTTGCATTTTTTTTCAAGTGCCGAAGTTTATCCTTATTTTCATTTAAAACGAAATAATCAAAAGTAAGTGGGCCATCTTCACCTTGATAAATTTCCTCCGTGTGATAGTAATCCCCAATATTAAGCGCGACGTTATAATTGTTGATTGGGTTGGATACTTTCCAGTGATATTTGGTGTAATCACTTCCGTCTTTCTCTGTTTTTATAAGTCGCCCGTTGGAGACGTTCATTACACCATTTGGAACGGATACAGAAATGAGCATGCTATCGACTTCGTCCGATTGGTGGTCTTTATTTGGCCACCACACACTAGCGCCTAAACCTTGACAAGCGGTGGCAACCCATGGTTTTCCTTGGCTATCTTTTTTCCAGTCAAAACCACCGTCCCACGGTGCGCGGGTGGCAGCAATGGGGGGTCCGGAATAGTACACTTGGAACGAATCCACTTTTCCCTTTTCAATAATGGTTGGAAATTCGACGAAAACTGCATTGTAGTCTCGGGTAAATAGAATCTCCTTCCCCTGATACATTACTCGGTCCACGGAAAGGTTTTCGAAAAGGTCAAATTGTAATTTTTGAAAATCTTCCGTTGCCGTAAACTTAAAAAGGTTGCTCCCGGAAATGGACTTATGCTCGATGTCTACTTTCACATCCAAATGATAATAATGAATATCGTAACACGTGCGAAGAGGGGTAAGGGTACCGCGAAGTGAATCAGCCTTGCTAAATAAATTGCGTGCTTTCAGCAGCTGCGCCTGCGCATGAAAAGTAAATGCATATAAAAGTAACACGAGGAGTCCTGTTGTTTTTTTCATCAGCTTTTTAGAATCTTTTAAGTCAACTTCAAATATAAATACCGAATTTAAGAAAACATCAGTACATGTAAAAAAATGATCTAATATGAGCAGAATTGGTTAAAATGTGAGCGAATCCAACTGTATTACGAATGGAAATCCGCAGGCGTCGGTATCGTTTTTTGTTAAGTTTTAAAGTATATCTGTTTAAGTTTCTTTTAATAAGATGCATATATGTTGTTTTGGCTCATGTACTTCCGTTTTTTAGTGAGTGCATGAAAACAAAGTAAACATTTTGCGTATTTGAAGTGTTCTTATTACAAGTTTTAAAATTTAAATGAATAGAGTAGTTAGATGCACTTAAAATAGAAAAGATATGAAAGTATTGAGCAGTTTTTTTTTCCTAGCTTTAGTAGTAGCGTTAGCTTCTTGCAGTAACGCAGGTGACCAGACCGATAATACAGAAAACCCGGGACCGGTAAGCGAAATGGATCAATCGAGATATAATTTGAATCAGTCTGATAAATCGTTGTATGGTACTACGGATACGCTAAACGAAGATTCCCTGTCACGAGATTCGCTGGATCGTCAGGATTCATTGCCTGAAACTTCCGAATAATTCTTATTATACAACGAGGTTGAATCTAGTTTATGTCGAGCTACAAACAATTGTATCGTTAAACTGTTCTTTGCATAAGAGAAACGTGTACCGACAGCCAAGACTTAAACGCGTCAACTGGGCATTTTGATCGCAATTTAATTAAAATTTGAACGTTATGGAAGAGCAAAATGATAAATTTAGTGAGGATTTAAACCGGGATAGTACCCCGCGTACTGAAGTTCCTCAGACGGCAAAAGATCAATTAAATGATGAACCGGCAGCTAAAACGATTCCATGGACAATGATTATTGCTATTGCGGTTTTGTTGTTGATTTATTTTCTATTTATTCGATAAGCGGAAAATAGTGTGCGCTATTAATCCGTAAAGTTAAGAATCAGTACTGCATAAGCCGAAAATTGTAATATATTTCGGCTTACGCTTATAAGTAAGGAGCCCTGAATCCGTCCTCCGTCACTCGAGGTTTATTACTCGTACAAGCTTTCAAAAAATGCCGGACTATCTATTTTCATGGCAATTCGATAGGCTGCATTTACCAAACCTACATGGCTATATGCCTGCGGAAAATTTCCCCATTGACTGCCATCATGGTCGTTCACATCCTCACTAAAGAGCATCAAATGGTTTCCGTAGGAGAGTAATTTTTTAAACACGTCCTGCGCTTCATCTAGACGGCCGACACATGCTAAAGCCTCAACGTACCAAAAGGCGCAAACTAAAAATGTTGCTTTTGGTTTTCCGAAATCGTCGCTGTGAAGATACCGGTAAAAGAGTCCGTTTTCCCCTTTTAATTCTTTCTCGAGTTCTATTAAATGTTTTTTTGCCTTTTCACTTGCAGGATCGAGATAATTCATCATGATTAACTGCAAGGTTGAGGCATCTAAATTATTTCCCTCTGCCGCATTTGTGTATGCTTCGCGTCTGGGGTCATAGCAATCTTCAATATAATTTGCAGCCTTCTGGCGAAGTGTATCCGCTCGTTCATGTAGGTCTGGAAAATCGTATTGTTTGGCAATTTTCAGCGCGGCAGTTGCGCCGGCCCATTGAAATAGATTTGAGTAACAATGACGATTCTCGAAATTTCTGAATTCCCAGATACCTGCATCAAATTCATCGATAGTGGACTCGATTTTATTGAGTATAAATGTTGTCCATTGTTTGGTGAATGTATGGTTTTGATGTCTAAAACGGTGGTCTGTGAATAGTGGAAGTAAAGCGATCATGGCCTGACCATATACATCGTTTTGAATGTGTTCAAAAGCTTGATTTCCAACTCTTATGGGTTGGTTGTTCAAATATCCTTTTAAATGGTCGAGCGTTCGCTCGGTAAGGTCGTGTTGCCCCATGATTCCATAAAGTGGTTGCAATCGACCACGGTCGGTTTGCGTAATATTTGCAATATAGGCGGCATATTTCTCCATTTCTTCAAAATGACCAATGTGGCTAAGAGCGGTAAGTACATAATAACTGTCGCGCAGCCAACAATAGCGATAATCCCAGTTTCGGCCGGAACCCGGAAATTCGGGTAAGCTTGTTGTGCTTGCTGCGATTATTGCTCCCGTATCTTCATATTGATGAAGTTTTAGCGTCAGTGCCGAGCGTATGACCTGCTTTTGGTAAAACGTCGGTATGGAAGCGTGTTTCACCCATAATTGCCAGTAATGCTTGGTGCGCTTTAGGAAATCTTCAGAAGTTCTTTCAATAGGAGCCTCGAAGGGACTTCCGTAGGTAAGAATCAAGTAAATAGGTTTGCTAATCACATAGGGGGTGTCGTCGAAGATATGGCTAATAGGCATGTTCGTCGATAAGCGCATCTTTACGTCAGCATTTTCGTATTGAATATGGTTACTGCCTCGATGCTTTGTAAACTTCCCTTTTCCATAGTTGAAAACTGGTTCGCAGACAACACGCAGGCGAGGGTGCCCAGAAAGGGGTTCGATCTTACGGATTAAAGTCAGCGGTTTAAAATAACGCTCGTACTGTTCAAATCGGGGAGCGAAATCTGTTACTTTATACTGTCCGTCCTCACTATCTACGACTGTGCAGAGTATATTCGTGTTCTCCGTATAATGTTGATTACTCGCTACGATTCCCGATTCGGGTTTGACTGAGAATTCCCCCCCAGCTTGCTCATCAAGCATTCCTCCAAAGACAAATGTATCCTCGAACGTCGGCCAACATAACCAGCTTATGTTCGTCGATTTTTCAACATGGGCGATATAAGAACAATTGCCAATTATACCGCTGTCGTAGGTGTGCCTTTTTTGGTCGTGCTTCATATTATAATGTTTTTAATTATGTGATAAATAGTAAGGTTTATCCGCTTTTACTCATGACTGTTGGATGTAAAATGTGCGATCAGCGCGATAGCTTCTTTTTGGTTTTCGACGTAAAACTGTGCATCTGATTTTTTGTTTCCCACTTTAACTGTGACGGCATATTCAGGAAGTGCACAAAACATATCTTCATCCGTTGCATCATCACCGATCGCAAAAATAAAATCTGGTTTGAAAGGATTTACGATTTCCTTTGCTGCGCTGCCTTTGTTTAATGCGCTATTTTTTACTTCAACAACTTTATCGCCAAATAGTATTTGGAGGTTATACTGTTTGGTCAGGTACTGTAAATTATCATAAAGTTCTTGTGCCCGTTGTAGCCCCAACCCAGTTTGCGCTTTTCGATAATGCCAAGCGAGTGAAAAGGATTTCTCTTCTACACTTGCACCCGTGGTGCGATTGGCATATTTATCCATAATCCTTTTGACGGGAATTTTCCACGTGTTCGACAGATTATCTTTGGATGTCCAATTAAAATCCGGGAAATTCGTCCATGCACCATGTTCTGCTACTAAGAAGTAACCTTTATTTTCAAACCAGTTTTGCAGGGCCAATTGTCGACGGCCACTTATTATTACGATTTGATTGGCCGGGTCATCCTGGATGCTATTTAATAAATTATATAACGATTCCGTTGGCGTTGCTTTAGCTGCATCTTTTTCAAAACCAACTAGGGTACCGTCGTAGTCAAAAAAGAAAAGGCGACGCTTTGACTCCTTATATCGCGCTATAATTGCATCCCTTACAACGGGGCGAATCCGGCGATTCATTTCTTGTTTTTGCTGAATTTTTGATTCACGTAACCGTTTGAAAAATATCTTAACCCAGTGATGAATATTAAATTTTTTGACAATTTCAATACTCTCATCCATCCGGGTACGCTTTTCCTCCTCAGACATTTCAATGGCCTGTTTTAATCCGTCACGGATTTGTTCAATCGAATTCGGATTTACTTGTATTGCTTCCTGTAGATCTTTTGACGCGCCGGCCAATTCGCTTAATACCAATACCCCATTTGTTTCCACTTTACTAGCTACATATTCTTTACATACTAAATTCATACCGTCGCGCAGCGAGGTGACTAGGCAGATCTGAGCAGAAACGTACAGTGCCGATAGTTCTTCTACTGGGAATGAGTTATAAAAATATGCGATTGGAATCCATTCATTACTTCCGTAGACGGCGTTTATATGTCCTACCGTACGGTCGATCTCATCGCGTAATAGCTTGTATTGGGAGACGGTGTCCCGTGAGGGGACGACTAGCATATACAGAATCACTTGTTCTCGGAATTGAGGATAGGTCTTTAACAAACTCTCATAGGCTTTTAAGCGTTCAATTATCCCTTTGCTATAGTCAAGGCGATCAATCGATAAGATGATGATTTTGTCTTTGTAATAATCTCGAATTTCTTTTGCCCTTGCACGTATCTGTGGCGAGTGGGCTAATGTGTCAAATTTTGTAAAGTCAATCCCCATTGGGTAGGCCTCGACCGATACGCTACGACTATTAATATCTATGGAATTATTGGTTACGACTTGTCCGAGTATATGCTTACAGGAATTTAGAAAGTGTTGCGTGTCGTTATAGGTATGAAATGAGATCAGATCCGCACCGAGTAGACCTTCAAGCAGTTCGTCTCGCCATGGGATGCCTCGGAGTACTTCATCGGGCGGAAAGGGGATATGTTGAAAATAACCGATGGCGATTTGTTCGTGATTTTTTCGAACTAATTTGGGGAGAAGCATCAGTTGATAGTCATGAATCCAAATTTCATCACGTTCGTCAATATGCTGTTGGTCTAATATTTCCGCAAATTTTTGATTGACCTGTTGGTAGCACTTCCAGTAGTCGATATCGTATACCGCGTAGGATAGGCGGTAGTGAAATACGGGCCAAAGGACTTCGTTAGCGAATCCTTCGTAATAACCTTGAATTTCCTCTTCGGTAAGAAAAATGGGAATTAGATTTTCCTCGGTGAGTTTCTCGCGAATCATGATTTCTTCTTCCTGCGATTCTGGCGTAAACCCGGGCCAACCGATCCAAATATTGTTTTTTTGCTTGTATATCGAGCCTAGCCCGGTCGCTAATCCGCCTTCACTGGGTAAAAAATGCAATTCGTTATTACGTCTTTCGATTCTAATGGGTAGTCTATTCGAGATAATTATAGTTTTTTTTTCACGCATAATTGCTAAATGATACAAGTTAAGGGCGTCAAAGTATTTGAAACCTTTGACAAAACAGGTATTTGTTTAACAGATGGGGCAGCGAAAAGTTTCAAAAAAACTGAAATAGACGAGGTTTTTCGATTCAGGACTTAATAATATTTATGGAAACCGTATTTTTTTGGTTAAAGGGTGTCTAAAAGGTGCGTATAATTTGTGAAAAGAAATGTATTGCCACAAATCACAGGTTGGATTGCAGTTTTGCTCTCTTTTTTATAGGGTTGAGAAGAATAATTGTTGTATTTGTTTGGAATTTCGGTTCCGAGTTGAAAAAAAATAATACCGTGGGGACGGGAGGGGATTATTGCAGGTCAGAATGGTAATTAATCCAAGAAGTGGATAGTTTACCCACTTCTTGGATAAGAATTGACTAAATAACTTTTACTTTGACAGCGTTAAGTCCTTTTTTGCCATTCTCTACTTCAAAAGATACGTTATCGTTCTCATAGATTTCGTCGATTAAACCTGATGTGTGAACAAAAATATCCTGACCTCCGTCTGCTGGAGTGATGAATCCGAATCCTTTTGTAGGGTTGAAAAATTTAACTTTTCCTTCTTGCATGGTATTGTAAATTAAAAATAAAAAAAATTGTTATTATACTATAATATCTGTACGTTAAGCGCTGTTTCTCGTTTGAGTTAGACGCGCAACTTTAATTTTATTGCCAATAAGTTTTTGAATGCTGTCAAGGCTTTTCCGTTCTTCGCTACTACACAAAGATACGGCGAATCCTGTTTTGCCAGCACGTCCAGTACGACCTATTCGATGAACATATGTTTCAGAGACCTCAGGTAGTTCATAGTTGATTACATGAGGAAGTTCTTCAATATCAATACCACGTGCAGCAATATCTGTTGCAACTAGGATTTGAATTTCTCCATTCCGGAAATCGGCTAATGCCTTTTGTCTCGCATTTTGTGATTTGTTACCGTGGATAGCTGCTGCAAAAAATCCGTGTTTCTTCAAAACTTTGACTAATCTATCAGCGCCATATTTTGTTCGCGTGAAAACTAATGATTGTTCAGTACGACGCCCTCTAAGAATTTTTACTAAGAATGCTGGTTTGTCGGTTTTTTCCACCATGTAGACCGATTGTTCGATCAAAACGGCAGTGGAGGATACCGGATTCACATTAACCTCTTGGGGTTGTCTTAAAATAGAGGTCGCAAATTTCCTAATGGAAGCAGGCATCGTTGCCGAGAAAAATAATGTTTGTCTTTTTGTTGGAAGAAAAGCAAGTATTTTCTTTATGTCGTTAATAAAGCCCATGTCAAGCATGGTATCAGCCTCGTCAAGCACTAAAATTTCAATTTCTTTTAACGAAATTTGATTTTGTCTAGCTAGATCCAACAATCTCCCTGGGGTTGCGATAATGACATCAACACCTTTTTTCAAAGTTGCTATTTGGTTTACTGCAGATACACCGCCAAATATTAATGCTTGGCGTACTTTCAGGTGTTTGCTAAATGATGTGAAATTCTCGCTTATTTGCCCAGCTAGCTCACGCGTTGGTGTTAATACTAAAACGCGTGGTGACCTCCCGCCGGCGGTATTATTTGCCGTAATTCTTTGCAAAGCAGGAATTGCAAATGCTGCTGTTTTTCCGGTTCCCGTTTGTGCGCAACCAATAAGATCACTCCCGGCTAAAATGACGGGAATTGCTTGTTGTTGTATTGGGGAAGGGGTATTGTATCCTATTTCCTGAACGGCCTGTAGGATAGGTTTTATAATTTTTAAATCTTCAAATGTCATGTGGATTGTTAAAAGTGTCGCATCTAGTCTGTGAAAAGTGCAGATGCGTAAGCAGGGGTAGAGATAGGTATATCAATACTGCTTTTTTGAAAAAAGTGTTGAAGTTCTGCAAGGTTTATATTGCCGTTGCTAATGCCCAAGTGTATGACGTTATTCATTTATTTTACTAAACGGGCCACTGTAAAAGCGTATAAAGAATGAAAATATATGTAACATTTTCATTCAGAAGCCGCAGAGGCAGAGCCTTGTTCCCAGCAAAGGTACTTAATTTATTTGTAATCAATCTATTTATTTTAAAGTTTTCAAGAAAAAGCTGTCATAAGAGAACAAAAAGAAGCTTCAAAAATCTATATTTCTTTGGTGCACAGAACCTTTAAATTCCTGTTTATGAGTTTTGTGTATTTTGCTTCGGGGCTTATTTTATTACCTGATAGCTGCATTGACACCAATGATATTTCTAACTACTAAGTTTCCGTTGGAGACGAGATTCGAATTTAAACCAATTTATTAAACCCTGACAAGAAGTAAATAATGGATATTATAGACGCCATCATCCTCGGTATTATACAGGGACTTACTGAATTTTTGCCAGTATCTTCAAGTGGTCATTTAGAATTAGGGAAGGCCATTCTAGGCGACCAATCAGTTCCTGAAGAAAGCCTTCTTTTTACGATTGTTTTACACTTTGCAACCGCATTAAGTACTATTGTTGTTTTTAGGAAAGATATCGTAAGCATTGTAAAAGGTGTATTAAAATTTGAATGGAACGACGATTTACAATTTATCTCAAAAATTGCCTTTTCAATGTGTCCTGCTGTAATGGTTGGAATATTTTTTGAAAAGCAATTAGAATCTCTTTTTAGCGGTAATATCATGTTGGTAGGTTGCATGCTTATAATTACAGCGATTCTATTATTTTTTGCGGATAAGGCCAAAGATACTGATAAGAAGGTGTCATTTACAAATGCCTTTATTATAGGTGTTTCTCAGGCAATTGCTATGCTGCCAGGTATATCACGTTCTGGAGCCACCATATCTACATCTGTATTACTTGGCAACGATAAGACGAAAGCAGCTCGCTTTTCATTTCTGATGGTAGTCCCTTTAATTTTAGGGAAAATAGCTAAAGATATTTTAAGTGGCGAACTTACTTATAATAGCGAAAACTTCATACCTCTTAGTATTGGCTTTATAGCCGCATTTATAGCAGGATTATTTGCTTGTACTTGGATGATTGCTCTGGTAAAAAAGAGTAGACTCTCATATTTTGCAATCTACTGTATTATTATTGGCTTAGTTGCAATTATTTATTCTTTAGTAAATGTTTAAAATAATTACTTCTGATTATCAATGTTTAAGTTTTAACTGTTAGAGAATTCACTAAATTTCACTTCGTTCCAAGTTGTTAATATTTCGATGGAATACCGAGGTGACGGACTAATACCCTTTATCAAACTCGAACGGAAAATTCTTTTTCGTGAAAGCGATAAAATCAAGATGCTGTGGATAATGTCTCGTCCTAGAAAAACTTTACAGATTTAACCATTAGTCCTAGAAAGATCTTACAGGTATTTACGGTAATCCTGCACATAGCTGTAACTTTTCCGTTTTTCTTTGGGGCGTTCTTTTTAAGGTTTGCGGACGAGCTTGAATAGAAATATAACTTTGTGTTATAAAGTTTCGTGAGCCGCTTAACTGTATTCAGCGGCTCACGAAACTTCGGTATTTTAGCTTGTGGTTGTTAAATTAATTAATTTAAAATGGAAAGTCGCTTAGTGCTTACCCATTAGTTGAATCACTTGAACATGCGATTGAAATGCGTGTCCAAATGATTTGAATTCGATATACGGGATATTAAATTCCATGCAAGTTTGCTTCACGATTTTATTAAGTGCCGGATAATGTACATGACTTATTTTTGGGAATAGGTGGTGTTCAACTTGAAAGTTTAATCCACCTAATAGCCACGTAAGCGCTTTGTTTGAGGTTGCAAAATTTGCTGTTGAACTGAGTTGATGAATCATCCACTCGTTCTCGACGTGCCTGGATTCGTCGGCGGTAAATTCTGTCTCTGTAACCACGTGAGCGAGTTGGAAAACGGTCGCTAAAGACAGACCGCATACAATGCCTGCGATTAGTAGCCCCACAAATACGGATAGCCAGCCAAGGAAATATACAGGTATTACAATAAAAATGATAAGGTGGAGTATTTTACTGGTCCAGAAAATTACTTTCTCCCGCATCGGGAGAAGGAACTGTTCGGAGGTTTTTCCAAGTTTTTGTCTGAAAAATTTCTCATAATCTTGGTAGAAGATCCAAGCTAAGTAGGATATACCGTAGAGTAGGAGGAAATAATACCGTTGAAAACGGTGGTAATCTTTGCGTTGTTGACTTTCATGTAAACGCATGAACTTAACTTCGATGTCGAAATCTTCTCCTTCGATATTAGTAAAGGTGTGGTGTGCGATATTATGCTTTAATTTCCAGAAGTAAATGTTTCCGCCCAGTAAGTTGAGACTGTAAGAAAGTATCGTATTTGTTTTTTTGTCTGCAGAAAAGGTATTGTGGCCTGCGTCATGCATGACATTGAATCCAATTGCAGAAAGGTTAACTCCTAGAATTAGGCATAATAACACCGAGATTATCCAGTGTGGTTGGATAAATACAAGCGTAACATAGGTGATTGCTAGTATGCCGAATAAGATACCTGCTTTGAGCGCGATTGTTCGGTCGCCGGTTTTCTTTTTATCTTTTTGCTTGAAATAACTGTTTATTTTTCCCTTGAGTGCTTTGGAGAATAATGTGTTTACATTATTGAATTTTATTGTTGATTTCATGTTGTCTTGCACCCTTGCGTAACTTCGAAAAGTTTAAATTGTCTCATCGAACCGCGCATGATACCTATATAGTATTAATATCAAATATATGTAAATGCGATTGGATTCAAATGAGGGTAGTATTAATTTAATACTATTTAACGTTCTAACAACTCCACTTGAAGCTTTTTGTGAGTGGTCCTCAATCATCCGTATGATTGGTTATAATGTGGAAGTGTTTAAAGGCCAAAGCAAAGAGAATATAAAGCATCGGAGGGTTTGTTTTCTCCGACACTCTGTGGCTACTCGTTTGTTACTGGTCTATGAGTGTCGGGTGAGGTTCGGTAACTGCGATATATACGTTTCCATTTTCGATTTTGACGGGGTATGTTGCAATGCTACATTCGTCGCCTGTTAAGCATTCTCCGGTGTCTAGTGCAAATGTTTTTTTATGGAAAGGGCACGCGACTTTAGGGGTATCTCCTAATGATCCCAACATACCGCGACTTAAGATCATTTGTTTTTTGTGTGGGCATTCGTTTTGAGTGGCAAACCATTCGTTTCGACGCGTAAAATAGAATAGTGCAATTTGTTGTTCGTTTAATTTTAGGCAAATTCCACCGTTTTCGATAGCGTCTTCTACCCGACATGCCGATAGCCACTGTTTTTGAGTTTCTTGTTTCATGATGTTGGTCATTTGATAAAAAAGGAATTTTTTTATTTAAACGTTCGTAATCGAATTCCAGTCGGCCGCTACTTTTTGCCCTCGAACTGTGCGAAATTGTACATTGTGATCTTTTTCCTGTGGTGCATTTGCAAAATGTACAAAGCGTTTTCTTAGCTGCGGGTCATTAACAGCGGTTTTCCATTCACATTGGTAATTGTTAACCAGGTGTTGCATTTCGGTTTCCCACTCCAAAGCCATGTTTAAACTATCCGTAACAATGACATTTCGTAGGTAATCTATCCCTCCTTCCATTTTATTTAGCCAGCTTGCAGTACGCATGAGTGGGTCTGCTGTTTTGATGTAAAACATAAGAAACCGATCGATGTATTTGATGCACGTCTCGCTATCGATGTCGCTAGCAAGCAATAGTGCATGCTGGGGTTTGCTGCCGCCATTTCCACAGACATATAGGTTCCAGCCCTTTTCAGTCGCAATTATTCCAAAATCTTTACTTTTTGCTTCGGCGCATTCCCGAATACATCCGCTCACGGCCGATTTTATTTTGTGCGGTGAACGTACGCCTTTATAACGCTCCTCAATTTGAATTGCGAATGAGACGCTATCGTGAAGGCCAAACCGGCACCAGGTGCTTCCTACACAGCTCTTAACGGTGCGTAAAGATTTACCGTAGGCGTGTCCGCTTTCGAAGCCGGCAGCAATTAACTCCTCCCATATATGTGGGAGGTCGCCCAGATGGGCGCCAAACAGATCGATGCGTTGTCCGCCAGTAATTTTTGTATAAAGACCGTATTTTTTTGCCACATAGCCAATCGTTATCAGCTTGTCAGGTTGTATCTCGCCGCCTGGAATACGAGGAACAATCGAGTAGGTGCCTCCTTTTTGTATGTTTGCTAAATAGCGATCATTACTGTCTTGAGTGACATCATTGCCTTGTTGTAAGATCATTTCATTCCATAGGCTAGCCAGAACGGAAGATACAATGGGTTTGCACACCTCACAGCCGTCACCAGTACCTAAATTGTCGATCGTATCGTCGAACGTTTTTAGTTTGTGAATTTTGATGAGGTCGTATAGTTCTTGTCTGCTAAGTTCGAAGTGCTCACAGATTGTGTTTCTAATGTATTTTCCCTGTTTTTTCAGCGTGTTGTTTACAAGGTCATTCACCATTGGTGTGCATCCGCCGCAACCCGATCCTGCTTTTGTGCATTTTTTTATGTCCTCGGAGTTTTCACAACCTTGTTGCATTACGGCGTCTATTATATTCGATTTGGTAATTCCTTCGCAGCTGCAAATAAGCGCATCATCGGGGAGTGCATCTAATCCAGTTGTGTCCGAATTGCGATCGGAAATTGGACCATAAAGTAATTCCTCAGGGTGATCGGGGAGTGGGATTTTATTGGTTGTCGTTTGCAAGAGCATGTTGTAGTCCGATGCGTCGCCGACTAAAACTCCTCCAAGTAGATTTTGACCACATGTACTGATGTTTAGTCGTTTGTAGACACCTCTGTTTTTATCTTCAATAATTAGCGTGTGGGCATGCGGCTCTTCGATAAAGGGGTCACCAAAGCTTGCCACATCAACCCCCATTAGTTTTAGCTTGGTGCTCATGTCGAATCCAGAAAATTCCTTTGTATTGTTGAGTATGTGCGATGCTGCAACCTCTGCCATTTCATAACCGGGAGCAATTAACCCGTAAATCATCTCGTTGTGTATAGCGCATTCGCCAACGGCATAGATGTAGGGGTCGGAGGTTTGCATTTTGTTATTTACCAGAATACCACCTCGTGGGCCAGTCGCTAATCCGAGTTTCTTGGCGAGTTCGTCGCGCGGGCGTATGCCGGCTGATATAATAAGGATATCTGTTTCAATGTTACTACCGTCGGCAAATTCGATCCCCGTAATGTTTTTATCGCCCAGAATCTGTGTTGTCGATTTTTGGAGTAGGCAGTCCACACCGAGTTGTTTTAATTTTCCCTGCAATAACCAGCTTGCGCGTTCATCGATCTGTCGAGGCATTAATCGCGGAGCGAATTCGATGACGGATGACTCTCGAATCCCAAGATCTAATAATGCCTTTGCGGCCTCGAGTCCTAATAATCCGCCGCCCATCACCGTGCCTTTTTTCGCGCTTTTTGCATAGAGTTTTATCTGGTTCAAATCTTCAATCGTGCGGTATAAAAACACGCCTTGTTTGTCTGTTCCGGGAATATCGGGCACAAATGCCGCTGATCCCGTTGCAAATACCAAGTAATCGTATTCTAGGTGTATGCCTTGTTGCGATGTGACTGTTTTTTTTGTCGAGTTGATCTGGGTGATCGGGTCGTTTAAGTGTAATTTGACACTATTTAGTGTGTACCAGTCGGTTTGCGTTAGGTAAAGGTCCTTCAGCGTTTTGTTTTTGAAGTAATCTGTTAAATGAACACGGTCGTAAGCGCGAAAAGACTCTTCACTAAAGATGGTTATTTCTATGTTAGGATCTTTTTGTTTGATTTTTTCACAAAATTTATTACCCACCATTCCATTTCCTATGATTATTATCTTTTTCATCTTTAATTATAGTTGTTTTTGTGGGTTATTAATTATTTATTTAGCTAATTTATGTATTATTTTTATATATTCAATAATTAACTATATTTTAATTGATATTTTTACATAAAATTATTTTTTTATTGCATTATGTAGTGTTATTGGTTTGTTTTTTTAATAAATTTGGTTTTATGTTTATCAATATATTGATTTTTATTAAAAATATAGTATGAATACATTGTTTTTGGTGGGATCTGGTCCGGGTGACCCGGGTTTGTTAACGATAAAGGCCTATGAAACGATAAAATTTGCTCAAGTTATCTTATTTGACAACTTAGTTGATGAGCGGATAATCGAATTGGCACCTGATAATTGTATAAAACGATTCGTCGGTAAAATTCCATATGCGAAACAGGTGACTCAAGATGAAATCCATGCCTTAATTTCATTTTACTGTAACCGATATCGACGCGTAGTAAGATTAAAGGGTGGTGACCCGTATATGTTTGGTCGGGGCTTCGAAGAATGGTTGTATGCAAAACGGCGATCCATAGATGTTCAATACATCCCGGGAATCAGCGCTATGCAAGGTGCAGGGTTAAATAGCATTCCCTTAACGCATCGGGGCGTGAGCAATGGCGTGTGGGCATTGACGGCAACAAAAGAAGATGGTGCGTTCGCCTGCGATTTGAGTTTGGCTGCACAAAGTACATCGACAGTTGTAATTTATATGGGAATGCAGAAACTCGCGCAGATTGCGCGTGTCTATGTGATGCTGGGAAAAGCCGACCGGCCAGCGGCCATCGTACAACAAGTTTCCTGTAAGGATCAAAACCAGGTTCTTTGCTGTGTTGCGGACTTAGTAATGGCAAGCGAAAATAGCGGCTTATCTAATCCAGCGATTATTATAATTGGCGAGGTTGTCGATCTACAGAATACGCTTCGAGCGGCTAACGAAACAACACGTATAGTAATTTGATCTTGAATAAAAAATAGATGCTTGATATTAGTAATAATACGCTTAGGCGAAGACGAAGTTCTGCTGTCTCGGTCGTTTATTGTACCCAGGATTGTGTCAATCAACTAAAGATTGACCTGGAACATGCCCAATTATTGTTTTCCCAAGCAAAACTGGCGGGATACCAAGCGGCGAAGTTGACCGCGCAGATATTCGCCAGCAGACACGTATTGCCGATAGATGCCTTAGCGATCACCTTTAGCTACGTCCAGCCTTCAACTGATCAACTATTCTTTACGAACTACCCTAACTATGAGGCAGGAATTTTAGTTTGTGCGGATGGCAGTTCGCTTGTACGAGCCCCGATTGATATGGAATGCTTGTCGGCTGCGACTGCAGCCAGTTTACAACTCTACGAACAATTGTTTTACACCGCCGGAGAAATAGAAATAGGTTCTATGAAGCTATTACCTAGCGAAGATGAGTCGTCTAGCAATATGGGGCCGCTCGATAAGCTCCGATGCGCAGTATTAGTCTGTTCGGACAGCATTGCATCGAAAAGTCGCGAGAATAAAAGTGGCGATTTAGTGATTCAGATACTCGAAGAACATCATGTAACGTTGGTTGATCATCGGGTGTTACCTTGTGCTCTTGAACGTATTCAAAAACAGGTTCAATCTTGGGCCGCGCAGGATGTCGATTTTATCTTTACCTGCGGTGCTACCGGTTTAGGAGTTAAAGATTTAATTTATGAAGCTATCAATCCGCTTCTGCACAAGAAAGTAGAGGGGGTTACGCATGCCATGTATGCCCACGGTACACTTCATAGCTCACGAGCTATGTTCAGTCGGACCGTAGCAGGAACAATAGGGCAGTCGTTTATAGTGACTTTGCCTGGAAGTAGCAAAGGGGTGCAAGAATCCTTGAAAGCTATCTTGCCTGATTTATTTTATGCAAAAAAAATGCTCTCAGCAAAAAACTCATAACATGAACACTATTCAACAAACGCATGCTATCATTCGTGCGCAAGCACATCCTTTTACTGCGGTCGATTGCGACATTGATCATCTGGATCGACACGTGCTGGATGAGGATATATTTGCTGATCGGGATTACCCTCCGTTTGATCGAGTGGCTATGGATGGGATTGCATTACGGTATACAGATTGGCAATCAGGGACGCGCCGATTTCGAATAAAAAGCGAGGTGTTTGCCGGCGATCGTGCTACGGGTGAGATCGGTGCTGGCGAATGTTTTGTAATAATGACCGGCGCTGCTTGCCCTGTATCTGCCGACACGGTAATTCGAAAGGAAGATCTAGTATATCACGGGGAAATGGTAGAAGTGACCTCCGCAGCATTAAAGCCGTATCAAAATATTGCCAAAAAAGCAGAGGACTGTTCCAAAGGAGAGCGTATCCTCCCCCGCGGACGGCTGTGCGGCCCTTCCGTAGTAGCTCTACTTGCGGCTTTAGGTAAGCCATCGGTACGGGTTTCCAAAATGCCAAGTACAGCAATCGTTACAACCGGTTCGGAGATTGTAGGGGTAGAAAATAAGGTTCGCCGCTTTCAAATACGTAATAGCAATGGTCATCTTCTGGTATCGATGTTAAAAAAGTGGAATATTACGCCGGAATATAAAATTCATGTTAAAGATTCTAAAAAAGCATTGTTCTCCGCTCTTGAAGAGGCACTAAAGTCAGAGTTAGTATTGATAAATGGAGGGATCTCTGCGGGCGATGCGGATTATGTTCTCGAGATGTTGCAAGCCCTTGATGTGGAGATACTAGTTTCGCGCGTTGCTATAAAGCCGGGTAAACCCTTCACGCTTGGCCGAAGTAAAAATGGAACCCTAGTTTTTGCCTTACCCGGCAATCCATTATCCTGTATGGTTACGTTTATATTATTTGTCGAAAACTATTTACAAGCGTGCAGCGGTATCCTTCCCGAGCGTTGTAACCTCGCTTCGGTAAATTTCCACAGGAAAAACAATAGCGGTTTTGACGAATTTTTCCCGGTACGCGACAACCCAAACGGGATCGGGTTAGAACTTATGCAATACAACGGGTCCGGCGATATTACCGCCGGACTTGAGGCGTCCGGTTTTGGCTGGCACCCAAGAGAATTAAGTGATCTACATCCTGGACAACAGATTTCATACATACCATATTAGTCAAATATTTATTCAACTAACTCGCTACTATGCACAGTCAACAACCATTAGATAAGCTTCGGATATTTTCATTCAAGGGTATACAGATGCGTACATTCCATTTGACATGGATCACCTTTTTTTTCTGCTTTTTTGGATGGTTTGGTACCGCGCCGTTAATGCCGCTCATTCGTGAGCAATTAAATCTATCCAAAAGCGAAATCGGAAATATTATTATCGCCTCGGTTTCGGCGACAATATTCGCCCGACTTATCGTCGGTAAGTTGTGCGATATGTGGGGCCCACGTCTAACCTACACCGGACTGTTGATTTTAGGATCGATTCCCGTTATGTTTATTGGTCTGAGTAACAGTTATGAATCTTTATTACTATTTAGGTTTTTTATCGGCATCGTCGGTGCCTCGTTCGTGATTACACAGTTCCATACATCGTTGATGTTCGCCCCTAACATTATAGGAACCGCCAATGCAATTACTGGAGGGTGGGGGAATCTCGGTGGCGGTGTGACAAACCTTGTTATGCCTTTGATTGCGATGGGTTTTGCTGCTTTAGGGTTAGTAAGTAAAGAAGACTCGTGGCGCGCAGCCATGATTGTCCCTGGTATTATGCTCTTGGTTATGGCTTTTTTTTATTACCGCTACACCAAAGATACGCCTGCGGGTAATTTTAAAGAGATAGCGGCACGTGAACACGGGGAACCAAAACAGAAAGGTACTTTCCTCAACGCCCTAAGAGATTATAGGGTATGGGCGCTGGCATTTGCATATGCAGCGTGTTTTGGAATCGAATTAACGGTTGATAACGTTGCTGCAACATTCTTCGTCGATCGCTTCGGAACGAGTTTCTTGCTAGCAGGAGTGATGGCGAGCATATTTGGAGGGATGAATCTCTTTGCCCGTGCAATCGGGGGGATAGTGAGTGATAAAGTTGGACAATATTATGGTATAAAAGGAAAAGGTATCGTTCTCGGTATCTTATTAATCTTGGAAGGTATTGCGATCGTTTTTTTTGCATTAGCAAACACTTTATTACTAGCAATCATTGCGATGATTATTTTTGCTTTATTTCTAAAAATGGCGAACGGATGCACTTATGGTATCGTTCCTTTTATAAATCGGACAAATATTGGAAGTGTAAGTGGAATAGTAGGAGCCGGTGGAAATATTGGCGCGATGCTCGTCGGCTTTTTGTTTAAATCAGAAAGCCTTAGCTATGCCGACGCATTTTGGTATATCGGTATTGGTGTCGTTTTAATTGGATTTGTCGTTGTCTGCATAAAATTTCAAACGAATCCAAAGGCTGTGCGGACGAGAAATAGTATGAGAAAGGTTTATAGTAAACCCCTAGTAAGATGAGTAGAATGAACTCCAATAAATCAATAGGAAGTACCTGTTGCTACTGCGGTGTGGGCTGTGGCGTGCAAATTAGTCGTGAAGACGACCTCACCGTTCGTGTTATCGGCGACGTAAATCACCCGGTAAACAAAGGGAAATTATGTAGCAAAGGATTGAATCTGCAATATACTGTGAACGACCGAAGTGACCGGTTACTATATCCCGTCGTACGTTATAATAAACATTTACCGAGGCAGCGTGTGACGTGGGATGAGGCATTGGCACGCACTGCAGCCGTATTCAAGACCATTATCGAACAGTATGGGCCAGACTCAGTTGGTTTCTACGCATCAGGACAATGTTTAACAGAAGAGTATTATGTCGTCAACAAGCTTATCAAGGGATTTATCGGAAGCAATAACATTGATACAAATTCCCGGTTATGCATGAGTAGTGCGGTCAGTGCTATGAAAATGAGCTTGGGGGAAGATTCGGTCCCTATATGTTACGATGATATTGAGCATTCCGACTGTTTACTCGTTGAAGGCGCTAATCCTGCATGGTGTCACCCAATATTGTGGCGTCGCGTGGAAGCACACAAAGAAAAGAACCCGGAGGTGAAAATCATCGTCGTCGACCCACGGTCTACAGATAGCTGCTCCATTGCGGATTTGCACTTGCAGATTAATCCAGGTACGGATATGATTTTAAATTACGCTATTGGACGCATCTTAATTGAAAAGGGAAATATTGACGTAGGTTTTATTGCCAATCATACGCAGGGGTTTGCGGATTATGAAAAGGTTGTTTCGGAAAGAACGCTTTCTCAATCAGCGGCGATATGTGGCCTAAGCGAACAAGATATTCTGCTTGCAGCGACCTACATTGGAGAATCTACGGGTTTTTTAAGCATGTGGACGATGGGGTTGAATCAGAGTGCCAATGGTGTTGATAAAAACTTAAGTCTTATCGATTTAAATCTAATTACGGGGAAAATTGGAAAACCGGGTTCGGGACCGTTTTCCTTAACGGGGCAGCCGAACGCGATGGGAGGAAGAGAGGTTGGTGGCTTGGCGAATTTACTGCCCGCACACCGTGATCTGGCCAACGCGCAACACCGCGGCGAAGTAGAGGAATTTTGGGGCTGTACAAAAATCGCTGAAAAACCAGGGCTCACCGCTACAGAAATGTTTGAAGCGCTGCACCAAGGACGCTTAAAAGCTATTTGGATAATGTGTACTAACCCCCTTACCAGCCTTCCGAATGCGCGCTTTGTGGATGAGGCATTGCGCAAAGCAAAATTTGTTGTTGTCCAAGAGATCACAGATAAAGCCCAAACATTGGAATATGCAGATGTCATTTTACCAGCTGCCGCATGGGCGGAAAAAGAAGGGACGATGACTAACTCAGAACGTCGGATCAGTCATATACGTAAATTGATTGAGCCACCAGGGGAAGCGTTGCCTGACGCTGAAATCATCTGCCGGTTCGCTCAAAAAATGGGATATCCGGGATTCGATTACAAAACTCCTCAGGACATATTTAAAGAGCATACGCGCTTGACAAAAAAGACAAATATAAATATTGAGGGTCTCGATTATTCGGAGATTGATAGACAAGGTACAGTTCAATGGCCTTACTCGAAACGATCGAAATCGAGTACGAAGCGCCTATTTACCGATGGCGTGTTCTATACTAGCAATATGCGGGCTGTTATTCATAGTTCGCGAGCAAATTTGCGCAGCGAGTTGGTGAGTGTAGATTATCCATTAATCCTGACTACTGGGCGTATTCGTGATCAGTGGCACACCATGTCCAAGACAGGGAAAGTAAATAAACTAAATCAACATATTAAAGAGTCTTTTCTCGAAATCAACGCACAGGATGCGACATCGTTGTCGATTCATGAAGGTCAGCTCGTCGACGTGAGCTCTTTGCGAGGCGACGTTCGCGTAAAAGCAAAACTTAGCCTTTCTATTAAGCCAGGGGTTGTTTTTCTTCCAATGCATTGGGGTAAGGTGCGTGACTCCGATTTGCTACGTGCTAACAATTTAACAAACGATTTGTTAGACCCGGTTTCAAAACAACCGGATTTTAAATATTGTGCCGTACGTGTTCAGCCCTATAAGAAGGCTAAAGAACGTATTGTAATCGTCGGCGCTGGGGCTGGCGCCTTTGGTTTCGTGAAGTCGTATCGTGCGTTGAATACGGTCGACGAGATTATTGTTTTTAGCAATGAAAATTTGCCATTTTATAATCGTGTAATGTTGCCTCATTATGTAAGCGGTGAAATGCAGTGGGAGCAGCTTATAAAGATGCAAGACGAGCAGGAGGCGGAGTTTAATATTCAACATATTCGTGGTGTAAGCGTGACCGCGATAGACCGGCAAGGAAAGCAGGTGTTAGACTCGCGCGGTATTCGAACACCATATGACGTGCTGATATTAGCAACAGGAAGTAGACCGGCTGTGCCTAAAAATGTTCCAAAATTACCGGGGATTTTTACGATGCGAAAACGCGAGGATGCCGATAGTCTGAAGAAATATTTGCCTAAAGGGGGACATTTAGTGATTATTGGAGGGGGCTTGCTCGGTCTGGAAATGGCTGCTTCACTTGGTGAAATTGGATTTAAAATAAGTATCGTTCAACGCGTCTCGCGATTTCTCAACCGACAATTAGATCCTTTAGGGAGTCAGTTGTTACATCAAGAAATGGTTGATCAGGGGTGCAACGTGTATTACAACGATGAGGTGCAGCTGTATTATGGCAGAAGTAAACTTCGTAAAGTAGAGTTAAAAAGTGGGCAACAGATTCAATGTGACGCTGTGCTTTTAGCGGCTGGGACCACGCCGAATATCGAGCTGGCAAAAGATGCTGGTTTAGCATGTAAGCGTGGCGTATTGGTTGATCATTACCTACGCACAAATGACCCTAATATCTATGCGATCGGCGAAATTGCGGAATTTCAAGGAATGCTCTATGGAATTACGGCAGCAGCAGAAGAACAGGCTGAGGTTGTAGCTCGTTTTCATAACGGGGATGTGTCGCGCTCTTATGAAGGTAGTTTATTTATGAATATTTTGAAGATTCAAAAATTCGACCTATGTAGTATTGGTGTCACCGAATGCCCCAATGAACACTATCAAGAGATTGTATTTATCGATAAAGCAAAACGGTATTATAAAAAATGTATCGTTTATCAAGATCGTTTAGTAGGCACGATTCTAATCGGCGATAAAAGTGAATTTATAGAATTTAAAAATCTAATCCAGGGTAAGATTGAGTTGAGTGAGAAGCGGATACAACTTTTACGCGGTGGTATGCAAAAGGATCCCGTTGTTGGACGACTGGTTTGTTCGTGCGGTCAAGTAGGAATCGGTAATCTGGAAAAAGCTATTGAGAGTGGATGTAAAGATATGAACGATTTATGTGAATCCACCGGTGCTAGTCAAGGGTGTGGATCATGTCGTCCAGAGGTTCAATCATTACTCGATAAAATGCTTGCGTTAGAGAAAGTTAGTGGTAAAAAAAAGGAGGTTGCGCATGCTGGTTAAGGAAAATAAAGAATTACGCTGGGTATCCATAAATTTTATCGGCGGAGTTGTTGCTGTCGGTGAACTGTTGACGTTAGTCGAGAGTTTGGATGATATCGGTATTCATGCGGTACGGTTTGGGACACGTCAGCAGATGCTTTTCCAGGTAACCAAAGAAGAACTATCGGACCTAGAATATGTTTTTTTAAATCTTGAACTCCCTATTGAAGTAGGCATAGATTTTTCTCCAAATATAGTAAGCTCGTATGTCGGGGAAGGTATTTTTAACAAGGCTATCTGGCTTCGTGAGGGGGTATACAAGGATATTCTCGAAGGCTTTGATTTTACGCCAGATTTAAAAGTAAATATCGTTGACGGTACCCAGTCTTTCGTGCCTTTTTTTACCGGAAATTTAAATTTTGTATGCTCTGAAATCAGTAATTATTGGTATCTGTATATTCGATTCCCTAAAACCAATAATTTTTACTGCTGGAATTCTTTAGTCTATTCGGGAGATATTGCGCCACTCAGTGCATTTTTGGATAAAAAGAACTCGGGGTTCCCCCACCTTACTGGCGCTGAGCTTGAAACAGCTGCTGTTAGTACAGGTCAATTTTTGTTTCAGTCAGTAGACGTCCCCTTTCAGGGTGCATCCTTTAAGCTGCCTTATTACGAAGGGTTTAACACCTATCACGATAAGTTATGGCTTGGTATTTACCGACGAAATGAGGATTTTTCTATGGCGTTACTAAAAGATATTTGCATGATATGCCAGGAAACTCGTATTGCGCAGCTGTACACAACGCCATGGAAATCGTTAATCATCAAAGATATTTGTACCAAAGATCGTCCTTTGTGGGATAGTTTGCTGGATAAACACCGAATTAATCTACGCCACGCATTAAACGAGCTAAATTGGCAATTGGGGGACTTATGTAATGAAAGTCTCAAATTGAAGCAAATGCTCGTGCAGTATTTAAATCAACTGGACGTTCGTACCTATAAATTGTGTTTTGGAATTAAAATTAAATCGCAAACTGGCGTCTGGGGCTCGGTCATTATTTCGCGCTCGGATCAAAATGAATCCGGTCACCTTTACAAGGTAGAGCACACGGTAGATTTTGATCCCAATTCAAAGAAACTGCTTTCATTCCGAGAGAAAATTCCTTTGGAACACTTGGGGTCGGTACTGCTGGATATATGCGAATATTTTTACTTAAATCAACAAAAAGAGCTTGCCGAGAAAAGTTTACCGCGGGAAACGCGTGAAAAGCAAGTTAGTGATAAAGTTATCCATCAATGTTCACGTTGTTTAACGGTATATGATGCAGCATGGGGAGATCCCCAGCAAGGTGTCGAAAAAGGTGTACCGTTCGATAGACTATCTAACACTTACCGCTGCTCTTTGTGTGGCGCTCAAAAATCAGAATTTTCTCGTGTTTCCACGGACGAACTTTATGCTGGTTAAATGGAGAATCAACCAACAAACCTAATGGGATTGGTATTGTGTGGGGGGGGGAGCTCGCGCATGGGAAGCGATAAAGGCCTGTTGCGCACAGTTGGCGATTCCGCTTGGGTCGTTCGTCAATGTCGCCTGCTTGCCAGTTGCACGGTTTCCATGTATGTGTCCCTGCGTTCCGAACAAATCATATCCTACCGACGGGTTGTTGAAAATGTAACCTTTATCCCAGATTCGGTAAACGTCAAGGGACCATTAAACGGTTTATTGAGCGCCCACCATAACAACAAATCTGAGGATTTTCTGGCGCTCGCTTGTGACATGATTTCGATAAATAGCAATGCGCTTATTAATCTTATTTCTACGTACCAGACGTTTCCAGATGCAGACGTGTATTTATACACAAAGGATGATCAGATGGAACCGATGTGCGCGATTTATACAGCCAAAGGTTTGCGTAAGATAGATTTGATGTATATGGAAAATAGATTGAGAACGTTCTCGATCAGAAGCATCGTAGAGGAGTTAGATTGTAAACGAATCCAGTTGCAGACCGAATTTAATTTTAAAAATTATAATTCTCCAACAGATCTTTAGCAGAATTAAAGATCTTAATTTTTGAGAAATTAGGCCGTTCAATGCTCAAAAAACTTAGCAAAGCCAAACAAACGTTACAAAGATCCAACAAGTAGCTAACCCAAACATTCTTTGAAATGGATAAAACATTTCGGATACTCTTGTTTTGAGATATTGTTGGACAAACATGAGGTCAATTAAAAAAAAAAGTTAATTTTACGTACGCGACTTCCGAAAAGCAATTGTAAAATCACCTTTTGACGTGAAGCGCTTTTGTGAAATAGAAAATGATAATAACTCAATTTATATGGCCTCAGGTTTCTTTGCGATTTTAGATGATATAGCAGCATTAATGGATGATGTGGCAGTTGCGAGTAAAATTGCAACGCAGAAAACTGCTGGCATATTAGGGGACGATTTAGCAGTGAATGCCGAGAAGGCAACTGGTTTTTTAGCCAGTCGTGAAATACCTGTCCTTTGGGCTATTACCAAAGGTTCATTGCTCAATAAATTAATTATTGTACCCGTCGCCTTGTTGCTCAATGCATTTGTGCCTGTAGCCGTTAAATATATACTGATTCTAGGTGGCTTATACCTAGCATATGAAGGGGTAGAGAAAATTGTCGAGTTTCTTTTTCATCGGCAAAAGAAAGG
This sequence comes from Sphingobacterium sp. JB170, assembly GCF_900163865.1. GTDB lineage: Bacteria > Bacteroidota > Bacteroidia > Sphingobacteriales > Sphingobacteriaceae > Sphingobacterium. The sequence continues at coordinate 95,938 of NZ_FUKU01000043.1, forward strand.
AAAAGAAGTAATTCAAGAACACAACGCTTCCGATGCCGACTTGGAGAAGACAAAAATTAATGCGGCAATTACTACAGACTTTATTCTTTCTATAGAAATAGTAATCATAGCACTCGGTACTGTCCTAGATCGCGAGTTAACTCTACAAATATTAACGGTTTCGGTTGTCGCTTTACTCGCAACTGTCGGTGTATATGGTATCGTTGCCATAATCGTGCGCATGGACGATGTAGGGCATAAACTGGTGTTGGTTTCGGGGGATAAGCATTTTTTAAATGTATTGGGACAATCATTGATTAAAGCCTTACCGTTAATCATTAAAGGGTTAAGCATCGTTGGTACGATTGCGTTAATCTTAGTCGCTGGGGGGATTTTTTCCCACAATGTGGATTATTTTCACCATTTGTTTCCAAGCTGGCCCTCGATTCTTAAAGAAATTCTTCTAGGCATCGTCGCTGGTTGCATTGTTCTCGGAATAATTAGCCTCATAAAACCATTTTTACCGAATAAGAAAAAAGCATATTAAGAAGCTAAGCTTACCTGATTGGGAGGACAAAGTAACTGATAAATAAACGGGCGGCTCGTAAGTGAGTGCGCTATATTTTTTTAACTATTCTGGTTATAAATTGATAGGTATTAAAGATGAGATTGAGTCATATTTTTACTCCGTATGTATGCTTCGTAGCGTTAGGGTTTCTGTCTTCAAGTGTGGTCGGTTGTAAGATACAGAAAGATCGTGTGTATCAGACTGAATTGGAAAGCATTAAAAATCGCGCGCAGCTGCAGTTACGAGCCGATGCGGCGGAGTTTAATAATTACAAAGACCGTCCCGAATCTGACGGACCCTTCCACGCGGGGAATAATCAACGATTCCTAACCGATAATGTACCGCTATTTATTAGTTCGGATGTCGACTTTACGCGCGTATACAATTACCGATGGTGGATGATCAGTAAACACCTAAAACAATATCGAGATCCTCATGATGGCGTTGAGTATTGGGTTGTAACAGAGTTTTTCGGCGATCGACCATGGGCTACCTTGAGTGGCGCTATCACTTGCCCTGCAGGACATCAGTTTTATGATGTACGATGGTTGCGTGATGCGAAGTACATAAAATCATATGCTGATTATTATATGCGTGGATCCGCATCGTATCTATCCCAACGAGAAAATGGAAATTTTTTGACCTATAAAGAACGTCCCGAAAGTCATCACTTTTCAAGTTGGATGATTGATGGGGTCGAAGCCTTTCTAAAAATACACCCTGATCCGAAGTGGCAGCGCGGGATATTACCTTCATTAGAAAACCATCAGCAGATGTGGGATAGCCTTTTTACAGTTCAGAACCCGCAATCGAAAACTGCAGGAATGTATAAAATACTTGATTTGTACGACGGGATGGAATTTAGTCTCTCTGCGGTGTTGGGACTCATTGAAAGTAAAGGCGCTTATTCGCTCTATACAGATGAAAACTGGCGGAATTATTATTTAGGCTGGGCAACCACAAACACGACGGCAGCCTCGAAGTATGCGGAACAATATCCCAAAGCATTTCGGAAGGGATATCCGGATTTTTATTTATCTCGACCTTCCATTAATTCTTACGCTTACGGTAACCTTGCGTCATTATCAACCTTATATTCCTTGCAGCATGACGAGGCCTCCTTGCAAAAGGCAAAACTGTATCATCAGCGTGCCGCGCGGGTACAGCAAAGTATACTATCAATATTGTGGAATGAACAAGATCAATTTTTTTATACCACTACAGCCGGAGACAATCAGTATGGGGTGAGTGATTTTCAAGCGCACGTGCGGGAGTCAGTAGGGTACACGCCGTGGTATTTTAATCTTATACCTTTCTCGGACCAAGCGAGATATGAAAAGGCTTGGGATATGTTTTCCTCGAAGCAGGGTTTTGCAAACCAAGCGGGTATGACAACAGCAGAACGCCAACATCCGTATTACAACGAACAGGCATACGCATGGAATGGTAGAGGCTGGCCATTTCAAAATTCCATCGTTTACAAGAGTTATGCGAACTACTTACGCAATTATAAAGATACCATACTTCATGAAGATCGTGAATTGTTATATAATAATATCGAGCAATTGGTGCATTTACATGGTAAAAACGAACTGAACATTGGAGAATGGTATATCCCAAGTGACGGGACATCTTTTGGTGGTGAAAAAGACTATTTTCATTCGACCTTTCCTGATATAATTATTGAAGATCTCATCGGATTTAAAGCAATGCATGAAGACAAATTTGTGTTGGAATCGCTTTTACCTACCGATAAATGGACGTATTTTTACATTGGAAATATTAATTACCATGGACACGAGGTAGATATTATATGGAAAAGAGATTGGGATTTAATTCAGGCGGGTGATCAATCAAATCTTTGTGTGTTTGTTGATGGACGTTTAGTGAAGCGAAATCAAAATTTAAACGCGAAAATTACGATAGAAATTGGTCAAAATAAAAATTAATGACCAACGCGCATTGAGCGGTTTTAAATTACTATTGAATGCAATGCACGTTGGTAATTTATGTTTGCCGTTAATTAAAATGATATAGAAAAACTACGTCGCCCACATAGGCTGGTTTTTTTTGGTCATTGATGAGTAAGGTAGCTTGGATAACCGCCTTTACAACGCCACGCAAATCGGTGATTGATTTAATTTTTGCTTGAAGTTGTACTTGATTATTTACAAGTACCGGTTGACCGAAGCGTAAATTTTCGATACCATAATTAATCTCCATTTTCACGTTCCGTACTTCAGCAATTTGTTTCCATAAATATGGGATCAAGGATAATGTAAGATAGCCATGTGCAATAGTAGAGTTGAACGGGCCATCCTTCTCTGCTTTTTTCGTGTCAACATGGATCCACTGATGATCGAGCGTTGCATCCGCAAATTTGTTTATCTGTGCTTGGTCAATCGTATGCCATTCAGAAACCCCTAAAATTTTGCCCTCGTGCGATTTGTATTCCTCAAAGTTGTTGATTATTACCATTTTTTCTGCTATGATTATCTATTGATTTGATGAAACTTCAAGAGGTCACATCGACCGTTCCCCTTTTTTTGTTAAATGTATTAAAAACTATCTATACAATTCAAATGAATCAGGGAATTTTGTTTGCCAGAATTAGAAACATTGGTCGGCGTAAATTCGGAAGCGGGACGTTATTTTAACTTTATATTGACAATGCTATTCGGCGTTGGATAACTTTTTGGTTACTTTTGCCGCTTTGGCGCGAGGACAGGCCTCCGTACACGAATTATTTAATAATTAGGAGTAATTTTAGAATATCCGAATGATTGCTGAAATTCAAGATAAAGATTCAACAAATATATTTAAGACGTCGATTATACAGCAAACGTCGTATTGGTCAGAAGTAAAAAAACTACAGGGAATCACCACGAAAGCGTTTGACTTTCGGGCCAAAAATGAGGATCTGTTTGTGGGTATTAAGGACGAATCTTACTTTATTGGCGATCTTCTTGTTCTCATCCAAAAAGTCGATGAGCACTCGACCATAGCATATGTGCCCTACGGCCCAGAGGTGGAGCCCTCGGAAGAGAATCAAGGTTGTTTTTTAGAACAGTTGTCTGAAGGGTTGCGTACCTATTTACCAAGCAAATGTATCATGATTCGATACGATTTGTCTTGGGAATCGCTTTGGGCAAAAGACGACAATTGCTACGACCTTCATGGCAACTGGATCGGCGCGCCGGATCGTAAAATGCAGGAATTGCGATTTAATTTCGCTACTGATAAATGGAATCTGAAAAAGGCTAATACCGATGTTCTACCATCGAATACTGTTTTTATGGATTTAAACAAAGAGTCAGACACGTTGCTTGGAACGATGAAGCCAAAAACAAGGTATAATATTAAGCTTGCCAAACGCAAAGGGGTGGAAATTAGCTCGTTAGGCATTGAAAGCCTAGATATTTGGTACGAGTTATATCGCCAAACGGCGCAAAGAAATAACTTTTTCTTACACGATATAAATTATTTTAAGGTGATCTTGTCTGCGCGTGCGAACGACTCACTCTCCCCGGCAAAAGTATATCTGTTAGTTGCCCATGTTGATAATCGTCCATTGGCCGCCATGTTTTTAGTGATAACGGGTGTTCGTGGTACTTATTTATACGGGGCATCGGCGACTGAAAATCGAAATTATATGGCCACCTATGCCTTGCAGTGGCGGGCCATGCAATTAGCAAAAGAACTCGGTTGTTCGGAATACGATTTTTTTGGTGTTTCACCTGTTGCGGATCAGTCGCACCCAATGTTTGGGTTATACCGTTTTAAAACAGGCTTTGGTGGAAAGCTATATCGAAGGATGGGCTGTTGGGACTACCCCCTTGATAAAGTGAAATACCGGTATTATAGCTCCATGGAATTTAAAAATCAGGCGTACCACCTGGGTTAGTTATGGATGTTGTCTTTATATAATTGTTGAATAAGCCGGCATTGATATCGGGTGACTAAAGGCACCTGATATAGTTTATTAATGATGTTAAACAATATTGACCGGAATGTTTATCGACGCCTAGCGTGTTAATATTGGTTACGGACCGCGCCAATTAGCGTAGAGGCAGATGAGTCGGGGCGTGGCAAGATTGAAATCCCCGTTCAGATGGTCGCCGAAGACCGTTAGTAATTCCGTGTATTTATGGCAATTACTCGTTTCATTTTTAGAATATTATCTGAACAATAGTCTTTTATTATTACGGAGACAATGTACCGCGGCCATTTATTGTTTACGAAACTTGGATCGACCCTAATAAGACTATTCTATTTCACGGACGGACCGGTAGAGGAAGATCTTTTTTTAATTATACCGTCCAAAACTCAGAAATACAGACCCGGTTTGAAGATTACAAATCTTTAGTTGAGTTTTTAGCAGTTCGAAATCATGCTATTGCGGCGGTCTTTGTCTCCATGTTTACCAAGCTTTTAATTGAGCCGAATATCCAGCTTATTGAAAATCCGAATGTGCTTATTCAACCGAGGTCTATAGATATTTTATTAGGCAATATAATCGGTGCTATCGGCGGCTGGATACGTTATCACCAACGGATCCATTTCTTTACTAAAAAGCAAATGAAAAAAACCAAAATTGTATTAACCCACTATAAACATTAACATATCTTGTGAAACACTGACTCTACTGCTCACTGGTAACTCGCCGAGTATGTTGTGCGCAGCAGTTCATCGTTTGGTAATTCACTAAGGACCTAACAAGAATGTTGTGTTTTTTTCTTTACCCTACTTACACTTTAATTTTGGTTTCAAGGTCGCGCAAGTGAACTCGGTTACTAAGGGGAATATAGGTAGATGTACCTGCTATTTCGTTTAAGTATATGTGATTTTTTAAAACAATAGTCGCAGGTGGGTGTATGTTAATCGCACTTTTTCTCTACCTTTAGTTTCCAAAGGCGAATCAAACTTTTTTAAAGGTCGGGAGGATATGCCTGAGTGACTAAACCTATACTAGTATATCGGAAAGAAAAACTATGCGACAATATATATATCTACTAATTCTAATGGGATGTTCAGGATTGCTAACAGCCCAAAACAATGCAATAGTTTACAAAATCGATGCTTTGCGATGCGAACATTTGGATCGCCCCCTTGGTATTGACGAACCTAATCCTCGCCTTTCTTGGCAAATAAAATCGGATCGTGCAGGTATTAAACAGAAGGCTTATCAGCTTATTGTTGGAACCGACTCAATGCAAGTAGCGAGTGGGCATGGCGATAACTGGGAATCCGAGAAAATTAGCGGATCAAAAATGCTCGTAAAATATTCCGGCAGCCCGCTCGTCGGACATACAAAATATTTTTGGCGCGTTACCGCGTGGGATAATAACGATGCAATTTCTAGTTCAAGCGTGGAAAGTTTTGAAACGGGAATGATGGATAAAGGCTGGAAAGGAAGTTGGATTAGTGACGCACATGATATCAATTACCTACCTGCCCCTTATTTTCGAAAAGAAATACGCCTTGCAAAAAAGGTAAAAGTAGCGCGTGCTTATATCGCCGCGGCAGGGTTATACGAATTGTCCCTTAATGGTGCCAAGGTCGGCAATCACCAACTTGATCCGATGTATACACGATTCGATCGACGTACCCTATATGTTACCCATGACGTTACAAACATGCTGAATGAAGGCGAGAATGCGATTGGTGTTATTCTCGGCAATGGTTGGTATAATCATCAACCACTTGCAGTTTGGGATTTTCACAATGCGCCTTGGCGAAACCGCCCTACTTTCTGTATTGATCTAGAAGTCGAGTATGTGGATGGCACGAAAGAGACGTTCGTATCTGAACGTGATTGGAAGACTTCTTCGGGTGGAATTGTGTATAATAACATCTATACAGGAGAACATTTTGACGCAAATCAACAACAAAGCGGGTGGGATATAGCTGGTTTCGATGATTCGTCATGGGATGAGGTACGGTATCGTAGCGTTCCGTCGGCCAACATTGTATCGCAACAATTGGTACCCATTCGGCTAAATAAAGCGTATAAGCCGATTGCGGTCACAAAAATTGATTCCAAAACATGGCTTTTTGATTTTGGACAAAATATGGCTGGTATTACAAAACTGAATGTCGCGGGCGAGAAAGGTATTACACTGACAATTAAGCATGGTGAACGTTTGGACACTGCGGGTAGGTTAGATCTTTCTAATATAGATGTTTATTATCGTGGCGACAAGCAAAAGGAGCCTTTTCAAACGGATGTCGTGATTTTAAGTGATCGTGAGGATGTTGAATTTATGCCCAAGTTTAATTACAAAGGCTTTCGCTACGTGGAAATAACATCAAGTGATGATATTGAACTAAGCGAGGAGAATCTGACCGCATTTTTTATGCACAGTGATGTTCGTTCTATTGGCTCGGTTAATACTTCATCGTCGCTAGTGAATTCATTGTGGAAAGTAACGAACAACGCCTATTTATCGAATCTATATGGTTACCCAACGGACTGTCCGCAAAGGGAGAAAAATGGCTGGACAGGAGATGGGCATTTAGCAATTGAATCGGCTCTCTATAATTTTGATGGAATTACTGTCTACGAAAAATGGTTAGCCGATCATCGCGACGAGCAGCAACCCAATGGCGTATTACCAGATATTATTCCTACCGGAGGTTGGGGGTATGGTACAGCTAATGGTTTAGACTGGACCAGTACGATTGCAATCATTCCGTGGGAGGTCTATCAGTTTTACGGCGATAGTCGCTTGTTAGAAAAGTGCTACGATAACATAAAGCGGTATGTGGATTACGTTGATCGTATTAGTCCCTCAGGGCTTACGAAATTCGGTCGGGGAGATTGGGTGCCGGTGAAAACTACCTCAAATTTAGAGCTTACCTCCTCCGTATACTTTTATGCCGATGCCAATATTTTGGCCTCTGCAGCAAAACTCTTTGGGCGTGATGCCGATTTTGAAAAATATAATGCTTTAAGAAATAAGATACGTGATGCGATAAACGCTAAGTTTTTAGATAAGGATCGTGGAATCTATGCAGAGGGAAGCCAAACGGAGCTTAGTGTTCCATTATATTGGGATGTCGTTCCTGACGAGATGAAAGAAAAGGTCGCTTCAAATCTTAACCAGAGCGTCGAAAAAAGTGATTTTCATCTTGATGTGGGGGTTTTAGGGGCGAAAGCGCTGCTAAACGCGTTAACCGAGAATGGCTATGAACAGTCGGCGTATAAAGTAGCTGTTCAGGACAGTTATCCCTCTTGGGGTTGGTGGGTGGTAAACGGTGCGACTACGTTACTGGAAAACTGGGATCTTCAGGCAAAACGTGATATTTCAGATAACCACATGATGTTCGGTGAAATAGGAGGGTGGTTTTTTAAATCCATCGGTGGTATATTGCCTGATCCACAACGACCCGGCTTTGAACATATCCTATTAAAGCCGATATTTCCGGATGAGCTAAGTGAATCGGAAGTTAAATTTGAATCGCCTTATGGGGAAATAATTACGAGTTGGAAAAAGAAAAACGGCAATGTGAATTTAATCGTTCACATTCCGGCAAATTCCTCGGCGACATTTTATCCGCCCCAAAATGTCGAACGGATAGCGACTGCTGAATTAAATTCAGGCAGGCATGAGTTTAACTTGAAACTTCGTTAATTTGTAGTGTAGTTTCCTGAGTTGTAAATATTCGCGGTTAATGTTGTGCTCTTTTTAAATTGACAACGAAGATAAATTGAGGAAGGTTTTTTTAGTTTGATCTATTTAGTGCAGGGATTTTAGTAATTTTAGATTTGCAATTATGAATGGAAATAGGATAAATCGAAGAGCAGCACTTCGTACAATGTTATATATTGCCGCAGGGACTATGGTGCTTCCAGCGTGTTTTCGTGAATCGGGTTCGAAAACAATTGGGTTGGTGAATATGACCATCAATGAAGAGCAAGAATTATTGCTTGCCGAGGTAGTCGAAACCTTAATACCTTCGTCTCAAACGCCGGGTGCTAAAGAACTTCTTTTGCACCTATTTGTACTTAAAATGGTGGACGACTGTCATAGCCCGGAGGACCAGCGCAACTTCACGGAAGGGCTCGAAGGGTTTGCTGCTATGGAAGATCCGGCCACAGGAACAAAATTTATAAACCTTTCACCAGCGGATCGACTTCGTTTTTTGAAGCAGATTGGCGACCAGGATAACGATAAAATAACGATGTTTTATTCGATGACCAAACGGCGCTGCATACAGGGTTATATGAATTCGAAGAATGTTATGACCGACCTAAAAAAATATGAACTTATTCCCGGACGGTATATTGCCGATTTCAAAATAGGGTAGTTTTGGTTTAAAAACAAAGAATTAAAATAACTGTAGAGGAGACATGAGTAATATTAATTTCAAAAATATAAAAGATCGTCAATTCGATGCTATCGTCATTGGGTCGGGAGCTAGTGGTGGATGGGCAGCAAAAGAGTTTGCAGAAAAAGGGCTGAAAACGCTTGTTTTAGAGCGAGGACGAAATGTTGAACATGTAAAAGATTACCCGACGACAAATATGTACCCGTATGAATTTGATCATAGACTTGAAACAACATATACCGATAAACAGATCAACCCAATCGCTAATAGTTGCTACGCATATAAAGAGGATTCCCAACATTTTTTTGTTAAGGACCATGAACACCCGTATATTCAAGAAAAAGAGTTTGATTGGATACGTGGTTATCAAGTGGGTGGGAAGTCGCTACTGTGGGCGCGACAAACCCAGCGGTGGAGTGAGTATGATTTCCAAGGGCCCGAGCGTGACGGGTTCGCTGTCGATTGGCCGATCCGATATGATGATATCGCCCCGTGGTATAGCTATGTAGAACGATTTGTCGGGATTTCTGGCAATAGGGATGGTTTGGACACGCTTCCCGATGGTGAGTTTTTACCTGCATTCCCTTTAAATCCGGTAGAAGATCATTTTAGAAAGTCTATTCAAACGAAATTTAAAAACCGTTATATTATCAGTGCACGATGTGCCCATCTTTCAAAACCCGAGCCTATTCATATCGAGCAGGGACGGGTCCAATGTCAGAACCGTACACTTTGCCAACGCGGATGCCCATTCGGGGGATATTTTAGCAGCAATGCCTCGACAATACCGTGGGCATTAAAGACAGGTAATCTAACGTTACGTCCCCATTCAGTTGTGCATTCGATTATATATGATGATAAGGCGGGCAAGGCGATAGGTGTAAAGGTTATCGATACAGAGTCCCTTGAAGAACTTGATTTTTTTGCTAATGTTATTTTCGTAAATGCCGCGACACTAAATACAAATTTAATCCTATTGAACTCCAAGTCGAATCGGTTTCCTAATGGGCTTGGAAATGACAATGATTTACTGGGCAAGTACGTTGCTTTTCATAATTATACAGCGCGGATCACTGCAGAGTATGACGGCCTGCTAGACTATCGAACTGACGGTCGAAATCCGGCAGGTGGTGGCTATATTCCCAATTTTCGTAACGTCCGTAAACAAGAAACTGACTTTTTACGTGGATGGGCCGCAGGGTTTGGTGCCAACCGCGGGAACGTTCAAGATCGGAGTGGTGTGGGTGCTGAACTGAAGACGTCTTTGCTAGATAATAGTAAATGGGGAAATTGGAATGTACATTCGCACATGATGGCGGAAACCATTCCGAAGGAAGGTAATACTGTTTGGCTCGACGCGCAGAAAACGGACAAGTGGGGAGTGCCCCTGTTACATATTTCGATCGACTATGCTTCGGATGACTGGGCGCGGCGTGACGACTATTATGAACAGATGACGGCGATGTACGAAGCAGCAGGATTTACAAATATTAAAACATCCAACGATCCGCGCCGCCCGGGAAACGATATTCACGAAATGGGGGGAGTGCGTATGGGGCACGATGTTAAAACATCTCTTTTAAATCGATGGAATCAACTCCATCAGTGTCAAAATGTTTATGTTACCGACGGCGCTTGTATGACCTCGACCGGAACACAAAATCCAACATTAACTTATATGGCTCTCACAGCCAGGGCTGTGGATCATGCCGTTAAATCGTTGAAGACAGGCACAATTTAATGATATTTATCGTCTGCAATTGCTAAAATGTTGTTGTAAGGCTCAATACGGATAACTGCTGGAATCGCCATCGTATTCTAGGATGGTAGCAGTTTTGAATCATATAAATTGAGAAGAACAGGATTAAGTAGTCTTTTAGTCATTTCTACTGGCCGCTTAACCTTTCTTTTTTTGTATTTTTAGCGTAGATATGATAAATAATACTGGTAAGGAGTAAGAGGAAATGGACAAAAATAAAATTAATGCAGATGAATTTGTCGCCAAATTTATGGATGTAAGTCCTCAAAATATCACACATATTCAAACGCCAATTAAGATTTTTCCATTAAAAGATATTGCCCCTTATTTGAAGACCCCCATTCCCCCGTTTTTCTTCGGTTACAACCTTTTAATCCATCTTACGGAGGGATATTTTACACACCAGATTGAATCAACAACGTTTATGGTCGAGGCGCCTGCGGTGTTAATTTCCAATTACGGTCATATTTCTGCTATCCATTCGGTTGATAAATCGGCTCAAGGCTATTGTGTATTGGTTAAAGAACAAGCAATGACTTCCCTGTTTAGGGAGGAGGAAATTTTGAATATCTTTACCATTTCACCATTAGTCAACCTGGAAGATGCGGACAATCGGGACCTGGACCGATTACTGGACATGCTGTATCGAGAAATTGTTAATGAATCGCCGTATCAACAGTACTATGAAAGTATCTTCAAGACTGTGATTTTAAAGATAATTAAGCTATCCGACGCGAATCGTATTTTACCACGTCGTCAGACAATTGCTATGGCCTTTAAACAATTGGTTCATTTACATTTTAATAAGCATAAGCTCGTGAACTATTATGCCGATCGATTGTCTGTGTCAGTGAATTATCTCAATCGATGTGTTTCGTCCGTATTTAAAAAACCGTCCAAGGAAATTATATTAGAGATTGCAATTATTCATAGTCAGCTTCTGTTGTTAGAAACAGATAAAAGTATTGCTTCGATCGCCTACGAGCTGGAGTTTAGTGATCCTTCATATTTCGCACGTCTTTTTAAGAAAATTGCAGGTATATCACCTTCTGAATATCGGAAGATATCCCAAAAGTAGAAAATTGACAATGCACGATTTGTCCTATTTTTTGTTCAATTCATCTTAGAAGATTTTTACTTAACTCGTTAACTTTACAAAAGTGACGGTTTGACGTTGTACTGATTCAAGCCAGAAAATAAGTTGGATTCCTGATATTGGCAGTCTCCCACTTTTTTAAAGCGAAAAATACGAAAAAAGATAATTATGAGCGAAGTAATAGAGCAACTTGATTTTAATAGTTATATAGCGGGTTTTAGGAAGCATTTGTACCATATATTTCGGGAGAAATACGATTATAACAAAATCAGCTTGAATCGTGATTTCCCAGCGGACTTTTTGAAAGAGATTATGGATCATAAGCCTTTGGCGGTATCTATTCCTACGATTCATGGGGGGCGTGGTGTTTCTGTAAAAGAATGTTTAGGCGTACTTTCGGCAGCCTCTTACGAGTCGTTGGCATTGTCGTTAACATTTGGAATAAATATAGCTTTGTTTTTAGAGCCATTGGCGAAGTATGGTGATTTTGATGTTCAACATCGTGTTTTTCGGGAGTTCATCGAAAATAATGCGATGGGTGGACTGATGATTACAGAGAAAGCCTACGGCAGCGATGCTTTAAATATGAAAACTTCGTATCAACCAGTAGATGGAGGGTATAAGATCAAAGGTGAGAAGCATTGGCAAGGCTTAAGCGGCGTTGCAAACTTTTGGTTAGTTACTGCCCGGAAAAGTAATGCGAATGGTGATTTGATCCGCGATATCGACTTTTTTGTTACCGATGACAGTAATCCTAGTCAGCATATATCAGTTTTGGAGCGTTACAATAATCTCGGATTATATGCAATACCTTATGGAGTTAATACAATCGATGTGGTAGTTCCTGAAGAGCAAAAATTGACGCCAGAAAGTACTGGAATAAAATTAATGTTGGATATGCTACACCGAAGCCGGCTTCAATTCCCCGGAATGGGGCTTGGATTTATTAAGCGGCTTCTAGATGAATCGATGGAGCACTGCCAAAAGCGTATGGTAGGTGGGGTTTCCTTAAATAATAACGACTCCGTAAAATTTCAGTTGGCGCGCATACAGGCGGCATATACCATTTGTTCGGGGATGTGTAGCTTTAGCGTTGGTAACAGTGGTGTTGAGCATGATCTTGCCACATTGAGTATCGAAGCAAATTCGGTGAAGGCTTTAGTAACCGATCTTATGCATGAATCTGCACAAATTAGTTTGCAACTTTCCGGAGCGAATGGTTATCGTTTAGATCATATTGCTGGACGATCGGTCATTGATAGCCGGCCTTTTCAGGTTTTCGAAGGCTCAAATGAAATGCTTTACGCTCAGATTGCCGAAGGAGTTCTTAAGCTCATGAGAAAATCCAAAGAATCGAATTTATTAGCGTTTTTGAAAGCATATAAACGTACTAATCTGAGTGCATCGTATTTTCGTACTCAAATTGATTTCCAACTTGATGGACCACTATCTCAGCGCGATGCGGTTACACTTGGACGAATGATCGCACGCGTGATTTGTTTCCAATTTGTCTTGGAGATGAACGGATATAATGAGCAATTAGTCGAAATTACACGTCAACATATCGTGATGGATTTAATAATGTATAATGGGCAGCTGAATGCTGGCAACAATGCGAATCCAACGTTCGATTACCAAGAGAATTCAGACTGGATGGATTTTGTTTGATAGTCCAAAAAGATTGATTTGCTGTTGTTAAGTGAAACGTAACATGTGGTATAAATGTCAGGTAGCTTATTTTATCTACAACTTTGTGGAGGCAGATGCCGATAGCGATTCGAATTTCTTGTAAAATCGAAATTGGTATATAACCACATGTTACGTAAGCTGAGCTAGCACTTATTTTTAATATTCGTAAATTTTCGAATATTATGGTTAACAATTGTTACGTTTAATCATGTTTTCCTAATGCTCACATATAACCGAACAATAGAAAGAAAAACCCACAAATATCTATTTTTTAGTGTATCGTGTGTTTTGTTTGTGGAGCCTATATCGATAGTATGTGTTTGGACATCAACGTAATGTTGATGGTTTTTAAATCTTTCGTATTGTGGCATACGCAAACGGAAAGGATGGAAACGGTAGAGAACTGGATCATATGGGGATTAAATCGTAATCAATCAAAAAAATCTTAAATGATGTGTATAAATCTCATGAACATTTTCATCCAATAAGTGATGAGAAGACATTTATTTGGAAGCACATGGATATTTCAAATTTCTTAATTGATTGAAACTGCGAGCCTCTATTTTATGAGGATTGAAAAATACGAAGACAAATATGATGGGGTTATGCTAGAGCTGACACCCAAAATGATCAAGTCGTCTCTCGGCGGAAGCGAAGCCACTCCGGAATTCTGTCTGGCATTAAGCCATTCCTACTAAAAAGCGAAGTCTTTATCATATACAAGTTGTGGAACATTTTGTGAGCATGAATCTTGTCTAATGTGGACTACATATTCCGAGAAGTGGGGAAGAGTTGTTATTAAAAGTTCTTTTCGAAAATTACGTGATTCAATAATCGACAAGCGAAATGTATACATTCACCCTATTCAATATTATTTTCCAAATATTAAGCTTGGAAATATTCACTGACCATTATTCAGTAAGCTTCCGCCTTTTATTAGTGATGAAAAGGATATTCGATTGTTTTATGTAATCTAGGAGGCACTAAAGCCAGGTCCAAATCCTTTTTGAACCTATCGAGTCAAATCCTTTTGTCAATGTTTTTCAAGGACATCTATACCCAAAAAGGTATAATATCTTGTTTTTAATTTTATTTATACCCGAAATAGTATAATTATTAAATTATATCTATATTTATATCAGAAAAGGTATAATTATGGATTCGTTACGACAGTTTGTTAAGCAAAAAAGGAAAGAACTCAAGCTTACTCAAGAGGATTTAGCATTAAATGCTGGGGTAGGATTACGCTTTGTACGTGATTTGGAACAAGGAAAGAAAACGCTTCGTTTGGATAAAGTGAATGATGTTTTAGCTTTATTTGGTAAGGAGGTTGGTGTAACAGATAAAAGTAGAGACTAATGGCACGTCAAGCGAAAATATATTATCAAAATGAATTGGCAGGTTATTTGGCTGAAGCAGATGGGGGATTTACATATCGTTATACAGAAGAATACCTAAATTCTACAGATCCAAAACCAATTAGCTTGACGATTCCACTTTCAAGTCAAACTTATCATAGTAAAGTGTTATTTCCATTTTTTGATGGTCTTATACCAGAAGGGTGGCTTTTAGAAATAGGAGAGAAACATTGGAAATTGAATCCTAGGGACCGTTTTGAGTTGCTTACTAATTTATGTAGAGATACTATAGGTGCAGTTTCTGTATATCCGATGGAGGCGGTGGAAAATGGCTAATTGTTTGTTTTGCTATAAACTCGTAGAAGAAGGAGATTACCATCCTAATTGTTCAAAAAAGTTTTTTGGAACATCTACTATCCCTATACTTGAGCTAGACCAAGAAAAATTAAATAAGCTGGCTCAAATTACGGTAAATGAAAGGTTGGCTTTGACAGGCGTTCAGCCTAAAATATCTTTAAGTTTAAACGGAGAAAAGGGCAATAGAAGATTAACGTTGGTCGGGTTATGGGGGGATTATATCTTGAAACCTCAGTCATCAGATTATCCTTTTATGCCTGAAGTGGAAGATTTGACTATGCATTTAGCTAAACTATTTAAATTTGAAACCGCGGAGCATACTTTAATTAAGACATCTACTGGTGAATTAGCTTATTTAACGAAACGATTTGATCGTAATAATGGAAAAAAGATTCATGTTGAAGACTTATGTCAACTATCAGAGCTTCTTACTGAACAAAAATATAATGGTTCTTATGAACGTGTAGGCAAAGTTATAAAGCAGTTCGCTACTAACTCTGGAATAGATGTCATAAAGTACTTTAGATTGGTATTATTCAGTTTTTTGACAGGAAATAACGATATGCATCTTAAAAACTTTTCTTTGATGCATACGGAGAGAGGAATATTGTTATCTCCAGCATATGATTTATTAAATGTAAATCTAATCTACCCAAAGGACAAAGAAGATCTTGCTTTAACTTTAGGGGGAAGAAAGCGTAAAGTTAAAAAGTCTGATTATGATCAATTTGCTATGAGTTTAGGCTTGTCTGATTTAGTTCGAGATAATATCTATAAAGACTTTTCAAAGCAAACGGATAAGGTTATTGATTTTATCACTAGAAGCTTTTTATCTGAAGAATATAAAGAGTGGTATAGTGAAATCTATAAGCAGAAATTGAATCAAATTGGTTTTTAGAAGGATTTATATCCTTCTAAATAAATATATATATGCATATAGTATTTACAGTAAATTGTTAATAAATGAGGCAGAGGGGGATCTGCTGGCGCCGTGGACTGTCATTCCTGCGTAGGTTTTTATAATACCAAACCGAGGTGCTCAGCAAGATACTTCGCATTCCCGGCGAAGGGAAATCCGATAATCCGAAACAAGGCTTGTAACCATTTTTCTGCGTTGAGAGGGCTTCAATACTTTTTTTAACACATCCTGCAACATCTGTTTGTCCAGGCTCAAATTCGCAACCAGATTTTTAACTGCGCATTCTCCCCTTCCAATTGGCGCAACCTGCGCAATTCCGCCACCCCTAAACCACCATACTTTTTCTTTCAGTTGTAGAAAGTAGCTTCACTGATCCCTATTTTTCTACAGACTTCCTCTACACGCGTGCCGGTCTCCGCCTGTTTGATCGCAGAGGCGATCTGCGCTTCGGTAAACTTTGATTTTTTCATGGATCTTCCTCCTGTTTAAAGTGAGCAATTCATGGTCGAATTCTCTACTTTTAAATGCTCCAGTTTTTTGGGGAGAGGTCAATATTTTGTATCTTGAACGCTGAATATTTATTAGCTTTGAATTTATGAGTACAACCAACGCGACAAACCATATAGGTAGAAAAATCAGCCGCATCCGTGAACTGCGGGGCATGAAGCAAGAGGCTTTAGCTATCGAATTGGGAGTAAGTCAGCAGACTGTATCCAATATTGAGAAAAGTGCTGCTATCGAGGCAGAGATATTGGCCCAGGTGGCCGGAATCTTGGGTGTTACTCCAGAAGCGATTGAGAACTTCGACGAAGAAGCTGTGTTTAATATTATTAATAATACCTAAAATAATACAAGTAGTGATAACTCGACATTAATTGCCAGTTCGGTTAATTATCAACCAACTTTTAATACTGCTGATAAAATCGTAGAATTATACGAACGTCTATTGGAAGCTGAAAAATCTAAAGCGGAGTATTTGGAAATGCTGATGAAGGGTAAGTAAAAGTCGTATTATAAGCAAACTATAATGTACTATTCTATGTGTTTTTGGTAAAACTGGCATGAACACGAATTTCAGCAATTGCGAACTAGATATAATCTATCAGATTTTAACATTAAAATGAAACAATTATCAATAATTATTATGTCGATAGCTTTATTTACTTCCGGCAATATCTGTCTTAATTACAACTCTTGAATGTCGATTGTAAATCTGAACAATGCCAATGACAGACACTGTCAGAACATTCAATATGATTGATAAAGATTTTGGAGTAGAATCTCTCTTGCATAATTTTGGGGGGAATGTACAATCCCGAAACTATGCCGGTTGGATTGGCGGAAGCACACGATACTTTGGATCTGGCTATTGAACGAATCTATCGATTGGCATAGTTTCATTCGGAAGAGGATCCTATCAATCTAATAAAGAGCTATTAAGAATGATAAAAGATGAATATACAGGACATAATCCAAATACCGAATTGTCTATACATGTTGGTTCTGTTGTTTCTGTGGCAGGTGTCGTTTCTAAGTATCCGCCCTATGAACTACATATTTGATTTGTCGATGATTTGTTTATAGTTTTG
>NZ_FUKU01000048.1 GCF_900163865.1 Sphingobacterium sp. JB170
GAAACTCTCCTTAAGGTTTGAACCTAATATGTCTAATTTAGTTTGAAGACGTACAGGCCCGTTTTACACGCTGTCCAATTTAATGTTGGTAGAACTGTTGACTTATTCTAATAGATTATATTATGGAGTTGGTCTTCGAGATACACCTGTATCAAGCCATTAACATCAATTTAGTAAAGCCATTATTTCTGATGTATTGCCTAAACTTATTTGCAAATAATTTCTCCTTTGAAACTTCTTTCTTTTTCAAAATATTATCTCCTTTAATTACTTTCTCCCAATTCATTCAACGCTCTGAGTATTTCGGGATTGGTATAATCCCTGCCATCCTCCATACGGGCAATCATAACTCCACTTTTGTCAAGAACAACTGTAATAGGAATTGCTCCTCCAAGAAAATCTGACGGGATAGTTCTGGCAGGAACATATACAAGCACATCATAATTGTTCGCTTGCATAAAGGCTCCTGATTTTCCGTTTAATGTCCACATCAACCGTCAAAAACACGATATTCTCATTGCCTTTCAATGATCTTATTAAGTCGTTAATTGAGGGCATTTAGTAACTACACGGCGGACACTAGGTCGCCCAGAAATTAATAAATACAGCCTTACCTTTCAACGAGTTTAATGAAATGCTGTTACTACTTTCATCTTTGAGATTAAAAACCAGTGTTTGTTGGATATTAGACAGTAACGGCTCTTTGCCGTTGCTGTACTTACCAGTGTCCATATTTTCATCAATGCCGCTTCCAGGTATTGAACCATATGTTACTCCCATTATTACCAACAGAAAGATTAGTGCAATTAATTTTTATATACTTTTTCATAATATTTATTAATTGTTCAATTTACCTTCTTGAATTTCTTCGGAGGGTTTGAGAATGATATGGTCTTCGGGAGAAAGATTTCCAAAGACTTCTGTCAGCGTATCGATACGAACACCTTCTCTCACGGCAACCCGTTTTATTTCATTGTCATTGAGCGTGAGCACAAATGTCCCCAATTGTGTGTGCAGCACACTGTTATTCTGTACCCAATGCGACGGGCTTTTACGCTGTAACTTTAGCTTCACTTGTGCATAATCTCCTCCTTGCAATTCCCCTGACGAATTGTCCACATCAAACTCCAGCGTGAGTGAGCGATCTTGCTGATCAAGCAAACCCGATGTGCGGGAAAGTTTAGCAGCAAATATTTTGCCCGGCTGTGAGCTGACGGTAAACGTCGCTTCCATATCTTTATTTACGGATGATGCGTATTTTTCGGGTAAGGATAGGGTTAAACGCAGCTTGTTCCCTTGCGCCATCATAAATAAAGGCGTATTGTTTCCTGTTCCTGCCAATGCTCCTAAAGAGACATTTCGTTCCGTAATAACACCGTCAAACGGGGCGACAATACGGAGGTATTGTAGTAACTGGGAAGAATGTGCTGTTCCTGCTTTGGAAGCATTGTAAGCTGATTTGGCACTTTCCATCGCACCTTTTGCCCTGTCGAGTTCAATATCCGCGACTGCTCCCGTAGTTTTGGAAGCGTCGACTAACCTGCCGTACGCCTGTTCTGCATACAGGAAATCGTTATAAACTTTTTGTTCTGAGGATTTGCTCGAAAGATATTGTTGTTCCATTTCGGGAGCCTCCAATATAGCCAAAAGCTGTCCTTTACGGACGTAGTCACCTCTGTCCACGTACAATTGCTGAACAAAACTACTAACCTTGGCATACACCGATACCTGCTCATAGGGTTTCAGTTCGGCCGGGACAGAAATTTCGTACTCGGGTTTGATGAACTGTACGGAAGCCGTGGGGTAACGAACCGATTTGGCCGTCTCGGATTGCGGTTGTTCGTTTTCCTTCGCTTTTTGCGAACAGGCGGAAAGTACAAATACCAACGAGGTTACTGTAACCATTAATTTTATTGATTTTTTATTTATTGAAATGCAGTGATACATTGTATTTATTGTTTTAATGTTTATGATATCGTTTGTTTAATTGAATGCTCAACATAATGCCTGCTTTCGTTGTCATCCGGATCCAATGACGGACTAATGATCGAAGTCCTTGACATCATAGATGAGAAAAAATGCGGAACCAATAGCAGTATGGCCACTGTTGAAGCGATCAATCCACCGATAACGGCTCTACCCAGCGGTGCCACCTGTTCTCCACCATCGCCTAGGCCTAATGCCATTGGCAACATTCCGGCAAACATCGCGGCAGAAGTCATCAATACAGGTCTCATTCGGGAAGATGCTGCCAGACGTGATGCGTTCGCAGACTTAAGTGCCAATTGCTTGCGGTAGTATTCTGCCTGATTGACCAGCAATACGGCATTCGATACTGATACACCGAGCGACATAATAATACCCATATAGGATTGCAAATTCAAAGTGCTTCCCGTCAGAAAAAGCAGGGTAAGACTTCCTGCAACCACGGCAGGCAATACCGATAGGATAACCAATGGCACTTTAAAGGACTGGTAATATGCGGACAGCATCAGGAATATAGCGATAATAGCAACGCCCAAGCCGACTAAAAGACTGCCCAATGTATCGTCCAATAACTGTAATGTACCCTCTGTCCAGACCGTAGTACCACGGGGCGGTTCTCCTGCATCGATTATGGCCTGTTTAACGGCTGCGGAAGCAGTTCCCAAATCTTTCCCATACACATTGGCGATAACGGTTACATAACGATTTGGTCCTTTACGATTAACCTGTGCAGGAGCTGTTGTTCTTTTTATGGTCCCTACGTCGTCAAGAACCGGACGGAGACTTCCGGCTTTCAGGGGTAATGAACGTAGTCTTTCTTCGGATTGCATAATCCTTTCGGGTATCTGTACCTGCACCTGGAACACCAATCCCGATACCGGATCTATCCAAAGATTCTTGTCCGTAAAACGGGTGGATGATGTGGCAGTAACCAAGCTTCGGGTAATATCTTGCATCGTTAATCCGAACTGACCGGCAAGATCACGGTTTACCTCTATTTCCAATGTAGGGTAGTCAATGGGGTCTGCAATGCGGACGTCCCTTAGATAGGGAACTTCTTTCAGGTTTGCCTCAATTTTGGATGCGTGTGCATAAGCACCTTTGACCTGTCTGGAACCGACTTTGACCTCGATGGGTGTCATCGCTCCCTGCCCCATAATTTTCTCGGTCAGTTCCATTGCCTCGAAATTAAAAGCGGCTTCGGGATGGTTCTCGTTTATCATTCCCCGTACGGCTTCTTTGAAGTCTTCTATGGAGCCTTCATAAACTTCTTGATTAACAGACACCTGTAAAACCGCTTCATGGGAGGAGTTACTGAAAAGGAAAATGGGATTAATAGGTGAACCCGCTGGGTGCATCCCTACAAAAGCTGAAGTGATATTCAGACCGTTCTCAGGGAGTGCAAATTTGATATCGTTGGTTATATCTTTGACAATTTGTTCTGTTTTTTCGATCCTGCTACCTTGCGGCGCCTGTATGCGTATCTGAAAGTCTCCGCTATTGGAAACAGGCATGACATCCGTACCAACGACATTCAGTAATAATGCAACAACCCCTCCGGCAATTAAAACATACACAGCAAAAAGCGGCAGGGCTTTCATCGACCATTTACGCATACGGTAAGAATAATTTATCCGGAATTTTTCAAAGAATGCACGTTTTCTTGGCATTTTGGCTTCTTGGTTATGCTTGTTCCTCATCATCCAGTTTGCCAAAATCGGAACAAAAGTCTGTGAGGCTATAAAAGATGCTATCATCGCAAATGCCACCGCCATCGACAGAGGCATAAACATATCTTTCGGAATGCCTGTCATAATAAAGGCAGGGGTCAGCACCGCCAGAATACAAAGCAATATCAATAGCTTAGGAATTGAAATTTCATATAGCGCATCAATGATGGCTCGCGGTTTGGATTTACCCATCTCCATGTGCTGGTGAATATTTTCTATCGTAACAGTGGCTTCATC
Source organism: Sphingobacterium sp. JB170 (assembly GCF_900163865.1). Lineage (GTDB taxonomy): Bacteria > Bacteroidota > Bacteroidia > Sphingobacteriales > Sphingobacteriaceae > Sphingobacterium. The sequence goes on from NZ_FUKU01000048.1 coordinate 3,954, forward strand.
AACCAATATCCCAATGGATAACGCCAGACCGCTTAAGGTCATAATATTAATGGTTTGCCCTAAAAGGTGCAATACCGAAACGGCCGACAAAATCGCGACGGGAATGGTAAGTATAACTATAATTGCCGCACGGGTATCGCCCAAAAATAAAAATATGACCAATCCCGTAAACACAGCTCCTAACAGACCTTCCAGAATGAGATTGGATAGTGCACGTTCGATGTAGGATGATTGATCAAATTCATAGCTTACTTGTACGTCTTCGGGCAATTGATTTTTAAGCATTGGTATGGAAGCTTTCAGGTTTTCAACAGCGTCCAGTGTAGACGCATCCGCCTTTTTAATAATCGGTAGATAGACCGATCTTTTCCCATTGACCAGGGCGTATCCCACGGTTTGATCGGCTCCGTCTTCCACACGGGCTACATCGCCCACATACACGGTCCGGTTATCGTTTGTTTGTATAGGGGTTTTCAATAATTCTTCCGGTCCCTTAACAATGGAGTTTATTGGGGCCATTAGGTTCTCGTCCCCGATGCGGATATTACCTGCGGGAGATGGGAGACTGTTTTTGGTAATAGCTACCGTAATTTCTTCTGGACTTAAACCATTCGCCTGCATTGCCTCAGGATCGATGTTTACAACGATCGAACGAATATTTCCACCAAAAGGCGCCGGAGATGTAATGCCCGGGATTTCTGTAAACATGGGCCTTACCCTTGTAATAGCCAATGTTTGCAGTTCGTTTACCGAACGTCGGTCGCTTTCAAAGACCAGCTGTCCGACAGGAAGCGAGCTTCCATCAAACCTGACCACCATTGGAGGAACTGCTCCGGGCGGCAGAAAGCCCATTGCTCTGGACACCGATGTGGAAACTTCTCCGGCAGCCTGCGCCATATCGGTTCCCGGGTAAAAGGTCAATTTCATCAGGGTCAGTCCCTGTACGCTCTTAAAGTCGATGTTTTGTACACCACTCACGAACAGGAGTACTTTTTGAAACTCATTCGCCATAAATCCGTCCATATATGCTGGAGAAAGCCCTCCGTATGGCATGGCAATGTACATTGCAGGTAATTCCATTTCGGGAAATATATCTACGTTTATTTTTTTTACGGTGTTATAGGAAAAGAAGCCAATTGCCAATACGACAACCATAATCGCAATCGGTCTTCTTAACGCAAATCTTATCAGATTCATAGTTAATTTTTAAAGTTTGTTAAACAAAAAACCGAAATCGGCAGTCAGTTCCGCTTCGTCAGCAAGGAGAACCCAATAATCACGGGAGACCTCGATATGTGCATGTTCTGACTGCTCCAGCAAGATGCGAATCTGCAAGAGTTCGCTCAGTCCGATCAGACCACTTTTATATCGTGCCAAATACATTTCATAGGCATCTTCTGACTGAGTTACAGCAAGCTTTGTTTTCTGAAGTTGTTGGTATTGTTGCCTTATCTTGGTATGTGATGCGGATAAGTCAGCCTGCATCGACTGTTCGTATTGGGTTTGGAGCAATTTTGTACTTTCGGCTTTTTTAAAAAGCTGTTCGCCTTTCAGGCGGTTGGTGTGCAGACTGGTGATATTCCACGTGATACCGATACCCGCAAGAAAATTACTGGTCGTGTTGTTAAAACCGTCGTTCCATTCTCCCGACACCGTTCCGTTCGGACTGATACCCGTACCACGATAAGCATAGCCAGCCAACAAGGTCACGGACGGTAAAGTGCCTCGCTTCTGTGCCTGACCGCTTAACGTGTAATATTCGGACTGTTTGTCCAGCGCATCCAAAATTGGATGCGCGGAATTAATGAAGCTTTCGGAGTTTAAATAAATAGTGGATGGATTACTGAACCTTTCTGCAGATGCCCTATAATCAATGGTTTCATCGGCGTAGAGTTCCAACAGCTTGATCATTGAAGCACTTTTAAAACCACTCCACTTATCATTTTCGCCCATTGCCTGTATATAGGACGATGAGGCGAGCAGGCTGTCGGCAGCGGGTCTTAGTCCTGATGCGGACAATCTCGAAGTTATTTTACGAATATCATCCAAGCGTTCGGCATTTTTTTCTGCCCAATTCAGTTTGGCATCATAATATAAAAGCACAATGTACCGCTCAGATAATGTTTTCTTCAGATTGAGCAAATACGCTTCTTTTTCACTTACCGATTTATCGTATAAAGCTCGGGCAGCTTCGTTTTGCTTGCCTAACTTCCCGAAAGAAAACAGTTCCCATTCGGCATTGGCAGAACCAAAGATATTCGCAGCGGTAGAGCTACCATGGACAGCCATTGACGAACCGTTCACATTAAAAAAACCTGCCTGCGGAAAAAAAGCTCCGGCACTTCCTTCATACGTACCATAAGTGTTCTGTGCCTGTGCTTTTACTTGAGGGAGCATATTGCTTTTAACTACCAGCTCATTGAGCTTTGCGGCATCTATGGCAGTCGTTTTTACACCGATCCCCGGATAGTTCTCTTCGACTTTGGGCCATAGATTGCCCAAAGTATTCTCTTCTAGTTGCTGTGCATATAACGGAAATATGGCGGCAACGGCAAACCACAAGATTGTGATCGCCAAAATATGTTTGATCATATTACTGTACAATTTTTGTCAAGGTCATGATTGACCTCAAGTTTTTTTTATAAAGGAAACAATAGAAATTCTGCCTATTAAGCCCTATTTGGTCAACAGGAAAAAGAATTAATGGGAGAAGTGGATGAGGAGTTTCCGATATTCCAAAAAGAGTGGAATCGAACTGCGGATTTTTGTACTACCGCTATACAGTGGATGGCTATGTTCTTTGCAGACAGAGCGAAAGCTGAACAGAAAAAATAATACTGCCGTAAAAAAAACAACGGGCAGTAAATCGTTTGTATTAAATGAAAATTTTTGAACATTCTGCGCACCTGACATTTCAAATTCTGCACATCTTTCGATAGTGTTTACGGAGAAATTCGGATTGCGTTTTGCGGTATTATTTTCTGTTTGTACGGGACTACCAGCTATGGTCTTAATACTGGCCTTAACAGAACACGATGTTAACAGCATCAAAAGCATTGTTGCAAACACAGAAATGTGTCGCAAAAAAAATGTTATGCTATTAGATAATGCTTTATTCATACAGCGCAAAACTAGGGATATTAAGCAACACGTGCAAATAGCAAACCCTAATCCATGGATTATTCGGCTATATGATCTAAATTATTACATAATGCGAGTTTCGAATAATAAAAAATTCACTGTCGAGAGATGTTTTAAAATCCTTTTTAGGTCATCTAACTGTTTGATATAAAACACGCATCATCCCGTATTCAGAAATGAATCTATCAGTTGATTTGAATTCTCGCTTGCGAAGAACCAATTTAAAAGCACCGTGCCGGTATACCGGCGTTCCCTAAGTGCTGTCCCCTAGTTTCTTTTGAATGGTACATCCATCGCCATGCCTGCATCGCCCTGACCCTTCATCCATGATAAAAGGGCACTCTCCATCTCCTTTATAGTCTTTTGTTTACGCGAATCACTGGCGAGGTTTTTAAGCTCATAAGGGTCATTTTGTACATCGTAGAACTCTGTAGCTGGCCGTTTCGCAATTCGCTGGCTGAGAAATCTGGCTTGCGGATCAGTCTCGGCCTTTTCCAACCACGAAGAAAATGCTAAGTTCGGATCGTTCGGCTTCATCAAATACTTAATGTAGTAGCTGCTATCTGAATTTAAATTGAGAATCAATTTGTAACGCTCATTGCGAATGCTTCTTATTGGATAGGCCGGTCCTTCCGGGAAATTATTGTGGATGCCAAAAGCAAATTTCCGAAAAGACTTACGTTGGCCTTTGATTACCGGAAGAAAACTGCGTCCGTCGAGTCCCTTGATGGGCGTCCCTCCCGCCATATCTATTAGCGTAGGTGTAATATCTTCATACTGGACTATGGCATCCGTTTGCCTTGCCGGCGCGATCGCTGATCCCCAGCGAATGAGCATCGAACTGTGCTGTCCACTATCATATAGCGTCCACTTTGCACCCGGAAATTGAGCTCCCTGTTCTCCTAGGAATATCACGATCGTGCTTTCTAACTGCCCCATCTCTTCCAATAGTTTTAACACGTCCCCCACTTGATCGTCCAGCCTCCGCACCTCTGCGAGATATTTTGTAAAATGATCGCGGGTGCGCTGGGTATCGACCCAATGTGCGGGTAGCACTAATTTTTGCGTATCAAACTCGGACGGATCGCCCAGCGTCCATGGTGCATGGGGATTGATGCTCATTACAAAAAGGCAATACGGATCATCGTTATCAACAAAGCGTGCGATGCTATCTAAAAAATAATCGTCCGTTTTCGCCACGCAGTCCTTTTGGAAACCGGGAACAATTTGAAAGGGAAACGTTTTTTGGGGCCGGGTAACATGATCCTTCCCGCTGAGTCCAACTCGGTACCCCAGGTCCTGCAGATAGTGGGCTATACTTTTCAAACCACTGTAGACCGGTTTATGGTTTTGGTATGCGCCATGTCGAGCAGGATAAAGTCCCGTGAATAACGAAGCACGCGTGGGAACACACATTGCTTCTGAGGCAATCAAGTTATTAAATTTCAACCCTTCCCGAGCAAGCCGGTCAATATGCGGTGTTTGTATATTCTGTCCGCCATAACAGCTGAGCTGTTTGCTGTCCAAGTCGTCGGCCATAATGATAACGATATTCGGTTTATCACGATCTCCATTCGCACTCGCTACATGGCTTTGTGCGAATGACGGTACTGCTAGAAGTGCTTGTAAAAAAATCGACCAACCTACTACGATATGTTTTTTAGTTTGACGCATTTCCATTTTCCTTTTTTGCTTTCTCATAATCATAAAACCACTCCACTCCCCTAGTCCAAGGTTCAACTTGCACCCGCTCTGCCCATTTCTCGTATTGAGCGATAAGACGCTTTGCGACCACAGGCTGCACATTTATTACATTTTGTATTTCTGTTCTGTCATTTTGCACGTCATACAATTGCCAGCTCTCTTTCCATTCAGAAACGAGTTTCCATTTTCCATCCAGTACCGCCTTATTGCCTTCGTGCTCCCAGAATATAGGCTGCTTGCGTTGAAGCTGTTTCCCTTGAATAAGTGGAACAAGACTTGTGCCCTCCGTGGGAGTAATGGCGTGTCCTGCATACTGAGCCGGGTAGCTTGCTTGCCCAAGATCAACCAAGGTTGCTAATATATCGGTGATGTGGGCCGGTTGCCTTTCAAATCCCCCTTTACGCACTTGGGGTATTCCCACGGGCCAGGAAATTATTCCCGGCGAAGATATTCCTCCCTCATGCGTGTGGTGTTTATAAGCCCAAAATGGTGTGCAACCGACTTCTGCCCACCCTTGCCCTAAAAAGACTGTAGACTGCGAATCTCCAGGATTAACGCCTTCATAATGTCCCAAAAAGCCTGGCTCGGGGTTACCGCCATTGTCCGAGATAAACAGGATAACCGTATTTTCAAATACCCCGCGCTGCTTTAACCCTTGTACTAAATCTCCGATGCTTGCATCAAGCCGCGAGACAACTGCTGCATAGATAGCCATCATATGATCATAGCGTTCTTTCTGCTCATCGCTCAGTGAGTCCCATTTGGGCACTTTAGGGTTAAATGGTGGTAGCTGCCATGACGAATCTATCAACCCAAGCGCCTTTTGCTTTTGGTATCTTATTTTACGGAGCTCTTCCCAGCCTTCTAAATATTTTCCTTTGAATTTTTCGATATCCTTATGTGATGCCTGCAAGGGGAAGTGTGGAGCGTTGTGGGCAAGGTATAATAGAAATGGTTTATGAGCGTCAATCGCTTCGTCGATAAACTTTAAACCATACTGCGTCCATAGATCCGTGCTGTACCAGTCTTTGGGTAATGCCGGATCATTATTGTCCAGGCGTATTCCGTCTAAAAAAAGATGTGCTCGCTGGTGATCACCATAATAAAAGCCACCTGCCGGTGCATTTAAAGAGCGGTCGAAACCGCGTTTTGAAGGGATCACGCCGGCTGGCTGCCCGACGTGCCATTTACCGGTCATTGCGGTAAAATAACCAGTCTCATGTAGCACTTCTCCGAAAGTAACGGTCTTCTTATTTAAATGTCCCCTGTATGCGGGGTGCCGTTTCCCTCGATCGTTTGTCATATGACCAATCCCAGCTTGATGAGGATACACCCCTGTCAGCAAGGCCGCCCTCGAAGGACAGCAACGAGACGTAATTATAGAAATTCGTTAAACGGATACCGCCATTGGCTAAATTGTCTAAATTGGGTGTCGGAATCTCGCCGCCATAACAGCCAAGATCGGAAAACCACAGATCATCGGCCATCACGACCACAATATTAGGTCTTTTCTGTGCGTAATTTTGAAACGGTATTAAGGCCACCAAAACGGCTGCCAGCGCGTTTAAAATCCTGTTTTTCATTGGTTAGCATTTTGTAATGTAAAAAATATGTTTCAGGCGATTTAAAGAAACAACGTACGCGTTAGTCCGTATAAGTTATAAATATAACAATAAGTCATAAACAATACGAATGGACTTCATTTTCTCGCGCGAGACTCGGATCAAGCAGTTTATGAAATAAAGGCTGTTGCCTGAGTTACTCTAAAATCTGTAGAAAGTAGGCCTTTTTATCATCTGCCAGATTCTCATTTTCTAGCAAATCTGACCCATATTCATAGAATTCGTCTTGGAGTGATAATTCACTGTTTTTTATATTTGCCCATTCTATGAGTCAATATCTGTCCGTTCGTATAGCACGCCCCATCCTTCTCTGGGAAAACAGTTGTAGGCTTAATTCTTCTGGTGTTTTTTTACAATACCTTAAAACCCGAGGAGTCAATGGGCTCCTCTTATGGGTATATCGTGAATGGAATATGGTAACAAGTCGACGATTTTAGCACTGCACAGTCCAATGTTTGACCCGGAGATCTAATATATCGAGGCATATTTGGAAGGTGCTAAAGGTACTTAAATGCTAACCGGTAGCTTAACTCCTGTTATCCAGCCGATTTTAGAAAAAACAAATTAGGCACGCGTCGAATACCCTTCATTTGTGCCTGCTGACGTTCAGGGATCGCTCTATGTGACAAATAAAACTGTCCAGAATGCCTCCTATCTTCGCGTTCAGTCGGTCCGTCTTGCTTATGACATTCCGCTGGCAGCGAATCACATTATCAAGGCCGCCACCGTTTATATCAATGGGCAAAACTTACATACATTCACCAAATATTCGGGTGTGTATCCCGCCGTTAATGCCATTGGTAGCAATATTTTGCGTGCGGATTACAATTCTTATCAGTTGACACGCACTTTTACTGCCGGCGTAAATGTTCAGTTTTAAACCAGAAATCACAGATCGATTAAACTTTAAATGCTTATTAAATATGAATGACGATTTGAGCGATGTGGCAGAGCTGTTTCGAGAGTTTCAGAAAACCCGATATTCGAAGGAACCTTATATCGAGGGGACGTGGTTAACCAAACATCACGGAAAAGACCAACGGTCGCAAACCGTGTGGTCTGTCGCTCTCCCAACTGGCACATACACCTACCTTCCGGCGGCAGAAAATAACGATCAAAAAGTCTACAGATACGACGTGGTGGTCGCTGAAACGAATGATATATGGTCCTTACGGTCCCCGATACTCGGCGATCCTAGGGGAAAGTCACAATAATCTTTTTCAGGATAAAAATAGGAATTGGTGGGCGACCATATTTTTTAACCCAAGTGGAATAATGGGACAACTGTTTCGGATTAATTACCGGCCAACAATAGTGCCGGTCGCGTGATAAAATGACCAATTAAAGCCAAAATTTATCCGTTAAGGTGACGGAATGTAAGTAGTACTTTGAAAACAATTTATTTTTCCAACCTTGAGCTCCAAGACTTTTATTGCATTCGATCACTTGTGCTGATCTTCCTAAAAGCGCCAAACACCGCTCAGGTTTGACGCTTTTAACGGAAAATAGTTTGCAAACTATTTGTTAATTTCTTAATTAGGTATCCATTTTGCTGCACCTCGCATGTCGGTATACGGGGTGATGGTGCCTCGCGCATTGTTGGAAATAACGAGCTTTTCTACATTAAGAATTAACCCCTCAACAAAACAGCTAAAACTAACTTACAATACAGCCCCACTCAAAACGTTAACCGTGCGTCGCATGCTATCACCTTGACTATCGGATACGATAAAATCAAACGAACCAATACCAGCGCCTGCGGGGTTAAACACAGCTTTACTGCCGTTGATCTCCACATTACCATTCAATATATTTTCTATTTGAAATTGAGGATCGCTCGTAAAGCCGAGTGCGAGCTCACGCAAATCGACGACAATCTGTTTACCCAAATCAGCACTATAATGTGGCATCGACATCCACTGCAAGTAATCGTCTAATGCAGTATAGCCGTCACGATCCGAATCTTGGTTGGCATCCGAAAAGTCGCCCTTTTCTGAATGGAGGTTCGTTCCTTTGAGTTTCTCCCACCAATCTGGAAGGCCATCGTGATCACTATCCCAATTAGCCTCGCGCTTAACCTCAGGGTAATGTTCGTATCCGCCGACATCGTCTTGATGATCGGGAAAGCCCGGTTTACCCGAGATACTTCCTTTTGCGGAGTAGGTGCTGTCTAACGTCTCTTGAACGATTCGCTTATCGTGCTTATCGAGCGTAGGCTGCGTGTTGCCAACATCAGATAGGACTACTTTGTAAGCTAGGCGTGCGCTATGCGTTTTTACTTTTGGATCAAAAAACGGTTGGTTTACAAAAGTTTCATACGAGCTGGTATCGCCATTGGTGTACCGCGCTTTCCGACCTTTTTCTTGACTTTGTTCATCAAAATGCCCCGGCATTACGTTTCCTTGAAAGTAACAACGCTGCATTCCTTTCCCCACGTTCTCGTGATCGCCGATGAATGCGAAAAATTGGCTTGTCCCTGCTCCTGGTTTGTAGTAATTATTTACAAAATTCACTTCATGGGCGCCGCCGTCTGTGGCGCGAGCGCCCCAATTATACACGACATTGTTTCGAAGATCCAATTTCCCAGTGTAAAAGCCGTCGCCACTAAGACCACCGGCGAGGCTCCAGTTCCTGCCGTAACAATGTGCTAAGAGATTATGGTGAAAACTTCCGATATCGCCACCAATACTGGCTGCATATCCATGCATTTTACCTTTTTCATATTTAGTATGTCCAGCTGAATTCAAAGCCTCAGAAATTATCGTACGCTGCAACGTGATATTATGGGCTCCGCGCGAGCTAAACCCCTCATCGATCGTCCAACTAATTGAACAGTGATCAACAATACTATAATTAGCACCCGTTAGCCCCATCCCGTCGGCCGTCTTACCAGCACCTAGCCTCACCCGCAGGTTTTGCACGACTACATCATTGCCGGTAAAACCAAATGGATTGCCTCGAATACAGATCCCACCGCCGGGCGCTGTCTGCCCGGCAATGCGGACATAAGGTTCGCTAAGTACCAAGCGCGATTGAAGCTCGATAACACCCGACACGCTGAACACAATTGTGCGTGGTCCTACCCGTTTTTCAACCGCCTCGCGCAGACTCCCCGGACCGCTATCATTTAAGTTTGTCACCACGACCACCACGCCACCACGACCACCGCGCGCATAGCGCCCGTATCCTTCGGCCTGAGGGAATGCCAATTGTGCAGGACGGAAATACCATACCTCGCCTTTTGTTTTCCCTGCCCCGCTAACTTGATCGACGCGCCAGTAATAGGTAAGCATGCTGTATGTATCACTTAACGCAAAGTGATCCACTTGTTGCGATCCTTTAAACTCTGGTGAATCTGGGGTAGCTTGTGCTACAGCGAGTGAATCGGTTCCGACATATAATTCATGACGGGTAACCCCTGGCGCACCTTTCCAGCTTAGCGTAATCCCATCACTTTGCGTTTCCACATGCTCATCAGCATTTTTGGGGTACGATGAGTGCGCTAATTTCGCTGGATCTGCGGTGTTAATTTCAATACCGTTAATTATTAAATCCCTTGTCACTACGCCCGAGAGGTCGCCAGCTTCAAAGACGAGCACTACATCTTCATTCTTTTTAACGGTCAGCTGGGTATAGGCCACCGCAGCATCCACTTTTTTTAAAGCGCGTATACTTGGTATTACTTTTTGCTGATTACCATTATGCGATATAATAATTGGACTAAATGTATTTCCCTCTGGGCTATGTGGAATGTTGTGATAAGTCAAAATGCTGTTTTCGCCTTCTGGCAGCCCGCTAATGCGCATTTCAATTCTCCCACCCACTGCTGCATCTTTTAATGTCAACCCGTCAGAAATCAAACGCGCAAAATTCGGCGAGCCCATTCCTGTTTTATACCACTCGGATGCAAGTTCACCCGATGAGGAATTGATTTTAGTAAACGTTATCTCGATCCCGCTAGCAGTAAAACTATCGGTCTGACCAGGCTTCACCTTCCAGGACAAATACCCCGTCTGATTTGTTTCGGCGATTCTGCGGTTACTCTGGTCGATATCTATTTTTAATACAGGCTTCGTTTGCGATCGCCCTGCGTGCGCTAAACAAAGCAGGGTTAAAAAAACTAAATATCGAAAGCTGCTAGTAACTGATGATTTCTTACCTGTTAGTCTATATAGGAAAACTCTTTTAACTTGGATCATATTCTACGTTCGTATTCAAATATAAAAGGTATTAATCATTGTAAAATATAACATATTAACCAATGTTTGTAGGATTTAGCCTTACCCCCACATCGGATCGCATTATATCATTTTGTGGACAAGTTTAATTTTGTTTTATGCGATCCAGATTACGGAAATTTTAAAAGTGCTCTTCATTATTTTTCGGCTCGTGGGACAGTCTTCTTTCCAGCATATGCCTCTTTTTCTCTGAACGGTGCGGCCGCCAACACGAACTATATATGTTTGTCAACACGATAGAATAGTCCCGTTGGTAACGGTATTAAAAAGGCTTTATGTAAATAATGCTATTAAACACACCGCTCCTAGTCAGATCATTATTCAATTGTTGAGGAAATTGAAAATTATATTATTACCGATGAGGATGACGGCGTGGGATTTGACGTAACCAAGGCTAAAGACAATAATTCGGCAGGTTTGATTAATATTCAAACGCGAATAGGCTTTCTAAAAGGAACATTCCATTTACAATCGCAATCCCAAGTCGGAACCAGCGTAGAAATTTCGTTTTCTAAAATTAATGTTTGTGATAAAGATCACAATCACCGATGATCATCCTCTCCTGCTCGAGCGGCTGAAAAACATACTTTCGAAAGAAGATTCATTTAAAGTTGTAGGATATTTCCCTGCTGCTACGACGATGCGAACAGCTCTTCCGAATCCCCCCCGTTGATGTCCTCCTTTTGGATATGAACCTTCCAGATGCCAATAGTGTTGAGCACATAACACCGCTAAAATCGAAATATCAAAAAATGGCTATTATAATCATTAGTGTACACGACGAATACGTGGTAATCAACAGCGCATTGCTAGAGGGATCGCGGTTATGTTCCAAAAAACACCTCTGTGGAAGATATCATCACTGGTATCCATGAAATTGTCCAAGGAAAAAGGTTTCTATGCTTGCAAACCGAAAGCATTTTTGAAAAAAAGGAAAAAAATGGATTGTATAGCGTACCAAAATTAACCCATAGGGAAAAAGAAGTTCTATCAGAAGCTGCGACGAGGCCAACACAGCACAAATTGCTGAGAAGCTATTTATAAGCCCGCATACGGTGGAGAGTCTTCGCAAGAATCTGATTGAGAATTTCGGGACTAAGAACCTTAGTATTATCGTTAAACTAGCCATTGAATACGGCCTGATTTCCGCCAAGTAGGATTTGAAAGCAAAACCACTGCTTTCGGGATAACACTATTTTTTACTTTTTTTTTACCTTTGGCAAATTATTTTATTTCTATATGCACTTTTTGAACAAATTAATACGTCGAAAGTAACCAGATTTTGAAACGAGTAGCTTGTTTCATGAGATATATTAAAAATCACAAAATGAAAAATATTAAAATATTTTTTCAGCTTTTAACCCTGAGTTTCACATGCTGCTTACTCACGAGCTGCTTTGACTTTGTTGAAGACATCGACCTAAATGATAACGGATCGGGTACGATTAAGGCAACGCTGAACCTTAGTAAAAGCAGCACAAAAGTGGCTTCGCTGATGAAATTAAAAAGTGTCAATGGCATTAAAATCCCGACCAAGGAACAGATAAGATCGGAGACCGAAGATATGATTCGCATTTTAAAAAACACGGAGGGCATTAGTCAAGTACAGTATAACCTAGATTTCAAAAATTATATTGCGACTGTTTCCTGTAGCTTCACTTCAATTAATGCCTTGAATGCTTTCAGCAAGGCATTAGGAACGCATTTCAAAAGCTCACTTGGAAACAACAACAGTTATCACTACAATATAAAAGCAGGTACATTCACCCGATCATACACTTATTCAGCTTCAATAGGCAAAGAATACGCAAAAATTTCACAAAACGACAAGAAATATTTTGATGATGCATACTATACCCAAATCATTCGATTTAATAAATCTGTAAAATCTCAAATGCATACTAATGCGAAGGTATCCAGTAATGCAAAGGCTGTGTTCTTGAAACTAAAAGCAACCGATCTGGTTAGCGGAAAAGCGTCACTAGCAAATACTATTTTTTTAAACAATTAACGATAACATGAATATAAAAGTTTTAGCTTTCTTAGCGATACTGGCAATTACTACAATTACGGCAAAGGCACAGGAGTTGACCGGTAAGATACCGGCGCACGCACAACTTGTGGTTTCCATTAATAATAAAGCTATTGTAGAGCACAGCTCGATGGAGCTCCTAAACGAAACGTTAACGAAGTTAGGCGCTTTTGATCAACAGAATATCGATGAAGTAAGTTATATGCCCGAAAACCTAATGGAATCAGACATTGATCTTGATCGGCAAGCATATATATATCGAACCATTAACGATAGTTTGTATTATCTGGGGATATTGCTTCCGTTGAAAGCTAACCAACAGGTAGGTCAAAAAATGTTTTCCAAGTTTCAAGAACTACCTGAAATTAATGGATACCAACGAAGAATTTCTAGTGACGGCAAAACCCATGCTGCTTGGAATGATGAATCTTTACTCGTCTTGACGGGAGAACTACGTAGCGATTATTTTGATAATAAAGCGATAGCGAACCGCTATAATATTGAATTAGACAATGCTACAACTTCTTCACGGACTAACAATTATTCGGGCACCGACGCTTTCGTTTTGACTGATAGCACCGATGCTACCGGGATGGAAATTGACTTTGATGAGGATACGGTAACAGCCCCAGTGGATTCTGTGTTTGATTTGGAAACTGCCGCTGCAGACGCTATATCGAGTGATACCCTTGAAGATGTGGAAGATTATGTAGATGCGGCACCTGAGGAAGACGTTTCTTATCTCTGGGATAACGAGCCGGGTTCCTCCACTTTAGCGTATCAGGCTCGAGAAGCAAAAAACGACTCCATTAAGAACGAATTGCTGATAAACTGGTTATCCCAGGATTTCACAGATTATTTGGAACCAGCTGACAACCTAGCTAAAAACAAATCGATAAGACTAAAAAATAATAAACATTTAATCCGTGTATGGATCTCGAACCTAGACGAACTATATAGTGATGCACTACCCTACGACATCGTAAAAATTGCCTACGGTGTAGATATGAAAAACTTAAAATATGGTTACCAGGCCGCCACATTGGATCTAATCCAAGATAAATACAACATTAAAATACGGGGGACCGCGGAGCTTGACGCTGAAACTGCACGAATTTTCGATGGGATTTATTCTAATAAAATGAATAAAAAATTCAAAAAGTACATTCCTGAAAATCATCTTGCCTACGGATCAGTTAATATAAGTACGGAGGGATATTTGAAACAATTACCAGGATTAATCTCCCGCTGGTATGCCCCTTTGCTGGGAGAAAATGGTGAGCTTTTGAAATTGGCTGCGACAGCTGTAGAGATTGGACTAGACGAAAAGGCGATCGGGAAATTAAAGCGGGGGGACGACGTTTTCTTCCTTAACGACTTGCGGAAGGTAGAAAAGGAATATATTGCCTATGAGTACGATGAGAATTACGAATATCAAGAAGTAACAAAAACGAAAGATGAGTACGTTCCGAGCTTCCTATGGATGTTCACTTCGAAAGATCATCGATTTTTCAAAAAAATACTTGATCTAGGTATAAATAAACATGAAGTTAGTTTAGACGGCGATATTTATACCATCGAGAAGCCAAATAACATGGATCCGATCTATATCTACTTCAAGAAAGATATTGTATTTGTAGGTAGTGACGCTGAACAGATTTCTGCAATTCAAGAAAACCGCTTTAATTCCAGTAGAAATGCCAAAGTAAAGAAAGATATCTTTTCTAACCAGCTCAATTTAATAGTACACGCTGCTGAAATTCCTGACGTTGTCCGTCAACTAGAAATCCCAGTTACAGCGTCTTGGGGGCAAACCCTACAAGATCTCTCTACATATGGAGATCTTCAATTAAAATCTAACATGAAGGGGAAAAATAGCGTGTATGGCGAGCTGTCAATAGAACTTCCAAAAGCAGATAAAAATGGGCTCCAGTATGTGCTAAAACATGTTATTGAAAACCTAGATGGAACCATCGAAAAATAACTGTTAATGAAAAAGACCGCTATCATATTAGGTATACTATTAATTTTGATTTTTGGTTCTATCTGGACACTATATACTGTTCGACAACACAAAATGGACCTACAGTACGTCAGTAAATCGAGCACAAGTATTTTATCAATTGCAGTTGACGACTTGATACTTGACAACCTGTGGTATCTGTCTTCGAAACCTAAGAATTCTGCGGGCATAAAAACAGATAATGAACAGATAAAAGGCTTCATATTCGACGCCGGAATACTACTTCCGGCTCGAATATATTTATTCGGTATGCCCTCGCAGGATGGACAGTTTTATGGAATATTACCGATAAATAACTTCGATAAATGCTTTTCATTTTTCGCGAGCAATTACCCTAAGAAAATCAACTTTATCGACAAACAAAAATCAATTGTCAGTGTCAGTTTGAATAAACGACTTAAGGTGATATTTAACAATGAACATCTAGTTTATCAGGTAGATTTTGACGAGAACGAGGGATTCGGTAATCTAAAAACCTTACTAATGAAGCCTGAGGATTGGTCACAGGTCCGCACCCTTGAAGGCTTCCAGCAACTGAAATCTAAAAAACACCTCACCTACGTACAAGAAGATGGCGGATTAGAACTAGAAGCCACTGTGAAGAAAAACCTTACCGAAATTAACGGCACTTGGCAGTTAAAACAAGAACTTGGTGATGAGTTTCTTGTACGGGACATTGATACACTCCAGCAAACGTTAACATTTTGGAGCGTACTCCCGCTTCAAGAGACACCGACACTGGCACGTCTGATGCAGAAATACACCGGACTTGATGCTCAGCAGCTCGATACGAACTACGCTAATTATTTTGATTTGCAAGTAAAAAGTGATTCTGTTGTTCAAAACGATTCATCGATTACCTACGCATACGACGATGAATTCAACCCTATTGAAGAGCTCCACGTACAACACAATCATGTTCCAAACATTGTACACGTGTGGAAATGCAATGAATCCATTCAAGACTCGATGCCGGATAAAATGTTTTATAGGTTTCATAAAGAAAATATCGGCACGTATTTTCTAAATACAACGCTGGATTCTTTATCAACTCCGGTTACGAGTAAGGAAACACCTTATCCATTATATTGCTTTGTCGATTTTCGGACATGGCCAGAACAGTGGAATGTGTCTTTATTTAAGAAACTCAAAGCGCATAGTCTGAAAGCGAGAATCGGCACTAAGCAGAAAAATAAAAGCACATTATCGATAAAAGGGGAAATCCATTATCAATAAATATGCATTAATGGCCTTGCGTGAAGTAAAAGGCTGCCAATTATGTTTTACCGTACATTATTTACCTAGAAGAATGAAACGATACGCCTTGTTATTAATTTTTTCTTGGTTAACCCTTTTTCACCCGCGCGCAGCAAGAACACCCAGCGTTTGCACTCGATGTTTACAACCAATTTCTTATCTTGATCGCTCATTGTACGATACTATAAAAAATGTAAGAAATGAGCAAAATAAAAGAAACGTCTACTAATTTTGAGAATAAAAAAATCTTAGCTGAAGAATGTTCAGAGGTATATGCAGCCAATATTCTCGGAGGTCAATGGTCACTGGTAATCTGTTCGTGGCTATTGAACGGTAGAATGCGCTTTGGAGAGTTGAAAAAGTTCATACCTAATATCACAGAACGAATGCTAACCCTGCAACTGCGCAAATTAGAGTTAAACAAAATTATCACCCGGACCATCTACGCCCAGGTACCCCCGCGTGTAGAATACGAATTGACGGAAATTGGGTATGAACTAGGTCCCATCATCCGTCAAATGGAACGATGGGGAGAAAAACATAAACGTTTACTATAATCTTAACCTAACTACAATAAATAAAAGGAATATTGGACGCGAACATATTCACAAAAAACACTACGGAGGATCTAAAAAAAGGTCGTCCATAATGTTTTTTAAATTTACAGTCCCGCTATTTTACGACTGTAGCCTCCAGTTCAACCTTTAATGTTTCGAACAGTCCGGTGACCTCCAACATCGTCAACGCTTGTTTAATATTGTGTTTTGCTACCCACTCTTGAAGAATGGGAAAATTTGGCCAGAGCTCCGCAGTAGAGGTTGTATAAATATTTAAGCGTACGATGCCATCACATTGATAGCCAGATGTCGTGATTACTTCTTCTAGGTTAGCAATTGCCTGTAGCAACTGCGATTTCATATCCGCATTACTTGATATACCATCTGCATCGATAGCCGCCTGGCCCGAACAATATAACGTCCCTTCGATATTTTTTACTTCGACCGCTTGAACGTAACTACGTTCGTCTTGCCATTTCCAAGGACTAAAAGCGCTTTTTTGCATTACATTATCATTTTAAAGTTTTAAAAAATCTATGATTACAAAACTAAGCTGTATTCTCTGATCTAACTGTTGATAAAGATCACCATTATGGAGTGATCTTTATCACATGGAGTTACCATTTTCTATCGCAGCAAGATAAACTTGAGATGGGCACGATTGACTTTTCAGCGTCCGAGAGAATATTGAACAGATTATATTAATTGTTAGATCGTTAAGCGGCTTAAAGTTTCTCTCGAAACTCCTAAATACGCTGCCAGTTGCGATTTTGGCACACGTTGTACTAATGAAGGATGTATTTCAATTAGTTGCTGATAACGCTCTTTGGTATTGGAGGTAAGGGTTGAGAGTATACGTTTTTGCGCAGCAATAAATCCGAAGTAAGCTTTCTCAAGAAAAAAATGTTCTATTTGCGGCAACGTCTTACATAGCTCCTTGTAGTTTTCAAGCGTAATATAAAGAACATCCGTATTTTCAAGACATATCAAAGACATAGAAGTTTTCTGTTGGGTATAAAATGCCTCGAAATCACTTTCCCACCAGTCTTCCATCGCGAAACCAACGATATGCTCACGAGCATCTACATCGGTGTACACCAATTTTAATAATCCCCCGCACACAAAATAATGTCGAGATAAGCTCTCGCCTTCCTGGAAAATAAACTGATTCTTTTTATACGACTTCGCCCTAAATAGAGACGACACAAACTCAAATTCTTGGTCTGTTAAAGGAACAATTTTTTCAATATGATTTCTTAAAATTTCAAACATTTATTGGGGGAATAATTTATTGAAAGATACGGAAGCTAAATGAACTTAAAAAATTTCTTGGAGAGGCTTATTGTATATTGATTTTCTTTTAACGGAAGCTGACCATTGAAAATGCGTGAAACCCGGATATCAATACAACGAGTTGGATATTACGGTTCTATTTACCTTTTTAGAACGAACGGTTACCGATCGAACGTAGCTCTGAAAATAGAAAAGATACGGAGGTTAAGACCTTTCATCGATTATAACGAATAAATATATGAAAGCACAATAGGAAAAAATAATTATACGATATTAACCAATTACAACTATCTATTTAGAGTACTCGACGTATCTATTTCCTGGTGATATTTGCTTTCAAGCTATTAAAAAGGCTCAAGTGCTCTTTCATGCCTGCAATCCTGTCTGGAACTTCCTCGCCTGCTTCAAGCAATATCCATCCGCTGTAGTTGATCGTTGATAGTGAATTTAACAATTCTTGATACGGATAGTCATCAATGTTCAGTTGACGAATATGTACTGTATCTCCGATCCATTCTTTAAGCATATCAAAATTCTCTGCAAAACCAGGAGCTGCGAGATCTAATTCGTTGCTATTCCAGCATACTTTTACATTTTTCTCTGTCACTTGGTCGAAAATGGCTTTCATATTTGGAATTTCAGCGGTAATTGGTCCGTGGACTTCTACCCGAACAAGCTGTCCATAATCTTGTGCAAACTTCCCCACTTCATTGAGCGATGCAGCAATCTGGGCAATAGTTTTCTCTCTTGGAACTGTAGAAGGCAAGGTGTTTGGTTTAACTTTGATACCCGTTGCGCCAATATCTTTACAGAGTTTGATATATTCTTTTGTCTGTTCAATATTCTCCCGAAGGGCTGCCTTATCGGGACTGTGGTATTCGAAATTGGAGCCATAGCCTACGCAAGTAACAATGCTGTCAGCAAAGCGCTTTTTTACTTCTGCACGTTGTGCCGGACTTAAGCTGGTTTCCACACCGTGGGCATGTTGCGTTCGGAGCTCCACACCTAAAAGTCCTGTTTGCTCACAGTTTGCAATCAGGGTTGGTAAATCCCAGTCTCTCCCCCACTGATAGGTAACCAGACCCAACTTCATTTGCTCTTTTTTTGGAATTGAGAAAAGGGTCAAGGGGCGAACCATAGAAATACCGATACCGGCGACAAGGCTATTTTGTATAAAATCACGTCTTGATAATTTGTTTTTCATAGGAATCTGTTTAGAATAACTGGTATTTTACTAGAATTGAACAGTATACAATATTACTAAATGAAAATTGAAAAAACGTTATACTTCGTGAAGAAAATGAATCCCTTATGAGATTGGCCGAAAGGATTTTTAATATAGACGCGCTTCTATATTTGTTTATAAACGTATAGTCTTCGTAAATTTTGACCAAGGTCCTTTTGACGCTCTGGATCGTAAATCATAGACAAATTAAAAAGCTTGAATATCAATCTTTTCGTTAAATTAGTGTTCACCGGTAAAGGCCTGATCATAGTAGACAAAACTAATGGAATTATTGATAATATGTTAAGAATTTATAACGGTACGTTTTACGAACATAAGGCCATGGCCATTCAAGGGCGTATTTGGAGTTCGTGCATCACCTACGGTACTATACGTCAATAGCATTGCGCGGTATCTTGATTTTTATTTGCGCTGTTTTTTCTTAGATATTATTATATTAGAGGAAATAAGCAACCCGCATCGACCGAAAGGCGGTATTCTTAAACCTCTATAATTTATAAAAGCTAAATGGTATTTGCAATTGTATTCCTTAGTCTCGTATTGCTAATTACTTGCATAACCTATTTCAAGATCAATGCTTTTTTGTCTTTTCTTATTGTGTCAATATTGACGGCTGTTGCTTTAGGTATTCCATTAACCAGGATACCGATTACTGTCGAAAAGGGGATCGCCACTACGATGGGCGGACTGACGCTCATTATAGTGCTGGGCGCAATGCTTGGAAAGATGATTGCCGAGAGTGGCGCGGCAGAGAATATTGCATCTGTTATGGTTCGATTATTTGGTGTAAAACATCTGCAATGGGGTATGGCCTTTACGGGATTTGTCGTAGGTATTCCCTTATTTTATGGCGTTGGTTTTGTCTTGCTTGTTCCTTTAATATTTTCTATTGTTTATAAATATAAGCTGTCGGCAGTGTACATAGGTTTACCGATGCTTGCTGCCCTGTCTGTTACGCATGGTTTTATACCCCCTCACCCCTCTCCTGTTGCATTAGTTGTATTATTTGAAGCCGATATGGGATTGACCCTGATATATGGCCTGCTTGTCGCAATTCCTGCGATTATTATTGGCGGACCTGTTTTTGGACGAACCTTAGGAAAATTAAAGACAAGGAAATCTGAACTCTTTCATCCACAAGAGAATAAAGTACAGGACAACCCCTATGGCCGGCCAGGAACATGGAATAGTTTTATGACGGCTCTACTGCCTGTATTCTTGTTGATTTCCTTGACCGTACTCCCCTATGTAGTTCACCCTTCCAGTACTTTTGTTCTTGCGCTGATTGGTTTTCTTGGCTCCCCATCTGTTGTCATGCTGCTATCGATCATTTACGCCTCCTTTTCTTTAGGAATATACCAGAAACGCTCGGTAAAAGAGGTAATGGTGATTTATACGGATGCGGTAAAAGATATTGCTATGATTTTATTGATTATAGCCGGATCAGGGGTTTTTAAGGAAGTCATGGAAGAGAGTGGGACGAGTCTTCAATTGGCACAAAGCCTACAGATTCTACCTATACATCCATTAATTCTAGCGTGGATAATTACGGCTATTATTCGTGGGTGTGTGGGCTCTGCCACGGTTGCCGCCCTGACAGCAGCAAGCGTATTAATGCCCCTGCTGCGATCTACGGGGGTAGACCCCAATCTCATGGTGCTGGCGATTGGTGCAGGTAGTTTGATGTTTTCGCACGTCAACGATGCTGGCTTTTGGATGTTTAAAGAGTATTTTGGATTAACGATTAAAGATACGTTACGCTCATGGTCTACGATGGAAGCTATTGTTTCTGTCGTTGGCCTGATAGCAGTGATGTTATTATCCTTAGTTATATAATGGAATTTGTCACCTTATAAATAAACGATGATGTATAATGCAGATGAACAATTTGAAAAATTAGGTCTATCACTACCTCCGGCCCCGGCACCTAAAGGTGTCTACAAGCCTTATGTGATCGACGGTAAGTACCTTTATCTTTCAGGACATGGCCCTGTGCAGGATGATGCTAGCCTAATCATAGGTCGGATTGGCCGCGATATAGACGCAGAAGCAGGGAAACTTTCTGCTCAACAGGTGGGGTTGACTATGTTATCTACCATCCGAACGAATCTCGGTTCGCTGAATAAAGTGAAACGGGTTATCAAAGTGCTGGGGATGGTTAATTGCACTACTGAATTTGAGCAGCATCCTTATATAATCAATGGATGTAGTGAGCTTTTCGCGTCCGTTTGGGGACAAGAGAATGGCATTGGTACCCGCAGCGCAGTGGGCTTTGGCTCCTTACCGGACAATATCCCTGTAGAAATAGAAGCATTGTTTGAATTGGAGGATTAAATGATGAAGCAATGGTATGAAGTGGCGAACGTCGATCATATCGATTCGCCAGCACTATTGGTTTATCCTGAACGTATTACCTACAATATCCGCTTGCTCAAGAAAATGGTAAGTGAAGACACAAACCGTTTACGGCCGCACGTCAAGACTAATAAGATGATCGAGGTCTGCAAAATGATGATGGATGCCGGGATTGAGCAGTTCAAATGCTCAACGATCGCCGAAGCGGAGATGCTTGCGCTGAGCAATGCCAAAGACGTGATGATGGCTTATCAACCAGTAGGTCCTAAAATAGAACGATGGATGAAGCTTGTGCAGGCCTACCCAAACACCCATTTTTCGTGTCTTCTGGATAATGTGGATTCGATAAGGGAGTTGGGTTTTATTGCCCAAAATAGGAAAATGAACCTCTCGGTATACGTGGATATCGATTTAGGCATGGGACGTACAGGTTCTTCTGTAGATCAAATAGAGAGGCTGTTGCAATGCATCGAGGAACAAAAACATCTGGTTTTAGAAGGGGTGCATGGATATGATGGCCATATTAGTAACAGCGATCCTGAGGTTCGTGAAAAAGAGAGTGGTGTCGCTTATGTATTGCTAAAGGCAGCATTTGATTATTTACAGCCCCGTTGTCCTTATCCTTTAAAGATGGTCATAGGAGGAAGTCCTTCTTTCACGAGCCATGCCAAACGAAAAGACGTAACGTGTAGTCCCGGTACGTTTATTTTTTGGGATTGGGGTTATCGTTCGCGGATACCCGAGCAAGCATTTGAATACGCCGCCGTTTTACTAATGCGCGTGATATCGGTTCTTGATGGCCGGCATGTATGCGTTGATTTGGGGTATAAAGCGGTCGCCTCGGATCCACCTTTACAAAGGGTTTTATTTTTGAATGCGGACGACGCTACCACAGTTTTTCAAAGCGAAGAGCATTTGGTACTATCGGTAGGTGACAGTAAACGGTATCCTATAGGCGCCGTGCTATATGCTATACCAACGCATATATGCCCCACCGTTGCCCTTTACGACCGCACATATGTTATTCAGGAACATCAGAATATAGCAACCTGGCAAGTAATTGGCAGAAATAGAATCCTAAATATTTAGAGAAATGAACGAACTACCTTTTTTAATCGATGGACATCTTGACCTGAGCATGAATGCAATAGAGTGGAATAGAGATCTACGTGTGTCTATTTCGGAACTGAACGCAAGAGAAAAAGGGATGCTAGATAAACCGGACCGAGGCAACGCGACAGTAACATTTGAAGAGTTACGCCGTGGTAATATTGGTTTGGTTGTAGCAACTCAAATAGCCCGTTATGTCAAACCAGGAAGCTTACTACCCGGTTGGTTTTCCCCAGAACAGGCTTGGGCACAGACACAGGGTCAGCTTGCTTGGTACAAACAGATGGAAGCGGATGGTTACATGCGTATGATCTGTACCAGAGAGCAACTGGATCTACATGTTGCTGAATGGACAGATGGTGCGGACACTTCGAATAGACCAATTGGGTATTTACTAAGCCTTGAAGGTGCCGATTCTTTAGTGGATGTGAGTTATGTCGAAAAGGCATACGCCTATGGACTTCGTGCGATAGGACCCGCACATTACGGTTCAGGGCGATATGCCAACGGCACGGATTCAGTAGGCAAGTTAAATGCAGATGGCATTGCCTTGTTACAGGAAATGGATCGTCTGAAAATGATCTTAGATGCCACACACCTGAACGATGATGCTTTTTGGGATGCGCTCGCACGTTACCAAGGACCGATTTGGGCGAGCCACAACAATTGCCGGGTCTTTGTTGATCATAATCGGCAGTTTAGCGACGATATGATTCGGGCACTGATCGAACGCGACGCGGTGATTGGTGTAGCATTAGACGCATGGATGATGGTGCCTGACTGGGTTAGAGGAGAGTCTACCCCAATCGGCGCACAATGCAATATGGAGATCATGGTCAACAATATTGACTATATATGTCAGATTGCTGGAAACACAAATCATGTAGCCGTTGGTAGTGATCTGGATGGCGCCTTTGGACGCGAGCAATGTCCTTATGATCTTGAAACAATCGCTGATGTGCAGAAGATATTTCCTCTTTTGCAAACGAAGGGTTATAAGGACGAGGATATTGTTAAAATCGCTCATGGCAATTGGCTTCGATTTATGCGGAGTGCTTTGTAGGTATCGCACTGTTCTATATTGCACTTTTCAAAAAAGATCCTCATTGCTGATTAAAACAACTAATCCTATTATAAGCCCTATCAAGGGAATTGGATGGAAGACTTGTTATCCTAAGGTTTCCATTCCAGTTAAAGACGAAAAAGGACACGAGGAAACGTGTAGTATTTTGGATTCCCTATAAATTTTATAAAAAAAAGATTCTTAAATTTATTACGATGAGCTCGGTTTTCCCCGGGCTCATTTGTATTAGAAGCACGGTTGCATAAAGAGGCAGCACAAAGCTTACACCGCCAGCTAACAGTATGACGTCTAATAATATTTTTCGAAGATCAATTGAAAGAAGCTCTAAATTCTAACGGCGAAAGATTAGTTTTCGTTTTAAACAATTTATTAAATGATTGCGAATGCTCAAAGCCCAATTCATAAGCGATCTGGCTTACGGTCGATTGCGTGGTAGAAAGCTTCTCTTTTGCTTTTTCAATTAACTTTTTGTGTATATACTGCCGCCCATTTTGCCCGATAGGAGAACGAAGCAAGTCGCTTAAATATCCCGGCGAAATATTTAATTTTTCCGAAATGAAATGCACCGTAGGTACACCTTGACGCAGTGGCTGTCCGCTATTGAAATAATCATCCAAAATGGTTTCGATTTTTAGGAGAATATCATTATTTACCGCTTTACGCGTAATAAATTGCCTTTTATAAAATCGGTTAACATAGCTGAGCAGTAACTCTATCTGGGCAATCATCACTTCCTGACTGAATTCATCGACGGGGTTGTTTAGCTCCTGTTCCATGATGTTATATATGGATAAGATTGTCTGTTTTTCAATATCTGACAAATGCAACGCTTCATTAACCAAATAAGAAAAATACCCATATTGCATGATCTTTTTAGCTAGTGGATAACCCAATAAAAAATCGGGATGAATGAGCAATAAATAGGCATAGGTGTTTTTATTATACTCAGTGGATCCTACCAATTAGTTGGGTGCTAAAAACAGCATACTGCCTTCGTTAAAATCATAATAATTCTGGCCATACTTCAATTTTCCATTGTTTTGAGTAATGAAAGTGATTTTATAGAAGTCCAGCACATCATAAATCGGAGCCATTTCCGTATTAAATGGATTGTTTTCATTAAAATGCATAAGACTTATCAGTGGATGCTGCGGCTTAGGAAGGCCAAAAACTTTATGACTTTCTGATATCGAAATAAACCGTATAAGTTTATCTTCTTTGTTTTTCATCTGTATCTCTCCTTTTGTTTCAAGTTATGTGGAATTTGCAAAGGAATAATCCTAGTGGTTTATAAGGTTATTTTATCCTTCCCACACTTCATAAATTTATCAAAAAAACCTATGACATACTACAGCCATAGGTTTTTAATCCGTTTGGCATTACCAGGGGACACTGTTATCCCCTTCTGAAGTGATAGGCCCTGTAAAGCTTCCTGTTGGTATATCTTCAGCCAACGCTACCCTGATAGGTTCAAGAGAACCTTCTTCCACGGTGTCGGTTCCTTGAAAATTATTTAATGCCGTAGCAGTGAAACCTGGACTGACCAAATTGACTTTTATATTGGAACGCTCCAGTTCTATTGCAAGCGACAGGAAAATACCATTAAGGGCTGTTTTCGAGGCGCCATAAACGGCGTCAAATCCGGAACGAAAAGGAGTATCAGGATTTGAATTAAGGGAAAGTGATCCTAATGCGCTAGAAACAGTTACAATCCGCGCAGCTGCTGCATTCCGCAATAACGGTAAAAAACTCTGTGTGACAGCAAGAGTGCCAAATACGTTGGTGTTCCAGACCGTTTTCATCTCGTCTATAGATGCGATACTGGCTCGTTGGGATCCCAGTATCTCTTCCAGCGTTCTACCGGCTTTTCCTGCGTGTGATATGGCCGCATTATTGACCAGCAACGAAAGGTATCCTTGTTCATTTTCTATTTGCGCCGCTGCAGCAGTGATCGAGTCACTATCGGTAATATCCAACTGAATGGCCTTCACGCCCGTTCCAATTTCTGCTGTGGCCTTCTCTCCTTTTCGTAGATCACGGGCACCTAAATATACCACGTATTCATTATCTGCAAGTGCCTTGGCGACCTGAAAACCTACCCCTGTATTACCCCCTGTCACAAGTGCTACTTTCTTTTGATTTGTCTGCATAATTTTATCTTGTTTAAATGTGATGCAACAAAATTCCAAATTACCCATACGATTCCTGTAGCCAAACCACGAACATTTGTAGCCGAATTACGGAAAATGAATTTTTCATTAATTTTAGTACTGCCGTATAAAGTTTAAACGCGACTCTCGCTAAGCCGCTGAATAGCTATTTATAGCCGATGTCTGAAATTATAGGCTCTTGAAAATCATTTACACTTAATTTCTAGACCTGCATCTAGCACCTCATTTACAACTATTTAAACCCGTGATCTAATTAAGCCACTAAGCAAACATCTTCGGCGATACAGGAATAATTATGCGTACTACGAATTCTCTCTAGATTTGATTATATTTGGGTATGAAAATGTCTGATTAGCATATTTGAAAAAATAGTTTATTATTGAGGTAATAAATATTGCCCTTCGGTTCTATTGTGAATTTTAAAATATGCAACATGATTAATTTTTTTGAAAGTCCTTTTAAAGGCAAGATAATCAAAGACCACATTACCAACCCTAATATTATTGCCGGAAAATATTCTTATTACTCGGGTTACTATCACGGACATTCTTTTGACGATTGTGCACGTTATCTGTTTCCTGACAGAGACGACGTTGATAAACTTATTATAGGTTCGTTTTGTTCTATCGGAAGCGGGGCTAGTTTTGTGATGGCAGGAAACCAAGGTCATCGGCACGATTGGATATCCACTTTCCCTTTCTTTTATATGAACGAAGTCGAGAGTTTTCATGGAGCGGCTGACGGATTTACAGGCGCGGGTAACACGGTTATCGGTAACGATGTTTGGATCGGTGGCGAAGCTATGATTATGGCTGGCGTGACGATTGGTGACGGCGCAGTTATTGGTAGTAGAGCCTTAGTTACCAAAGACGTTGCTCCTTATACGATAGTCGGTGGCAATCCGGCAAAATTAATTAGAACTCGATTCACCGAAGAAGATATCGAAATTCTCTTAGAAATCAAATGGTGGAATTGGGAGGAAGATTTGTTAGCAAAAGCGATACCCTTAATTTGCTCGCAGGATGTTAAACCGCTATATGACTTTTACAATCGATACGTAAAATACCATTCTTACAGGATGCCTTTCGAAGTAAGTGATAGACGAAACACGCTAAACAAAAGATAGTTTAAATCATATATTTTACCCATGAAAGTAGTCATCCAACTGTTATTTCTCGTAATAATTTTTAACATAGATACTACGGCACAGGTTTCTCGTAAAGACTACAACCTCGATTTTAAGGAGATTAAAAATAATCTTCCAATCGGCTGGCATATTATCGAGAGTATTGGATACGATATTGGAATTGACGATAAGCAATTAGTCTCAGGTAAACCCTCTTTGAGAATAAAATCAAATAACGAAGATAATCCAGGTGCCGGAGTATTAATCTTTGACATACCTCACAATTTTGAAGGAAAATTCTTGACTTTTTCGGCGAAGATAAAAACCGAGGGAGTCTCTCACGACGGACACGTTGGACTCTATGGACATATCAAACCTAAGGTCGATTTCAAAAATTTAGAAAAATTTAAAATAAATGGAACGCATAACTGGAGCGATTGGGAAGTCACATTAGAATTAGCTCCCGAGGAGACTGATAAGATAGAGGTCGGCTTATACCTAATTGGGGCCGGATCAGTATGGTTCAATAACTTACAGCTCTCGGTTGACGGTAATAATTATACTGAAGCTCCTGTATATAAACCAACTAAGGATTCGATTTATAAATTCAACTCACACGTCCCCACCTTCGAACTCAATAATAAAAACCAAGAATTCTTAAAAAATATCGCGCTGATTTGGGGGGCAATAAAGTATTTCCACCCTTCGGTAGCAGAGGGAAAGTGGAACATGGATGCTGAATTATTTAAATTCCTTCCAAGGATTTTATCCCTTCAATCGAATGAGCAACAGGAAGTTGAATTCATCAACTGGATTAAAAGTTTTGGCGAAATACCACCGAGAATAAAAAATAATCCAGATGACAATAAAACAAAAGAATGGAAACTCAAAACAGATTTGACGTGGATTGCCAAACTTAGTTATTCCGATAATTTAAAAAAAACACTTTTTCAGTTATCGGAAATTGAGAGCCCCATTCAACATAAATATATAGGGTACTTTGACGGTCCAAGAAATCCGAATTTCACTGAACTATCATATAGAAAAGCCAGCGTAAACGATGTAGGTTTTAGATTGCTTGGATTGTTTCGTTATTGGAATATTATCCAATACTTTTACCCCTATAGATATTTAACAGAGCAGCCCTGGGATGAAGCCCTAGATAATTTCATACCGCTTTTCCACCGTGCTAGTACTTTCCCTGCTTTAGACAGCGCTTACCTACAGCTATTTTCCAAAATAAATGACGGACATGCTTTTGCTACACTATCAACGCCTAGTAACGTGTCTGTATTGTAAGCTGTCAATACAGCACATGTAGTCCTTTTTCCAAGAAAGGGTCTTTGGA
>NZ_FUKU01000044.1 GCF_900163865.1 Sphingobacterium sp. JB170
AAATGTGATGCCTTCCTTTGTTTAAATAATTTAAAAAGATATGAGTCAAACAATTTTTATTACAGGCGCTTCCTCAGGTTTGGGCGAGGCCGCCGTTAACATCTTCGCAAAGAATGGATGGACCGTATTTGCAACGATGAGAAATCCGGAACAACACACAAGCTTTTCTAAATTGGCTAATGTCCATTTGTTGAAGCTCGATGTGGATGATGTCGGTCAGATCGCGAAGGTAGTGGCAGAAGCCGAACGCATAAGCCCCATCGATGTATTGTTTAATAATGCTGGGTATGCGCTTGCAGGTCCGCTGGAAGGAATGAGTGACGAGCAACTAGAACAGCAGATCAGTACCAATTTTTTGGGAACCCTTCGGCTAACCAGAGCCTGCCTGCCAGGGTTCCGGAGTAGGAACGCCGGGATCATCATCAATACGACCTCCTTAGGAGCATACATTCCCAATCCGATGCTCGCCGTTTACGGCGCAACCAAGGCAGCGCTGGAATCCTGGACGGAAGGTATGTACTTTGAGTTGGCAAGCTTTGGCATCGTCATGAAAACCATCATCCCCGGTCTGATGAATACCAATTTTTCTCAAAGTGCCCAACTTGCAGCGCATCCGGCATACCAGGATCAGGTGGAAAAGGTTTTAGCGGCATTCTCCAGCGCTGAGGCCACCCTATCTGCCGATAATCCGGTTGATGTTGCAGCGATTGTTTTTGAGGCGGCTACTGATAATAAAAAACAATTGCATTACTTTGCGGGTAAGGACGCGACCACAAAATCAGCCTGGCTTGAACAGGAAGGAAAAGATGCTGTGATAAGCGCTACGGAAAAATTATTTTTTGGATAAGCTATGATGGAAGCATTGGTAAAGTATTTATTGCGGTTCGGCCACCTGAATGAACAACAGATCGAACTGATCAAAGCAAATGCAGAGGTGGTCGTAATGTCGAAAGAGGAATATTTCTCTGAGGCGGGTAAGACCGCCAAAAAGGTGGGTTTTCTGCAGGAAGGTGTAATGATGATTTGTTACTACAATAATAAAGGTGAGGAAATAGTACACCATTTTATTAATGAGGATCATTTTGTGGTCGATCTGGAAAGCTTTAATTATCAAACAGCTTCCATGATCTATATTAAGGCCGTCACCGATTGCACACTGCTTACCTTTACACATAAGCGCTGGAATGAGCTGCTGTCTACGATTATGGGCTTTGATGAACTCATAAACAAGATCACCGTGAAGACCCTACTGGAAAAAGTGAATATCATCAAGCCGATGCTGACTGTTGACGCTAAAGACCGGTACAATAATTTCCTGAAAGATTACCCCAACCTGGCGAACCGAATCCCGCTGGTATATGTGGCGTCCTTTTTAGGTATTACCCCGTCCTCACTAAGTAGGATCAGGAACAGGGTCGTTGGTAAGGGCGATCTGTAAGCTTACTGGGACAACTTATCCCGTACTGATACCATCATCATGACCAGTACGGGATAAGTTATTTTTACAGGCTCCGTCATTATGAGAATGGTCAATTG